>NZ_SDWV01000029.1 GCF_004137345.1 Nocardioides zhouii
CGGTGGCCGAGAGGTCGTCCTCGACCCTCCCCCTCACCCGCTCCAGCGCTTCGACCATGTGTTTGATTATAGGCGATGCCACCGACAGTCGTCATCGATCCACAGCTGATCTTTCGTCCAGCCTCGGGTGCGATTCAGACCCAGAAGTCCTCGTGCGCAGCGGCCGCCTCGCCCTCGAGGAGCGGACCCGTCACCTGGGTCACCCGGCTGCCGGCGGCGAAGACCTCGCGGCAGGGGAGCATCAGGGTCGGGTTGTCGGGGTGGTTGCCGGTGAGGCCCAGCAGGCCCGCCTCCGAGAGGCCGTAGACCACCCGGCCGATGCCGGCCCAGTAGATGGCGCCCGAGCACATCGCGCACGGTTCGCACGAGGTGTAGAGGGTGTGGCCCGGCAGGTCGGCGTACGCGATCGACGCGCACGCGAGGCGTACGAGGTTGAGCTCGGCGTGGTGGGTGACGTCGTGGGCGGTGGTGACGGTGTTCTCGGCCTCCAGCACGACCCAGCCCGACCCGTCGACGAGCACGGCGCCGAACGGGTGGTTGCCGTGCTCGCGCGCGTCGAGCGAGACGGTGATCGCGCGGCGGAGGTGCTCGAGGTCGGGCGTCATGGTCAGAACCTAGAACCTGGGGATCGACGGGGCACTGGGGTGGGACGCGTCGAGCGCCGGGTCGCCGGCCGGGAGGGTGCCGTCGAACCACTCGTCCAGCTTCCAGTCCGGCACGGGCGGGCTCTCGCCGGCGACGGGGACGAAGACCGATCTCTGGGTCGGGCCGTGGGTGTGGACGTAGCGGCGGCAGTTGGGGAACACGGCGCGCGCACGCACCCGTACGACGAGCTTGGCGCCGGGGAACTCGTGGACGAGCGGGTCCTCGGGGTCGACGGACGCCTCGCCGTTGACCCGCAGCCGCGAGCCGTCCGAGAAGTCGATGAAGAGCATCCCGACCTGCGCGTTCTCGGTGATGTTGCCGACGCTGAGGAACATCCCGTTGCCGTCGTACACCGGGAACGCGAGCGTGGTCGGGTCCACCACGCGGACGAAGCCGGGATCGCCGCCCTTGTGCGAGCACTGCGGCTGGCCCGAGGCGTCCGTGGTGGCGAGGAAGAACATGTCGCGCGCCTCGATGAAGTCCCGGAACCCCGACACATCATCACCGGCGACGCTGGCCAGCCGGTCGGCGAGCCGTCGCGTGTCGAAGGCGTCCTGCAGTGCGCGGTGCGAGTCCCGGTAGTCCATCTCGTGCCTCTCCTCCTCGAGGATCCCACCGCGCGGGTGTCCGAGAAAGGCTGGTCTAGGTTGGCGCGCATGCCCCGCGCCCTCCACCACCTCGACCTGTGGGTCGACGACGTCGCGACCGCCGAGGGGGAGTGGGGGTGGCTGCTCGCCTGGTGCGGGTGGCAGCGCGAGGACGGGATGCTGTCGTGGGTGCACGCCGACGGCACCTACCTCTTCATGGAGCACTCGTCGGACCAGCACGGCGAGCACGACCGGTTGCGGCCCGGCATCAACCACCTCGCGATGACCGTCGAGACCCGCGACGAGCTGGACCGGATGCGGGCCGAGTCGACCGAGCGCGGCTGGCACGAGATGTACGCCGACCGGTATCCGCACGCCGGGGGCGAGGAGCACGTCGCGCTCTACGTCGAGAACTCCGAGGGCTTCGAGGTCGAGGTCGTGGTCGGCGACTGACCCGCCGGCGGTGTCACCGGTCCGGCGTATCGTGCGAGTCATGGCCTCGGGAACCCCTGACAACCCGCACACCTACCCGCAGGGCGTCACCTGCTGGATCGACCTGCAGGTGCCGGATGCGGCTGCTGCGGCCGCCTTCTACGGCGCGCTGATGGGGTGGGAGACCCACGACGCGCTCCCTCCCGACGTGCCGGCGACGTACCTGATCGCGACGCTGGACGGGCAGGACGTGGCCGCGATCGAGCCGCGGGCGGACGGGTCGGCGTCCTGGATGACGTACGTCGCCGTGGACGACGTCGACGCGACGGTCCCGCGAGCGGTCGATGCGGGCGGTGAGCTGGTCGACGGACCCCACGATGCCGGTCCGGGTGGCCGGTGGGCCGAGCTGCGTGACCCGCGCGGGGCAGTGTTCCGGCTCTGGCAGGCACGCGCCCGGCTCGGCTCGCAGGTCAACAATGTGCCCGGCTCCTGGAACTTCAGCGATCTCCACACCTCCGACGTCGGGCACGACCTCGACTTCTACCGCACGGTGTTCGGGTGGGAGGTCGAGGACATGGGTCCCGACGCCGGCGCGATGATCAAGGTGCCGGGCTACGGCGACCACCTCGAGTCCACAGTCGACCCGGACATCCGCACCCGTCAGGCAGGCGCCCCGGAGGGTTTCGCCGACGCGATCGGCGGCGCCACCGGGCTCGAGGGCGACGAACAGCCGCACTGGCACCTGACCTTCAGCGTGGCCGACCGGGACGCGGCGGCGCAGCTCGCCGAGAGCCTGGGCGCGACCGTGGTGGCCACGCACGACGGAACGTGGGCGGCGACCGTGCGGATCCGCGATCCGTGGGGCGCCGAGCTCACGTTGAGCCAGTTCACCATGCCCGACTGAACCCACCCAGGGGTGGTCGCACGGGCGAATGAGCGGGTCTAGGTTGGCCGGTGGCCCAACTGCACCTCGGAGGCACTCGTGAGCTCAGACACCCTGATCGACGCCAACTGGCTGGACTACCTGCTGGTCGCGATCTACTTCGGATTCGTCCTCGGCATCGGCGTGATGGCGCGTCGCTCGGTGTCCGACTCGATCGACTTCTTCCTGTCCGGCCGCTCGCTTCCGGCGTGGGTGACGGGCCTGGCGTTCATCTCCGCCAACCTCGGCGCCGTCGAGATCATGGGCATGTCGGCGAATGGCGCGGAGATCGGCCTGTCGACGTTCCACTACTTCTGGGTCGGTGCGGTGCCGGCGATGCTGTTCCTCGGCGTCGTGATGATGCCGTTCTACTACGGATCGAAGGTCCGCTCGGTCCCCGAGTTCATGTTCAAGCGGTTCGGCACCGGCGCCCACCTGGTCAACGCGATCAGCTTTGCCGTCGCCCAGCTGCTCATCGCGGGCGTCAACCTCGCCCTGCTCGCCGGCATCGTGCACGCCCTGCTCGGCTGGCCGATCTGGGTCGCGCTGATCGTGGCCGGCGCGGTCGTGCTGTCGTACATCACGCTCGGTGGCCTGAGTGCTGCGATCTACAACGAGGTGCTGCAGTTCTTCGTCATCGTGGCCTCGCTGCTGCCGCTGACGCTGATCGGCCTGCACCGCGTCGGCGGTTGGAACGGCCTCACCGACAAGATCTCCGCCGCCTCGGAGAGTGCGTCCTCCGCGTCCGAGGCGCCCGCGGCAGCGCAGCAGCTCAACGCCTGGCCGGGCCAGGCGCTGTCCGGCTTCGACTCCCCGATCCTGTCGGTCGTCGGGATCGTCTTCGGGCTCGGCTTCGTGCTGTCCTTCGGCTACTGGACGACCAACTTCGTCGAGGTCCAGCGGGCGATGGCGTCCGACTCGATCTCGGCCGCGCGCAAGACCCCGATCATCGGCGCCTTCCCCAAGATGTTCATCCCGTTCATCGTCATCATCCCCGGCATGGTCTCGGCCGTGCTGGTGACGGAGATGATCGACCTCAAGAACGGCGGCACGCCGTCCGGTGGCGCCTCGGGGGACGGGGTCGCCTACAACGACGCCCTCCTGCTCCTCATGCGCGACGTGCTGCCCAACGGACTGCTCGGGCTGGCGATCGCCGGTCTGCTCGCGGCGTTCATGGCCGGCATGGCGGCCAACATCTCGGCGTTCAACACGGTCTTCTCCTACGACCTGTGGCAGCGCTACATCCGCAAGGACCACAGCGACGACTACTACCTCCGCATCGGCCGCCTCGCCACCGTCGGGGCCACCGTCATCGCGATCTTCACCGCCCAGATCGCGATGGGCTACGACAACGTCATGAACTACCTGCAGACGCTCTTCGGGTTCTTCAACGCACCGTTGTTCGCCACCTTCATCCTCGGCATGTTCTGGAAGAGGATGACCCCCACCGCAGGCTGGGTGGGCCTGGTCGCCGGCACGCTGTCGGCACTCGCCGTGGACCGATCCGCGGCGGCCGGGCTCTTCGAGCTGTCGGGTCAGGGCACGGCGTTCCTCGCGGCGTCGGTCGCGTTCGTGGTGGACATCGTGCTCAGCATCGTGGTCTCGCTCGTGACCAAGCCCAAGCCGGCCTCCGAGCTGCGCGGACTGGTCTACTCGGAGACGCCTCGCGAGGACCGCACCGACCCGAACGAGGCAGCCATGCCGTGGTACCAGCGCACGCTCCCGCTCGCCGGCATCGCGCTCGCGATGGTCATCGTCCTCAACTTCGTCTTCTGAGAGAGGGGTCACCATGCCTGACACGACCGACACGACCACGGCGGGCGACACCGCCGGCCAGCCCCACAAGGCGGGGCTCTTCGACATCCGCAACATCATCGGCGCCCTGATGGGCATCTACGGCGTGATCCTCACCCTCGCCGGACTGCTCGGCGAGCACGAGCCCGAGAAGACCGGCGGCATCAACGCCAACCTCTGGACCGGCCTCGCCCTGCTCGTCGTCGGCGCGTTCTTCATCACCTGGGCGCGGCTCAAGCCGATCGTGGTCCCGGACCACGTCGACCCGCCCGACGACGACCCGACGCGCCCCGCACCCCAGCGCAAGCGCCCGCCCGTCCACTGACTCAGGTCTAGGGTCTCCCGCATGGAGAGCCTGGTCACAGAGCTCGGGGCCGAGCTCGACGCGCGCCTCGCGGACGTCGACGCCGCGCTGGCCGCGCACTACCCGGGTGCCCGCCCGGGTCGCCAGCCGGTCCACACGGTGTACGTCCCCGCGGACCGGTTCTACGCCGGCCTGGTCGCCGCGCACGGGGCGGCCGCGCTAGCGACGGTCGACGAGCACGAGGCCCTGCTGCTCGAGATCATCGACGGCGACCGCGACCTGCTGGCCCGGGTGCGAGACAAGCTCGGTCGCGAGCCGGTCGAGGACGTACGCATCGACCTCGAGGACGGCTACGGCACGCGGTCCGACGACGTGGAGGACGCCGACGCGCTCCGTGCCGCCGACGAGCTGAGGTCGGCGGTCGATGCGGGAGCATCGGCGCCCGGATGCGGCATCCGGTTCAAGGGCTTCGAGGCACCGACCCGCAGCCGCGGGCTGCGGACGCTCGCGCTGTTCCTGGGTCGGCTCACCGAGGGCGGTCCGCTGCCGGACGGCTTCGTCGTCACCCTGCCGAAGGTCACGGCGGTCGAGCAGGTCGAGGCGCTGGTGCACGCGGCGCAGCGGCTCGAGTCCCACCTCGGCATCGCGTCCGGGGCGTTGCGGTTCGAGCTGCAGATCGAGACGCCGCAGTCGATCCTCGGTCCCGATGGCACCGCGCTGGTGGCGCGGATGATCCATGCCTCGGCGGGCCGCTGCACCGGCCTGCACTACGGCACGTACGACTACTCCGCCTTCTGCGGCATCGCCGCCGCCCAGCAGAGCCTCGAGCACCCGGTCGCCGACCACGCCAAGGCGATCATGCAGGCCGCGGCGGCCGGCACCGGCGTACGCCTCTCGGACGGGTCCACCAACGTGCTGCCCGTCGGCGACGCCGACCAGGTCGCGACCGCGTGGCGCAACCACCTCCGGCTGGTCCGGCGCTCGCTCGAGCGCGGCTACTACCAGGGCTGGGACCTCCACCCCGCGCAGCTCCCGACGCGGTACGCCGCCACGTTCGCGTTCTACCGCGACGGCTTCCCGGCCGCGGCGGCCAGGTTGCGGACGTACGTCGCCCGACAGGACTCGGCGATCATGGACGAGCCGGCGACGGCGCGCGCGCTGGCTGACTTCCTGCTGCGCGGCCTCGACTGCGGTGCCCTCTCGGCCGACGAGGCGCGCGAGGCGACCGGGCTCGGCGCCGACGACCTGGCCGGGCTCGCGCACCGCACCACCGAGACGGAAGGCTGAGCCGATGGGCATCGTGCTGGGACCGAACAGGTACGGCAAGGCGGAGAACCGGGTCGTCCGGATCGTCCGTGACACCCCGCGCCACGAGATCCGCGACCTCAACGTCTCCACGTCGCTGCGCGGCGACTTCGCTGCTGCGCACACCCACGGCGACCAGGCGCAGGTGCTGCCGACGGACACGCAGAAGAACACGGCGTTCGCCTTCGCGAAGCAGCACGGAGTGACCTCGCCGGAGGACTACGCCCTCGCGCTCGGCAGCCGGCTGCTCGAGGCCACGCCGGTCGCGACCGGGGCGACGATCGCCGTCGACGAGTACGCCTGGGACCGGATCGAGGTCGACGGCGCGGGCCACGACCACGCGTTCGTACGCCGCGGCGGCGAGGCGCGGACGACCCGGGTGGACCTCGGCGAGGACGGGACCGTCGTCGTCTCGGGTCTGAAGGACCTCGTCGTGCTGAAGTCCACCGGGTCGGAGTTCAAGGGCTTCCTCCGCGACGAGTACACGACCCTGCCCGACGCCGACGACCGGATCCTGGCGACCGCGCTGCGCGCCGAGTGGACGTACCGGCCCGGGCAGCAGCCCGACTGGAACGCGACGTACGACGCCGTCCGGGCGCTGCTGCTGGCGACCTTCGCGACGACGTACAGCCGGGCACTGCAGGAATCCCTCTACGCGATGGGCACCGCCGTCCTCGAGGCGCACGACGAGATCGCCGAGATCTCCTTCGCCGCGCCCAACAAGCACCACTTCCTGGTCGACCTCGCGCCGTTCGGGCTCGACAACCCGGGCGAGGTCTTCATCGCCGCAGATCGGCCGTACGGACTGATCGAGGCCACCGTGACCCGGGAACCGGAGGACGGTCGATGAGCCTCGCCGCATTCAACGAGCAGCCGGCCGACGACGCGCGCACCTCTGCACTGGTCTGGCTCGACGTCCCACGCTGGGCCGACGACGTCCTTGCCGGCCGTCCCTACGACGACGTCGGCGAGGTGGAAGCGGCGATGATTGCCGCTGCGTCGACCATCTCCGACGCCGAGCTCGAGCAGGCGCTGGCCCGGCACCCACGCATCGGCGAGCGAGCCGACGTCGCGAAGCACGACGCCGAACAGTCCACCCGCGAGCAGTCCGGAGTGGACCGGGCTGACGACGACGTCGTACGCCGGCTCGCCGAGGGAAACCGGGCCTACGAGGAGCGCTTCGGACGGGTCTTCATCGTCCGCGCGGCCGGTCGCAGCGGGCCGGACATCCTGGAGCACCTGCGGCACCGGCTCCACAACAGCGACGAGATCGAACGCGCCGAGACCATCGACCAGCTGACCCAGATCGCGGTCCTGCGGATGAAGGAGGCGTTGTCCTGATGGCCACGCTCAGCACCCACGTCCTCGACGTGTCCACCGGCCGCCCGGCGGCCGGCCTGCGCGTCACGCTGGAGTCCTCGGACGGCAACCTCCTGGCCGAGGCGCTCACCGACGCCGACGGTCGCGTCGGCGCGCTCGCCGGCGACCTGACCGCCGAGGATCACGTCCTACGCTTCGACACCGGCACCTGGTTCGCCGGTCACGGCACGACCGCGTTCTACCCCGAGGTCGCGGTCACCTTCACCGTCGGGGAGGACGAGCACTACCACGTCCCGCTGCTGCTGAGCCCCTACGGCTACTCGACCTACCGTGGCAGCTGAGCACCTCGTTCGCGCCCATCGCGCGGTCATCGGCGAGCGGGAGATCCCCGCTGCGGTGCGGATCCGCGACGGGCGGATCGTCGCCGTCGAGGCGTACGACGCGTCAGCCGGAGAAGCGGATGTGGTCGAGCTCGCCATCGACGAGGTGCTGCTCCCCGGCCTGGTCGACACCCACGTCCACGTCAACGAGCCCGGCCGCACCGAGTGGGAGGGCTTCGCCAGCGCGACCCGCGCGGCCGCTGCCGGTGGCGTGACGACAATCGTCGACATGCCGCTCAACAGCATCCCGCCGACCACGACCGTCGCGGCGCTGGAGGTGAAGCGGCAGGTGGCGCGCGACCAGGTGTGGGTCGACGTCGGGTTCTGGGGCGGCGCCGTACCGGCCAACCGTGCCGACCTCGCCGGGCTCCACGAGGCAGGCGTGTTCGGGTTCAAGTGCTTCCTCCTCGACTCCGGCGTCGAGGAGTTCCCGCACCTGGAGCCGGCCGACTTCGCCGCGGCGATGGCCGAGACCGCCCGGCTCGGGGCGCTGATGATCGTGCACGCCGAGGACGGCGACGTGATTGCCGCGTGCGCCCACGGACCGGCGTACGACGGGTTCCTGGCGAGCCGCCCCGAGGTCGCCGAGGAGCGGGCGATCGCCCTCGTGATCGACACCGCCCGCGACTCCGGCGGCCGTGCGCACGTCGTACACCTCAGTGCGGCGGGGGCGATCCCGGCGCTGCGCGCGGCCCGGGCGGCGGGTGTCGACGTCTCGGTGGAGACCTGTCCGCACTACCTGCACTTCGAGTCCGGGTCGATCTCCGACGGCGCCACCGAGCTCAAGTGCTGCCCGCCCATCCGCGACTCCGCCAACCGCGACGCCCTCTGGGCCGGCCTGCGCGACGGGGACATCGACCTGGTCGTCAGCGACCACTCACCGTGCACGGCCGACCTCAAGCGCCAGGACACCGGCGACTTCGCCGAGGCCTGGGGTGGGATCGCGTCGCTGCAGCTCGGCCTGCCCGCCGTCTGGACCTCAGCGCGCGATCGGGGCGTGCCGCTGGCCGACGTGGTCCGCTGGATGGCGACGGCGCCGGCCCGTCGGGTGGGGCTGACCGGCAAGGGCGAGATCGCGGTCGGGGCCGACGCCGACCTCTGCGTCTTCGCGCCCGACGAGACCTGGGTCGTCGACCCGACGCGGCTCCACCACAAGAACGCCGTCTCGGCCTACGCCGGGCGTACGCTCACCGGCACCGTCCGCGGGACCTGGTTGCGCGGCGCACCGATCGACCTCGCCGACGCCCCGCGCGGGCGGCTGCTCAGATGGGGAGAGTGAGTGATGTCCTACTACGTGGCCAAGGGCGGGCTGCCGGCGCAGACCGAGCTCACGACCGACCGCGCCGTCTTCACCGACGCGTACGCCGTCCTGCCTCGCGGCACCATGCGCGACATCGTGACCAGCCGGCTGCCCCACTGGGACGACACGCGGCTGTGGGTGATCGCCCGTCCGCTGTCGGGCTTCGCGGAGACCTTCTCGTGGTACATCGCCGAGGTCGCCGCTGGCGGTGGGTCGGAGCGGCCGGACGACGACCCCGACGCCGAGTCGGTGCTCTTCGTCGTCGGCGGGACGGTCGAGCTGTCGATCGCCGGCGTCGCCCACCGGGTCGGCACGGGCGGCTACGCGTTCCTCCCGCCGGGCACCTCCTGGACGCTGCGCAACGACACGACAGAGGCCGCCACCTTCCACTGGATCCGCAAGGCGTACGAGCGCGTCGATGGCGTCGAGGTGCCGGAGGCGTTCGTGGTGCAGGAGCACGATGTCGCCGTCGAGCCGATGCCGGACACCCACGGGGCGTGGGGCACCCAGCGCTTCGTCGACCCGCTCGACGTACGCCACGACATGCACGTCAACATCGTCAGCTTCGAACCCGGCGGAGCGATCCCGTTCCCCGAGACCCACGTGATGGAGCACGGCCTCTACGTCCTCGAGGGAAAGGCCGTCTACCTCCTCAACAAGGACTGGGTCGAGGTGCAGGAGGGCGACTTCATGTGGCTGCGCGCCTTCTGCCCGCAGGCCTGCTACGCCGGTGGCCCGGGCAAGTTCCGCTACCTGCTCTACAAGGACGTGAACCGACACCCGAGGTTCCGACTCTGATGACCGAGCCGCAGATCACCGTCAACGGACGGTCGCGCCCGCTCGTCGGCACGCCGGACCACACCAACGCGCTCGACTTCCTGCGCGGCCTCGGCCTGACCGGGGCCAAGGAGGGCTGTGCCGAGGGCGAGTGCGGGGCGTGCGCCGTCCTGGTGGCGCGGCCCGACGGCGACGGCAGCCGGTGGACCCCGGTCAACGCCTGCCTGGTGCCGGCACTCGCGCTCGACGGCCAGGAGGTCGTCACCGCCGAGGGGCTCGGCGACCCCGGCGACCTGCACCCGGTCCAGGCCGAACTCGCGGTCCGAGGCGGCTCGCAGTGCGGCTACTGCACGCCCGGCTTCGTCTGCTCGATGGCCGCGGAGTACTACCGTCCCGACCGCTCGGCGAACGACGAGCCGGACCCCGAGCACGGTCCCAACGGCTTCGACCTGCACGCCATCGGCGGCAACCTCTGCCGCTGCACCGGCTACCGCCCGATCCGGGACGCGGCCTGGGCGCTCGGCGCGCCCGACCCGACCGACCCGCTGGCCGAACGGCAGGCAGGCGCCGCACCGGCGGTCGCCGCGACCCGGGTGGCGGGGTTCGCCCGGCCCGCCGACCTCGCCGAGGCGCTCGCCCTCCTGGCCGAGCACCCCGACGCGACGGTGGTCGCCGGCTCCACCGACTGGGGCGTCGAGGCCAACCTGCGCGGACGCCGGGCGTCGTACGTCGTCGCCGTTGACCGGCTGCCGGAGCTGCGCGGCCTCTCGACCGACGGCGTGGTCGAGATCGGTGCCGGACTCACGCTCAGCGAGGTCGAGGCGATGCTCGGCGACACCGTCCCGCTGCTCGCCCAGGTCTGGCCACAGTTCGCCTCGCGGCTGATCCGCAACGGGGCCACCATCGGCGGCAACCTTGTCACCGCTTCGCCCATCGGCGACCTGGCTCCGGCGCTGCTCGCCCTCGACGCAACCCTGGTCCTCGCCTCGGCCGACGGCGACCGCGAGGTGACCCTGGCTGAGTTCTTCACGGGCTACCGGGAGACCCTGCTCCGTCCCGGCGAGCTGCTCCGGGCCGTCCGGGTGCCGACGCCGCTGGCCGAGCACACGACCTTCCGCAAGATCGCGAAGCGGCGCTACGACGACATCTCGAGCGTCGCCGTCGCGATCGCCCTCGACGTCGTCGACGACACCGTGGTCCGGGCCCGTATCGGTCTCGGCGGGGTCGCGGCCACGCCGATCCGGGCGCGCGCCACCGAGGCCGTGCTCGAGGGCCGACCGTGGACGGCCGAGACGGTCGAGGCCGCGTCCGACGCGCTGGCGAACGAAGGCACGCCGATCGACGACCAGCGCGCCAGCGCGGCGTACCGCTCCGCGATGCTCGGCAACGCCCTCCGTGCCTGGTGGGCCGCGTCGTGAGCGTCGGACAGGCCCTGCCCCACGAGAGCGCGGCGGAGCACGTCACCGGGCACGCGCTCTTCACCGACGACCTGGTGCACCGCACGCCTCACGTGCTGCACGCGCACCCGGTCTGCTCGCCGCACGCGCACGCCCGGGTGACACGCCTCGACCCCTCGCCTGCCCTGGCGGTCGACGGCGTCGTCCGCGTGCTCACGGTCGACGACGTGCCGGGCGTCAACGACGCCGGGGTCAAGCACGACGAGCCGCTCTTCCCCGACGAGGTGATGTTCGTCGGCCACGCCGTCTGCTGGGTGCTGGCGGAGACGCTCGAGGCCGCCCGGCTCGGTGCGCTCGCCGTCGAGGTCGACTACGAGCCCCTGCCCGCGATCGTCGCGCTCACCGAGGCGATCGAGGCCGAGAGCTTCCAGGGCGGTCGGCCCGTCGTCGCACGAGGTGACGTCGAGCAGGGCCTGGCGGCCGCCGCGCACGTGTTCAGCGGCGTCACCGAGATGGCCGGCCAGGAGCACTTCTACCTCGAGACCCATGCCTCGCTCGCCCTCGTCGACGAGAGCGGCCAGGTCTTCGTGCAGAGCAGCACGCAGCACCCCACCGAGACCCAGGAGATCGTGGCGCACGTGCTGGGCCGCGAGTCCCACGCGGTGACCGTCCAGTGCCTGCGGATGGGTGGCGGGTTCGGCGGCAAGGAGATGCAGCCCCACGGCTTCGCCGCGATCGCCGCACTGGGCGCCACCCTGACCGGTCGTCCGGTGCGGCTGCGGCTCAACCGCACCCACGACATGACGATGACCGGCAAGCGGCACGGGTTCCACGCCCAGTGGCGCGTCGGCTTCGACGACGACGGCCGGCTCGTCGCCCTCGAGGCGACGCTGACCTCCGACGGCGGCTGGAGCCTCGACCTCAGCGAGCCGGTGCTGGCCCGCGCGCTGTGCCACGTCGACAACGCGTACTGGATCCCGCACGTCCTGCTCCACGGTCGCGTGGCTCGTACGCACAAGACCTCGCAGACTGCCTTCCGCGGGTTCGGCGGCCCGCAGGGGATGCTGGTGATCGAGGACGTCCTCGGCCGCTGCGCGCCGCTCCTCGGGATCGACCCGGTGGACCTGCGCCGGCGCAACTTCTACGTCGACGGCCAGGCCACGCCGTACGGGCAGGTCGTCCGCCATCCCGAGCGCGTCGCCGTGGCATGGGACCAGGTCGTGTCGACCGGCGAGGTCGTACGCCGGCGCGAGGAGATCGCCGCGTTCAACGCCGCCCACGAGCACACGAAGCGCGCGCTCGCGGTGACCCCGCTGAAGTTCGGCATCTCCTTCAACTTCACCGCGTTCAACCAGGCCGGGGCGCTCGTGCACGTCTACAAGGACGGCTCGGTGCTGATCAACCACGGCGGCACCGAGATGGGCCAGGGCCTGCACACCAAGATGCTGCAGGTGGCCGCGACCAGCCTCGGCATCCCGCTGGAGCGCGTCCGCCTCGCACCGACCCGGACCGACAAGGTGCCCAACACGTCCGCGACGGCCGCCAGCTCGAGCGCTGACCTCAACGGCGGTGCCGTCAAGGACGCCTGCGACCAGATCACCGCCCGGCTGCGCGAGTTCGACGAGGGGCGCGACCTGCCGTGGGACGACCTGGTGCGCGAGGCCTACTTCGGCCGGGTGCAGCTGTGGGCGGCCGGCTTCTACCGGACCGAGGGCATCCACTGGGACTCCACGAGGATGACGGGCCACCCGTTCAAGTACTTCGCCTACGGTGTCGCCGCCGCCGAGGTGGAGGTCGACGGGTTCACCGGCGCCCACCGCACCCGCCGCGTCGACATCGTCCATGACGTCGGCGACAGCCTGTCGCCACTGGTCGACATCGGCCAGATCGAGGGCGGCTTCGCCCAGGGGGTCGGCTGGCTCACGCTCGAGGACCTGCGGTGGGACGAGTCGGACGGCCCCGGCCGAGGCCGGCTGACCACCCAGTCGGCGAGCACCTACAAGCTGCCGAGCATCGGCGAGCTTCCCGACGAGCTCCACGTCGCGCTGCTCGAGCACGCCCACGAGGACGGCGTGGTCTACGGCTCCAAGGCGGTCGGCGAACCACCGCTGATGCTGGCCTTCGCGGTGCGCGAGGCGCTCCGCGAGGCGGCCGCCTCCTTCGGTCCGGAGGGCACCAGCGTGGAGCTCGCGTCCCCGGCGACGCCCGAGGCCGTGTTCTGGGCCGTGCAACGGGCGCGAGGCGTGACATGCACTGGCTGACGGCCGTGGAACGGCTGCGCGAGGAGCGCGAGGCCGGCGTGCTCGTGACCGTGATCGACGTACGCGGTCACGCGCCGCGCGATGCCGGCGCCAAGCTGGTCGTGGCTGCCGGGTCGGCGTGGGGGAGCGTCGGCGGCGGCAACCTCGAGGAGACGGCCGTGGCCAGGGCGCGCGCGATGTTGGAGACCGGCATCGTCGACCCCGAGCAGCTGACCATCGGCCTCAGCGACAAGGCCCGCACCGAGCACGGTCGGCAGTGCTGCGGCGGCGAGGTCACCCTCCTGCTCGAACCCCTGCCGGTCCGGCCGGCCGTCGCGGTGTTCGGTGTCGGCCACGTCGGGCTCGAGCTGGCGCGGGTGCTCGTACGCCACGACCTCGACCTGCACCTGGTGGACTCGCGAGCCGCCCAGCTGACCGACGAGCGACTGGCCGTCCTGGCCGACGGCGACGCGCGGGTCCGCGTGCACCGGTCGCCGGTCCCCGAGCTCGCCCTCGGGTCGGTGCCGCGCGGCACCCACGTGCTCGTGATGACCCACGACCACGCCGAGGACTTCGCCCTGTGCGACGCCGCGCTGCGGTGCACCCACCTCGGCACGATCGGGCTCATCGGGTCGGCCGCGAAGTGGACCCGGTTCAGGGCGGGCCTCCGGGTCGAGGGGCACGACGAGGCGACCGTCGACCGGATCCGTTGCCCGATCGGCCTGCCCGGCCTCCCGGGCAAGGAGCCGCAGGCCGTCGCCGTCTCGGTGGCCGCCGAGCTGCTGCAGCTGTTCGTCTCCGACCGCGCCCGCGCGGGCGCCTGAGGCCGGCATGATCGCCGCAGAGGTCGTCTACCGCGCCCGCGCCTATGACACCCCGGACGACCCGTTCACCACCGGAGCCGGGTTCCGCTACGGCGACGACCTGGGCCTCGTCGTCTCCGACGACGGCGTGATCGTCGACCGCGGACCGTACGCCGACGTGGCGGCCATCCGCCCGGGTGCGCCGGTCCTCGACCTCCGCGACGGGATCCTGCTGCCGGGGCTGGTCGACACGCACGTCCACTTCCCGCAGGTGCGAGTGATCGGCGCGCTGGGCATGCCGCTGCTCGAGTGGCTCGACCGGTGCGCGCTCCCGGAGGAGCAGCACCTGGCCTCGCCCGACTACGCCGCCACCATCGCGTACGAGTTCGTCGCGAGCCTGATCGCCGCGGGGACCACCACGTCGCTGGTGTTCGGGTCGCACTTCGCCCCGGCGGTCGACCTGCTCTTCGCCGAGGCGGAGCGCTACGGGCTGCGGGTCACGAGCGGGCTCGTCGTCAGCGACCGGATGCTGCCCGAGCCACTGCTCACCACGCCGGAGCGGGCGTACGCCGAGGCGCTCGACCTCGCGCAGCACTGGCACGGTCGCGGGCGGCTGCGCTATGCCGTCACGCCGCGCTTCTCGCTCTCTGCGTCCGACCCGGTGCTCGCCGCCTGCGCCTCGGTGCTGGCCGAGGTCGACGGCGCGTGCTTCACCTCGCACGTCAACGAGAACCAGGCCGAGGTGGCCACGGTCGCCGGCCAGTTCCCCGACCGGGCGCACTACGTCGACACGTACGACCACCACGGCCTGCTCGGTCCGGTCTCGGTGCTGGCCCACGACGTGCACCCCACCGACGCCGAGCTGGCGGTGCTGGCGGCGCGAGCGACTGCAGTGGCCTACTGCCCGACCAGCAACTCCGCGCTGGGGTCGGGCCTCTTCCCGCTGCGTCGGCACCTCGAGGCAGGTGTCCGGGTCGCGCTCGGCAGCGACGTCGGCGCCGGCACCGGCTTCTCGATCTTCAAGGAAGGCCTGCAGGCCTACTTCCTCCAGCACCTCCTCGGCGCCGAGGGCATGCCGCTCACCGCGGCCCACCTGCTCCACCTCAGCACCTCCGCCGGCGCGGCCGCCCTCGGCCTGGCGGACACGGTCGGGGACCTGTCGGTGGGCAAGCAGTTCGACGCCGTCCTGGTCCGGCCACCGGCCGGCACGGCGCTCGACATCGGCCTGCGGCACGCGGACTCACCGGAGGGTGCGCTCGGCAAGGTGTTTGCGCTCGCCGGCGACGCCGACGTCGCCGAGGTGTGGGTCGGTGGCGACCAGATCGCGTCGGGCGGGTTCGTGCGGCCGGTCAGTCGCCGCGCGCCAGCAGGACGTCGTACGCCCGCAGGGTGAGGAAGTCGGGGTAGTCCTCGTCGAGGGCACACTCCACGAAGAGCCGGCGGGCGTCGTCGTCGACGGACCCGCCCAGTGCAGCATGCTCCTCGGTGACGAGGCGTTCGACGAGCTCGTGCGTCACGGTCTCGCCGGTGTCGAGACAGACCTCGTTGTGGACCCACTGCCAGACCTGCGAGCGCGAGATCTCGGCGGTGGCAGCGTCCTCCATCAGGTTGTCGATGCCGGCGGCGCCGTTGCCTGAGAGCCACGCGTGGAGGTACTGCATACCGATCCGGATGTTGCCGCGCAGGCCCTGCTCGGTGCGCTCGCCCGGCGTGCGGTCCACCGCCAGCAGGTCGGCGGCCGCGACCGACACGTCCTCGCGTAGCACGTCGAGCTGGTTGTCGCGCCCGGCCAGGACGCCGTCGAAGACCTCCGCGCAGACCGGCACGAGGTCGGGGTGCGCCACCCACGAGCCGTCGAAGCCGGCCTCGGCCTCGCGGGTCTTGTCCTCGCGCACCTTGGCGAACGCGCGCTCGTTGACCTCGGGGTCGCGCCGGCTCGGGATGAACGCCGCCATGCCGCCGATCGCGAACGCGCCGCGGCGGTGGCAGGTGCGGACCAGCAGGTCGGCGTACGCCTTCATCATCGGCGCCGCCATCGTCACCGCGTTGCGGTCGGGGAGGGTGAAGTCCGGCCCCGCGTCGCGGAAGTTCTTGATGATGCTGAACAGGTAGTCCCAGCGTCCGGCGTTGAGCCCGGCGGCGTGGTCGCGCAGCTCGTAGAGGATCTCGTCCATCTCGAAGGCCGCGGTGATCGTCTCGATCAGCACCGTCGCCCGCACCGAGCCGTGCGGCACCGCGAGGGCCGCCTCGGCGTGGGTGAAGACGTCTTCCCAGAGCCGCGCCTCGAGGTGGGACTCCATCTTGGGCAGGTAGTAGTACGGCCCGCTGCCGCCGGCCAACAGCTCGCGGGCGTTGTGGAAGAAGTGCAGGCCGAAGTCGACGAGGGCCGCGACCACCGGCCGGCCGTCCGCCGTCACGTGCGCCTCGTCGAAGTGCCAGCCTCGTGGCCGCGGCAGCACCACCGGCGTCCGCGACGGGTCGGCGACGGTGTACGCCTTGCCCTCGGGCGAGGTGAAGGACAGCTGGCCACGGGTGGCGTCGCGCAGGGTCAGCTGACCACCCACGACGTTGCGCCAGTGGGGTGTGTTGGCGTCCTCGAGGTCGGCGAGCCACACGCGGGCACCGGAGTTGAGCGCGTTGATGGCCATCTTGGGATCGGTCGGCCCAGTGATCTCGACGCGCCGGTCGCGCAGGTCCGCCGGCACCGGCGCGACCGTCCAGTCGCCGGCGCGTACGTCGGCCGTGGCGGGGAGGAAGTCGAGGGTGCCGGTGCGCACGATCTCCGCACGCCGCTCGCGCCGGGCGGCGAGCAGGTCGTCGCGGCGGTCGTGGAAACGGGCGTCGAGGTCTGCCACGAAGGCGAGAGCCTCAGGGGTGAGGACCTCCGCCGACCGCGGCACGGAGGGGGCGGTGACGACGAGGTCGGGCATCCGGCCACGATAACCTCCCGGTGATGCTGCGCGCCCGACTCCTGACCTGTGCCCTCCTGACCCTCGCCCCCCTGCTGGCCGGGTGCGACGGCGACGAGCCGACCATCGCGCTCCTGGTCGCCGACGCGTCCGACTCCTCGTCCCGCTCGGTCGACGTCGAGCGGTTCACCGACCGGGTCGAGGCGACCTGCGACGAGTGCGTGGTCACCGTGTACGACGCCGAGGGCGCGGCCGAGACGCAGCGGAGCCAGGCCCGGCAGGCCGAGGCCAGGAACTCCGACGTCGTCGTCGTGGTGCCCGTCGACCCCGACGACCTGGCGTCCCTGACCGGCTACGAGCTCCCGGTCGTCTCCCTCGGCGAGCTGGTGCCGGGGTCGGACCGTTACGTCGGCCTCGAGGGCGGCGGGCTCGCCAGCCAGGCAGGCACCGACCTCGAGGCCGCCCGCGAGGTCCTCCTCGGCGACGAGGAGTCGATGACCTACGTCCCGACCCGCGCGATGAGTGAGCAGGCCGCCGACGTCGCAGTGGCGCTGCTCGCCGGAACCCCGGTGACTGACGCCCAGGACGTGGACGGCGTCGACTCGTGGCTCTACGAGCAGCAGGACGTCACGATCGACGGCCTCACTTCGGTGCTGGTGGGCCAGGGCGTCGTGACCCTCGACGAGCTGTGCAGCGGGAGTGCCGAGAAGCGCTGCGCGAGGCTCGGCCTGCGATGATGCTCCCGCGATGATCGAGATCCTCACTACCGCCCAGGTCGACCGGGCCCGCAGGACCGGCGCCCTGGTCGCCGACATCCTCCGGTCGCTGCGCGAGCGCAGCCTGGTCGGCACCAACCTGCTCGACCTCGACCGCTGGACCGCCGAGATGATCCGCGAGGCGGGTGCGGAGTCCTGCTACGTCGACTACGCGCCGTCCTTCGGGCGCGGCCCCTTCGGTCACTACGTCTGCACCGCGGTCAACGACGCCGTGCTGCACGGCCGCCCACGTGACCAGCGGCTGGCCGACGGCGACCTGCTGACGCTCGACCTCGCCGTACGCCTCGACGGCGTGGCCGCCGACTCCGCGATCAGCTTCGTGGTCGGTGAGAGCCGCCCGCCCGGCACCATCGACATGATCGAGACCACCGAGCGGGCCCTCGCGGCCGGCATCGCCGCTGCCGGTCCTGGCGCGCGGATCGGCGACCTGTCCCACGCGATCGGCAGCGTGCTCCGCGCCGCCGGCTACCCGATCAACATGCAGTTCGGTGGCCACGGGATCGGCACGACGATGCACCAGGACCCGCACGTCGCCAACGACGGCCGCGCCGGCCGCGGCTACCAGCTCCGGCCGGGCCTGCTGCTCGCCCTCGAGCCGTGGATTATGGCCGACACCGACGAGCTGGTCACCGACGACGACGGCTGGACGCTTCGCAGCGCCACCGGGTGCCTCACCGCGCACAGCGAGCACACCATCGCCATCACCGACGACGGCGCGGAGATCCTGACCCTGCCGTCCTAGTGCACCGTCTCGAGCGGCGCCTGCGCCTCGGCCTCGGTGAGCGGGGCGTCGACGCTGTCGAGCTTGCTCGGCCACCAGATCTTGCCGCCCAGGTCGAGGTTGAGCGCCGTCACCAGCACCGAGCGGACGATCATCGTGTCGAGCATGACGCCCAGGGCCACGGCGACCCCGAGCTCGGCCAGGAACACCAGCGGCAGCGAGCCCAGGACGAGGAACGTCGCGGCCAGGACGATCCCGGCGGAGGTGATCACGCCGCCGGTCGACGCCAGCCCGATGAGCGAGCCCTTGCGGGTGCCGTGGGTGACCGTCTCCTCCCGCACACGGGTCATCAGGAAGATGTTGTAGTCGATGCCGAGCGCCACCAGGAACACGAACGTGAACAAGGGGAATCCCGGGTCGGACCCCGCGAAGCCGAAGACGTACTCGAAGAGCAGCGCCGAGATGCCCAGTGCCGCCCCGAACGACAGGACGACCGTGGCCATCAGGATGAGCGGTGCGACGAGCGCCCGGAGCAGCCCGATGAGGATGAGCAGCACCACAGCCAGCACCAGCGGCATGATCACCTTGCTGTCCCGCTCGCTGGCGATCTTGGTGTCGAGGTAGAACGCCGACCCGCCTCCGACCAGGGCGTCGGCACCGTCGACGGCGTGCGCCGCGTCGCGGGAGGACTCGACGATGTCGGCTGCCGTCGACGAGGAGATGTCGGCGTTGATCGTCGCCTCGAACCAGGAGCGCCCGGTGGACAGCTCGCGCACCTCGCCCGGCTCGCCGAGCCCGTCGATGCCGGACACCGCAGCCTGCACGTCGGCAGCGGCGGCGGTCGCGGTGGTCACCTGGATGGTGTTGGAGCTGTCGGAGAGGTCGTGCTCGGTGAGCAGCCGCTGGCCCTTGATGGAGTCGAACTCCTTCGTGTACGTCTCCTCGGTCGACAACCCGGAGGTGTCGAGGCGGAAGAGGCCGAGGCAGGCGAGCAGGAGCAGTCCGGTCGTCACGACCCACACCCGGCGCGGCCGCGGGCTGATCGCCCGGCCGACGCGCGCCCAGAGGCCGTTGGACGTGGGCTCGGCGCTGCGGAACGTCGGGCGCTTGGGCCAGAAGACCCACCGACCGCAGATCACCAGGAGTGCGGGCAGCAGGGTGACCATCACGAGCACGGTGACGGCGACGCCGATGGCGAGGACGGGGCCCAACCCCGCCGTTGAGTTGAGGTCGGCGAAGGACAGGCACAGCATGCCGATCGCCACGGTCGCGGCGCTGGCGAGGATGGCGGGAGACGCGCGGTGGAGGGCGAACGCCATGGCCTCGTGTCGGTCCTCGTGGCGACGGAGCTCTTCCCGGTAGCGCGCGACCAGCAGCAGCGCGTAGTCGGTGCCGGCACCGATGACCAGGATGCTCAGGATCGCCTGGCTCTGCCCGTTGACGGTGAGCCCCGCGTACTTGGCGAGCAGGTAGACCAGCCCGGTCGCGATGAAGTTCGCCGAGACCGCGCAGAGGATCGGGAGAAGCCACAGCACCGGGCTGCGGTAGGTGAAGAGCAGGATCACGATGACCACGGCGAGCGTGGCGAAGATGAGGTTGGTGTCGATGCCCTCGAAGGCCTCGGCGGAGTCGGCCGCCTGGCCGCCGTAGCCCGCGAGGTGGACCTCGCCGCCGTCGATCTTCGAGATGTCGCGGATCTCGTCGGCCGCTGCGGGGATGGCGTTCCAGCCGTCGGTGCCGAAGTTGAGCACGAAGTAGAGGTAGGCGACCTCGCCGTCCTCCGACACCAGTGTCGGGACGGGAGCGCCCTGTGCTGCGGCCGCCTCGGCGCCCGCGGGCGTCAGCACTCCCTGGTCGGTGACGCCCTCGAGCTCGGCGATCTCGGTGCCGTCCTCCTCCATCGCGGCCAGGTCGTCGTCGGTCAGCCCGCCGTCGCGGTGGTAGACGACCAGCGTCGGGATGTCGTTGGGGTCGACCGTCTCGGAGAGCTCGTCGAGGACCTTGGTCGACTCGGCGGACCCGGGCAGCCAGGACGACGCCTCGTTGTTCTGGACGTCGGCCAGCTTGGCCGAGAAGGTGGCCATGAAGCCGGTGATCACGATCACCGCGGTGAAGACGATCCACTTGGTGACCCGGCCGGTGAGCGCTCCCGCGATCTGTCGATGCATGCGCCCAGTCGAGCAGCCCGCACCGACATCGTGCATCGGTGATTCCCCCGAGGACTAGACCGGGGTCTGCTACCTCGCCTGCAGCTGGAACGGCGACCAGGTGTCCATCGAACCGGCGCGCGGGGCGACGGCGTACTCCATCGAGCCGTCCACGCCGAGCCGTACGACCGCCCACTCGCCGTCCTGGTAGGTCACGACGAGCACGTGCCCGGCGTCCTCCCAGACCTCGTCGAAGTACGTCGCCGAGCTGCCGTCGCGGGCCGCCGCGTACGTGTGGACCACCGAGCCGTCCGCGGTGGCGAGCAGGTCGAGGGTCTGCGGGCCGAAGCCGTCGGCGTACGCCGGGGTGCCGAGGACGTGGCGGTTGTCAGGGGAGATGTCGGCGAGCTGGTTGTCGCAGGTGCGCCACTTCACGCGCCAGCTGCGGAGCATCGCGCTGCACGAGCCGAAGTCGCTGATCGAGGTGGTGCCGCCGAGCCACGGGCCGCGCCCGGTGTCCGTCTGGCGCAGGTGGGGGACGGTGTCGACGATGCCGTGCGAGGACGTGTCGAACGCCCGGTGCGGTCCGTTGACGGCGATCGAGCAGCCGAAGCCGGGGTCGCCCTCGCCCTCCTTGCAGTTCTCGCCGGTGACCGCGACGGCGTGGGCGGTGCCGGTGACGGGCACGGGGTTGAAGCGGAAGACGCGGTCACCCTCCTGGTCGATCGTCCAGACGCGGCCCGCGCGGCCGGCGAAGGCGACCACGTTGCCCAGCGGCGACACGGCAAGGCCGTAGCCCGCCCGCCACTCGCGGCGGCCGGGGCTGCCGTCGGCGCCGATCCAGCGGGTGGTGGGACGGCCGCCGATCGTCTGGACGACGTAGCCCGAGCCCATCGGCGCGAACTGGTCGAGCCTGTTGGCCACGGGCGTCCTCGTGCCGCCGGTGCCGTGGATGACGGTCCTGCCAGAGCGTCGCTCGGACCACGCGAGGGCCGGCGGGGCGCCCTGCTCGAGGTCGGAGACGTCGAGGACGGTGCGCGCGACCTTGGTCGAGGCGGGTGCCGGACTCGCCTGGGTCGCAGGCGAGAGGGAGGCGAAGAGTGCGAGCGTGGTCGCGGCGATGGCGGCGGTCCGGACGGTGGTCATGCTCAGGAGACGCCTGCGGGGGTGTCGAGGTTGCCTCGGTCGCGGGGGAAAGCCGTTGGGAGCGGGAGTCCCTCGCTCGCGAGCACCTCGCGCAGCCGCTCGGGGTGGTTGGTGATCAGCCCGTCCGCGCCGAGCCGGACGAGGTGGCGCATGGTCGGCTCGTCGTCGACGACGTACGGGATCACGGCGAGCCCGGCGCCGTGCGCCTCGTCGATCATCACCTCGGTGGCGAACGGCGTGTACGCCGGATCGGCCACGCCCGAGCGGAACGGCGACCCGTGGATCGGGGAGATCGCGGTGAACCCCTCGGCGGCAGCGGTGCGGACGAAGTCGGCGTCGACGGCGAGACCGTCGAACCAGGGGGAGGGGGCGTCGGCAGTGGACTTCAAGTACTTCGGTGACACCAGCAGGATGCGCTCCAGCGTCGGCTCGGCCTCGTGGACGCGGGTCAGCACGCCCCAGTCGAAGCACTGGATGCTGGTGCGTCCGACCAGCCCGTCGATGCGCAGCGCCTCGACGACCTTGGCGACGAAGGCTTCTCGCGTGGTGAGCTGCGAGGCGTCCATGGCGTCGTACTTGATCTCGAGGTTGATCCGCACCGGGTCGGCCCCGCGCTCGCGCAGGAGGGCGGCGACCTGGCGCAGCAGCGGCATCGTCGGCGGCAGGTCGGCGCGGGTCAGCTGCCGGATCCGGCGGGCGTCGGTCAGGGCGGCGTCGTGCGCCACGACGACGTCGTCCTCGGCGGTCAGGTGGACGTCGAGCTCGAGGGTGGAGACGCCGAGCGCGAGCGCGCGACCGAACGCCTCGAGGGTGTTCTCGGGCCAGAGGCCGGCGCCGCCGCGGTGGGCCTGCAGGTCGAACTGCGTCACGTGTAGAGGGTGTCCACCACGTCGGCGTACTTCGTCTTCACCACGCGCCGCTTGAGCTTCAGCGTCGGGGTCAGCTCCTCCGACTCCGCCGTCCACTCGTCGGGCAGCAGCTCCCACGCCTTGACCTGCTCGGGTCGCGAGAGCCGCTCGTTGGCCTTGTCGACCGCGGCCTGCACCATCGCGCGGATCTGCGGCTTCGTCGAGAGGTCGGCGAGGTCGGTGAACTCGACGCCCATCTTCGCCGCGACCAGCGGCGCGATCTCGCCGTCGAGGGTGAGGATCGCGACGACGTACGACTGGTTGTCCCCGAGCGCCATCGCGTGGCCGACGAGGGGCGACTCCTTGAGCAGGTTCTCGATGTTGGAGGGCGCGATGTTCTTGCCAGCGGAAGTGATGATCAGCTCCTTCTTGCGGTCGACGACCGAGTAGAAGCCGTCCTCGTCGACCGTGCCGATGTCACCGGTGTGGATCCAGCCGTCGTCGTCGATGAGCGCGCGGGTGGCCTGGTCCTGGAGGTGGTAGCCGGGGGTGTTGACCGGCCCGCGCACCAGGATCTCGCCGTCCTCGGCGAGGCGGACCTCGATGCCGGGGTTCGGCACCCCGACGGTGCCGAGCTTGAAGTGGTCGGGACCGTTGGAGGTGAAGGCACCGGTCGTCTCGGTCATGCCGTAGACGTCGTACACCCGCAGGCCGAGGCCGCCCATGAACTTGGCGACCTCCAGCGGCATCGGCGCGGCCGCACTGGCGGCCCACTCGACCTGGTCGAGCCCCAGCAGCAGCCGGAGGAACGCCAGGATCGCGCCGTCCGCGGTGGCGTACGCCTCCGCGACCTCGGGCGTCATCTCGTTGCCGTACTCCTGGGCCTGCGTCCAGGCGAGGCCCGCCGCCATGGCGTTCTTCACGAGCTCCTGGTTGGCCGGGTCGGGGTCCTCGGCGAGCTTGGCCGAGATGCCGGTCTGGATCTTCTCCCAGACGCGCGGGACGCCGAAGAAAGCCGTCGGGTGCACCTCGCCCAGCGCGCCGAGGAGGCCGGCGGGGTCGGGGATCGCGTGCACGTGGCTGCCGAGGAAGGGCGGGGAGTACGTCGCCAGGATCCGCTCGGCGATGTGGGCGAGCGGCAGGTAGGAGATCGAGCGCTGCGGGCCGTGCAGTCCGGCGTTGTCGAGCGTCGAGACCGCCTCGAACATGACGTTGTGGTGGGTCAGGACGACGCCCTTGGGGTTGCCCGTCGTGCCCGAGGTGTAGAGGTAGGTGGCCGGCAGGTCGGGGGTGATCCGGTCCATCCGCGCCTCGACGCCGCTGGTGTCGTCGCCGCGCGCGAGGAGGTTCTCCCAGGTCATCACGCGCGGGTCGTCGACGCGGTCGGCGTCGGCCAGCATCACCACGTGGCGGACCGAGTCGACGTCGGCGAGGGCCTTCTCCCAGCGCTGGTAGCGGTCGTGGTCCTCGAGGATCACCACGACCGGGCGCGACTCGCCCGCGATGAAGGCGACCTGGTCCTGGGCGAGGGTGTTGTAGATCGACATCGGGATCGCCGCCGCCGCCATCGCGCCGTAGTCGGCCAGGGTGTGGGCGGTCCGGTTGGCGGCCATGATCGCCACCGGGTCGCCCTTCTCGACGCCGAGGTCGATCAGCGCCGCCGCGACCCGCTGCGTCAGCTCCCAGGTCTCCGTCCAGCTGATCGTCGACCACGTCTCGCCCTCGGGCACGTCGAACCTGTCGGAGAAGGCCGGCAGGTCGCCGAACCTCTCGGCCGCCTGGCGCACGGTTGCCGGCATGTGCAGGCCGAGGATGCGGGCCTCGTAGTCCTCGCGGACTGCCGCGATCTCGGCAGGGATCTCGTGAGCCATGACGTCTCCTGAGCGAACGGGGGGTGTGGCGGGGGTCACATCATCGTGGCCGGGGGGCCGGGCTGGCTAGGTGGGAGGCGGCGATCTGGACCTCGGCCTGCACCTCGGCCTGCACCTCGGCCTGCACCTCGGTGAGGCGCACCAGGAAGGCGCGCTCGTCGAGCCGCTTGCGCCGCAGCCATGCGGTGACCTCGTCGTTGCACTTGCTCGCGTTGCAGGAGGCGCACGCGGGGACGACGTTGAGGAGCGTGTAGCGCCCACCCCGGGACAGCGCGAGGACGCAGTCCTTCTGCAGCGGCCGGCCCGTCGCACCGCAGTAGGCGCACCCGCCCCAGGCTGCCTGGAGCGCCGCCCACTCGGCCGGGCTCAGGTCGTGGTCGACGGCATCCATGCGGCGCTTGCGCTTCCTCGACGCCCGCGCTCGTCTGCTCCGGTCGACCGCCACGGGGTCAGGGTAGGCGCCCCTTCCGGCCGACGGCGGGAGGCTGGAAGATGGGGGCGCGCCAGCCCAGACCGACCAGCGGGGGAGTCCATGTCCACCGAGCAGCCGCACCAGCTCGAGCAGTCCGCGCCGTCGCAGGTCACTCGCTCGAGGACGCCCGAACAAGCCACCGCGTGGGCGAAGGTGGATCGCGAGCGCGCCGAGGCTGCCGGTCGAGGGGGTGCGACCACCGTGCACCCGATGGAGGTGGTCCGGCTCGCCATCGGCGTGCTGCTTGCTGCCGCCGCTCTCACGACGTTCTTCGTCATGGCGCCCGACGAGCCCTCGGAGGAGACCCGCGCCTCGAGAGACACCCCCGTCGAGTACCTCGCCCTCATCTCCGTCCAGCAGCAGCAGGCCGACGACCGTCGCGATGCCCTCCTCTTGATCGGGCTCGTCGGCCTCGGCGCCGCGATCGCGACGAGCGGCGCCGAGCGGCGTACGGTCGGGCGTCCCCGCTGACCCAAGGAGGCCTCATGGTGGCGAGCCGCTCCGCCCGGGAGAGGAAGGCTGCCGCGCAGGCAGGCCCGCTCGCCCGCGTGAAGATCGACCTCGACAGGGAACAGCAGTTCCTCTATCGCATCAGCTGCACGTCGTGCGTGACCCGCGGTGACAGCGCGTGGTCGACGCACCGCGCCGGCGCCGACAACGGCTTCATGGCCGCGATGGACCGCTGGATCTTCCACCTCGTCGAGAAGCACCCCGACGAGGATGCACCGTGCCTGGCGTTCCGCGCCGAGGCGGAGCAGCGGCTGCACGAGAGGCGCGAGGGCTGAGGTCAGATGCCGAACCACGACCGGACAGCCGTTACCTCATCGGGTGTGAGCTCGATGTCGGCCGCGGATGCGCGGTTCAACAGGTTGGCGACGAAGGCTTCGCCCAGCTCCGCGGCCGTCGGAGCTGGCTTCTGGTAGAGCGGGCTCCCGCCATACGCTGCTCCTTGCGCAACGACCGTGACGGCTCGGCGGTTGACCTCCACCCCGCGCTGAACCAGTTGGTCACGGGACCAGCGTGTCGCCTCGGTCAGGTTGAACTCGTAGGCCGCGATGAACGCCGCGAGCGTCGTGTAGATCTCGTGCCACGCGGCGCTCGCCAGGCCCGGCAATCGAAGTTCCGTGGTGATCCGTGCAACTGCGTCGGGTGCGCCGGGCACATTGGACCTCGGTTCCTCGTCATCGGGAGCCTCATGCCTGCTTGCGTCCCACACGTGGTGATGCGACATCCGTACGTCAGGAAGAGACTGCGCCTGGAGTGCGCGGGTGAACGATCCGTAGCCGAACCATCCGGTTGTTGACACCAGTGGCGCGAGGTCGTCGCGCATCTGGTGCGCAAGCATGGCCAGATTCAGCGGTGCGGACGCGTCGTCATACCGCTGACGGATTTCGTGCGCGAAACGAGCCCTGGCTTCGTGAGAGTCGACGATCGGAGGGTCCGGAGTGTCGACGGCTCCGGAGTCTTCGGTCGCGACTGCCGGAAGGTCCCGAAGAGTGAGGTCATCGATGCGCTCGTCGAGTAGCTCGGTGAGTTCTGCTCGCCCACAAGGCGATCTGAGATCGCGCCCAGAACCTCTGCGGCATCGGAGGGTGAAAGCACGGTGACGCGTCGGTCGGCAGCTCTCAGACGCACCAACAGGGGCGTCATGTCCGAGTCACCTGACGCGATGACGAACTCGTCGTACCGCACGGAGGCCCCCAGCGCCTCTGCGGCATCAAGCACGAGGCGAATGTCTGCGCCGTTCTTGGTGTGGGTCAAGCGTGGGCAGTCGATGACCTCGAATCCCGCGTCGGTGAACTGGGGTCGAAACTTTGAGAAGTACAACCGGGAGCCATCTCCCGCCGGAGCAGGGACCCAGCCCGCCGGGTTCATGTAGCACCGGAGCACGAGCCAGCGGCGTTCGTTCTCGGTCAACAGCTCGGTAGCGAGGCGACCGACCCATTCGGATGGCGCCTCTGCGAAACGAAGCGCCACGCGAGGGTCGAGCTTGAGCAAGCCCCCGAAGACATTGTCGAAGTCGAGATACAGGGCCGCGGGCGCAGACGACATGGAGCGAACCTAGCCCGACCGACCTTCCAGAGCAGAGGTTTCCAGGGACCCTCCACAGCCCGTCATCCGACCCCAACCGACTGTCGGACCCTCCTGCTTGAGTGGACGTATGCACCTGACCACCACTCTCGAGGAGCTGACCGAGGCCGAGCTCCTCGATCACGCCGACGAGGTGTCGCGCACCCAGCGCGAGTGCGAGGCGCAGGTCCTCCGGATCGCGGTGCAGGTGGCGATCGTCAACAACCCCGAGACGCTCGATCCCGCGATCAGCCGGTTTCCCGGTCGGGAGCGGGCGAGGCGGTTCGGCGGTGTCGGCACGCCCGACGTCACGGAGTTCGCGGCGGCCGCGCTCGGCGGGCGGCTCGGGATCTCGACGGGTTCGGCGCACTCGCTGATGGCCGACGCCCTCGACCTGATGATCCGGCTGCCGCAGCTGTGGCGACGCGTGGAGGTGCTCGAGGTGAAGGCGTCGTACGCCCGGTTCGTCGCGCGCCGCACGCGCGACCTGAGCGTCGACCAGGCGTCGTACGTCGACGAGCGGGTCGCCGAGTCCGCCGACGGGCGCATCCCGTGGTCACGTTTCGAGGACATGGTCACCGGCCTGGTCGTCGCCAGCGACCCCGAGGCGGCGGCGCGCAAGGAGCGGGACAACGCGAGGCGACAGGTGGCCAGCCCGACTCGATCCACGCAGGACGGCATGCGCAGCTTCTTCATCCGCGGCCCGTTCCCCGTCATCGCCCTCTTCGACGCGCGCGTCCAGTGGTTCGCCGACGTGCTCGCGAGCCTCGGTGACACCGATGACCTGGACACCCGGCGGGTGAAGGCGGTCGCGATCCTGGCCGATCCTCTCGAGGCGGTGGCGCTGATGGAGGCTTTCATGGCGTGGCGCGACCGACCGGACGAGGCCGATCGACCGGATGTGGACTGGTCGACGATCCTGCCCGCTGTCACCGTCAACGTGCACACCTACGCCGGCGCCGAACCGACCGGCGTCACCCGCGTGGAAGGGCACGGGCCAGTGACGGAAGCCTGGGTCCGCGACCACCTCGGCCCCCATGCCCGGTTCACGATCCGGCCCGTCCTCGATCTCGAGGGTCAGGCGCCGGTCGATGCCTACGAGATCCCTGATCGCCACCGCGAGGCCGTGCGCCTGATGACTCCGGCTGACAGCTTCCCGTGGGGAGCGAGCACGACCCGGTCCCACCAGATCGACCACACCCGCGCCTACCGCCACCGCGGACCGCCGGGCCAGTCGCGGATCGGCAACTACGGTCCGATGACCTCCTTCCACCATCGCATCAAGACCCACGCCGGCTGGCAGGTGCGACAACCCTTTCCGGGGATCTACGTCTGGCGTGACCCGCACGGCGCGACGTACCTCGTCGACCACTCGGGGACCCGACGCCTGCGGACCTGCCCGGAGATGAGCCCGGCCGAGGCCGAGCTGAGCCAGGCCCTGTTCGAGCTCGCCGCCTGAGGGCTGAGGGCTCGCGGTTCTAGGGTGCCGTCATGACACGAGTCCAGCGCTGGGAACGGCGCGCCGAGGTCCCGCTCCTGCTGCTCGCCGTTGCCTTCCTCGTGGCCTATGCCTGGCCAGTCGTCGACCCTCGAATGGATCCTGATGTCCGCTCCGTCCTCGAGGTCGCGAGCTGGACCGTGTGGGTCGCATTCACGCTCGACTTTGTCGCACGCCTCTACCTGGCCGACGAGCGCCGGCGCTACGCCCTCGCGCACTGGTACGACGTGGCGCTCATCGTGCTCCAGATGCTTCGTCCTCTCCGGCTTCTCCGGCTACTGGCGTTCGCGCGCGTGCTGAACCGCTCTGCCGTGGGATCGATGGTCGGCCGCGTGACGACGTACGTCGCAGGGACAGCCGTCATGGCACTCGGTCTGGGCGCCGTCGCAGTGCTCGATGCGGAGCAGGACGCCGCGGGCGCCAACATCACGACCTTCGGTGACGCGCTCTGGTGGTCGGCCACCACGGTCACCACGGTGGGCTATGGCGACCACTTCCCTGTCACGACGACCGGGCGCTTCGTCGCAGTCGCCCTGATGGTCGTGGGCATCGCGTGCATCGGTGCCATCACGGCCGGGGTAGCCGCCTGGCTGGTGCGTCAGGTCGAGGCGGACGAGGGCGTCAGTCGCCCTTGGGCATGATGATCCACGCGATGATGTAGGCGATCTCGCCCGCGCCCACCAGGCCGAAGACGACGAAGCCGAGCCGCACCAGGCCGCGGGAGATGCCGAACCGGTCCGCGAGGCCGGCGCAGACGCCGGCGATGATCTTGCCGCGACGGGGACGCACGAGGAGGGACGACATGGTCCATGTCTACCCCGGTGATGGGCGGCGTCTGCATTGTGAGTCATGATCCACAGGTGTCCCCCGACGACGACCTCCGCGACGAGCTCGCCGCCGCCGCGCGCGAGATGCAGGACGACAGTCCGCAGGAGGCCATGCAGCGAGCGGTCATGCTCGCGACCGAGATCATCCCGGGGTGCGCCGCGGCGGGCGTGTGCGTGGTCCATCGTGGTGATCGCATCGACACCCATGCGACGAGCAACGACGCGCTGAAGGAGATCGACGTCCTGCAGCACGAGCTCGACGAGGGCCCGTGCCTCGACGCGCTGCGCGAGGACCACACGGTCCGCAGCGACGACCTGTCCACCGACGACCGCTGGCCCAGCTGGGGTCCTCGGGTCGTGGAGCGACTCGGAATCCGCAGCAGCGTGAGCTACCGGTTGTACCTGACCGACCAGGACCTCGGCGCGCTCAACCTCTACGGCAAGGACGCCTCGGCCTTCACCGACGAGGACGTCCACGACGGCCTCGCGCTCGCCGCCCACGTGAGTGTGGCGCTCGCGGCCGCCCAGAAGGTGCAGCAGCTGGAGACGGCCCTCGGAGGCCGTACGGTCATCGCCCAGGCCACGGGCATCCTCATGGAGCGCTTCGACCTCGACCCGGACCGCGCGTTCTCGGTGCTGAGCCGGATGTCGCAGCAGAACAACGTCAAGCTCCGGGTCCTGGCCCAGCAGATCGTCACGACCCGCCAGCTCCCGACGACCTAGGAGTCGCTCTCTAGGGTCGTCATGTGCACGCAGACGTGGTCGTCGTGGGAGCAGGGCTGGCCGGGCTGCGCTGTGCGCAGGCGCTGACCGAGGCGGGCCGTGACGTCGTGGTGCTGGAGGCCGCCGACGTCGTCGGCGGCCGGATCCGCACCGAGCGGATCGACGGCTTCCTCGTCGACCGCGGCTTCCAGCTGCTCAACCCCGCGTACCCCGCCGTACGTCGCTGGGTGGACGTCGACGCCCTGGGCCTCCAGCCCTTCGGCGCGGGCGTCGCCGCCCGCACCGAGACCGGGCTCGCCGTGCTCGGGCACCCCCTGCGCGAGCCTGCCCTCCTCCCGCAGACCCTGCGCGCGGTCGTACGTCGCCCGCGGGAGGTCGCGGCACTCGCACGGTGGGCGGCACCGCTGATGCGGCCGCGCCGTGGGACCTCGCTCGAGGAGGTGATCGGTGCGCGCGCCGACGTGGACCGGCGTACGGCCCTGGACGCCGCGGGCGTCGACGGTCTGCTGCGCCGGGTGGTCGACCGCTTCTTCGCCGGCGTCCTGCTCGAGGACGACGGCAGCACCGCCGACCGCTTCGCGCTGCTGCTGACCTGGATGTTCGCCACGGGTGTGCCCGCCCTGCCCCGCGCGGGCATGACCGCCCTGCCCGTCCAGATCGCCGCGACGCTCGGCGACCGGGTGCACCTCGGCGAGCGGGTCCACGTCGTCACGGGTACGTCGGTCGGCACCGACGCCGGCACCTGGACCGCCGACCATGTCGTCGTCGCCACTGGTGCGGCCGCGGCGGCCGCACTGACCACCGTGCCGGCGACGACCACCAAGGGCGTCGTCACCATGTGGTGGGCGGCGCCGGATGCTCCCGACACCGACCTGCTCCACGTCGACGCGCGACGCACACCGACCGGCCCCCTCGTCAACGCCGCCGTCGTGTCCCGGGCGGCTCCGTCCTACGCACCGGCGGGACGCCACCTCCTGGAGGGCTCCGCGCTGATGGGACCCGGCCGCGACACCGACGAGGCGTCGATGCGCCGCCACGCCGGCGACCTGCTCGGCGCCGACACCCGCGGCTGGGAGGTGGTGGTCCGCCACGAGGTCCCCGACGCCCTCCCGGCGCAGCCCGCGCCGTACGTCTCGCGCCAGCCGTTGCGGGTGGGCGACGTGATCGTCTGCGGCGACCACCGCGACACCGGCTCCATCCAGGGCGCGCTGGTCAGTGGCCAGCGGGCCGCCGAGGTGATCCTGTGACGACGCCGGAGGTCGTGGTCGTCGGCGCCGGGCTGGCCGGGGTGGCCTGCGCGCGCGAGCTGCGGGTCGCGGGCCTGAGCGTCCGCGTCGTCGATCGCGGTCACGTGCCCGGCGGCCGGATGGCGTCGCGCCGGCTGTGGGAGCGACCGGTGGACCTCGGTGCGTCCTACCTCACCGCCGCCGACCCGGAGTTCCTCGCCGTGGTGGAGGACTGGGCCGGGCGCGGGCTCGCGGCACGCTGGACCGACACCTTCACGGTGCTGGGCGACGCCGAGGCGGCTGACAAGGTCGGTCCGGTGCGCTGGGGTGCGCCTCGTGGTCTTCGCTCGCTGGTCGAGGACCTGGCGCTCGACCTGGACGTGGAGCGCGTCGAGGTCGCGAGCGTCGACGAGGTACGCGGCGGAGCGCAGGCCGTCGTCCTCGCGATGCCCGATCCGCAGGCGCGTCGGCTCGTCGACGGCCATCCCGTGGCCGACGTCCTCGACCGCGCGTGGGAGCCCGTGCTCGCCCTCGCCGCCCGGTGGCCCGCCCGCACCTGGGACGGCGTGAGCCCGTCCGGACGGTTCGAGGGCGCCTTCGTCAACGACGACCCGGTGATCGGCTGGATCGCCGACGACGGCCGCCGGCGCGGCGACGACGCCCCGGTCCTGGTCGCCCACTCGACGCCCGACCTGGCCGCGCGCCACCTCGCCGACCCGTCGGCAGCGGCGCCGGAGATGGTCGCCGGCCTCCGTCGACTGCTCCACCTCGACGAGCCTGAGGACGTCCACCTCCACCGGTGGACGTTCGCCCGGCCGGTCGGCCGGCGCGAGGCGTCGTACGCCCTCGTCGACGGTCCGGGCGGCCCGGTCGCCGTGTGCGGCGACGGCTGGGGCCCGTCGCCCAAGGTCGAGACGGCCTGGCTCTCCGGCACCCGCCTCGGGCGCGAGCTGGGTCAGCGGCTGAGTGCGGACAGGTCGCGCTCGGCGTAGAGCCGGTGCTCCCACTCCTCGCTGAGGACGACCCGGAGGCAGTCGGCGGCCGTGAGCCCGGTGGCGTCGGTGAGGAACGGCGTGGCCGAGGTGACGGGGCGGGCCAGGGCGGCCTCGGACAGCCCGTCGAGCACCTCCGCCACCGTCCTGCGCCTCTGCTGCCGCTGCGCCATGACCTCGTGGAGCTCCGGGCGGATCCGCCGTGCCCACGGCACTCCGTCGAGGACGGGCGCCTCGTCCCACGGGAGGTCGAGCGGGTGCCACGGTGAGGGCTGTGCGAGGACCACGCCGCCGACCCAGCAGGCGTGCGCGAAGCCCAGGTGGCGCAGGGTCTCGATGAACGACCACTCGCCGTCGACCTGCTCGTGGAGCTTCTCGGTCGGGAGCGTCCGGGCGAGCGCCATCGTCTCGCCCCAGAGCCGGTCCATCGTCGCGAACGCGTCCCGGAAGCCGGCCACGTCGGTCGGCGACATCAGCGCGCGCTCGGGCATCCGTCGGTTGAGCTCGGCCTCCACGAGCGGCACCACGTCGACGCCGTTGACGAGGAGCCGTACGACCTCGCCGTAGATCTCCAGGTCGGGGATCTCGACACCGGTCATCCGGACCCCGTCGAAGTAGGCCGCCCGCACCCGGGTGTTGCTGAGGTTGACCTCACGGAGGTCCAGACCGCTCATGTCGACCTGGCGGAACGTGCTTCCCGAGAGGTCGACCTGCTGGAAGCTCGACCCCGAGAGGTCCTGTTCGCTGAAGTCGCTCATGGGCACAGGCTAGAAGGTGTTGCGGACGATCGGCGACCGGTTCGATCAAGACAAGTAAGTCAGTAGATATTGTTGCTTTATGACGACCACGGGGCACGCAGTGGAGACCGGCTGGAACCAGCGCTACGGCGACCCGTACGACGACCTCCCGCCGGTGCCCGACTCGGTCCGGGTCCAGCTCGCGCACCGCTCCGTACGCCGCTTCCTGCCCGGCGAGGTCTCCGAGGGAGACCTGCGCACCCTGGTCGCCGCGGCACAGTCGGCGCCGACGTCGTCGAACCTCCAGCCCTGGAGACGGCCCTCATCGGCTTCATCGACGTGGCGCTCGCCGCACAGAACGCCGTCGTCGCGGCCGAGGCCCTCGGTCTGGGGTCGTGCTACGTCGGAGCGATCCGCAACCGCCCCGAGGAGGTGGCCGCCGAGCTCGGGCTGCCCCCGCACGCCATCGCCGCCTTCGGTCTCGCGGTGGGTCGCCCCGACCCGACGGAGGATGCCGGGGTCAAGCCGCGGCTGCCGCAGCAGGCGGTGCTGCACCACGAGCAGTACGACGCCGGGCTGGCCGACGCCCACCTGGCGACGTACGACGAGAGGCTGGCGACCTACAACGCCCGCCACGGCCTCGCCGGTGCGTGGACCGACCGGGTGCTGACGCGGCTCGCCGGTCCGGAGTCGATGGCCGGGCGACACCGGCTGCGCGAGGCGCTCGAGCGGCTGGGCCTGCCGGTGCGCTGAGCGCGACCTACCAGGTGAGCTCGATCTCCACCTCGTTGGACTCGCCGAGCTCCACCTCGACCTTGAGGTTCACCTCGTCGGGCACCGCGACGGTGATGCGGCCGCCGTCGCGGGCGAACTCCACCGAGTTGTGCTTCGCGAGCGAGTCGGCGAGTGCGCGCAGCTTGGCGGCGGCGTCCTCGCGGGTCATGGTCCGGGTCTCGTCCATCTCGAAGAGGTCCATGCTCCCGAACCTAGCCAGTGGCTACAACCCGAGCATCCGCCCGATGATCTCCTTCTGGATCTCGGTGGTCCCGCCGTAGATCGTCTGGATCCGCGAGTCGGTGTACGCCTTGGAGATCGGGTACTCGTTCATGTACCCGTAGCCGCCGTGCAGCTGGACGCCCGCGTCCACGACCCGCTTCTGGAGCTCGGTGGTCCACCACTTCGCCATCGACGCCAGCGCGGTGTCGACCTCGCCGGCGTTGAGCCGCAGCACGCAGTCGTTGATGAAGACCCTCGCGATGTGGGCCTCGGTCGCCATCTCGGCCAGCACGAAGCGGTTGTGCTGGAACTTCCCGATCGGCTTGCCGAACGCCTCGCGCTCCTTGGCGTACGTCAGGCACAGGTCGAGGACGTGCTCGATCGCGGCGACCGCGATGCAGCCGATGGAGATCCGCTCCTGCGGCAGGTTCTGCATGAGCGAGACGAATCCCGACCCCGCCTCGCCGAGCAGGTTCTCCTTCGGCACATGGACGTCGGTGAACGACAGCTCGGCCGTGTCCTGGGCGTGCAGCCCCATCTTCTCGAGGTTGCGGCCGCGCTCGAAGCCCTCCATGCCGCGCTCGACGACAAGCAGCGAGATGCCCTGGTGGCCGGCGTCGGGGTCGGTGCGGCAGACGACGATGACCAGGTCGGCCAGGATGCCGTTGGAGATGAAGGTCTTCGACCCGTTGAGGACGTAGTGGTCGCCCGCGTCGACGGCCGACGTACGGATCCCCTGGAGGTCCGAGCCCGCGCCCGGCTCGGTCATCGCGATCGCGGTCACCAGGTCGCCGGACACGCAGCCCGGCAGCCAGCGCTGCTTCTGCTCGTCGGTCCCGAGGGAGGAGATGTAGGGGACGATGATGTCGCTGTGCACGGCGAAGCCCGGGCCGGAGGCGCCGGCGCGCGCCGACTCCTCGGCGAGCACCATGTTGTAGCGGAAGTCCGCGATGCCGGGCCCGCCGAAGGCCTCGTCGACGTCGAAGCACAGCAGCCCGCGCTCGCCCGCCTTGCGCCACACCTCGCGGTCGACGATGCCGTCGCGCTCCCACTGCTCGTGGAAGGGCACGACCTCCTTGTCGAAGAACGCGCGCGCGACGGCGCGGAAGTCCTCGTGCTCCTGCTCGAGGATGCTGGGGCGGTCAGGCATGTGACTCCTTGGTGTTCAGGGCGTCGAGCATCGCGAGGGGACCGAGGTCTTCCAGGCGGTGCCCGTCGGGATAGGTCGTGGGACGGTGGGCGTACGCCGTCCGTCGCGGCGGCGCGAGCCGGAGCAGACGTCCGCGCAGCCGCAGGCCGCGTCGGACAGAGCGGACGAACCAGCGTGGCTGGCGCGGCAGGCCGAGCGCCTCGCGCAGCGGCTCGTCCATCACCGCGATCGTGACGCGGCGCAGCAGTGGTCGCAGGGGCGGCGGCGCCACCTCGCGCGCGATCCGGATCGACGCCTCGGCGAGCCTGGTGCTGGCCGGGGTGTGGGCGAAGTGCTGGCGCTCGTAGTCGACGAGCAGCGTGAGGTAGCCGTCGTACGTCGTGGGCAGGCCCTTGATGCCCATCAGCTCGCCGAAGCGGGTCGTCACCCTCGTGATCGCGACCAGCTCGTGCGGGTCGAGGGAGCGCCAGCCGTAGGCCTCGATCCACCGGACCGGCCCGACGATGGTGGTGGCCAGGACGTACGCGAGCTCGTCCTGCGGGATGTCGTAGTGGCCGTGGATCCGGTTGAGCCGGCGCAGCGCGGCGTGGGAGCGGGTCGAGTCGATGCCGTCGAGGGTCGCCTCGTCACCGATCAGGATGGTGTCGTCGTAGCGCTTGACGCCGTGGTCCTCGAACTCGCGCGTCCGGTCGAGCAGCGCCGCGATCGACGGGATGCCGTAGTCGCGCATGAAGGCGATGCCGGTGCCCTGGACGTAGTCCCAGGGGAACTCGAAGCGCGCCGTCAGCCGCAGGATCTCGTCGAAGTCGACCTCCGGGTCCAGCTGCTGGATCCGGTGGAGGTGGGCGAAGCGACCGGGCGAGTGCACGGGCTCAGGACACCCATTCCTTGACCTGCGCGACGGTGGCCGCGGGGTCGTCGGAGACGGGCGTGATGTTGAGGTCGGTGACGCCGGCCTCCCGGAAGGCGGCGATCCGCTCCTTGACGTACGACTCGGGGCCGACGAGGTTGGCGGCCTCCAGCCACTCGGTGGGGATGAGCGCCTCGGCCTCCTTCTTCTTGCCGGAGAGGTAGAGGTCCTGGATCTCCTCGGCCTCCTTCTCGTACCCATAAGACCGTGCGACGTCGTTGTAGAAGTTCTTTCCCTTGGCGCCCATGCCGCCGACGTAGAGGGCGAAGATCGGCCGCGCGAAGTCGAGCAGCGCCTTGGTCTCCGGGCCCTCGCCGATCGCGACCATGCCGCCCGCCATCACCTGCAGGGGAGCGAGTCCCTCCTGCCGCTTGGCGTTGCCGGTCGCGAGCGCGTCGCCCCAGACCAGGTGCGCCTTCTCGGGGTGGAAGAGGTGGGGGATCCAGCCGTCGGCGATCTCGGCGGTCTGCTCGACGTTCTTGGGGCCGAGGGCCGCGATCCAGATCGGGATCGTGTCGCGCTCGGGCTTGGTCAGCAGCTTGAGCGGCTTGCCGAGCCCAGTGACGGCGCCGTCGTCCTTGGTCAGCGGGAGGTGGAACTCGCCATTCGCGGTCAGCGGCTCACGCTTGAGGCCGCTCCGGATGATCTCGACGACCTCCTGGGTCCGCGCCATCGGCTTCTTGTACGGAACGCCGTGGAAGCCCTCGATCACCTGCGGGCCGCTCACCCCGATGCCGAGGATCGCGCGGCCCCCGCTGACGTTGTCGAGGCCGGCGGCGGTCTGCAGCAGCGCGCCCGGCGTACGCGAGTAGATGTTGAGGATGCCCGACCCGATCTGGATCGTGTCGGTCTTCGCTGCGAGGTAGCCCATCAGCGTGGGGGAGTCGAAGCCGTACGCCTCCGCGACCCACACGCTGTCGAGCCCGGCCTTCTCCAGGGTGACGACCTGGTCGGCCGCGCTGCGGGGGTTTCCGTCGTACATGAGGAGGGTGGCGAGACGCATGCCGCAACTGTGACAGTTTCACTGTCACGATGGCAAGAGGGACCAGATCGCCGCAGCGTCCTCGGCGGGGAGCTCGAAGAAGCCGAAGCGGATCTTGCTGGTGGGTAAGTGGTCACGCACATCGGCGAGCGGGATCGGCTCGATCTCCCGGAGGGTCGCGGCTCGCCGGAAGCCACCCTCGATCACCGGACTGGGCTCGGGCTCATCACCCGTGACTTCGCCGACCATGGTGATCGCCTTGAGCGGCTCGCCCTTCGGGAACGTGGTGGTCGGGGAGTAGATCAGGATCCGGTCGGCCACGCTCATCCGCGCCACCGGTGCCCGCTTGCCGTGGTTGGCCATCACGAACCCGCCCTCCAGCCCGCGGCGGGCGTGGTCGCGGGAAGCCACGAGGACCCAGGTGCGTGTCATGCCCCCGACGCTAGGGCGGGGGTCCGACAACACGTGTCCGCGATGTTGCCCTCGCGCGGCTGGATCAGGGGCAACAGCTCGGACACGTGTACGCATTCAGTGGCGGAGGTTGCGGTGGGTGGACCACCGCTCGCCGGGGATCGATCAGCCCTTGCCGTGCCACGACTCCCAGAGGGCGGCGTATGACCCGCCGGCGGCGACGAGGTCGTCGTGCGAGCCGAACTCCGCGATCAGGCCGTCCTCGACGACCGCGACGCGGTCGGCGTCGTGGGCGGAGAAGAGCCGGTGCGCGATCGCGATGACCGTACGGCCCTCGAGCACGGCGGCGAGCGAGCGCTCGAGGTGGCGGGCGGCGCGCGGGTCGATGAGCGAGGTCGCCTCGTCTAGCACGAGGGTGTGCGGGTCGGCGAGGACGAGCCGGGCCAGGGCGATCTGCTGGGCCTGGGCAGCCGTCACCGCGCGGCCGCCGGATCCGACGACGGTGTCGAGGCCGGCCGGCAGCAGGTCCACCCACTCGAGGGCGTCGACGGCGCCGAGCGCGTCGCGGACGGCGTCGTCGGACGAGCCGGGTCGGGCGAGCACGACGTTCTCCCGCAGGGTGCCGACGAAGACGTGGTGCTCCTGGGTGACGAGCGCGACGTGGCCGCGAAGGTCGCCGAGCGGCAGCTCGACGAGACCGACGTCGCCGACCGTCACCGCGCCGGTGCGTGGCGGGTGGATGCCGGCGAGCAGCCGTCCGAGGGTGGACTTGCCCGCGCCGGACGGTCCGACCATCGCGATCCGCTCGCCCACCCCGACATCGAGGTCGATGCCGTGCAGCACGTCGCGGCCCTCGACGTACGAGAACCGGACGTCGTCGGCGTCGAGCTTCTCCGACGACGGCGTACGCCCCGAGACCTCGCGGTCGTCCGGCACCTGCGCCACCCCGAGCAGCCGCGCGAGGGACGCGGCACCGAGCTGGAGCTCGTCGAGGATGGAGACGATCCGGTCGACCGGGTCGATGAGCATCTGGACGTAGAGCGTCGCGGTCGTGACCTCGGCCAGCGAGACCTCGCCACGCGTGTAGAGCCAGCCGCCGAACAGCAGGGTGCCGACCACCGGCAGGAGGTAGCTCAGCTCCATGCTCGGGAAGAAGACGGTGCGCAGATGAAGCGTGTACTTCTCCGCCTCGAACGACTTCGCGCAGTCGTCGTCGCACAGCTCGACGCGCTTCGCGCCGAGCCCGAGCGCCTCCACCGTGCGCGAGCCCTCGACGGTCTCGGAGAGCGTCGTGGTGATCTGGGAGTACGACGCGGTCTCGGCGAGGTAGCCGTCCTTGGCGCGGGCGAGGTACCACCGCAGCCCGACCACCAGGGGCGGCATCGCCAGCAGGCAGGGGAGGAACACCCACCAGCCGACGCTGAGCGCGGCGGCGAAGGTGAGGATCGCCGAGACGACGGCGATGGTCCACTCGGGCAGGGCCCACCGCACCGACCAGCCGAGCTGGTCGATGTCTGAACCGGTGCGGGTCAGCAGGTCGCCGGACCCGGCGGCCTCGACGATGCCGACCGGGAGCGCCAGCGTGTTGGCGACGAAGTCCTCGCGGAGCTCGGCGAGCACCAGCTCGCCCATCACCTGCGAGCGGTAGCGGGCGTACCGGGTCAGCACCGACTGCAGCACCAGGAAGAGCGCCAGCCACATCACGATCTCGTCGACGTGGGAGCGGGTCGTGCCGTTCTCGACCGACTCGACGAGGCCGCCGAGCAGGCGCGGTGCGGCAAGTGCGGTCAGCGCAGCCAGCACGTGGAGGCCGAGCGCGGTCCACAGCAGGCGAGGGTGCCGGTGCGCGACCTGGCCGACGTAGCGGCGTACGGCCTTGCCGTCGGTGATGGGGAGGCGGGTCGTGACGCTCACAGGACTGCCTCCACGTCGCGTACGACGACACGGCGGTAGGCCGTGACGTCCGCCAGGAGCTCGGCATGGGTGCCGACCGCGACGACCCGGCCGTCGACCATGAAGGCCACCTCGTCGACGGCGTCCAGCAGCAGCGGGCTCACCGTGGTGACCACGGTCGTACGGCCGTCACGGTGTGCGCGGAGGCGGGCGGCGACGCGCGCCTCGGTGTGGGCGTCGACGGCGCTCGTCGGCTCGACCAGCACGAGGATCTCCGGGTCGGCGGCGAGTGCACGGGCCAGGACCAGCCTCTGGCGCTGGCCACCGGAGAAGGAGCGGCCCTTCTCGGTGACGACGGAGTCGAGCCCGTCCGGCAGGCCCTCCAGGATGTCCTCGGCCGACGCGGTGAAGAGCGCCTTCTCGACGTCACCGTTGCCGCGCTCGTCTATCCGGTCGGCCAGCCGGCCGGCAAAGAGGGCAGCGCCCGTGTCGGACACCATGATCCGCTCGCGTATGTCGGCGTGGCGCAGCGATGTCAGGGGGATGCCGCCCAGGGACACCTCGTCGTCCTGCTCGGCGGCGCAGAGCCCGAGGCGGTCGGCCAGAAGGGCCGAGTCGTCGGGTTGGTCGGAGACGACCGCGGTGAGCAGTCCCGGTCGGACCCGGAGCCCCGAGCGGGCGTCGTACAGCTCGGAGGCGGGCGCGGGAGGAGACGCAGGCGAGGTGGGCTCGACGACGTCGGGCTCGAGCGCCAGCACCCGGCACACGCGGGACGCGGCCACGCGGCCGCGGATCAGCTTGTTGGCGAACTCGGTGGCGGTGCGCAGCGGCAGCATCAGGAACGCGGAGTAGCCGTAGAACGCCACCAGCTCGCCGGCGGAGATGTCGCCGGTGACGGCCGAACGCGCGCCGAGCCACACCACGAGCACGACGAAGACCCCGGGCAGGAAGACCTGCAGGGCGTCGAGCACCGACTGGAGCTTGGCGACGTTGACCGCGGCGGTGCGGGTGGCCTGCGACTCGCGGCGGTAGCGGTCGAGGAACACGCCCTCGCCGCCGATCCCGCGCAGGACCCGCAGTCCGCTGACGATGTCGGTGCCGGTGTTGGAGAGGTCCGAGCGCATCTGGCGCTCGGTCGCGCTGCGGGACTGGAGCGGCTTGAGGAGCGGCCCCATGAGCAACAGCAGGAGCGGCACGCCGATCAGCACGACCAGGCCGAGCTGCACCGACGTGCTCAGCAGGATCGCCGACACGAGCAGGAACGACACGATCGCGCCGGCGAACCGGGCGGTCACGTCCATCACGTTGCCGATGTGGGAGAGGTCGGTGGTGCCGATCGCGATGACCTCGCCCGTGCTGACCTTGCGGGGCAATGAGCCGCCGAGGCGCACCGACTGCCGCGTCGTGAGCTGCACGATCCGGTAGGACGCGGTCAGCCAGTTGGTGACCGCGAAGCGGTGCCGCATGATCCCGGTGACTGCCTGGAGCAGCCCGATGAGGAGCATCACGCCGGCCCAGAACAGCAGCTGCTGCTGGTCCTTGTCGGCGACGCCGCGGTCGATCGCACGACCCAGGACCGCGGGCATCACGGCCTGGCACGACATCCACACGATCCCGAACGCCATGCCGCCGGCCAGGGTGGGCAACTGCTGCCGGGCCAGCCACCACAGGAACCGGCCGGGGGAGCGATGGTCCGGGGTTCCCGGATCGGCGACCGGCAGTGTTCTCACTGACCCGATCCTAGGTTCGGGACAGGGTCAGCGACGAATGGTTATCGCCCGAGCCCCTGCACCACCTCGGCGCCCGGCAGCTCGCCCAGCAGCCGACCGGGCACCAGCAGCTTCGAGCGGCGTACGCCACTGCCGATGACCACGACGGGCTCGTCGAGGAGCGCGTCGTGCACCAGGATCCGCCAGCCCTCGGGCAGGCCCAGCGGCGTGATCCCGCCGTACTCCATCCCGGTCTCGGCGACCGCGCGGTCCATCGGGAGGAAGGAGCACTTGCGCACGTCGAGCAGCTTGCGGACCAGCGTGTTCACGTCGGCCCGGGTGTCGGCCCGGACCACGCAGGCGGCGATCCGCTCGTCGCCCGCGCGGGCGCCGGACACGACGACGCAGTTGCCGCCGGCGGTCATCGGGATGTCGTACGCCTCGCTCATCGCGGCCGTGTCGGCGAGGTCGGGGTCGATGTCGACCACCGCCACCTGGGCCGCGCCCGGCCAGGCGGCCAGCGCGGCCGCCACGGGAGCGGCGACCAGGTCCGGGTGGTCGGTCGCCGGCAGCGAGGTGAGGGTGGGGTAGCTCGGGAGCGTCACGCGCTCATCATGCGCCATTCATCCTGAGGTCACCGGCAGGTCCCGGAGGCCGTGCAGCCTGTGGTCGTGACGGTGACCCGGGAGGCGCTCGGCCGGACCTCGTCGTTGGTCCTCACGCCTGCCGTGGTTGCGCACCGCGGTGCCAGCGGTCATCGTCCCGAGCACACCCTCGACGCCTACCGGACGGCCATCCGGATGGGCGTCGACGACCTCGAGCTCGACCTCGTCGCCACGCGCGACGGGGTGCTGGTCGCGCGCCACGACCTCGAGCTCAGCATCACGACCGACATCGCCGAGCGGCCCGACCTCGCCCACCTGCGCCGCACCCTGGTCGTCGACGGGGTGGAACAGTACGGCTGGTTCGTCCAGGACCTCACGGTCGCCGAGCTCGAGACCCTTGCCACCCGCGAGCGGATGCCGGGCACCCGTCCCGGCAACACGGCGTACGACGGAGCCGAGGGCGTGCCGACCCTGACCGAGGTGCTCGCCATGGTGGGCGCGGAGTCGGCCCGGCGCGGTCGCCCGGTCGGGCTGCTCCTCGAGCTCAAGCACGCCACCCACCACGACGCGATCGGGCTGCCGCTCGACGTCCCGCTCATGCGCGAGCTGTCGCGCCAGGGACTCGACCATCCGTGGGCGCGGGTGGTCCTCATGTCGTTCGAGGCCCCCATCCTGCGCCGGCTCGCGGCCCGCACCCGACTGCCGATCATCCAGCTGCTCGAGATCGGGGACGAGCTGGGCCCGGATGCGCTCGACGAGATCGACGAGTACGCCGACGGCATCGGCCCGCACACCTCACAGGTGCTGCCGCGCGACCGCGACGGCGCCATCGACGCACCGTCGACGCTCGTGCGCGACGCCCACCGCCGCGGCCTGACGGTGCACGTCTGGACCGTCCGCGGGGAGAACCGCTTCCTGCCGACCAACCTCCGCCACGGCCAGGCCCCCGACGCCCTCGGTGACATGGCCGGCCTCGTACGCGCGCTGCTCGCCGCCGGCGTCGACGGGGTCATCACCGACCACCCCGAGGCGGCGCTCGCGGCACTCCGCGAGCTGTAACCGTCACGGAGCGTTCACCGGCAGGACCGCGCAGGGCCGCCTCGGACCGCTTGGCTCGAGGCATGACCTCTCGGATCCTCGTCGGCCTCGGGCTGACCCTCGCCGCCACCATCGCCCTGACCACCCCTGCCGTCGCAGCCCCCGCCGACGCCACCGAGGCCTCGCTCGTCGAGCCGGTGCTGATCGGCCACCGCGGCGCCTCCGGCTACCGCCCTGAGCACACGATCGCGGCGTACGAGCTGGCGATCGAGCAGGGTGCCGACTACATCGAGCCCGACCTCGTCTCCACGAAGGACGGCGTCCTCGTCGCCCGCCACGAGAACGAGATCGGCGGCACCACCGACGTCGCCGACCACCCCGAGTTCGCCGCCCGCAGGACCACGAAGACCATCGACGGGCGACCGGTCACCGGCTGGTTCACCGAGGACTTCACCTACAAGGAGCTGCGCACCCTGCGTGCCAAGGAGCGGCTGCCGCTGGTGCGCCCCGACAACACGGCGTACGACGGCCAGGAGCGGATCCCGACCCTCGACGACGTCATCAAGCTGGCGCGCCGCGAGGGCGTGGGCATCTACCCCGAGACCAAGCACCCGACCTACTTCGACTCCATCGGCCTCTCGCTCGAGGAGCCGCTGGTCGCCGCGCTCGCCAAGCGGAAGTGGGACGACGCCGACGACCCGGTGATCATCCAGTCCTTCGAGACCGCCAACCTGCGCGACCTCGACACCATGATCGACGTCCCGCTCGCGCAGCTCGTCGACGCCAGCGGCAAGCCGTACGACTTCACCGCCGCCGGCGACCCGCGCACCTACACCGACCTGCTCACCCCGACCGGCCTCGCGTGGATCGCGACGTACGCCGACGGGGTCGGCGCCAACAAGGACCGTGTCCTGCCGCGCACCGGGGGTGCCACGACGGTGCCGAGCCCCGTGGTCGGCGACGCCCACGACGTCGGTCTCATCGTGCACGTCTGGACGCTGCGCCGGGAGAACCAGTTCATGGCGACGAACTTCCGCATCGGCACCGACCCCAACGCCCCCGGCGACCTGGCCGCGGAGGCGCGCGCGTTCCTCGACGCCGGCGTCGACGGGATCTTCAGCGACAACCCCGACCTGGTGGCGGCGGTGCTCGACGAACGGTGACAGGCGGCGTGAAAGGCGCAGCCTTGCACCGGCGTACCCTCGGCTCGTGTCCCTCATCGAGCGCATCCGCGACGCCGTCATCGGTGACGACCAGGTGATGCAGGGGCCGTACGGGCCGCGCCGGGTGACGTACGCCGACTACACCGCGTCGGGGCGCAGCCTCACCTTCATCGAGGACTTCATCCGCGACGAGGTGCTGCCGGCGTACGCCAACACGCACACCGAGGCGAGCGGCACCGGCCTGCAGACCACCCGGCTGCGCGAGGACGCGCGACGGATCATCCGCGACGCCGTCGGCGGCGACGAGGAGACGGTCGTGGTCTTCTGCGGCTCGGGCAGCACGATGGCGATCGACAAGCTCATCGGCATCCTCGGCCTGCGGATCCCGGCCGGCCTCGACGACCAGTACGACCTCAGCTCGGCGATCCCGGCCGACCAGCGGCCGGTCGTCTTCATCGGCCCGTTCGAGCACCACTCCAACGAGGTGCCGTGGCGCGAGACGATCGCCGACGTCGTCACGATCCACGAGGACGCCGACGGCCGGGTCTCGCTCGACCACCTGCGTGAGGAGCTCGAGCGCCACGCCGACCGGCCGCTCAAGATCGGCTCGTTCTCCGCGGCGTCCAACGTCACCGGCATCGTCACCGACACCGAGGGCGTCGCCGACCTCCTCCACGAGCACGGCGCGCTGAGCTTCTGGGACTTCGCGGCGTGCGCGCCCTACGTCGACATCGAGATGTACGGCCCCGGTCGCTCCTTCAAGGACGCGATCTTCCTCTCGCCGCACAAGTTCATCGGCGGCCCGGGCACCCCGGGCGTGCTCGTGGTGCGGCGCGAGCTGATGACCAACCGGGTGCCGGTCGTGCCGGGCGGCGGCACCGTCATGTACGTCAACCCGACCGAGCACCGCTACCTCGACGACAAGGCCCACCGCGAGGAGGGCGGCACGCCGGCGATCGTCGAGTCGATCCGCGCCGGGCTGGTCTTCCAGCTCAAGAACGCGGTCGGCGTGGAGACCATCCAGGCCCACGAGGAGGAGATGCTGCGGCGGGCCGTCGAGGCGTGGGTGGCCGAGCCGGGCATCCAGATCCTCGGCAACCTCGCCTCGACCCGGCTCTCGATCGTGTCCTTCGTGGTCAAGGCGCCGGACGGCTCCTACCTCCACCACAACTTCGTCGTCGCCCTGCTCAACGACCTCTTCGGCATCCAGACCCGTGGCGGCTGCTCGTGCGCCGGCCCGTACGGCCACCGGCTGCTCGACATCGACCTCGCCACCAGCCACCAGTTCGAGGCCCAGATCGCGACCGGCTGCGAAGGCATCAAGCCCGGCTGGGTGCGGGTCAACTTCAACTACTTCGTGGACGAGGACGTCTTCACCTACATCGTCGACGCCGTCCGGCTCGTGGCCCAGGAGGGCTGGCGGTTGCTCGGCGACTACCGCTTCGACCCGATGACGGGCCTCTGGCACCACCGCACCGGGACCGTGGAGCCGCCGCTGCGGCTGACCGACGTGTCGTACGCCGCCGACGGCGCGATGACGTGGGAGTCGCACACGTCGACGGCCCCCGCCTCGGTGCTCCAGGAGCACCTCGACGAGGGCCGCGCGATCATGGCTGCCGCGTCGCCCCCGGACTGGTCGGACCCCGCGCACCTGGGCGCCGACTTCGACGACCTCAGGTGGTTCGCGCTCCCGGCCTGCTCGCTGGGCTAGGCGACGTCAGGACCGACGCGAGGGCCACACGGTGGCCGCGAGTCCGGCGGCACCGGCGGCGATCCAGGGGATCGGGAGGAGCCAGCGGAGCTCGCTGGTCTCGACCGCGTCGCCCTGGACGAGCGCCCAGACCAGCACCATGCCGGCGAAGGCGACGCCCATCACGAGCTGGCCGATGTTGACCGGGTGGCGGCCCGACGGCTTGTCGGGGGCGTCGAGCGGGCCGACCATCGGCTGGCCGTACATCGAGGTGTCAGTGCCGTAGACGTCGGTGTCATAGCTGCTGTTGTCGGTCATGTCGTGCTCCTCAGGCTGCTTCGCGGACGGTGATCTCGCCGCCGACCAGGTCGATGGTGATGGACATGTCCGGGACGCCGTCGCCGGCGTCGCGGAAGGCGGTGAGCGTGCGGTCGAAGCCGTCTGCCCGCTGGTCGAAGAGGCGGATGTCGCCGCCCACGACCTGGGCCCGGACGTCGACGTCCATCCCGTCGGGGACGATCACCTCGACCTCGCCGCCGACGCCGTCGATCGAGATGTCGCGGCCGTCGAGGGCCTCGATGTCGGACACGTCGGAGAGGTCGAGGGTGAACCGGCCGGCGCCGAACTCGTAGCTCTCCTGCACGTCACCGGCGGTGGTCGGCGAGTAGCCGCGGCGCTCGTCGCCGATGCTGCTCCCGACCACCGAGCCGGCGGTCGCGAGGGCGGCCACGAGGCCGAGGGCGATCAGGCCACCGGCCCGGCCCCAGAACGACCCGACGACGAGCATCACGGCGGTGACGCCGAGGGCCAGGGCGGGGTACGCGCCGTCGGCCACGTCGACACCGGCGAGGTCGACGACGCCGAGGACGCCCTCGGCCAGCGCGATCAGCGCGAGCGTGAAGAAGAACAGGATCGGTCCGCGCTTGCGCGGGTTGCGCGGCCGCGGCTCCCGGGCGTACGTCTCCCAGTGCTGCGGCTCGGCGGGCGACGCGTACGACGTCTCGGTGGTCGTCTCGGTGGTCGGCTCGGTGTAGCCGTAGCCGGTGCGCCGGCCCGAGCGGCGCTCCTTGCGGTGCAGGAACAGCACCACGATCGCGGCGACGATCGCCAGCTGCCACGGGAACCAGAAGGCGCCGGCCCAGTCGCCGATCGCGCAGAGGAGGGCGATCACGCCGACCCCGGCGACGGCGAGGGAACGGCTGCGCCGGTCGAGGCCGAGCGGCTCGTCGTCGGTGCCCTCCTCGGGCACGAGGAGCCAGGCGCCGATGTAGAGCAGGAACCCAGCGCCACCGAAGAACACCGCGACGACCAGCGCGACCCGCACGATGATCGCGTCGATGTCGAGGTGGCGGGCGATGCCGCCGGCCACGCCGGCGATGTGCCGGTCGGTGACGCTGCGGCGCAGGCGGCCGAGATCCTTCATCTCGTCACGGGTGACGCGGGGACCGGTGGTCGGCTGCTCGCCGCTGGGTGGCGGCGGCGGTGTCGGGTTCTGACCCGTGGTGGTGGGGCTGGCGTTGTCCATGGCTCCACTCTGGTCGCCCGACCGCGTCGCCACCATCGGGGACAGCCCTGATTCGCAGGCCGGTTGTGCCTGCGCCGCCCCCGGGTGGACTCAGGGTCGGCTCGGGGTCTGTCCTCATGGTCCGCGCGCGGTGTGCCTGCGACGATGGAGGCACGATGAGCCAGACACACGCGCCCCGAGCCGGTCGGTCCCGACGGGCCTACCGCGACCTCTCGGCGCCCATCGCCGGCGGCGTCGCGTCCGGCCTGGCCACCCACCTCGCGGTGCCGGTGCTCTGGGTGCGCGGGTTCTTCGTCGCGACGGCGTTCCTCGGCGGCTTCGGGCTGTTGCTCTACGCCGGCCTGTGGATGTTCCTGCCCGCCGACCAAGGCTTCGAGGTGAGCGCCCCCGGACTGGAGAGCGCCACGCGGACCGGCAAGCGCCCGGGCCGGCGTTCGCGGCTGCGCGACGCGGGTCCGGCGATCGCCCTCGGCGCCCTCTTCTTCGGCGTCGTCCTCGGCGTCGAGGGCGTCTTCGGACAGGGTGCGCTGTTCTGGCCCGTCGTCCTGGGCGTTGCCGGCATCGCGCTGCTGTGGCGCCAGGCAGACGAGGCCCAGCGCGAGCGGTGGACCGACACGACGGGGCGCATCGACCCCTTCCGCGCCGTGTTCGGCAACGGCGGCTGGGCGGCGTACGCCCGCATCGCCGCGGGGCTGGGCCTCATCGTCACCGCCATGATCGTCTTCGCGGTGGCCGCCGGGCAGGCCACCTTCGCGGTGCCGGTGCTCGTCGCCGGCCTGCTCGGCCTGCTGGGCCTCGCGATCGTCGTCGGCCCGTGGGGCCTGCGGCTGGTGAACGACCTCAGTGCGGAGCGCGCCGAGCGGGTGCGCACCCAGGAGCGCGCCGACATGGCCGCACACCTCCACGACTCCGTGCTCCAGACCCTCGCGCTGATCCAGAAGAACGCTCACGACTCCACCACCGTCGCGCGGCTCGCCCGGTCCCAGGAGCGCGACCTGCGCCAGTGGCTCTTCGAGGCCGAGACCTCCGACACGACCACGCTCGCCGGCGCGCTGAAGGAGATGGCGGCAGACGTCGAGTCGCAGCACAACGTCGTCGTCGACGTCGTCACCGTCGGTGACTGCGCGCTCGACGACGAGCTGCGACCCGTCGTGCACGCCGCCCGCGAGGCCGTCGTCAACGTCGCCAAGCACGCCGGCACCCAGCGCGCCGACGTCTACGCCGAGACCTCGGACGCCGCGGTGGACGTCTTCGTCCGCGACCGCGGTGCCGGCTTCGACGTCGACGGCGTCGCCACGGACCGCCACGGCGTCCGCAGCAGCATCGTGGACCGGATGGCCCGCCACGGCGGCCGGGCGGACGTACGCTCGGCCCCCGACGAGGGCACCGAGGTCCGCCTGCACATGCCCCGCACCACCCGCGGCACCAAGGACGAGGAGAACCGATGACCGAGCGCAGCCCCGACGGAGCAGTCCGCGTGGTGCTGGTCGACGACCACGCGATGTTCCGGGCCGGTGTCCGGTCCGAGCTGGCCGCGGCCGGTGCCGGCCGGGTCGAGGTGGTCGGCGAGGCCGCCGACGCCGACGCCGCGATCGCCGTCGTCCGCGAGCTGCAGCCCCAGGTCGTGCTGCTCGACGTACACCTCCCTGGCGGCGGCGGCATCGAGGTGATGCGGCGCCAGCCCTCACCCGACGCGCTCTACCTCGCGCTCTCGGTCTCCGACGCCGCCGAGGACGTCATCGGCACCATCCGCGGCGGTGCCCGCGGCTACGTCACCAAGACGATCACCGGCCCCGAGCTGGTCGACGCGATCACGCGGGTCGCCGGGGGAGACGCGGTGTTCTCGCCGCGGCTGGCTGGCTTCGTGCTCGACGCCTTCGCCGGCTCGATCGACGTCGCCGCGGTCGACGAGGACCTCGACCGGCTGACCGAGCGCGAGCGCGAGGTGATGCGCCTGATCGCCCGCGGCTACGCCTACAAGGAGGTCGCCAAGGAGCTCTTCATCTCGGTGAAGACCGTCGAGACCCACATGTCGTCGGTGCTGCGCAAGCTGCAGCTCTCGAGCCGCCACGAGCTCACGAAGTGGGCCTCGGACCGGCGCCTGCTCTAGTCGCGCGGCGCCCCGAAGGGGTGGGTCGAGGTTTGACATCCCGGGGTCGAGCCGATGGGGTCGTCAGATGTCGGACACTGCCACAGCCCCCCGCCCGGACGAGAAGGACAGTGAGCTCAAGCGGTCCATCACGGGCCGCCTGCTGTTCTTCTACACGCTCGGCGACGTGCTCGGATCGGGCATCTACGTCCTGATCGGCCTGGTCGCGGCAGCGGTCGGCGGCGCCTTCTGGATCGCCTTCGCCCTCGGCGTCGCGGTCGCGGCGATCACCGGTGCGGCGTACGCCGAGCTGGTGACGAAGTACCCGCAGGCCGCCGGTGCCTCGCTCTACGTCAACAAGGCCTTCGGCAACCGGCCGCTCACCTTCCTGATCACGGTGTCGTTCCTCGCGGCCAGCATGGCCGCCTCGGGCTCGCTCGCGGTCGGGTTCGCCTCGTACTTCTCCGAGCTCTGGGCCGCACCTCCGGCCCTGCTGGTCTCGCTGGTGTTCGTCGCGATCCTCGTGGTCGTGAACTTCATCGGGATCACCGAGTCGGTCGTGATCAACATGCTGATGACCTTCGTCGAGGTCGCCGGCCTGCTGATCGTGCTCATCATCGGCATCGTCTTCGTGGCCCAGGGCAACGCCGACTTCGGCGTGCTCACCCAGATCGAGACCGGCGGTGACTACAGCAGCCCCGCGCTCGCCGTCCTCGCCGGCATCTCGTTCTCCTTCTTCGCGATGACCGGATTCGAGAACACGGTCAACGTGGCCGAGGAGACCATCGAGCCCTACAAGGCGTTCCCGCGCTCGCTGGTCGGCGGCATGCTCGTCGCCGGTCTGGTCTACGTCCTGGTCTCGATCGCCGCAGCGCTGACCGTGCCCGTCGACACGCTGGCCGGCTCCGACGCCGCGCTGCTCGAGGTGGTCAAGCAGGGGATCCTGCCGTTCTCCACCGACTTCATGACCAACCTCTTCGTGGTCATCGCGCTCATCGCGATCACCAACACCACGCTCGTCACGATCGTCACCCAGCCGCGCATCCTCTACGGCATGGCCCGCGAGGACGTGGTGCCGGCCGTGTTCGCCACGATCCACCCGGTCCGCCGCAGCCCCTGGGTCGGCCTGATCTTCAGCGGCGTCGTGGTGAGCCTCCTGCTCGTCATCGGCACGCTGGTCACCGCCTCGGGCGGCGGCATCGACCTGGTCGGCCGCCTCGCGACCGTCACGGTCGTCCTGCTCCTCGCGATCTACGCACTGGTGATCGTCTCCTGCCTCAAGCTCCGCGGGCAGGACGAGCACGACGAGATCTTCCGGGCCAACACCCCGCTGCTGATGGTGGGCCTGGTCGGCAACCTCGCCATCCTCGGCTTCACCGTGTACGACGACCCCCACTCGCTCATTTGGTGCGCCGGGCTGCTGGCCGTCGGCGGCGTGCTCTTCCTCGCCGAGTACTTCTTCGGCGGCAAGGGCACCGGCGCCACCACCCCCGACCTCGACGAGACCACCGCCGGCAAGGAGGCCTGACATGCACGTCATCGTCGCCACGGACGGGTCCATGCAGTCGCTGGCAGCCGCCAAGCACCTCAAGTCGTTCGCCGACCCGACCAAGATCACCGAGGTCTCGGTCGTCGCGGTGCTCCGGCCGCTGGCGTCGGTCGCGTTCGCCGACGACGTCTCCGGTCGCGAGTTCGATGGGTCGTTCCGCGATGCCGCGCAGAGTGCGGTCGACGCGATCGCCGCGGTCTTCGACGGCTGGGGGCCGAAGGTCAACAAGCGGATCCGCAGCGGCTCGGCCGCCAACGAGATCATCAAGGCCGCGAAGCAGTACGACGCCGGACTGGTCGTCGTGGCTGCGGGCGGTGGCGGCCTCAGCGACGCCGTGCTCGTCGGCAGCACCGCGCAGCGCGTCCAGCACTACGCGCCGTGCCCGGTGCTCGTCGTACGACCCGCGCCGCGGAAGAAGAAGTAGCGCGCAGTCTCCTAGGGTGTCGGCATGGAGACCCTGCGGCTGGTGCTGCTCTTCGTCCACATCCTCGGCTACGCCGCGCTGCTCGGCGGCCTCCTCGTGCAGGTGCGCTCGGAGACCAAGGCCGTCAACCCGCTGATGCGTGACGGGATCGGCACGGCGTTCCTCGCCGGCCTGCTCCTCGTCGGGGTGCTCGAGAGCCTGGGGTCGCCCGACCACGCGAAGATCGGCGTGAAGTTCGCCGTGGGGCTCGTGATCCTGGTGCTCGTCATGGTCAACATGCGCAAGCCGAGCATTCCGCAGGGGCTCTACGTCGGCCTGTTGGTGCTGACGATCGCCAACATCGCAGTGGCCGTCTTCTGGTCGCCCGTGCACGCCTGACGCGGCCGACCCGGTTGTCACCGGGCCCGCATAGGGTTGGGACGACATGACTCCTCCCACCCCTCCCGGACAGACACAGGCGGCCCTGCTCGAGCACCCCCTCCTCGAGGGGCTCAACGACCCCCAGCGGGCTGCCGTGATGCATGCCGGTGCGCCGCTGCTCGTGGTGGCCGGCGCCGGCTCCGGCAAGACTCGCGTGCTGACCCGGCGCATCGCCTGGCTGATCTCCGAGCGCAAGGCGCACCCGGGTTCGATCCTGGCGATCACCTTCACCAACAAGGCCGCCGCCGAGATGAAGTCGCGCGTGCAGGACCTCGTCGGCAACCGCGCCAAGATCATGTGGGTCTCGACCTTCCACTCCTCGTGCGTGCGCATCCTGCGCAAGGAGATCGACCGGGTCGGCCTCAAGTCGAACTTCTCGATCTACGACGCCGCCGACTCCAAGCGGCTGATGACCCTCGTGCTGCGCGACCTCGAGCTCGACCCCAAGCGCTACCAGCCCAACGCCGTCCTCCACTGGGTGTCGGACCAGAAGAACGAGCTGCGTGACGCCGAGGACGCCGCCAAGGAGGCGAAGAACAGCTTCGAGGAGGCGTACGCCAAGGCCTACACCGCCTACCAGCGCCGGCTGCGCGAGGCCAACGCGCTCGACTTCGACGACCTGATCATGACGACGGTCCACGTGCTGCAGGCCTTCCCCGACGTACGCGAGAACTACCGCCGCCGGTTCCGCCACGTGCTCGTGGACGAGTACCAGGACACCAACCACGCGCAGTACAGCCTGATCCAGCAGCTGTGCGGGCAGTCCTTCGAGATCGGCACTGGCTTCGAAGAGCTGGAGACCGAGGTCGCCGGCGAGCGGGTCGGGCCGAGCGAGCTGATGGTGGTCGGCGACGCCGACCAGTCGATCTACGCCTTCCGCGGCGCCGACATCCGCAACATCATGGACTTCGAGCAGGACTTTCCCGACGCCACGACGATCCTGCTGGAGCAGAACTACCGCTCCACGCAGACGATCCTCACCGCGGCGAACTCGGTGATCGGCAACAACCGCGGGCGCAAGGACAAGCGGCTGTGGACCGACGCCGGCTCGGGGGAGCGGATCGTCGGCTACGTCTCCGACGACGAGCACGACGAGGCGCGCTTCGTCAGCCAGGAGATCGACAAGCTCGTCGACGACGCCGGCGTACGCCCTGCTGACGTGGCCGTGTTCTACCGCACCAACGCCCAGTCCCGGGTCTTCGAGGAGGTGTTCATCCGCACCGGTCAGCCCTACAAGGTCGTCGGCGGGGTGCGCTTCTACGAGCGCAAGGAGGTCCGCGACGCGTTGGCCTACCTCCGGATGCTGGTCAACACCGCCGACGAGATCTCCCTGCGGCGGGTGCTCAACACCCCCAAGCGGGGCATCGGCGAGCGCGCCGAGGCGTGCATCGCCGCCCTCGCCGAGCGCGACCGGATCACGTTCTGGGAGGCACTGACCCGCGCGGCCGAGGCGCCCGGCCTGGCCACCCGCAGCCTGAAGAACATCGAGGCGTTCGTGGCGATGGTGCAGGAGATCCAGTCGATGGTCGAGGCCGACGAGCGCCCCGACGTGATCCTGGAGTCGGTGCTCGAGCGCTCCGGCTACCTCACCGAGCTCGAGGCCAGCGAGGACCCGCAGGACGGCACCCGGCTGGAGAACCTCGCCGAGCTCGTCGCGGTGGCCCGGGAGTTCGCCGAGGACCCGCAGCCCGGACCCAGCGCGGACCCCGCAGAGGTGGAGGCCGGCACCGTCTCGGTCGGGCTCGGCGACTTCCTCGAGCGCGTGGCGCTGGTGGCTGACGCCGACCAGATCCCCGACGCCCCTGACGGCGACGACTCCGGCGTGGTGACGCTGATGACGCTCCACACCGCCAAGGGCCTCGAGTTCCCGGTGGTCTTCCTCACCGGTCTCGAGGACGGCGTCTTCCCGCACCAGCGGTCGCTGGGCGACCAGCCCGAGCTCGAGGAGGAGCGCCGGCTCGCCTACGTCGGCGTGACCCGCGCCGAGAAGCGCCTCTACGTCTCCCGCGCCCTCGTCCGGTCGGCCTGGGGCGCCCCGAGCCACAACCCCGCCAGCCGGTTCCTCGACGAGCTCCCCGTCGACCTCGTCGACTGGCGACGTACGGCCGCCGAGCAGACGCGCTGGGGACGCCCCGACCACACGGGCGGTGCCGCCCGCCTCGGGACACCCACCGACGCCGGGCGCCGCAACTTCTCCTCGGCCGCGATGCGCGCCGACGTCGCGTCGAAGTCCAAGCCCGCCCGCCCGATCCCGAGCCTCGATCCGGGCGACCGGGTCGTGCACGACTCGTTCGGCATGGGCACGGTCGTCGCCGTCGACGGGGTCGCCGAGAAGTCGGTCGCCTCGATCGACTTCGGCTCCGAGGGCGTCAAGCGCCTGCTGCTCCGCTACGCCCCGGTGGAGAAGCTCTGACCCGAGCGGTGGTCCACCCACACTCGTTGGCTCGGGAATGTGGCTCGGCCACCGCTGGAGCGCGAGTCGTACGCCGACACGCCCGTCAGCGGTGGTCCACCCACACTCGTTGGCTCGGGAATGTGGCTCGGCCACCGCTGGAGCGCGAGTCGTACGCCGACACG
>NZ_SDWV01000002.1 GCF_004137345.1 Nocardioides zhouii
ACCGCGAGCGCCTTCGCAGCGATCGTGATCGAGCCCTGCGTCACCGTGGTGTCGCCGAGCTTCGTCGCACCGTCGTACAGCTCCACCGTGCCGGTCGCAGCAGCCGGAGCCACCGTCACCGTCACCGAGCCCGCATCGCCCCACGTGATGTCAGCAGCCGTGCCCGACACCGTCGAGGACGCCTTCACGACCGTCACCGACACCGTCCCCTCGTCGGCGGCGTGGTTGCCGTCACCGAGGTACTTCAGCGTGAGCGAGTGCGTGCCCACCGCGAGCGCCTTCGCAGCGATCGTGATCGAGCCCTGCGTCACCGTGGTGTCGCCGAGCTTCGTCGCACCGTCGTAGAGCTCGACCGTGCCGGTCGCCTCCGACGGGTCGACCGTCACCGAGACCGAGCCCGCGTCGCCCCAGGTGATGTCGGCAGCCGTGCCCGACACCGCCGAGGTCGCCTTCACGACCGTCACCTGGACCGACCCCTGCGACGGCTTGGTGGCGTCGTCGCCGACGTACTTCAGGGTCAGGGTGTGGGCGCCGACCGGCAGCGCCTTTGCCGGTATGGCGATCGTCGTGGCGCCGCCCGTGAGGGTGCCTTCGCCGATCTTCGTCGCACCGTCGTAGAGCTCGACCTTGACGCCGTCGGTGCCGCCCGTCGTGGTGACGTCGACCGAGCCGGCCTCGCCCCACGTGATGTCGGCGGCCGTGCCCGACACCGTGGAGTCGGCGCGGGTGTCGGTCACCTGGATCGGGACGGTCGCGACCGTGCCAGTGGAGCCACCGGTGAGGGTGACCAGCTGCGTGCCCGACAGGCCGGAGGGCAGGACGAAGCTCACCGTGCCGGCACCCGGGATGTCGTACGGCGTCGCGGGGAGGTTGGTCGTCACGGCGAACGACCCGAGGTCACGCGCCCCGATCGAGATCGCCATCGCCGCGTCGGTCACATCGCCCTCGCCCGTCATCGACAGGGAGTTGACGTCGAAGGTGACGGTGTCGCCGGCCGCGTACGGACCGTTCGGGACGCGCGCGCCGACGGCGTGCTGCCGGTAGTCGACGGCCAGGGACGGGTGCGCCTCCAGGTAGTCGACCGTGGCCTGCAGGTCGGTGACGCCGGTGTCTCGCTTGTCCGTGCCCAGGGTCAGCGCACGGAAGTTGTCACCGCCGCTGGCGACGAAGCTGTTCGCGGCGACCGTGTAGGTCTCCCCCGCATCGACGGCGGTGCCGTCGAGCCACATGCCCGTGATCCGGCTGCCCTCGGCGCGCGAGGAGTCCTCGGTCCAGGTGAAGCCCTTCGACGTCCCCAGCCGCAGGAACGGACGCGACGGGACGTTGTTGTCGGGGTCGCGCTGCCACTGCTGCTCGAGCAGCAGCTTGAGCTGCGCACCCGTCAGCTCGGTGGTCACCAGGGTGTTGGCGAACGGCTGGACGTTGGCTGCCTCGCGGTAGGTCACCGGGCCGGGACCGTTGCCGGTGCCGATCAGGTCGTCACGCAGGCCACCGGGGTTCATCACGCCGATCTCGGCGCCGGTCGCCTCGCGCTGGATCTCCGCGACGAGGTTGCCCAGGGTGGACTCGCCCCCGCGGTTCTCCACAATGCCGCTCGGGTCGGTGCGGCGGGCCCGCTTGAACGGTCCCATGACCTCGCCGAGCTCGACGGCACCCTTGACCGCAGCGACGCTGACGGCTGCGTCGACGATGGCCTTGGTGTCGGCGTCGTCGTCGAAGTCCTTCATGGCGAGCACGTGCTGGCGGATGCCCACCAGGTCGGCCGTGTCGGGCGCGAAGTCGAACTGCAGCTGGTTGAGGTAGGAGCCGTACTGGCCGGCCGACACGACGGGGCGCTTGTACTGCTTGCCGTCGGAGAAGGTCTTGCCGGTCACCTCGACCTTGCAGTTGTACTTGAGGTGGGTGTGGCCGGACACGATGGCGTCGACGTCGTCGCTGGCGCCGTGGACGATCCGCCCGAAGGTGGAGTCCTCGTCGTCCTTGATCACGTCGCAGCTCGGGCTGGGCGCGCCCTCGTGGACGAGCTCGACGACCAGGTCGCAGGGCTCGCCGCCACAGCCGTCGGTCTTGAGGACCGTGGCTGCGTCGTTGACCTCGTCGACGATGCTCGTGATGGCGAGGCCGTCGAGGTTGCCCGGTGCGACGAGGGACTCGAGGTCCTCGGTGACCGCGCCGACGAACCCGACGCGGATGCCCGCGCCGTCGTTGAGGCCGTCGAACTGCTTCCACCACGTGGCGCCGTTGGAGTGGGCGAAGTTGCCGTCCTCACGGTCGGTCTCGAGCGCATACGCGTCGAGGTCGCCCGCCTCGCGGACGTTGGCAGCGATGTACGGCCAGGCGGTGCCGCCCTCGGCGTCGGTCGCGGACATGATGCGGTTCATCAGGTCGTCGTAGCCCTGGTCGAACTCGTGGTTGCCCGCAGCGGACACCTCGAGCCCGGCCTCGTTCATCGCGTCGATCGTCGGCTTGTCGTTCTGGATGAACGACTCGAACGTCGAGGCGCCGACGATGTCGCCGGCCATCGCGAACACGGTGTTGGGGTTGCCCGTCACCGGGTCACGCAGGCCCTTCACAGCCGTGGCCATCGCCGCGGCACCGGCCGAGGCGCTCGCCGGGTCGTCGAGGAGACGACCGTGGAAGTCGTTGGACGCCAGCACCTGGACGGTGTCGAGGTCCGCGACCGGCGGGTTCTTGGGCGCGTTGACGCCGATGATCTCCGGGTTGTGGTCGGAGGAGCGGAACGGGTTGACCGCGTAGAGGTCCGTGAAGTTGAAGTTGTGGCGGCTGTACTCGTAGAAGACCGGCTCGTTGGCGTTGATCGTCCACACGGTGCTGCCGGTGACCATGGCGAGAGCCGCGTCGTTGGCGAGCGCGTGGTCGAGCGAGCCCGAGAATCCGCCGAACGAGTACGACTTCTCACCGTTGTCGGACTCGAGCGTGTGCCAGCCGGTGTCGCGCAGTGCCTCGATCGGGTCCTCGTGGCTGTAGGCGTTGAGGTCACCGGTCAGGAACACGGCCGGGATGTCCAGGTCGGCGGCCAGGCCGTCGGCGAAGGCGTCGAGCGCCTTGGCCTGCCGGGTGCGGTCACCGTTGTAGGAGCCCGCGCCGTCGCCCTTGTCGACGTTGTCGCCGGTGGCACCGGCGGGGCTCTTGGACTTGAAGTGGTTGGCGATGACGATGAAACCGTCGTCGCGGTTGCCACCTACCCGCTTGAAGCCCTGGGCCAGCGGCTCACGGGCGTTGCGGAACGGGGCCGAGTTCACCAGCATCTGCGACCGGCCCACCGTCTCGACGGTGCGGGGGTTGTAGATGAAGGCCGGCCGGATCGCGTCCTGCTCGAGGATGGTCGCCTGGGCGGCCAGTCGCGGGCTGGCGACGTACGCCCAGCGGTCTCCGAGAGCGGGGTCCTCGCCCGGGTGGGCGGCGGCCCAGTGCGCGTTGAGCGCCGGGACCAGCTGCTGCAGCGCGGCGTCGCGGTCGTAGTCGCCGATCTTGATGGCGTTCTCGACCTCCTCGAGGCTGAGCACGTCGGCGTCGATCTTGTTGATCGACTCGAGCTCCTTGTCCTCCTGGCGCTTGAATGCGGCGGGGGTGGCAGCACCACGCGGTCCCGGGGAGTTCGCCGTGTCGGGCTCGGTCCGCCTGTCGGTCCACGAGCAGTTGCCGGCGGTGGTGAGGGCGCCGGCCCGGTCGGTGTTGTTGTCGGTGCACGTGCGCAGGGCGCCGGTGGCGTCGTCCGGCAGTGCGTCCCACGCCTGCGACGTGTGGACGAAGTAGTTGAGCATGTTGAACGTGGCGATCTTGAGGTTTCCGGTGCCCTTCAGCACGTCGGCGGGGGCCGCGGGGCGGTCCTGCTCGATCGAGACCTTGGACTCGCCGTCGTCGGTCACCTTGGACTGCGGCTGGAGCTTCCACAGGTTGTCGCGGTAGTCGAAGACGACGGGCTGCACGAAGGTCACAGCCGCGCCGACACGCACGGTGTGCGTCGCCGTGAGCCAAGGCATGGCGATCCCGCGGTTGGCCGAGGTCGTGTAGTCGGCGTTGTGGCCGTCGTCGAGCGTGACGCGGTGCGCCTCGTTCCACACGATCCGTGCGGCGTGCGCCGCGGGCTCGCGGGTCGGGTTCGCGACCTCGGTCGGAGCGATCAGCGGCTCGGTCGAGTTGGCGGCGAGGCCGATCTCGCCCTTCATCTTGAATCCCTCGGAGGGGCCCTGGTCCCACGGGCTGCCGTCGTAGGAGTCGGTGACCGTGTAGGGCGCGACGGGCAGGAAGAGCTCGCCCTCGTGCGCTTCACGGGCGGCCTCGAGGGTGGCACCCGTCAGGCAGTTGGTGCCCGGGAGGGCACAGTCGCTGCCGGGCAGCACCGTGCCGGCCTTGACGCCCTCGGCGAGGGTGGCCGCACGGACCGTCAGGTTGGCCGGGTTGGTCACGGTCAGCTCGGTCATGCCGCGGAACTCGCTGACCTTGGCGCTGGACAGCGTGACGTGCTGGCCGACCGTGGGGGTCGGGAAGGTGGCCGACGAACCGGTGAAGACGAAGATGCCGTCGGAGCTGCCGGGCGTGGCGTCGGCGGCCGGGTCGTAGCCCGCGGTCTGCAGGTAGAACCCGCTGAAGTTGTCCGCGCCGTTGGCGTAGGCCGCCGTCACGACACCGGACGTCGACACGTTGGCGTTGGCCAGCGTCGTGGCCGGGCCGGTGCCCTGGATCTCGGGGATCGTCTTGACCGGGATGGCTGGCTGGGCGTTCGGGCTCGGGGCGTACGACGCGAAGTCGGCCGAGTTGTCGCCGGAGTCCACGCCGCCGTTGGCACGCTGGATCGACAGGATCGGCCCGAGGTCGGTCGCGTCGGCGGCCGTGGTCTCGAAGGCACCCGCGGTGCCCCAGCCGACGAGGTCGCCGCGGAACTGGTCGACAGCCACGGCACCGGTGCCCGGGTCGATCGGGGTCGCCGACTTCGCGACGAAGAGCGTGCCGCCGGCCGCGGAGAGGTCGAGCGCCGCGGTGTACTCGGGGGTCGGGAGCGCGGCGCCGTTGCCGTCGGTGCCCGCGAGCTGGACCACGTCGAACGAGCTCGCGGCCATGCTGCCGCTGAGGGTCGCCACGACCGTGGCCGGTCCGGTGGCGCCCGGGGCGCGGTACTGCAGGGTGAGCCCGGTCATCGGAAGCGTCGAGCCGCTCGTGTTCTGGAGCTCGACGAAGTCGTGGTCGTAGGCCGATCCCGTCAGGCCGCCGTCGGTGTAGACCTCAGTCACCTTGAGGGCCGCCGGCGCGAAGCAGTCACAGTTCAGCGGAGTGCCCGGGGCGCTGGCCGCGAACTCGGCGCTGTTGTCGTCGGCGTCGGTCGCGGTGCGCTTCAGCGTCGTCGTGTTGCTGGGCGCCGGCGCCGGGGCGGTCGCCGCCGTGGCGGCGTTCTCGAACACGTTGGCGGTGCTGCCGTAGCCGACGAGGTCGACGATCTTCGGGTGGTTGACCACGCTGCCCGCACCGATGACCGCATTGGTCAGGAGGGTGGCCTCGTTGGAGAGGATGACCACACCGGCCGTGCCGGAGAGGTTCATGCTCCCGTTGCTGGCGTCGGGCGTGGGGATCGTGTTGGTGCACGCGGGCGTGCACGTGGAGGCCTGGCCACCGGCGAGGAGGGTGCCCCCGGCGGGGATCTTGCCGACGAGGTCGATCTTGGACGAGGCACCCGACGTGGAGGCGGCCGCTCGGTACTGGACGGACCAGCCGGTGACGTCCACGGCGGACGCCGAGGTGTTCGTGAGCTCGACGAAGTCCTGGTTGTACAGGTTCGTCGCTCCGTTTCCACCGAACACCTCGGTGATGACGACGCCCGAGCTGGCTGCCGCGGCCGGGGCGGTGAAGCCCAGGGCCAGCGGAGAGGCCACGAGGGCGAGGAGGGTCGTGAGGTGGAGCGCGGCGCGGGGGGCGCGGCGGGTGCGTGAGCGCAAGGCGAAGTTCCCTGAGATAGAGGGCCGCAGAGAACCCGATTGGCGGCCTCGCACAGGCTAGGTCGGCCCACCGACATGTGGTGCAAAACACCTGCCAATTTCGCGACGTCGGATTGGTGAACACTCGCCATCCCACCTCCGACTGCGTGACTCCTGGGACGGATGGGACTGGGCGGGCTATCGTCGGTCGGTGCCCCGACCCGTGATCCGAGCCCTCTCGCTGGCGCTGCCGCTCGTTGCCTCCCTCCTCGCGCCGATCGGCGCGGGCGCGGCCGGTGCCACCGATCCCCGGGCCACTGCCCAGGTGGGCGGCGCCTCCTGGAGCTCGTACGCCGACCTCAAGTCCGGCACCCGCAGCGGGCTCAAGTTCGGCCGCGGCCAGGTGTCACTGCTCGAGCCGAAGCCCCGCACGGTCGCCGGCCGTGCGTACGAAGTCGGCACGTGGACCTCACCGTGGTCGACCCCGGGCTTCGCCGCATCGGCCCTGATCCCCACGTGGGAGGCCACCACTCCCGGCAAGAGCCTGGTCCGGGTCGAGGTCCGCGCGATGGCCGCCGACGGCGCCACGGGCAGCTGGGACACGATGGCCGACTGGTCCCGCACCGGACGCCCGGTCCCGCGCACGACGTACAGCGGGCAGACCGACGACCTGGGACGCGTCAGCGTCGACACCTGGTACGCCGCGAGCACGATCACGTCGTGGCAGGTCCGCGTGACGCTGATGCGACCGCGCGGCTCGAGCCTGGCCGTCAGCCTCGAGCGCGTCGGCGCCGTCGCGTCCGCCGACGCGGCCGCCCCGCGGCCCACCTCGACGCCCGGTCCGGGCGTCGGCACGGTGCTGCCGGTACCGGCGTACTCCCAGATGGTGCACAGCGGTCACTACCCGCGGTGGGGCAGCGGCGGCGAGGCGTGGTGCTCGGCCACGTCGACCGCGATGGTGCTGGGCTACTACGGCATCTCCCCCACGCCGACCGGCATCGCGGCCGGGCACGTCGACGCGGTCGTGGACCACACGGCCAAGATGGTCTACGACCACGGCTACCGCGGCACCGGCAACTGGGCCTTCAACACCGCGTACGCCGCGACGCTGGTCGCCGGCGACTCGTACGTCACCCGGATGCGCGACCTGCGCGAGGCCGAGGACTACATCGCCGCCGGGGTCCCGCTCATCGTCTCCATCGCGTTCGGGCGCAACCAGCTGGTCGGCGCGCCGATCTCGGCGAGCAACGGCCACCTGCTCGTCGTCGTGGGCTTCGAGGCCGACGGCGACGTGGTAGTCAACGACCCGGCCGGCGCCACGAACGCGGAGGTCCGACGCGTGTACGACCGTGCGCAGTTCGAGCGGATCTGGATCGCGGCGTCCGGCGGGACGGCGTACGTCATCACCAACAGCTGAGAGTCAGCTCGCGCTGATCTCGATGGTGTGCAGCCCGGTCGACCCGTCCGGGTCGGGTCGGGCGATGGCGCTCGTCTGGGTCTCGCCGTCCTTGCCGATCGCGCGTACGCGCACCTCGTGGTCGCCCTCGGGGACGTCGAGGGTGACGGCCCACTGGACCCAGGTGTCCACCGACGGCACCTCGCCCAGGTCGGCGCGCTCCCACGGACCGCCGTCGACCTGCACCTCGACCGCCTCGATGCCGGTGTGCTGGCGCCAGGCGACGCCGCCGAAGGAGACCTCGCCGGCGGCGACACCGTCGCCGGAGCGCGGCACGTCGATGCGCGAGGCGATCTTGACCGGCCCCTCGGCCGACCAGCCCTTGTCCGTCCAGTAGCCCACTGCCGTGTCGAAGGTCGTGACCTCGTAGTCCACGACCCACTTCGTCGCGGAGACGTAGCCGTAGAGCCCCGGCACGACGGTGCGCACCGGGAAGCCGTGCTCGATCGGGAGCGGGCGACCGTTCATCGCCACGGCCAGCATCGCGTCCCGGTCGTCGGTCAGCGCGGCGAGCGGCGTCGCGCAGTACCAGCCGTCGTGGGAGGTCTGGAAGACGCAGTCGGCGTCCGCGCTGACCCCGAGGTCGGCGAGCAGGTCCGCGATGCGTACGCCGCTCCATCGCACGTTGCCGATCAGGCCGCCGCCCACCTCGTTGCTGACGCAGTTGAGCGTGATCCACGACTCGGTCATCTGTCGGGCGACGAGGTCTGCGTAGCTCAGCGTGACCTCGCGGTCGACGAGCCCGTGGATGCGCAGCGACCAGTCCTCGGGCGCGATGGTCGGCAGCGCGATGGCGGTGTCGATCCGGTAGAAGTCCTCGTTGGGCGTCTGCCACGGCGCGATGCCCTTCAGCCCGACGGACGTGGCGGGAGGGGGCTGACGCCGGGTGACGCCCGGGATGCGCAGCAGCCGGCGGCTCGACTCGACGTGGCGTCGACCGGCACCCACGAAGCGACCGGCGCCCGCGATGGCAACGGTCGACACCGCCACCGCACCGGCGACCATCAGGAAGACGCGGCGCTCGCGCGACTCCAGCTCAGGACGCTGGCGCCCGCGCCTCAGCGCGTCGACGAGGGCCGAGTGCACGGCGACCCAGGTGACCGCCCCGACACCGATCGGGAGGATGTCGGTGGCCCCCGAGCTCGGGAGCGACAGCACGGCCGCCAGGCCCAGCGCGGCGATCGCGGCCCACACGAGCATCGGCCGCCACCAGGCACCCCGCGCCAGCAGGCCGGCGCCGGCGAAGCAGCCGAGGAGGATGACGAGGATGCCCGTCACCAGGGCCGGCTTGTCGTAGTGGCCCAGCACGGAGATGGCCCGCTCCGCCGCCGCCCCGGGGGTGAGCTTGATGACCGACTCGGCCACCGCCACCACCGGGGACTCGCGGATGCTGAGCACGTTGGCGGTGGCGTAGCTGGTCGCCAGGCCCGCGAGTCCGGCGAGGACTCCGGCGAGCGCCCAGGGCGTACGTCGTGTGGTCACCCGATCATTGTCCCTCGCCCTCGGGCATGATGCCGACGTGAGGTCCTTACAGTCCGGAGACGTCCCCGAGAGCCGCATCGGCGTCGGCACCGACGTGCACCGGCTCGTGGTGGGCGTACCGATGCACCTCGCCGGCCTCTCCTGGCCGGACGAGCCTGCGGGGCTCGAGGGCCACTCGGACGCCGACGTCGCCGCGCACGCCGCCTGCGACGCCCTCTTCTCGGCGGCCGGGCTGGGCGACCTCGGGACGAACTTCGGCACGACGGAGCCCGAATGGGCGGGCGCCTCCGGGGTGACCCTCCTGACCGAGACGGCCCGGCGCGTGCGCGATGCCGGCTGGGAGATCGGCAACGTCGCGGTGCAGGTGATCGGCAACGTCCCGCGCCTGGGTCCGCGTCGCGACGAGGCGACTCGCGTCCTCTCCGACGCCCTGGAGGCGCCCGTCAGCCTCTCCGCCACCACCACGGACGGGCTCGGCCTCACCGGCCGCGGCGAGGGCGTCGCCGCCATCGCCACCGCGCTCCTCACCCGCTAGGTCCACCCAGGGATCCGGTCGCGGCGCACCCGTGCGTCCGTGCGACCCCACGACCCGTCCGTCCGGACGTCGTCGCATCTCGTCGACCCTGCCTCTTGCGCACCGTGACGCAGGTCACCTACTCTCTGGTCATACGTGACGAGCATACGCACATATGTGCATAGGAGATGCGATGAGCACCAGCCCCGGCACCGACCACGACACGGCGCGACACGCGCTGCTGACCATGTGGACCATCCGCCGCTTCGAGGAGGCCGTCGACGACCTCTTCGCGCGGGGCCTCATGCACGGCACCATGCACCTGTCCATCGGCCAGGAGGCGTCGGCCACCGGCGCCTGCCTGGCGCTGCGCACCGACGACGCGATCACGTCCACCCACCGCGGCCACGGTCACTGCATCGCCAAGGGTGCCGACCTCACGCGGATGATGGCCGAGCTGCTCGCCAAGGAGACCGGCTACTGCCGCGGACGCGGCGGCTCGATGCACATCGCCGACACCGCGACGGGCAACCTCGGCGCCAACGGCATCGTCGCGGGCGGCATCCCCATCGCCGCGGGCGCGGCGCTGGCGTACCAGATGCGCGGCGAGGACCGCGTCGTCGCCTGCTTCTTCGGCGACGGCGCCGCCAACGAGGGCGCCTTCCACGAGGCGGTCAACCTCGCCGCGATCTGGAAGCTGCCGGTCGTCTTCATCTGCGAGAACAACAAGTACGGCATGTCGTTCTCCACCGAGAAGTCGATGGCCATCGAGAACATCTCCGAGCGCGCCGCCGGCTACGGCATCCCGGGCGTCACCGTCGACGGCAACGACCTGGACGCGGTGTACGACGCGGTCAGCACGGCGGTCGCACGCGCCCGCGCCGGCGACGGCCCGACGCTCGTCGAGAACCTCACCTACCGGTGGAAGGGCCACAGCAAGTCCGACAAGAACCTCTACCGCACCAAGGAGGAGATCGCGGACTGGCGCAGCAGGGACCCGATCCTGCGCTTCGAGGCGCAGATCAAGGAGGCCGGCGTCCTCACGGACGAGGAGGTCCAGGCCGTCCGCACCCAGGCGATGGAGCAGATGCGCGACGCCGTACGCCAGGCGAACGCTGCCCCTGATGCCGATCCGTCCGACCTCCTCGACGCGGTCTTCGCGCGAGCCTGACCGCGACTTCGAACAGGGAGCACACACCGTGACCACAGCAGGGACCGACCGCGTCATCACCTACTCCGAGGCCGTGCGCGAGGCCATCGGCCAAGCCATGGAGGCGGACGACCGCGTCTTCATGCTCGGCGAGGACATCGGGGTGTACGGCGGCGCCTTCGGCGTCAGCGGTGACCTCTACCACCGCTTCGGCGGCGACCGGATCCGTGACACCCCGATCTCCGAGCTCGGCATCGTGGGTGCGGCCGTCGGCGCCGCCCTCGCCGGGATGCGACCGATCGTGGAGATCCAGTTCTCCGACTTCACCAACCAGGCGATGGACCAGATCGTCAACCAGGCCGCCAAGATCCACTACATGCTCGGCGGCGCGATGTCGGTGCCGATGGTGCTCCGCGCCCCCCTCGGCTCGGGCACCGGCGCAGCCGCCCAGCACTCGCAGAGCCTCGAGGCCTGGTTCGCCCACGTGCCCGGGCTCAAGGTCGTGATGCCGGCGACCGCGGCCGACGCCAAGGGGCTCCTGCTCTCCGCCATCGACGACCCCAACCCGGTCATCGTGCTCGAGCACAAGCTGCTCTACCGCACGTCCGGTCCCGTCCCCGAGGAGGCCGTCCGCGTCCCCCTCGGCAAGAGCGCCATACGTCGGCGGGGCGAGCACCTCACGGTGGTCGCCACCGGCGTGATGGTTTCGCGCTCGCTCGAGGCCGCCGAGATCCTGGCGCAGGACGGCATCGACATCTCGGTGATCGACCCCCGCACCCTGACGCCGCTCGACGACGCCCCGATCCACGAGGACGTCTCCCGCACTGGTCGCGCCCTGCTCGTGCAGGAGGCCCCCGGCCACGTCGGCTTCACGGCCGAGCTGTCGGCCCGGATCGCCGAGTCGCCGACGATCTACCGCCTGCTCGCACCCGTACGCCGGCTGAGCGGGCTCGACGCCCCGATCCCCTACGCCCCCCAGCTCGAGCGCGCGTCCGTGCCGCAGGTGGAGGACATCGTCGAAGCAGCCACGAAGCTGATGAAGGAGTCCTGATGGCACGGCTCGCGATCCGGATGCCCAAGATGTCGATGACCATGACCGAGGGCGAGGTCTCGGAGTGGATGGTCCGCGTCGGTGACGAGGTCGCCGAGGGCGACGTCGTCTGCGAGGTGATGACCGACAAGGTCGACATGGAGGTCGAGAGCACGGTCACCGGCGTCCTCGTCGAGATCGTCGTCGAGTCCGGCATGGCCACGGTCGGCGAGCCCATCGGCTGGGTCGAGGGCGAGGACACCGGAGGTGGCTTCGGCGACCTGCTGAGCGAGCCCGACCCCGAGCCCGACGCGGTCGCAGAGCCGGAGCCGTCGGTCGCGGCAGCGCCCGCAGCGCCCGAAGCCGAGCCCGCGCCCGCGCCGGTCGTAGCGGTCGGACCGGTCGCCGCCGTCCCCCGGGCCCGCGGCCTGGCGCGCGAGCGCGGTGTCGACCTCGCCTCCGTCACGGGCACCGGCCCCGACGGACTGGTGCGGGTCGAGGACGTCGAGGCCGCGAGCCGGCCTGCGCCCGCCCCAGCCGCGCCGGCTCCCGCAGCCCCCGCAGCGGCCGTCGCCGTACCTGCTGCGCCGCGGCAGGACCGCGCCGCCAAGGTCCGCGCCGCGGTCGCCCGCAAGATGACCGAGAGTGCGGCCGTGCCGCAGTTCACCGTGTGGCGCGACGTCGTGCTCGACGGGGCCGACGAGACCCGCAACGGCGTCTCCTGGACCACCGTCCTGCTGCAGGCGTACGCCGCCGCGATGCGCGAAGTGCCCGAGCTCCTCAACCGCTGGGACGCAGCCGGCTCGGCAGCGGTCCCCAGCGGCCCGCCGTCGGTCGCACTCGCGGTCGCGACGCCCGGCGGCCTGATGGTGCCGGTGTTCACCGAGCCCGACGCCCGCGACCCGCACGAGCTCGACGCCGAGCTGAAGTCGGTCGTCGCGGCCGCCCACGCCGGGCGGCTCGACCCGTCCTACCTCGGCCTCGCCAACGGCTCGCTGTCCAACCTCGGCGGGCTGGGCGTGGACCGGTTCCAGGCCCTCGTCACGCCGCCCCAGGCGAGCGTGCTCGCGCTCGGAGCGATCGCCCCGAGGCCGGTCGCGGTGCCCGGGGGCGTCGGCCTGGCGCTGTCGGTCACGGCCGGGCTCACGGTCGACCACCGGGTCGGCGACGGCGCCCACGCGGCCGCCCTGCTGCAGGCGTTCGTCGTACGGCTGAGCGGTTCCTGATCGCCATGACTGCCACGTTGGTCCAGACCCCTCCCGCCATCCGGGTCCCGACCCTTGACGTGATGCACATCACATGCTCTGATATGCGAGCAAATGTGAGCACGCTACGCACAGAGGTGACAATGCCCAACCCCCGCGACCCGTCGATGCTGCTGGCGGCCGCCCGGCTGTACTACCAGCAGGGTCGGTCGCAGGCAGAGGTCGCGACCGCGCTCGGCACCAGCCGCAGCAACGTCTCGCGGATGCTCACCGAGGCGCTGCGCCAGTCGATCGTCGAGATCCGGATCAACGACCCGGAGGGTCGGGTCAACGAGCTCGAGGACGAGCTGCGTACGACCTTCGGCCTCCGCGAGGTGCGGGTGGCGCACACCCGCAACATCCCCGGGCTCCGGGTCGAGGACGCCGTCGGGTCGCAGGCGGCCCGCCTCCTGCTCGACGAGCTCAGGGACTCGATGACCGTCGCGCTGTCCTGGGGCCACGCCCTGCAGGCGATGGTCTACGCGACCACGGCGGAGCACGAGTTCCACCGGCTCACCCTGGTCCAGCTCGTGGGCGGCCTGTCCTCCATCAGCAACGAGATCAGCGGCCAGGAGCTGGTCCGCGAGCTCGCCCTCCGCCTCGGCGCCGAGTACCGCTTCCTCCACGCCCCCGCCACGCTGGAGAGCGTCACCTCCCGCGATGCCCTGCTCGCCGAGTCCTCGATCGGCGCCGCGCTCGACGACGCCAACAGGGCCGACATGGCGTTCATCGGGATCGGCACGCCGACCCACGGCTCGTCGGCCGCCATCCTCGACTCGCTCAACCTCGACCGGGCTGAGGCCGACGCGTTCTGGGCCCAGGAGCCCGCGGGCGACGTCGCCGCGCGCTACTACACCGCGCAGGGCACGCCGCTGCACGGCGTGGTCGAGGACCGGGTCCTCGGGGTCAGCCTCGCTGGCCTCCTCGAGATCCCCAACGTCGTCGGCGTGGCCTCGGGCCGCGCCAAGACGCCCGGCGTCCTCGGAGCGCTCCGCGGCCGCATCATCGACTCCCTCGTCTGTGACGAGGCGCTCGCCCGCAGCGTGCTCAGCGCTGCGGGATCCGGCACTACCGAAGGGACGCGCCCGTGAGCCCCGGATTCGTCATCATCGCCGCGCTCGTGGCCGGCTGGCTGGTGCAGATCTACTTCACCTACCGCCAGTCCAAGGCCTTCAACGACGCCGTACGCCCCCTGCGATCCTCAGGCACGGTCAGCGTCGGGGTCGGCGGCAACCGCTACAAGGGACGACGCTCCTTCGTCGCCATCTCGGTCGACGACGGGGGTGTCGTGCGCGACGCACTCACCCTCAGCGGACTCACCACGTTCGCGAGGGCGCGCGCCCTGCCTGGACTGCTCGACGTCAAGGTCTCCGTGCTGCGCGGCGACCGCGACCTCCCCCACGTCTCGCCGTCGCAGCGGGTGGCCGCCCGCCAGGCGGCCGAGCTGTACGGCGCAGCACGCACGACGGTTCGGGCCACCGTGTGACCAGCACCAACCGCTGACCGGCCCCGGGGTGGAGCCCGGGACCAGTCAGCGGGTCAGACGCCGAGCGGACCGCTTCCGCCGGTGAGAACGATGCCGGGCAAGCATCACGACCAGGCTCGACAGAGAGCCGACTCGACAGGAGCAATCATGCCATTCACCTCCATGCTGGCCGCGGGGATCCCCCTGGCCGCCGACACCCCCACGGTGGACCCGCCGACCGGCGTCTTCGGCGCCCTCGCCGACGCTGCCGACTGGTTCATCGGGCTCTTCCAGGCCGGCGGAGACGTCTTCCTCGGCCTTGTCACAGGCATCATCCCGACGCTGATCGTCCTGCTCACCTTCGTCAACGCGCTCATCCGGTTGATCGGGCCCGAGAGGATCGACAAGCTGGGCGAGGTGGCCGCACGCCCGGGGCTGCAGTACTACCCCGTGCGCTACCTCGTGCTGCCACTCCTGGCCGTCTTCTTCCTCACCAACCCGATGGCCTACACGATGGGCCGGTTCCTCCCCGAGAAGTACAAGCCCGCCTTCTACGACTCGGCCGTGAGTTTCGTGCACCCGATCACCGGCATCTTCCCGCACGCCAACCCCGGTGAGCTGTTCGTCTACCTCGGCATCGCGGCCGGCATCACCACGCTGGGCCTCAACACCAGCGACCTGGCCGTGCGCTACCTGCTGGTCGGCCTGGTCGTGATCCTGATCCGCGGCATCCTCACCGAGATCATCACCACGCGCATGCTCGCCCGCCGCGCCAGCCAGGCGGAGGTGTCGGCATGAGCACCACGACCAAGACCCCGTCCGGACGTGGCGGCATGGACGGCATCAACAAGGTGCTCGTCACCATCGGCACCAAGGTGGGCGGCGTCGTCGGCGTCCTCTACCAGGCCGGACGCGACACCATCGAGACCGTCATCCGCAACATCCTGCCCTTCATGGCCTTCATCGCGGTCCTGATCGGCATCATCACCGAGACCGGCCTGGGCGACGCCCTGGCCCACCTCATCGAGCCGCTCGCCAGCAACCTCGTCGGGCTGCTCGCGATCAGCGTCTTCTGTGCCCTCCCGGTGCTGTCGCCGGTGCTCGGCCCCGGCGCGGTCATCGCGCAGGTGGTCGGCGTGCTGCTCGGCACCCGGATCGGCGAGGGCGACATCCCGCCCCAGTACGCCCTCCCGGCGCTGTTCGCGATCGACCCGCAGGTCGGCTGCGACTTCATCCCCGTCGGTCTCGCTCTGGGCGAGGCCGAGCCGGAGACCGTCGAGGTCGGCGTCCCGGCCGTCCTCATCTCGCGACTGATCACCGGGCCCGTGTCCGTCGTGATCGCATACTTCGCGAGCTTCGGCCTGTACACCAGCAGCAACTGAGTCAACGCTGGACCGGTCGGTGCACCACCGGCCGGTCCAGCCCCTCCCACCCATCAGGAGAAGTCATGAGCGAGTACAAGTCAGTCGTCGTCACCAAGGGCCGTGGCGGCTGGGGCGGTCCCCTGACCATCACCCCCACCGACGAGCGCCCTCTGGTGGCTTCCATCACCGGCGGGGGCATCCACCCGGTGGCCCAGCGCATCGCCGACCTCACCGGCGGTGAGGTCGTCGACGGCTTCAGGTCGTCGGCCCCCTTCGACAAGCTCGCCGTCGCGGTCATCGACTGCGGCGGCACCGCCCGCGTCGGCGTCTATCCCATGAAGAAGGTCATGACCGTCGACGTGCACGCGACGAGCCCCGCCGGCCCCCTGGCGCAGTTCATCACCGAGCAGCTGTTCGTGTCGGGCGTGAAGCCCGAGGACGTGACGGAGACGTGAGCACGGCCCCGACCACCGTCTACGAGTCCACGGTGACAGCGGTCGGAGCCCAGGTCACCGCGTTCCTCGAGCACGGCATCCTCATCTTCTTCGCGGACGAGGCGCCCCCGGAGCTGCACGACATCTCCGTGCTGCACCGGGCCACGGTGGCCGACGACGGCCCCCGTCCCGGCGACACCGTCCACCTCGGCGCAGCCACCCTCGAGGTGCTGGCCGTCGGCGAGGTCGTGCGGGACAACCTCCTCAACCTGGGCCACCTCGACCTCAAGGCGGACGGGCTCACCGAGGCCAAGCTCCCCGGCGACGTGTGCGTGCCCAAGGGCGAGATCGCGCTCCTCGCGGTCGGCGACTCCTTCCGCATCACCCGCCCCGCCTCCACCGACACCGGACAGGACTGACATGAGCTACCGAGACAGGCTGCAGGAGCGGCTGGACACGACGGGACGACCCCTGCGGGTCGGCCTCGTCGGCGCCGGCCAGATGGGCCGCGGCTTCGCCGCCCAGCTGCTCCGGATGCCGGGCATCACGCTGTCCGCCGTGCTGGACGTCCAGCACGAGCGCGCCGTGGAGGCGCTGACCCAGGCCGGCATCGACCCGTCCGAGGCCGACGACACCGCCACCGCTGTCCAGGTGATCGAGGACGGCGGGAGCATCGCGCTGACCAGCGTGGACCGGCTCGCCGGCCTGCCGCTCGACGTGGTCGTCGAGGCGACGGGAGTGCCCGACGTGGCGGTCGCGGTCGCCGTACAGGCGCTGGCCGCCGGGATCAGCGTCGCCACGCTCACCGTCGAGGCGGACGTCACCGTCGGCCGCTACCTCAAGCAGCTGGCCGAGCAGTCGGACGCGATCTACTCCGTGTGCCGCGGCGACGAGCCGGTGGAGACGAAGATCCTCGTCGACTACGCGCGCGACCTGAACTTCGAGGTGATCTGCGCGGGGAAGGGCAAGAACAACCCGCTCGACCCCTATGCCACGCCCGAGTCGCTCGCCGAGCGGGCGGCGCAGAAGCAGATGAACCCCAAGATGCTCACCAGCTTCGTGGACGGTTCGAAGGCGATGATCGAGATGGCCTCCCTGGCCAACACGACGGGCCTCGGCGTGAGCCGGCGCGGCATGTTCGGTCCGCCGTCCACCGTCGGGACGCTGCACGAGACCTTCGCGCTCGTGAAGGACGGCGGCATCATCGAGGAGGCCGGCGTCGTCGACTACTGCACCGGCCCGGTGGCGCCCGGCGTCTTCGTGGTCATCCGCACCGACGACCCCTACGTCCACCACGAGATGACGTACCTCCAGATGGGCGACGGGCCCTACTTCGCGCTCTACCGGCCCTACCACCTGGCCAGCATCGAGGCACCGCTCACGGTGTACGAGATGGTGCTCGACAAGCGCCCCAGCCTGACCTCGGACCACTGGACCGCCGAGGTCGGCGCCCAGGCCAAGCGGGCGTTGAAGGCCGGCGAGCGGATCGACGGCATCGGCGGGATGATGGTCCGCGGGCTCATCGACAAGGCCGAGGACTTCGCCGCGGAGGGCCTCGTGCCGCTGGGCGTGCTCGCCGGCGCGACGCTGAAGCACGACGTACCGGTCGACCACACGCTGACCTACGACGACGTCGACCTCGACGAGTCGGCCCTCATCGTGCGGATGCGCCGGATCCAGGAGTCGATGTCCTCCGGCGGCGAGGTCCCCGACCTCGCCACGCTGAGCGCGATGATCGCGGGCTGACGCGCTCGACCCGAGCCGACGACGGCAGGACGGGGCGGACGTGAGGACGGCACGACGGGCGCTAGGCTCGCTCGGTGTCGCTCCCCCCGTCCGCCCGTGCTGCGGTCGTGATGCTCGCAGCCGGCGAGGGGCGCCGCAGTGGCCACCACACCAACAAGGTCCTCCTCCCGCTCGCCGGTCGCCGTGTCTTCACGTGGTCGATCGAGTCGGCCCGCCGGCTGGTGGCCGTGACCCGCACCGTGCTCGTCATCCGCGAGGAGGACCGCGATGCCGTGATGTCGACGATCGACCGTGAGATCGGACCGCCCGACGTCACCGTCGTCGTGGGCGGCGACAGCCGGCACAGCTCGGAGTGGCAGGCCCTCCAGGCGCTGGCCCCGGCGATCGAGGCCGGCGAGCTCGACGTCGTGGTCATCCACGACGCGGCACGGCCGCTGGCCGTCACCGCGATGTTCGCCTCGGTGATCGACGCGGCGCTCGAGCACGGCGGCGCGATCCCCGTACGCGACCAGGGCCACCTCGCCGCGCTCGGCGAGGGCGTCCAGCCGCCCGAGCGCGTGGTCGCCGTACAGACTCCTCAGGCGTTCCGCGCGGCTCCCCTCCTCGAGGCCTACCGCCAGGCCGAGGCCGACGGCTTTGTCGGCACCGACACGGCCAGTTGCATGGAGCGCTACACCGACGTCCCGGTCTTGTGCGTCGACGGCGACGCGGGCAACATCAAGATCACGTTCCCCGAGGACCTGTTCCTGGCCGAGCGGCTCCTCGCCAAGGCCGACTGGGACCTCTCCGGACGCCCACGCCAGCGACGGGAGTCTGCGATGTCTCACCTGCGGGACCTCCTGCCCCACGGCGAGCGGCAGTGAGAACCCGATGAGCCACGAGGAGGCGGAGCTGCACTGCGAGGTCTGCGGCCAGCTGACCGACCACGAGCTCCACTACGCCGGACGGCTGCTCGACTCCGTGCGCTGCACCCGCTGCGGCACCCACGTCGAGCTGTCGGCACGCGCGCTCATCCCGGCGTACGCCCTCGACCTCGAGCAGCGGCTGCTCAGCAAGCCGCGGCGGATGCTGCGCCGGATCGCGCGCGACCCCGGGGGCTACCTGCGGCAGCTCCCGCGCGCCGTGCTGCGCCAGCCGAGGAAGTTCCTCAGCGAGTTCCGGGGCCTGCTGCGTCGTTGAGCGCGCCGGCGGGACGATCGGCGGGCTCGCGGCGCACGCTCCGTGACAGCTCGTCGACGCACTCGAGCAGGTTGACCGACGAGGCGTCGTCGACCCGGCGAGCCAGCGACGGCGCTCGGACGAGCTCGACCTCCCCGCGCGTACGCAGCCAGGCGGCGAGCCGGCCGAAGTCGTCGATCGGCGGAGGGACGTCCTGGGTCAGCGCCGACGCGAGCACCCCGGACGCCACGACCGCGGGTGACACCAGCGCGGCCAGGCCCTCGCGGTCGATCGTGCCCTGGATGCGCGAGTCCACCACGGTCTTCACCGTGTCGGTCACGGGTCGGTAGGCGAGCACCGAGCGCTCGGGGTGCGCTGCCGCCTGGCGGCGGACCTCGCGGATGAACTCGCTGGACGCCAGCGGGCAGAGCGCGTCGTGCACGAGCAGTCCGGCGGCCACATCACGGGTGCGCAGGGCCTCCCACCAGTCGTCGCCGGCGCGTACGTCGGCCGCCATGCCGCTGCGTCGTACGTCGGTCACGACGCGTTCCAGGTCGGCCTCATCCACGACCACGAGCAGGTCGTCCTGGCCCGCTGCCGCCAGCGCCCTGAGGGCGTGCAGGTAGAGGGGGACCTTGTGCAGCGCGGCGAAGGGCAGCCCACCGCGCCCGGCCAGGGCCAGCACCGCAGGCAGCGGGCCTTGCGGGCCGGTCATGCCGGCTCGGGCATCGTGAGGAGCTCGAGAGCTGCCACGTCCGCGGCCGACGACACGCGAGCCGCGGCCGCCGGGGCGACCAGCCGCTCGACGGCGTACGCGACCTCCAGCCGGCCGACGAGCTCGGCGAGGTCCGTGGAGGGCAGGTCGGGGAGCGCGGCGACCACCGTTGCCGGCAGCACGACCGGGGACAGGACCGTCCCGGCCTCGTCGACGCCGGCAACGACCGTCCCGGTCTCCACCGAACGGGCGACACACGCGGCGATGAAGGCTGCGGGCGTCATCGGGCAGAGGGAGTCGTGCACCACGAAGGGCTCACCACTGTCGATGAGGCCCTCCCACGTCGTGCCGAGGTCGACGGCGGTGACGCGAGCGTCACCGAGGGCCCAGGCAGCACACGCCACGAGCGACTCACCGTGGACGAGCTCGAAGGGCAACGCGCCGCGGCCCTCGTCCACGATCATGCCGAAGGCGGGCGTTGCGTCGTCGTCGTCGTACTCAGTGGTCATCGCGGGCCACGCTATCCGTAGACGCCGACGACTCCCGGCGCAGGACGTGTGCCGGGAGTCGTCGGGTGTTCAGGTGGGGCGGTGGATCAGGAGGCGAGGACCTCGTCGAGGGTGGCCTCGGCCTTGTCCTCGTTGGTCTTCTCGGCCAGGGCCAGCTCGGAGACGAGGATCTGGCGCGCCTTGGCCAGCATCCGCTTCTCGCCGGCCGACAGCCCACGGTCACGCTCGCGGCGCCACAGATCGCGGACGACCTCCGACACCTTCATCACGTCGCCGGAGTGCAGCTTCTCGAGGTTCGCCTTGTAGCGGCGCGACCAGTTGGTCGGCTCCTCGACGTGGGCGGCCCGCAGCACGTCGAAGACGCGGTCGAGACCCTCCTTGTCGACGACGTCGCGGACGCCGACGAGATCGAGGTTGCAGGCCGGTACGCGAACGACCAGGTCCTGCTGGGCGACAATCCGGAGGACGAGATACTCGCGGTCCTCTCCCTTGATCGTCCGCGTCTCGATGTCCTCGATGACTGCGGCCCCGTGATTGGGATAGACGACCGTTTCGCCAACGGTGAAAGTCATATGTTCAGTTCCCTTTCCTAGGTGACCATTCTAACACGGGTTCGGATCACCTCCCGCCGCGTTTGTGCAGGTCAGAGGCCACATCCGGGCTTGACAGATCGCCAGTTCCTGTGGTCGCGGCCCCTCGCCACGCGCGCTGGGACATACTTCCGCCATGCCCACGCCCACCGCAGTGCTGCTGCTGCGCGCGGCCCACCCGCGCCAGGCCGTCGCCACGGCCGTCGCGCTCGCCACGGCGGCCGCCGTCGCCGGCCGCCCACTGCGCGAGGTGGCCCTCGCCGCCGCCACGGTCCTCGTGGGCCAGGGCATCATCGGCTGGGCCGACGACCTCGCCGACCGACGTCGCGACGAGCGGCGTCGCCCCGACAAGCCGCTCGTCGGCGCGCGGCTCGACCCCGGCACGGTGTGGTTCGCGCTCACCTGCGCGGTCCTCCTCGTCGTACCCCTCTCCGTCTCGCACGGACGCCGCGCGGGAGCGGCCTACCTCGCCGTGCTGATCATCTCGGCGGTCGGCGACCGCTTCCTCCACGCGCGGGTGGTGTCGTTCCTCCCGTGGGTGGCGAGCTTCGCGCTCTACCCCGCCTTCCTGGCGTACGGCGGCTGGAACGGCGTCGGCGCGACCACCGCGCCCACCGTGGCGATGACCGCACTCGTGGGCGCGCTCGGCCTCGGGGTCCACCTCCTGCTCGCGCTCCCCGGCCTCGTCGACGACCACGAGGAGGGCGAACAGTCCCTCCCGATGGTGCTCGCGCTGCGCACCGGCACCCCTCGCCTGCTGCTGCTCGCGAGCGTCTTCACCGGCGTGGTCGCGGTCGCGATCCTCATCGCAGGACGCACCGTCGGGCTGACCTGAGCCGACGCTAGGCTGTGGGCCATGCAGCATCGTCTCCTCGTGACCGCCGCCGCGGTCGTCGCGCTCGCCGCTCCGCTGTCCTCCTGCGGCTTCGACTACGCCACCGACCGCGTCTACAACGTGACCAGCGCGTCCGAGAACCGCGAGGGCGAGGTCGACGTGCTCTCCGCCGTCGTGGTCTCGGCCGCCGCGGGGTCGGGGACCTTCATCGCGTCGCTGTCCAACAACGTGCCGGACAAGGAGCAGACCTTCACCGCCGTGGCGGGCGAGGACGCGACCGTGACCGCCGCTGAGTTCGAGCCGATCGCCATCAGTCCGGGCGGGCTCGTCAACCTCGCCGAGCCGGCCGCCGGCATCGTGCTGACCGGCGAGTTCGAGGCCGGTGACGTCGTGCCGCTCACGGTCGACTTCGGCAACGGCGAGCGCGTCTCGCTCAACGTCCCGGTCGTCGCCGACGACACCGGCTACTGGGAAGGCATGGACGCATCGTGACGTACACCCTGGTCCTGCTCCGCCACGGCGAGAGCGACTGGAACGCCAAGAACCTCTTCACGGGCTGGGTCGACGTCGCGCTCACCGAGAAGGGCCGCGGCGAGGCCGTCCGCGGCGGCGAGCTGATGCGCGAGTCCGGCGTGCTGCCCGACGTCGTACACACCTCGCTGCAGCGCCGCGCGATCAACACCGCCGCGCTCTCCCTCGACGCCGCCGACCGCCACTGGATCCCCGTGAAGAGGTCGTGGCGGCTCAACGAGCGCCACTACGGCGCGCTCCAGGGCAAGGACAAGAAGCAGACGCTCGCGGAGTACGGCGAGGAGCAGTTCATGCTCTGGCGCCGCTCCTTCGACACGCCCCCGCCGCCGCTCGACGACTCCGACGAGTGGTCGCAGGCCGGCGACCCGCGCTACGCCGACCTCGGCGACGAGCTGCCCCGCACCGAGTGCCTCAAGGACGTCATCGCGCGCTTCCTGCCCTACTGGGAGGCCGAGATCGTGCCCGACCTGCAGAGTGGGAAGACCGTCCTGGTCGCGGCGCACGGCAACAGCCTCCGCGCCCTCGTCAAGCACCTCGACGGCATCAGCGACGAGGACATCGCCGGGCTCAACATCCCCACCGGCATGCCGCTCGTCTACCGCCTCGACGCGTCGATGCAGCCGACCGTCGCCGGCGGCGAGTACCTCGACCCCGAGGCCGCCGCGGCCGCTGCCGCAGCCGTCGCGAACCAGGGTCGCTGAGCAGCCGCTGACCTCCCGCTGACCTCCCGCTGACCTCCCGCTGACCTCCGCTGAGCGGTGGTCCACCCACATTTCGGCACTGGTGGAATGTGGCTCCGCCACCGCTCGCGGGCGCGTCGCCGTACGACACGCGCGGGCGGTGGTCCACCCACGTTCTCCGCGGGCGAAAGGTGGCTCCACCACCGCCCGCGGGAGCCGGGGCGCGAACGTCAGTCGCGCTGGGGCCGCTCGCCGGTGACCACGAAGACCACGCGGTTGGCGACCGAGACGGAGTGGTCGGCGATCCGCTCGTAGTAGCGGCCGAGCAGGGCGATGTCGACCGCGGCCTCGACGCCGTGCTGCCAGTCGGTCGAGAGCAGCTCGGTGAAGCTGCGGCGACGGAGCTGGTCCATCACCTCGTCGTCGCGACCGAGCTCGATGGCGGCCTCGACGTCGCGGTCGATGATGATGCCGCGCACCCGGCGGACCATGTCCTCGGCCACCTCCGCCATCCGCCCCATCGTCGGGCGCAACTCCTCGGGCACCGCGACCTGCGGCACGCGCAGGCGGGCGATCTTGGCGACGTGCACCGAGAGGTCGCCCATCCGCTCGAGCTCGCTGACCATCCGCAGCGCGGAGACGATCATCCGCAGGTCGCCGGCGACGGGCTGCTGCAGCGACAGCAGCTGGAACGACGTGTCGTCCACCCGCTCGCGTGCGTCGTCGATCGCCTTGTCGCTGCTGATGACCTGGTCGGCGGTGTGCACGTCGCCGGTCATCAACGCCTTGGTGGCCTCGCGGACCGCCACCTCGACCAGGCCGCAGATGTCGGACAGGTCGGCGAAGATGCCGTCGAGCTGGTCATGGAAAGCCTCACGCATGCCCACCACCCTAGGCAGCCCAAGCGAACAGATGTGCGTGCCCGGTGAACGGGGCATGAACACTCGGCGCCCGACGTCCAGCCGGCAGGGCCGCCCGGCCCGGTTGCGTACGATGTGAGCGTGGATCCGACGATGCAGGCTGGTCTGGCCGCGATCGTCGGAGCCGTGATGGCAGGCGGCGCGGTGCTCGCGTGGCACATCAGCGACCGCCAGCGCCACACGCTCCCCGAGGTCGAGAAGCCCCTGGTGCAGGAGGGCGTCGCCGCGGTGCTGAGCATCCTGCGCTCCAGCGCGGTCGTGCTCGACGAGTCCGACCACGTGCTCAAGGCCTCCGCACCGGCGTACGCCTTCGGGCTGGTGCGCGGCAACACCCTGGTCGTCCCCGAGCTGCTGGAGGTCGTCGCGCAGGTGCGTCGCGACGGGCAGATCCGCGAGAGCGAGCTCGAGATGCCGGCGCCGGCCGGTGGCACGGCACGCACCCTGACCGCGCGCGTCGCCCCGCTCGGTGCGCGGCTGGTGCTCGCGCTGATCGAGGACCGGACCCGCGAGAAGCGCGTCGAGGCCGTACGTCGCGACTTCGTCGCCAACGTGAGCCACGAGCTCAAGACCCCGGTGGGCGCGATCCGGCTGCTCGCCGAGGCAGTGAACGACGCCTCCGACGACCCCGAGGCGGTGCAGCGCTTCGCCGGCCGGATGCTCACCGAGAGCGACCGGCTGTCCAAGCTCGTGCAGCAGATCATCGAGCTGTCCCGCCTGCAGGGCCACGACCCCCTGGAGAAGCCGGTGATGGTCGACCTCGACACCGCGGTCGCCACCGCCGTCGACACCAGCGCCATGGAGGCCGTGGCCAAGGAGATCACCGTGGAGTCGCGCGGCGAGCACGGGCTCGAGGTCTTCGGCTCCCAGGAGCAGATCGGAGCTGCGGTCAGCAACCTGGTCGCCAACGCCGTGGCCTACTCCGGCAACGGCTCGCGGGTCGTGGTGACGACGCGTTCCGAGGGCGACCAGGTCCAGATCTCGGTCGTCGACCAGGGCATCGGCATCCCGGCCGAGGACATCGACCGCATCTTCGAGCGGTTCTACCGCGTCGATCCCGCCCGGCACCGCTCGACGGGCGGCACCGGCCTGGGCCTCTCGATCGTCAAGCACGTCGCGGCCACCCACGGCGGCGACATCTCCGTGTGGTCGGTCCAGGGCCAGGGCTCGACCTTCACGCTGACCCTCCCGCGCAACTCCAGCCCCGAGCACGGCTCGGGCAGCACGCCGGTCGAGGTCGTCGTACCGGTCAGCACACCGACCACCCCCATCCGGACCTCCCCTTCCGCCCATCGCAGAACACAGCAGGAGACACGTTCACCATGACCCGCGTACTCGTCGTCGAGGACGAAGAGAGCTACAGCGACGCGCTCGCCTACATGCTCCGCAAGGAGGGCTACGAGGTGGCCATCGCCGCCGACGGCAACACCGCCCTCACCGAGTTCGACCGCTTCGGGCCCGACATCGTGCTCCTCGACCTGATGCTCCCCGGCATCCCCGGCACCGAGGTCTGCCGCCAGATCCGGGCGACCTCGTCGGTCCCGGTGATCATGGTCAGCGCCAAGGACGACGAGGTCGACAAGGTGGTCGGCCTCGAGCTCGGCGCCGACGACTACGTCACCAAGCCCTACTCCCCCCGCGAGCTGGTCGCCCGGATCCGTGCGGTGCTCCGTCGCGGCCAGGAGCCCGACCTGATGCCCGACACCCTCGAGGCCGGACCCGTCCGGATGGACGTCGAGCGCCACGTCGTCACCGTCGACGGGACCGAGCAGCGCTTGCCGCTCAAGGAGTTCGAGCTCCTGGAGATGTTCCTGCGCAACCCCGGCCGCGTGCTCACCCGCGGACAGCTCATCGACCGGGTCTGGGGCTCCGACTACGTCGGCGACACCAAGACCCTCGACGTCCACGTGAAGCGGCTGCGCGCCAAGCTCGAGCCCGACCCGAGCGACCCCCGCTACCTCGTCACCGTCCGCGGGCTGGGCTACAAGCTGGACCTCTGACCCGGGCTCGGCAGCACGGCGGGATGTCGGCGTACGACGTCCGAAAAGCGCTGGTGGCCGGTCATGACCGTCCGTAGCCTTGACCCGTGACGACGACCCACTCCACCGACCCCGAGACCACGCCCGCCGCGACCACCGGGCCGGCACCCTGGCTTCCCGTGGCTGCCGGTGGGATCACGCTGGTCATGTGGGCCTCGGCGTTCGTGGTGATCCGCCACGTCGCCCACGACATCAGCCCCGGCGCCCTCGGCTCCGGCCGCCTGCTGGTGGCGGCGCTCGTGGTGCTGCCCCTGCTCCTGCGTCGCGGCTGGGTCGCACCGACCCGGCGCGAGTGGACGCTGCTCGCGCTCGGCGGCATCGGCTGGTTCGGCGTCTACAACCTCGCCCTCAACGCCGGCGAGCGCCACGTCGACGCCGGCACCGCCGCGATGATCATCCAGATCGGGCCCGTCATCGTCGCCGTCCTCGCCGTGCCGCTCTTCGGCGAGCGCCTGCACGGCTGGCTGTTGGCCGGGATGGTCGTCGGCTTCGCCGGGGTCGCGGTGATCGCGCGCGGCTCCTCGACCGATGCCGACGCCAGCCTCCTCGGCGTGCTGCTCGTGCTCCTGGCTGCCGCGATGTACGCCGTCGGGGTGCTGACCCAGAAGGTGCTGCTGCGTCGGCTGCCGTCGGTCCAGGTCGTCTTCGTGTCGTTCCTGACGGGCGCGGCGATCTGCCTGCCCTTCTCCGGCGACCTGCCGGGCATCGTCGCCGACGGCGGCGCCGAGCTGTGGTGGATCGTCTACCTCGGCGTGCTGCCCACCGCGGTCGCCTTCACCACCTGGGCGTACGCCCTCACCCACACCGACGCTGGAGCGCTGTCACTGACGACGTTCCTCGTGCCCGCCATCGCCACCCTCATCGCGTGGCTGACCATCGACGAGGTGCCCCCGTCGTTGACGTTCGTCGGCGGCGCGCTCGCGATCGTCGGCGTGCTGATGACGCGACGCAGGCCCAAGAAGGCCTAGGACTCGAGCCAGCCGCGGAAGGCCTCGAGGTTGCGGGTCGACTCCCCGCGCGAGATCCGCCACTCCCACTCCTTGCGGATGGACGAGGCGAAGCCGAGCTCGAGGATCGCGTTGAACGACTCGTCGGCGTTGGCCAGGACCGAGCCGAGGATGCGGTCGAGCTCGTCGGCGCTGACTGACGCCAGCGGCAGCCGCGCCTCGAGGTAGATGTCGCCGGCGTGGTCGACCGCGAACGAGACGGCGTACATCCGCAGGTTGCGCTCGAGCAGCCAGCGGTAGACGCGGGCGTGGTTCTCGTCGGGGTTGCGGCAGACGAAGGCGTGGACACCGAGGGAGTGCGGTCCGACGTCGAGCCGCACCGGGGTCTGCAGCTTCTTCTCGCCGGGCAGGGTCAGCGAGAAGCTCGCCCCGTCGACGCCTTCGCGCGAGGTCTCCTGGTGCTCGATCTCGTTGTCCACCAGGTAGGCGCGGACGGTGTCGAGCTCCTTCACAGGGCCATCTCAGCACGCATCCGGCCCGCGGCGCGCTCGTACGCCGCGAGGGTGCGCTCGGCCGTGTGCTCCCAGCTGAACTCCTGGGCGTGCGCGACCGCTCCCCTGCCGAGCCGGTCGGCCAGCTCGGGGTCGTCGACGAGGCGGCGCAGCGCGGCCGCCCAGTCGCGTGGCTCGTGGGTGTCGACGAGCAGCCCGCTGATGCCGTCGCGCACGACCGTCGTCAGGCCGCCCACGGCGGCCGCGACGACGGGCGTCCCGGTGGCCTGCGCCTCGACGGCGACGAGCCCGAACGACTCGTTGTACGACGGAACCGCGACGGCCGTCGCGGCGGATGCCCAGACGGCGAGGTCGGCCTGGGTCACGGGCGGCACGAAGCGTACGACGTCGCTGATGCCGAGGTCGGCCGCCAGGTCGGCCAGCGCGGTGGGGTGCTGGAGCCCGGAGCCCGAGGGGCCGCCGACGACGGGCACGACGAGGCGATGGCGCAGCGACGGGTCCTGCTGCAGCATCACGTCGACGGCGCGCAGCAGCACGTCGGGCGCCTTGAGGGGCTGGATCCGGCCGGCGAACATCAGCACGACCGCGTCCTCGGGCAGGCCGAGCCGGCGCCGGGCCTCCGCCCTCCCGCGCGGGGCGAAGACCGTCAGGTCGACGCCCGGGTGGATCACCTCGACGGCATCCGGGCTGGCACCGTAGAGGTCGACGAGCTGACGTGCCTCGGTGTCGGTGTTGGCGACGAGGAGGTCGGCGGCCTCGACCACCTGCTCCTCCCCGATCACCCGGGAGAGGGGCTCGGGGGTGTCACCTGCGGCCAGTGCCTCGTTCTTGACCTTGGCCATCGTGTGCATCGAGTGCACCAGCGGGACGTTCCAGCGGTCGCGGGCGAGCGCGCCGACCTGGCCCGAGAGCCAGTAGTGGGAGTGCACGGCGTCGTAGTGGCCGAGCGGCTGCAGCGCCTCGGCGCGCAGCACCTCGCGCGCGAACGTGCACAGCTGACCGGGGAGCTCGCCCTTGGTGAGGCCCTCGAACGGCCCGGCGGCGATGTGGCGGACGAGCACCCGCTCGGCCGCCTCGACGACCTGGGGCAGCGTGGAGGAGGTGGCCCGGGTGAAGACGTCGACGTCGATGCCCTTGGCGCCGAGGCGCTTGGCGAGCTCGATGACGTACACGTTCATCCCGCCCGCGTCACCGGTGCCCGGCTGGTCCAGGGGTGAGGTGTGGAGGCTGATCATGGCCAACCGCTCGCCCATGCTGTCTCCTTCGTCCACTCGTCCGGGGTCGCCCGTGTCAGGGCACCTCCGGTGCAACCACGTGCCTCCGCGTGGGATTCCCGCGCGCGGCGTGGTGGGTCAGCGGGAGTGGGCGCCGTGCCGCGCCCGGCCGGGCGACTGGCCGCGACCGCGCAGCAGGGCGATCCCGCCGATGAGGGCTGCCACGATCCCCCAGAACCCGTCGTACCACGCACTGTCGGTGACCCGGAACGCCTCGACCAGCGCGAGGGCGAGCAGCCCGGAGGCGAGCGCCACGACGACCCGCATGGCCACGGCGTCGCTCTTCACGAGGGTGCTGCCGAAGACGGCCGAGGCGACGATGATGAAGGCGAGACCGACGAAGTGGAGCGTGGCGGGCAGGGGGTCGCTGCCGCCGCCGAGCAGGGCGTGCACGATCCACAGCACGCCACCCACGAGGGCGGCGCCAGGTGCGAGCTTGGCCGGAATCATCCCGCGATTGTCCCACGATCGCCGCTCACGGCTCGTCGGTCCCCTGGTGGAAGCGCTGCCGCCACTGACCGCCGTGCCGCACCCACAGGCTGCTGCGCAACGTGGAGCGGCCGTCGGCGCTCGCGCGCCACAGCAGCAGGATGGTGTCCGGGCCCAGCCGGTCCGTCGAGACGACCTCGAGGCCCACCGCGTCGATCGGAGCGATCTCGTCGAGGATGTCGTCGCGGGTCCAGAGCCGGCCCGAGCGGCCGACCTCCTGCCAGTCGGGGTGCAGCAGGCCGGCGACCGCGGCCCGGTCGGCGCGTACGTCGTCGGTGAGCAGGGCACGCTCCATCGCGACGACGTGCTCCTCGTCGGAGAGCTCGGCGTCCTCTGCTGCGAGGCCGGAGAAGAGGTCGGGCTCCGGCTCGACCTGGCCCACCGCGGCGGCGGGGTGGGCGACGACGCTGTGGGCGAAGCCCGGCCCCGGGTCCGGCTGCCGGCCGTCGCGGAAGGCGGTCGCGGCAGCGTTGGCGCGTACGTCGGCTGCCTCGTTGAGGACGTGGCCCGCGTGCCCCTTGACCCAGACGTACTCGACGCTGTCCCAGCGGCCCTCCATGGCGGCGTCGAGCGCCTTCATGAGCTCGACGTTCATCACGGGCTTGCCGTCGCCCTTCTTCCAGCCCTTGCGCTTCCAGCCCTTCATCCACTTGGTGACGGCGTTGATGACGTACGTGCTGTCGCAGTAGACCTGCAGCGGCTCGTCGAGGTGCGCGGTCTGCTGGAGGAGGTCGAGGACGGCCATCAGCTCGCCCATGTTGTTGGTGCCGTGCGGCCACCCGCCCGACGCCCAGCAGTCGTCGTCGACGTACCACGCCCAGCCGGCCGGACCGGGGTTGCCGAGTGCCGAACCGTCGGCCGCCGCGATGATCACCGGGCCATCTTGGCAGGATGGACACATGAGCGAAGACACCACCCAGACCCGCACCGCCGTCGTCACCGGTGCCTCCAGCGGCATCGGCGCGGCGACCGCACGCGCACTGGCCGCGCAGGGCTTCCGCGTCGTGTGCGCGGCCCGCCGGACCGACCGCATCGAGGAGCTGGCCGCCGAGATCGGCGGCGTGGCCGTCAGCTGCGACATCCAGGATCCCGACTCCGTGGCGGCCCTCGCCGCGGCCGTGCCGACGTGCCACGTCCTGGTCAACAACGCCGGCGGGGCCATCGGCGCCGACCGCGTGGAGGACGCCGACCTCGACGACTGGCGCTGGATGTACGAGATCAACGTGCTCGGCCTGGTGCGCGTCACCCAGGCCCTGCTGCCCGCCCTGCGCGCGAGCGGCGACGGCGTCATCGTCAACGTCGGATCCACGGCGGGGCGCTGGGCGTACGAGGGCGGTGCCGGCTACACCAGCGCCAAGCACGCCGTGAAGGTCGTCTCGGAGACCCTGCGCCTCGAGCTCAACGGCGAGCCGATCCGCATCTGCGAGGTGGCGCCGGGGATGGTGCGCACCGAGGAGTTCTCGGTCAACCGGTTCGGCGGAGACCAGGCCAAGGCCGACGCGGTGTACGCCGGCGTGGACCACCCGCTGCTCGCCGAGGACGTCGCCGACGCGATCACCTGGGTGGCCACGCGACCGTCCCACGTCGACATCGACGAGCTGGTGATCAAGCCCCGCGCCCAAGCAGCGGCACACAAGGTCCACCGGTCCTGACCCGTGGCAGACTGCCGCGCGTGAAGACCATCGGACTCGTCGGCGGGATGAGCTGGGAGAGCAGCGCGGTCTACTACCGCGACCTCAACCTCGGGATGCACGAGCGGCTCGGTGGTCTCTCCTCCCCCAAGCTGGCGCTGACGACCGTCGACTTCGCCGAGGTCACCCACCTCGAGGACGACGAGCGCTGGGACCAGGTCGGCACCCTGCTGGCCGATGCCGCGCAGGCCGTCGAGCGCGCCGGAGCGGACTTCCTCCTGCTGTGCACGACGACGTTCCACAAGGTCGCCGACCAGGTCGAGGAGGCCGTGGACATCCCGGTCCTGCACCTCGCCGACGTCGTCGCGGCGGCGGTCCGCGCCGCGGGTGTCGAGACCGTCGGCCTGATCGGCACCAAGGTCGCGATGCAGGAGTCGTTCTTCGTCGACCGGCTCGCCAGCCACGGCCTGACCGTGATCGTCCCTGATGCGAAGCACCACGACTTCCTCAACGACGCGATCTACGAGGAGCTCGTCCACGGCGTCGTGCTGCCCCGCACCCGCAGCCGGGTCGTCTCGATCATCGAGGAGCTGTGGGACGCCGGAGCCGGTGGCGTGCTGCTGGGCTGCACCGAGCTCGAGCTGCTGGTCAAGCAGGCCGACGTGGAGCTCCCCGTCTTCCCCTGTACGACCCTCCACGTGCAGGCCGCGCTCGACGCGGCCCTCGCCTGACCGTCCGGTCTGCAGAGCGGGACGTCATACGGACAGGGCAACCGCCGACGCCCTCTGTATGACGTCCTCAGAACGTCAGCCGGAAAGAGGGACACCCCGGACCGTCGCGAGCATCCGCAGGGCGATCCAGGCCGGACCGGCGAGGTCGGTGGCGCGCGCCTCGGGAGGCAGCGCGACCGCGAGGACCTCGGAGCGTGCGCCCTCGCTGCTGAGGAGCAGCTGGCGGCCGGCGAGGGTGATGCCCTCGCCCTGGTCCTGCGCGGGCAGCTCCCACGAGGAGACCGGCTCCCAGGACGGGAACGCCGCAAGGTGGGCCTGGGAGTAGGTACGCAGCACCACGCCCCCGCCGCCGGGCAGGAACGTCGCGTCAGTGACGATGCCGGGCGCCTCGCCGACCTCCACGAGGCGGTTCGGCTGGTCGGCCCGCAGCGGCACCGGAGCGGCGTACACGGTCCCGGCGAAGACTCCCTTGGTGACGACGAAGAGCTGTCCGGTCACGGGGTGGCGCAGCAGCGCTTCCGCGTCGCGGGCACCGTCGGGGTAGACCAGCTCGTACGTCGTGGGCGCGACCTGCCTGTCTCCGCGCCCGACCGGAACCCGCAGCACCTCGACCGACCTGCGCGCGGCCCGGTTGTCGCCGATGTCGGCGACCCAGACGTGACCCGGGTCCGCCGGCGCCAGCGCCTCCACGTCGACCGGTTCGTTGCCCCACGAGGTGACGCCCACCGTGCTGCCGGTGCTGACGTCGACGGTGAAGACCCGACCGGAGTCCCCGGAGTCGTTGGTGGTGACGACGAGCCCGGGGGCGCCGGGGAGCGCGACGAGCCCGCTCGACTCGACGATCTCGGTGTCGGTGAACCTGAACGCCGTACTGCCGCCGGGCGGCGAGGTGCCCGCTGCCGCGCCCAGCAGGAACGGCACGGCCACGAGCACTCCTGCACCCAGCCGCCTCGCCTCCACCCCGCCACGGTAGCCGCGGGCCGCTCGTCGCTCCGTGCCGACCGCTCGTCGTCGCCCCACCCCTGAGGTCGATGACAGATCAACCACCCGTTCGTAACGTGACTGCGGTCACTTCGGGAAAGGACAGTCCATGTCGCGGCTCGACAAGCAGGCGATCGTCGCCGGACCGGGATACAGCCGTTGGCTGATCCCCCCGGCCGCACTCGCCGTCCACCTCTCCATCGGCCAGGTCTACGCGTTCTCGGTGTTCAAGAACTCACTGGTCGCCAGCTTCGACACCAGCCTGACGGCGATCGGCTGGGTGTTCTCGATCGCGATCGTGATGCTCGGCCTCTCCGCCGCCGTGCTCGGCACCTGGGTGGAGAGGTCCGGCCCGCGCAAGGCGATGCTGGCCTCGGCCCTGTGCTGGGGCGTCGGCTTCATGGTCGGCTCGGCGGGCATCGCGAGCGGCCAACTGTGGCTGCTCTACCTGGGCTACGGCGTGATCGGCGGCATCGGCCTCGGCATCGGCTACATCTCGCCGGTCTCGACGCTGATCAAGTGGTTCCCCGACCGTCCGGGACTGGCCACCGGCATGGCGATCATGGGCTTCGGCGGCGGCGCGCTCATCGCCTCGCCGCTCTCCAACAAGCTGATGGCGCTGTACGACCCCGACTTCGTGTCCACCGAGCCGGGAGCCGTCGCCTCGGGCTCGGCGCTCGCGCAGACCTTCGTCACGCTCGGGCTGATCTACACGGTGTTCATGCTGATCGGCGCCGCCCTCGTGCGCGTGCCGCCCGGCCACGGCGACGACAGCACCGCCGAGCACTCCCCCGGCACCAACGGCGCGCTGGTCCGCGCCTCGCAGGCGATCCGTACGCCCCAGTTCTGGTTCCTGTGGGTGGTGCTGTTCTGCAACGTGACCGCCGGCATCGGCATCCTGGAGCAGGCCGCGCCGATGATCCAGGACTTCTTCCGCGACGGCAGCGACAGCTCGATCTCCGCGGCCGCGGCCGGTGGTTTCGTCGGCGTCCTGTCGCTGGCCAACATGCTCGGGCGCTTCGTCTGGTCGAGCCTGTCCGACAAGATCGGCCGGAAGCCGACGTACGTCATGTACCTCGGGGTGGGGCTCGTGCTCTACCTCCTGCTCGCGCTGTTCGGCAGCTCGAGCACGGTGGTGTTCGTGGCCCTGGCGGTCGTGATCATCTCCTATTACGGCGGCGGCTTCGCCACCGTCCCGGCCTATCTGAAGGACCTCTTCGGGACGCTGGAGGTCGGCGCGATCCACGGTCGCCTGCTGACCGCCTGGGCGGCAGCCGGCGTCGCCGGGCCGCTCATCGTCAACGGCATCCTCGACAGGGTCGGCGAGCCGGGCAACCTCGTCGCGGCCGACTACCGGCCGGCCCTGCTCACGATGGTCGGGGTCCTCGCAGTCGGCTTCCTGTCGAACCTGATGATCAAGCCGGTCGCGGAGACCCACTTCGACGACGACGCACACGCGGCCAACGAGGACCGCATCTCGATCCGGCAGGAGGCCGTCCGATGAGCACCGACGACACCACCACCACGACCAGTCCCGCACTGGTGACCCTCGCCTGGCTCCTGGTCGGGATCCCCCTGGCCTACGGCCTCTGGCAGACGCTGGTGAAGGCCTCGGCCCTCTTCACCGGCTGACGCCTCACCCGTCGAGCAGTATGCCGAGCCGGGGCTGTACGCCCCACGCGGCCGTCAGGGCGGCGTACTCGTCGTGGGTGCCGCTCGCGTCGCGTCCCGCCACCCGTACGGCCCGGATCATCGTGTTGCGCGGGGTGTGGGCGCTCTCGACGAACTGCACCACGTCGACGCGGTAGCCGAGGCCGCGCAGCAGCTCGGCGCGCAGGGCGTCGGTGAGCGTGTCGGCCAACCGCTCGCGGAGGATGCCGTCGCGCGTCAGCGCCGCGTACGGGGGCGGCGGCGGGGACTTCCTGAGCTGGGCCGCGATGTCGTGGTGGCAGCACGGCGCCGCCAGCACCAGCGGCGCGCCCCACTCGACCGCGCGGGCCAGCGCGTCGTCGGTGGCGGTGTCGCAGGCGTGCAGGGCCAGCACGACATCCGGCGCCTCCTCCAGGCGTACGTCGGAGATCGAGCCGACGACGAAGTCGGCCTCGATGCCCAGCCGGGCGGCGATCTCGGAGTTGTGGTCGGCGGACTGCTGCCGTACGTCGACCCCCGTCATCCGGACGGGCAGGCCGCGGCCGCCCTCCGAGACCGGGCCGGTGAGGAACTGGTGCGCCGCGAACGTGAGGTAGGCGTTGCCGCACCCGAGGTCGACGACGCGCAGCGGGTCCTCGGGCGTGGGGGTGCGCAGGTGGCCCTTCGCGAGCCCGTCGCCGAGGCTCGAATCGAGCAGCCGGAGGAACTCCTCGACCTGGCGGTACTTCGCCTGCCGGCTCGGCTTGACCCGCCCCTCGGCGTCGCTGATGCCCAGCGCGACCAGCGCCGGGTCGTCCTCACGCAGCCGCCGGCCCTTGTCCCGGTCGTGGCCGCGCGACGTCGCGACGGCCTCCTTCCGGGCGGAGGTGTGCACGAGGACGGCGCCCTTCTTCGTCACCCGCGCCTGGTGGGTGTGGGTCGTCGTGTCGACGTGCCAGTGCGCGAAGGGCTGGTCGGTCAGCGCGTGCACCGCGGCCTCGGCCTCCTCCCCCAGCGGGTGGTTGACGGTGTAGGCCTGCGTGTCGTCGTACGACGACACCTGCAGGTGGCGGCCCGCCTTGAGGTCGACGGTCCGAACCTCGACGCGCGCCACCTCACGACCCTCCACGACCGGTGCAGGCTGGCCCTTGCGGCGGCCGCTGGCCAGCGCGCGCACCAGCCCGTCGGCGTCGAGGATCGCCGACCGGAGACGCTCCCAGTCGTCGCTCACAGGACGGCGGCGAGGATGACGATGAGGATCAGTGCCCCGAGGGCCACCGGGATCACGAGGCGGCGGTGGCGGGGGTTCATGTGGTCATCGTAGTGACCGCCCGCCCATCGGCTCACCAGTGCTCGAGCGAGCTCCGGAACACCGTGGCGAGGTCGTCGGCAGTGACGTCGATCGGGGCGGTGGCGAGGAGGCGTTGCTGCTGGAGCGCGCCCTCGACCAGGTCGTCGACGTCCGCGGCGCCGTAGCCGATCTCGGCCAGACCGCTCGGCAGCCCCACGTCGCGCATCAGGTCGCGCAGCACCGCGGGCAACGTGTCGGGGCCGGCGGACGCGGACGCGGATGGCCCGCCCAACAGCTCTGCGGCGCGCAGGTGGCGCTCGGGCGAGGCCTCGAAGGTCAGGGCGAAGGCGGCGGGCGCGGTCATCACCACGGCCATGCCGTGCGGCACGATCGGCTCGTCGTCGGGGTAGCCGGCCGGCCTGTAGTCCCGCACCCGGCCCGCGATCGGGTAGGCGCAGGCGTGGGGCACGTGGACGCCGGCGTTGCCGAAGCCGAGGCCGGCGAACGTGGCGGCCAGCGCCATCTGCTCACGGGCCGTCTCGTCGGAGCCGTCGCGGACCGCCGTCCGGAACGCCCCGGCCAGCAGGGTCAGGGCCTTCTCCGACCACATGTCGGCGATCGGGTTGGCGCCGCAGTAGGGCACCCGCTGCTCCGGCCGCTTGGCGTCGAAGTCGGCGAACCACCGCGCGGTCCAGCTCTCGAGGGCGTGGCAGAGGATGTCCATGCCGCACGACGCGGTGACCATCGCCGGCTGGGTCATCGTCAGGTCGGGGTCCACCACCGCCAGGGTCGGTCGCAGGCGCGCGTGCGAGATGCCGGTCTTCACCTTGAGGGCGAGCACGTCGAGCACGCAGATCGTCGTCGACTCGGCGCCGGTGCCGGTGGTGGTCGGCACCGCGACGAGCGGGAGGAGCAGGTGCTCGGGGGCGCGACCGCCGCCCACGGGCGCGTTGACGTAGTCCATGAGCGTGCCCGGGTTGGTGAGGAGCAGGTCGACGGCCTTGGCCGTGTCGATGGCCGAGCCGCCGCCCACCGCGACGACGGCGTCGAACGGGCCGGTGCTGCGGGCGTACGCGATCGCCTCCTCCAGCGACGCGTCCGTCGGCTCGACGCGCGCGCGGTCGAACACCGAGACCTCGATGCCCTGGCCCCGCATCGCGTCGGCGATCCGCTCGGGGTGGCCCGTCGCGGCCACGCCGGGGTCGGTGACGAGCAGGACCCGGCGCGCCGCCCCATCGGCCCCCGCCGCAACGAGCTGCTGGACGTCCCAGCCGATCTCGGCGCTGGCGCCTCGCCCGAACTTCAGGCCGGGTGCGGCATAGGTGAAGACGCTCTCAGTCATCGCTCTGTCCCTTCGGTCTCCAGACCCAGCGCGTGGTGCACGAGATCGAGGACCTCGACCTCGCCCGACGCGACGTCGGCGACGCGCACCCAGGCGGCAGCGTCGGTGGTGCCGTCGACCTCGCGGACGTACGGCTCGCCGGCACCCACGGTGGCGGCGTAGAGCAGGTGGACGCCGTGGTAGTCCTCGAGGCGACCCGACGGCGCGTTGCCGGAGAAGTGGGTGTCGTGCACGCCGACCAGCGCTCCCACCTCGCACGTCAGACCGCACTCCTCCTCGACCTCGCGCGCGAGCGCGAGGGACGGGTGCTCACCGTGGTCGATGCCGCCGCCGGGCAGCGTCCACCGGCCCGGGTGGGCAGCGCGTGGCGAGAGGCGGGTGAGCAGCAGCTGCTGCTCCGGGACCGATCCGCGCAGCACCACGGCGTACGCCGCCACGCGCTGCAGCCGGAACGGGAGGTGGTCGGCGAGGGCTTCCCCCACGAGTGCCGCGGTCGGGACCACACCGGAGATCACGTCGTCGAGCGGCTTCCAGGCCGCTTCACTGGTGGACCCGTCGACCTCCAGGACGCGGGGCGTCGGTGCGTCGGGCGGCACCCATCCGTCGTAGACGATGCGAATCGCGTGGGCGTCCACGAGCTTGCCGTCGCGCGACGCCCGCGGCAGGTGGGCGCTGTAGACGCGGGCCGTCTCGCTGACGGTCGCGTCGAGCCCGGTCTCCTCGTGGATCTCGCGGACGACCGCCGTCCGGGGGTCCTCGCCGTGGTCGACGCCGCCTCCGGGGAGGGTCCACAGCTCGGTGCGCGACACGCGTTGCGCGAGCCGGCTCAGCAGCACCTCGACCCGGTCCGCGCGCTCGCGGAGCACGACGGCGTACGCAGCCACACGCTGACGCTGCGGAAGGGATGCCATGCCCCCAACCTAGTGAAGTACGGTGAGCGCCGTGTCCCCCGCGTCCCGTGATCCGTGGCTCGACAACGTCAAGATGGCGCTGGTCACCCTGGTGGTCATCGGGCACGCCATCGGCCTGGTCGAGGCCACTGCGGGCAGCCACTGGGTCTACGACTTCATCTACCTGTGGCACATCCCGGCGTTCGTCTTCGTGAGCGGCTACCTGTCGAAGTCGTTCGAGTGGGACCGGCGCCGGCTGAAGAGCCTCGTCTACACCCTCGCCATCCCCTACCTGCTCTTCGAACCGGCCCTGTTCTACTTCCGCCGCGACGTCGTCGGCGAGGGCGTCGAGTACCCGCTGTGGATCGAGCCGCACTGGACGATGTGGTACCTCATCGTCCTGCTGATGTGGCGGCTCATCACGCCGATCCTCAAGCGGCACTGGCTCTTCCTGCCGCTGTCGGTGGTCGTCAGCCTCGCCGGTGGTCTCTGGGACACCGAGGCGCTGATGATCCCCCGGTTCCTGGGCCTCCTGCCGTTCTTCGTCCTCGGCCTGCACCTCAAGCCGCGCCACCTCGCGCACCTCGACGATGTCTGGGTGCGGGTCGCCGCGGTGCCGACGCTGATCGGCATCGGCGTGATGGCCGCCTACACCGACACGTGGGCCGACGCCGCCCTGCTCTGGTACGACACCGGCTACAACGAGATCCCGATCGCCGACGAGATCGTCTTCCAGACCCGCCTCACCGTGATGATGGTCGGCCTGCTCGGCGCGTTCGCGGCGATGTCGCTGATCCCGCGTCGGCCGCTCGGGTGGTTCACCACGATGGGCACCGCGACGATGGTGATCTACCTCTTCCACGGCTTCGTGATCAAGACGTTCAAGGCAGTCGGCTGGCCGGAGTTCACGACCACCTATCCCGTGCTCGGGCTGGTGCTGACGATTCTCGGGGCCGTGGCCCTTGCGCTGCTGCTCGCCAGCCCGCCCGTACGACGCGTGCTGGAGCCGTTCACCAACCCGCTGGGCTGGCTGGAGGAGCGCCGCGCCCGGCACGCGGAGACCCGCGAGGCCGAGCGGCCTACCCCGGCCCCCACGTCGGACTGACCGCGGACCGCGGCACCGAGTCGAGGTGGGCCGCCTCGGCCCGTGTCGGTGCGTGACCGCCGAGGTGCGCTGGGTACCACGGCGCGCGCTCGCCCGGCGCTGGCACGTGGTGCGGCAGCCGCTGCAGCTCCTCGAGCTGGTCGGTGAGCAGCGCGCCGAGCCGGCGGGTCCAGGCGATCACGTCGTCGTCCGGACCGACCGACAGCGGCGCGCCGAACGAGACGTCGACCCGCCGTCCGCGGGTGAGATCGGGTCGGGGCTTCCTGCCCCGGGCGTCCGGCACGCCGACGGACCAGACGCGCTGGGAGCCCCAGATCGCCACCGGCACGACCGGCGCCCCGGTCTCCTGTGCCAGGCGAGCGACGCCGCGCATCAGCGAGCGCACCGTGTAGGAGTGGCTGATCCCCGCCTCCGGGAAGGAGCACACCGCCTCCCCCTGGAGCAGCAGGCGCCGCGACCGTAGGTACGCGGCCGCCGGTGCCTCGCGATCCACGGGGACGTGCTGCATGCGGTCCATCGCCGCCCGGACGAACGGGACGTTCCAGATGTCGTGGCGGCACATGAACCGCAGGTAGCGCCCGCGCTCCACCGCCGCCTGCTCGAGCAGGACGAAGTCGGGATAGCTGGCGTGGTTCGCCGCGACGATGACCGGACCCTGCTCGGGAAGGTGCTCGATCCCGATCCACCGCGTGTCCACGCCCAGAGCCCGGATCACGCCACGGCCCAGGACGTTGGTGGCGCGGTAGACGCGCTCGGTCACTGGAAGGGCGGGCGCGCGTCGCGAGCGATCGACCGTCGGCCTGCCCAGCGCCAGACCCTCGCCGCCCGGTCTCGGTCGGCGTCGTCCACGAGGTTGCCCATCCACCGCAGCGCCAGGGTCATCAGCCAGTCCGAGCGCATCCCGGCCGGGCCGAGCGCCGCGACGACCTTCGGCTGGGTGGCGATGCCCGCCAGCCGGCGCGCGATGGAGAACGACTCGCCGTAGTGCTCGACCAGCGTCGAACGCCACGCCTCGCCCAGCCCGGTGCCGCTCGCGATGTGCTCGGCCACGAACCGCCCGGTCTCGAGGCCGTAGTCGATGCCCTCGCCGTTGAGCGGGTTGACGCACGCAGCGGCGTCGCCGATCAGCGCCCAGTTGGGTCCGGCCACGTTGCTGACCGCGCCGCCCATCGGCAACAGCGCGGACGTGGGCATCCGCAGCGAGCCTGCGAGGCCGAAGTCCTTGCCGATCGTGTTGGCGTAGGTCTGCATGAGAGGCTTGATCGCGACCTCGGCGGGCCGCCTGCTGGTGGCGAGCGTGCCCGCGCCGAGGTTCACCGTCCCGTCGCCGAGCGGGAAGATCCAGCCGTAGCCCGAGACCAGGTCGCCCTGCTCGTCGCGGAGCTCGAGGTGCGAGCTGATCCACGGGTCGTCCGACTGGTCGGAGTCGACGTACGCGCGGCCGGCGACGGCGTACACGGTGTCGCGGTGCCACTCGCGGCCCAGGAGCTTGCCCAGCGGCGACCTGACGCCGTCGGCGCCGACCAGCCACTGGCAGGCGACCTCGTAGGAGCCATCGGCGTCGCGGAGCTCGACTGACGCGACCCGCTCGCCGTCACGACGTACGCCGACCGCGCGGGTGCCGTCGATGGCACGGGCCCCGCTCTCGATGGCCACCGTGCGCAGGTGGTCGTCGAGCTCGGTGCGGGCGACCGCGGAGCCCCAGTCGGGCAGGGACCCTCCGGGCCAGGGCAGCAGCAGCGTCTGGCCGAAGCCGTGGGCGCGCAGGCCGTGGTTGACGGTGTGCGCCCGCAGCCAGTCCTCGAGGCCGAGCTTCTGCATCTCCCCGATCGCGCGCGGGGTGAGGCCGTCACCGCAGGTCTTGTCGCGCGGGAAGGTGGCCGCGTCCACCAGCAGGACATCCAGCCCCGCGCGGGCCGCCCAGGCCGCCGCAGCAGACCCGGAAGGACCGGCTCCGACGACGAGGACGTCGGCCGAGGTCGGGCGCGAGGTGGGGGGCTGGCTCACACCCAGAATCCTCTCAGGCCGGTCCTCATCCTCCGAAATGCGCCGAGCCCCGGCCCCCCGTGAAGGGGACCGGGGCTCGACAGTGACTTGCTCAGTTCTGGTAGGAACCGAAGTCGAAGTCGTCCAGCGCGACGGCCTGCGACGACGGACCGAAGTCGTAGTCGTAGGAGTCGTAGCCGGTGACCGAGTAGGCCGCGGCACGCGCCTCCTCGGTCGGCTCCACGCGGATGTTGCGGTAGCGCTCCAGGCCGGTGCCGGCCGGGATGAGCTTGCCGATGATCACGTTCTCCTTCAGGCCACGGAGGCTGTCGGAGCGACCGTTGATCGCGGCGTCGGTGAGCACGCGGGTGGTCTCCTGGAAGGAGGCCGCCGAGAGCCACGACTCGGTCGCGAGCGACGCCTTCGTGATGCCCATGAGGACCGGGCGACCCGAGGCCGGCTTGCCGCCCTCGGAGACCACGCGACGGTTCTCCTCCTCGAACCGCACCCGGTCGACCAGGTCGGACGGGAGCAGGTTGGTGTCACCGGACTCGATGACCGTCACGCGGCGCAGCATCTGCCGGATGATGATCTCGATGTGCTTGTCGTGGATCGACACGCCTTGGGACCGGTAGACCTCCTGAACCTCGTCCACGAGGTGCTCCTGGGCCTTGCGGACACCGAGGATGCGCAGCACGTCCTGCGGGTCGGGCGTACCGGACGTGATGTGGTGACCGACCTCGATGTGCTGGCCGTCCTCGACGTTGAGGCGCGAGCGCTTCGACACCGGGATCTCCTGGACCTCGGAGCCGTCGTCGGGGGTGACCATGACGACGCGAGCCTTGTCGGTCTCCTCGATCTTCACGCGACCGGCGGACTCCGAGATCGGCGTACGACCCTTGGGCGAGCGGGCCTCGAAGAGCTCGACCACGCGGGGCAGGCCCTGCGTGATGTCGTCGGCCGACGCCACACCACCGGTGTGGAACGTACGCATCGTGAGCTGCGTGCCGGGCTCACCGATGGACTGGGCGGCGATGATGCCGACCGCCTCACCGATGTCGACCAGCTGGCCGGTGGCCAGCGAGCGGCCGTAGCACTTCGCGCAGGTGCCGGTCTTGGCGTCACAGGTCAGGACCGAGCGGACCTTGACCTCGCTGATGCCGGCCGCGACGAGCTCACCGATCTTCACGTCGCCGAGGTCCTCACCGGCGGCGGCGAGGACGTCGCCGGTCTCCGGGTGGGTGATCTCGACGGCGGAGGCCCGGGCGTACGCCGAGGTCTCCACGTGCTCGTCGTCGATGCGCTTGGGCAGTCCACGCTCGGTGCCGCAGTCGTCCTCACGGATGATGACGTCCTGCGAGACGTCCACCAGACGACGGGTCAGGTAACCCGAGTCGGCGGTGCGCAGCGCGGTGTCGGCGAGACCCTTGCGGGCGCCGTGGGTCGAGATGAAGTACTCGAGCACCGAGAGGCCCTCGCGGAAGTTGGCCTTGATCGGGCGCGGGATGATCTCGCCCTTCGGGTTGGCCACCAGACCACGCATGGCCGCAACCTGCCGGATCTGGTTCATGTTTCCGGAGGCACCCGAGTCGACCATCATGAAGATCGGGTTCTTGCGGTCGAAGTTGGCCTCCATCGCACGACCGACCTCGGCAGCAGCCTGGGTCCACAGCTCGATGAGCTCCTGACGACGCTCGTCGTCAGTCATCACACCGCGCTCGTAGTTGGTCTGGACCTTCTCGGCCTGCGCCTCGTAGCGGCTCAGGATCTCGACCTTGCTGTCCGGCGTGGTGACGTCGTCGATCGAGACGGTCACACCGGAGCGCGTGGCCCAGTGGAAGCCGGCGTCCTTGAGGGCGTCGAGCGAGGCGGCGACCTGGACCTTGGTGTAGCGCTCGGCCAGGTCGTTCACGATCGCACCGAGGCGCTTCTTGCCGACCTCCTCGTTGACGAACGGGTAGTCCGCCGGGAGCGTGTCGTTGAAGTAGACGCGACCCAGGGTCGTCTCGAGCAGGATCGCGGTCCGCTCCTCCCAGTCGGCCCCGAGCTCGAGGTCGAGCGGGGGGACGATGTCGTTGAGACGGATCCGGACCTTGCTCTGCATCCCGATCTCGCCGCGGTCGTAGGCCATGATCGCCTCGGCCGGTGACGAGAAGACGCGACCGACACCGGGCAGGTCCTCGCGGTCACCGGTCAGCCAGAACAGGCCGATGATCATGTCCTGCGAAGGCATGGTCACCGGACGGCCGTCCGACGGCTTCAGGATGTTGTTGGTCGACAGCATCAGGATGCGGGCCTCGGCCTGCGCCTCCGCGGACAGCGGGAGGTGCACGGCCATCTGGTCACCGTCGAAGTCGGCGTTGAACGCGCCGCAGACGAGCGGGTGGATCTGGATGGCCTTGCCCTCGATCAGCTGCGGCTCGAAGGCCTGGATGCCGAGGCGGTGCAGGGTGGGCGCGCGGTTGAGCAGCACGGGGTGCTCGGTGATGACCTCTTCGAGGACGTCCCACACGACCGGGCGCGCACGCTCGACCATCCGCTTGGCGGACTTGATGTTCTGCGCGTGCGACAGGTCGACGAGGCGCTTCATCACGAACGGCTTGAACAGCTCGAGCGCCATCTGCTTGGGCAGACCGCACTGGTGCAGCTTGAGCTGCGGACCCGACACGATGACCGAGCGGCCCGAGTAGTCGACGCGCTTGCCGAGCAGGTTCTGGCGGAAGCGCCCCTGCTTGCCCTTGAGCATGTCGGAGAGCGACTTGAGCGGGCGGTTGCCCGGCCCGGTGACCGGACGTCCACGACGGCCGTTGTCGAAGAGGCTGTCGACGGCCTCCTGCAGCATCCGCTTCTCGTTGTTGACGATGATCTCGGGCGCGCCGAGGTCGAGCAGTCGCTTGAGGCGGTTGTTGCGGTTGATGACGCGGCGGTAGAGGTCGTTCAGGTCGGAGGTGGCGAAGCGGCCACCGTCGAGCTGGACCATCGGACGCAGGTCCGGCGGGATCACCGGGACGGCGTCGAGCACCATGCCGATGGGCTGGTTGCCGGTCTTGCGGAACGCGTCGACGACCTTGAGGCGCTTGAGCGCGCGGACCTTGCGCTGGCCCTTGCCGTTGGCGATCGTGTCGCGCAGCGACTCGACCTCGGCCTCGACGTCGAAGTCCTGGAGGCGACGCTGGATCGCCGTGGCGCCCATGAAGCCCTCGAAGTACTTGCCGAACCAGTTCTTCATCTCGCGGTAGAGGAGCTCGTCGCCGAGCAGGTCCTGCACCTTGAGGTTCTTGAACGTGTCCCAGACCTCCTCCAGCCGCGCGATCTCGCGGTTGGCACGGTCCCGGAGCTGGTTCATCTCGCGGTCGGCACCGTCGCGCACCTTGCGCTTGGCGTCGGCCTTGGCACCCTCGGCCTCGAGGGTGGCGAGGTCCTCCTCGAGCTTCTTCGCGCGGTCCTCGACGGAGGTGTCGCGACGCTTCTCGAGGCGCTCGCGCTCCAGGCCGACCTTGTTCTCCAAGGAGTCCTGGTCGCGGTGGCGCGCGTCCTCGTCGACCGAGGTGATCATGTAGGCGGCGAAGTAGATGACCTTCTCGAGGTCCTTCGGCGCCAGGTCGAGGAGGTAGCCCAGGCGCGACGGGACGCCCTTGAAGTACCAGATGTGGGTCACGGGGGCGGCGAGCTCGATGTGGCCCATCCGCTCGCGACGCACCTTGGACCGGGTGACCTCGACGCCACACCGCTCGCAGATGATGCCCTTGAAGCGCACGCGCTTGTACTTGCCGCAGTAGCACTCCCAGTCCCGGGTGGGACCGAAGATCTTCTCGCAGAAGAGGCCGTCACGCTCGGGCTTGAGCGTGCGGTAGTTGATGGTCTCCGGCTTCTTGACCTCGCCGTGGCTCCAGGTGCGGATCTCGTCCGCGGTGGCCAGGCCGATCTGAATCTGCTCGAAGAAGTTCACGTCCAGCAAGGTGTGTTCCTTTGGTTGCTGTTTGAGTCAATAAGGCTGTGGGACCGAGGGGCCCCGGGCGACGCGTACGCCGCCCGGGGACTCGCCTCAGACTTCTTCGACGCTGCTCGGCTCGCGCCGTGACAGGTCGATGCCCAGCTCTTCGGCCGCGCGGAAGACGTCTTCCTCTGCGTCCTTCAACGCGATCGCGGAGCCGTCCTGCGACAGCACCTCGACGTTGAGGCAGAGGGACTGCATCTCCTTGACGAGCACCTTGAACGACTCGGGGATGCCCGAGTCGGGGATGTTCTCGCCCTTGACGATCGCCTCGTAGACCTTCACGCGGCCCGGCACGTCGTCGGACTTGATCGTGAGCAGCTCCTGGAGGGCGTAGGCAGCGCCGTACGCCTCCATCGCCCAGACCTCCATCTCGCCGAACCGCTGGCCGCCGAACTGGGCCTTACCGCCCAGGGGCTGCTGCGTGATCATCGAGTAGGGGCCGGTCGAGCGAGCGTGGATCTTGTCGTCGACGAGGTGGTGGAGCTTGAGGATGTACATGTAGCCCACGGCCACCGGCTCCGGGAACGGCTCACCCGAGCGACCGTCGAAGAGGGCGGCCTTGCCGTCCTCCTTGACCATCCGCTCACCGTCACGGTTGGGCAGCGTGGCACCGAGCAGGCCGGTGATCTCGTCCTCGCGCGCACCGTCGAACACCGGGGTCGCGACCTTGGTGCCCGGCTCGCTCTTCTCGGCGTGGATCGAGATGAGGCGGTCCTTCCACTCCGACGAGCCCTTGTCGGCGTGCAGGTCGATGTCCCAGCCCTGCTTGGCGAGCCAGCCGAGGTGGAGCTCGAGGATCTGGCCGATGTTCATCCGTCGCGGCACACCCAGCGGGTTGAGCACGACGTCGACGGGCGTGCCGTCCTCCATGAACGGCATGTCCTCGACCGGCAGGATCTTGGCGATGACGCCCTTGTTGCCGTGGCGTCCGGCGAGCTTGTCGCCGACCGAGATCTTGCGCTTCTGGGCGACGTAGACGCGGACCAGCTGGTTCACGCCGGGGGGAAGGTCGTCGCCGTCCTCGCGGTCGAAGACGCGGACGCCGATGACCGTGCCGGACTCACCGTGGGGCACCTTCATCGAGGTGTCGCGCACCTCGCGCGCCTTCTCGCCGAAGATCGCGCGGAGCAGGCGCTCCTCGGGGGTGAGCTCGGTCTCGCCCTTGGGCGTGACCTTGCCGACGAGGATGTCACCGGTGGTGACCTCGGCGCCGATGCGGATGATGCCGCGCTCGTCGAGGTCGGCCAGGCCCTCCTCGGAGACGTTGGGGATGTCCCGCGTGATCTCCTCGGGGCCGAGCTTGGTGTCGCGGGCGTCGACCTCGTGCTCCTCGATGTGGATCGAGGTGAGGACGTCCTCCTGCACCAGGCGCTGGCTGAGGATGATCGCGTCCTCGTAGTTGTGGCCCTGCCACGGCATGAAGGCGACGAGCAGGTTGGTGCCCAGCGCCATCTCGGCGTTGTCGGTGCACGGACCGTCGGCGATCGGCGTACCGACCTCGAGGCGGTCCCCGGCCTTCACCAGCGGGCGCTGGTTGATGCAGGTGCCCTGGTTGGAGCGCTTGAACTTGGCCAGCTTGTAGGTCTGGTAGGTGCCGTCGTCGTTCATCGTCTCGATGGCGTCGGCGGACACCTCCTTCACCACACCGGCGTTGTCGGCCACGACCACGTCGCCGGCGTCGACGGCGGCGCGGTACTCCATGCCGGTGCCGACCAGCGGGCTGTCGCTGACGACGAGCGGGACGGCCTGACGCTGCATGTTGGCGCCCATGAGCGCGCGGTTGGCGTCGTCGTGCTCGAGGAACGGGATCAGGGCCGTCGCGACCGACACCATCTGGCGCGGCGAGACGTCCATGTAGTCGACCTCCTCGGCCAGGATCGCGTCGACCTCACCCTTCTGCTGGCGTACGAGCACGCGCTCCTCGACGAACTTCATCTTGGAGTCGAGCGGCGCGTTGGCCTGGGCGATGACGTAGCGGTCCTCGTCGTCGGCGGTCAGGTAGTCGATCTCGTCGGTGACGGTGCCCTTGACCACGCGGCGGTAGGGGGTCTCGACGAAGCCGAACGGGTTGATCCGACCGTAGGAAGCCAGCGAGCCGATCAGGCCGATGTTCGGGCCTTCCGGGGTCTCGATGGGGCACATGCGGCCGTAGTGCGACGGGTGGACGTCACGGACCTCCATGCCGGCGCGGTCACGGGACAGACCACCGGGACCGAGCGCGGACAGGCGACGCTTGTGCGTCAGGCCCGCGATCGGGTTGGTCTGGTCCATGAACTGCGAGAGCTGCGAGGTGCCGAAGAACTCCTTCAGCGCCGCGACCACGGGACGGATGTTGATCAGGGACTGCGGCGTGATGGCCTCGACGTCCTGGGTCGTCATCCGCTCGCGGACCACGCGCTCCATGCGGGCCAGGCCCGTACGGAGCTGGTTCTGGATGAGCTCGCCGACCGTGCGCATCCGGCGGTTGCCGAAGTGGTCGATGTCGTCGGCCTGGACCTTGACGGGCGAGCCGTCGGGGCCCTCGACGACGTTGCCGGCAGCGTCGATCAGGTCGGGCGAGTCGGCCTGGATGCCCGCGGCGTGCAGCTGCACGACGTAGCGGATCGCGGCAACGACGTCGTCGATCGTGAGCGTCTGCTGGTCGAACGCCTCGTGGAGGCCGAGCTTCTTGTTGATCTTGTAGCGGCCGACCTTCGCGAGGTCGTAGCGCTTGCTGTTGAAGTAGTAGTTGTTCAGCAGCGTCTGCGCAGCCTCGGCCGTCGGCGGCTCGCCGGGGCGCAGCTTGCGGTAGATGTCGAGCAGCGCGAGGCGGGTGACCTCGTCGTTGACCTGCTCGGCCGTCGGGGCCTCGCCGCGGGCCTTCTTCTGCAGCTCCTCGTGGACGACCTCGTAGCGGACGCTGTCCTTCTCGAGGGTCAGCATCATCGACTCGTACTGGCCGAACTCCTCGCGGATCTGGTCAGTCGTCCAGCCGAGGGCCTTGAGCAGCACGGTGACGTTCTGCTTGCGCTTGCGGTCGAGGCGTACGCCGACCAGGTCGCGCTTGTCGATCTCGAACTCCAGCCACGCGCCACGGCTCGGGATGAGCTTGGCGGTGTAGATGTCCTTGTCCGAGGTCTTGTCGGGCGACGACTCGAAGTAGACGCCGGGCGAGCGTACGAGCTGCGACACGACGACACGCTCGGTGCCGTTGATGATGAAGGTGCCCTTCTTGGTCATCATGGGGAAGTCGCCCATGAAGACCGTCTGGCCCTTGATCTCGCCGGTCTCGTGGTTCATGAACTCGGCCGAGACGTAGAGGGGCCGGGAGTAGGTGAAGTCCTTCTCCTTGCACTCCTCCTCGGTGTACTTCTCGTCGAGGAAGACGGGGTTGTCGAACGACAACATCATCGTCTCGGAGAAGTCCTCGATCGGGGAGATCTCCTCGAAGATCTCCTGGAGACCGGTCTTCTCGGAGACGTCCTCACCGGCTGCCCTGCGGGCGGCCACCTCGTCCTCCCAGCGCTCTCCGCCGACCAGCCAGTCAAAGCTGCTCGTCTGGAGCGAGATGAGGGGGGGAACCTCGAGAGGTTCGGTGATCTTTGCGAAAGAGGTGCGAATGTGCTTACCAGCGGAGCTGCGCGCGGCCAAGAGGTGTCCTCACAAATGAGCAAGTGATCGGCGCTTGCCGACCACCATGACAGCCGTCCGGAGGGCGTCGGGCATCTGAGGGCAGGCGCAAGGGGACACGATAGCGCACATGAGGACACGCCTCAAACGCGGGGTCAATTCCCGAAGGGAAAACGCCACGCGTTGCGGATGACTATGAACTCCCGATGCCCTCGGGTCAAGCGGAACACACCGATTGGGTGACCCGTGGCTCAGCCCTGGACGGGTGAGGTGACCATGTCGTCGACGAGCCACTCGCCGTCGACGAGCTGCATCGACAGCGTCACCTGGTCCTTGTAGACGACAGGGTCCGCGCTCAGCTTGTTGGTCGTCGGGCGGTCCACGAAGACGAGCACCTGCACCCGGTCGGCCGACGCCCTGACGATGCCCGAGGCGATCACGGAGGTGGTCACCCTGGTCTGCGTCTCGGGAGCGTTCTCCTCGAGCAGCGTGAAGAGCTTGTCGTAGTCCTGGCGATAGGTGCCCGTCATCAGCGCCTGGGCAGCGCTCTTGTCCTCGGCGAGGGTCTCGTAGTCGTAGGACAGCACGGGCACGACGGCACGCTCGGCCGCCACCTGGGCCTGCCGCGCCGCGGAGTCGTCGCCCGCGTCGTCGCCGGCGATCCACATCCACAGCGTCGCCGCCACCAGGCCGGCCGCCACGACCGCGAGGCCCGCCAGCAGCCAGCCGGGGACCGTGCGGGTGGCGGGTGAGGCACCGGCGGGCTCCGTCGTGCGCTCGGCCTCGACGTCGGTGAGCCCGGGCACGGTGTGTGTCGCGACCGGAGGCTCGTCCGTGGCCGGCTCCTCCTCGGTCCCGGTGAACGCCGGGTGCTGGAGGTCGTACGCCTCCCGCGCGTCGGGGTCGAGCAGGACCTTCGCGGCCCGGTTGAGCGCGTCGAAGCGCCGGTCGCCGGGGTCGAGGTCGGCGACCTGGGACCTCCAGGCCGCCCGGATCTCCTCGGTCGAGGCGTCGCGGGGGACGTCGAGGACGTCGTACCAGGTGGGGGCGTCGCTCACGGCGTGACTCCCCCGTCGGCAGGCGGCTGCTCGTCGGCGCCGGTGACGGGTGAGAAGTCGTCGACGAGCCACTCACCGTCGATCATCACCAGGTCGACGGTGAAGCGGAACGGCAGCGGCTCCTGGTCGACCGTCTGCGACTCGTCGTCCGACCCCTGCTCGTACCTGTCGGTGAAGGCACCGGCCACCAGGACCCGTGCGGAGTCGTCGTCGATCGAGGACACTGCGGTCGCGAACACGTCGGCCGTGCGCGTGATGCCGCCCTGGGCGACGAGCTGCTCGGCCGTCGCGACCTCCTTGTCGAAGTCCGCGGCGAACTTGGGCGTGATGACCTCGCGGACCTGCTCGCGGTAGTCGGGCATCTGGCCGGAGTCGTCGATCATGTCGGGGCTGTAGGTGCCGAGCCGCTTCACGAACTGGTCGGTCAGGCTCATCACCTGCTCGCGCTCGTCGGGCTGGTCGAGGCCACCATCGGCGGACGCGCGTCCGCTCACGGACATCCAGATGAGGAGCGCGACGCAGGCGGCCACGACCAGCGCCAGCGAGGCAGCGACCGCGACCCGGATCCGAGGAGTCAGTCGCGTGTCAGCAGGGGCTGGAGGTAGAGCCACTTCCACGTCTCCTCTCCCAGGCTGCGAGGGGCCACGCTACCGCCACGCTCGAGGCGCTGGATCTCGACGGGGTCGGACGTCACGTTCCCGGTCTCGGGGTCGTACGCGAAGTCCGCCGGACCCCAGCCGGTCGCGGGCCGCGGCGCCTGGATGTTCTGGGCACCACGGGCGTTGGTCTCCGAGGCGGGAGCCGTGCAGCGGGTGTCCTCCTTCATCGGCCGGTTGCTGCCGTCGAGCGGCGAGCGGCGGTCGGTGCCCTCGTAGCCGGCCAGGCAAGGGTGCGGCTCGTTGGTCAGGATCATCCCGAAGTGGGCGTCGTACAGGCCGGTCGACGGCGTCTTCGACACGACGGTGTAGCCGCCCTCGACCACGTAGGGGTAGATCACGAGCAGCTGCTCGATGCCGTCGAGGTGCTTGACCACGACCTCGCCGGTGGTGACGAGGTTGTTGATGAGCTCGCCGAGCTCGACCTCGTTGTCCTCGAGGAAGACCCGCAGCTCGTTGGCCCCGAGCGAGCCGTCCTCGATGAGGGTGCGCAGGTCCTCGTCGTGGTTGGCCACAGTCGTGGAGAAGGCGGACAGGTCGCGCGCGAACCGGCGGAACGCGCTCTCGGAGTCGATCTGGCCGTTGAGGACGGTGTTGCCGTCGCGGATGAGGTCGACCGTGACGTCGAAGTTCGCCTCGGCGGTGGTGATGAAGGAGTTGCTGCTGTCGAGGATCGTCTGCAGGTCGCCGCCGGCGTCGTTGAAGGCCAGGCCGAACTCGGACGTCACCGTGCGGAGGTCGTCCCCGTCGACGCTGCGCACCGTCTCGTCGAGGTGGGTGAGCAGCGTGTCGGTGGAGATCGGCACGGCCGTACGGTCGAGCGCGATCTCGGAGCCGTCGTCGAGGAATGGCTTCGCGTTGCTCTGCGGCTGCAGCTCGACGTACTGCTCGCCGACCGCCGAGCGGTTGCCGACGAGGGCGCGCGCGTCGGCGGGGATGTCGTCGAACTCGTTGTCGATGTCGAGCACCACGTCGACGCCGTCGGCGGTCAGCACCAGCTTCTCGACCTGGCCGATGCGGACGCCGCGGTAGGACACCTCGGCGCCGGCGAACGCGCCGCCCGAGTCGGCGAAGTGGGCGACCACGGTGTAGCTCTGGTCGAGGAACACCCGGTCCAGCCGGGCATAGCGGGCGCCCACGAAGCTGACGCCGATCAACGTGATCAGCGCGAAGACGAGCAGCTGCACCTTGGTGCGACGGGTGATCATCGCTGCACCACCCCAGGCAGGAGCAGGCTGACGAGCGCCGGGTCGTAGACGTCCATCAGGTCACGCACGGTAAGCCCCCCACGTCGCGGCCGCTCGGCGACACCGGCCCGGCCGAGTCCCGTCGGGGCACCGAGCGTGGGCAACGGCGGGAGCGTGGTCGGGATCGCCGTCGTCGGGATGACGGTGGTCGGGACCGGGACCGGCGGCGACGGCAGTCCGGGGATCTGGTTGAGCTCGCGGCACACGTCCTTGTCAGTGTTCTCCGGCTTGGCGCACTCCTCGCGCAGCTGGAGCAGCTTCTGTGCGTTGGCCAGCACCTTCTTGCACGCCTCGCTCGTGAGCGAGCCGCTCTGGAGGCAGGCCAGCACGTCGTTGACGATGACCGTCGGGTCGATGACCGTCGGGAGGTTGGTCGGCAGCGACGGGGTCGCACCGGCTCCTCCCGCGACGTCGACGTCGAGGGTGATCGAGAGGTTCGTGTAGTCGCCCATGTGCAGGTTGCGCGCCACCTGGGGGTCGCGACCGACCACCTCGTCGACGAACGGGTAGGTCAGGAAGACGTTGAAGGCGTTGGTGAAGTCGTCCCCGGACGCAGCGAGCTGTGTCAGCACCGGATCGAGCCGCTCGAGCGAGGTGATCGTGGCGCCCTTGGACCTCGCGATCACGTCGACGGCGACGGAGGAGAGCTGATCCAGCGCCGTCAGCATCTCGACGAGGTCGTCGCGCTGGCGGTCGATCGAGTCAAGGGCGCTGGGCAGCTCCTCGAGGGCCGCGTCGATCGTCGGGAGCTGCTTCTCGGCGGCGATCGCCAGCCGGTTGAGCGACTCGATCGCGTCGACGATGTCGGCCTTGTTCTCGTCGAGCTGACCGGTGAACACGCGGAGCTGCTCGAGCACCGACCTCGCCGAGTCCTCACGACCCTCGAGGGCCAGGTTGAGCTCCTGGGTGATGGTCTTGAGCTGGGCGACACCGCCGCCGTTGAGCAGCAGGCTCAGGGCGCCGAGCACCTCCTCGACCTCGGGGTTGCGGCCGGCGCGCTCGATCGGGATCTTGTCGCCATCGGCCAGCGCGTTGGCGCTGGCACCCTGGTCGGGCGCACTGAGCTCGACGAACTTCTCACCGAGGAGGCTGGTCTGACGCAGCTCGGCGACCGCGTTGTCGGGCAGCTCGACGTCGCGGCGCATCTCGAGGGTGACGAGGGCCTGGTAGCCCTCGAGGTCGATCGCGGTCACCTTGCCGACGCTGATGTCGTTGACCTTGACCGTCGACTGCGGGACGAGGTCGAGGACGTCGGCGAACTCCACCTTGATCGTCATCGGGTTCTCGCCGACGTCGGGCCCGCCGGGAAGCGGCAGGGAGTAGACGCTGGCGTCGCACGATGACAGGGCCAGCGCGGCCGCTCCGGCCATCGCGAGCGCCTTCAGCCGCTTCACCGCTCCACCTCCACGAGTCCACCCAGAGTGGGGTCGAACACGTCCTGGGCGGGCAGGACCTCGGCCTTGCCGAGCGCGCCGGGGCGACTCCGGCCGAGCAGCTGCGTGATCTGGTCGCACGCCTGTCCCGACCGCTCGACCTGGCCGACGAAGCCGCAGAGGAGCGCGGCGGGGTCCGCCTCGAGCTGGTTGATGGTCTCTCCGAAGTTGGCGCGGGTGTCGAGCGTGCCGGCCTGCGGGTTGTAGGTCAGGCCGAGGTTGTTGAGGGCCGCTGGCGCCACGTGCAGGATCTCGTCGAGCGCCGCGCGCTGGCGTACGAGCACCTTGGACACCCGGTTGAGGCCGGTGATGTTGCGGCTCAACGAGTCCTTGTTCTCCTCCACGAAGCCCTTCACCTCGGTCAGCGCGACCGACAGGTTCTTGGTCGCGGCGACCAGCTCCTCGCGCTCACCCTCGAGCATGGTCGAGACGTCAGCCAGGGACTGGTTGAACTGCCGCACGGTCTGGTCGTTGTCGGCGAGCGTCTTGACGAAGCCCTCGAGCGCCTGGACCGAGCCGAAGAGCTCCTCCTTGTTGCCGGCCAGAGTGGCGCTGAGCCGGGAGAAGTCCTTGATGGTCTGGCGGAACGTCGTGCCCTGGCCCCCGAAGTTGTCGGCGGTCACGGACAGCAGGTCGGACAGCGCGCCGGTCTTGTTGGCGCCACGCGGCCCGAGGGCCACGTTGAGCCGGTCGAGGCTCTCGTAGATCTGGTCGAGCTCGAGCGGCTGCGAGGTCTCGTCGGTGCTCAGCTCGGCGCCGTCGGTGAGCACGTCACCGGTGCCGGAGTACGCCGGCGTCAGCTGGACGTAGCGGTCGCCGACGACGGACGGCGCGATGATCACGGCCTTGGCGTCGCCCGGCAGCCGCACCGAGTCGTCGTACGCCATGGTGACCGTGACGTCGGTGCCCGTCGGCTCGACCTTGGTCACGGTGCCGACCGGCACGCCGAGCACGCGGACGTCGCTGCCCTCGTAGACCGAGATGGCGCGCGGGAAGTGCGCGACGACGGTCTTGGAGCTGTCGCCGCCGAAAACGCTGACGGCGGCCGCCACCACGAAGAGCAGCACGATGAGGGGGACGAGGAATCGCTTCACGAGGTCCATGGGTCAGCCCACCTGCGGAACGGGAGGGAAGTTGGAGATCCAGGTGTCGAACCACGGACCGGTGCCGAGCGTGTTGGCGAAGACGCGGTAGAACGGCGCCATCAGCCGCAGGCTGCTGTCGAGGTTGTCCTCGTTCTTGTTGAGGACCGCGACCACGTTCTCCAGGTGCGCCAGGGCCGGCGCGAGATCCTCGCGCGACTCCCGGATCAGCGCCGTCAGCTCCTTCGAGAGTGTCGTGGTGGACACCAGCAGCTCGTGGACGGCGTCGCGACGGGCGACGAGCGCGCGGAAGAGCACGTCGCCGTCCTCCATCAGCGCGATGATGTCCTGGTCGCGCTCGTCGAGCACGGTGGACACCCGTTGGAGGTTGACGAGCAGCGAGTTGAGCTGCTCGTCCTTCTCGGCCACGTTGGCCGACAGCCGGCTCAGGCCGGACAGCGCGCCGCGGAACTCGTCGGGGGTGTTGCGGGTGAGGTCGGCCATCGTGGTCAGCGACTCGGCGAGCTGGTCGGTGTCGATCTGCTCGGAGGTGGACGCCAGGCCCTCGAAGGCCTCGACCACGTCGAAGGGAGACGACGTACGCGCGGCGGGGATGGTGCCGTTCTCGTCGAGCTGGCCGCCGCCAGCCGGCTCCAGGGCGAGGAACATCGAGCCGAGGATCGTCTTGACCTTGATGGCGGCCCGCGTGTCGGTGCCGAAGTCTGCGGCCTCGTCGACCTTGAAGGTCACCTTCACCTGGTCCTGGTCGAGCTCGATCGAGTTGACCTTGCCGACCCGGACGCCGGCGATCCGCACCTCGTCGTTGGGCTTGAGGCCACCGGCCTCGGTGAACATCGCGTGATAGGTGTCGCCCCCGCCGATGATCGGCAGGTCGTCGGCGCGCAGGGCCGCGACGAGGAGCACCGCCAGGATGGCAAGGCTCACGGCGCCCACGAGGACGGGGTTGCGCTCCCTGAAGGGTTTCATCCGAGATCACACCTGTCGGAGCCGGTGCTGTACTTGACCGGCAGCGAGACCCCACCGGGCAGGTTGACCCGGCCCTGGAACTCGCAGAGGTAGAAGTTGAAGAACGAGCCGTAGATCGCGGTGCGACCGATCTTGTCCAGCTTGATCGGCAGAACCTGCAGTGCCCGGTCGAGCTCGGCCTTGTTCTTGTCGATGTTGCCGGCCACGGTCCGCAGCTCCTTGATGTCCTTCACGAACGGCTCGCGGATGCCGTCGACGAGGGACGCCGTCTCGACCGACAGGGCGGAGACGTCCTCGAGCGAACCGAGGATGGCATTGCGGTCCTTCTTCAGGCCGCCGACCAGGGTCCGGAACGACTGGATGAGCCGGGTGAGCTGCTCGTCGCGGTCGGCCACGTGGTCGAGGACGAGCGACAGGTTGTCGATCAGGTCGCCGATCACCTCGTCCCGGTCGGCCAGCGTCGAGGTCACCGACGCGGTGTGGGCGAGCAGTCCCTCGAGGGTGCCGCCCTCGCCCTGGAAGACCTGGATCAGCTCGTAGGACAGCTGGTTGACGTCATCCGGCGACAGCGCCTGGAAGAGCGGCTTGAAGCCGTTGAAGAGCACGGTCAGGTCCAGGGCGGGCCGGGTGCGGGAGACCGGGATGGTCGTGCCGGACGGCAGCCGCTGGGTGTCGCCGACCTCCTGGGTGAGCGAGATGTAGCGCTGTCCCACGAGGTTGCGGTAGCGGATGGAGGCGTTGGTGCCGCCGTTGACCGACGTGCCCTCGGCGACGGTGAAGCTGATGAGGGCGCGGGTGCGGTCGATGATCTCGACCTTGTCCACGGTGCCGACGCGGACGCCGGCGACCCGGATGTCGTCACCCTTGTTGACCCCGGTCGCGTCGGTGAACTCGGCCTTGTAGTCGCGGGAGTCGCCGAAGCTGAGGTTGCCGATCGTGACGACCAGGACCGTGGTGGCGAGCGAGGTCACGACGACGAACACCAGGAGCTTCACCAGGTCGATGGAGGTCTTCTTGTCGAGGATCGGGCTCATCGCAGCGACACCTCCGCCCCGCGTGCCATCGGCCCGACCAGCAGCACGCCCAGGTCGGGTACGTCGTCCTTGCTGACGCCGAGCCCGGGCGCGAGGAGGGCCTTGAGGAGCGCCGACTCGTCGCGTCCGCCGGCATAGCCCGCGCCCGTGCCGGACCAGCCCGGTCCGACCCGGCTGGTGCCCTTGCCCGTCGGCGAGTCGACCCCGTCGACGAAGTCGGGCTGGGCGTTGAACGGGTTGGCCTGGGTGAAAGGAGGGTTGGGCAGGGTGCCGCAGTAGGGACCGTTCTTCGCCCCGTAGACGGGGACGTCCTGCGGTCCGTAGGCGCGCGGCTGGTTGGGCAGGGTCTCCAGCACGATGTGCAGCGTGAAGCCGCGGAACGCCTCGGCCTGGAGCTTGCCGGCGCCGACGATGCCGCCGAGCAGGCAGGGGTACTCCGGCGCGTACTTCGCGAACACCTCGAGCTGCGCGGCACCCAGCTCGCCGAGGCGTACGAGGTTGTCACCGTTGGCGCGGGTGAACCGCTCGGCGACGGCCGAGAACTTCGAGACGTCGTTGAAGAGCGCCTTGAGCTTCTCCTCGCGGTCCTCGAGCGTCGTGGTCGTGGTGATCGTGTTGCGCAGGATCGTCGCGACCTCGGGCAGCACGTCGGCGTACGTGTCGGAGACGTCGGCGGTCAGGCGCAGGTCCTCGATCAGGCCCGGGAGCTCGGGGTTGAAGCGGACCAGGTAGCGGTCGAGCGTCTCGATGCTCTCGCCGAGCTGGTCGCCGCGGCCCTCGAGCGCGGTCGCGACCGCGTTGAGGGTGGTGTTGAGGTCGGCCGGCTGCACCGCGCGCAGGAGCGGGTAGAGATCGCTGAGCACCTGCTCGACCTCGATCGAGAGGTTGGTGCGCTCGATCACGTCGCCGGCGGCGATCGTCTGGCCGGACGAGCCCCCCTCGGGGATGATCAGCGACACGAACTTCTCACCGAACAGCGTCTTGGGCAGGATCGAGGCGGTCACGTTCTCGGGGATGTCCGTGGTGCGGTCCTGGTAGAGGCCGAGCGTGATGTCGGCGCCCTCGACGGTCGGCTCGTAGTCGAGCACCTCGCCGACGATGACGCCCTTGATCTTCACGTCCGCCCGCATCGGGAGCTGCAGCCCGATCTTGGAGGCCTTGACCGTCACCTCGTCGTAGTCGGTGAACTTCTTGGTGAACACGCCGTAGGTGAGCCACACCGAGGCCAGCATGAGGGTCAGGAAGATGATGCCGAGTGCCTTGAGCTTCATGTCGGCCTCACCCCGCCAGTCGCACGGTGGTGGAGGTGCCCCAGATGGCCATGGAGAGCAGCAGGTCGAGCACGTTGATCGCGACGATGCTCGAGCGCACGGCCCGGCCCACGGCGACGCCCACGCCGGCCGGACCGCCGGAGGCGTTGTAGCCGTGGTAGCAGTGGATCAGGATGACCGTGACGGCGAAGACCAGGACCTTGCCGAACGACCACAGCACGTCGCCCGGCGGCAGGAACGCGTTGAAGTAGTGGTCGTACGTGCCGGGCGACTGGCCGTAGAACTGGGTCACCACGAGCCTGCTCGCGAAGTACGACGACAGCAGGCCGACGACGTAGAGCGGGATGATCGCGATCAGGCCGCCGACCACGCGGGTGGCGACCAGGAACGGCATCGACGGGATCGCCATCACCTCGAGGGCGTCGACCTCCTCGGAGATGCGCATGGCGCCGAGCTGGGCGGTGAAGCCGCAGCCGACCGTGGCGGCCAGGGCGATGCCGGCGACCAGCGGAGCGATCTCGCGGGTGTTGAAGTAGGCCGAGACGAAGCCCGAGAAGGCCGCGGTGCCGAGCTGGTTGAGCGCGGCGTAGCCGGAGAGGCCCACCTGGGCACCGGTGAAGAAGGTCATGCCGATGATGACGCCGACCGTGCCGCCGATGACGGCGAGCGCGCCGGTGCCGAGGGTCACCTCGGCCAGGATCCGCAGGATCTCGCGCGGGTAGCGGCTGACCGAGCGGGGCACGGCCTTGAGCACCCCGAGGTGGAAGGCGAGCTGTCCGCCGAGGGTGTCGAGCGAGGAGAGGGGCTTGAAGGCCATGGTCAGCCGCCCTTCGGGGGGATGATCTGGAGGTAGATCAGGCTCAGCACGAAGTTGGCCACGAAGAGCAGCAGGAACGTGATGACCACGGACTCGTTCACCGCGTCACCCACGCCCTTCGGCCCGCCGTTGGCGTTCATGCCCTTGTAGGACGCCACGATCGCCGCGATCAGGCCGAACACGAGCGCCTTGATGAGGCCGATCCAGAGGTCGGGGAGCTGCGCGAGCGCGGTGAAGCTGGCCAGGTAGGCGCCGGGGGTGCCGTCCTGCAGGATCACGTTGAAGACGTAGCCGCCGGTCACGCCCACGACGCTGACCATGCCGTTGAGGAAGAACGCGACGAGCATGCACGCCAGGACGCGCGGCACGACCAGGCGCTGGATCGGGTCGATGCCCAGCACCATCATCGCGTCGAGCTCTTCACGGATCTTGCGGGCACCGAGGTCGGCGGCGATCGCCGAGCCGCCGGCGCCGGCGATCAGGAGGGCCGTACCGATGGGCGCCGCCTGCTGGATCACCGCGAGCACCGAGGCGGAGCCGGTGAACGACTGCGCGCCGAACTGCTTGATGAGGCCACCGACCTGCAGCGCGATGACCGCACCGAACGGGATGGCCACGAGCGCCGTGGGCACGATCGTGACCGAGGCGATGAACCACGCCTGCTGGATGAACTCGCGCAGCTGGAACGGTCGCCGGAAGAGCCCCCGGAACACGTCGAGGGCGAAGGCGAAGAGGTTGCCCGCGACACTGAGGGGCGCGAGCGCGCGCGAGGACATGGAGGTGGCCACTGGTCGTCAGGCTCCCGGGGCCAGGCCGGCGTTGCTGGTCTCGAACGATCCGGGCGGCGGCGTGATGCCGTGCTCCTTGCACCACTCGCCCGGCGGGCGCTGGCTGCGGCGCGGGATCCCGTTGGACGGCTCCTGCTGCAGCGGGATGGGGGGCAGCGGGGGCAGCTCCTGGCCCTCCTCGGAGGCGAGCTCGTCGGCGTCCTTCTCCTCCGACATGCCGATCGGCCCCACACGCTGCGCGTTGAGGAACTGCCGGACGACCGGCTCCTCCGAGCTCAGCAGCTGCTCGCGCGGACCGAACATCGCCAGGTGGCGGTGGTAGAGCAGGCCGATGTTGTCGGGCACCGTACGGGCGGTGTTGACGTCGTGGGTGACGATCAGGAAGGTCGCGTCGATCTGGGCGTTGAGGTCGATGATGAGCTGGTTGAGGAACGCCGTGCGCACGGGGTCGAGGCCGGAGTCGGGCTCGTCGAACAGGACGATCTCCGGGTCGAGCACGAGGGCGCGGGCCAGGCCGGCGCGCTTGCGCATGCCGCCGGAGATCTCACCGGGGAGCTTGTCCTCGGCGCCCAGGAGGCCGACGAGGTCCATCTTCTCCATGACGATCGCGCGGACCTCGGACTCGCTCTTCTTCGTGTGCTCGCGCAGCGGGAAGGCGACGTTGTCGTAGAGGTTCATCGAGCCGAACATGGCGCCGTCCTGGAACAGCACGCCGAAGAGCTTGCGGATCTCGTAGAGGTCGCGCTCGGAGCAGCTCGCGATGTCGGTGCCCTCGATGAGGATCGAGCCCTTGTCGGGCTTGAGCAGGCCGATGAGGGTCTTGAGGAAGACCGACTTGCCCGTGCCGGACGGGCCGAGCATCACGCAGATCTCCCCCGCCGGGATCGTGAGGCTCACGTCGCCCCAGATCAGCTGCTTGCCGAACGACTTCGAGAGGTCGTTGACCACGATTTCCACGCCCATGTACGTCGCCCCTTCCTCCCAGTCGCTACTGCTCAGTAGAGCAACGGACAAGTGGGCGTGAGGTTACGCCCTGGTGCGACGATCGTCACTCAACCTAGGGGTGAGGCGCGGCAGATGTGAGGTCAGGCGCGACGGCGGCGGATCTCGGCGTTGATCGCCGGGATGACCTCGTGCAGGTCGCCGATCACGGCGTGGGTCGCCTTGGTGACCATCGGGGCGTCCGGGTCGGTGTTGATGGCCAGGATCGCCTTCGCGGTGCTGCACCCCGCCCAGTGCTGGATGGCGCCGCTGATGCCGCACGGGATGTAGAGGTCGGGCGAGATCCGGCTGCCGGTCTGGCCGACCTGCTCGTGGTGCGGCCGCCAGCCCAGGGACGTCACGACGCGGGAGACCCCGAGCGGGGCGTCCAGGAGCTCGGCCAGCTCCAACAGGTCGCCGAAGCCGTCGGCCGAGCCGGCGCCGCGACCGGCGCCGACGACGACGCGCGCTGACTTGAGGGCGCCCGACAGGTCGGGCTCGGGCTCGTCGGTCGAGACGACCCGTGCCACCAGGTCCGCGTCGGCGATGTCGGGCTTCTCGACCACCAGCTCACCCGCACCGGCGGCGTCCGCGGGGGCGGCCTGCACGGCGTGCCCCGCGACGGTGAAGATCGCCGGTCGCTGTGACAGCCGCATCTCCTCGAGCGCTGCGCCACCGACGACCTGCCGGGTCACGGTGAACGGCGACAGCCCGCCGAAGGAGATCACGTTGGCTGCCATCGGCACCCCGGTCCGGGCGCCGACGTGGGCGAGCACCTCGTTGCCGCGGGGCGTGCCGGCGGCCATCACGACGACCGATCCCGCCCGCTCGCGGACGTCGAGCAACCCCGCGGCCCACGCGGCGCCGGCGAAGGAGTCGTACGCCGACCCGGTGAGGGCGTGCACGCGCCGGACGCCGTAGGAGGCGAGCACGCCGACGAGGGCGTCGTGGGGCGTGCCGACCACGACCGCGTCGATCGGCACCCCGCCGCCGGCGGCGGACAGCTCGCGGGCGAGCGTGACGGCTTCGCGGGAGGTCTCGACGGCCTCGCCCGCGGGCGAGACCTCGACCAGGACGAGGATCATCGGGCCAGCACCCCCAGCTGCTCGAAGAGGTCGACCACCGCGGGTGCGGCGGCGGCGCCCTCACCGAGGACCTGGACGGTCGAGGGCGACGGCGGCGGGAGCACGAGGCGTACGCGGGACGGGCCAACGGGAGCGGCCGCGGGCTGGCGCTCCTCGATCGGGACCTTCTTGGCCTTCATCCGGCCGGGCACGGACGGGTAGCGCGGCTCGACCCCGCCCTCGAGCACGGTCACCACCGCGGGCAGCGGCAGCCGGAAGGTCTCGTGGCCGTCCGGTCCGGAGCCGTTGGCGGTGACCTCGCCCCCCGACACCGACACGGAGCTGACGCCGTTGACGACCGGCCAGCCGAGCTCGTACGCCAGCCGGATCCCGACCTGGAAGTCGCCGCTGTCGGCGGCGTCGTTGCCCAGCAGCACGAGCTGGTGGGGCGTGCCGGCCGCCTCGTGGTCGCGTACGACCGCGGCGATCTCCCGGGCGACGTCGGCGGGGCCGTAGGTCTGCGACTCGGCCACGACGTGGGTCGCGGCGGTGCACCCGACGGCGAGCGCGGCGCGGAGCTGCTCGACCGCGTCGGCGTCACCGAGGGTCATGACCGTGGCCGTGCCGCCCTCGGCGGCGGCCACCTGGACGGCGATCTCGACGGCGCACTCCTCGTGGGCGCTCATGGTGAAGCCCGCGAAGCGGCCGTCGACGCCCTGGCCGTCCTCGGTCAGGACGACCTCGCTCGAGGAGTCGACGACGCGCTTGACGCAGACCAGCGGGTTCGTCATCTGATGCGCTCGTTGGTCGGGTCGAGGAGCGGGGTGGCGTCGATCGAGCCGACGGTGACCGGGTAGAGCTCCTCCATGTAGGACACGGCGAGCTCGGTGCCGATGACGGCCTGCTCGGGCGGGAGGTAGGCGAGCAGCACGTGCTTGCCGAGCGACGGCGCGGAGCCCGCGCTGGTGACGTACGGGTGGTGGCCGTGGCCGTCGGTGAGCGCACCGCCCTCGCGGGTCAGGATCGGCTCGCCGCCGAGCATGTAGCGTTTCACCCCGGACGCGGACGTGTGGTCGTCGACGGTCAGCGTGCACAGCACCGTCTGCAAGGACGCCTCCCGCTGGGCGAGGTATGCCTCCTTGCCGACGAAGTCGGCCGCCTTCACCTTGGGCCGCTGCATGCCGGCCTCCATGATGCTGCGCTCGCCGTCGAGCTCGGCGCCGTAGGCGCGGTAGCCCTTCTCGATGCGACCGGTCGTGCCGTACACACCGATGCCGGCCGGGACCGCTCCGTGCGGAGCGCCCGCCTCGAGCAGCGCCTCCCACAGGTCGGCCGCCTGCGACATCGGGACGTAGAGCTCCCAGCCGAGCTCGCCGACGTACGAGATGCGCGACGCCAGCACGGTGATGCCTTGGACGTCGACCTCGCGGCAGGACAGGAACCCGAAGCCGCCGTCTGAGACGTCGGCGGAGGTCAGCGAGGAGAGGATGTCGCGGGCGCGTGGACCCCAGATGCCGATCGTCGAGACGTCGTCCGTGAGGTCGGTCAGGGTGGTGGTGCCGGCCTCGGGCAGGTGGCCGGAGAACCAGGCGCGGTCGGCCATGCCGTGGGCGCCGCCGGTGACCACGCGGAAGTGGTCGTCGCCGAGCCGCATCACCGTGAGGTCGGAGCGGAAGCCGCCCTTTGCGTCGAGGACGGGCGTGTAGATGACCTTGCCGACGGCGACGTCGCACTGCGCCACGCAGGTGCCCTGGACGACGTCCAGCGCCTCGGGTCCCTCGATGTCGAAGATGCAGAACGCCGACAGGTCGATCACGGCGGCGGCCTCGCGCATCCGGAGGTGCTCGGCGTTGATGATCGGGCTCCACCAGCGCGAGTCCCACTCGTGCTCGCGCGGCATCACGGCGTCGCCGTACTCCTCGAGCAGCGCGGCGTTGGACTCGTACCAGAACGGCCGCTCCCAGCCGGCGGTCTCGAAGAACACCGCCCCGAGCTTGGCCTGCGAGTCGTGCATCGGCGCGAGCCGCTGGTCGCGGTCGGACTCGTACTGCTCGGCCGGGTGGATGATCCCGTAGGTCTTGATGAACGACTCGGTGGTGCGCAGCCGGGTGTGCTCGCGCCGCTTCTGGTGCTGGTGGAAGCGCGCGATGTCGCTGTGGTGCAGGTCGATCTCGGAGTGGCCGTGGGTCATCCACTCCGCGACCGCGCGACCGACGCCGGGGCCTTCCTTGATCCAGACGGCCGAGGCGGTCCAGAGCCCGCCCACCTCGCTCTCGCCCAGGATCGGGTTGCCGTCGCAGGTGAGCGACAGCAGGCCGTTGATGGCGTAGCGCATCTCCGCGCCCTCGGCGCCGAGCAGCTCCGGCATCAGCTCGTAGGCCTGCTCGAGCTGCGGGTCGAAGTCGTCCTCGGTGAAGGGCATCTCGGTCGGCGACAGCTTCGCCTGCTCGATCGAGGGAATGTCCTCGGGCTCGTGGAGGATCGCGCGGTGGGCGTACGAGCCGACCTCCATGTCGGCGCCGTGCTGGCGCTCGTAGCAGAAGGTGTCCATGTCGCGGACGATCGGGAACGAGATCTCGCCCTCGGTCCCGGCCAGCTGCGGGCAGGGCCCGACGCTGATCATCTGGTGGACCGCGGGGGTCAGCGGGATGCTGATGCCGGCCATGTCGCCGAGCTTCGGGCTCCAGACGCCGGCGGCGATGACGACGGTCTTCGCCTCGATGTCGCCCCCCGTCGTACGCACGCGGGTGATGCGGCGCGTGCCGTGGGGGCCGTCCTCGGTGTCCAAGCCGATGACCTCGACGGTCGGCACGACCGTCAGCTCACCGGTCGCGAGGGCCCGCTCGCGCATGATCGTGCCGGCGCGCAGCGAGTCGACCACCCCGACGCCAGGGGTCCAGAAGGCGCCGATGAACTGGTCCTCCTCGATGAAGGGGACCTTCTCCTTCACGAACGCGGGGCTGACCAGCTCGGCCTCGATGCCCCACGCCTTCGCGCTCGACATGCGGCGGCGCAGCTCCTCCATCCGCTCCTCGGTGCGGGCGATCTCGAAGCCGCCGGACTCGGTGAAGACGCCCATCTCCTTGTACTGCGCGACCGAGTCGAGCGTGATGTCGGTGATCTCGCGCGAGTGGTCGACGGTGAAGATGAAGTTGGAGGCGTGGCCGGTCGAGCCGCCCGGGTTGGGCAGCGCCCCCTTGTCGATCTGCACCACGTTCTTCCACCCGAGGCGGGTGAGGTGGTGCACGAGGCTGTTGCCGACGATGCCGGCTCCGATGACGACGACGTCGGCGGTCGCGGGGACCTCTGCCATGGGGGGTGCCTCCTGGGCCGGGCGGGGAGTGGTGTTTCGGTGTTGCGTATCATGCAACGTGTTGCGTGATGTGCGACGTCAGCGAATGTACGCCGTCGCCCCCGCCGGCGGCAAGATGGTCAGGGGCGACGGCCTACGCGATCACTCGAGCCAGGCGTCGACCTTGTCCTGGTTCTCCTCGATCCACTTCGCCGCGGCCTCCTCGGGCGACATGCCGTCGCTCGCGATGTAGCCGGCGACGACGTTCTGGTCCTCGTTGGTCCACTCGAAGTTCTGGACGAGCGAGACGGCCGTGGAGTCGCTGGCCGCCCAGTCGGAGCCGACGATCTTCTTCAGCTCGGTCTCGGGGTAGTCGCAGGCGACCGTCTGCGGGTCGTCCTGGCAGCCGTCCTCGTACGCCGGCAGGGCGACGCGCTGCATCGCGACCTCGGCGTTGAAGTACTGCGGCTCGTACCAGTAGCCGATGACCCACTCCTTGTTCTCCTCGGCCTTGCGGAACGCCTCGATGGAGGCGGCCTCGGAGCCGGAGAAGACGACCTTGAAGTCGAGGTCGAGGTTGCTGACGATCGCCTCGTCGAACTGGACGTAGGACGGGTCGGCGCCGATGAACTGGCCCTGGCCGCCCGACTCCGAGGTGGCGAACTCCTTGGCGTACTTGTTGAGGTTCGACCACTCCAGGATGTCGGGGTGCTCCTCGGCGAGCCACGGCGGCACGAACCAGCCGATGATGCCGACGTTGCCCTGGGGACCGAAGTCCTCAGCCGAGCCGTCGCCCTGGTCGGCGAAGAACTTCTTCTCGAGGTCGGGGTGGCCCCAGTCCTCGATGACGACGTCGACCTCGCCGGTGCCGAAGCCCTGCCAGGAGACGTCCTCCTTGAGGTCCTTGTAGTTGACCGTGCAGCCGAGCTGCTGCTCGGCCACCGTGCCGACGACGTACGCGCTGGCCTGGAAGCCGACCCACGGGTTCACCGCCATGTTGAGGTCGCCGCACTCGCCGCCGGACTCGGCGGCCTGCTCCTCGTTGGCCTGGGTCTGCTCGTCGATGGACCCTCCACCCCCGCAGGCGGAGAGCGCCACGCTGGCGACGACGGCGAGGGCGCCCAGCCGGGCCCCTCGACTTCTGGCAATCCTCATGATGCTTCTCCTCGCTGGTGCGATGTGGTGATCGATTGGTGCGGAAACTGGGGTGGGCCCTATCGGGGTGGACCGATGGGGAGCCGGACGTTGAAGGCCCGGCGGGTCGTCGGACCGTCGTCGCGGCGCACCTCGGCGGCGGCGCGGGTGATCCGGTCGAGCATCACGCCGAGCAGCACGATGGTCAGGCCGCCGGCGGCGCCCTTGCCCCACTCCTCGCTGCGCGAGATGCCGAGCGCGACGTCGTAGCCGAGCGCCTGGGCACCGACGAGCCCGCCGATGACGACCATCGACAAGACGTAGAGCAGGCCCTGGTTGGTGGCCAGCACGAGCGAGCCCTTGGCCATCGGCAGCTGCACCTTGGTGATCTCCTGCCAGGTGGTCTGGCCCGTCGATCGGCCGGCCTCGATCGTGGTCGGGGACACCGCCTTCACGCCGTCGGCCACGAGCTTGATCGCAGCGGGAGCGGCGTACACGACGCCCGCGACGATCGCGGTGAACCGGCTGAAGCCGAAGAGCGCGAGCACCGGGATCAGGTAGACGAAGGGCGGGATCGTCTGACCGGCGTCCAGCAGCGGCCGGATGCCGATGTCGACCCAGCGGTTGCGCGCCATCCAGACGCCGAAGACCAGGGCGAGGACCATGACGAGCACGGTGCCGACCAGGACCATGGTGAGCGTCAGCATTGCGTCGTGCCACAGGTCGAGGAACCAGATGCCCGCCAGGCAGACCACTGTGGTCAGGAGCGCGCGCACGCCGCCGAACACGACCGCGAGGGCCACGATGCCCAACCCTGCGAGCCACCACGGCGACTCGGCCAGCAGGGACTGCATGGGGTTGAGGAAGCCGTAGCTGATCCCGTTCTTCACCGACTCGGCGAGCCCGCCGACGAGGTCGATGAAGCCGCTCATCGTGCTGTCGGCCGCGTCGGCGACCTTGCTGCCGATCGTGTAGGTCGGGAACTCCGCCAGGCTCAGGTCGCGCCGCGACAGGAAGACCGCGACGAGGGCGATCACACCGGTGGCCGCGAGGGCGATGCGGCGCACGCGGAGGTTCCCGCCGCCACCGCGCGCCACCTTCTCCGAGCGCTCGCTCGCGGCGGTGGTCGTCCGGTCGAGCATCACGGCCATCACCACGATCAGCACGCCGGGCACGAAGCTCTTGCCGAAGTCGTTGGCGACCAGCGCGTTGATCACGGGCTTCCCGAGGCCGGGTCCGTTGATGTAGGCCGCGATGGTGGCCATCGACAGCGCCGCGAGCGTGGTCTGGTTGAGGCCGACGATGATCGTCTTGCGGGCCATCGGCAGCTGGACCTTGAAGAGCCGCTGCCAGTAGGTCTGCCCGGCCGAGTCGGTGGCCTCGATCGTCGTGGTGGACACCTCGCGGATGCCGAACCCGCCGATCCGCACCAGCGGCGGGACCGCGTAGATGAGCGTCGAGACCACGGCACCGCCGACGCCGATGCCGAAGAACAGGACCACCGGCACGAGGTAGACGAAGGTCGGCATCGTCTGCATGAAGTCGAGGACGACCGTGATCGCCTTGTTGGCACGGACGCTCGTGCCTGCGAGCACGGCGAGCGGAAGGCCCACCAGTAGCGAGATGCCGACGGCCATGCCGGTGACGATCAGCAGGTCGAGCGAGTCCTCCCAGTAGCCGAAGACGCCGAAGGAGAGGAAGGACACCAGGACCAGCAGGGCGATCCGCCAGCTGGCGATCGCGTATCCGACCCAGGTGGCGACGGCCACGATGCCGAGCCACCCGATCTCGGGCACCGGACGGGGCAGGTTGGGTCGCACGAACAGCCGCTGCAGCCAGTCGAAGACCGTGCGGAGGATGTCGGAGATCCCGTTGGTGAACTGCATGACCGGGTTGGTCTCGCGGCCCGCGAGCAGCCGGTTGTTGAAGTCGGTCAGCGACTGGTGCAGGTCGGTGTGCTCACGACCCGGCAGCGCCAAGGTGTTGTTGCCCTTGGTGAACGACCAGACCGCGATCCAGACGAGAAGGATGCCGAGGGCGGGGATCCAGCGGCTGATGCCCGCGTCCTCGACGCCCGGCGGCGGCGCACCCGGCTCGACCGGCTTCTTGGGCGCGGGGTTCGTGAGCCTCTCGCTCTCGACCAGACCGCGAGCGGCAATGCCGGATCCTGCCGAGGTCTCGCTCATTGCTCCTCCTCCGCCACGACCACGCGCATGATGTCCTCCTCGTCGACGACGCCGACCATGGTGTCGCCGTCCATCACCCGGATCGGTGCCTCGGAGGCGATGGCCGCCCGGGCAGCGTGGCGCACGATCGTGGACACCGGCAGCGCGGGGCCGTCCATGGACTCCCCCGGCCGTGGCTCGCGCATCACCCACTTCAGGGTCAGCACGTGGGCCTTGGGCACCTCGGACACGAAGTCCTTGACGTAGTCGTCGGCGGGCTGGGCCACGACCTCGTCGGGAGTGCCGATCTGCACGATCTCGCCGTCGCGCAGGATCATGATCCGGTCGCCGAGCTTGAGGGCCTCGGCGAGGTCGTGGGTGATGAAGACCATCGTCTTGCCGAGCTCGCGGTGCAGCCGGATGACCTCGTTCTGCATGTCGCGCCGGATCAGCGGGTCGAGCGCGGAGAACGGCTCGTCGAACAGCAGCATCTCCGGGTCTCCGGCGAGCGCCCGGGCGAGCCCGACACGTTGCTGCATGCCGCCGGAGAGTTGGTCGGGGTAGGACTTCTCGTAGCCCTGCAGCCCCACCAGCTCGACGATCTCGGACGCCTTGGCGCGCCGCTCCTTCTTGGAGACGCCACGCACCTCGAGGCCGTAAGCCACGTTGTCGATCACCTGGCGGTGGGGCAGCAGGCCGAAGTGCTGGAAGACCATCGACACCTGCTTGCGGCGTACGTCGCGGAGCTGGCTCGCCGAGGCGGACGTGATGTCCATCCCGTTGAGCGACACGGTGCCGCTCGTCGGCTCGATGAGTCGCGTCAGCAGGCGCACCAGCGTGGACTTGCCGGAGCCGGACAGCCCCATCACCACGAACACCTCCCCCGGCGCGACCTCGAAGGAGACGTCCTTGACCCCGACCACGCAGTTGGTCTTGGCCTTGAGGTCGGCTCGCGAGAGCTCGGCGTCGGGCGTGCCGATGATCTTGTCTGCGCGGGTGCCGAAGATCTTCCAGAGGCTGTCGACGGACAGTGCTGCGGTCATGACTGCTCCCCTACGGGCTGGGTCGGGCGGTCGACGAGGTCGTTGCGACGGTCGCCGGGCGGATAGAGCGGGGTGTTGCCGCGGTGCCGGTAGAACGGCACGTCCGCGGGGGCCAGCGGGGTGTTGCCCGCGATCAGGTCAGCTGCCTTCTCGGCGACCATCATCACGGGGGCGTAGATGTTGCCGTTGGTGACGAACGGGAAGACGGAGGCGTCGACCACGCGCAACCCCTCGGTGCCGTGGACGCGCATGGTCGCCGGGTCGACGACCGACATCTCGTCGGTGCCCATCTTCGCGGTGCAGGAGGGGTGCAGGGCGGTCTCGGCGTCCTTGCGCACCCACTCCAGGATCTCCTCGTCGGTGTTGACCGACGGTCCGGGCGAGATCTCGCCGCCGTTGAACGGCGCGAACGCCGGCTGGGTGAGGATGTCTCGCGCCACCCGCACCGCCTCGACCCACTCGCGCCGGTCGTTGGGCGTGCTGAGGTAGTTGAAGAGCATCTTCGGCTTCTGGCGCGGGTCGGCCGAGGCGATGCGCACCCACCCGCGGGTGTCGGCGTACATCGGCCCGATGTGCACCTGGTAGCCGTGGGCGTACTTGTCCTGGCCGGCAGGCGGGGAGCCGTCGTAACGGATCGCGATCGGCAGGAAGTGGAACATCAGGTTGGGCCAGTCCACGTCCTCGTTGGACCGGGCGAAGCCGCCGCCCTCGAAGTGGTTGGACGCGGCCGTGCCGGTGCGCTTGAGAAGCCACTCCAGACCGATCAGCGGCCGGTTGCGCCACTTGAGTCCCTCGACGATCGAGACCGGCTGGAGCGAGGAGTACTGGATGTAGACCTCGAGGTGGTCCTGGAGGTTCTCCCCGACACCGGGGAGGTCGTGGACCATCTGGACGCCTAGCGGCTCGAGGTGCTCGGGGCTGCCGATGCCGGAGAGCTGCAGCAGCTGCGGCGAGTTGATCGCGCCGCCACACAGGATGACCTCGCCGGCGGCGACGTACTGGTGCAGGCGACCCGCGCGCAGGTACTCCACGCCGACCGCCCGCTTGCCGTCGAAGCGCACCTTCGTGGCGTGTGCGTAGGTCTCGACGGTGAGGTTCTTGCGACCCATCACCGGGTGCAGGTAGGCGCGCGCGGCGGACATCCGTACGCCCTTGACGATGTTGCGGTCGAAGCGGCCGAAGCCCTCCTGCCGGTAGCCGTTGACGTCGTCGGTCAGCGGATATCCGGCCTGCTCCGCGGCCTCGAAGAAGGCGCTGAACAGGGGGTTCGTCGCCGGGCTGCGCTCGAGCTTCAACGGGCCCGCGCCACCACGCCAGGCGTCGGCGCCGACCTGCCCGTCGGGCATGACCAGCGACTCCATCCGCTTGAAGTACGGCAGGCAGTGGCGGAAGTCCCACGCCTCCATACCGGGCTCGGCGGCCCACCGCTCGTAGTCCATCGGGTTGCCGCGCTGGAAGATCATGCCGTTGATCGACGACGAGCCACCGAGCACCTTGCCGCGCGCGTGGTAGACCCGCCGGTCCCCCATCGCCGGCTCCGGCTCGGACTCGTACTTCCAGTCGTAGAGCGAGTTCCCGATGGGGAACGGCAGCGCGGCGGGCGCGTGGATCAGCGGGTCGAAGCGGTCCGTACGCCCCGCCTCGAGCACGAGCACCGAGGTCGACGGATCCGCCGAGAGGCGGTTCGCGAGCGCGCAACCGGCCGACCCACCACCCACGATGACGACGTCGTACCGGTCCGCGCCCATGGCCTACCCCGCCCCGCCCGGTGAGGAACCGTCCGGTGAGAACCAGTGCTGCACGGCCGGCCGGATGTTGTGCCAGACGTGCTTGGTCTCGCGGTACTCCTCGAGCCCGACCAGGCCCAGCTCGCGGCCGGTGCCCGACTGCTTGTAGCCGCCCCACTCCGCCTGGGGGACGTAGGGGTGGTAGTCGTTGATCCACACGGTGCCCATCCGCAGGCGACCGGCGACGCGTTGCGCGCGGCCGGCGTCCTGGGTCCACACGGCGCCGGCGAGGCCGTAGATGCTGTCGTTGGCGATCGTCACCGCCTCGTCCTCGTCGCGGAACGTCTCGACGGTGAGTACCGGACCGAACGACTCGTCCTGGGCCACCGACATCGAGGTGGTGCACCCGTCGAGGACGGTGGGCAGGTAGTAGAAGCCGTCGGCCAGGGCGGGGTCGTCGGGGCGGGCACCGCCGCAGCGCAGCACCGCTCCCTCGGCGAGACCGCGGGCGACGTACGCCTCCACCTTGTCGCGGTGAGCGGCGCTGGTCAGTGGCCCGGTCTCGGCCGCGTCGTCGAACGGGCCGCCGAGCCGGATCTGCTGCGCCCGCGCGACGAGCGCGTCGACGAAGGCGTCGTGGACCGACTCCTCCACGAGCAGCCGCGCGCCGGCCGAGCAGACCTGCCCGGAGTGCAGGAACACGGCGGTGAGCGCGTAGTCGAGGGCGACCTCGAGGTCGGCGTCCGCGAACACGATGTTGGGGTTCTTGCCCCCGAGCTCCAGGGCGACCTTCTTGACCGTCGCGGCCGCGGCGGCGGCGATCCGGCGACCGGTCTCGAGACCACCGGTGAACGACACCATGTCGACGCGGGGATCGGTCGACAGCGGCGCACCGGCGGTGGCACCGGCACCGAGGACCAGGTTGCCGACCCCGGCCGGCAGTCCGGCCTCGGCCAGCAGCCGCATCAGGTGGATCGCGGAGTGCGGCGTCAGCTCGCTCGGCTTGAGCACGAAGGTGTTGCCCGCGGCCAGGCACGGTGCGACCTTCCACGACACCTGCAGGAGCGGGTAGTTCCAGGGCGTGATCAGCCCGCACACACCGATGGGCTCGTGCACGATGCGGCTGACGACGTCGGCGTTGCCGGTGTCGACCACCCGGCCCGACTCCTCCGCGGCGATCCGGCCGTAGTGGCGGAACACCGAGACCACGTCGGCGACGTCGTACTGCCCCTCGACGAAGCGCTTGCCCGTGTCGAGCGCCTCCATCCGGGCGATGTCGTCGGTGTCGCGCTCGAGGAGGTCAGCGAGCCGCAGGAGCAGGTCGCCCCGCTCGCGGCTGGAGGTGTGCGGCCAGGGGCCGTCGTGGAACGCGGCGTGGGCCGCGGCGATGGCCGCCTCGGTGTCGGCCGCACCGGCCTCGTCCACCTCGGCGACGAGGCTGCCGTCGGCCGGACAGCGGATCTCCCTGAGCTCACCGGCGCGCGCGGTGACCCACGCTCCGTCGATGTGGAGATCCGGCACGCGTCCTACCCTCGGTGAGTTTTGTTGCGCATGTCGCAACCGGATGCTCCGAGCGCAACCAGCCAGACACCCGAAGGATGCTGTGAGGACACCCTCCCGTCAAGGGTGGTCGAGACAGCGTGACCTATCGGTGACCCCAGCCGAGGCGGTGCGAGACCTCCAGTGCGGCACTCTGCACCAGTCGTACGACCTCGGCCACCCGCTCCTCGGGCAGCCGGAAGGACGGCCCGGAGACGCTCATCGAGGCGACCACGTCGCCGTGCGCGTTGCGGATCGGCGCGGCCACGGCGGTGAGGCCGACCTCGAGCTCGTCGATCGCGACGGCGTACCCCTGCTCGCGTACGCGGTCCAGCTCCGCGCGCAGCTGGGCCCGTCCGGTGATCGTGTGGGGCGTGTACGTCGCCAGCTTGCCGAGCACCGCGTCGAGGCCTGCGTCGTCGAGGCCGCAGAGGAGGACCTTGCCGTTGCTGGTCGCGTGCAGCGGGATGTGCTGGCCGACCCAGTTGTGGGGCTGGAGAGCCGAGGACCCGGCGACCTGGTCGAGGTAGAGCGCGGAGCTCTCCGCCAGGACGGCGAGGTTGACCGTCTCGCCGGTGTCGGCCGCCAGCTGGCGCGAGATCGGCCGCGCCTCCTGCACGAGGTCGAGCCTGGCCGTGGTCGCGCCGGCGAGCCGCAGGATGCCCATCCCGAGGCGGTAGCGGCCGCGATCGCTGGTCTGCTCGACGAGGCGGTGCGCCTCCAGGGTGGCGACCAGCCGGAACGCGGTGCTCTTGTGCACGCCGAGCTCGACGGCGATCTCGGTGACCCCGGACTCGCCGGTGCGCGCCAGCACCTCGAGGATGCCCAGTGCACGATCGACCGACTGCACTCCGGCGCCGGTCACCGCGGAGCTCACGAGCACCGCTTCTCCGGCCCGGTCCTCGGTCTGGTCCGGCGTCCCGACCACGTTCGCCATGGGTGGACACTAGCGCAGCCGCTGTTGCGTATCGCAGACTGCGTTCCGTCGAGCGCAACAGCATCGGACCCCACCACGCTCCCCCCACGCTCCAGGAGACACCATGCCCGCGGGCCAAGACGTTGCCGAGTACGTCCTCATCCTCTCGTGCCCGGACCGCCCCGGCATCGTCCACGCCGTCTCCGGCTTCCTCGTCGAGCACGGCGCCAACATCGTGGAGAGCCAGCAGTTCGGCGACCGCCTGACCGACCGGTTCTTCATGCGGATCGCCTTCGTCGCCGACGCGTCCACGGGTGCCGACCACCTGCGGGCCGAGTTCGCAGGCGTGGCCGAGCGGTTCGGGATGGAGTTCGAGCTGTGGGCGGCCGCCGCGCCCTACCGCACGCTGATCATGGTCTCCAAGCACCTGCACTGCCTCAACGACCTGCTCTTCCGCGCCAGCACCGGCGCACTCCAGATCGAGATCCCGGCCGTGGTGTCCAACCACCCCGACGCCGGCGCGCTCGCGCGGTCGTACGGCATCGACTTCCACCACGTCCCGGTCACGCCCGACGCTCATTCCAAGGCCGACGCGGAGAAGCGGCTGCTCGAGCTCGTCGACGAGACCGGCTCCCACCTCGTCGTCCTGGCCCGCTACATGCAGGTGCTGTCCGACGACCTGTGCCGCCAGCTGTCGGGGCGCGCGATCAACATCCACCACTCGTTCCTGCCGAGCTTCAAGGGCGCCCGGCCCTACCACCAGGCGTTCGATCGGGGCGTGAAGCTGGTGGGCGCGACCGCGCACTACGTGACCGGCGACCTCGACGAGGGCCCGATCATCGAGCAGGACGTGCTGCGCGTGGACCACGGCTACGACCAGGACCAGCTCGTCTCGGCAGGCCGCGACGTGGAGGCGCAGGTGCTCTCGCGAGCGGTGCGCTGGCACGCCCAGTCGCGGGTGCTGCTCAACGGGGACCGCACCGTCGTCTTCCGCTGAGGAGACGACACCACCACAGGAGGAACCAGGGCATGCAGTCCGACATCGAGATCGCCAACGCCGCCGTCCTGCGCCCGATCCGGGAGATCGCGCAGGAGACGCTCGGGATCGGCGAGGAGCACCTGGTCCCGTACGGCCACTACAAGGCCAAGGTCGACATCGGCTACCTGAACTCCCTGACGGACCGACCGCTCGGCAAGCTCGTGCTGGTGACGGCGCTGTCCCCGACGCCGCCCGGCGAGGGCAAGACGACCACGACCGTCGGCCTCACCGACGCGCTCCACGGGATGGGCCACCGCACCGTGGCGTGCCTGCGCGAGCCCTCGATGGGCCCTGTGTTCGGCATGAAGGGCGGCGCGGCCGGCGGCGGCTGGAGCCAGGTCGTGCCGATGACCGACATCAACCTGCACTTCACCGGCGACTTCGCCGCGATCGCGGCGGCCAACAACCTGCTCGCCGCGCTGATCGACAACCACGTCCACCACGGCAACGAGCTCGACATCGACGTACGCAGCGTGACGTGGAAGCGCGTGATCGACATGAACGACCGGGCGCTGCGCGAGGTCACCGTCGCCCTCGGCGGGCACGCCAACGGCTTCCCGCGCTCCGACGGCTTCGACATCGTCGTGGCGTCCGAGCTGATGGCGATCTTCTGCCTGACCGAGTCGTGGGCCGACCTCAAGAAGCGCATCGGCGACATCGTCGTCGCCTACGACCGGTCGACCCAGCCGGTCACCGCGCGTGACCTCAACGCGCACGGCGCGATGGCCGCTCTGCTGCGCGACGCGCTCGCCCCCAACCTCGTGCAGACCCTGGAGGGTGCGCCGGCCTTCGTGCACGGCGGTCCGTTCGCCAACATCGCCCACGGCTGCAGCTCGGTGATGGCGACCCGCGCCGGGCTCCGGCTCGCCGACATCGTCGTCACCGAGGCCGGTTTCGGTGCCGACCTGGGCGCCGAGAAGTTCGTCGACATCAAGTGCCGCAAGTCCGGGCTGCGACCCGACGTCGCCGTCGTCGTCGCGACCGTACGCGCCCTGAAGTACCACGGCGGCGTGGCCCTCGCCGACCTCGGCACCGAGGACGTCGCGGCGGTCGAGGCCGGCATGGTGAACCTGCGCCGGCACCTCGACAACGTGCGCAACGTCTACGGCATCCCGTGCGTCGTCGCGGTCAACCGCTTCCCGACCGACACCGAGGCGGAGGTGGCGCGCGTGGTCGAGCTCGTGGCGGACGCGGGCGTGCAGGCCTTCCCGGCCACCCACTTCGCCGACGGCGGCAACGGCGCGAAGGACCTCGCCGAGGGAGTGCTGGCCTCGCTGGCGCAGCCCTCACCCCACGAGTTCTCCTTCACGTACGACGACGACGCCTCGCTGACCGAGAAGGTCGAGGCCATCGCCACCCGGCTCTACGGCGCCGGCATCGTGACGTGGGACGCGAAGGCCCGCCGCCGCCTGCTGCGGATCGAGCGCGACGGCTACTCCGGCCTGCCGGTCTGCGTCGCCAAGACGCAGTACTCGTTCTCGACCGACCCCACGTCGCTCGGTGCACCGTCGGGCCACGAGCTGCACGTCCGGGAGGTACGCCTCTCGGCCGGCGCCGGGTTCGTGGTCGTGGTCTGCGGCGACATGATGACCATGCCCGGCCTCCCCCGCGACCCGTCGGCGGCCCGCATCGACCTGGCCGACGACGGCACGATCCTCGGGCTCAGCTGAGCCCGAGGACGGACCGGCTCAGTCGCCGAGCTCGGCGCGACGCCGGATGACGTAGTCCTCGAGCTCCTCGCGGATCGCGTCGTCGATCGCCGGCTGCTCGTACTCCGCCAGGGTCTTCTGGTAGGCCACGGTGGCGCGGTCGTTGGCGTCGTTGCCGCCGTTGCGCATCCACCGCTCGTAGTTCTCCGAGGAGGAGAGCAGCGGTCGGTAGAAGCAGGTACGGAAGCGCTCCATGGTGTGCGCCGCACCCAGGAAGTGGCCGCCGTGGCCGACCTCCTGGTGGGCGTCGAAGGCCATCGAGGCCTCGTCGATCTCCAGCGGCGTGAACTCGTGGCGGAGCATCTGGAGCAGCTCGATGTCGACGATGAACTTCTCGTAGCCGGCGACCAGGCCGCCCTCGAGCCAGCCCGCCGAGTGCATCACCCAGTTGGCGCCGGCCAGGAAGGTCGGCATCAGCGTCATCAGCGCCTCGTAGCCCGCCTGCGCGTCGGCCACCTGCGACGACGTCAGGCCTCCACCGGTGCGGAAGGGCAGCCCGAAGTGCCGGGCGATCTGGCCGGTGCAGAGCAGGCCGATGCCGGACTCGGGCGTGCCGAACGTCGGCGAGCCGGACTGCATGTCGATGTTGGAGAGGAACGACCCGAAGATCACCGGGGTGCCGGGGCGGATCAGCTGGGACAGCGCGATGCCCGACAACGCCTCGACGATCTGCTGGACCAGCGCCGCGGGGATGGTCACCGGCGACATCGCGCCCATCAGGATGAACGGCGTGAGGACGACGGGCTGCCCGGCGCCCGAGTACTCGAACTGGGCCTCCAGCATCCGGTCGTCCCAGCGCAGCGGCGAGTTGCAGTTGATGAGCGAGATCGTCGCCGGGGTCTGCTCGATCGCCTCGCGGGAGCCGAAGAGGATCGAGGACATCGCGATCGTGTCGGCGGCGTTGACGCCGGACACCACGTTGCCCATGTAGATCTTGTCGGTCAGCGTCTGCAGCGCGTACGTCATGTCGAGGTGCCGGCTGTCGAGCGGGGTGTCGTTGGGCTCGCAGATGACGCCGCCGGCCGAGTCGAGCGCCGAGAACGACTGGGCCAGCTTGGTGAAGTTGCGGAAGTCGTCCATCGTCGCGTCGCGGCGTACGTCGCCCTGCCGCACGAACGGCGGTCCGTAGACCGCGCCGAAGGCCATCGAGTCGCCGCCGATGTGGATGTTGTTCGCGGGGTTGCGGGCCTGCACGTCGAACTCGCGCGGCGCCTTCGCCACCTGCTCCAGCACGAAGTCGGGGTCCAGGAAGACCGTGTTGCCCTCCACCCGCTGGCCCGCCTTGCGGAACAGCTCGAGGGCACGGTCGTCCATGAACTCGACGCCGATCTCGGTCATCAGTCGCCGCCAGCCCTTGTCCAGGGTGGCCATGGCGTCCTCGGACAGCACCTCGTAGCGCGGCATCGTGTTGCGGAACACGGGTCCTCCTGTGGGACGAACGGGGGGTGGCGGGTCTTGACCTCGACTCATGACGGCTCTTAGCCTCATGATGTGGAACACGGTTCCACATGATGGAACCTGTGGGAACCCCTCCGGCGCAAACGAAGGAGCTGTCCGTGAGCGAGGCCGCTACCGGCACGCGAGCGCTGGACCGCGCCACCGACCTGGTGGCCACGGTGGTCCACGCCGACGAGCCGATGTCGTTCGCCGACCTCCAGGACGCCAGCGGCCTGGCGAAGTCGACAACGTCCCGCCTGCTCACCGCCCTCGAGCGCTCAGGCCTGGTGGAGCGCGACCCGGCGGGGTCCTACGTCGCCGGCCGTTTGTTCTGGCTGTACGCCGCGCGGCACGACCCGTGGGAGGAGCTGGTCCGGCTCGCCCGCCCGGTCATGGAGCGCACCGGCGCCGGCACCGGCGAGACCGTCCACCTCAGCGTCACCCGGGGCGAGCGCGTCGTGCAGGTCGCCCAGGTCGACTCCACCTACCTCCTCGGCACCCGCGACTGGACCGAGGTCGACGTACCCGTCCACTGCTCCGCGCTGGGCAAGGTCTTCCTCGCCTGGCACGCGCTCGACATACCCGCGGGCGAGCTCGAGCGGCCCACCCCGGCGACGATCGCCGACCCCGCCGAGTTGCGCCGCGACGGCGTACGCAGCCGTGACCGGGGCTGGGCACTCACGTGCGACGAGCTCGAGATCGGGCTCACCGGCATCGCCGTCCCCGTCTTCGGCATCCACGGCGACGTCGTCGCCTCCCTCGGGGTCTCGGGACCCACCCCCCGGCTGGAGGGGCGGCTCGACGAGCTCGGCCACCACCTGCTGGACCAGTCCACCGCGCTGTCGACACTGCTGCGCGGCCCTGCTCACACCGACCCTGCCCGCCGAACCGCTCGTACCCAGGAGGTGGTCGCATGACCCCCGAGGAGATCCTGCAAGCCCTCTACGACGAGACGCTGGTCGGCAATGCGCCGCGCGTGCTCGAGCTGACCAACGAGGGCCTGACCCTCGACATGGAGCCGCAGACGCTGCTCTTCGACGCCCTCATCCCCTCCCTCGAGGAGGTCGGGGCGCGGTTCGAGCGCGGCGACTTCTTCGTCCCGGAGATGCTGATCGCCGGTCGTGCCATGTCCGGCGCGATGGAGCGGCTCCGGCCACTGCTCGCCGAGACCGGCGTCCAGACCATCGGCAAGTTCCTGATGGGCACGGTCAAGGGCGACGTCCACGACATCGGCAAGAACCTCGTCAACATCATGCTCGAGGGCGCCGGCTTCGAGGTGATCGACCTGGGCGTGCAGGTCGCCCCGGAGAAGTTCATCGAGGCGATCGACCTGCACCAGCCCGACATCGTCGGCTTCTCGGCGTTCCTCACCACGACGATGCCGATGTTCAAGGCCAACATGAACGCCCTCGAGAAGGCCGGCATGCGCAACGACGTGATCGTGATGGTCGGGGGTGCCCCCGTCACCCAGGAGTACGCCGACGCAGTGGGCGCCGACGGCTACGCGGCCGACGCCTCCCAAACCGTGAAGCGCGCCAAGAGCCTGATCGAGGCCAAGCGCACCAAGGTCCCTGCCTGATGGCGGCCGAGCCCCTCCGGACCGTCCTCCGCTCGGCCACCCGCGAGCACGTCATCGGCCACGAGAACCGCTTCACCCTCATCGGCGAGCGGATCAACCCCACCGGCCGCCGCATCTTCCAGGAGCAGCTGCGCGCGGGCGACTTCTCCGCCATCGAACGCGACGTCAAGGCGCAGGTCGAGGGCGGCGCCGACGTGCTCGACATCAACATGGGCGTCCCGTTGACCGACGAGCCCGAGCTGCTGGCCAAGGCCGTGCAGATGGTCCAGGAGCTCTGCGACCTCCCGATCTGCATCGACTCCTCGGTCGTCGAGGCGCTCGAGGCGGGGCTCGCGGTCTACCAGGGCCGCGCGCTGGTCAACTCGATCACCGCCGAGGACGACCGCATGGCGGCGATCCTCCCGCTGGTCAAGAAGTACGACGCCGCGATCATCGCGCTCCCCAACGACCACGACGAGATCCCGATGGAGGCCGACAAGCGCGTCGACCTCACCGCCAAGATCATCCGCGTGGCCACCGAGGAGTACGGCATCGCCCAGGCCGACATCGTCATCGACCCGCTGGCCATGCCCATCGGCGCCGACGCGGGCACCACCCTGGTGACCTTCGAGGTGATGCGACGGATCCGCGACGAGTTCGGGGTCAACATGACCTGTGGCGCCTCCAACGTCTCGTTCGGCATGCCGGGTCGGCACACCCTCAACGGCACCTGGCTGCCCATGGCCATGACCTCCGGCCTGACCAGCGCGATCATGGACGCCCGGACGCCCCACGTCGTCGAGGCAGTCAAGGCCGCCGACCTGTTCCTGGGCCACGACGACTGGGGCTCGGCCTGGATCGCGGCCCACCGCGCCAAGCTGGCAGCGGAGGCGGCCTCAGCGTGAGCGACACGCCCGAGGGGCCGGAGGGGCCGGACTTCTCGCTCGCCGACGTGGCCCGCGAGGGCCTCATGGAGAGGCCGGGGGTCGACGCCCCCTCGCACGACGGCACCGGGCGCGTGGACCTCACCTTCACCATCCACGGCAAGGCGGAGGACGGGGCCGTGCTCCCGCCGACGCAGCGCGGCGTACGCGTGCCGCCCGGCGTGACGGTCTTCGACGCCGCGTCGTGGAACGGCATCGCGATCGACTCGACCTGCGGCGGCCACGGCACCTGCCACAAGTGCAAGATCCAGGTCACCACCGACGTCGAGGTGCCGGTGACGCGGCACGACACCCGCACCTTCACCCCGGCCCAGCTCGCGGAGGGCTGGCGGCTGGGCTGCCTCGTCCACGCGACGCGCGACCTCGCCGTCGAGGTGCCCTCGCTGACCACGCGGCCCAAGGCCGCCACCGTGGGCATCGGCCGGCAGGTGATCCTGCGACCGGCACTGCAGAAGCGCTACGTCGAGCTGGCCGAGGCCACCCTCGCCGACCAGCGCACCGACCTGGTCCGCCTCACCGACGCCATCGACGACCTCGAGCTGACCGCCGACCTGCACGTCCTCCGGCGCCTCTCGACCGTCCTGCGCCAGGCCGACTTCAAGGTCACGGCCGTGGTCCTCGATGAGGCGTTGATCGACATCGAGGCGGGTGACACCACCGCGGCGCGCTACGCCATCGCCTTCGACCTCGGCACCACGACAGTCGTCGGCACCCTCCTCGACGTCGGCACCGGGACGCCGATGGCGGTCGCGTCGATGCTCAACGCCCAGCAGCCGTTCGGCGGAGACGTCATCACCCGGATCAGCGCCACGATGATGGACCCCGAGGCCCTCGGCCGGCTGCAGCGGGCTGCTGCCACCACGTTGTCCGACCTCGCCCGCGAGGTGTGCCGCGAGGCGGGCGTGGACCCCCAGCAGGTCTACGAGGTCGCCGTCGCCGGCAACGCCACGATGACCGCCCTGGTCCTCGGCATTGACCCCGAGCCGCTCGGGGTGGCCCCGTTCGTGATGTCGTCCGCCCAGCCGCCCTCGGTGCTCGCCTCGGAGATCGGGCTCAGCCTGCACCCGCGCGCGCGGGCGTTCTTCTTCCCCGCCCTCGGCGCGTACGTCGGCGGCGACATCGTGGCCGGCATGCTCGCCACCGGCATGGACCGCGACAAGCGGACCCGGCTGTTCATCGACGTCGGCACCAACTGCGAGATCGTCCTCAGCGACGGCGAGACCATCCTCTCCACGGCCGCTCCCGCCGGCCCGGCCTTCGAGGGCGGGGCGATCCGCTGCGGCATGCGCGCCGCCGACGGCGCCATCGAGGTGATCAAGGTCGATCCCCACGCCGAGGGCGACGACCCCCCTGTCACCCTCGGGGTCATCGGCGACGTCGAGCCGATGGGCCTCTGCGGCTCCGGGCTCGTGGACGCCGTCGCCGAGCTCGTCCGGGTCGGGCTCCTCGACAGCACGGGTCGACTGGTCACCGACGAGGCGGCCAAGGAGATCGCCCCGGCCCTCGCGGACCGCCTGGCCCGCATCGGTGAGGAGCGGGTCTTCATCCTGCACCGCCCCACACCGGACGCCGACACGGTGGAGTGCGTCTACCTGTCGCAGCGCGACGTGCGCGAGCTCCAGTTCGCCAAGGCTGCCATCTCCACCGGCTGGTCGCTCCTGCTCGAGGAGCTCGGCCTCGAGCACCGCGACGTGCAGCAGGTCCTGCTCGCCGGGTCCTTCGGCAGCTACCTCTCCCCCGCGTCCGCGGTCCGCATCGGCCTGGTGCCCCAGCTCCCGGTGCTGCGCATCGTGGCCGCGGGCAACGTCGCCGGTGAAGGGGCGAAGATGGCCCTGCTCTCGGTGCGCGAGCGCGCCGGTGCGCTGGCGCTGCTCGAGGAGGTGACCTATGTCGAGCTCTCGGACCGCCCCGACTTCAACGACGCCTTCGTCGAGCAGCTCTCGTTCTGATCGCTCCGGACGGGTCGCCCTGATCGCCTGCGGCGCGATCGCCCAGCCCGCGGCCGCGGTCGTCGAGCGCCGCGCCTGGCCCGTCGACGTACACCCGCTCCCACCGCTGCTGCACAACCACCCCGAGCGGATCGCCGCCGAGGTGCGCGCCCTGGCCGAGCAGCTCGGCGAGTCGTACGACCGGGTCGTCATCGGCTATGCCGACTGCGGGACGTACGGCGCCCTCGACGAGGTGTGCCGCGAACTCGGGGTGGCGCGGCTGCCCGGACTGCACTGCTACGACCTGTACGCCGGCCCGTCCCGACTGGAGACGTTCTTCGACGAGCAGCCCGGCACCTACCTGCTGACCGACTTCCTGGTCCGGTCCTTCGCCCGCACGGTGCTGCAGGAGATGGGCCTCGACCGCTACCCCGAGCTCCGCGACACCTACTTCGGCAACTACACGCGCGTCGTGTGGCTGGCCCAGGACCCCGACGAGGAGCTGCGCGCCCAGGCCGAGGCCGCGGCGGCGAGCATCGGCCTGCCCCTCACCGTGGTGGAGACCGGGGACCACGGGCTCGAGCAGGCCCTGGCCGACCTCGTCCTTGCCGTCTAGTCGCGGAGGCGCTCAATCATGTCGGTGCGCCAGGCTTCGGTCTCGCCGATCTGGTTGAACGTGAAGACGTGGAGGCCCTCGACGAGCGCGTTCTCCTCGCCGAGGGCGGGGGCGCACTTCTCCAGGAAGCTCTCGCCGGTGAACCCGCCAGGTGCGGCGAGCCGGGCGAACAGGCCCTTGTTCTTGGCGAGGAACTTCGTCGACTCCCCCACCCCGATCTTCGTGGCCATGCCGAGCAGCTTGGTGCGCTCGACCGGACCGGGGATGCCGAGCAGCACGGGCATCGCGACACCGCGGGCACGCAGCCGCCGCACCCAGTCGCGTACGACGGCCGGGTCGAACGTCAGGTTGCTGACGATGTGCGTGGCATGGCGACGCTTGTCCCACATGGACTGCACCGTGAGGTCGTCGTGGATGGTCGGGTGCGACTCGGGATAGCCGGTGATCCCGACGTGCGAGAACGGCGAGCCGAGCGCCTTGAGGTCCTCGAGCAGCGCGAGGGCGTCCGGGTAGTCGCCGACCGCCTCGGCGTCCCCACCCGGGACGAACACGCTCGTGATGCCCTTGCCCCGGAGCCGCTCGACGATCTCCTCGAGCTCGCTCCGCCCGGACACCATCCGGGCGGCGATGTGGGGAACGACGGTGTAGCCGTGCCCGGCCAACCGCTCCGTCAGGTCGAAGGTGGACTCCAGACCCTTGGACGGCGAGGCTGTCACGGTGATGGTGCGCTCGCGCGGCACGTGGGCGAGCACCTTGTCCTCGGTGGTCGCCGTGGGCAACACCTCGTAGCGAGCGTTCTCCAGCAGGCGGGTCAGCGTCGCAGCGGTGCTTTTGTTGCGCATGGAGCAACTCGTTTCGTGATGCGCATCGATTGCGCCCACTCTAGTGCGTCCGGGCGTCCCGCGACAGACCGGAAATACGCCGAGGGCGGCCACCCGTGTGGGGTGGCCGCCCTCGGACGGTCGACGGCCGGTCGCGAGACCGGGCCGTCAGGAAGTCACTTGACGGTGACCGTGGCGCCGGCGGCCTCGAGGGCCTCCTTCGCCTTCGCGGCCGCAGCCTTGTCGACCTTCTCGAGGATCGGCTTCGGGGCGGCCTCGACGAGGTCCTTCGCCTCCTTCAGGCCGAGGCTCGTGAGGGCGCGCACCTCCTTGATGACGTTGATCTTCTTGTCACCAGCGGCCTCGAGGACGACGTCGAACTCGTCCTGCTCGGCAGCGGCCTCGGCACCGGCGGCCGGGGCGCCCGCGGCGGGGGCAGCGGCGACCGGGGCAGCGGCGGTGACGCCGAAGGTCTCCTCGAACTCCTTCACGAACTCGGAGAGCTCGATGAGGGTCATTTCCTTGAACGCGTCGAGCAGCTCGACGGTGGACAGCTTCGCCATGGTGGCGGTTCCTTCCGTATGTGGCGCGGGAGCGGGTGCGTCCCGTGCCGGGGTTTCAGGTGGTGTACGTCGGCCTGGTCAGGCGTCCGTGGACTCGGCGGCCGTGTCGGCTGCCTCGTCGGTCGCCTCGGGCTCGGCGGCCTCCTCAGAAGGGGAGACCTCCTCGACCGGGGCGTCCTCGGCAGCGGGAGCATCCGGCGTACCGGCACCACCTGCGAGGATCGAGGGGTCCTCAGTCGCCTTCGCCTCCAGGGCGCCGGCGAGCCGGGCGACCTGGGCGAGCGGGGCGTTGAGGAGGTAGACGGCCTGGGACAGCGAAGCGAGCATGCCGCCCGCGAGCTTGCCCAGCAGCACCTCACGCGACTCGAGATCGGCCAGCTTGGCGATCTCTGCAGCGTCGAGGGACTTGCCGTCCAGGACACCGCCCTTGATGACAAGAGCGGGGTTTGCCTTGGCAAAGTCACGCAGACCCTTGGCGGCCTCGACCACGTCTCCATTGATGAAGGCGATGGCAGTGGGGCCGGTCAGCAGGTCGTCGAAGCCTTCGATTCCCACCTCGGTGGCGGCAATCTTGGCAAGCGTGTTCTTGACCACGGCGTAGTGGGCGTTCTCGCCGAGGGAGCGCCGCAGGTCCTGCAGCTGCTTCACGGTGAGACCGCGGTACTCGGTCAGCACAGCGCCGGCGGCATCGTTGAACGAGTCAACGATCTCCGCAACGGCGGCAGTCTTTTCTGGCCGCGCCATGGGTCTCCTTCCGGTGTCGACCACCGGCGCCCGGCCCACAGACGACGAACGCCCCGAGCGCAGGCTCAGGGCGTGGATGCGGCGAGGCCGCTGCTCTGTCACCTGCGCCGGCCGTTCGCTGCTGCGAACCTTCGCATCCCGAGCGTTGGAGCTCGTGATGAACCTGCGGTCTTGGGTTTCGAGATGGAACAGTACGCCCCGGCTCCCGGACCAGACAAATCGCGGGCCGCCCGCGGCAAACACGGCATTCACCTCCCGCGGGGGGCCCAACACTGGTTCGATGGTCCGCGTGGATCAACAGCTCACGACCGTCGGGGCCTCGCTCGCCCGCAGCGACGAACGCATGCTCACTGGACGCAATGCTGCGGGCCGGGTCTGGAAGACCGGCTTCGGCGGGCTCGACCCGCTGATCGGCGGCGGCATGCGAGCCGGGTCGCTGATCCTCCTCGCCGGTCCGCAAGGTCTCGGCAAGTCGACCTTCGCACTCCAGGTCGCCCGCAACAACGCGGCGACCGGACGCCCGGTCCTCTACTTCTCCTACGAGCACGACGCCGAGGACATGACGCAGAAGCTCATCGCCATGGAGGCCGGCGAGCTCGACGACTCCGACCAGGTCCGGATGACGAGCATCCGCTCGATCTTCGACGACCTCTGGGTGAGCTCGCTCGACCACCGTCTCGAGTCGGTGCCCTCGGGCGTCGAGGCGCTGGCCCGGGTCTCCCACTACTCCGAGATGCTCTTCGTGCACCGCTCGACCGGCACGCGCACCGACCTGGCCGCGATCCAGGCCGCGATCGAGGCCGTACGCGAGCTGGCCGGCACGACGCCGCTGGTGATCATCGACTACCTGCAGAAGGTGAAGTCGTCCTTCACCGACGACGAGGCCCGGTCCACCGAGGTCGTCGAGGGGCTCAAGGACATCGCGATCGACATCAGCGCTCCCGTGCTCGCCATCGCGGCGGCCGACAAGGAGGCGCTGCGCTCCGGGCGCCGGATGCGCGCCAACGACCTCCGCGGATCCAGCGCCCTCGCCTACGAGGCCGACGTGGTCCTGGTGCTGAACAACAAGTTCGACATCGTCGCGCGCCACCACCTGACCTACAACCTCAGCAACGCCGAGCGGTTCCGCGACTTCGCGGTCCTGACCGTCGAGAAGAACCGCTTCGGCCGCGACGGCGTCACGATGCAGTTCCGCACCCGCTTCGACCAGGGCCGCTACGAGGCCGAGGGCACCGAGGTCAAGGAGCAGCTGATCGACGAGCGGGTCTTCCGCGAATAGGGGTTCACATGCCCGGCGCCTGGGTGACCTGGCTGGCCGGCGGGGCCTCGATCTCGACGTCGGCGCCGAAGTCGGCGTACGTCCCCTCCGTGGTCGACGTGGTCGGCGCACCGCCACCGGAGGCCTTCACCTCGACGGTCTGGGTGAACCGGCGCGGCAGGTTGTCGGCGTCGACCCACATGTCGGTGACCAGTTCCTTGGGCAGCATGTCCGCCATCGCGGCGGGGAACTCCATGGCCTTGAGGTACTGCGTCGGGTCCATCGTGATCCGGTAGTGGTTGGTCTCCACGCCGTCGACGTCCTCGCTCCCGACCAGCTCGAGCTTCTTGGGTGACTCCATCGCCTTGAACATCACCTCGGGGTCGGTCGCCTTGCCGATCATCCCGAAGAGCGAGTTGGGGTCGCTGAGGTCGATCTTGAGCCACTTGTCGCCGGTGCCGAAGCTGGGGGACTTCATGTACATCGCCTTGTCGACGAGGATCATCTCCATCGCCTGGGCGCCGGTGCCGGTGGCCTTCATCTCGACCCCCTCGTCGGCGAAGCGCGCCTCGCCGGCCATCTCCTGCGCCTGCCCGGCGCTGTCGGAGGTCGTGGTGAAGGTGAAGGTCTCGGCCTCACGCAGTGCCGCCATGACGGACGGGTAGAAGTCGTCGACCGACAGCTCGGCGAGCGAGGCCTCCGCCCCCTCCTCATCGGGCTCGGGCTCGGGCTCGGACTCCTCCTCGGCGGTGTCGGTGGCCTCGTCCGTGCTGGCATCGGTCGAGTCGTCGCTGCTCGAGCTGGAGTCGGTGGACCCGGAGTCGTCGCCGCACGCGGACACGCCCACTCCGATGGTGAGCACCAGGGCGGCCGTACCGAGGCGGCGGGAGAGAGAGGTGAGGCGCATGGGAGCTCCTGGTTGCGGTGGCTGGTGGGGCGGCGCGAGCGCCTGACCCGGTTCTACCCGATGGTTCCACACCGAAACGGGGCCGGACACACAAACGGCCCGGCCGCCCCCGAGGGGCGACCGGGCCGGTGCGGCTCGGGTGGATCAGGCCTGGACGGCCTCGTCCTCCGAGGCGACGTTCTTGACGCGGTTGGGGTCCACCTGGATGCCGGGGCCCATCGTCGTCGAGACGGTGATCTTGCGGATGTAGCGGCCCTTGGAGCTGGCCGGCTTCAGACGCAGCACCTCGTCGAGGGCGGCGGCGTAGTTCTCCGCGAGCTGGAGCTCGGAGAAGGACGCCTTGCCGATGATGAAGTGCAGGTTCGAGTGGCGGTCGACGCGGAACTCGATCTTGCCGCCCTTGATGTCGGTGACAGCCTTGGCGACGTCGGGGGTCACCGTGCCCGTCTTCGGGTTCGGCATGAGGGAGCGCGGGCCGAGGACGCGGCCGAGGCGACCGACCTTGCCCATCATGTCGGGCGTCGCGACGACGGCGTCGAAGTCGAGCCAGCCGCCGGCGACCTTCTCGATCAGCTCGTCGCTGCCGACGAACTCGGCGCCGGCCTCACGGGCGGCGTCGGCCTTGTCGCCGGTCGCGAACACGAGGACGCGTGCGGTCTTGCCGGTGCCGTGCGGGAGGTTGACGGTGCCGCGGACCATCTGGTCGGCCTTGCGCGGGTCGACACCCAGGCGCATGACGACGTCGAGGGTCTCGTCGAACTTCTTCTTGGAGCCGCTCTTGGCGATCTTGATGGCGGCCAGCGGGGCGTAGAGCTCGTCCTGGTCGAACTGCTCTGCCGCTGCGCGGTAGGTCTTGCTGCGCTGCATGTTCTTCTCGTTTCTGTGGTGCGAAGGATGTGGTTAGCGAGCCAGCGCGGCTCTCCCACGTTTCAGTCGGTCGTGACGCCCATCGAGCGCGCAGTGCCCTCGACGATCTTCATGGCCGCATCGATGTCGTTGGCGTTCAGGTCAGGAAGCTTGGTGGTCGCGATCTCGCGGACCTGGTCCTTGGTCAGCTTGCCGACCTTTTCCTTGTGCGGGACGCCGGAGCCCTTGGAGAGGCCGGCGGCCTTCTTGATGAGCTCGGCGGCCGGCGGGGTCTTGGTGATGAAGTCGAACGAACGGTCCTCGTAGATGGTGATCTCGACGGGGATGACGTTGCCGCGCATGGACTCGGTCTGGGCGTTGTAGGCCTTGCAGAAGTCCATGATGTTGACGCCGTGCGGGCCGAGCGCCGTACCGACCGGCGGGGCCGGCGTGGCCGAACCGGCCTGCAGCTGCACCTTCACCAGCGCTGCGATCTTCTTCTTCGGAGGCATAGCCGTCCTTCTCTTTCTCTCGTGTGGTCACGACGAGGGCACTTCGCCCTCTGCCACGGGTTGTCGCTACTGCATTGTCGGGCCGACACGCGGCCCGGACGAAATCGTCAGACCTTCTGGATCTGCGAGAACGAAAGCTCGACCGGGGTCTCCCGGCCGAAGATCTCGACGAGCGCCTTGACCCGCTGGGACTCGGCGTTGATCTCGGTGATCGTCGCGTGGAGCGTGGCGAACGGACCGTCGACCACCATGACCGAGTCGGACACGTCGAAGTCCGCGACCTCGACCGGCTTGCGCGGCGTGGTGCTGGTGCCCTTCTCGCCCGAGGCGGCGGCCTCGGCCTCGGCGGCCTGGACGACGGCCGGCGCGAGCATGTCCTCGACCTCGCTCATGCTGAGCGGGACGGGCTGGTGGCTGTGGCCCACGAAGCCGGTGACGGACGGCGTGTGGCGTACGGCCGACCAGGACTCGTCGGTGAGGTCCATGCGAACCAGGACGTAGCCGGGCAGGACGGTGCGGGTGACCATCTTGCGCTGGCCGTTCTTGATCTCCGCGACCTCCTCGGTGGGGACCACGATCTCGTGGATGTAGTCCTCCATGTTGAGGGAGATGATGCGGTTCTCGAGGTTGTGCTTGACCCGCTTCTCCATGCCGGAGTAGGTGTGCACGACGAACCAGTCGCCCGGCTTGGCCCACAGCTCGCGGCGGAACGCCTCGAGCGGGTCGTTCTCCTCGGGCTCGGCGGGCTCGCCGTCCGTGTCGTCGTCCGTTTCGTCGTCCGCGTCGTCATCCGCGTCGGCGACCTCGAGGCTGTCCTCGGCCGTCTCGTCGGCGGCGTCCTCGAGGCTGTCCTCGGTCGTGTCGTCGGCGGGCTGCTCCACGAGGACCTCCTCGGGGGAGTCCTCCGGGGTCGTCTCGTCGCTGGACTCGACCTGGTCGTCGACCTGGTCCACGTCGCTGTTCTCAGACACGTCTCACTCCGTACGTTCGTTGGTGCTGCCGGGGCCGGTCACCGGGACCGGGGCCGGGCGCACCCGGCGGGGACACGAGCGGTGGGGTCCATCGCTCGGCCGTCGATCACTGGGTGGAGGAGCCACCGGCGAAGATCTGGAAGACGAGCTTCCCGAAGGCCAGGTCCAGGACCGTCACCAGGGCCATCATGGCGATCACGAAGACCAGCACGACGAAGAAGTAGGTGATCAGCTGCTGCTGGGTGGGCCACACCACCTTGCGGAGCTCGGCCACCACCTGGCGCATGAACGTGACGGGGCTGGTGCGCCCACGGTCGTCACCGCGCGAGTCGCGCCGGTCCTGAACCGCGTTGCCGTCGGCCACGTTTCCCACCTTCTCGTTGTTGCTGTGTGCAGTGCTTCCTCGCAGGGCACGAGGGACTTGAACCCCCAACCTTCGGTTTTGGAGACCGATGCTCTGCCAGTTGAGCTAGTGCCCTCCGGTGGCTTTCAAACCCCATCTGGGGCATGCCGAAGCATCTGGCGAAACCACCAATCGGGAAGCATACGGGGAGGGGGCCAGCGCCGTCGAACCGAGGCATGCCAAGGTAGGGCCGTGGATGGGCACCGTGACGTATCGGCCCTGCCGAAAGCGCACCTGCACCTCCACTTCACCGGATCGATGCGTCACCCGACGCTCCTGGAGCTCGCCGAGCGCGACGGGATCGTGCTGCCCGACTCGCTGGTGGAGGACTGGCCACCGCAGCTCAGCGCGGCGGACGAGAAGGGCTGGTTCCGGTTCCAGCGCCTCTACGACGTGGCGCGCTCGGTGCTGCGTACGCCCGACGACGTACGCCGCCTGGTGCTGGAGGCGGCCGAGGACGACGTCCGTGACGGCGGGCGCTGGCTGGAGATCCAGGTCGACCCGAGCGGGTACGCCGCGCGGTTCGGCGGGATCACGGAGTTCACCGACCTGGTGCTCGACTGCGTGCGCGACGCCACCGAGCGCACCGGGCTCGGCATCGCGGTCGTGATCGCGGCCAACCGCACCCGCCACCCCCTCGACGCCCGGACGCTGGCCCGGCTCGCGGCGCAGTACGCCGGTCGCGGCGTGGTCGGCTTCGGTCTCTCGAACGACGAGCGGCGCGGTCGCACCGAGGACTTCGCGGCGGCCTTCCAGATCGCCGAGCGGGCCGGGCTCCTGCTGGTGCCCCACGGCGGCGAGCTGCGCGGGGCCGACCACGTCCGCGCCTGCCTCGACAGCCTCGGGGCGCAGCGGCTCGGACACGGCGTACGCAGTGCTGAGGACCCGGAGCTGCTGGACCGGATCGTGGCCGCCGGGGTCGCGCTGGAGGTGTGCCCGGTCTCCAACGTCTCTCTCGGCGTCTACTCCGACCTCACCTCGGTGCCGCTCCCCCAGCTCCTGGCGGCGGGCGCGACCGTGGCCCTGGGTGCCGACGACCCGCTGCTCTTCGGCTCGCGACTGGCCGGCCAGTACGCCACGATGCGTGCCGCCCACGACCTCGACGACGGGACCCTGGCCCGTCTGGCCGAGATGTCCTTCGCGGCCTCGCGGGCTCCGTCGGACGTGGTCGAGGCGGCCCGCCGCGACATCGCCGCCTGGCTCGCCTGACCCCCGTCGCGATCCCCGGGTACCCGGGGAAACTGGAGCCTCCACCCCGAAGTTTCGCGGGCAAGGCTCCAGTTTGGGGGGTGAAGCCTCGCTCAGAGGGCGCAGCCGACGGTCACGGGCTCGTTGACCAGGCGTACGCCGAAGCGGGACTCGACTCCGTCGCGGACCTCGCGGGCGAGGGTCAGCAGCTCGTCGGTGGTGGCGCCGCCGCGGTTGGTGAGGGCGAGCGTGTGCTTGGTCGAGAGCGACACCCGCTCCCCCGCGGCACGGCTCGTCCAGCCCTTGTCGAATCCGGCGTGCTCGATCAGCCACCCGGCGCTGGACTTCACGGTGCCGTCGGGCTGCTCCCACCGTGGCGCGTCGGCGGGCAGGGCCGCGGCCTGGTCGGCGGTGAGGAACGGGTTGGTGAAAAACGAGCCAGCGCTCCACGTGTCGTGGTCGTCGGCGTCGAGCACCATCCCCTTGCCCCGGCGCAGGTCCAGGACGGCGGACCGTACGTCGGCGAGGGGAGCCCGAGCGCCCTCGTCGACCCCCAGGGTGCGGGCGAGCTCGGCGTAGCGGACGGGCGCGCCCAGCGTGCCCTGCCGGAACTGGAACGTGACGTCGAGGACGACGTGGCGACCGGGGTCGGCCTTGAACCGGCTGGAGCGGTAGCCGAACTGGCACTCCGAGGCCGCGAAGGTGCGTACGCCGTTGAGCTTGCGGTCCCAGACCCGTACCCGGGCGATGGTCTGGGCGACCTCCTGGCCGTAGGCGCCGACGTTCTGGATCGGCGTCGCGCCGACGGAGCCCGGGATGCCGGACAGCGCCTCGATGCCGACCCAGCGCCGCTCGACGGCCTCGGCCACGACGTCGTCCCACCCCTCGCCGGCGGCGATCGTCACGGTCGCCCCCGAGCAGGAGGGATCGCCGGAGGAGTCCACGTCGGCGCTGATGCCGGTGGTGGCGACCTGGACGACGCGGCCGTCGAAGCCGGCGTCGGCCACCACCAGGTTGGACCCACCGGCCAGGAGCAGCACCGGCGTGCCGACGACGTCCGCCTCGGAGACTGCCGCGATCAGCTCGGCCTCGGTGGTCGCGCGCACCCACTCGCGACCGGGGCCGCCGAGGCGCAGCGTGGTGTGGTCCCGCAGGTCGGGCACCGGGTCAGGCACGGTCGACGTGCTTCACGACGGCCTTCGGCATGCCCAGCACCTTCTGCCCGTCGCAGGTGACCTCGAGGGCGAGGGTGACCAGGCCGTCGGCGACGGACTTCACCGTCCCGCCGATGACGACCTCGGCGCCGCCTTCTGCGGGTACGACGACGGGGCTGGTGAACTTCGCGCCGACGTCGACGACCTCGGCTCCTCCGGTCCACTCCGCGACGGCACGGCCGACCAGGGCCAGGGTGTACATCCCGTGGGCGATGACGCCGGGCAGGCCGACGCTGCGGGCGACCCCCTCGTCCTGGTGGATCGGGTTGTGGTCGCCGCTCGCGTCGGCGTACGCCACGAGGTCGGCGCGGGTGATAGTGAACGTCTTCGTCTCGAGGGTGTCACCGGCGTTCATGCTGCGCCTCCCGAGTGGACGAGGGTCGCCTTGCCGGTGCAGACGACCGCGCCGGTGGCGTCGGTGATCTCGCTCGTCGTGGCGATGATGTCGGCGCCGCCGATCTGGCGCAGGCCGGTGACGGTGAGCGTGGCGCTCAGCTCGTCACCCGCGGCCAGCGGCCGGACGTACGCGAAGCGCTGCTCGCCGTGGACGATGCGGTGCAGGTCGATCCGCTCGGCGTCGAGGAAGGCCTGCATGGCGTCGAAGGCCAGGACGATCGGGAAGGTCGGCGGCACCGACTCCCCCGGGTGGCCGACGGCCGCAGCGAACGCGGCGACCCGGTCGGGCGTGACGGTCAGGGGCGCTGGTGCGGGGAACTCACGCCCCACCAGCGAGGGGTCGACAGGCATGTCACGACCCTAGCCGTGCGCCCGGGAAACACAGCGACCCGTCCGAGGTGCTCGGACGGGTCTGCAGTGGCGGAGAAACGTCAGCGGGTCTCGCGGTGCGCGGTGTGGTTGCGGCAACGCGGGCAGAACTTCTTCAGCTCGATGCGGTCGGGGTCGTTGCGACGGTTCTTCTTGGTGATGTAGTTGCGCTCCTTGCACTCGGTGCACGCGAGCGTGATCTTGGGGCGAACGTCAGAAGACTTGCTGGCCATGGGAGAACCTTCTCATTGCTGGGTGGTGCGGGGTGAGGCTTGCTGAGACTGCCGGTGTAGCGGGGGCGGGACTCGAACCCGCGACACCACGATTATGAGCCGTGTGCTCTAACCACCTGAGCTACCCCGCCGCGGAGGCCGGACGCCCCCGGGGGGAAATCCGATCCAGAGCCCCTTTACGGAATCGAACCGTAGACCTTCTCCTTACCATGGAGACGCTCTGCCGACTGAGCTAAAGGGGCAACGACGGAGAACGATACACACGCTCCCACCGCGATGAGAAATCGGCTCAAGAGAGCCCTCCGACCGCCCCTTCGGCGGCCTCGGGCGCACCCTGGATCCGGGGCCATCCGACGGCCTCCTCGAGCTCGTAGGCCAGTCCCAGCAGGCGGGCCTCGCGACCGGATCCGGCACCGAGCATCATGCCCTGCGGCAGCCCGGCGGAGGTGGTCGCGAGGGGCAGCGAGACCGCCGGCTCGCCCGTCGCGTTCTGCAGCGGCGTGAACGCCACCCACTCTATCAGGCGCTCCATGATCTGGTCGTAGTCCTGGTCGGGGCGCAGGTGCCCGACCCGCGGCGTCTCGGTGGCGAGCGTCGGCGTGAGCGTGACGTCGTACGACGCCCGGTGGCGCGCGGCGACCCGCTGGGAGCCGCGCAGCACGGCGATCGAGTACGGCTGCTTGTGCAGGTTGCGAGCGGCGTGACGGGCCAGTCCGAGGGTGAGGTTGTCGAGCTTCGTCGGATCCCACGTGGGACCGAAGTCCTTCTTCCCGCGGCGCGAGATGGCCAGCGCCAGCATCGACCAGAAGCGCACGAAGTGCTCGGGGAAGCTGTCGGGCACCGGGTTGTCGATCTCCTCTACGTGGTGGCCGAGGTCCTCGAGCAGGCGGGCGGTCCGCAGGGTCAGGTCACGCACCTCGGGGCTCGAGTCGCGGCCGATGCCCTGGGTGACGACCGCGATCCGCAGCCGCGCCCGGCTCGGTCGGGTGATGTCGCCGATGGGCGCGAGGAGCGGGTTGCGCCAGACCTTCTCGGCCTCGCGGTAGAACGCGGCGGTGTCGCGGACGCTCCGGGTCAGCACGCCGTCGGAGACGATGCGCACCGGCATCTCGCGCATCATCCGGTCCTGAGCGAGCCGGCCGCGGGTGGGCTTGAGGCCCACCAGGCCGTTGACCGCCGCCGGGATGCGGATAGACCCACCGCCGTCGTTGGCGTGGGCGATCGGCACGGCGCCGGCCGCCACCAGCGCGGCCGACCCGGCCGACGAGGCGCCGGCGTAGTGGTCGGTGTGCCACGGGCTGCGGACCGGGCCGAGGCGTACGTGGTCGGCCGCTCCGGAGAAGCCGAACTCCGACAGCTGGGTCTTGCCGAGGGGGATCAGCCCGGTCGCGAGGTACATCCGGGCGAAGTCGCCATCAGCGGTCGCGGGCGCCGCGGTGAACGCGTCGGCCCCGTGCTGGGTGGGCATGCCCGCCACGTCGACGTTGTCCTTGACGAAGGTCGGCACGCCGGCGAACCAGCCGCCGCGCGGGTGGCGTGCCTCGGCGCGGGCCCGGTCGTACGCGGCGTGCGCCACCGCGCCGAGGTCGGCGTCGACCCGCTCGGTGCGGGCGATCGCGGCGTCGACCACCTCGGGGACCGAGACGGTCCCCTCCCGCAGCGCCTCCACGAGCCCGGTGGCGTCGAGGTCGATCAGGGCGTCGTCGGCGGAGAAGGCGTGCACGCGGGTCATGTCCCGATGCTAGCCGCGCGCGAGGCACGAGCACGCGGCGTGCAGAGGGAGGTCGAGTGGCCCCGCGGCCGAGCTCGCGAGGCCGCGACGGGGCGTATCGAGACCCAGGGGTCTAGGAGGCGCAGCCCCGGCGGTGACATCCCGCGAGGTGGTCGTCGACGAGGCCGATGGCCTCCATCAGCGCGTACATCGTCGCAGGACCGACGTGGGCGAAGCCGATCTTCTTGAGGGCCTTGGACAGCGCGAGGGACTCCGGGGACGTGGTCGGGACGTCGGCGGTCGTACGCGGCGCGGGCGAGGGCTCCGGCCGGAAGGACCAGATGAACGCCTCCAGCCCGCCCCCGTCCCGCAGGGCGACGGTGGCGCGCGCGTTGGCGATGGCGGCGTCGACCTTGCGGCGGTTGCGCACGATGCCGGCGTCGGCCATCAGCCGCTCCACGTCACCGGCGTCGAAGGCCGCCACCGTGTCGGCGTCGAAGCCCGCGAACGCGGCCCGGAAGTTGTCGCGCTTGTTGAGGATCGTGAGCCACGAGAGGCCCGACTGGAACGCCTCGAGGGTCAGCCGCTCGAGGTGGGCGGCCTCGCCGGAGACCCGCAGGCCCCACTCGGTGTCGTGGTAGGCGAGGTTCACCGGGTCGCCGGTGCCCCAGGGACAGCGGGCCACGCCGTCGTCGCCCACCACCGCCGCGATGCCCGTGCTCATGGACTCATCCTCGCGCACGGCACCGACAGGGGCGGTCAGGAGTCGGGACGGTCGGGGTCGTAGCGGTCGAGGAGGTGGTCGACCTCGACGGAGGCCTCCCGCGCGCTGGGGGTGTACCCGAGGACGACGGCCAGGAAGTGCTCCGAGGCCAGCGACCGCAGGCGTGAGTCGGCAGTCGCGACGACGGTGGCGGTGCGGGTGCTGCGGCGCAGGAGGGCGATCTCGCCGAAGCCCTCGCCCGGTCCGAGGGAGGCGATGACCCGACCCTCGCCGAGCACGTCCACGCTGCCCGACTCGACGACGTAGTAGCGGTCCCCGACGTCGCCGCGCTGGAAGACGACCGTCCCGGCGGGGACGTCGACGACCTCGAGGCCGCGGGCAAGCTGCTCGACCGAGGGCAGCGGCAGGGTCCGCAGCATCGGCACCCGCTGGAGCAGCCCGACCACCTCGTCGTTCACCCCGACCGTGCCGTCGAGTGCGCGCAGCCGCCACCAGGAGGCGGCAGCCAGCACGGGGCAGACCAGTCCGACGGCGACCAGGGCGGGGCGCAGTCCCCACTCACCGACGATCCACGAGGCCGCCACCGCGCCCACGCCGATCGAGACGGCCACCAGGCTCTCCAGCACGCCGAAGACCCGGGCGAGCACGGCGTCGGGAGCCATCCGGCCCATCAGCGTGAAGCCGGCGACGTCGATGAGCGCGTTGCCCCCACCGATGAGCGCCATGAAGACCAGCGCCGGAAGGTCGTGGGGCAGGAGGCCGACGAGGACGAGCGGGAGTCCCCACAGGGTGACCCCCAGCGCGAACCAGGCGCCCAGCCGCCGGGTTCCCACGAGGAGCGACGCCGCCAGCGAGCCGGCCACCGCGCCGACACCCACCGCCGTCATGAGCGTGCCCGCGCCGGGCTCGCCGCGGCCGAGCAGCTCGATCGAGACCAGCACGGAGAAGACGGTGAGCGCTCCGCGGGTGAGGGACTGGGCGGCGGCGAGGCCGAGCACCAGGGCGAGGTCGCGGTTGCGGGCGACCACGCCCAACCCCTCCACGATCTCGCGGACGAGGTGCGGGCCGGTCGCCGACGGGCGGGGCGGGGCGTCGTACTGCAGGCGCAGCAGGAGCGCCGCCGACCACAGCGACGCGGCGGCTGCCACCGCGAACACCACGTCGACGTCGGCGACCTCGAGGAGGACGGCGGCCAGGAGCGGACCGACGAGGGTGGCGAGCGAGTCGAGCATGCCGCGTACGACGTTGGCGCTGGCGAGCTCGTGGCCGGTGTGGCACAGCGACGGCAGCAGCGCCGAGTGGGCCGGCCGGAACAGGGTCGCGGCGATCGTGGAGAGCACCGCCAGCGCGTAGATCGCGACCGGGGCACCCCCGAGCGCCGCGACCGCCGCAGCGGCGGCCGTCACGAGGCCGCGGACCGTCGAGACGACCACCAGGACCCGCTCGCGCCGGCCGCGGTCGGCGAAGGGCGACAGGATCGGCGCGCACACCGCGGACGGCACCATCCGCAGCAGCCCGACGAGGCCGAGGGCGGCCGCTCCGCCGTCGCGGTAGGCCACGATGCCGAGCGCGACGGTGAACGCCCACTCAGCGGTCCAGGCGCCCAGGAAGCTCAGCTGGGCACGGCGGAGATCGGGGTTGCGGGCGTTGCTGGTGAAGGCGGACGCGGCGTCGGCGAGCCGGTGCGTGCGCGCCGTCGCCTCCCCCATCGTCCGACTGTAGGTCCGCGACGGCCTCCGCGTCCCTCGCGGAGTACCGCCCGATGGGTCAAGAAAGGTCGGAGAATCGGGCAGCCCGTTCCACCGATCGACGCCGTCGCGAGCGTCATCAGGTGGGTGTGATGGCAAGGCGGAGGGCCGAAGGCGGGCCGCTTGGCCCGTCGAGTGCGCGACAACGCAGCCAGCGCGCCCACATGGTGGCGCGCAGCAGGCGAGAGGTCGGTGGATACGGGCTTCAGCGGCGCTGCTTGAGCCTGACGTTGGGCAGCTCGGGCGCCGGGATCGGCGGGAGGTCGAGGTCGACCCGGCCGAAGCGGCCGTCCGCGACGTCGGTGCCGGAAGCGACGACGGTGCCGTCGGCGGTGATCTGGTCCTGCCAGGCCTGCCGATAGACCTCGATCTCGTCGTGGTCGCGCCCGATGAAGTTCCACCACATCACGATCGGCTCGCCGAACGGCGGGCCGCCGAGCAGCAGCAGGCGGGCCTCCTCGTGGGCGGTCACGGTGATCGTCGTACGCCCGCGGGCGACGTGGGCGAGGTCGCTGGGCTCGAGGTCCTGGCCATCGACCTCGACCAGGCCGACGTCGAGCAGGACGCCGTGCTCGAAGGACTCGTCGACCTCGATCTCGATGCGCGCGCCGGTCGCGAGCATCACTTCCGCGCCGAGCAGCGGGGTGTGGGTGGTCACGGGCGAGCTCGCGCCGAACGCCGAGCCGATGAAGACGCGCGCCTCCCAGCCCGGGCCGCGCACCGGCTCCGGGGCGAAGTGCTCGAAGCGGGGGTCGCAGTCGCGGCTGGCGTCGGGGAGCGCGATCCACAGCTGGGCGCCGTGGAGCAGGGTGGTGCCGGGGGTGGAGACCTCGGTGTGGCTGATCCCGCGTCCGGCAGTCATCAGGTTGACCTCGCCCGGGCGTACGGTCGCCAGGCTGCCGACCGAGTCGCGGTGCTCGATCTCCCCGCCGAAGAGCCAGCTGACGGTCTGCAGGCCCGTGTGCGGGTGCGCGGGGAGGACCATGCCGCCGGTCTCGTCGACCTCGTCGGGGCCGTAGTGGTCGACGAAGCACCAGGCGCCGATCAGCGACCGGTGCCGCTGCGGGAGCGTGCGTCGTACGCGCATGGCCCGCGGACCACCGAGCGGGACCTCGCGCGGGGTGAGCACGTCGATGTGCGTGGTCATCGTGCGCCACCGTACCCGCAGGGGTGAACCCGCGCGCGGGGTTCGGGTGACCGCGTCAGCTCAGGTGGTGCGGGTCGTCCTGGCGCATCGAGCCCTCGCCCTGGTCGGCCGAGCCGTGGGAGTCACCCGTCCCCTGCCCCGGCTGCCCGGGACGGTCGAGGCGGACCACGATCGACTTGTAGACCGGGGTGTTGCTCTTCTCCGCCGTCGAGTCCAGCGGGACGAGCGGGTTGGCCTCGGGGTAGTAGGCGGCCACGCACCCGCGCGGCTGGTCGTAGGGCACGACCCGGAACGAGCGGGCGATCCGCTCGACGCCGTCGCGCCACTCGCTGACCAGGTCGATGACCTCGCCGTCGGCGTAGCCGAGGTCGCGCAGGTCGTCGGGGTTGACGAAGACGACCCGTCGCCCGCCCTTGACGCCCCGGTAGCGGTCGTCGAGGCCGTAGATGGTGGTGTTGAACTGGTCGTGCGAGCGCATCGTCTGCAGGAGGAAGCGCCCCTTCGGCACGTCGAGGACGTCGAGCGGCGTGGACGTGAGGACCGCCCGGCCGCTCGCCGTCTCGAACACGCGGTTGTCGCGGGGCGGGTGCGGGAGCACGAAGCCCCCGGGCTCGTTGACCTTCTCCTCGTACGACGCGCAGCCGGGGACGACGCGGGCGATCCGCCGCCGGATCTCGGTGTAGTCGTCGCGGAAGGCCGCCCACGGCACAGGCGAGTCCTCGCCGAGGGTGGCGAGGGCGAGGGAGCAGATGATGTCGACCTCGGAGCGCACGTGCTCCGACGGCGGGTCGAGCGGCCCGTGCGAGGCGTGCACGGCCGACATCGAGTCCTCGACCGTCACGCGCTGGACCCGACCGCCGGTGAGGTCCTTCTCGCTGCGGCCCAGCGCAGGCAGAATGAGCGCTTCGCCGCCGTGCACGACGTGCGAGCGGTTCAGCTTGGTGGAGACGTGGACGGTCAGTGCGGCATTGCGCATCGCCGCCTCGGTGGCCTGGGTGTCGGGGGCGGCGCCCACGAAGTTGCCGCCCATCGCGAAGAAGACGCGGACCTTGCCGTCGCGCAGCGCCTCGATCGAGCCGACGGTGTCGAGCCCGTGCTTGCGCGGCGGCTCGAACCCGAACTCGTCGCGGATCGCGTCGAGGAAGTGGTCGGGGACGCGCTCCCAGATGCCCATCGTGCGATCGCCCTGCACGTTGGAGTGGCCGCGGACCGGGCACAGGCCCGCACCGGGCTTGCCGATGTTGCCCTGCAGGAGCGCGACGTTGACGATCTCCTTGATCGTGCCCACCGAGTTGTGGTGCTGGGTGATGCCCATCGCCCAGCACGTGATCGTGGCCGTCGAGTCCGCGATCATCCGGGCAGCCTCGGTGATCTGCTCGCGGGTGAGGCCCGTCGACGCCTCGACCTTGGCCCAGTCGAGGTCCGCCACGTGGGCGACGTACGCCTCGAAGCCGGTGGTGTACTCCTCGAGGAAGTCGTGGTCGACCGCGTCCCACTCGATCAGGAGCGCACCGACAGCCTGGAAGAACGCGAGGTCGCCGTTCAGCCGGATCGGCAGGTGCAGGTCGGCGAGCGCCGTCCCGACCGTCAGCCCCTTGGCGTGCTGCGGGTTCTTGAAGCGGACCAGTCCCGCCTCCTGCAGCGGGTTGATCGAGATGATGCGGGCACCGCGGGACTTCGCCTCCTCGAGTGCCGACAGCATCCGCGGGTGGTTGGTGCCGGGATTCTGCCCGACGACGAGGAGGAGCTTGGCCTGGTGGATGTCCTCGAGGCTGACCGAGCCCTTGCCGATGCCGATCGTCTGGCCGAGCGCCGAGCCGGAGGACTCGTGGCACATGTTGGAGCAGTCGGGCAGGTTGTTGGTCCCGAAGGCCCGCACGAACAGCTGGTAGGCGAACGCCGCCTCGTTGGAGGTCTTGCCCGAGGTGTAGAACGTCGCCTGGTCGGGGTGGTCGAGACGCTGCAGGTGGCCGGCAATCGTCGCGAAGGCGTCGTCCCACGAGACTGGCGTGTAGTGGGTGGCGCCCGGTCGCAGGACCATCGGCTCGGTGATGCGGCCCTGCTTGCCGAGCCAGTACTCCGTACGACCGGCGAGGTCCTCGACGGAGTGAGTGGCGAAGAACTCGCGGTCGAGCAGCTGGCGGGTCGCCTCCTCGGCGACGGCCTTGGCGCCGTTCTCGCAGAACTCGGCCGTGTGCCGCTCGCCGGGTGCCGGGTCGGGCCACGCGCACCCCTGGCAGTCGAAGCCGTCGACCTGGTTGAGCCGGGTCAGCGTGGACGCGGTGCGCCGTACGCCCATCTGGCCGACTGCCCGTCGCATCGCCACGGCGACCGCGGTGGCACCGGCGGCCGCATGTGCCGAGCTCTCCACCTCGGCATCGCTCTCGTCGATGTCGGCGTCGGGGACACCCCTCCACCGCTTGATCAGGCTGGACGGGACCGACGTGAAAAGGCTCACGTACCCATCCTGCACGGAATGTCCTGACGGGGGACACCCGTTGGAGGGGTCGTGCCCTCCCTCTTCGAACCCCTGACGCTCGGTGCCGTCCGCACCGCCAACCGCGTCCTCATGGCCCCGCTCACCCGGATGCGCGCCACGGCGCCGGGCGACGTACCCAACTCGCTGATGCGCGACTACTACGTCCAGCGCGCCAGCGGTGGGCTGCTGATCTCCGAGGGCACCCAGATCAGCCCGGAGGGCAAGGGCTACATGGACACCCCGGGCATCCACAGCGCCGAGCAGGTCGCCGGCTGGCGCGAGGTCACCGACGCCGTGCACGAGGCCGGCGGCCTGATCGCCGCCCAGCTGTGGCACACGGGCCGCGTCTCGCACGAGTCGTTCCACGGCGGCGAGCTGCCGGTGTCGGCCAGCGCCCAGCCCTACCGCAACCGTACGAGCGTGCGTGGCGCGGACGGCCTGCCCACGCGGGTCGCGTGCCCGACCCCGCGCGCACTGGAGCTCGACGAGATCCCCCGGGTCGTCGACGACTACCGCCGCGCGACCGAGAACGCCCGGGCGGCCGGCTTCGACCTCGTCGAGATCCACGGCGCCCACGGCTACCTGCTCCACCAGTTCCTCGCCGCTGACAGCAACCAGCGCACGGACGCGTACGGCGGCTCGCTCGCCGCTCGGGCGCGGCTCATGCTCGAGGTCACCGACGCCGTCGTCGACGCGTGGTCGGCGGACCGGGTGGCGATCCGGATCTCCCCGATCGGCGCCTTCAACGGCACCGAGGACCCGGAGGGTGCGGACGCCGGCCTCGTCGTCGCGGGCGAGCTCGGTCGGCGCGGACTGGCGTTCCTGCACCTGTCCGAGCCCGACTGGGCGGGCGGCCCGGAACTCGACGACGACTACCGGCGAGCGCTGCGCGAGGCCTTCCCCGGACCCATCGTCGGCGCCGGCAACTACGACCTCGCGAAGGCCGAGCGGCTCCTGGACACCGGACTGGTCGACGCCGCTGCGTTCGGCCGGTCGTTCATCGCCAACCCGGACCTGCCGCGGCGCCTGGCCGAGGGCCTCCCCCTCAACCCGCAGCGCCCGGAGTCCTTCTACGGCGGCACCGCCGAGGGCTACACCGACTACCCGGCGTACGGCGCGGCCTGAGCCGCCGCGCGTCACCGCTGCGGCGCTTAATGCTTCGTGCCGGAGCGGTGGCGGCGCCTAGGGTCGACATCGACATGCAGGACTTTCCTCCCCGGATCGCGACGTTCTTCACCGGAACCGACGCCGCACCCACGCCGGACCCCGACACCCGGTCGCCTGCGGCGTTCCTCAGGTGGATGCTGCGCCAGCAGTGGCAGGTCATCGCGTGGTCGACGGTCTCCTGCCTGCTGTGGCTGATGCCGCTGACCTTCGGCCCGTACATCTTCGGCCGGGCCGTGGACGACGGGATCCTGGCCGGCTCGACGAGCGCGTTGCTCGGCTGGGCCGGCGTGATGCTGGCCGTGGTGCTCGTCGGCGGCGTCTTCGGCGTGGTCTTCCACACCCTCGTCGTGCGCAGCTGGCTGATCAGCCTGTACGGCACGACGCAGATGGTCACCCGCAAGATCGCCCAGATGGGCCACGTGCTGCCCCGCCGGTCGCCGACCGGCGAGGTGCTGAGCGTCTCGTCGAGCGACTCCGACGAGTTCGGCGCCCTGACCGAGATCCTGGCCCGCTCGGTGGCCCAGCTGGTGTCGTACCTGACCGTCGCGGCCATCGTGCTGTCGATGTCGTGGCAGCTCGGCCTGCTGGTGCTGGCGGCCGGTCCCATCCTGCTCGGCGCCGCGCTGCCGCTCCTGCGGCCGCTGCACCGGCGCCAGGAGGTCGAGCGCAGCCGCAACTCCGAGCTGACCTCGATGGCCACCGACATCGTCGCGGGGCTGCGCATCCTGCGCGGCATCGGCGGCGAGGACACCTTCGGCGACAACTACGCCCGGCAGTCGCAGTCGGCCCGACGGGCGGGCGTGTCCTCCGGGATCTGGCAGGCCGCGGTCGAGGCAGTCGGTGTGCTCTTCTCGGGTGTCTTCCTGGTCAGCCTGGTCTGGCTCGGCACCCGTCAGGTCAGCTCGGGCGACCTGAGCGTCGGCCAGCTGGTGACCTTCCTCGGCTACGGCCTCTTCATGGTCGGGCCGATCCGCACCTTCTTCGAGCTCGCCCAGAAGTCGACCCGGGCACTCGTGAGCGCCCGCAAGGCCATCGCGATCTTCGAGCAGCGCCCGCCGTGGCGCGAGCCGGCCGACCCGCAGCCGCTCGACGGGTCCGCCGAGATCGTCGACGACCTCAGCGGCTTCAGCGCCCGCCCGGGGCGGCTGACGGTCGTCGTCAGCGCCGTGCCCGAGCAGAGCGCTGCACTGGCCGACCGGCTGGGCCGCTACCTCCTGCCCGACACCGACCCGGTGGCCGAGGACGACGGCGCAGGCCTCAAGGGCCGCACCGCTCGCCGGGCCCGGGCCGACCGCGAGCGACGCCGTGCGCGGATCGCCGCGCGCGACGAGGAGGCCGCCACCCGCGAGTGGGGCGTCCGGCTGGGCGGTGTCGACCTGTCCGCTGCCCGCCTCGTCGACGTACGCCGCCAGGTGCTGGTCAGCGACACCGGCAGCGGACTGTTCGCCGGCACCCTCCAGGACGCCATCGACCCCCATGGCCGGCTGACGCGCGAGCAGGCCGAGGCCGCGCTGCGCGTGGCCAACGCCGAGGACGTGTACGACGCGCTGCCCGAGGGCTGGCAGGGCCAGCTCGACGAGCGCGGTCGCGGCCTCTCCGGCGGTCAGCGGCAACGCGTCGTGCTCGCCCGCGCGCTCGCGGTCGACGCGCCGATCCTGGTGCTGGTCGAGCCCACCTCCGCGGTCGACGCGCACACCGAGGCCCGCATCGCCGAGCGGGTGAGCGACCTGCGCCAGGGTCGGACGACCGTCGTGTGCACCGTCTCGCCGCTGTGGCTGCACCACGCCGACCGCGTCGTCCTGCTCGAGGACGGTGTCGTCGTGGCCGACGGCGAGCACGCCGGCCTGCTCCGCGACAACGCCGCCTACCGCGCCGTGGTCGCCCGGACGCTCGATGACGCCGAGAAGGTCTCGCGATGACCGACCTGCTCGCCACCTCGCCCGAGACCTGGCGCGACCGCAGCCTCGACCCGCCGGTGATCCCGCCGGAGCTGGTCCCTCCCGCGGACGCGACGCCGCTGGAGCGCAACCGCGCCCTGTGGGCGCGCCACGACCTGCGCCGGCGACGTGCGGAGGCCGTGTACGACGCGTCCCGCAACCCCGACCGGGGATGGCCCGTGTCGGGCAATCGCGCCGTGCTCACCTTCTTCCGCGACCTGTTGACCAGCCGCCGCGGGATGTTCGCCGCGCTGGTCGTGCTCAACGCGCTCGCCGCCGCCGCCGGACTCGTGGTGCCGCGTCTGCTCGGCGAGCTGGTCAACACGACCGTCGACGGCGGCGGCCGGTCCCTCGACGAGCTCGCCCTGGTGATCATCGGCGTCGTGCTGCTGCAGGCAGCGCTGACGTTCGTCGCGCAGCGTACGTCGACGCTGTTCGGTCAGGACCTGCTGTCGACGGCCCGCGAGTTCATCGTCCGGACGATCCTCCGGCTCCCGCTGGGCGCGGTCGAGACCGCCAGCACCGGCGACCTCGTGACCAGGGTGACCCGCGACGTCGGCACGATGAGTCGCTCCGTGCAGTACGGCCTGCCGATGGCAATCATCTCCCTGCTGACCGTGCTCCTGTCGGTCGGCGCGATGCTGCTCAACTCCGTGGTCCTCGCCGTGCCCGCGCTGCTCACCTTCGCGACCTCGTCGTGGGCCGTACGCAGCTATCTCCGCCGGGCGCCCAAGGGCTACATCACCGAGGGAGCGACGTACTCCCGGATCAACACGACCCTCACCGAGACCGTCGAGGGCGCCCGCACAGTCGAGGCGCTGGGCCTGTCCGGTGCCCGCGTGCGGGCGGGCGACGACGACATCGTCGTCTCGGCGCAGGCCGAGCGCTACGGCATGACGCTGCGCAACATCCTCTTCATGGCGCTCAACTTCGCCTTCCAGACGCCGCGGGTGATCACCCTGCTGGTCGGCGCCTACGCATACTCGCGCGGCTGGGTCGACCTCGGCCAGATCACGGCCGCCGTGCTCTACGTCGAGGCGCTGAGCGACCCCCTCGACCGGCTGATCGGCGAGGTCGACCGGCTGCAGGTCGGCGCGGCGTCGACGAGCCGGCTGCTCGGCATCGCCGAGGTGCGGCCCGACCGCGAGGCCGGCGAGCGCCTGCCCGACGGCGTCGAGCTGCGGGGCGAGGACCTCCGGTTCGCCTATCGCGAGGGCCACGACGTGCTCCACGGCGTCGACCTGCGGATCGGCGTCGGCGAGCGACTGGCCATCGTCGGGCCCAGCGGGTCGGGCAAGTCGACCCTGGGCCGCCTGCTGTCGGGCATCAACCGGCCGCGCACCGGGTCGGCCAGCGTCGGCGGGGTCGAGCTCGTCGACCTGCCGCTCGAGGTACTGCGTACGGAGGTCGCCCTCGTCACGCAGGAACACCACGTCTTCATCGGCTCGGTGCGCGACAACATCGTGCTGGCGCGCGAGGGCTCGACCGACGACGACGTACGCGAGGCCCTCAGCGCGGTCGGCTCCCTGCTGTGGGTCGAGCGGCTGCCGCAGGGGCTCGACACGATGATCGGCTCCGGCCGCTTCGCCCTCACGCCCGCCCAGGCCCAGCAGGTCGCGCTCGCCCGGCTGATCATCGCCGACCCGCACACGCTCGTGCTCGACGAGGCCACGTCGCTCATCGACCCGCGCACCGCCCGTACGCTCGAGGGCTCGATGAACAACCTGCTCGAGGGCCGCACCGTCGTCGCCATCGCCCACCGGCTGCACACCGCGCACGACGCCGACCGCATCGCCGTCGTCATCGACGGTCGCATCGTCGAGCTCGGCAGCCACCACGAGCTCATCGACCTCGACGGGGAGTACGCCGGCCTCTGGCGCGCCTGGACCTCCTGAGGTCCGCCCAGTCCCGCTCGGGGGTGGCGGCACATCGCACGCGTACTGGCTCACCGACTGTCGTACGCCGCCACCTCGGGGCGCCGGAAGGGATCAGGCGGCGGCGCGGCGGCCGGCCACCCGGTGCCACTGCCAGCAGCCCCAGCCGAGGACCACGCTCACGGCGGCCGCGACGGCGAAGCCCAGCACGGAGCGACCGGCGTACGGCGCCACGAGGGCCGCGCTGGCCGCGTTGAAGACGAGCGTGACGAAGGTCGACGCCGACATCACCGCGCCGCGGCGGCCGGGGAGCAGGTCGAGCATCAGCATCTGGATGTTGGGGAAGGCCAGCCCGTTACCGAACGCGACGAGCGAGATGCCGACCACGGCCCAAGGGAGCACCTCCCCGGCTGGGGTGAGGGCGACGACGACGCCGATCGCGGCGCCGGCCGTGCTGACGGCGTAGCCGAGGGTGATCAGCTGTGAGCTGGTGAACGTCCGGCCGAAGCGGCCACTCGCCAGGGAGCCCACGACCATGGCCCCGATCATCGGGACGAAGAGCTTCCAGAAGTCGAGCTCGCCCTCACCGAGCAGGTCGACCACGAAGATCGAGGCGCCGCCGATGTAGAGGAACTGCGCACCGAACACCAGCGTCGCGGCCCACGTCATCCGGTGGAAGGCGGGGGCCCGCATCACCTCGGCCAGGCCGCGGAAGATCTCACCGACGCGCAGCGGCACGCGGCTCTCGGGCGGGTGGCTCTCGGGCAGCAGCGCGACCGAGACCATCGCGAGCACCAGGGCCAGCGCCGCCATGAACCAGAAGACCGTCTCCCACGGGCCGACCTGGATCAGCAGCCCGCCCACGATCGGCGCGATCGCGGGAGCCACCCCGAAGATGACCGCGACCTGGCTCATCATCCGCTGGGCCTTGGGACCGTCGAAGAGGTCGCGGATGACGGTGCGGCTGACGATCGTCGAGCCGCCGGCGGCCAGGCCCTGGGCGACGCGGCCGATGAGCAGCCACTCGAGCGACGGCGCGAACGCGCACGCCACCGACGCGACGGCGTACACCAGCAGCGAGCCCATGATGACCGGCTTGCGTCCGATGGCGTCGGACAGCGGGCCGTGGAACAGGCTCATCGACGCGAACGCGAGCATGTACGCCGTCACGACGAGCTGGAGCTCGCTCGACGACACCCGCAGCTCGTCGCCCATCTCGGCGAACGCCGGGAACGGGGTGTCGATGCTGAACGGCCCGATCATCGCGAGCGTCGCCAGCACGAGGGGGATGAGCGCCACGGCTCGGGGGGTGAGGACCGTGGGCTGCACCCGCTCCCCCGTCGTCACCCGGACATCACACCACCCGGGAGGGAGCCCGGCGGCATCGCGGCTGAGGTCCTAGCTGTTGCTGAAGACCGCCGGCCCGCCGTCGTCGCCGACGCCGGGGCCGCGGCCGGCCCAGGTCCAGGCGTACGCCGGGTCCTCGACGGCGCGGCCGCCCTCGCCGAGGTCGAGCGGGGCGAACGTGTCGACCATGACGGCCGACTCGTCGAAGAACTCCGCCCCGAGCGATGCCTCGATGGCGCTGGGCTGCGGGCCGTGGGCGTGGCCGCCGGGGTGCAGGCTGATCGAGCCGATGTTGATGCCCGAGCCCTTGCGCGCCTCGTAGTCGCCGCCGACGTAGAACATGACCTCGTCGGAGTCGACATTGGAGTGGTAGTAGGGCACCGGGATCGCGAGGTCGTGGTAGTCGACCTTGCGGGGCAGGAAGTTGCAGATCACGAAGTTCCAGCCCTCGAAGACCTGGTGGACCGGCGGCGGCTGGTGGACCTTGCCGGTGATCGGCATGTAGTCCTCGATGTTGAACGTGTACGGGTAGAGGCAGCCGTCCCAACCGACGACGTCGAACGGGTGGGTGGCGTACGTCATCCGCGTGCCGACGATCCCGGCACTGGTCCGGTGCTTGACCAGCACCTCGACGTCGGTGAGGTCGCGGCAGCTCGCCACCAGCTCGTCGAGCCCCTCAGGGCCGTGGAGGTCGCGCTCGCAGTAGGGCGCGTGCTCGAGGAGCTGGCCGAAGCGGGAGAGGTAGCGCTTGGGCGGGTGGATGTGGCTGTTGGCCTCGATGGCGTAGAGCCGCGACGGCTCGGCCGGGACCCAGCGGTGGTCCGTCGCGCGCGGGACCAGCACGTAGTCGCCGGCGCGGTAGGAGACGGTGCCGAAGACCGTCTCGACCGTGCCGGTGCCGGACTCGACGTAGACGCACTCGTCGCCGATGGCGTTGCGGTAGACCGGGGACGGATCCGTCCCGGTCAGGACGTAGCCGATCCGGACGTCGTTGTTGCCGAGGACCAGGCGACGACCCTCGACCGGGCAGGTCCCGGTCTCGAGGTCGTGGAGCGTGAGGTGGCGCGGCTTGAGCGGGTGGTTGGGCGTGCGCGACTGGTCGGCGAGCTCCCACACCGTGCTGTCGGTGATCGCGCTCGGCACGCCGCGGCGGTAGAGCAGCGACGAGTCGGACGAGAAGCCCTCCTCGCCCATCAGCTCCTCGCGGAACAGGTGACCGTCGTCGTCACGCAGCTGGGTGTGCCGCTGGCGGGGCAGCCGCCCGACTGCTCGGTAGTGGGCCATCGTCCGCTCCATTCGTCCGATCATCGGACGCTGGCGTCCGTTATCTGGTAGCTAGAGTAGCGGCGTGACACCGAGTCCAGCACCCGTCCCGCCAGGCCCGTTGCCGGAGCCGTGGCGAGCCCTCGTCGACGACGCGGCGATCTTCCCGCCGGGCGATGCGCCGATCCACGAGGCGACCGCGACGTACGCCGCGCGCGACGGGCTGGCTGCCGACCTGGTGGCCTCGTTCGTGCTGCGCGACACCGACCTGCCCCTCGTCCGCGGGTTCGGTGCCCCGCTCTCCGTCGTGGTCACCGGTGGCGCCGGGCAGGTGGTCGGTCCCCTCGGGGCTGCGAAGCGGCTCGGCCTGGCGGTTGCCGGCGTCGAGATCGCGCTGCGCGACCCCGACGACCCGGCGGCCAACGTACGTCGGGTCGTGACCGCGGTCGACCAGGCTCGCGCCGAGGGCACGCTGGGCGACGACGTGCCCGTGTACGTCGAGATCCCCGGGCCGCCCACGGCTTCCTGGCTGGCCGCGGCCGACGAGGTGGCCGCCGCCGACCTCCGGCTCAAGCTGCGCCTGGGCCACGTCGACCACGACCTGGTCCCCGACGCGTCCACCGTCGCCGCGTGGATCGACGCCGCGCTCGACCGGGAGACGCGGTTCAAGGCCACGGCCGGCCTGCACCGGGCCGTACGCCACGATCCCGAGGGCGGTGGCGCGCACGGCTTCCTCAACGTCCTCGTCGCCACCCAGGCCCTCTGGGACGGGGGCACCGTCGCCGACGCGACCGAGGCGCTCGAGCAGCGCGACGGCGCGACCCTGGCGGCCACCGACCTGCCGTCTGCCCGCCGCTGGTTCACCTCGTTCGGCTCGTGCTCGGTCGCCGAGCCGCTCGACGACCTGATCGACCTGGGACTCGTCCCCGACAACAAGGAGAAGTCATGACCGCGCAGAGCTGGGTCGAGGGAGCCGCCGGCTCCGGCTTCGACGTCGACCACCTCCCCTACGGCGTCTTCGCGCGCTCCGGCGAGCACCCGCGGGTCGCCGTCCGGATCGGCGACCAGGTGCTCGACCTCAGCATCGTCGCGGCCGCCGACATGGTGGACACGCACGCCCTCTTCGACCAGCCGACCCTCAACCCGTTCCTGGCGGCCGGCCCGCGGGTCTGGGACTCCACCCGGGCCTGGATCACCGGGCTGCTCACCGACGAGACCGAGCGCGACCTCGTCGAGCCCGCCCTGTCACCGGTGGACTCGGTGCGGATGCTGATGCCGTTCATCATCGGCGACTACGTCGACTTCTACGCCTCCGAGCACCATGCGTCCAACGTCGGCCGGATGTTCCGCCCCGACCAGGAGCCGCTGCTGCCCAACTGGAAGCACCTGCCCGTCGGCTACCACGGCCGCTCCGGCACCATCGTCGTGTCGGGCACGGATGTCGTACGCCCCAGTGGCCAGCGCAAGGCACCGACCGACGAGCGACCGACGTACGGTCCCTCGCAGCGCCTCGACATCGAGGCCGAGCTCGGCTTCGTCGTCGGCGTGCCGTCGGCGATGGGCGAGCGCGTCGCAACGGCGGACTTCGCGCAGCACACCTTCGGCGTGGTCGGCCTCAACGACTGGTCGGCGCGCGACCTCCAGGCCTGGGAGTACGTCCCGCTCGGCCCGTTCCTCGGCAAGTCGTTCGCCACCTCCATCAGCGCGTGGGTGACGCCGCTGGCCGCGCTCGACGCGGCCTGGACCGAGCTTCCGGGGCAGGACGACCCCGAGGTGCTGGAGTACCTGCGCGTCGACGGCCCCGCCGGTCTCGACATCGAGATCGAGGTGGTGCTCGACGGCGAGGTGGTCGCCCGCCCGCCCTTCCGCACCATGTACTGGTCGCCCGCCCAGATGCTCGCCCACACCACCGTCAACGGCGCGAGTGTCCGCACCGGCGACCTCTGGGGCTCGGGCACGGTGTCCGGCCCCGAGCCCGGCCAGCGCGGCTCGCTGCTGGAGCTGTGCTGGGGCGGCAAGGAGCCGTTCACCGCGGGCGGTCGCGATCGAACCTTCCTCGAGGACGGCGACGAGGTCGTGCTGCGCTACACCGCGCCCGGCACCGGCGGCGGCCGGATCTCGCTCGGCGAGGTCACCGGACGCATCCTCCCGGCCCACTGAGCACGGGCCGCATCACTAGGCTGGGCACGTGAAGCAGCTCGGCCAGTACGCCGCTCCCCGGCACGTCATCGCGCACCTCTCCGACCCGCACCTGATCGCCGACGGCGGCCTGCACTACGGCGTGGTCGACAACGTCGCCAACCTGCGTCGCGCGCTCGACCGGCTCGCCGCCGTACGCCCCGCGCCGCAGGCGCTCGTCTTCACCGGCGACCTGGCCGACCAGGCCGCTCCTGACGCGTACGCCACCCTCCGCTCGATCGTCGAGCCGGTGGCCGCGGAGATGGGCGCGATCGTTGTCTGGACGATGGGCAACCACGACGAGCGGGCGCCGTTCGCCGAGGGGCTCTTCGACTCCGACGACGCCGGCTTCCAGGACCGCGTGCACGAGGTCGACGGCCTGCGGATCGTGGCGCTCGACACCAGCGTGCCGGGCTACCACCACGGCGAGCTCCGGCCCGAGCAGCTGGCCTGGCTCGCCGATGTGCTGTCCACACCCGCCGAGCACGGCACCCTGCTCGCCATGCACCACCCGCCGCTCCCCCTGCCGATGCTGCGCGCGGCCGAGCTCATCGAGCTGCACGACCAGCAGGCGCTGGCCGACGTCATCGCCGGCACCGACGTCCGGGGCATCCTCGCGGGGCACCTGCACATGTCGACCTGGTCGACCTTCGCCGGCGTCCCGGTGTCGGTGGCCTCCGCCAGCTGCTACACCAGCGACCCGGCACCGGTCGACCGCTTCATCTCGGGCGTCGACGCCGCCCAGGCCTTCACCATGGTCCACACGTACGACGACCGGCTGGTGCACACGCTCGTCCCGCTCAAGCGAGGAACCGAGGTGAGCCACGTCGGCTCGGACGTCGCCGCGGCCCTCGAGGACATCCCGCTGGAGCAGGCCTTCGAGCTGGCCTCCTCCAAGACCTCGCAGTTCAACAACTAGGGCTTCCAGTGCGACTCCTGCTGATGCGGCACGGCCAGACCCACGCCAACGTGTCGGGCGAGCTCGACACCGCCCACCCCGGCCTCGACCTCACCGACCTCGGCCGCGCCCAGGCGGTCGCCGCGAGCAAGGCCCTCGCCGACGAGCACCTCGATGCGATCTACGTCTCCAGCCGCGTGCGTACGCACCAGACAGCGGCGCCGACCGCCGAGACCCGCGACCTCGCTCTCACCCAGCTCGAGGGACTGGAGGAGATCCAGGCCGGCGAGTTCGAGATGCGCGCCGACCACGACGCCGTCGCCGGCTACATCGGCACGGTCGCCACCTGGCTCGAGGGCGACCTCACCCACCGGATGCCCGGCGGCGAGACCGGTGAGGAGTTCCTGGCCCGCTTCGACGCCGCGGTCCGCACCATCGTCGACGCCGGCCACCGCGCGGCGTTGATCGTCAGCCACGGCGCCGCCCTCCGTACGTGGGTCTCCACCAGGATGGAGCCCCACCCGGATGCTCCGCCCGCGACCCAGCCGCTCCACAACACCGCGCTCATCGTGCTCGAGGGCGACTTCGACGCCGGCTGGCGGATGGTGTCGTGGCAGGGCCACCCGGTCGGCGGGGACTACCTGGAGGACCCGACGGCCGAGGACCCGACCGGCGACCTCGATGCCGACGGGGACGGCGAGATCGGCTGAGGGCTCCTAGTCGTCGCCGACGAGTGCGTTGAGCACCTCGGTGAACGCGGGGCTCGCGTGGATGGACAGGTTCCCCTCGTCATCGGTGTGGGTCAGCTGCTCGTAGCCGGACCCGTTCCACCAGTAGACGTGGGGACTGACCGGGCTCGGCGCGTCGGCGTGACCGAGGCGGGCGAAGTGCGCCATGGCCTGCACGACCGGGATCACGGTGGCATCGCTGATCATGTGCCACGTCGCCTGGTGCCGGTTCGGGATGCTCATCAGCCAGCCGTGACCACTCTCCTCGGGCCCGCCCAGCGTCGACGCGAGACCGGGCAGCAGGAGCACCCGGCTCGCCGTGTGCACGGAGTCACCGAGGAGCAGCTGGAAGGTTCCGCCGCCGGGGGCGTCGAGCGTCTCGAACTGCTCGACCGGGAGGGAGCGCAGGTTCCGGACACCGTGCCGGCGCAGCGCCTCCCAGCCGCCGAGGCGGGTCGCGTGCTCGTGGTTGTACATCGCGATCGTCTCGGGCAGGTCCAGTGCCAGCATCTCCACGACACCGGGCACGAACTCGCGGTGGGGGAAGTTCTCCAGCGGAGGCAGGCCGTCCTCGGCGCTCAACCGCGCGTACGTCTGCCGGACCACCTCCTGCTCGGAGAGGCCGTCGAAGGGGTCGGGCGCGTCGAAGCTCGCGAGGACCCTCTCCACGTGCTCGGCCACCAGCCGTGGCCACTGGCGGCGCTTGGCGTCGGCGCACTGGGCGGCAAGGTTCCAGAGGCCGAACTGCCGGTCGGCGGCATCGACCGCGTGGTCCGGATGCATCTGCACCTCGAGCCCGCGCTCGCGCAAGGCCGTACCGAACAGCGTCCGGAAGTCATCCGCCTGCTCCACCGTGAGGAACGGCAGCGCCTCGTCCGCCGGTCCGACTGCCTGCCCCCGTGACCTGTTGAACAACCCCATGGCGGCATCCTGCCTGACCGAGCAGGCTGGCCGTCACCGGGACGTCATGGGAAATCAGGGTTCGGACCCGACGATCTCATGACGTCAGGTGTCGCTCGTGTCGGGCTGGGATCACTGGGGCAAAGGGGTCAGACGCCCTCGGTGCCGATCCCCGGGTGGACGAACGGCTGCCCGGCGCGCATCTGCTCGACGGAGCCGGGGTGCACCCGCGCGAGGTGCGCGAGCCCGCGGCGCCGGTAGCGCAGGACCTGGATGACGCCGAGCGCCCAGAACACGTACTGCACGGCGAGCGCGAGCTTGAAGTCGCCGAGCGTGTACGAGTCCATCCCGCCGGACGACGACAGGTCGAGCACGATCCCGATCAGGGCCATCGTCAGCAGGGACGCGGTGAAGCCGCCGACGTTGACCAGACCGTTCGCGCGGCCGATCGCGTGGGCCGGGGTGAAGGAGCGCGCCAGGTCGAAGCCGACCATCGCGGCCGGACCCCCGCTGGCCGTGGCGAAGGCCATCACGACGACGAGCCAGTCCGGCGCCGCACCGGGCCACAGCAGGACCGCCGTCCACGGGACGACCATGGCGATCACCACGCCGACCACGATCCACGAGCGGTAGAAGGGCAGCCGACCGACCAGGCGGGCGAGCGCGAGGCCGCTCACCACCGCCCAGGCGGTCATCGCCATCAGGAGCGTGCTCGCGCCGGTCGGGGTCCACCCGAGCCCCTGCACCAGGAAGGGATAGCCCCACAGCAGCGCGAACACCGTGGCGGAGAACTGCGAAGAGAAGTGCGACCACATGCCGAGCCGGGTGCCGGGGTTGCCCCAGACCGTACGCACCGACTGCGCCAGCGCGCGGAGCTTGATCGCCACCACGTCGTCGCGCCGGTAGGGCGAGTCCTTGACCACGAGCAGCACGGCGACGAGCAGGACCACACCGAAGCTCGAGGTCAGCGCGAAGGCGCGGGTCCAGCCGAGCGCGTGCAGGAGGTACGACAGCGGGCCGGCGGCGGCGATGGCACCGAGCTGCCCGGACAGGCCCGTGAGCTGGGTGACCATCGGCCCCTGCCGCACGAGGAACCACGCTGTGACGAGACGGATCACGCTGACGAAGACCATCGCGTCGCCGGCGCCGACCACCGCGCGCGACAGCACCGCGCCGGCGAACGATGCCGAGAAGGCGAACCCGAGCTGACCGACGGTCATCAGCACGAGGCCCCAGATCAGCAGGGCTCGCGAGCCGTAGCGGTCGAGCAGCACACCCACCGGCACCTGCATGCCTGCGTACACGACGAGCTGGAGGACGGTGAACGTCGCCAGGCTGGTGGCGCTGATGTGGAAGCGCTCGGCCGCGATGATCCCCGCGACACCGAGCGAGCTGCGGTGGAAGACGGCCAGGACGTAGACCGCGAGCGAGACCAGCCAGATCACCCACGCCCGACGCCGGCCGATGTCGTGGATCTGCTCGGCACTCACTCCGTGGGCGCTCCGGAACCGCCGAGGGCCACCGTGAGCTCGGCCCGGTCCGGCGGGTCCGCGCCCGGACGGGAGACGGTGACCGCTGCGCCGATCGCGGCGGTCGCGACGGCCTCGAGGACGTCGCGGTCGGTCAGGGCGCGCAGGGCGGCGGACCCGTCCGCGCCGCCGACGCCGAGGGCGAGCAGCGAGTCGATGAGGACCCCGCTGAAGGTGTCGCCGGCACCGACGGTGTCGGCGACGACGACGGGCACGCCCGGCACCTCGAGCGTCGTGCCGTCGTGGCGTACGGCGATCGCGCCGTCACCGCCGCGGGTGACGACGACCAGCCCCGGACCTGCAGCCGCCCAGCGCGTGGCCGTCTCGACGGGACTGCTGTCGGGGTGGAGCCACTCGAGGTCCTCGTCGCTGACCTTGACCACGTCGGCCAGGGCCACCAGCTCCTCGACCCGGGCGGCCGGCCCGGCGCGGTCCGGCGTGATCGAGGGACGGGCGTTGGGGTCGAGCGAGACGAGGGCGCGACCACGACGTGAGCGGACGGCTTCGAGGACGGCGTCGGCACCCGGCTCGAGCACGGTCGCGATCGAGCCGACGTGGAACACGTCGCACTCCTCGTCCGGCACGGACGCGAGGTTCCAGTCGAGGTCGAAGACATAGGACGCCGCGCCCGTCGCGTCGAGGGTGACGGCCGCTGTGGACGTACGGCCCGAGGCGGTCGGCTGCGCCAGGACGGTCACGCCGCTGGCCTCGAGCCAGGCGCGGACCGCCGCACCGCGGTCGTCGTCGCCGAGCAGCGTCACCAGCCGCACGTCGCGACCGAGCCGCCCGAGGGTGATCGCGACGTTGGCCGGGCTCCCGCCGGGGAGGTCCTGGGGGTGGCCGTCGAGGTCCGGGACGACGTCGACGAGCGCCTCGCCGACGACGAGGACCCGCGGCTGTGCGTCCGTCATGCCTCCATCATGCCGGTGGCGGGGTGCGGTCCGACAGAGCCACCGCGCTCGCGAGACTCGGGCTCAGCGGCAGTCGCGGCAGGAGGGTCGCCTGCACCGCGTGGTAGAGGTCGGGCTTGCCCGGCCACACCGACGCCTGCGGCCGGTTGCCCGGGTCGAGCTCGTGGTGCCACGAGCCTCGCTCGACGTCGCGGAGGTGCGTGACGACATAGTCCCACCACGTGGCGTAGCGCTCGGCGTACGCCGTCTCGCCGGTCCGGCGGTGCAGTGCCGCAGCGGCCGCGATCCCCTCGGCCGCGACCCAGTGCATGCGCTGGCGTACGACGGGCGTGCCGTCCCAGTCGGTCGTGTAGACGAAGCCGGGCTCGCCGTCGGCGTGCCAGCCGTCCGTGACGGCCCGGTCGAAGAGCAGTCGTGACGTCTCCAGCAGGCCGGCCGGTGCGTCGTCGCCCAGCGTCGCCTCGACGTGGAGGAGCAGGCGCGACCACTCGAGACCGTGGCCGACCGTCGCGCCGTAGGGCTTGAACGGGTCGTCAGGACGGTCGCGGTTGAGGTCGAGGTCGACCGACCAGTCGGGGCCGAAGTGCTCGGGCAGCCTGCCGTCGTACGACGACGCGAGCCCAACGACGTACGCCGCGATGCGCGCGGCCCGCTCGTGCCAGACGCCCGCACCGGTCACGTCGCCGACCGCCAGCATCGCCTCGACGGAGTGCATGGCCGCGTTGAGCCCGCGGTAGGGCGCCGGCTCCGTCCAGGCGCGGTCCCACTCGTCGACCACACGGCCGGTGGCCTCGTCCCAGAAGCGCTGCTCGAAGACGCGCGTAGCGTGGGCGAGGAGCGCATCCGCACCCGGCAGCCCGGCCACGACCGCCGAGGAGCCGGCCAGCATCACGAAGGCGTGGTCGTAGCACGACTTTGCGGCAGCGCCGGTCGGTGCGCCCGCGGCGTCGACGGCGCTGAACCAGCCGTCGTCCAGGTCGTCGTGGAGCGTCGAGCGCAGCCCGTGGAGCGCGGCGGTGGCGATCGGCGCGCAGCCCTCGACACCGAGCAGGTGCCCGATCGCGAAGACGTGGACCGTACGGCTGGTGATCCACGTGTGGACCGGGCGGTCGAGGTCGGGCACGCCGTCGCCGTCGAGCCAGGCGGCGCCGCCGACCGGGTGGATGACGCGGCGGCCGAACTGGAGCAGGCGGCGGCACTCGGCGTCGAGCCAGGCATCGTCGGGGGGCGCAGGGTGGCTCACCCGGGCAGTCAACCAGCGCCGTCAACCAGCGGGGGCCCACAACGCACGAGACCCCCGCACGAGGTGAGGGGGTCTGGCGACTGGACCAGTGTTCTGTCCAGTGGCAGGTAGAGGATTCGAACCTCTGTAGGCGTTGCCGGCTGATTTACAGTCAGCTCCCTTTGGCCGCTCGGGCAACCTGCCGGGGCGTGCGGAACAATAGCAAGGCACGGACACCGCTACGAATCGCCGGGGCACCCCGGCAGCGCCACACAAGCCCAATCCAAGGAGGCACACCATGGCTGACTCGAGCTTCGACATCGTGAGCAAGCTGGACCGCCAGGAGGTCGACAACGCCCTGAGCCAGGCAGCACGCGAGATCGCCAACCGCTTCGACTTCAAGGGCACCGGCGCGAGCATCGAGTGGAAGGGCGAGCAGGCCATCGAGATCACCGCCTCCGCCGACGACCGCGCGAGCGCGGTGCTCAGCGTCTTCCAGGACAAGCTGATCAAGCGCAACCAGAGCCTGAAGATCCTCGACACCTCCGACCCGCGCCAGTCCGGCCAGGTCTCGAAGATCGACATCGCGCTCAAGGAGGGCATCACCTCCGAGGACGCCAAGAAGATCTCGAAGCTGATCCGCGACGAGGGCCCCAAGGGCGTCAAGGCCCAGGTGCAGGGCGACGAGCTGCGGGTGTCGTCGAAGAAGCGCGACGACCTGCAGGCCGTGCAGCAGCTGGTGAAGTCGCAGGACTACGACTTCGCGGTGCAGTTCACCAACTACCGCTGACCCGGTTGAGCGCGCCGATGAGGAAGACCACGGCGCGGACCGGGTCCTCCGGCAGCGCGGTGGCGCCGATCTCGGCGACCGTCTGCTCGTCGGCGCCGCGACCGGCGACGTAGAGGGCGTGGTCCTCCGCGATCCTCAGCAGCGACGTGCCGTGGGCCGTGAACGCGGTGGAGCGGGTCGCGGCGAGCACGACGGCGTCAGCACCGCACGCACGGGCGGCCGTCAGGACGGCCGGGATCGGGGTGTCGGCGCCGAGGAAGCGGGCTCGTACGCCGCGCTCGCGCAGCATCAGCGCCACGCAGAGCAGCACCAGGTCGTGGCGCTCCCCCGGCGGGCAGGCGAGCAGGACGACCGGCGACGGCGCCGAGGCGTCCGCCAGGACCTGTTGGGGCGGCACCGACGACAGCGCCGAGAGTTTGCGGCGCAGCATGTCGCTCACGAAGTGCTCGTGGGCCACCGACAGCGTGCCCGCCTCCCAGCGGTCGCCGACCTCGCGGAGGAACGGCAGCACGACTCCGGTCACGGCCCCGGACAGGGGGACGTCCCAGAACAGCCGGGCGAGCGCGATCTCCGCCGTCTCGGCGTCGAACGTCTCGACGGCCACCCAGAGCTCGCCGGTCGTCGTGGTGATGGTCACGAGCCGACGCTAGCCGCTGCGACCGACGTCCGGGGGGCCTTCGCCACGCTAGCCAGCAACGGCCATGCGGGGAATCAGGGTGGCACCATCCGCAGGGGTGAGCCACACGGTGCTGCCCTCCTCCAGGCCGAACGAGCGGGCGTGCGTCCGCGTCACCACGACCGACACCTCGTCGCCGTCGACCGTGAGCACGGTCAGGCGTACCTCGAAGCCGATCCGGACCATCCGCGACACGGTGCCCTCGACGCCGCCGGCAAGACGCGGCTGGGTGTCGAGCTCGATGTCGTGGGGACGCAGCGAGACGCCACCGAGGTGGGTCACCTCGCCGAGGAACGACATCACGAAGTCGTTGGCGGGCTCGTCGTAGAGCTGGTCGGGGGTGCCGACCTGCTCGACGCGGCCCTCGTTGACCACCACGATCTCGTCGGCGACCTCGAGGGCCTCCTCCTGGTCGTGGGTCACGAACACGGTCGTGACGTGCACGTCGTCGTGCAGGCGCCGCAGCCAGTCGCGCAGCTCCTTGCGCACCTTCGCGTCGAGCGCGCCGAACGGCTCGTCGAGGAGCAGCACGCTCGGCTCGACCGCGAGCGCCCGCGCGAGTGCCATCCGCTGGCGCTGGCCGCCGGAGAGCTGCGAGGGGAGCCGGTGGGAGAACTGCGAGAGGTGCACGAGCTTGAGCAGCTCGTCGACCCGATGCTCGATCTCGTCCTTGGGGCGCTTGCGGATCTCGAGGCCGAACGCGACGTTCTTGGCGACCGTCATGTGCTTGAAGACGGCGTAGTGCTGGAAGACGAAGCCCACGTTGCGCTTCTGCGCCGGCAGGTTGGTGGCGTCGACGCCCTCGATGTTGACGGTGCCGCTGTCGCCCTTCTCGAGGCCGGCGATGATCCGCAGCAGGGTGGACTTGCCGCCACCGCTCGGGCCCAGCAGCGCGGTGAGCTGGCCGGTCGGGATCGACACGTTGACGTCGTCGAGCGCGACGAAGTCGCCGAACTTCTTGTTGAGCCCACGTACTTCAATGCTCATGAGGGTGGCCTTTCGGGGTTTCTGGGGTGTCTGAGCCGGGCTCAGTGGTGGTTCTTGGGGCGGATGATGGCGACGACGACGATGCAGGCCACCGAGACCATCGCGAGGAGGAATGCCGTCGCGTACGCGCCCTGCGGGTCGAAGTTGAGGTACTTCTCCTCGACCACGAGCGTGGCGGTGCGGGTCTGGCCGAGGATGTTGCCCGAGACGACCTTGACCGCGCCGAACTCGCCCAGCGAGCGGGCCAGGGTCAGCACCACGCCGTAGACGATGCCCCACTTGATCGACGGCAGGGTGATCCGCCAGAACCGCTGCATGGCGTTGGCGCCGAGGCTCTGGGCTGCCTGCTCCTGCTCGATGCCGATCTCCTCGAGCACCGGCACGAGCTCGCGGATCATCAGCGGCAGCGCCACGAAGGTGGTCGCCATGATGATGCCGGGAGTCGAGAAGATGATCTGGAAACCGATGTCGGACAGGATCGGCCCGAACCAGCCGTTGCGTCCGCTGTAGACGAGGACGAGCGCCAGGCCCACCACGATCGGCGAGACCGACAGTGGGATGTCGAGCAGGGCGTTGAGCAGCCGCTTGCCAGGGAACTGCTGGCGGACCAGCAGCATCGAGATCCCCACGCCGAAGATCGTGTTGATCACGACGGAGAACACCGCGACGTACGCACTCAGCTCCAGGGCCACGACGGTGTCGGGGTCCGAGAGCAGCGCCTGGATCGAGGAGAAGCCGTCGTCGAAGGTGTGCGTGACGACCAGCGACACCGGCCACGCCACCAGGAAGAACAGGTAGGCGGTGGCGATGAAGCGCAGGATGTACGTGGTCGGCGTCTTGCGCACCCGCGGCGGGCGGAGGCGCTGCTCGACGGGAGCCGGCTCGACGATGTCGTGGATCAAGGTGTCAGCCACGTGCAGCCACCCGCCTCTGGATCAGGTCGAGGACCACGATCACGGTCAGCGAGATGGCGAGCAGCACCGTCGCGACGGCTGCTGCCCCCGCGACGTTGTCGTTCTCGATGCTGCTGAGGATCCGCACGGAGGTGACCTCGGTCTTGAAGGGAAGGTTGCCCGACAGCAGGACCAGCGAGCCGTACTCGCTGACGCCGCGGGCGAACGACAGGGCCGCGCCGGCCGCGATGGCGGGCGTGAGGCTCGGCAGGATGATGCGCCGGAAGGTGGTGATCCGGTTGGCGCCCAGTGAGGCGGCAGCCTCCTCGACGTCGCGGTCGAGCTCCTCGAGCACCGGCTGGACCATGCGCACCACGAACGGGAGTGTGACGAACAGGAAGGCCAGGAAGACCGCGGGGCGCTTGTTGGCGATGTCGATGCCGAGCGGGCTGTCGGTGCCGTAGAGCGAGAGCAGCACCAGGCCCGCCACGATCGTGGGGAGGGCGAAGGGGATGTCGATCATCACCTCGAGGACCGACTTGCCCCAGAACCGGTCGCGCACCAGCACCCAGGCGATGAGCGGGCCCATGATGATGTTGACGAGGGTGACGCCCGCGGCGGTGAAGACCGTGAGCTTGATGGCGGACAGCGTCTGGCCATTGGTGATGGTGTTCCAGAAGATGCCCCAGCCGCCGTCGATGGCAGTGACGACGATGGCGGCGAGCGGGATCAGGACCAGCGCGCTGAACCAGATCATGGCGATGCCGAGCCCGAGCCCGGAGGAGCGCGTCAGCGTGGAACGCGGGCCCGACCGGCGAAGAGTCCTCGCCGGTCGGACGCGTGCGATCTCAGTTGAGGTCATGAGGAGGGGTGGTCAGCTCACTCGAGGGAGAGGCCGGCACCGAGGATGGCCTGGAAGATCAGGCCGTTCTCCTCGTCGAAGAACTTGGTCGAGACCTCGTCCCAGCCACCGAAGTCGTTGTCGACGGTCAGCAGGGTCGGGACCTCCGGGAACGGGTTCGACGGGTCGGTCGCACCCTCGACGGTGCCGCCGTAGTCGATGTCGTCGCGGAGCGGGCGGAAGCCGGTGAGGGCGAACTGCGTCTGGCCCTCGTCGGAGAGCACGAAGTCCAGCCAGGCCTGCGAGGGCTTGGAGGCGTCCTTGAGGATGGCGCCGGCGTTCTCGATCTTCAGCGTGGTGTCCGGGAGGATGTACTCGAAGGCCTCGTCGTTCTGCGCGGCCAGGATGGCCTCGTTCTCGTACGCCATGAGCACGTCGCCGGTGCCGCCGAGGAACGCCGTGGTGGCGTCACGGCCGCTGCCGGGGAGCGAGACGACGTTCTTGAAGAACTTGTTGACGAACTCCGTGGCCTCCTCCTCGGTGCCGCCGTCGCTGATGACCTGGCCGTAGGCGGCGAGGGCGTTCCAGCGGGCAGCACCCGACGAGGCGGGGTTCGGGGTGACGATCTCGACGCCGGGCTTCACCAGGTCGGCCCAGGTCTGGATGTTCTTGGGGTTGCCGTCGCGGACGCCGAAGACGACGACCGAGGTGGACACGACGCCCTTGTTCTCGCCGGAGTCCCAGTCGTCGGCCACGAGGCCCTCGTCGACCAGACGGGTCACGTCGGTCGGCACGGAGAAGTGGACGTAGTCGGCCTTGAGACCGGCCGCGACCGCGCGGCTCTGGTCGCCGGAGGGACCGTAGGACGTCTGGAACCTCACGCCCTTGCCCTCGTCGGTCTTGTTGAACTCGGTGGCGATGTTCTTGTTGGCGGCCTCGGGCACCGCGAAGCCGACGATGGAGATGGTGTTGGCCGCGTCGTCCTCACTGCTGGCGCCGCCGGGGGAGCAGGCGGACAGGGCCAGTCCGGACAAGGTGGCCCCGACCAGAGCTGCCGCGAGAGCGGCACGTGAACGGATCTGCATGGGGGGATCTCGACTTTCTTGATCGGTGTGCAATGTCGAGAAAGATACATGACTTTATGGATCTCGATGACATTGCCCGGACTTCGGTCGCGTGTCGTGTGTCACGTGCCCCGTCGTCCCTGCGTGGAGGAGGCGTCCATCACGTGGGGACGGGCCTGTTCCACGCGGCGACGCGGCTAATGTGGAGGTCGGGGGAACACTCCCCGGGACTCGTAGGAAGCAGGGCACAGGTGAGCCACCCCGCCAAGCAGGTCAAGCAGCTGGACCGCGTCATCATCCGGTTCGCCGGCGACTCCGGTGACGGCATGCAGCTCACCGGCGACCGCTTCACCCAGGAGACAGCGGCCTTCGGCAACGACCTGGTCACGCTCCCGAACTTCCCCGCCGAGATCCGGGCGCCCCAGGGGACCCTGCCGGGCGTCTCGTCGTTCCAGGTGCACTTCGCCGACCACGACATCCTGACCGCGGGCGACGCCCCCGACGTCCTCGTCGCGATGAACCCCGCCGCGCTGCGGGCCAACCTCGGCGACCTGCCCAAGGGCGCCACGATCATCGTCGACTCCCACGACTTCACCGCCCGCAACCTGACGAAGGCGGGCTACTCCGACAACCCCCTCGACGGCGACACCCTCGCCGAGTACGCCCTCCACACGGTGGACCTCACCGGCATGACGGTCGAGGCCGTCAGGGAGTTCGGCCTCTCCCGCAAGGACGCCTCGCGCGCGAAGAACATGTTCGCCCTCGGCCTGCTGTCGTGGATGTACGGGCGCCCGACCGAGTCGACGGAGGCGTTCCTCACCAAGCGCTTCGCCAAGGTGCCCGACATCCGCGACGCCAACCTGACCGCGTTCAAGGCCGGCTGGAACTTCGGCGAGACCACCGAGACGTTCGTGGTGCGCTACGAGATCAAGCCCGCCGTGATGCCGCCCGGCACCTACCGCAACATCACCGGCAACCTGGCGCTGTCGTACGGCCTCATCGCCGGCGGCGTGCAGTCCGGGCTGTCGGTCTTCCTGGGCTCCTACCCGATCACGCCTGCCTCCGACATCCTCCACGAGCTGTCGAAGCACAAGGGGTTCGGCGTGATGACCTTCCAGGCGGAGGACGAGATCGCCGGCGTCGGCGCCGCCATCGGCGCCTCGTTCGCCGGCCAGCTCGGCGTCACCACGACGTCCGGTCCGGGCGTCTCGCTCAAGTCGGAGGCCATCGGCCTCGCGATCATGACCGAGCTGCCGCTGGTCGTCGTCGACGTACAACGCGGCGGCCCGTCGACCGGCCTGCCGACCAAGACGGAGCAGGCCGACCTGCTGCAGGCGATGTTCGGCCGCAACGGCGAGGCGCCGCTGCCGATCGTGGCTCCGCAGTCCCCCGGCGACTGCTTCGACGCCGCCGTCGAGGCGGTCCGGATCGCCGTCACCTACCGCACCCCGGTGATCATCCTGTCCGACGGCTACCTCGCCAACGGCTCGGAGCCGTGGCGGATCCCTGCCCTCGACGAGCTCCCCACGATCGACCCGAACTTCGCGACGTCGAAGAACTACGGCGACGGCGACGACGCCGAGTTCTGGCCCTACCTCCGTGACGACGCCACGCTGGCCCGCCCGTGGGCGATCCCGGGCACGCCCGGCCTCGAGCACCGCATCGGCGGCCTCGAGAAGGGCGACGGGCACGGCAACATCTCGTACGACCCGGCCAACCACGACTTCATGGTCCGCACCCGGCAGGCCAAGGTCGACCGGGTCGCCGACTCGCTGCCGCCGCTCGAGGTCGACGACCCGGACGGCCGGGCGAAGGTGCTGGTCATCGGCTGGGGATCGACGTACGGCCCGATCGGTGCGGGCGTACGCCGCGTCCGCAAGGCCGGCTACCACGTGGCCCAGGCGCACCTGCGCCACCTCAACCCGTTCCCGAACGACCTCGGCGAGATCCTGAAGCGCTACGACCGGGTGCTGGTGCCCGAGATGAACCTCGGCCAGCTCTCGCTGCTGCTGCGCGGGAAGTACCTCGTGGACGTCGTCGGCTATAACGAGGTCCGCGGCCTCCCGTTGAAGGCCGCCGTCCTGGCCGACGTGATCGGCGGCCTCGTCGCCGAGGCCGAGGGCATCGAGGTCGACCTGACTCCCACTTCGACCGATCAGGAGAGCGTGCGATGACCGAGCCACTGACCGAGCTGGGCATCCCGGCGTTCCGCTCCGGGACCGAGTCGGTCCCGACGACCGACGAGAAGCAGACGGGCAAGGACTTCACGTCCGACCAGGAGGTGCGCTGGTGCCCGGGCTGCGGCGACTACGCCGTGCTCAAGGCCGTCCAGTCCTTCCTGCCCGACCTGGGGCTGCGCCGCGAGAACATCGTGTTCGTCTCGGGCATCGGCTGCTCGTCGCGCTTCCCCTACTACCTCGACACCTACGGCATGCACTCGATCCACGGTCGCGCGCCGACGATCGCGACCGGCATCGCGACCGCGCGCGAGGACCTCTCGGTGTGGGTCGTCACCGGCGACGGCGATGCGCTGTCGATCGGCGGCAACCACCTGATCCACACCCTGCGCCGCAACGTGAACATGACGATCCTGCTCTTCAACAACCGGATCTACGGCCTCACCAAGGGGCAGTACTCCCCCACGTCGGAGACCGGCAAGGTCACCAAGTCGACGCCGATGGGCTCGCTCGACCACCCGTTCAACCCGGTGTCCCTGGCGCTCGGCGTCGAGGCGACCTTCGTGGCGCGCACCATCGACTCCGACCGCAAGCACCTCACCGGGGTGCTGGCAGCAGCCGCCGCCCACCGCGGCACCTCGCTGGTCGAGATCTACCAGAACTGCCCGATCTTCAACGACGGCGCCTTCGACGCGATCAAGAACCCCGACACCAAGGCCGACGCGCTCATCCCGCTCGTGCACGGCCAGCCGGTGACCTTCGGTGCCACCCTCGATGACGGCCCGATGGCAGGGAAGGGCGCCAAGGCGCTGGTGCGTGACGAGCAGACCGGTGGCGTGAAGATCGTCGCGACCGCTGACGTGGCCGCGGAGGACATCGTGGTCCACGACGCGCACAGCCCCGACCCGACGATGGCGTTCGCCATCTCCCGGCTGACCGACGCGGGCTACCTCAACACCTCACCGATCGGCATCTTCCGCCAGGTGGAGCGCCGGACGTACGACGACGCCGCGCGCGAGCAGGTGTCTGTGGCCAGCAACGGCTCGGCGAACGACGACGCCGCCGACCGGACCGCGCGGCTGGCGGCCCTGATCGGCGGCGGAGACACCTGGACGATTCTCTGACCGTCGCGGGTGGTCAGTCGAAGTAGAGCGTCCAGACCTTGCCCTTGGTGTTGCCGAAGCCGTTGGAGTGGTCGACCTTCGAGCGCCACTTCCAGCGACCCTGCTCGGGCGCGAAGATGCGCGTCTTGAAGACGCCGAGCTCGTTGGTCTTGATCTTCTTCACGGTCTTCCACTTGCAGGTGCCGCACTTCTTCTTGAGGATCTTCACCTGCTGGTCGGCGTACGGCAGCAGCGTGCCGTCGGCCTGCGGCTCCATGACGCTGCCCTTGAGCTTGAAGGCGTTGTAGGAGACCTGGTTGTCGCCCGGGCGCTCCTCGTCGATGATGCGCTTGGGCAGTGATCCGGCGGAGGCGCTCGACATGAGCATCCCTCCGACGAGCAGTGCAGCGACGAGCGCTGCCAGGACGGCGCGGAACTTCCGCATGAGTGAACTCCCCCTCGAGAGACGATGACGATCTGGGCGACCCGGGGTCCCAACCCCGAGACCGCCCCATCGTAGGCGACATCTGCGACCTAGACTCCGCGAGTGCCAGACAACCGTCGCGGACTCATCGTGGGCGCGACGGCGTACGTCCTCTGGGGCACCTTCCCGCTCTACTGGACGCTGCTCGAGCCGGGCGGAGCCGTCGAGATCCTGGCGCACCGCATCGTGTGGTCCAGCATCACGATGGTCCTGGTCCTCCTCCTGTGGCGCCGCGTGCCCTACCTCAAGGCGCTCCTGCGCGACCGGCACCGGCTGCTGCTGATCTGCTGCGCGGCAGTCGTCATCACGTTCAACTGGGGCGGCTACATCTGGGGCGTCAACAACGGCCGCGTCGTCGAGACCTCGCTGGGCTACTTCATCAACCCGCTCGTCACCGTCCTGATGGGCGTGTTCGTCCTCGGCGAGCGGTTGCGCAACCTGCAGTGGGCGGCGATGGGCATCGCCTTCGTGGCGGTGGTCGTGCTGGCGCTCGACTACGGCCGGCCGCCGTGGATCGCGCTCCTGCTCGCCTTCTCGTTCGGCACCTACGGCCTGCTCAAGAAGCAGGCCGGCGTCGGTGCCGTGGAGAGCATCACGGTAGAGACGGTGGTGCTGACGCCGTTCGCACTGGCGTACGTCGTGTGGCTGATGGCGACCGGCGCGTCCAACTTCGGCTCCCACGGCGTCGGGCATGCCCTGCTCTTCACGACCACCGGCATCATCACCGCGGTGCCGCTGATGCTCTTCGGCGCGGCCGCGATCCGTGTCTCGATGGTGTCGCTCGGCCTGTTGCAGTACCTCGCGCCGACGATCCAGTTCGCCCTCGGCATCCTGGTCTTCCACGAGGAGATGCCTGCCAGCCGCTGGATCGGCTTCGGGCTGGTGTGGCTGGCGCTCGCGATCTTCACGATCGAGGCCCTCAACCACCGCCGCCAGCAGCCGCGGCTGGTCGCCCACGCCAGCGCCGCCTGAGGACGCACGAGGGGCCACCGGTCCTCCGACCGATGGCCCCTCGCCGTTGCTCAGCTCAGGTCAACGCACCCTGTTGCGGTTGACGACCGTGAACGTGATGACCTTGCGGCCCGCCTCCACGGCATCGTCGCCGCGGTACCGGACGACGACCTTGACGCGGCCCGTCCGCTTGAACGACGGCAGCAGGACGCTGGTCCTGCCGCGCCTGGTCAGGGTCTCGGTCCAGGACCTCGTCTTGCCGGCCCCGCGGATCTTGACCCTGACCACGCCGGACGGCACGACGTCGTCGGCCCGCACGGTGATCCGCAGCCTGACCCGCGTACGGACCTCGACGGGCTTCACCATCTTGGTGCCGATCCTCGGCGCCACCTGGTCGACCGCCGGCGGCGTGGTGGGAGTCGTCGTCGGGGCCGTCGTCGGCGTTGTCGTCGGGGTGGCCGTCGGGGTCGTGGTCGGGGTCGTCGTGGGCGCCGTGCCGCCGGTGATGGTGATGTCGGCGTCGTTGACGTCGAAGAAGTAGTTCTCGACCGCCTCGACCTTGATCCGCGCCTTCGTGGTGTTCACATCGGGCCAGGTGACCTGCGCGTTGCCGTCGTTGGGCGTGCTCTCCGCCAGGACCGTCGGGAAGGTCTGGCCCCCGTCGAGGGACAGGCTGATCTTCACGTGGGGCGAGAGCGCCGTGGTGGTGGCCGTCCAGTAGACCGTCTCGGTGCGCCCGGCCACAGCCGCGGCCGTGGTGGCGCCCTTCGAGGTCACCCGGAAGGGTCCGACGGTCTTGTCGACCAGCAGCTTGACGTCGCCGGACGCGTAGCCGCCGCCCTCGGGCGCCAGGTCACGCGCGGTGAACCGGAAGTTGAGCGACGGCTCGGTGTTGCCCGCCCACCCGACGTTGGGCTCCGCGGGTGCGCCCACGTAGTCGGCGGTCGGCAGCCACTCGGCGAAGCACTCGATCACCGGGACGGGCACGTTGGTCGCCCCGCCGCTCGCCGGCTTGGGCGGCATCGCCGGACAGGTGCCCGTGATCGCGTTGGTGTTGTTGTCCAGGATCTGCTGCATGTCCGGGAACACCCGGGTCGGACTGGACCCGGCATGGTTCTCGCCCGGCGAACCGATCTGGAGCGCTCCGGCCGGGGTGACCGGCGCGTAGGCGCCGAAGATCCGGAAGAGCGGGCCGTCGAGCTTGGTCTGGCTGCCGAGCGTCGTCGCGACGGCGCCGGCCTTGTCGTTCTGCTCCCAGATGTAGACGAGGGGGTCGCCGTCCGGGTCGGTCGCCTGGCCGGTCAGCGCAAACGGCGTACGGATCGGGATGGTCCTGGTGACCGGCACGGTCGCCACGGGGGCACGGTTGCCGGACGCGGTGACGGTGAAGCCGCCGTTCTCGATCGGCCCACCCTGGGCCGTCTCGCCGACGAAGCCGGTCACGTCACCGGTCTGCGGCGCGAAACCGAGGCTGGGGACGTCGGTCTCGGCGTACGGCGCTCCGGTGAAGCGCACCTCGAACCCGGTGTCGTCGAGGGTGGCACTGCCACCGAAGCCGCGGATGTCCACGCTCCCGACGCCGGTCACCGCCTCGATCGCGAGGTCGATGCCGGCGAGGGTGTAGGGGGTGCCCCGCGTGATCGGCGAGGTCTGCGCGCCGTTGAACGACAGGACGAAGGACTCACCGTCGGTGTCGAAGCCGCGCAGGGAGACGGTCTGCACGTCGTTGATCGCCGGCCTGCTGGCCGTGACCGTGTTGCTGATGTCGGTGATGCTGCGCTGCGAGAAGTAGGGGTCGCTGTGCGGCTGCAGGTTGTCCTGCTGGCAGATGCCGGCGTACGCCATGATCGAGCTGCCCGAGCCCGGCTCGTACGCCGACGACGCACTGCGGTTGCCGCCGGAGCAGTTGAGCTCGGTGCCGTTGAAGGTGTGGGGGCCACCGAACTGGTGCCCCATCTCGTGAGCGACGTAGTCGACGGCGAAGTAGTCGCCCTCGGGAGTCGGGAGCCCGGTGCAGCCGCGGGCCTTGCCGTCGCCGCCGACGACTCCGAGGCCGGCGACGCCGCCGCCGTTCACCCCGAGCGCGAGGTGGCCGATGTCGTAGTTGGCCGCGCCGACGAGCTGGCCGAGCACGATGCGGTTGCGGTTGAGGGCAGATCCCGAGCAGCTGGTGAGCTGCGCGGTCGTGAAGCACGCGGATGAGCCGCAGGGCCCGTTGGCCTCGGTGGCCTTGGCGGCGGTGTCGAGGTTGAGCTTGTCGGTGTCGTTGATGAGCACCATGCGCACGGCCAGGTCGTCGTTGTAGATCTGGTTGACCCGGTTCATCAGCGTCACCTTCTCGGCGAGCACGTTCTGCGTGCCGAAATAGGTGGCGTACGACGGGTCGGTCACGAGCGCGAGCCGGTAGGTGCGCAGCGAGACCTCGGCGCCCGGCGCCTCGGCCAGGTTGGCCGTGAGGTCCTTGAGGGTGTCCTCGTCGAGCTCGGGCTCGACCAGTCCGCGGTCGGACCGCGGCAGGTCCCCGTTGCGGTACGAGAGGTAGATGCTGTCGTCGCCGTTCCACGCGGGGTCGACGTACCACGCCGCCCGGTCGCCCGAGCCGCGCACGGAAGCGTGGAAGCCCATCGGCGTGAGGTCGAGCCGGATGGTTGCGGTCGGGTCGCCGACAGCGCGGCCGGCGTACGTCGTCAGCTCGGGGTGCCGGGCGGCGAGTCCCGCCTCCATCACAGCGACCTCGTGGACCCGGAACTCGACGAGCTCGCCCGTGGGAGCGGGCACGGTGATCACTGCACCCGCATCGTCGGCCGCTCGCGCAGCGTCCTCGCCGGGAGCCTGGTCGAGGGCCGCCCTGATGCCTGCCCGGTCGAGCGTGAAGGCGGCGTAGCGCCGCGGCTCGACGCGCCGCTCGACGGCTCCCCGGTCACCGCCCGGTCGCGCGTCGGTGGCGGTCCAGTAGCCACCACCCGGCGGTGCCGCCGAGCCGGACAGGCTGAGCGCCTGGATCCCTGCGAGTGCAAGGACGACGGCAACGAGCACGGACAGGGAACGCAGCAGACCAGACATGAGCCCTCGAGACTCTCGCAGTGGTGGAGGCTGCAAAGTAAAGCCTTTGCGGTCCACGTGCGCCACCCCTACGAAGGTCCGGGGTCAGGTCCGAGGGCCGCGTACGAGCTCAGGAGCTCCGGTTCGCCACCACGTCGACGAAGGACTCGAGGGCCGTACGCACCGGGCCGGGCTCGAGGGCCTCGAGCCGCTTCTTGGCCTCGGTCGCCTGGCCGAGGACGTACGCCTTGGCCTCGTCCATCGCGGGGTGCCGGCGCAGCAGCGCGAGGGCCTCGGCGTGCTCTGCGTCGTCGGTGAGCGGGCGGGCGAGCAGTTCGAGCAGGCGAGCGTCGGCAGGGTCGGTCGAAGCCTGGGCCATGAGGACTGGCAGGGTCGGCACGCCCTCGCGGAGGTCGGTGCCGGGCGTCTTTCCCGAGGTGACTGACTCCGAGGCGATGTCGAGGATGTCGTCGGAGAGCTGGAAGGCGGAGCCGACGATCTCGCCGTAGGCACGCAGCGCCTCGACCACGTCGGGGTGGGCACCGGAGAACATCGCGCCGTAGCGCGCCGAGGTGGCGATCAGCGAACCGGTCTTGCCGGCGACGACCTCGAGGTAGTGGGCCAGCGGGTCCTCGTCGGGACCGGGCTTCACCGTCTCGAGGATCTGGCCCTCGACGAGCCGGGTGAACGTCGTGGCCTGGATGCGTACGGCGTCGGGGCCGAGGTCGGCGGTGAGCTCCGAGGACCGGCCGAAGAGGAAGTCGCCGGTGAGGATCGCGACGTGGTTGTCCCAGCGGGCGTTGGCCGTGTCGGCACCGCGGCGCAGCGCGGCCTCGTCCATCACGTCGTCGTGGTAGAGCGAGGCGACGTGGGTGAGCTCCACGACGCAGGCCGCGGTCTCCACCTCCTCGGCCTCCGGGTGGGGGCCCGCCTCGGCGGCGAGCAGCACCAGCAGCGGCCGGAACCGCTTGCCGCCGGCCATCATGAGGTGAGTCGCGGCGCGGGTGACGTACGGCGTGCGCCCCTGGCAGTGCACCGCGAGGAGCTCCTCGATGCGCGCCAACCGGCCGACGAGCCGATGCTCGAGCTCGGCGTCGACGACCGGCAGTGCGAGGGGCGATTCGGTCACCTGATGAATTCTCCTGCAGCGGCAGCCAGATCCAGCACCGGGCCCGGCAAGACGCCCAGGACCAGCGTCACGGCGGCACCGACGGCGATCGTCGTGGCGGTCAGCACCGACGGGTACGCCACGGTGGGTCCGTCGCCGACAGGCTCGTCGAAGTACATGACCTTGATGACCTTGATGTAGAGGAACGCGGCGATGATGCTCGCGATCACCGCGGCCACCACGACCGGCCAGGCGCCGGCGGCCAGCGCCACGGAGAACACCGCGAGCTTGCCGACGAAGCCCGACGTCAGCGGGATCCCGGCCATCGCCAGCAGGAAGAACGCGAAGACCGCGGCCACCACCGGCGACTCCTTGCCGAGCCCGGCCCAGCGGTCGATCGCCGTCGTCTCGCCCCCGGCGTCGCGGACCAGGCTGACGACGGCAAAGGCGCCGAGCGTCGCGAAGCCGTACGTCGTCAGGTAGAACAGCACCGCCTGGATCGAGGTGATCTCACCGATCGCGAGCTGGTCGGAGGCCTGCAGGCCGAGGACACCGGTGAGGATGAACCCGGTGTGGGCGACCGAGGAGTAGGCGAGCAGCCGCTTGATGTCGTTCTGCGTGATCGCCAGCACCGCGCCGACGAACATCGAGAGCACGGCGATGATCCAGAGCATCGGCTGCCACGACCAGCGGTCCGCGCCGAGTGCGACGTAGAACAGGCGCATGAGCGCGCCGAACGCCGCCACCTTGGTGCCGGCGGCCATGAACGCGGTGACCGGGGTCGGGGCGCCCTGGTAGACGTCGGGCGTCCACGCCTGGAACGGGACCGCGCCGACCTTGAAGAGCAGGCCGACCGAGAGCAGCCCGGTGCCGATGAGCAGCAGGCTGCTGTTGCCCACGTCGTTGCGGACGGCCTCGTTGATGAGGGCGAAGTCCATCGACCCGGCGTAGCCGTAGATGAGCGCGGCGCCGTAGAGGAAGAAGCCCGACGAGAAGGCACCGAGCAGGAAGTACTTGAGCGCGGCCTCCTGGCTCAGCAGGCGGCGGCGACGCGCGAGGCCGCACAGGAGGTAGAGCGGGAGCGAGAGCACCTCGAGGCCGACGAACATGGTGAGCAGGTCGTTGGCGGCGGGGAACAGCATCATCCCGAAGACCGCGAACATCAGCAGCGGGTAGACCTCGGTGTGCTCGCGGCGGGCCGCGAGCGCCGCGGTCTCCGCGTCGGTGCCGGGCACCGCGGACGCCTGCCCCGCGAAGGCGGACGAACCGCCGTCGAGGTGACGCTCGGCGAACAGCAGGACGCCACCGATGGCCAGGGCCAGCACGAGGCCCCAGATGAAGAGGCTCGGTCCGTCGACGGCGATCGTCCCGCCGACGGCGAGGATGCCGCGGGCGGCACCGTCGTCGTACGTCGTGACGTCGCGGGCGATGAGGACGACGCCCACCATCGCGGCGACGAGGCCTGCGAGGGCCAGTACGACCTGCGACACGTAGCGCGCGGCGCGCGGCGCGAACGCCTCGACGACGACGCCGAGGCAGGCGACACCGAAGACGACCAGGAGGGGCCAGAGCTCGAAGTACTCGACGCTGGGCTTGGTGAACTCGGTCACTGGTGACCACCCTCCTGGGCGATGCCCACTCCGGCGAGAGTGTCGTGGACGACGGGATTGATGACGTCGAGCAGCGGCATCGGGAAGAAGCCGAAGAGCACCAGCGCGAGCAGCAGCGGCGCCACGATGCCCACCTCACGCCGGTCGAGGTCGGCCACCGACACCAGGCCGGGACCGGTCATCGTGCGCTGGTACATCCAGAGTGCGTAGAACGCGGCCAGGACGATGGCCAGCACCGCGACCGAGCCGACCAGCCAGTGGTGGTCGAACGCGGCGATGATCACCATCATCTCCGAGACGAACGGCGACAGGCCGGGCAGGCCACAGGCGGCGAGGCCGGCGACGAGGAAGAACCCGGCGAGGACCGGCGCGGACTTCTCGACGCCGCCCATCTCGCGGATGGACGCGGTGCCGGTGCGCTGGATGAGGAACCCGGCGACCAGGAACATCAGTGCGGTCGCGATGCCGTGGTTGACCATGTAGAGGATCGCACCGGTGCCGCCGGTCGGGCTGAGCACGAAGATGCCCAGCACGATGAAGCCGAAGTGCGAGAGCGACGTGAGGCCGATGAGGCGCAGGACGTCGTCCTGGCCGATGGCGACCAATGCGCCGTAGATGATCGAGATCAGCGCGAGCACCACGACCGCGGGCGTCGCCCACTGCGAGGCGTCGGGCAGCAGGCCGAGGCAGAACCGCAGCATCCCGAACGTGCCGATCTTGTCGAGGATGCAGACCAGCAGCACCGAGGTGCCGGGAGTCGCCTTCTCGGTGGTGTCGGCCAGCCAGGTGTGGACCGGGAACATCGGGGCCTTGATCGCGAAGGCGATGAAGAAGCCGACGAACAGCCAGCGCTGCGTGATCGGGTCGATGTCGATCGCGGCGAGGTCGCTGAGCAGGAAGCTCGGGTTGCCGGCGTTGGCCGAGACGACGTAGAGCCCGATCACCGAGGCGAGCATCACGAGCCCACCGGCGAGCTGGTAGATCAGGAACTTCGTCGCGGCGCGGCCGCGCCCGGCGCGACCGAAGCCGCCGATGAGGAAGTACGCCGGGATGAGGGTGGCCTCGAACACGACGTAGAAGAGCAGCACGTCGGTCGCGGTGAACACGGCCAGCGACATCGCCTCGAGGGCAAGGGTCCAGGCGAAGAACGCCTTGGCGCCGCCGTTGCCCGCCGCGTCGGACTCGCGCCAGCCGGCGAGGAGCACGATCGGTACGAGGACGACGGTGAGCAGCACCATCAGCAGGCCGAGCCCGTCGACGCCGAGGGCGTAGTGCACGCCGAGCGACTCGATCCAGGTGTGGGTCTCGGTGAGCTGCATGCCCGCGTCGAGCTCGTACTGGCTGGCCGCGACGACGCCGGCGAGCAGCGTCGCGACGGCGAAGCCGAGGCCGAGCGTCCGCGCGAGCGCTGCGGGCGCGAATGCGGTCGCGAGCGCGCCGACGAGCGGCAGGAGGATGAGGATGGTCAGGATCATGCGAGGTTCACCGCCAGGAGTGCCAGGACCACGAGCAGCGCACCGGCGAGGACGGACAGGGCATAGGAGCGGACGAAGCCGTTCTGCAGGCGTCGCATCGTGGTGGAGATCCCGCCGACGGCGGACGAGCCGCCCTCGACAGCCCCGTCGACGCCGACCCGGTCGAACGTCGTCAGGCCACCGACGAGCGAGGCGCCGGGCCGGACCACGACCGCGTCGTTGATCGCGTCGCCGTACAGGTCGGCACGGGCCGCCCGGGTCGCGAACGACACCTCACGGGGTGCCTCGCGCGGGACGTCGCGCTTGCCGACGAGGAACCAGGCGGTGGCGACACCGACGGCGACGACAGCGGTGATGAGGAGCGTGATCACGAGCGCCGGCAGCGGGGGCTCGTAGTGCTCCGCGTGACCGGTGACCGGCTCGAGCCAGGTGACGATCCAGTCGCCCGCGAGCAGCACGCCGCCGAGCACGGAGAGTGCGGCGAGGACCATCAGCGGGATCGTCATCACCTTGGGCGACTCGTGCGGGTGCACGTCCTTCGCCCAGCGCTTCTCGGTGAAGAACGTCATCAGCATCAGGCGCGTCATGTAGAACGCCGTGATGCCGGCGCCCAGCATCGCGAGCACGCCCACCAGCAGGTTGTCGGCCAGGGCCGACTCGATGATCCGGTCCTTGGACCAGAAGCCGGAGAAGCCGGGGAAGCCGATGATCGCGAGGTAGCCCATCGCGAACGTCAGGAAGGTGACCGGCATCGCCTTGTTGAGACCGCCGTAGTGGCGCATGTCGACGTCGTCGTCCATGCCGTGCATGACCGAGCCGGCGCCAAGGAACATGTTGGCCTTGAAGAAGCCGTGCGTCAGCAGGTGGAAGATCGCGAAGGGATAGCCCACCGGGCCGAGGCCGGCGGCGAGCATCATGTAGCCGATCTGGCTCATCGTCGAGCCGGCCAGCGCCTTCTTGATGTCGTCCTTGGCGCAGCCGAGGACCGCACCCCAGAGGAGCGTGACGGTGGCGACGACGACGACCGCGGTCTGCGCGATCGGCGCGAGCTCGAAGATGAAGTTGGAGCGGACCACGAGGTAGACGCCGGCGGTGACCATCGTCGCCGCGTGGATGAGGGCGGAGACCGGGGTCGGGCCCTCCATCGCGTCGAGCAGCCAGGCCTGCAGCGGCACCTGGGCGGACTTGCCGCAGGCCCCGAGGAGGAGGAGCAGGCCGAGTGCGGTCAGGGTGTCCTGCGACGCGTCGGCCGCGTGCTCGCTGACTCCGGCGAAGTCGGTCGTGCCGTACGTCGCGAACAGCAGTGCGATCGCGAGCGAGAGGCCGATGTCACCGACGCGGTTGATGACGAAGGCCTTCTTGGCGGCCGCGGCGGCGGACGGCTTGTGCTGCCAGAACCCGATGAGCAGGTACGACGCCAGGCCGACGCCCTCCCAGCCCAGGAACAGGCCCACGAAGTTCGCCGAGAGGATCAGCGTGAGCATCGCCGCGACGAAGAGGTTGAGGTAGCCGAAGAACCTGCGGCGGCGTACGTCGTGCTCCATGTAGCCGATGGCGTAGACGTGGATCAGCGAGCCCACACCGGTGATGAGCAGCAGGAACAGCGCAGCGAGCTGGTCGTAGAGCAGGTCCATGCCGACGCTGATGGTGCCGGTCTCGAACCAGGTCCAGAGGTGCTGGCCGATCTGGCGCTCCTCGGCACCGCGACCCAGCAGCGCGATGAACAGCACGAGGCTGAGCACGAACGACGCGGCAGCCGCGGCGGTGCCGACGAGGTGGCCGTGCCTGTCGGCGCTCGCCTTGAGGGAGCCCTGGAGGAACGGGGCGACGCCGAGCAGCAGGAACGCGCCGAGCAGCGGCAGCGCGATGACCAGCCACAGCAGGTCGAACACGCCGCCGGCGCCGGTGTCGGGCGCGACCACGGGCGCAGCGCCTCCCTCGGCCGACAGAAGGACTGAGTGGGACAACAGGTTCACGAGCTCTCCCTCAGTACTTCAGCAGGCTGGCGTCGTCGACCGAGGCCGAGCGTCGGGTGCGGAAGATGGTCATGATGATCGCGAGTCCGATCACGACCTCGGCAGCAGCCACCACCATCACGAAGAAGGCGGTGATCTGGCCGTCGAGGTTGCCGTGCTGCTTGGCGAAGGCGACGAACGCGAGGTTGCAGGCGTTGAGCATCAGCTCGACGCACATGAACACGACGAGCGCGTTGCGGCGGGTGAGGACACCCACGCAGCCGATCGTGAAGAGGATGGCGGACAAGACAACGTACTCAGTCAAGGCACGACCTCTTCGAGGGTCGGGGTCCCCGGCGAGTTGTTCGCGGAGGAGCGCAGCGGAGGAGCGAAGAAGTCGCTGGGGTGGCCACGACGTACTGGGTCATTTGGTCACGTCCTCTTCGGTGTTCGCCGGAGCGCCGGCCTTGCCGGACGTGTCGGGCGCCTTGGCCGGGTCGCCGATCTGGGCGGTCACCAGGTCGATGTCGTCAGCCAGCGCGGGCGCCGAGCGCACCGTGCCACGCGCGGCGAGCACACGGGAGACCGAGGACTCGGCGGCGGTGCCGTCGGGCAGGAGGGCCGGGGTGTCGACCGCGTTGTGGCGGGCGTACACACCGGGCGACGGCAGGGGTCCGGGGTGCTTGCCGTGGTCACCGAAGTCGCGGATGCGCTGCGCGGCGAGGCTGGCCTGCGTCGCCTTGGGCGTGAGCCGCTCGCGGTGCGCGAGCACCATGGCGCCGAGGACCGCCGTGATCAGCAGGGCACTGGTCGCCTCGAACGCGAAGACGTAGCGCGAGAACAGGATGTTGGCGATGGCCGGGACGTTGCCACCACTGTTGGCCTCGTCGAGGCCCACCACCGTGCCGAGCGTGACCTGGCTGACGCCGACCACGAGCACGGTGCCGAAGAGGAGCCCGAGCACGGTCGCCATCGCCCGCTGGCCGCGGATGGTCTCCACGGTCGAGTCGGAGGCGTCGACGCCGATCAGCATCATCACGAACAGGAAGAGCATGAGGATGGCGCCGGTGTAGACGATGATCTGCACCGCGAAGAGGAACGGCGCGTCCATGACCGCGTAGAGGAACGCCAGGCTGATCATGACCACGGCCAGGAGCAGCGCGGCGTGCACGGCCTTGCGGACGAACAGGATGCCGAGGGCGGCGAGCACCATCAGCGGCGCGAGGATCCAGAAGGTCACCGGGTCGTCCCCCTGTAGTAGTCGCCCTCGTCGTCGCCGAGGCGCATCGGGTGCGGCGGCTGCTCCATGCCGGGCAGCAGCGGCGCCAGCAGGTCGGACTTCTCGTAGATGAGGTCGGCGCGGTTGTTGTCGGCCAGCTCGTACTCGTTGGTCATCGTCAGCGCACGGGTCGGGCATGCCTCGATGCACAGGCCGCAGAGGATGCAGCGCAGGTAGTTGATCTGGTAGACGCGGCCGTAGCGCTCGCCGGGGCTGAAGCGCTCCCCGTCGGGACCGTCGGAGTTGGACGCACCCTCGACGTAGATCGCGTCGGCAGGACAGGCCCACGCGCACAGCTCGCAGCCGATGCACTTCTCCAGGCCGTCGGGCCAGCGGTTGAGCTGGTGGCGGCCGTGGAAGCGCGGCGCGGTCGGGAGCTTCTCGAAGGGGTACTGCTCGGTGACGACCTTCTTGAACATCGTCCGGAACGTGACCCCGAAGCCCGCGATCGGGTCCCAGAGGCTTTCCTTGATGCCCTTGGAATCCTTGCCAGACTCACTCATGGTTCTCCTCCGCTGAAGCGGTGACGGTGGTGCGGCCCGAGGCGAACGACAGCGGCTCGGCAGCACCGCGTACGGCGCCTCCCGCCGGCATCGGGGGGACGGGGAACCCGCCCGCGAACGCGTCGTGCGGCTCCTGGCTGACCTCGACCGGCTCGCTGTCGTCCTTGCCCTCGCCGACGAACATCAGCGCGACGGTCAGGACGAGCAGCACGGCGATCGCGGCCACGAGGTAGGAGCGGTTGATGCCGTTGTCCGCCTCGAGCGAGATGACGCGGATGGTGGCGACGGCGACGGTCCAGGCCAGCGAGACCGGGATCAGGACCTTCCAGCCGAGAGCCATGAACTGGTCGTAGCGCATGCGGGGCAGCGAGCCGCGCAGCCAGACGAACAGGAAGATGAAGATGAACATCTTGCTGAAGAACCAGAGCAGGGGCCAGTAGCCGGTGTTGGCGCCCTCCCACACGTTCTCGATGCCCCACGGAGCTGCCCAGCCGCCGAGGAACAGCGTCGTGGCGATCGCGGACACGGTCGCGAGGTTGATGTACTCGGCCAGGAAGAACAGCGCGAACTTGAGGCTGGAGTACTCGGTGTGGAAGCCGCCGACCAGCTCGCCCTCAGCCTCGGGGAGGTCGAAGGGGGCGCGGTTGGTCTCGCCGATCATCGCGATGACGTAGATGACGAACGACGGCATCAGGATCAGGCCGAACCACAGGCGGTCCTGGGCCGCGACGATCTCCGACGTCGACATCGAGCCGGCGTAGAGGAAGACCGCGACCAGCGCGAGGCCCATCGCGACCTCGTAGGAGATCATCTGCGCGCTCGAGCGCAGGCCGCCGAGCAGGGAGTACGTCGAGCCGGAGGACCAGCCGCCGAGGACGATGCCGTAGATCCCGATCGAGGCGATCGCGAGCATGAAGAGCACGGCGACCGGCATGTCGGTCAGCTGCAGTGGCGTGCGGTGGCCGAAGAAGTTCACCTCGGGACCGAGCGGGATGACTGCCCACGTGATGAACGCCGGCACGACCGCGATGATCGGCGCCAGCAGGAAGACGACCTTGTCGGCCGCCTTGGGGATGATGTCCTCCTTCAGCGCCAGCTTCACGCCGTCGGCGAGCGACTGCAGCAGGCCGAAGGGGCCGTGCACGTTGGGACCGACGCGGTGCTGCATCCGGGCCACCACCCGGCGCTCGAACCAGATGTTGAAGAGCGTGAGCAGCACGAGGATCAGGAAGATGAAGACGGCCTTGAGGAGGATGACCCACCACGGGTCCTGGCCGAACGCGGCCAGCTCGGTCTCGGGCAGGTCCGCGGCGAACGGCACGAGGCTCATCATTGCTGGGCTCCCTTCACGGTGACCGAGCTGCCGGGCGAGGCCAGCTCGGCGAGGACTCCGCGGCCGAAGGACCGGGCCGGGACCCAGACCACGCCGTCGGGCAGGTCGGCGACCGCGACCGGCAGCGTGACACTGCCGCGGTCACCGGTGACGGTGGCGAGCTGGTCGCGACCGGGCTCACCCTCGAGCATGCCGAAGACCGACTCGTACGCCGCCCGGTTGAGCCGGACGACCGGGGTCCGGGCGGTGGCGCGGAGGTGCACCTCGCCGTCCTGCATCGACCCGAGGTCGATGAGCTGCTTCCAGGTGGCGAGCGTGAAGGAGTCGGCCTTGGGTGCCTTGCCGACGCGCGGCGCCTTGCCCGCGTCGTGCGCCGGGCGGGCGCCGTCCCACGGGCCGAGGGCCTGCATCTCGGCACGCACCTCGCCGACCGTACGGAAGCCGAGCGGCGCGCCCTGGCCGAGCGCGGCCAGCTCGTCGGCGATGCCGGACAGGATCCGCAGGTCGGGCAGCGACGCCGGGTTGGTGAAGACGGCGTCGAAGTCGCGCGCGCGTCCGTCCCAGGTGACGAAGGTGCCGGCCTTGTCGGTCATCGGGGCGACCGGCAGGACGACGTCGGCCACCCGGGTCACGCCGGTGGCCCGCAGCTCGAGGCTCACCACGAAGCCGGCCGCGTCGAGCGCCGCGCGGAAGGCAGCGGGGTCGGCCGTGTCGTCGGGGTCGACGCCGGCGACGACCAGGCCCCCGAGGTCACCCTTGGCGAGCGCGGCGACGATGGCGTTGCCGTCGCGGCCGACCTTGGCGGGCAGCGACTCCACGCCCCAGGCGGCGGCCACGTCGACGCGGGCCGAGGCCTCGGCGAGCGGTCGGCCACCGGGCAGCAGGTTGGGCAGGGCGCCGGCCTCGACCGCACCGCGGTCACCAGCACGCCGCGGGACCCACGCCAGGCGGGCGCCGGTCCGGGCGGCCAGGTCGGCCGCGGCCGACAGGGCGCCGTGGGTGCCGGCGAGGCGCTCGCCGACGAGGATGACCGCGTCCTTCGAGACGCCGTGCTCGGCGTCGGCGAGCGAGGCGATGACCTCGGCCTCGGTGCCGGGAACGGCGGGCACGAGGCGGCCCTTCATCTTCTGCAGGCCGCGCGAGGTCCACGGTGCGACGGACACGACCTGCGTACGACCCTGGCGGGCCGCCTTGCGCAGCCGCAGGAAGATCGTCGCCGCCTCGTCCTCGGGCTCGAGACCCAGCAGCACCACGACGGGTGCGGCCTCGAGGTCGGCGTACGTCACGCCGCCGGACAGCGCGACGTGCGAGGCCAGGAACGAGGCCTCCTCGGCGCTGTGCGGGCGGGCGCGGAAGTCGACGTCGTTGGTCTGGAGCGCCACGCGGGCGAACTTGGCGTAGGCGTACGCGTCCTCGGCGGTCAGCCGACCACCGGTGAGGACGGCGCCGGCACCGGCGTCACGCAGGCCGCGGGCCGCGACCGCGAAGGCCTCGGTCCACGACGCGGGCCGGAGCTCTCCGTCCTCGCGGACCTGCGGGTAGGTGATCCGGTCGTCGACCTGGGAGTAGCGGAACGCGAAGCGGTCCTTGTCGCTGATCCACTCCTCGTTGATCTCGGGCTCGTTGCCGGCGAGACGACGCATCACCTTGCCGCGACGGTGGTCGATCCGGATCGCGGCGCCACAGGCGTCGTGCTCGGCAACACCCGGCGTCGAGACCAGGTCGAAGGGGCGCGAGCGGAAGCGGTAGTCGGCCGAGGTGAGCGCGCCCACCGGGCAGATCTGGATGGCGTTGCCGGAGAAGTAGCTCTCGAAGGGCTCGCGCTCGTAGATCGCGACCTGCTGCAGCGCGCCGCGCTCGGCCAGGGCGATGAACGGGTCGCCGGCGACCTGCTCGGAGAAGCGGGTGCAGCGGGCGCACAGCACGCAGCGCTCGCGGTCGAGCAGCACCTGGGCGGAGATGTTGATCGGCTTGGGGAAGGTGCGCTTCACACCGCCGGACTCGGCGAAGCGGCTCTCGCCGCGGCCGTTGCTCATCGCCTGGTTCTGCAGGGGGCACTCGCCGCCCTTGTCGCAGACGGGGCAGTCGAGCGGGTGGTTGATCAGCAGGAACTCCATGACGCCCTGCTGGGCCTTGTCGGCCACCTCGCTGGTCGCCTGGGTGTTGACGACCATGCCCTCGGCGACCGGCAGCGTGCAGGACGCCTGCGGCTTGGGGAAGCCGCGGCCGTTGCCCGCGTCCGGGATGTCGACCAGGCACTGGCGGCAGGCGCCGACCGGGTCGAGCAGCGGGTGGTCGCAGAACCGCGGGATCTGCACGCCGACCTGCTCGGCCGCACGGATCACCAGGGTGTCCTTGGGGACGCTCACCTGGACGCCGTCGATGGTCAGCGTGACCAGGTCGGTGTCAACCGTGTCGGGCGCCTTGTCGGTGGTCGTCATGCGTCAGCTCCGACAGGTGAGAAGACGGTCGATGCGGCGTGGTCGAACGGGCAGCCGCCGTGGGACAGGTGCGCGAGGTACTCGTCGCGGAAGTGCTGGATCGAGCTCGAGATCGGACTGGTGGCGCCGTCGCCGAGCGCGCAGAACGACCGGCCCAGGATGTTGTCGCACTGGTCGAGGAGCAGGTCGAGGTCGGCCTCGCTGCCCTGCCCCTTCTCGAGCCGGGCGAGGGTCTGCGTCAGCCACCACGTGCCCTCGCGGCACGGGGTGCACTTGCCGCAGGACTCGTGCTTGTAGAACTCGGTCCAACGCAGCACGGCCCGTACGACGCAGGTGGTCTCGTCGAAGAGCTGCAGGGCGCGGGTGCCGAGCATCGAGCCGGCCGCACCGACCGACTCGAAGTCGAGCGGCACGTCGAGGTGCTCGGGCGTCAGGAGCGGGGTGCTCGATCCGCCGGGCGTCCAGAACTTCAGCTCGTGGCCCTCGCGCATGCCGCCGGCCAGGTCGATCAGCTCGCGCAGCGTGATGCCCAGCGGGGCTTCGTACTGGCCGGGCTTGGTCACGTGGCCCGAGAGGCTGAAGATGCCGTAGCCGTTGGACTTCTCGGTGCCCATGCCGGCGAACCAGGCAGCGCCGTGGTTGATGATGCTCGGCACGGAGGCGATCGACTCGACGTTGTTGATGACCGTCGGGCTGGCGTAGAGGCCGGCGACCGCGGGGAACGGCGGACGCAGGCGCGGCTGGCCGCGGCGGCCCTCGAGCCCCTCGAGCAGCGCAGTCTCCTCACCGCAGATGTACGCGCCGGCACCGGCGTGGACGATCAGGTCCAGGTCGTAGCCCGAGCCGTGGATGTTCTTGCCGAGATGGCCCGCGAGGTAGGCCTCCTGCACCGCACGCTGGAGCCGACGGATGACGTGGATGATCTCGCCGCGGACGTAGATGAACGCGGTGTTGGCGCGGATGGCGTACGAGCTGATGATCACGCCCTCGACCAGCGTGTGCGGGCTGGCGAGCATGAGCGGGGTGTCCTTGCAGGTGCCCGGCTCGGACTCGTCGGCGTTGACGACGAGGTACTTCGGCTTCGGGTTGTCCTGCGGGATGAAGCCCCACTTCATGCCGGTGGGGAAGCCCGCGCCGCCGCGGCCGCGCAGGCCCGACTCCTTGACGGCGTTGATCACGTCGTCGGGGGCCATCGCGAAGGCCTTGTCGAGGGCGGCGTAGCCACCGTGCTCCTCGTACGACGCCAGGGTCCAGGCGCGCTCGGCGTCCCAGTTGTCCGTGAGGACCGGGGTGAGCATGTCCGTCACTGGTCGTCTCCCTTGGTCGATGCCGCCGTGGCGTCCTGGCCGGTCGTGTCCGTGCCCGCCGTCCAGCCGTTCTCGCGGGCGATCCTGAGGCCGACCAGCGACGGTGCTCCGGCCGCGGGGCCCTCGTCGGCACGGTCGTCGGGGAAGCCGGCGAGCACGCGCTCGGCCTCGCGCCAGGTGCCCAGCCGCGGCCCGCGGGTGGAGTGGACCTCCGTACCGGCGCGCAGGTCGTCGACGACCTGGATGGCCGACTCGGGGGTCTGGTTGTCCATGAACTCCCAGTTGACCATCATCACCGGGGCGTAGTCGCAGGCCGCGTTGCACTCGATGTGCTCGAGGGTGACCTTGCCGTCCTCGGTGGTCTCGTCGTTGCCGACGTCGAGGTGGTCCTTGAGACGCTCGAAGATCAGGTCGCCGCCCATCACCGCGCACAGCGTGTTGGTGCACACCCCGACGTGGTAGTCGCCGACCGGCTTGCGCTTGTACATCGTGTAGAAGGTCGCCACGCCGTTGACCTCGGCGGCGCTGATGCCGAGGACCTCGGCGCACGCCTCGATGCCCTCGGGGGTGATCCGGCCCTCGACGGACTGCACGAGGTGCAGCATCGGGAGCAGCCCGGAGCGAGCCTCGGGGTAGCGGGCCGCGATCTCGCGCAGCTCGTCCCAGGTCTTCTGGTCCAGGCCCGCGCGCTCGAGGCTGTTGTCTCCCGGATTGGTGTCCACACTCATCGGTCGACTCCTCCCATGACGGGGTCGATGGAGGCGATGGCGACGATGACATCGGCGACCATGCCGCCCTCGCTCATCACGCTCGTTGCCTGCAGGTTGGTGAACGACGGGTCGCGGAAGTGCGCGCGGAAGGGGCGCGTACCGCCGTCGGAGACCACATGCGCGCCGAGCTCGCCGCGCGGCGACTCGATCGGGACGTAGGCCTGACCTGCCGGGACCCGGAAGCCCTCGGTGACCAGCTTGAAGTGGTGGATCAGCGCCTCCATCGACTCACCCATGATGTGGCGGATGTGGTCGAGGCTGTTGCCCATGCCGTCACTGCCGATCGCGAGCTGGCTGGGCCAGGCGATCTTCTTGTCACCGACCATGACGGGCGCACCCTCGAGGCCGGCGAGCCGGTCGACGGCCTGCTCGACGATCTTGAGCGACTCCCACATCTCGTCGAGCCGGATCCGGAAGCGACCGTACGAGTCGCTCGTGTCCCAGGTCTGGACCTCGAAGTCGTAGTCCTCGTAGCCGCTGTAGGGCTGGGTCTTGCGGAGGTCCCACGCGTAGCCGGTCGAGCGGAGCACCGGACCGGTGAGGCCGAGCGCCATGCACCCGGCCAGGTCGAGGTGGCCGACGCCCTCGAGGCGTCCCTTGAAGATCGGGTTGGCGTTGCAGAGGGCGGCGTACTCGGGCAGGCGCTTCTTCATCAGGACGATGAAGTCGCGGATCTCGTCAAGGGCGCCGGGAGGCAGGTCCTGGGCGACACCGCCGGGGCGGATGAAGCCGTGGTTCATCCGGAGGCCGGTGATGAGCTCGAACAGGTCGAGCACGAGCTCGCGCTCGCGGAACCCGATGGTCATCACGGTCAGGGCACCGATCTCCATGCCGCCGGTGGCGATCGCGACGAGGTGGGAGGAGATCCGGTTGAGCTCCATCAGGAGCACGCGCATGACCTGCGCCTTCTCCGGGATGTCGTCCTCGATGTCGAGCAGCCGCTCGACGCCGAGGACGTAGGTCGCCTCGTTGTAGAACGGGGAGAGGTAGTCCATCCGGGTGCAGAAGGTCACGCCCTGCACCCAGGAGCGGTACTCCATGTTCTTCTCGATGCCGGTGTGGAGGTAGCCGATGCCGCACCGCGCCTCGGTGACGGTCTCGCCCTCCAGCTCGAGGATGAGTCGGAGCACGCCGTGGGTGGACGGGTGCTGCGGGCCCATGTTGACCACGACCCGCTCCTCGGCGGACTCGCCGATGCTCTGGGTGATCGAGTCCCAGTCCTGGCCCGTGACGGTGAAGACCTTGCCCTGGCTGGTGTCGCCGGGCGCTGCGTAGAAGTCTTGTTCTGTCGTCATCAGTTGTAGCTCCTGCGCTGGTCGGGCGGAGGGATGGAACCGCCCTTGTACTCCACGGGGATGCCGCCGAGGGGGTAGTCCTTGCGCTGCGGGTGGCCGGGCCAGTCGTCCGGCATGAGCACCCGGGTCAGAGCGGGGTGACCGTCGAAGATCAGCCCGAACATGTCGTACGTCTCGCGCTCGTGCCAGTCGAGGGTGGGGTAGATGCTCACCAGGCTGGGGACGTGCGGGTCGCTGTCCGGCACGGAGACCTCGACGCGGATCCGACGGTTGTGGGTCATCGAGGTGAAGTGGTAGACCGCGTGCAGCTCGCGGCCGGCGTCGTCGGGGTAGTGCACCCCGCTGACGCCGGAGCAGAACTCGAAGCGCAGCGCCTCGTCGTCGCGCAGCATCTGCGCGACGAAGGGCAGGTCCTCGCGGCGTACGTGGAAGGTGATCTCGCCGCGGTGGACCACGACGCTCTCGATCGCCGAGGTGAGGTCGGTGGACCCGAGCCGCGCCTCGAGCGCGTCGGAGACCTCGTCGAACCAGCCGCCGTAGGGCTTCTGGGTGGGCGTCGGGAAGACCTTGGCGCTGACCAGGCCGCCGTAGCCGGAGGTGTCGCCGGTGCCGGACGTGCCGAACATGCCGTGGCGTACGCCGACCGCGCGGACCTCGCCGGTCGGCGCCGGCACGTTCTCCGGGGACTGCTCGGGCGCGGCCTGCTCGACACCGGTGCCGGTGCCCGTCTTGTCCTTGGCCGCCTCGAGGTTGCGCTCCTCGGCGGGCCGGGCGGACTCGTTCTTGTCGGACTTGTCGTCGGTCTTGTCGTCGGTCACCGCAGCAGGCCCTTCATCTCCGAGGTGGGCAGCGCGCGCAGGGCCGCGGTCTCGAGCTCGGCGATCTGGTTCGTGCGGTTCACGCCCAGCTTGGTGGCCTGCACCTGGTCGTGGAGCTTGAGGATCGCGTCGATCAGCATCTCCGGGCGCGGCGGGCAGCCGGGGAGGTACATGTCGACGGGGACGACGTGGTCGACGCCCTGGACGACGGCGTAGTTGTTGAACATGCCGCCCGACGAGGCGCAGACACCCATCGCGATCACCCACTTGGGCTCAGGCATCTGGTCGTAGATCTGGCGCAGGACGGGGGCCATCTTCTGGCTGACGCGACCGGCGACGATCATCAGGTCGGCCTGGCGCGGGCTGGCCCGGAAGACCTCCATGCCGAAGCGCGCGAGGTCGTACTTCGGGCCGCCGGTGGTCATCATCTCGATGGCGCAGCAGGCCAGGCCGAAGGTGGCGGGCCAGAACGACGCCTTGCGCATGTAGCCGGCGACGCCCTCGACCGTGGTGAGCAGGACGCCGCTCGGCAGCTTCTCTTCGAGTCCCATGGTGTTTCCCTCAGTCCCAGTCGAGTCCGCCGCGGCGCCACACGTAGGCGTACGCGACGAAGACAGTGGCGATGAACAGGACCATCTCGATCAGGCCGAACAGGCGCATCGCGTCGAAGTGCACGGCCCACGGGTAGAGGAAGATGATCTCGATGTCGAAGACGATGAAGAGCATCGCGGTGATGAAGTACTTCACCGGGAAGCGGCCGCCGCCCACGGGCTGCGGCGTCGGCTCGATGCCGCACTCGTAGGAGTCGAGCTTGGCCCGGTTGTAGCGCTTGGGGCCGACGAAGGCGCTGATGGCGACGGAGAAGACCGCGAAGCCCGTCGCGAGGAGGGCCAGGGCCAGGACCGGCGTGTAGAGCTCCATCGATTCCCTTCCGGTGGACCGCGCCAGGTCGGTGGTGCATGTGACTTTGTGAATGGCTTCACGAGTGGCGCGGGCCACAGTCTAGGACTCGGATGCGGCGTGCGTCACGTCGGGGGTGGGACCGATCTCGGGCCGTATGACCTGCATATTTAGGCCATACGCGCGTGCCCTAAATGGGGTCGCGGTCGGGGTCAGGCAGTGGCGCGGTGCAGCGCGACGATGCCGCCCGTGAGGTTGCGCCACTCCGGGTGCTGCCAGCCGGCCGCGGCGATCATGTCGGCGAGCCCGGCCTGGTCGGGCCAGGCCCGGATCGACTCGGCGAGGTAGACGTACGCGTCGGCTGCGCTCGCCGTGACGGCGGCGATCTTCGGCAGGGCCTGCATGAAGCCGTCGAGGTAGACCGTGCGCAGCGCGCCGTTGGTCGGCCGGCTGAACTCGCACACCACCAGGCGGCCGCCGGGGCGGGTGACTCGCAGCATCTCCTTCAGCCCGGCGACCGGGTCGACGAAGTTGCGCAGGCCGTAGGAGATGGTCACCGCGTCGAAGGTGTCGTCGAGGAACGGCAACCGCGTGCCGTCCCCTGCCACGAAGGGCAGGCCGGGCCGGTCCTTCTTGCCCTGCCGGAGCATGCCGACCGAGAAGTCGCAGGCGACCGCGGTGGCGCCGTGCGCACCGAACGGCTCGCTCGAGCACCCGGTGCCGGCGGCGAGGTCGAGCACCAGGTCGCCGCGGTGGGGGGCGACGGCCTCGACCATCGACCGGCGCCAGCTGCGCTGGATGCCGGCGGTCATCAGGTCGTTGGTCAGGTCGTAGCGCTTGGCCACGGTGTCGAACATCCGACGTACGTCGGTCGGTTGCTTGTCCAGGTCAGCGCGGGCCACGCTCCGAGCGTAGGCGTGGGTCACACGTCCGGTGCAACTTGGGGGCCTCCTGCTGCGTCCCTACACTCGACACACTCACACCGTTCCGGGGGAACCATCCATGCCACGCCGTCTCGTCGCCCTGCTGCTCGCCCTGATCTGCTCGCTCGGCACCCTCTCCGTCGGCGTCGGCGCCGGCACCGCATCGGCCGACTCCTCGTCCCGCGCGGAGTTCGCGCCCATCCGTCCCGGCGAGAGCAGCTGGCGCGTACGCGAGCTGCAGAGCCGGCTGCACCAGCTCGGGCTCCACTCCGAGGTCGTGACCAACCGCTATGACGCGGAGACCCGCGCCGGGGTGGCCAGGTTCCAGCGCCGCCACGGGCCCGACACCGCCGGCGTGGTCGACGAGCGCACCTGGACCAAGCTCCTCAGCCTCACCACGGAGCCCACGCCCGAGGCGCTGCACAACGTCTACACGCCCGGCCGCCCGCTGCTCGAGCGCGGCGACAGCGGCATGTGGGTGCGCCAGGTGCAGGCCCGGCTACAGCAGGTGCGGTGGTACGACGCGAAGGTGAGCGGCCGCTACACCGGGACGACCGTCACGGCCGTCGAGGGCTTCCAGGCCAAGCGGAAGATCCCCGTCACCGGACAGGTCGACCGGCGCACCCTCACCCGGCTCAAGGACATGACCCGGGAGCCCACGAAGGCCGAGCTCTTCAACATCGTCCCGCAGGGCCCGGCCCTCGACCCGCGCTGCCAGACCGGGCGAGCGATGTGCGTCGACAAGTCGTCGCGATCCTTGCGCTGGGTGGTCGACGGCGTGGTGCTCCGTACGGTCGAGGTGCGCTTCGGCTCCGACGAGCTGCCGACGCGCGAGGGCGCCTTCGCGGTGTTCCGCAAGTCGCGCGACCACGTGTCCAGCCTCTACGACACGTCGATGCCCTTCGCCATGTTCTTCTCCGGCGGGCAGGCGGTGCACTACTCCCCCGACTTCGCGGCCAACGGCTACAACGGGGCGTCGCACGGGTGCGTCAACGTGCGCGACCGCGCCGCCGTCGAGTGGCTCTTCGACGAGGTCCAGCTCGGCGACAAGGTGATCGTCTACCGCTCCTGAGCGCTAGGAGCCGGCGAGCGAGAAGGCGGAGTCCAGGTCGGCGCCGACGCCACCGCGGCGCGGCAGCGTCACGGTCGACACCGCGATGGTGGACGCCTCGGGCACCGTCACCACGGAGTGCTCGCGGGCGAGCTCGAGCCGGACGGCCGGGTGGTGCGCGATGCGCCCGATCCGGAACCCGAGTGCGTTCGCCAGGCCGCTGATCGTCCGGTTGACCCGCGTGTCGAGGGCCAGCAGCCGCACCCGCCCGCCCCACCACGGTTCCAGCGCCGTGACGTCGGCGGCGAGCTTTCTGGTGCGGGAGGTGAGCCGGGCGTCGGCGACGCGGGCCGACGTGGCCTCCAGGACGTCGCGCGGCGTCTCGTGCCACGGGGCACCATGGACGAGGCCGGCCTCGAGGAGCTCCTCGAGCACCTTGGCGGTGGTGTGGTCCAGCAGCACGTGGGTCGGCCGGACGTGTGCCAGTGCGGCCTCGAGCTGGTCGGGCGTCTCCACCCAGGCCAGGGTGCAGCCGGCGGTCAGGTGGGCATCGCGGACGACCGCGGTGAAACGGTCGGTGGCCTCGCCTGCGAGCAGCACGACGTCGTCGGCCCTCAGGTCGGAGAGCGTGCCGGAGCACTCGGGACGGAAGAGCCAGGCCTGCGCCTTCTCGCGCGTGAGGCCGAGCACGGCGCCCGAGGGAGCGTCGGCGCGCACCGAGTCGACGTACGACAGCAGGTCGGGCTGGCGCTTGCGGCGCTCGAGGCCCATCCCGCGCAGCCGCTCCCACGAGTGGTCGTCGCACTCGAAGAGCTGGGCCTCGCCGAGCGCGGCGCGGCGCAGCAGCGGCAGTCGGCTCTCGTGGTCGACGATCACCAGGCGCACCTGGATCTCGTCGAGGAGTCGGCCGACCTCGACAGGGTGCATGTGGTCGGGCAGCAGCAACGGGACGGCACCGGCGACCCGGGTGGCCAGCTCCAGCTCGAGCTGACGGATGCCGGTGGGTACCCGGATCACGACGACCTGGCCGGGGTTGACGCCGGCCTCGATCATGCCGGCGGCCCCGTCGATGACGCGTCGGTAGAGCTCGTTCCACGTCAGGGAGGGCCACTCGGTGCGGCCGTCCACCATGCGCTGCTCGACCACGGCAACATCGAGGGCACGCCCGCGGGCGTGCCGCTCGAGCCGTGCGAGTGGCGATTCGTGAACAGGCACTTGCGACCTCCTCCGTACGTCGTGTACCGACGAAAGGTAGGCGACGAGGGGTGTCCTTGTTCGCCGTTTGGCCGATCTCGCGTCCGGGCGCTGTGAGCCCCGGCGTAGGCTCCCGCTTCGTGACGATCCCCGCGTCCGCCCCCCTCGGCGGATCAGCCGCACCCCTCGTCGTGCGCACGGTCCCGGTGGACCTGGCGGATCTCCCGCTGCTCGACCTGCTGCCCGAGCAGCAGCCGGTGAGCTGGCTGCGCCGTGGCGAGGGCCTTGTCGGGTGGGGCGTCGCCGCCCGCCTGGACACCTCGGGACCGACCCGGTTCAGCGACGCCGTGAAGTGGTGGTCGGAGATCATCCTCCGCGCCGACGTCGACGACCGGGTGGGCGAGCCGGGCAGCGGCCCGGTCTGCTTCGGGGCGTTCGCGTTCGCCGACGAGCCCGGCGACTCCGTGCTGGTCATCCCCCAGGTCATCGTCGGTCGCCGCGGGGACCGCACCTGGCTGACGACCGTCTCGGTCGAGGCCCCTGACCTCGCGCCCGCGTCCCCACCCCGCGCGCCCGCGGGCCTGACCTTCTCCGACGGCGCCCGCAACGGCGAGGAGTGGATGTCCGTCGTGGCCGAGGCCGTCGGCCGGATCACCTCCGGCGAGCTCGAGAAGGTGGTGCTGGCCCGCGACCTGATCGCCTCGACCGACGAGCCCCTCGACGTGCGCTGGCCGCTGCACCGGCTGGCCGACCAGTACGAGATGTGCTGGACGTTCCACGTCGACGGCCTCTTCGGCGCCACCCCCGAGATGCTGGTGCGCCGCGAGCGAGGCCTGGTGACCTCACGGGTGCTGGCGGGCACGATCCGGCGTACGGGCGACGACGAGCGCGACCTCGCACTCGCCGCCACCCTGGCTCGCTCGTCGAAGGACCTCGAGGAGCACGAGTACGCCGTGCGCTCGGTCGCCGACGCGCTCGAGCCGCACTGCTCGTCGATGAACGTCCCCGAGGCGCCGTTCGTGCTCCACCTGCCCAACGTGATGCACCTGGCCACCGACGTGAACGGCGTGGTCCACGACCTCGCGTCGTCGCTGCAGCTGGCCGAGTCGCTCCACCCCTCCGCGGCGGTGGGTGGCACGCCCACCGCGTCCGCCACGGCGCTGATCGACGAGATCGAGGGCATGCCGCGCGATCGCTACGCCGGACCGGTCGGCTGGATGGACGCCTCCGGCGACGGCGAGTGGGGCATCGCGCTGCGCTCGGCGATGGTCACCGACAGCGGCGTACGCCTGTTCGCCGGCTGCGGCATCGTGGCGAGCTCGGACCCCGAGGCGGAGCTGGCCGAGTCGCAGGCGAAGTTCGTCCCGGTGCGCGACGCCCTCGAGGCCTGACCTACAGGTCCTGTCCGGACTGCCTGCGCACGAACGCCTGGCCGTCGGGCAGCAGGTTGGCCATGTGCCGCTCGACCATCGCGAGGCCGATGTCGCTGTAGATCCGGTCGTGGATCGCCAGCGACGTCGGGGCCGCCACCTCGCGGACGAAGTCGACGGCCTCGCCGACCTTGAGCCACGGCGCGCTGGCGGGAGCCAGCAGCACGTCGACCGCGCGGCCCGGCCCGGTCAGCGCGTCCCCCGGGTGGTAGACGCTCGCGCCCCCGGACTCGAGGACGTAGCCGGAGTTGTCGAAGCGGTCGTAGTCGGGGTGGATCACGGCGTGCTTCTCGCCGATCACCTCGACGGACGTTCCCGCGACCTCGAACCGGTCGCCGGGGCGTACGACCGTGACGCGCTCGGCCACGTCGGGAGCCTCGGTCCGCAGCATCCGCTCGACGGCCGCGATCGTCCAGATCGGGGCGTCGGAGCCGCGCAGGTGGGCCGGGTGCACGTGGTCGGCGTGCTCGTGGGTGATCAGGACGGCATCGGCACCGTCGAGCGCCTCTGCCTCGCTGAGGTTGCCCGGGTCGATGACGACGACCCCGCCCTCTGCCTGGATCCGTACGCACGCATGACCGAACTTGGTGATCCGCATGCCGTCCAGACTAGGCCCGCCGAATGTCGGCCGAATCGCCCCGGCGGAGGGGTGCGCGGTTAGGGTGGAGGCGCCTCCTTGGGGTGGAGAGCCCTGGGGGAAGTACGTCCATCGCACCCGAGACGAAGAGAGTTCACATGTCTGCACGCCGCGTGCTCGCAGGCAGCGCACTCGCGCTGATCCTGCCCGCGTCCCTGCTCCTGAACACCGAGACGGGTTCGGCCACCGACTCCGACTCCGCGGCCCGCGCCGCGTCGACGTCGGTCACGAAGAAGGCCGGTCAGAAGATCTCGCTGGAGGTGCTGCCGCAGATCGTCCAGCCCGGCAAGCGCGCCGCCAGCGCCAACGCGGCGAAGGGGTCCGCGATCGCGACCATCAAGCCGGTCAAGGTCGGCCGCTCGGTCGTCCTCGAGCAGCTCAACGGCTCGTCGTGGAAGAAGGTCGGCACCGCCAAGCAGGAGAAGTCCGGCAAGGCCTACTTCAAGGCCGCCGTCTCCAAGAGTGGCGCGGCGCTGACCTACCGCGTGACCGCGCAGAAGCTCGGCTCGCTGAAGGCCGTGAAGAGCGCCAGCGTCGACACGACGCGGTGGCTCACCCCGACCTTCACCGACGAGTTCAGCGGCTCGACGCTCAACCCCGTCTGGGGCATGCGCGGCCAGGAGTACGAGCCCACCAGCAAGCGGGTCTGCTCGAAGGGCGATCCGTCGGCCGTCGACGTCTCCGGCGGCACGCTGCGCCTGAGCGTCATCAAGGACCGCTCGCGCACCGACAAGTGCAAGGCGGTCTCGCGCAAGGAGACCAAGCGGATCTCCTACCGCCTCAACGGGCACGTCGGCACCGCCAAGGCCTTCAGCTTCCGCTACGGCGTCGCGTCGGCCCGCATCAAGATGCACAAGCTGCAGGGCCAGCACTCCAGCTTCTGGATGCAGCCCCTGGGCGAGAACAAGCCCGGCAGCGACGGCCACGAGATCGACATCATCGAGTACTTCGGTGACAAGCACCCGCAGGGTGGCCTGACGAGCTTCATCCACTGGTACAAGGGCCAGCGCCTGATCAAGACCGGCTCGTGGATCAAGAACTCGACCACGTTCCTGCAGAACAAGCGCGACGGCTGGTCGAAGAACTACCACGTGTTCTCGGTCCAGTGGACGCCCAACGTCATCATCTTCTACATCGACGGCAAGGAGACCTGGCGCACGTCGGCCCGCGTCTCCAAGGCCCAGCAGTACCTCATCCTGAGCCTGCTCGCCTCGGACTACGAGGCGCTGGAGATGGCCGACACGAAGCTCCCCCAGCACATGTACGTCGACTGGGTGCGCGTCTGGGAGACCCCGGTCTCCTGACCGGCTCCCGCTGAGCCACAGAACAACTGATCCACCGTTCCGCGCCTTGACCCCTAGGGGGTCAGGGCGCGGATTCGTTGGTCGAGGTCCGCGCGGTTGTCGCGCCGTACGCGGGCCTCGACGACCTCGATGCCGCCGTTGGGCATCGCCAGCGCCTGCTCGAGCTCGGGCAGGCTGTCGACCCGCAGGTGCGCGACGCGGGCGGCCGCGCACAGGCTGGCGAGGTCCACGCCGTGCGGGGTGCCGAACAACGTGTCGAAGCGGTCGGCGTACGCCGGCGCCCCCTGCTCGAGCGTCGCGAAGATCGACCCGCCGTCGTCGTTGACCACGACGATCGTCAGGTCGGGCCGGGCCTCGCGCGGTCCGAGGAAGAGGCCGGTCGTGTCGTGGAGGAAGGTCACGTCGCCCATCAGGGCCAGGGCGCGCGACGACCGCGGGCGGCCGAGCGCCGCCCCGATCGCCGAGCTGGTGGTCCCGTCGATGCCGGCAAGGCCGCGGTTGGCGATGACCTTGCGGCGCCCGCCCACGTCGTACGGCGCGACCATGAGGTCGAGGTCGCGGATCGGGTTGGACGCGCCGACGAACAGCAGGCCTCCGGCCGGAAGCGCGCGGCTGACCGCGCCTGCGACCTCGTGGGGCGTGAGGTCGGGCTCGGCGGCGAGGAGGCGGTCGAGCTGTCGTCCGACGGACAGGTCGGCGAGATGCCACTCCTCCAGCCACGCGGGGTCCTCGGCCACGGCGACGCGTACGCCGTCGTGCTCGCTCGCCACCGGGAAGGGGCGGTCGGGCCAGCGACCTCGGTGCCGGACCGAGACCACCTCGACGTCGTCGCGGGCGAGCAGGCGCGAGACCGGTCGGGACAGGGTCGGGTGGCCGAAGACGACCACGCGCTCGATGCGGTCGCCCAGCTCGCTGCCGAGCAGGAGCCGGTAGGTGCGGATCACGGTGTCGCCGGTGCGGCAGCCGCTGCTCGGCTCGGCCAGGAGCGGCCAGTTCCCGCTCTCCGCGAGCTGGCGGGCCGGCGGTCCGGCGTCGTCGCCCGCGACCACGACGGTGCGCGGACCGAGGTCGAGGTCGACGACGTCGCGCTCCGAGGCCTGGAGGGTGACCGCCCAGGTGGGCGCCTCTCCCCCGGTCCAGCCGTCGTCGGGCAGCAACGGGTCGTCGAGCTGGACGTTGAGGTGAACCGGACGCCGGTGGTCGTGCGTGCGGACGAAGTCCAGCAGCTCGTCGAGGTCGGCGCCCGCCACGTCGAGCGTCGGCGCGAAGGTGCCGAAGACCCCCACCTGGTCGGTGGTCTGGTTGGCGCCCGTGCCGCGCAACCTCGCTGGCCGGTCCGCGGTCACCACCACGAGCGGTACGCCGGCGTGGGCCGCCTCGACCACGGCCGGGAGCAGGTTGGCCACGGCGGTCCCGGAGGTGCAGACGACGGCAGCCGGTCGACCGCTGACCTTCGCCAGGCCGAGCGCGAGGAAGGCGCCGGTGCGCTCGTCGATCCGCGTGTGCAGGTGGAGGCCGCCGGCTTCCGTGGCGTCGTACAGCGCGAACGAGAGCGGTGCGTTGCGCGATCCCGGCGCCAGCACGACGTGCTCCACGCGGGAGCCGCGGAGCGCCGTCACCACGGTGCGGGCGAGCTGGGTCGAGGGGTTGGTCACGCTGGCTGATCCTGCCCTACCGACGCGAGCCGCTGGCGCCAGTGGGCCACCCGGTCGGCGGGCGCCGAAAGCCGGTGGAGCGCGTCGTCGTCCAGCTCGGGCCGGGTCACGGCGAGCATCCCGTCGACCGGCAGCATCGGCTCGATGGCGACGTCGTCGGTGAGGAGCTGGATCGTCGCCAGCCCGCAGGCGTGGTGCAGCTCGGGCAGGGCGGCCGCGAGCGCGACCCCGGCGGCGATGCCGACGCTCGACTCGACGGCGCTGGAGACGACCACCGGCATCCCGATGTCCTCGGCGATGCGCAGGCAGGCGCGTACGCCGCCCAGCGGCTGGACCTTGAGCACGGCGATGTCCGCGGCCTCGAGGTCCCGCACCCGGTAGGGGTCCTCGGCCCTCCGGATCGACTCGTCGGCCGCGATCGGGACACCGACCCGGCGGCGTACGACCGCGAGGTCCTCGACCGAGGCGACCGGCTGCTCGACGTACTCCAGCCCTCCTGCGGCGCGGTCGAGCGCCGCGATCGCGCGTACGGCCTCGTCGACGTCCCATGCACCGTTGGCGTCGACCCGGATGAGGCCGCCGGCGCCGAGGGCGTCGCGGACGGCCTCCACCCGGGCGAGGTCGTCGGCCAGGACCTGCCCGCGCTCGGCGACCTTCACCTTCGCGGTGCGACAACCCCCGGCGACCACGATCGCGTGGGCGTGCTCGGGGTCCGTCGCAGGGACGGTGACGTTGACCGGCACCCGGTGGCGCAGCGGCTCCGGCCAGCCCTCGTCGGCGGCCTCGCGCGCACACGCCAGCCACGGGCGCGAGATGGCGTCGTCGTACTCGAGGAACGGCGACCACTCACCCCATCCGGCCTCGCCGGGGAGCAGCACGCCTTCGCGCACGGTGATCCCGCGGAAGCGGGTGCGGAGCGGGATGGAGAAGACGACGAGATCGTGGTCCGGCATCAGAGTCCGGCCTGGATGGCCTGCCGGTCGACCTTGCCGTTGGCGAGCATCGGGAGGCTGGCGGCCCGGACGAACTCCCGCGGCGCCCACGACCGGGGGTGGACCATGCTGATCCAGTCGCGGAGCTCGGCCTCGTTGGCGGTGCCGACGATGACCGCGACGACCTTCTGGCCCCACTCGACGTCGGGCACGCCGAAGACCTCGGCCTGCTCGACCTGGAGGTGCTGGCGCATCCGGTCGGCGACGGCCGCCAGCGGGATCTTCACGCCGCCGCTGATCACGACGTCGTCCATGCGGCCGACGATCTCGAGCCGGCCGTCCTCGGCGAACCTGCCCTCGTCGGACGTGAGGTACCAGCCGTCGACGACGGACTGCGCGGTGAGCTCGGGGTCGCTCTCGTAGTGGCTGAACATGGTCGGTCCGGCGATCCGGACGCGCCCTCCCAGGCCGAGGGTCACCGCGACGCCGTCGAGGGGCAGGCCGTCGTAGACGCAGCCGCCTGCGGTCTCCGAGGAGCCGTACGTGGTGACGACGTTGACCCCGGCCTCCACGGCGCGGCTGCGCTGGTCACGGTCGAGCCCGGCGCCGCCGACGAGCACGGTGTGGCAGTGCGCGAGCGCGGCGAGCTGGTCGGGGTTGGTCATGATGCGGTGCAGCTGCGTCGGCACCAGCGACACGAATGCCGGCGTGGTGCTGTGGTCGGACGCGGCAGCGCGCCCGACGTCCAGGCCGTCGACGACGATCGGCTCGTGGCCGGCGATGAGTGATCGCACGATCACCTGCACGCCGGCGACGTACGACGACGGAAGCGCCAGCAGCCACCGCCCGGTGTCGCCGAGTCGTGCGGCCGAGGCCTCGACGCTCGCCAGCACCGCGCGACGCGGGAGCACGACTCCCTTGGGCCTCGCGGTGGAACCGGAGGTCTCGATCAGCAGCGGGTCTGGGTTGTCGGCCTCGAGCCATCGCGACAGCTGCCTGATCGCGACCGAGGGCTCGTCCGAGGGCCGGAGGAAACTCACGGGACGAACGCTAGTCGCTCTGCCACCATGGGCGCGATGGAACGGGCGGACACACAGGACGGCACGCAGCGCGACTCGTGGTGGCGCAGGCAGCTTCCGCCGAGCGCTGTGGCGCCCGCCACGGGTCGGCTGTGTGAGGCTCGGGTGACGTCATAGGCTCGGCGACATGAGTGCGTACTGGATCTGCGTCTACAAGGCCGTGCACGACCAGGACAAGGTGACGGCGTACGCCGAGCTCGCCGGTCCGGCGATCAAGGCGGGCGGCGGTCGCTTCCTCGCCCGCGGCAACCCCGAGGCGACCTTCGAGCAGGCCGAGGTCACCCGCACCGTGGTGATCGAGTTCCCGTCGGTCGAGGCGGCCGTCGCGACCCACGACAGCGAGGCCTACCAGGAGGCGCTGCGCGCGCTCGGCGACGGCGCCGACCGCGACCTCCGGGTGGTGCCGGGCTGGGAGGGCTGACGCGTGAGCGGTGACTGGCGTGAGCAGGCCGTGAACCGCATGCGCTCCCTCATCCTGGAGGCCGAGCCCGACGCGACCGAGGACGTGAAGTGGCGCAAGGCGTCCAACCCCGACGGGGTGCCGACCTTCTTCCTCGACGGCCTCATCTGCACCGTCGAGACCTACAAGGACAAGATCAAGCTCACCTTCGCCAAGGGCGCCTCGCTCGATGATCCGAACGGCGTCTTCAACGCCAGCCTCGACGCCGGCACCCGCCGCGCGATCGATGTCCTCGAGGGTGACGAGCTCGACGAGGACGCCTTCGTCGCGCTCGTACGCGAGGCAGTCGCGGCGAACCGGGCGTGAGCCCGGTGCGGCCGGTGAGAGACTTACTGCCGTGAGTATGGGCGGACCAGGCGACCACTGGTACACCGACATGTTCACCTGGGAACGCCCGGCCTTCGGCGAGCCGACGGACTCGCTCATCAGGGAGATCAGGCACCTGGGTGGCGACTCGCTCCTGCAGGACGGGCAGCCCCTGGCCCATCGACTCTGGGAGCTCTGGCCGCAGTGGGGCCGCGTCGACGAACGGGCCCTCAGCCGACTGGCGGTCGATCTTGTGCCGATCCGGGACGAGCTTCGGCAGGATTCCCAGGCTCGCGGCTGGGACGCCGGCGGGGCCGAGTGAGATGTGCCGGCCGGCGGCGAGCTGGTCAGTCTGGCTTGTCGAGGACGAGACGCTGACCGCCGTCGACCAGCTCACGGCAGATGTCGAGGTGGCCGGCGTGGGGTGGTCGTCTCGACCAGCACGTGGAGCAGCACCTCGCGCAGCGATGAGTACGGCCGCTCGCCGTCGAACCACCAGGCGAGTCCCTGGCCCAGCGGCATCGACGCGACCGCCGCACTGGCCTCCCGGCACTCGTCTCGGTAGTCCTGCAGCACCTGCTCGTCCGAAAGGCCGTCCGGGGCCACCCAGCCGTCGTAGCCCTGCGGGATCTCCACCGGCTCGCCCGCCATCGCGCCGCGCAGCCACACCCGCTCCACATCGAGCGTCAGGTGACGCACCAGCCCCAGCGGAGTCCAACCGGACGGCACGTGCGTACGCCGCCGCGCCTCGGCGGGCATCGCCTCGACCTGGGCGATGACGTGTCGGCGCTTGCTGTCCAACCAGCCCAGCAGCTCGTCGCGCACGAGGTCGTCGGAGGTGGTCACGCAGTCCAGTAAAGCGGTCCGAATGAGATCAGTCGTCGGAGGTGGCATCGCCTGGGCCGCGGCAGATCCGACAAGTCAGTCCTGCCGCTCGGCGCATTCCGCGATGTACTGCCAGTAGTCGGCGAGGGCGTGGTCCTGCGGACGGGGAAGCCTGATTGCTCGGCGGATGTCCCCGATCGGAGCAAGATCCCACTCCACGAGCGTGGCAATGGCGTTCAGTGTCGCCTCGCGTGAAACGGCCGCGGTCTCGCGTGCGAGCGCATCGACGAGAGCGCCCGTGATCCGAGCGGCCTGCGACGCCGTGTAGGAGTGATTGCCCCAAGCGGACACTCGGTCGGTGGCCTCATCGGCAGCCAACGCACGGACGTCGACGAATGGCGACCGAAGGCGACCGAAGAGGGCATCCACGTAGGAGTCGTCGTACACGCGCTGAGCCTAAGCGGGCTGGCTCCCGCGACGGCACGTGTTTGTCGGAAGCTCCGCACGTGCCTGTGGCCCGATCACCGGGTGGTGTCGGGCTGACAGGGCGGTCACGGTCTCGGGCGTTGCCCGGGCGGGTCGGTCGTGATCGTGGTTCCGGTGGGGAGGGTCCACTCGTACGACCCGTCGCCCAGGCGTCGGTAGGTGAAGCGGCCGAAGGTCTTGGCGCGGTGGTGCCGCCGGCACAGGGGTGCCAGGTTCCCCGGATGGGTCTGGCCCGGTGGCCCGCCGTCACCCATCGCGACGTAGGGCTCGATGTGGTCGAGGTCGCAGGCCACCGAGGGACGCCCACAGTGCGGGTAGACACAGGTCTCGTCGCGCAGCCGGACCATCGCGGCCATCCGGGCCGGCGGGTCGTGGAAGTCGACCGGCGGGTGCGCGTCGGGGTCGAGGTCCACGACCGGCTTGATCGTGACCGTTCCCGCGCACAGCAGCCATGACCGCAGGCGTCCGACGAGCATCGGTCCGAGCTTCGGGGAGTGGGCGACACCGTGACGGTCGTCGAGGAGGTCGCGGTCGGTGACGTGGAAGACCAGCACCACCCCACCACCCTCACCCGCCTGACCACCCGCCTGCCTACCCGCCTGCTCACCAGCAGGCCGCCGGAACGGGTTCGCCGGCTCGTGGGCGACGTCCCCTGCCACACAGACCGTGGGATCGTCGTCGGGGTCGACGGCCCGGTCCGCGTCCGCGATGTCCTGGGCTGCCAGCAGGTCGAGGGCGGCCTGCGGGTCGGCGAGCAGCCCGACGGCGTGAGCACGCCGTACACCGAGATCACCCTCGTGCCCGAGCGATCGCATCGTCGCGGCCATGGTCGACACGGTGTGGTCGAACGCGATCGTGTCCGCCTCGTCGAGGACCATGAACACCTCGCCGGTGCCCGGCGCGCCCCGGTCGAGACGCACCTCGACCTTCCGCGTCTCGAGGGCCGCGTCGTGGTCGGCGATCGCGCGGTCCGGGTCGGCGTACAACCGGGCCTCGTGGACCAAGGTCCCGATCCGGTGGGGGTTGAGCCGACGCGGCTGCCAGGCCAGCAACCGGTCCGCATGGGAAGCCGCAGCCACGGACAGGTCACGCGACTCCCGCGCCGCCTCGCGGCCCAGGTGAGCCGGCACCCGCAACCCACGCACCAACGCCCATACGCGCGGGAGGCGATGGGCCAGGTCCAGCACGTCACCCAGAAGCGCGAGCGTCGCCTCGTGGGAGAGGTCCAGCACCGCGGCGAGCTCCATCACGCAGAACTCCGCCACCGACGGCGTGCCCTCCCCGGCGATCGGGAGCGCACGCTCACCGAACAACGCCGCCGCAGTCCCGGGCGTGCGGATCGTGTCCGAGCGCCAGCCCGCGACCTCGCAAGGATCAGCGTTCGGAGACACCACGTGTGCCTGCGCCCACGCCAGCGCGGAGTCCAGCACCTCCACGTCCGCGTGACGACGCGCAGCCAGAGCCGCGGCCGCGCGATCCAGCGCCACCCGGTCAGAGACCCGGGCGCCGGAGGCGAGCGTGGAGGTGGACATGCGTCCATCATCCCAGAGACCACCGACACTCCCACCTGCGCAAACAGATCTGTGGAGAGCAGTTTCCGAACAGGTGACCGCACTCGGAGCGGATCGCCACCGAGACGCAGCGCACAGTAAATGGCAGGACGGTTGTCGGTGCCGCGGGCGACAATGACGGCGATGCTCACCGCACTGATCCGTTACGCCACTCCCCCGTCCTCGCTCGCCGGGAGACTCTCGCTGCAGTCCCTGATCTTCGCCTCCGGCGACGGCACCTTCCTGGCCGGCTCGGCGGTGTTCTTCACCATGGTCGTGGGCCTGTCGCTGGGCCAGATCGGCATCGGCCTCACCGTCGCCGCGATCGCGAGCTTCGTGGTGGCCGTCCCCATGGGCAAGCTGGTCGACCACTTCGGCCCCAAGCGGATGTGGTCGCTCAGCGCCGTGATCCAAGGCGCGCTGTTCTTCGCCTGGCCGTTCATCGACAGCTTCCCGGAGTACGTCGCCCTGGCAATTGCGATGGAGGTCGCTGGCACGCTGGGCGGGACGGCTCACGGCGCGTACGTCATCGACGTCCTGCCGCCGTCGGAGCGGGTCGAGTCGCGGGCGTACATGTACTCCGCCCTCAACGTCGGCTTCAGCCTCGGCGCCCTGATCGGTGGCGGGGCGATCGCCTTCGGCACCGATGTCGTGCGGTGGGCACCCCTGCTGAGCGCCGTGCTGTTCGTGGCCAACAGCGCCGCGATCCTGCGGCTGCCGGACGCCAGCCACGACGTGCGCAGCAGCGAACCGCGCGCCAAGCCGGAGGGCATCCCCGCGATCCGCAACCGGGCCTGGATCGCGGTCACCGCCTTCACCGGCGTCATGTGGACCAACCAGGTGCTGCTGCACACGGTGATCCCGGTGTGGCTGTTGACCGAGACCGACGCCCCCGAGGTGCTGGTCGCGATCCTGTTCGGCACCAACACGGTCATGTGCATCGTGCTCCCACGTCTGGCGTCCCGCGGCATCCACGACATCACCACGGCGCTGCGGGCGGTGCGGTTCTCCACCCTCTTCTTCGTGCTGACCTGCCTGATCACGCTCGCCACGCACGAGACCGTGGGCTGGCTGACGATCGCGATGTTCTTCCTGGGCCACGTCGTCCTCACCTGGGCCGAGCTCTTCCTGTCCGCGTCCGGCTGGACCCTCGAGGCCGAGCTGATGGACCCGCGGCGACGCGGCGACTACCAGGGCGTCTCAGAGCTCGGCGGCACCCTGGGCCGGTTCTGGGCGCCGGCCGTCTACGGCTTCCTCGCCATGGAGTGGGGCGCCTTCGGCTGGCTCACCATCGCTGCCATCGTCACCGCCGGAGCGGCGGGGCTGCACGTCGCGGCGCACGCCGGTCGACGCTTCCTCGAGGAGCACGTCCCGGCCGACGTGCTGGCCGACGCGCGCGCCGACGCCCCCGACACCGAGGACGCCGCAGCAGCGGGACCGCCCTCGCTGATGGATCCCGACGCTGCACTGCCAGAATCCACCGGTGACCTCATCCGCTGACTGGATCGCCGGCGCCCGGCCGCGCACCCTCCCTGCCGCCGTGGCTCCCGTCCTCGCCGGCACCGGAGTCGCGGCGTACGTCGACCAGGTTGCGCTCGTCGACCTCCAGTGGTGGAAGGCGCTCCTCGCCCTTGTCGTCAGCCTTGCCCTGCAGGTGGGCGTCAACTACGCCAACGACTACTCCGACGGCATCCGCGGCACCGACGCCGACCGGGTCGGCCCGATGCGCCTGGTCGGTTCCGGTCGGGCGACGCCGCGGGCCGTGAAGACCGCCGCCTTCGCGGCCTTCGGGGTCGCGGCCCTCGCCGGCCTCGTCCTCGCCGCCACGACCGCGTGGTGGCTCGTCGCCGTCGGTGTCGTCTGCGTCGTGGCCGCCTGGTTCTACACGGGAGGCGACAAGCCCTACGGCTACCTCGGCCTCGGCGAGGTCATGGTGTTCGTCTTCTTCGGGCTCGTCGCGGTGATCGGGACGACGTACGTGCTGACCGAGACCTGGGAGTGGCCCGCCCTCTACGCCGGGGTCGGCGTCGGTGCGCTCGCGTGCGCGATCCTCGTCGCCAACAACCTGCGCGACATCCCCACCGACACCGTTGCCGGCAAGCGCACGCTCGCGGTGCGGCTCAGCGACGAGCGCACCCGCTACCTGTACGCCTTCCTCGTGCTCGTCGCGGCGGCCGCGGTCGTCGCCGTCGCCTCGGCCACCACCTGGTGGGCGCTGCTCGGCCTCGGCTTCCTCGCGCGCGCCGCCGCCCCGACGCGGGCCGTCCTCTCCGGCGCGACCGGACCTGCCCTCATCCCGGTGCTGGCCGGCACGGGCGCTTCCGAGCTGGCCTGGTCGGTCCTCGTCGCCGTGCCCCTGCTGCTGGCCTGAGAATCCCGGGATTCTCCAGCCGGCCCGGCGCGGCCATGGGATTCTCGTGCCATGTCCCAGCAGCCCGACGAGACCGCACCGCTCGACGAGTTCGTGCAGCGACACATCGCCGACGCCACCCGTCGCCGCCGCGAACGGGAGGACGCCGAGGCGACGCTGCGCAGCAGCACGCTTGCCTCGGACACGGACCGGGACCTGACAGCCAACGTCCTCAATGACGCCTTCGCGCAGGGCCGGCTGACGTCGGAGGAGCACGCCGAGCGCACCACTCGCGCCTTCACCGCACGTACGCACGGCGACCTCGACCAGGTCCTGACCGGTCTCCAGGTCACTGCCGCACCGGCCCGCGTCCCCGGAGCCCGCAAGGTGGTCTTCTGGGGCGTCACGGTGATGACGTCACCGTTCCTGATGATGGGCCTCGGCCTGTTCCTCGCCGGCAGCGGCCTGGGCTCGCACATCGTCGGGTTCTTCCTCCTGATGCTCTTCGCGCCCGGCCTGTTCGCGCTGCACCGGTGGGCTTTCCCCAAGACCGCCGCGGCGCGCTGGCCGTCCACGCGCTGACCACGCGAAAACCCGTGGCCGCAGCAGCGCGCGCTCACTAGCGTCATCCGGGTGGACTACGACTTCGCCCTCCTCGACCTCGCGGACGACTCCGACGAGGCCACCGCGCGCCGGCGCGGCTGGATCGGCGCGGTGCTGCGCGGCTTCCGCGACCCCCGTCCCGACGACGAGATGATCACGCGCTGGGTCGACCACTACCGGAACGACCGCGTCAACGTGAGCGGCGCCTGGCTCCCCGAGGGCGAGTTCGGCGCGGGCCCGCTGCCGGTGGCGACGTACGCCAGCCTCGACAAGACCCTCAACGCCGGCCACGAGCTGCTGCCGCTGCGGATGATCACCGATGTCACCACCAGCCCGACCCACCGACGTCGCGGCCTCCTCACGCGACTCATCGAGGACGACCTGGCCGACGCCGTCGCCCAGGGCGTACCGGTCGCCGCGCTGACCGCCTCGGAGGCCACGATCTACGGCCGCTGGGGCTTCGGCCCGGCGACCTTCAACATGACGATCGAGCTCGACGCCTCCCCCGGCTTCGCGCTGCGCGACTTCACCGACCCCGGTCGCGTGGAGCTCGTCGAGCCCGCCGACGCCTGGGTCCACGTGAAGGGCGTCTTCGACACCTTCCACTCCCGGCAGCGCGGCTCGGTCGAGTGGCCCGCGCAGTACAAGGACATCCACACCGGCGCGTACGACTTCAACGACCGCAGCCCCAACTCGAAGGTACGTGCGGCGGTCCACCTCGACGCCGACGGGACGATCGACGGCTTCGTCGTCTACACGCCCGGCGAGAAGGGCGTGACCAAGGTCGACGAGATGGTCGCCCTCAACCCCGCAGCCCAGCTCAGCCTCTGGTCCTTCCTGGCCACCTCGGACCTGGTGAAGTCGGTGACCTTCAACATCGCCCACCCCGACGACCCGCTCCAGTGGGCGCTCGTCGACCTCAACCGGGTCAAGGTCACCGCACTCGGGGAGTTCCTCTGGATCCGGGTCCTCGACGTCGAGCGGGCCCTGGCCGCGCGGCCGTGGACCGCCGACGGACAGGTCGTCCTGGCCGTCGACGACCCGCAGGGCCACGCGTCCGGGCACTTCGCGGTCGAGACCTCCGGGGGCCGGGCGCGCGTGACCCGCACCGAGCAGCCCGCCGACGTCACCCTCACCGCTGAGACGCTGGGCTCGCTCTACCTCGGCGGTCCGCGGGTGAGCCTGCTGCATGCAGCCGGCCGCGTGCACGGCACCGCCGAGGCCGTACGCCGCTTCGCCGCGATGGCGGACCTCGTCGAGCCGCCCTATTGCCTCACGGGGTTCTGAGCAGGCCTTCCAGGCGCTCGACCTCGGCCGCCGCTTCGTCGGGCAGCTCGCCGGCGTCGAGCACGACCGCGCCGTCGTGGACCTTCCACGTGCCGCGGACCACACCGTCGACGAGGACGGGGTTGGCGCCGCGCGTCATCGCGGTGCGCTGTCGAGATGGCACGACCCAGGTGTCCTTGGTGCCCGGCCCCATCACCCAGTCGTCCTTGCCCGGCAGGAGCACGACTGACGTCTCCGGCCGTCCGGCGCCGAGCTCGTCGGCGTGCTCGGCGAGCAGCCACCGCCGATCACCCTCGACGTCGACCTCGACCAGGTCGGCCTCGAGGTCCGCCCACCAGCGGGTCAGCCGGGAGCGGCCGGCGCTGAGGCCCTCACCGAGCCAGTAGTCGAGGTGCTCGGGCGCCGCCGGGCCGTACGCGCCGAGGTAGTCGCGGATCGCGGCGGGGCCGGCCTCGTCGAGCGGCGGGATGGCGGCCCAAGCAGGTGCGGTCGCAGGGCTATGCAACGTCAAGGGCCCGTCGAGGTCTGGACCGAGCGCGACGTCGCCCTGCCACGCAAAGGGCTTGAGGAAGGTGTAGTTGGGCTCGGCGAACTCCTGCGCCAGGTGGCCGAAACGCGCGCGCCCCTCGAGCGCGTCGGCGACTGCCTGGGGAGACACGGGTCCGCCCGCCACGACGTCGCGCACGATCTCGCGCAGGTCGGGCCACTCGTCGGACTGCAGCCGGTAGTGCTCGACCCAGCTCTTCAGTGCCCACTGCCGGCCGGCGGCGCGCAGCGCGAGGTAGGCGCCGGCGGTCTCGGGAGCCATCAACTGGACGGAGCCGCGGAACGAGAACGTCCGCATCAACCGGCCGTCGGCCAGCGCCCGCGCCACCTCGCCCGGCGGTCCGGGCGACGCGAGCCGACGGCGTACGGCGAGGTCGGCATCGCTGCCGAAGATGGAGACGGCGCCCAACGTGCGCACGACCTCGGTCGCGTCGGCCGCACCACTGATGAGGTGCTGACGACGCAGCCGCCACGACAGCGCCTGCTGGCGCGTCACCGACGGCACAGGCACGGTCAGTCCGCGTCCTCGCGCGCCTTGCGCTCCTCGAAGGCCGCGGCAGCCTTGGCGGCGCGCGTCTCGACCCGTCGGGCGAAGGCCTCGCGCTGCCGCTCGAGGATGAAGTACGACGCGACGCCGGAGACCAGGAACGACAGCACCACGGCCCAGAACAGGTGGTAGCGGCCGTCGAAGGCCAGCGCCATGACGCCGATGATGACGCCGAACGAGGCGAGGAACAGCACGATCCGCAGGACGGTGTAGACCACGAACTCCTTCACGGCCACCAGCCTAGGTCTGCGCGACTACATTGGAGGAATGCTGAAGGTCGTGCTCGTCGTCGCCGCGATCGCGTTGCTCGTGTGGGTGCTCGTGAAGCTGATGCTGCGGCGCCTCGACGGAGGCGGTGCGTCACGTCCCCGGACGATGGGCCCCGACGACGACCCGGACTTCCTCCGTGGCCTCGACCGGCCCCGCAAGCCTGAGGACGACTGACCGCTCCTCGCCCACGCCGTCGGCGTACGAGTGCCGGCTCGTCGTGCTGAAGAAGTTGATGCCGATGAAGTTGAACCACAGCGTCGCGACACCGACGAGGGCCAGGATCGCCGCGTTGCGCCCGCGCCAGCCCGCCGTCGCGCGGGCGTGGAGGTAGGCGGCGTAGACCACCCAGGTGATGAAGGCCCACACCTCCTTGGGGTCCCAGTTCCAGTACGACGACCACGCCTGGTGCGCCCAGATCGGGCCAGAGATCAGCACCCCGAACGTCCACACCGGGAAGCCGAACGCGTGCATCCGGTAGGAGATCCGGTCCAGGGCCGGGAGCTCGGGGAGGCGGGCGAGGTAGCCCTTCTCCTTCGTCGAGCGGGCCTTGAGCAGGTAGAGGAGCGACGTGATCCCGCCGAGGGTGAACGCGCCGGTCGCGATGACGGCGGACACGACGTGGATCACCAGCCAGTAGGACTCGAGCGCCTCGGTGAGCGGGGCGACCGGCTCGTAGAGCCACAGGACGTCGGCGAGCAGCACGCACAGCACGAAGCCGACGACGATCGGGCCCAGCCAGGCGAGCCGCCAGCGGTTCGTGGTGGCGAGGAACAGCGCGACGACGACGAAGGTGCCGCTCAGCGTGAACTCGTACATGTTGCCCCACGGCACCCGGTTGGGGTCCGCGGCCATGCCGCGCCCGAGCAGCGCGATGAAGTGGGCCAGCGCGCCGATCCCGACCAGCAGGACGCCGAGTCGACCGGCCATCTCGGTGCGCGGGGCGACGTCCTGGTCGTCCGCGTCGTCGACGATCGTCCCGCCGCCGCCGGCCGCGACCGACTGCCGGACCGGCACGTCACGCAGCGCGGCCCACTGGACGGCGTACGCGAGCAGCGCGAGGAAGTAGACCACCCCGGCGGCCGCCACGCCCTGGTTGCTCAGGGTCTCCCACTGTGCGTCGGTCATGACCTGTCCTCTTCCTTGCTTCTCTGCTGGTTGATCTGCAGGCCGGCCACGATCCCGGCGAGCTCGGCGCGACCGGACTCCGGGTCGCTTCCGGAGGAGCGGTCGAGCCGCGCCACCTCCACCAGTGTGGTCCCGTCGTCCTGACGACGTGCCCGCACCCAGAGTCGGCGCGGTCGCACGAAGAGCGAGCCGAGCAGTCCGAGCAGCGCGACCACCATGCCGCCGAGGGCGACGAGCTTGCCGGGCGTACGGCTGATCTGGATCTTGTTCCACCGCTCGAGGCCCTCGAACGTCACGCTGCCGAGGTCGTCGGGGAGGGTCACGGTCTCGCCGGGCCGCAGGTCCATCCGGAAGGGCTGGCCGTCGGCCTTGGTGAGCCGGGTGGCCCTGGCCTTGTCGAGGACGTAGACCGACGAGGCGGAGCCGTCGTCCACGCCGATGTCGCCGGTCCAGACCTGGAGCGACACGAGCGGGTCGATGGCGTTGCCGAAGGCCGAGGACGGCATCGACAGGTTGCCGTCGGCGTCACGGCCCAGCTGGAAGGTCGGGTAGAAGGTGCCCTCCAGCCCGATCTGCGTCGGCTCGGCGAACGGGGCCTTGATCACCCCGAAGGACTCGAAGGTCTGGCCGTTGGTCGGCAGGAAGACGGCGGGACCGGACTTGGTCACGTTGCCCTCGCCGTCGCGGATCGTGATGACGGGCGCGTAGCCGTGGCCGATGAGGAAGATGTCGGTGTCGCCGATGGACAGCGGGTGGTTGACCTTCAGGTCGTACTGCTGCGTCGGCGCGTCCTTGTCGGTCTTGTAGTCGAGGTGCGCGACGAACTTGCGGGCCTGGCCGGCCCGGCGACCCTCGGTCATCCACTCGACGTCGAAGTCGGTGATCGTGAAGGTGAAGGGCTCCATCACGGCCGGGTCGAAGAGGCTGCCGGGGGCGAAGTCGTCGTACTGCGTGAGGTTGTTGGAGAAGCCGTAGTCGTCGCCGTTCAGCAGGATGACGCCACCCTTGTAGCCGAACAGGCTGCCGGTCGCGACGCCGACCAGCACGACGATCACGGCGAAGTGGAAGACCAGGTTGCCCGCCTCGCGGAGGTAGCCGCGCTCAGCCGCGACGGCGTCGGCACCCTCGGCCCGCTCGACGCGGAAGTGCCGTCGTCTGACGACCTTCTCAGCGCGGGCCAGGACGACGTCGGGGGCCTCGTCGGTCGTGTACGACGTGCTGTCCGGCAGGCGCGAGAGGTGGCGCGGCGCGCGCGGCGGTCGGGCGCCGATCGCGCGGGCGTACACGAAGAGGCGCGGCACGATGCAGCCGACGAGGGAGACCATCAGCAGGATGTAGATCGCGGAGAACCAGACCGAGCCGTAGACCGCGAACAGGTCGAGCCGGTCCCAGATCGGCGCCAGCCGTGGGTGGTTGTCGCGCCACTGCGCGACCGCGAGCGAGTCGATGTCCTCCTGCGGGATCACCGAGCCCGGGATCGCGGCGAGCGCGAGCAGCAGCAGGAGCACGAGCGCCGTACGCATCGACGTGAGCTGGCGCCAGGTCCACCGGGCGAGGGAGCGCGCGTCGAGGTCGGCGGGGAGCGCGGGCGCCTGGCGGTCGTCGGAGGGGCGACGGTCGAGCTGCGTCACACCGGCACCCAGAATCCGAGCACGGCACCCTGCAGCGCCTGCGCCAGCCGGTCCCACCAGCCACTCACGAGGAGCAGCCCGATGACGATCATCATCGCGCCACCGAGGCGCATGACCAGCACCTGGTGGCGGCGTACGACCGCGAAGGCGCGGATCATCCGGCGGTAGGCCAGGGCAGCGGCGATGAAGGGCAGCCCGAGACCGAGGGCGAAGACGCCCGACAGCACGGCGCCGCGCCCGGCAGTCGCCTCGTTGACCGACAGCAGGTTGATCGCGCCCAGTGTCGGCCCGACGCAGGGCGTCCACCCGACTCCGAAGAGGAACCCGAGCAGCGGCGCCGCGGCCAGGCCGACGGCCGGCACCCGGTGGATGCGCCAGTCACGCTGCAGGAAGCCGATGCCGCCGAGGAAGGCGATGCCGAGCAGGATCGTCAGGATTCCCAGCACGACGTTGAGCTCGCGCGTGTGGACGAACAGCCACGCGCCCGCCGCACCGGTGAGGCTGCCGAGCAGCACGAAGACGACGGAGAAGCCGAGGACGAACAGCACCGCTCCGGCGACCAGCCGGCTGCGCCGGGCGTCGGCGAGCTCACCGCCCGAGAGACCGGTGGCGTAGGACAGGTAGCCGGGCAGCAGCGGGATCACGCACGGGCTGAAGAACGACACCAGTCCGGCGAGCAGCGCGACGGGCAGCGCCAGCGCCATCGACCCGGACATCGCGGTGTCCTGGAACCAGTCACTCACCGAGCACCTTCTCGACGATCGAGACCAGGGTCTGCGGGGTGGGGATGCGGCCCTGGATCGACGCGGCGACCCGGCCGTCGGCGTCGAGCACCACCGTGCTCGGGATGGACCGCGGGGTCAGGGTGCCCGCGAAGGGCAGCAGGGCCGCGCCGTCGGGCGAGTAGACGGACGCGTAGCCCACGTCGAGCTTGCGGGTGAACGCGGCGGCGTCGTCCTGGGAGGCGTCGCGGATGTTGAGGCCGAGGAAGGTGACGTCGTCGCCGAGCTCCGCCGCCACCTCGTTGAGGTCGGGCTGCTCGACGATGCACGGGCCGCACCAGGACGCCCACACGTTGACGACCACGGGCTTGCCGCGGAGGTCGGCCAGGTCGACGTCGTTGCCGTCGAGGTCGGTGCCGGTCAGCTCGATCGGGCTCCCCCGGTCGACGGCCCGCACCTCTGTGGGCACGCCCTCACCGGAGATGTAGCCCTTGTCACCGGTGCCGGACAGGCTCGTGCAGCCCGCCAGGGCGACCAGGCAGACGAGTCCCACGAGAGGAGCGACGAGCAGGCGGAGGAACCTCAGGGCCGGTCCTCCTGCGGGGCGCCGCCGGCCGAGAACGGGGCCGACCGGTCGCCGGCGGGGATCAGGTCGCCCGCGGGCTCGGAGTAGCGCACCTGCACCATCCGGTCGTCGTCGAAGACGACGCTGGTGAGCGAGCAGAGCGTGCACTGGCGGTTCTTGGGGTGATGGATGTAGCTGCGCTTCTCGAGGAAGAGCCGCGTCGTCCAGATCGGCAGCTGGTGGGACACGATGACCGCCTCGTGGCCCGCCGCCGCGTCGCGCGCGTCGTGGATCGCGGCGACCATGCGCCCGGCGATCTCGTCGTAGGGCTCGCCCCACGAGGGCTTGAACGGGTTGTAGAGGTGGCGCCACAGGTGCGGGCGCTTCACGATCGTCATCGCGCCGTCGGCGAAGCTGAGCCCCTCGAAGTCGTTGGTCGACTCGATCACCCGCGGGTCGATGACCGGCGTGAGCCCGCGGACCGCGGCCAGCGGCGCGCCCGTCTCCTGGGCCCGCTCGAGCGGCGACGTACGCATGTGGACAATGTCGCGGTCGCCGACCGACTCGGCGATCCGCTGCGCCATCTGGTTGCCGAGGTCGGAGAGGTGGAACCCGTCGCGGCGGCCGTAGAGGACGCCCTCAGGGTTGTGGACCTCGCCGTGGCGCAGCAGGTGGACCGTGGTCTGCACACCCATGTCAGAAGCCTCCTGCCGTGGTGGCCGCGAGCGCGGCGGCCGGGAGCGCGTCGAGGATCGTCGAGACGGCGCGGTCGTCGTGGGCCGCGGAGACGAACCACGCCTCGTACGCCGACGGGGGGAGGTAGACCCCCTGGTCGAGCATCGAGTGGAAGAAGGCGGCGTAGGCCGCGGTGTCCTGCTGGCCGGCCTCGGCGAAGTCGCGCACCGGCGCCTCGCGGAAGAAGACCGAGAACATCGTGCCCGCGACCTGCACGGTGTGCGGCACCGATGCCGCGTGGAGGGCCTCGGAGACAGCCGCGCGGATCGTGGCGGCCGTGGCGTCGAGGTGGGCGTACACCTCGGGCGTGGCGAGCCGCAGCGTGGCAAGCCCGGCGGTGGTGGCCACCGGGTTCCCCGAGAGCGTGCCGGCCTGGTAGACCGACCCCTCCGGAGCGAGGTGGGACATGAGGTCGGCGCGGCCGCCGAACGCGGCGGCGGGGAAGCCGCCGCCCATCACCTTGCCGAAGGTCATCAGGTCGGGCACCCAGCCCTCGATGGCACCGTCCAGGCCCCAGCCGCCCTGCGCGGTGGCGCGGAAGCCGGTCATCACCTCGTCGCTGATGAAGAGCGCACCGTGAGCACGGCAGGTCTCGGCGAGGAAGGCGTTGAAGCCCGGCGCCGGCGGGACGACGCCCATGTTGCCGGGCGAGGCCTCGGTGATCAGGCAGGCGATGTGGGCCCCGTGGGCCTCGAAGGCGGCGAGCACGGCCGCGCGGTCGTTGTAGGGCAGGACCAGCGTCTCGGCGGCCGACGACGCCGGTACGCCACTGGTGCCGGGGACCGCCAGCGTCGCGAGCCCGGAGCCGGCCTCGGCCAGCAGCGTGTCGACGTGGCCGTGGTAGCAACCGGCGAACTTCACGACCAGGTCGCGGCCGGTGGCGCCGCGCGCCAGGCGGATCGCCGACATCGTCGCCTCGGTCCCGGACGAGACGAACCGGACCCGCTCGACCGGCGTACGCGCGACGATCTCCTCGGCGAGCTCGACCTCGGGCTCGGTGGGGGTGCCGTACGACGTGCCGCGGGCCACCGCGCCGGCGACGGCGGCCTGGACGTCGGGGTGGGCGTGGCCGAGCAGCATCGGCCCCCACGAGCAGATCAGGTCGACGTAGTCGTTGCCGTCGGCGTCGGTCAGCCAGGCTCCGGACGCCGAGGTGATGAAGCGGGGAGTGCCGCCGACGGCGGTGAACGCCCGGACCGGCGAGTTCACGCCTCCCGGCGTCACGGCGCGGGCACGCTCGAAGAGCGCCTCGCTGGCCGCGGTGGTGGCGGGCGTGCTCACGGGGGTCACCGGCTCATTGTCGCGTAGCCGCGCAAGCCGGCCACAGGCGGCTGCGCCCCTGCGGGTGGGATGTGGCTTGGCCCACAAGTGACTGGCGCGTAACTTGGGGGGATTGTTCCTCGTTGGAGGGTGTAGGTGAGCCCGGAGGGGGCATCATGACACCACCGCATCACAGGGGAGACCACCACATGTCGACATCCAGCCGACTCCACAGGGCGGCCACGATCGTCCCGTTGGCCGTGCTCAGTGCCGCCTGGACCGCCAGCCTCATCGGCGCGGGCGTGAACTCCGCGAGTGCCGACGTCGACGGCCCGGGCACGCTCCCGGACGGCACGGTTCTCCCCGCCTCCGCCATCGAGGCGCCCGCCAGCGTCGGCGACCCCGTCTCCCGCGCCGCCGCCCTCACCCCCGGCTCGGCCAGCAGCATCCCGCAGGCCGCGCTGTCGGCCTACCAGCGCGCCGAGGCCGTGATCAACCAGGCCGACCGCGGCTGCCGCCTCCCGTGGGAGCTCATCGCCGCCATCGGTCGTGTCGAGTCCGACCACGGTCGCTTCGGCGGCAACGTCCTCGACGACGAGGGCGTCGCCCGGCCGGGCATCTACGGCATCCCGCTCAACGGCAAGAACAACACCCAGAGCATCAGCGACACCGACGCCGGCCAGTACGACGACGACACCCGCTGGGACCGCGCCGTCGGCCCGATGCAGTTCATCCCCTCGACCTGGTCGGTCGTGGGCGTGGACGGCGACGCCGACGGCACCCGCAACCCGCAGGACATCGACGACGCGGCGCTCGCGACCGCCGTCTACCTCTGCTCCGGCGACGACGACCTGTCCGCGGAGAAGGGTCAGCGCGCCTCGGTCTACCGCTACAACCACTCCAACGAGTACGTCGACCTGGTCCTGTCGATCATGCAGGCCTACATGGACGGCGACTTCAGCGCGGTGCCGACCTCGACCCTCACCACCGGCGTGATCATGCCCGAGACCAGCGGCTCCGGCTCCGGCTCCGGCGGCAAGGGTGACAACGGCGGCAAGAGCGGCGGCGACAACGGAGGAAAGGGCGGCGGCAAGGGCAGCAACACCCCGACGCCCACGCAGACTCCGTCTGCCACTCAGACGCCCAGCCCGACGCAGTCCCCCACCCCGACTCAGACGCCGACGCAGTCGCCCACCCAGAACCCGACGACCAACCCGGTGCCGACCCAGACGCCGACGCAGACCGTCGTGCCGACGACGCTGCCGCCGCTCCCGACGGCCACGATCACGCAGACCCTCACGCTCGCCGAGGCCCTCGCGATGTGCACTGCTCAGGGCGTCATCGACCTCCCGCTCACCGGCCCCAACGAGCTGCTGGACTGCGCCAACAAGCTCCTCAACCCCTGAGGGTCGCCCCGGATCGATCCGTCGTGAGCGGTGGCCCAGCCACAGTCCGTCTTGCCGACATGTGGCACCACAACCGCCACCCCGCGCGTCGTACGAGGGCACGCTGGCCAGCGGTGACCCAGCCACACTCTCCGAGCCGAGAAGGTGGCTCCACCACCGCTCCGGCGGGGCCGGACGACGGTCAGCGGCGCAGCAGGCGGGCGGCCTCGGAGGCCCAGTAGGTGAGGATCACGTCCGCGCCCGCGCGGCGGATCGAGGTGAGGGTCTCCAGGATGGCGGCCTCGCGGTCGATCCAGCCGTTGGCGGCGGCGGCCTCGACCATGGAGTACTCGCCGGAGATGTTGTAGGCCGCGACCGGGATGTCGACGGCGTCGCGCACACGGCGTACGACGTCGAGGTAGGCGAGGGCCGGCTTCACCATCACGATGTCGGCGCCCTGCTCCACGTCGAGCAGCACCTCGCGTACGCCCTCGACGGCGTTGGCCGGGTCCTGCTGGTAGGTGCGGCGGTCGCCGACGAGCGAGGAGTCGACGGCCTCGCGGAACGGCCCGAAGAACGCGGAGGCGTACTTCGCGGAGTAGGCGAGGATCGAGACGTGGTGGGCTCCTGCGGCGTCCAGCGCCTGCCGCACCACGCGGACCTGGCCGTCCATCATCCCGCTGGGACCGACCATGTCGACGCCGGCCGCGGCCTGCGCGAGCGCCATCCGGGCGTACGCCTCCAGCGTCTGGTCGTTGTCGACGTCACCGTCGGGCGTCAGCAGACCGCAGTGTCCGTGGTCGGTGAACTCGTCGAGGCACAGGTCCGACATCACGGTGAGCTGGTCGCCGACCTCGGCCACCACGTCGGTGATCGCGAGGTTGAGCACGCCGGCGGGGTCGATGCCGCCCGAGCCGGTGGCGTCCTTGGTCTCCGGGATGCCGAAGAGCATCACGCCACCCAGGCCGAGCTCGGCCGCCTCGTTGACGGCGCGCTTGAGCGAGTCGCGCGAGTGCTGCACCACGCCGGGCATCGAGGAGATCGGCCGGGGCTCGGTCGCGTTCTCCCGGATGAACACCGGGAGCACCAGCGAGCTCGGTTGCACCGACGTCTCGGCCACCATCCGGCGCAGCGCAGGAGTGCGCCGCAGCCGTCGGGGCCGGACGAGCGGCGTCTCGAGCTCGCGGTGCTCCTCGGTCACTTGGCGCGTGCCTTCCGGCGACCCGACGCCGTGCGCTCGCTCGGCCGGGTGACGGGCTCGCCGTTCTCCAGCATCGCCAGGCGGCGGGCGGAGCCGAAGTCGGCGAGGGCGTCGACCAGGACCTCCACGTCGGGCGTCGGCGAGAGCACGTCGACCCGCAGGCCGTGCTCCTCCGCCGTCTTCGCGGTGGCCGGGCCGATCACGGCGATGATCGTCGATGGGTGCGGCTTGCCGGCGATGCCGACCAGGTTGCGCACCGTCGAGGACGACGTGAAGACGACCGCGTCGAACTTGCCGGTCTTGATCGCGTCGCGAACCGGAGCCGGTGGCGGCGTGGCCCGCACCGTGCGGTAGGCCGTGACGTCGTCGCACTCCCAGCCGAGGTCGATCAGGCCGGCGACCAGGTTCTCGGTCGCGATGTCGGCGCGCGGCAGGAAGACCCGGTTGATCGGGTCGAGCACGTCGTCGTACGGCGGCCAGTCCTCGAGCAGGCCGGCGGCGGACTGCTCACCGGACGGGACGAGGTCGGCACGCAGGCCCCAGTCGGCGATGGCCTGGGCCGTCTTGTCGCCGACAGCGGCGATCTTGAGGCCGGAGAAGGCGCGGGCGTCGAGGCCGTAGTCCTCGAACTTCTCGCGTACGGCCTTGACCGCGTTGACCGAGGTGAACGCGATCCACTCGTAGCGGCCCTCGACGAGACCGCGGACGGCCTTGTCCATCTGGAGCGGGTTGCGGGGCGGCTCGACCGAGATGGTCGGCACCTCCTCGGGCACCGCGCCGTAGTCGCGCAGCCGGCGCGACAGCGAACCGGCCTGCTCCTTGGTGCGGGGCACCAGCGCGCGCCAGCCGAAGAGCGGCTTGGTCTCGAACCACGACAGGGTCTCGCGCAGGTCGACGACGTCGCCGATCACGGTGATCGCCGGCGGCGCGATGCGCGCGGAGCGTACGTCGGCGGCGATGTGCTCGAGCGTGGAGATGAGGGTCTGCTGCTCCGTCGTGGTGCCGACGCGGGTCATCGCGACGGGCGTCTGCGGCGAGCGGCCGGCCTCGATCAGGGCCTCGGCGGTCTGGGCGATGGTGCCTACGCCGGAGAGGAGGACGAGCGTGCGGTCGTCGCCGTACACCGACCAGTCGATCTTCTCGCCGCAGGTGACGACGGCCATCTCCTTATGGCGCTTGGTGGTCAGCGGGATGCCGGCGTAGGCCGGGACCGCGCTCACCGAGGAGACGCCCGGGACGACCTCGAAGCCGACGCCCGCCTTGACGCAGGCCTGCGCCTCCTCGGGGCCGGAGGCATAGAGGAAGGGGTCGCCCGTCATCAGGCGGACCACGCGCTGTTTCTTGCCGTGGCGTACGACGACCTTGGCGCGGGCGGCGTGCGTGAGCGGCTGGCCGTCCTCGCCGAAGCCGCCGTCGACGATCTCCGGGCCGTCCCACTGGCCGTCCGCGCCCTCGGCGAGGCCGAGGACCGAGCGGACCAGGTCGAGGTGGTCGGGGGCCTCGGTGACGATGACCTCGGCGCTCTGCAGGAGCTCCACGGCACGCACGGTCAGCAGACCCGGGTCACCGGGTCCACTGCCGACGAACGACACCCAGCCCTGGGTCGCACCCTTGTCGTGGCTGTTGGCCTGCGGGGTCTGTACTCGCGTCATGCGTGCTGGTTCCTCACTGGTGGTGCGTGCATCAGGTCTGCTGCTCCGTCGTCGAGCATGTCGCTCGCGAGTCGTCTGCCGAGCTGTTCGGCCTCGGTGACCGGGCCGGTGGCGCTCATCCGTACGGACAGGCCACCGTCCTCGGAGAGGGCCACGGCGCGTAGCCACAGCTCCTCCCCGTCCTCGCCCTCGACCACCTCTGCCAGAGCACCCACCGGGGCGGAGCAACCGGCCTCGAGGGTGGTGAGCACCGCGCGTTCCGCGGTGACCGCGGCACGGGTGGAGGCGTCGTCGAGCTGGGCCAGGGCGGCCACGAGGTCGGTGTCGCCGGAGCGGCACTCGACGGCGAGGGCACCCTGCCCGGGGGCGGGAAGCATCTGGAGGGGGTCGAGCACCTCGGTGATCTCGTCGAGGCGGCCGAGGCGGGCCAGGCCGGCCCGGGCGAGAACGACCGCGTCGACCTCGCCGTCGCGGACCTTGCGGATCCGGGTGTCGACGTTGCCGCGGATGCCTTCGATGGCGAGGCCGAGGCCGAGCGCCTCGAGCTGGCTCACCCGGCGCGGGGAGCCGGTGCCGAGACGGCTGCCGACCGGCAGCTCGCCGAGCGTCAGGCCGTCACGGGCGACGACGGCGTCGCGGGGGTCCTCGCGCAGCGGGATCGCGGCCAGCGCGATGCCGTCGGCGGGTGTCGTGGGGAGGTCCTTGAGCGAGTGGACGGCGACGTCGACCTCACCGGCGAGGAGGGCGTCGCGCAGGGCGCTGACGAAGACTCCGGTGCCGCCGATGGTCGCGAGCGGGGCGGCGCTGCGGTCGCCCTCGGTCGAGACCGTGACCAGCTCGACCTCGCGGCCGAGGCGCTCGCGGATGAGGTCGGCGACAAGGCCGGACTGGGTGGTGGCCAGTGCGGACGCGCGCGTGCCGAGGCGGAGTGCGACTGTCATGGCTGCTTGCCCTCCGCCCGGGAGATGGCGTCCACGGCTTCGGGGTCGAGGCGGAACAGTTCGGCCAGCGCGGCCGTGTAGGAGACGGCCGGCTCGGCGTCGGCGAGCTCCTTGACCCGGACCGTCGGCTCGTGGAGCAGCTTGTCGGCGACGCGACGCACGGTCTGGAGCACCTCGGCGCGGGTGGCCTCGTCGAGGGCGGGGAGGCGGGTCGCGAGCCGCTCCATCTCGGCGTCGACGACGTTCGTGGCCATCGAGCGCAGCGCCACGACGGTCGGGGTGACGCTGGCCTGGCGGCGTACGGCCAGGAAGGCGGCGATCTCCTGCGCGACGATCGTGCGTACGTCCTCGACGCCGGCCGTGGCCTCGAGGCCGCGCAGCTCGTCGGCGAGGCCGGCCAGGCTGATCAGGTCGACGCCGGGCAGGTCGGCCACGGACGGGTCGACGTCGTGGGGCAATGCGAGGTCGATGACGGACAGCGGGCGCTGGTCGCCGGCACGGGCCGTGACCACGTCGCCGAGCCGGACGAGCGGCTCGGGGGCACCGGTGCACGACACGACGAGGTCGGCCCGGGGCAGCTCGTCGGCGAGCGCCGACAGCGGGGCAGACGAGGCGCCGTACTCCGCGGCGAGCCGGTCGGCGCTGGCGGACGTGCGGTTGAGCACGGTGATGCTGGCAGCACCGCCGCGGGAGAGGTGGGCGGCGGCGAGGGACGCCATCGCACCCGCGCCGATCACGAGGGCGCGGGCACCCGCGACGGGCACCGAGCTGCGCTCGAGCGCGGCGCTGACGAGCGACGGGGCGGCCCGGTCGATGTCGGTCTCGGCGTGGGCGCGCTTGCCGACACGCAGGGCCTGCTGGAAGAGCGTGTTGAGTGCCGGGCCGACCGTGCCGTGCTCCTGGCCGACGCGCAGGGCGTCCCGGGTCTGGCCGAGGATCTGGCCCTCGCCGACGACCATCGAGTCGAGGCCGGCGGCAACCTGGAAGAGGTGCGAGACCGCGCCCTCGTCGTAGTGGACGTAGAGGTGCGGCAGCAGCGCCTCGGCCGACTGCTCGGCCCGCGCGACGAGGAGTCCGGACAGGTCCTCGACGCTGCCGTGGAAGCGGTCGACCTCGGCGTAGACCTCGAGCCGGTTGCAGGTGACGATCGCGGTGGCCTCGGTGACGTGCTCGCCGGCGACGACGTCAGCGATCAGCTTCGCGGTCGCGTCGGCGTCGAGGACGAGTCGCTCGAGCAGCTCGACCGGTGCGGACTTGTGGGAGATCCCCACGACGAGGACGCTCATGACGCGTCCTCCGATCCGGGCGCGACCGCCTTGCGCTGCTCGTGGTAGGCGAGGATCTGCAGCTCGATCGACAGGTCGACCTTGCGTACGCCGACGCCTTCGGGCACCGCGAGGACGCTCGGCGCGAAGTTGAGGATGCTGGTGATGCCCGCGGCCACCATCCGGTCGGCGACGGCCTGGGCAGCGACGGCGGGCGTGGCGATGACGCCGATGGACACGTCGTTGTCGCTGACGATCGACTCGAGGTCCTCGAAGGAGCGCACGTCGAGCCCGGCGACGACCTCGTCGTGGCGGGTCGGGTCGGCGTCGAGCAGCGCGACGACGCGGAACCCGCGGCTGCGGAACCCGGAGTAGTTGGCGAGCGCGTGGCCGAGGTTTCCGATGCCGACGATGACCACGGGCCAGTCGTGCGTCACGCCGATCTCGCGGGCGATCTGGTAGCGGAGGTACTCCACGTCGTAGCCGACACCGCGGGTGCCGTAGCTGCCGAGGTAGGAGAGGTCCTTGCGCAGCTTGGCGCTGTTGACGCCTGCCGTGGCCGCGAGCTCCTCGCTGGAGCAGGTGGTGGTGCCGTCCTCGGCAAGGCCGATGAGGGCACGCAGGTACACGGGAAGCCGAGCGACGGTTGCCTCGGGAATGTCCCGGGCAGAGTCGGGGGTCCGTGCGGTCACAGCTGCTTCTTTCCAGTCCCGCGAACCTCGCGTGACCCCGTCACTGTAGGAGTTTGTGAACGGGAGAACAAAACGAGAGAACGGGCGGCTAGCACATGTGAGATGACCCACCCGTGGCGGGTGTCGACACCGCCCTCTTCGTGTGGTGACCGCCGCGCTTTTCGGGCGGGCCAACGGACCGAACGCACCCGGCCCCCGACCGCATACGCCTGCCTGCGGCCGCCGCGGGATCGTTGGGTCCGTCGGTCGGCTCGGTCTGGGGGACTACTCGACCACCGGAGCGAGGGCGGCGCGGAGGCGGGCCTCGTCGACCCGCCAGAAGTCGTGCTGCCGGCCGTCGACGAAGGTCACCGGGACCTCGTCGCCGAAGCGGTCCGCGAGGTCACCGTCGGCATCGACGTCGACCTCGTCGTACGACTCCCCCAGGTCTGCGCAGACCCGCGCCACGATCTCGCGCGCGGCCTCGCACAGGTGGCACCCGGCGCGGGAGTAGAGGGTGACGCGCGCTGCGCTCATCCGGGGTCCCCGCGGCGTTGTTCGGGGGAGCGAAGCGGAGGAGAAGAACGGCGTGGGGTGGTCATCACAGGAGACCTTCGTCGATCCGGCGCCGCTCGATCCCGCGCAGGCGTCCCTTCTGGACCTTGCCGGTGACGGTGAGCGGGAGGGTGTCGACGACCTCGATGCGCGTCGGCTGCTTGAACCGGGCCAGCCGCACGATCGTGTGCGCCCGTACGGCCTCCTCGAGGTGCGTCATCGGGCGGGACGCGACGACGTACGCCACCACCGCCTCGCCGGTCTCGGGGTCGGGGACGCCGATGACCGCGGCCTCGGAGACGCCGTCGACCTCGCGGATGACGTCCTCGACCTCGGTCGGGTAGACGTTGAAGCCGCTGACGATGACGAGCTCCTTGACCCGGTCGACCAGGAAGAGGTCGCCGCTCGGGTCGAGGAAGCCGACGTCACCGGTGCCGTACCAGCCGTCGGCGTCCGGGCCGTCGGACGCGTCGGGCCAGTAGCCGCTGAAGAGGTTGGCGCCGCGCACCTGGATCTCGCCCGGGTCCTCGCCGCTGACCGGGCGCCGGGTCTCGTCGACGAGCCGCAGCTCGATGCCGGGCAGCGCTGCACCGACCGAGCCGGCCTGGTTGGTCCGGCTGCAGAGTGTGCTCGTGACGGCCGGCGAGGCCTCGGTCAGGCCGTAACCCTGGTGCACCGGGATGCCGGTGATCGAGGTGAACTGCTCGATCACCTCCGGCTCGAGCGGCGCCGATCCGGACAGCACGAGGCGCACCGGGCCGAGGCGCTCGCGCAGGTGCTCGTCGGGCAGCCAGTGGGTGAAGACGGGTGGGGCGATCGGGACGACGCTGCACGCCTCGTCGTCGATCAGGTCCAGCACCGCCTGCGGCTCGAACTGCTCGACCAGCAGCAGCCGCGCGCGGTGCCGCAGCACCCCGCCGAGGACGGCGTTGAGCCCGTAGACGTGGAAGAGCGGCAGCACGCCGAGCACGACGTCGTCACCATGCATCATCGGCGGCTCGACGGCGGCGACCTGCTCGATGTTGGCGAGGAGCGCGCGGTGGCTGAGCATCGCGGCGCGCGGGCGACCGGACGTGCCGCTGGTGTAGAGGAGGGCGGCGAGCTTCTCCGGGTCCGGCAGCGGCGGCACGGGGCGTACGACGTCCGCGCGCAGCGCGTCGAACCCGATCTCGCCCGGCCCGGGCTCGGCTCCCGTCACGACCACGATGGGGGCGGCGACGTCCTGCATCTCGGCCAGCGCCGCGCGGACGACGTCGAGCGCGGTCTCGTCGACGACGACGAGCCGGGTGCCGGAGTCGGCGATCATCCGAGCCACCTCGCCCGGTGCCGAGCGGGGGTTCACCGGGACGGCCACCACCTGCGCACGCAGCACGCCGAGGTAGGCCGTCACGAACTCGATCCGGTTGCCGATCACGATCATCACCCGCTGGCCGGCGCGGATGCCGTGGGCGCCGAGCCCGGTCGCGATCCGGGCGACCTCGTCCTCCAGGCCGGCCCAGGTGAGGGTGCGACCGCCGCTCTCGACGAGGGCCTGTCGCTCGGGGACGTCGACCGCCGCCTCGGCCACGAACGTGGAGACGTCGTTGCGCGGCATGCGCCGATACTTCCACAGCCTGGCGCCCCAGAGGCACGGCTACGCTGCTCCGGTGACCCCTCCGGAGCGACCCCGCAGGCTCAACCTGCAGCAGCGCTCGGTGCTCGCGGGCGAGGCCGCGGCAGCAGCAGCGGAGGTCGAGAGCGCGCTCACCCTGCCGAGCGACCCGAGCGCCGCGGCGTTCTTCGACGTCGACAACACGGTCATGCAGGGCGCCAGCATCTTCCACTTCGCGCGCGGGCTGCACCGCCGCAAGTTCTTCACCACTCGCGAGATCGCCGGCGCCGCCTGGAAGCAGGCCTACTTCCGGATCGTCGGCGTCGAGGACCCGGCCCACGTGGCCGAGGCCCGCGCCTCCGCGCTCTCCTTCATCGCCGGGCACACGACCGCCGAGCTCGAGGAGCTCGGCGAGCTGATCTTCGACGAGGCGATGGCGCACCGCATCTGGCCCGGCACCCGGGCGCTCGCCCAGCTCCACCTCGACGAGGGGCAGCGGGTCTGGCTGGTGACGGCGGCCCCCATCGAGATCGCCAGCATCATCGCCCGGCGGCTCGGACTGACCGGCGCCATGGGCACCGTGGCCGAGCACGTCGACGGCGTCTACACCGGCCAGCTGGTCGGCGACCTGCTGCACGGCCCGGCGAAGGCCGAGGCGATCAAGGCGCTGGCGGTTCGCGAGGGGCTCGACCTGGCGCGCTGCTCGGCGTACTCCGACTCCAGCAACGACCTCCCGATGCTCTCCCTGGTCGGCGACCCCTGCGCCATCAACCCGGACTCGCGACTGCGGTCGCACGCCAAGGCCCAGGGCTGGCGGATCCGGGACTACCGCACCGGTCGCAAGGCCGCCCGCGCCGGGCTGGTGGCGGCCGCCGTGGCCGGCGCGGTGTCCGGAGCAGTCGCCGCGGGCGTCAGCGTCCGGGGGCGCGACCGTTCCTGACCTTGTGTAACTCGTAGTTACTCACGGGTTCACAGGGACGCTGCAGCCGTTTATCGTGAAGACTGCTGCAACTGGGAGGGACCACCGCATGCATGCCCTGGAGGAAGGCCTCGACGCGCTTCGGCGTGCGGTGTGGGCTGCCCTCTCGCCGCAGCTCGCCGGCGGCATCCTCTACGCCGAGACGGCCCTGCCCGGATCGGCCCCGCTCCCGACCGGCGAGGGCCGCGGCGGCGCCTCCGGCTCCAGCCCGGTCGGCGACGAGGACCAGGCCACCTCCTCGGAGCTCGACGGTGCCGAGCGCGAGCGCCTGATCGCGCTCGTCGAGCTGGCCCGCGCGGGCGACAAGGACGCCTTCGGGCTGCTCTACGACCACTACCAGGCGTCGGTCTACCGCTTCCTCTACTACCGCACGCGCTCGCAGGCGCTCGCCGAGGACCTCACCTCGGAGACCTTCTTCCGCGCGCTGCGGAGCATGAACAACTTCCGGTGGCAGGGCAAGGACTTCGGCGCCTGGCTGATGACCATCGCCCGCAACCTCACCACCGACCACTTCAAGGCCGGCCGCACGCGCCTCGAGATGACCACCGAGGACATGTCGCCGCACGACGACGCGACCGAGGGCCCGGAGAGCGCCGTGCTCGCCGGGCTGACCAACGAGGCGCTGCTCACCGCCCTCACGAAGCTGCCCGACGAGCAGCGCGAGTGCCTGATCATGCGCTTCCTGCAGGGGATGTCGATCGCCGAGACGGCGAAGGCCCTCAGCCGTTCCGACGGCGCCGTGAAGCAGCTCCAGCTGCGCGGCGTACGCAATCTGGCGAAGCTGCTGCCGGAGGGGTTGAGAGACTGATGACCTCACCCGTAACCCGCGCCCCATCCCGTTCGTTCGTCTGTGTGGGAGCAACCACCAGCTGCGAGACAGGAAGGGCGCGATGACATCCGCCTTCTCGGTACGACGACGTGCCGACGAGTTCGAGGCACTCCTCTCCCGAGGCCTGGACGCCCCCCTCTCCGACCGGGAGGCTGCGCAGTTCGCCGCCCTGGTCGCCGTGGTCGCCGACCTCCGGACCGTTCCCCGCGTCACGCCGCGGGCCGAGTTCGTCAGCTCGTTGCGCGAGAGCCTGATGGCCGAGGCCGACACCGTCCTGCTGCGCCAGCCCGCTGCGCCGCAGCGCCTCGCCATGCCGGCCACCACGCGGCCCCGCGACCGTCGCGTCGCCACCCTGCTGGGCGGCGCCGCCCTCATCGGCGCAACCGCCACGATGGCCGTCGCCGCGCAGACGTCGCTGCCGGGCGAGTCCCTCTACGGCGTCAAGCGCGGCATCGAGTCCGCACAGGTCCAGCTCGCGGGCGACGACGCCGCGCGCGGACGTACGCTCCTCGCCCAGGCCAGCACCCGGCTCACCGAGCTCGAGGAGCTCTCGGCCGGCGACGGCACCGTGCAGCTGATCCCCGACACCCTCGACACCTTCACCGAGCAGTCGGGCGACGGCGTACGCAGCCTGCTGACGTCCTACAGCGCGACCGGCTCCGACGCCGACGTCCAGGTGGCCCGCGAGTTCACCTCGGCCAGCATGGACCGCCTCGAGGCGCTGCAGGGCGAGCTGCCGGCGAGTGCCAGCGACGAGCTCCTCGCGGCCGGGCGCACGCTGACCGACCTCGACACCGAGATCAGCACCGCGTGCGGCCTGTGTCCCGGCGAGCTGACCTCCACCCCCGACTTCGTGCTCAGCAGCGCACCGACAGACCTGCTCACGGGTCTCGACAGCGACGAGCTCACCCTCGAGGCCGCACCGGTCTCTGGCCAGGACGTCTCCGGCATCACCATCCCCAAGGCGCTCCAGTCGCCCGAGGCGCTGCTGCCCGAGCAGACGGTGAGCCCGACGGTGAGCCCGACGTCGCCGGTGAGGACGCCGGAGCTCGTCGTGCCCGAGACCACGAAGCCCGACCCGACGAAGAACGACCCGACCAAGCCGGTCGAGGGCGTCGTCGACGGCGTCACCGGCACCACCGGGGACCTGGCCAACCAGCTCAACGGCGTGACCGGCGGGGCGCTCGGTGGGCTCACCGGCGCGGTCGACGACGCCACGGGCGGACTGATCGGCGAGGTGACCGGGACCGCCGACGGCCTCACCGGTGGCGTGCTCGGCAACGCGACCGGCGGCCTGCTGCCCTGACCTCCACCCCGGGTCGGGCCTGCTAGCTGAAGACGCCGTCGCGCTCGCGCAGCAGGTCGAAGAGGGTGTGCTGGATGGTTTCGCGCACCTGGTCGGTGACGTTGAAGACCAGCATCGGGTCCTCGGCCTCGCCCGCGTCGTAGGAGTCGGTGCGGATCGGCTCACCGAACTCCAGGATCCACTTCGACGGCAGCGGCACCATGCCCAGCGGCCCGAGCCACGGGAAGAACGGCGTGATCGGGATGTAGGGAACGCCGAGCAGTCGAGCCAGTGACGGGACGTTGCCGACCAGGGGATAGATCTCCTCCGCACCCACCACGGAGAGCGGGATGATCGGTACGCCGGTGCGCAGCGCCGCGGACACGAACCCGCCGCGGCCGAACCGCTGCAGCTTGTAGCGCTCGCTGAACGGCTTGCCGATCCCCTTGAAGCCCTCGGGCCAGACCCCGACCAGCTCGCCGCCGGACAGCATCCGCTCGGCGTCCTCGACGCAGGCGAGGGTGGCGCCACCCTTGCGGGCCAGGGAGCTGATGATGGGCATCTTGAAGACGAGGTCCGCGCCGAGCGGGCGCAGGGAGCGGTGGGCCTTGTCGTGGACGGCCAGCATGGTCATCAGCCCGTCGAGCGGCACGGTGCCGGAGTGGTTGGACACCACCAGCGCCCCACCCTCGGCCGGGATGTTCTCCAGGCCGCGCACCTCGAGCCGGAACCACTTCTCCGCGACCGGCCGCAGCGCCGCCATGAAGAAGCGCTCGGTGAGCTCGCGGTCGAAGCCGTAGTCGTCGACCTCGTAGTCGCCCTCGAGCCGCCGGCGTACGAACGCCATCAGCTCGGCGGCGCGGCGCTCCCAGTCGTCGCCGAAGACCTCGAGCGCGGCACCCTGCAGCGCCGCGAGCCAGTCGCCGACGGGGATCCCGGTCCTCGGGGTGGGCTCGTGGAGGGACGCAGCGGCCGGCTGCTCCTGCGGCGGCGCCTCGGTCTGTACGGCGGGCTTTGCGGCCGCGCGCTTCTTCGGCGCGGGCTTGGGCTTGGCGGCAGCGGCCGCAGCGGGCCGCGGCCGGGCTGCTGCCGGCTTGCGGGCAGCCGACGACAGGTTGCGGGCGGCCGACGACGGCCGGGCACTGCCCGTCCCGCGACCGGGACGGCCTCCGGTGCCGATCGGGATGACGACCGCGTCCTCCCCCGAACCTCGCTGGGCTTCTTCAGGCACGACCGGCTCCTTCCCTCACGTCGGGTGCGACCGCACGGATGAAGTCGGAGAACGCCTCAGCCGTGGTGAAGGCCGGCTCGAAGCCGAGGTCGGTGCGCATCCGGGTGGTGTCCACCCCTCGACCGTAGGTCAGGAAGCCCAGCTGCTCGGGCGAGAAGTCCGACACCCGGGCCTGGCGCATCGTCGCGCCAAGGCGGCCGACCGCGAACCGCGGCATCGCGACCGAGGGCGTGCCGAGCCGGCGTACGGCCTGGGCCAGGGTCAGCAGCCCGTCGCCGGCGACGTTGAAGGTGCCGGGGACCGCGTGCGTGGCGGCGTGGCGGAGCACCCGCATCAGGTCGTCCTCGTGGAGGAACTGCAGGCGCGGGTCGAAGCCCAGCACGCGCGGGATGACCGGCAGGCGGAAGTAGTTGGTCAGCGGGCTCGAGACGTGGGGACCGATGACGTTGGCCGCGCGGATCATGGTGACGTCGACGTCGGGGCGACGGCGGGCGAAGCCGCGGACGTAGCCCTCGATCTCGAAGACGTCCTTGGCGTAGCCGGAGGACGGCAGGCGCTTGGGCCCCATGTCCTCGGTGAACATCGCCGGGTCGCGCGGGCTCGAGCCGTAGACCGTGGTGGTCGACTTCACCACGAGGCGGTCGACGGTCGTCGACTTCTGGCACGCAGCGAGGAGCTGCATGGAGCCGATGACGTTGAGCTCCTTCATCGTCCCCCGCCCGCCGGCCGAGCCGGGGGTGGCGATCACGCTCATGTGGACGACGGTGTCGACGTCCTCCTTGGCGAGGACCTTGGCGATGACCGGATTGCGGATGTCAGCGCGGACGAAGGAGACGTCGCCGATGTCGCCGCGCGGCGGGACGACGTCCACACCGATCACTCGATCGATGGACGGGTCGCCGGCCGCGGCGCGCGCAAAGCGTCGCCCTATGTCCCGGGAGATCCCGGTGACCAGCACGACCCGCCCCATGGTCGAGGGTGTTACTTGCCGAGCTTGCGGCGCTGGACGCGCGTCTTCTTGAGCAGCTTGCGGTGCTTCTTCTTGGCCATGCGCTTGCGCCGCTTCTTGATGACAGAACCCACAGTGGATCAGACCTTCCTTTTCGGCCGACGCTCGTCGGCCGGACCCCGCACACCCTACTTGTCAGGGGTGGGGACCGAGGAATCGGTCGCCCCGGTGGTCGCGGAGCGCTCAGCCCGCGTTGTAGAAGCTCTTGCGCAGGTACTCGTTGACGTCGTCCTCGGTGACCCGGAACGAGCGGCCGACGCGGACTGCGGGCAGCTCTCCGCCGTGAACCAGCCGGTAGACGGTCATCTTCGAGACGCGCATCTTGGACGCGACCTCGGCGATCGTCAGGAACCGGGCCTCGGACATGTCTCCAGGGGTGTTCTCAGCCATGGTGGTGCACCGATCCTTCTGCGCGGAACGGCGCCGGCTTCCCCACCGGCGTCACAGGCGTGCCGCTTTCGACTGAGGTTAGGGCTCGCGTGACGGGTGGGGAAGAGGAATGCCAAAGAAACTTGTGGGACTGGCGGCGTGGCGTGTTGAATCTTTACCTTTTCCCGCTCATCCCCACGCTCCCTGAGCGTCAGGGAAGCGGGTCCAGGCCGTGCAGCGGGAAGACCTCCATGCGGGTCGCGTGGATCGCCCGGTCCAGCCACGAGTCCGGGTCGTAGCCGTCGGCCCAGTCGCGGAACGCGGGCGTACGCCCGTCGGTCATCCGGTGCGGAGCGGTCGCGCCCAGCACCTCCTCGACGTACGCCCGCCACGCCGGCGGGGTCTCGAGCGTGGGTTCGAGCGGGCGGCCCGACGCGATGGCGAGCAGGTGCGCCCAGGCGCGCGGCACGACGTCGATGATCGAGTAGCCGCCACCGCCGGTGACGACCCACTTGCCGCCGGAGACCTCGTGGGCCAGCTCGTGGAGCGCGAGGTAGGCCGCGCGCTGGCCGTCGACGCTGAGCATCATGTGGGCGAGCGGGTCGTTCATGTGGGAGTCGCAGCCGTGCTGGGTGACCAGCACCTCCGGTCGGAACTCGCGCAGCAGCGGGGGTACGACGGCGTGGAACGCGCGCAGCCAGCCCGCGTCCGACGTGCCGGGCGGGAGCGCGACGTTGGCCGCCGTCCCCTCGGCGTTCTCGCCGCCGGTGTCGGTGGCGAAGCCGGTGCCGGGGAAGAGCATCTGGCCGGTCTCGTGCAGCGAGATCGTCAGCACCCGCGGGTCGTCCCAGAAGATCGACTCCACCCCGTCGCCGTGGTGGACGTCGATGTCGACGTACGCCACCCGCTCGGCGCCGTCGGCCAGCAGCTGCTTGATGCCGATGGCGACGTCGTTGTAGATGCAGAACCCGCTCGCGCGGTCGGGCATCGCGTGGTGCAGGCCGCCGGCGATGTTGACCGAGTGCAGCGACTCGCCGCTCCAGACCTGGCGGAAGGCCTCGAGGCTCGCGCCGACCACGTGCGCGCTGGCGAGGTGCATGTCGGGGAAGACCGGGTCGTCGTCGGTGCCGAGCCCGCGGGCGTGGTCCTCGTGGCCCGGCGTCGTGCCGGCCTTGGTGACCGCGTCGATCAACCCCTGCTCGTGGACGGTCGCGATCTGCGCGTCCGTGGCCATCGGGGCGTCGACGCGCTTGAGCCCGTCGAGGACGCCGAGCTCCTCGGCCAGTCGCATCGTCAGGTCGACACGGACCGGGGACATCGGGTGCGTGGGCCCGAAGTTGTAGTCGGTGAGCGTCGAGTCGAAGACGACAGACGTGGGACCGGCGCACTCCATGTGGCGGACGTTACCCCCGCGCTCCGGTCGATCCATCTAGCGGACATAGTTGAACACGTTCAAATCTGTGCTACGTTCAGCGCGCCAGAGTTTTGAACACGTTCAAAGGAGTTCCACCGTGGACTGGACCGCGACGTCGTACCTCACCTACCTCGCCATCACCGTGCCCCTCACGATCTGGGTCGCGACCACCCTCTCGAGCAACGGCCGCGTCTTTCTCGAGGACGTGTTCGGCGACAACGCCGCCCTCGCGGACGCGATCAACAAGCTCCTCGTCGTCGGCTTCTACCTGCTCAACGTGGGCTTCGTGCTGCTCTACCTCCGGACCGGCGAGCTGGTCGTCGACCTGCCCAGCCTGATGGAGGTCGTCAGCCTCAAGGTCGGCGTCGTGATGGTGGTGCTCGGTCTCATCCACTTCACGAACGTCTACGTCTTCAACTCGATCCGACGCCGGGTCCGGATGGAGAGCCTGCGCACCCCGCCGCTGGCGCCGCAGTGGGACCACGGCCCGGTCGCCCCTGCTACGACGGGTGACGTCCCGTGCGACTGACGGTGCTCTACGACGACGCGTGCCCGCTGTGCCGCGCGTTCAGCTCGTGGCTGGGTCGCCAGCCCCTGCTGGTCGACCTCGACCTGGTACCGGCCGGGTCGACCGCAGCACGACGACGCTTCCCATCGCTCGACCCCGAGCGCACGCTCGAGGAGGTGACCGTGGTCAGCGACGCGGGCGCCGTGTGGACGGAGGGCCACGCCTGGGTGATGTGCCTCTGGGCGACGGCCCCCCACCGGGCGCTCGCCGAGTCGCTGGCCAGGCCCTCGCGGCTGCCGCTGGCAAAGGGGGCGGCCTACCTCGCGGCGGGCCTCCGCGGCGCGACGTCGAGCCTGCCCCGGCGGCCCAGGACGTACGAGCCCTGCACCGACGCCTGCTGCACTCCGACGACCCCGGAGGCGACGCCATGAACCCGGACTACCGACCGGACTTCCGCTGGATCCTCACGGGGCCGCTGATCGGCGCGCTGTCGGGCACCGCGGTGGCCTTCGAGGTCCTGATGGTCGTCCTCACCGTCGACGGACCGGTGCCGTCCGTGGGCCACGTGCTGGCCGGCGCCGTTCCCGTCCTCCTGCTGGCCGTCGTCTTCGGTGGTCTCGTCGGCGCCGGCGTCGGGCTCCTGGCAGGCCTGCCCCTGGTGTTCCTCGTCGGTCGCCACGTGTCCGCACTAGAGGCGCGGCGCCGCGCCTTCGCCCTGGGCGTCCTGCTCCCCCCGCTGGCGATGGTCGCCGCGTTCTCGGTGCTCACGGGAGAGCCGCCGGGTCTCCCGAGCCACCTGCCCCGGGGCGAGGAGTGGCTCGAGCTGGTGTGGCTCCCGGCGGCGTCGCTGCTCGGTGGCCCCCTGGCCGCCCGGGCAGCGACCCGGACCATGCCCCGCCCCGATGTCTCCTAGGGTGGCGTCCGTGCCCACGAAGCGATCCGGCAAGGCCGAGCAGACCCGCTCCGGCATCGTGGACGCTGCGCTGTCACTGTTCCGCAGCGGCGGCTACGACGCCACCACGATGCGCGCGATCGCGGACGAGGCCGGGGTGTCCCTCGGCAGCGCGTACTACTACTTCTCCGGCAAGGAGGAGCTGGTCCAGGCGTTCTACGACCAGCTCCAGGTCGAGCACGCGGCGGCTGCCGAGTCGGCGTACGACCGGCCGGCGTTCGCCGACCGGCTGCACGGGGTGATGGCCTCGTTCCTCGACGTGGCCGAGCCGTTCCACGACTTCGGCGGCCAGTTCTTCCGCAACGCCGCCGACCCGCGATCGCCCCTCTCGCCCTTCTCGGCCGAGTCGGGGCCCGCCCGCGAGGCCAGCACGGAGCTGATGCGTCGCGCCGTCGAGGGCTCGGACCTCAAGGTCGCGCCCGGCCTGCGTCAGGAGCTGCCCGAGCTGCTGTGGCTGCTGCACATGGGCGTCGTGCTCTTCTGGGTGTACGACGACAGCCCTGGGCAGCGGCGTACGCGCACGCTCGTGGCCGGACTGGTCCCGATCGTCGACCGCTCCGTACGACTCACGCGGCTGCCGCTGGTGCGCGGGCTCGTCGACGACGGCCTCGGGCTGGTCCGCCAGCTGCGGGGGACCTGAGGACTCACCGGGTGGGCGGGGTCCAGAGCCAGGCCTCGGGTCGGCCCGGCGACTCGAACCCCGCCGCTTCGTCCACGCCGCCGACGACGAAGAGCCGGTCGTCGGCCCACGTGGCACCCAGGTTGTGGTCGAGGTCGGAATCCGGTCGTCCGACACGGAGCCACGTGCCGGTCGCGGTGTCGAGGAACTGCCCGTAGCTGACGATGCGGGTGCCGGCGTCGGCGGAGACCAGCCAGTCGTCGGACTGCCAGTCGCGGGCCGGGACGTCGAGCGGCTGCCAGTCACCGGTGACCGGGTCGAGCGTGCCGGCGAACGGGTAGGCCCGGTCCCAGCCGTTGACCTCTCCGCCGTCCACCTCTCCGGGCTCGACCCCGACCAGGCGGGTCCCGTCCCAGTGGCTGAGCCAGCCGACCTGTCCGGTGACGAAGCGCCGCCAGCCGCCAGTCCCGTCGGGGACATCGACCTGGGTGAGCGTGGGCTCGTCGGGCGCAGCGTCGTGGTAGCGGGACCCGGAGAGGACCGGCCCCGCCGGCGTGACGAAGAGCTGGGCGTCCTGCAGCGGACGCGGCGGCGCGTACGACGCCTCCACGCGGACGTCGTCCGTCGCGGGGTCCCAGCTCAGGATGCGGTGGTCCGCCAGTGCCCAGAGGCGGCCACCACTCTCGGAGAGCTGTCCCTCGAACCCGGCGGGAGGCGTCAGGGTCGACCAGGTGTCGCCGGCGACGTCGTAGCCCTGCCACGTCCCGTTCTTCGTCCCGCGTACGACGAGCACCGCGCCGACCAGCGCGGAGTCCCAGTCGCTGCCCCAGCTGTTCCACAGTCCGACTGGGGCAGGCTCCAGCGATCGCCACGACCGCGTTGCCGGGTCGTACGCGGCTCCGTCGGACGCCAGGTCCGTCGGGGTCATGCAGTCCGCGTTGGGCGGGCAGACATAGCCGGTGTTGCCGCCCACCACGATGACCTCGGAGCCCGTCCAGGCCACGACCGGGTCTGTGCGCGGGGACAGCGGGAAGCTCTCAACCCGCTCCCAACGGGCAGCGTTCGTGGCGGCCGCGCCCTCCTCGCCCGATCGCGGCCCCGGCGCCGTACCGCAGGAGGTGAGGGCGAGCAGCACCGTGCCCGCCACGAGGGCACGCGCGCATCGGCTCATGTCAGGTGGACGCCCGCGCGGCCGGCCAGGTTCCTCAGATGCCCTCGGCCAGCTCGCGGGACCGGTTGCGCGCGGCCTCCATCGCGGCGAGGAATGCCGCGCGGACCTTGTGGATCTCGAGCTCGCGCAGCGCTGAGGCGGTGGTGCCACCGGGCGAGGTGACCTGCTCGCGCAGCACGACGGGGTGGGTGCCGGTCTCGCGGAGCATGGCGGCCGAGCCGACAAGCGTCTGCACCACCAGCTCGGTGGCTGTGGCGCGCGGCAGGCCGAGGTGCACGCCGGCCTCGATCATCGACTCGACGACGAAGAAGATGTAGGCCGGGCCGGAGCCGGAGATCGCGGTGACCGCGTCCATCTGCTTCTCGGGGATGCGCAGCACCTTGCCCGTCGAAGCCATCAGCGACTCGACCTCGGCGAGGTGGGCCTCGTCGCAGTGCGACCCCGGGGAGATGGCCGCCATGCCCTCGTCGACCAGGGCGGGGGTGTTGGGCATGACCCGTACGACGGCGACGCCCTCGGGCACGCGCGACTCGATGAATGCGGTCGTGATGCCGGCGGCCAGCGAGACCAGCAGCTGGCCGGGTCGCAGGTCGGGAGCGATCTCGTCGAGCACGTCGCCCATGTCCTGCGGCTTGACCACGAGTGCCACGGTGTCGGCCTTCGCTGCGGCCTCGCGGTTGGAGACGACAGCCACGCCGTAGCGCTCCTCCAGCTCACGGGCTCGTTCGGCGCGCTTCTCGCCGACCATCAGCTGGTCGACGCGGCGCCCGGCGCGTACGAGTCCGGACAGCAGGGTCTCCCCCATCACGCCGGCGCCGATGATCGCTGTGCTCATGGCCGCAATCTACTGCGTGGCGCGGGGAGGCTCCGGTCTTGCTACTTCTTCGAGACCAGCGAGCGCGCGAAGAACGCGAGGTTCTGGGGCTTCTCGGCCAGGCGGCGCATGAGGTAGCCGTACCACTCGGTGCCGTAGGGGATGTAGACGCGCACCGTCTCGCCGGCCGTCGCGAGGCGCTTCTGCTCGTCGGGGCGGATGCCGTAGAGCATCTGGAACTCGTAGGTGCCGGCCCGACGGCCGAAGCGGCTCGCGAGCGACGAGGCGATATGGATCATCCGCGGGTCGTGGGTGGCGATCATCGGGTAGCCCTGTCCGGCCAGCAGCACCTTGAGGCAGCGGACATAGGACTTGTCGATGTCGAGCTTCTCCTGGAAGGCGACCGCCTCCGGCTCCATGTACGCGCCCTTGCAGAGCCGCACGCGCGAGCCCTCGTACGCGAGTGCCCGGCAGTCGGCCTCGGTGCGGTGCAGCATCGCCTGCAGCACGGCGCCGGTCTCGGGGAAGTCCTTGCGCAGCTCGCGCAGGATCGAGAGCGTCGAGTCGGTGGTGGTGTGGTCCTCCATGTCGAGGGTGACCGTGGTGCCGGCGTTGCGGGCCGCGCGGCAGATGTCGCGGGCGTTCTCCAGCGCGACCTTGTGGCCGCTGTCGGGCAGGAACTGGCCGATCGCGCTGAGCTTGACCGAGACCTCCGCGTGCGCGGCGAGGCCCTTGGACGCGAGGTCCGCGAGGACGTCTTTGTAGGCCGCGACCGTGGCCTCGGCCTGCGCGGCGTCGGTGGTGTCCTCGCCGAGGTAGTCGAGCGTCACCCGCAGGCCGTGGTCGACGAGCGTCGACGTGGCGCGTACGGCGTCCGCGGTCTTCTCACCGGGGACGTAGCTGGTGACGATGCCGCTCGACACGGGCATGGTCGAGACGAGCTTCTTGACGCCCTGGCTGCGGGCGAGGAGCAGGATCGGCTGGCGGAGCAACGACATGGAGCGAAGGCTACGCCGATCCCCACCGAACTTTCACACCTCCTCCACCCCTTCCGACGGGGTGCGGACCTAGCGTCGGGGGCATGACCTTCCAGACCTCGACGACCCAGCGCTACGTCCTCGCACTGGGCGTCTCGATCGGCACCGTCCTCTTCCTGCTGCTCGGCATCGGAGCGCTCGGCATCGTCGGTGACGGCGACCGTGACTGGCTCTACCTCGCGGCGCCGGTCGTCAGCCTGGCCGTGGCGGTCGCGACCCGGTTCCGGCCCACCGGGATGGCAACGGCGCTCGCGGCGTCGGCCGTGACGACGCTCGTCGCGGGAGCGGTGGCGCTCGTGCTCGTCGCCCTCGACGAGGCGAGCGCGTCGGTGCTCGACGTGGTGATGCTGACCGGGCTGTACGCCGCCCTCTTCGCGGTCGCGGCGTGGCTCTTCACGCGGGTCGGCACGGTCCGGGCCTAGCCTGGACCGGGCTCAAGGAGTCCGCCGCCTGAGCGTCGCGGCGCCCAGCGCGAGCGCGGCCAGCGCGAAGCCGGCCACGACCGCGACAGAGCGCCACACCTCGACCTGGTCGGCGCGGCCGACGAGCTCCTGCATCGCGTCGACGGCGTACGACAGCGGCAGGACGTTGCTGATCGCCTCGAGCACGCCGGGCATCGCGTCCCGCGGGACGAAGAGGCCGCACAGCAGGATCTGCGGGAGGACGAACGCCGGCATGAACTGGACCGCCTGGAACTCCGTGGTCGCGAACGCGCTCACCAGAAGGCCGAGAGCCGTGCCGAGGACGGCGTCGACGACGGCAACGAGCCCGAGCAGCCAGACCGGTCCGTTGACGTCGAGGCCGAGCAGCCCGACGCTCACCCCGACCGCCAGCGCCGCCTGCACGGCGGCGAGCAGGCCGAAGGCGAGGGCGTAGCCGAGCAGGAAGTCGAGCTTGCCCATCGGCATCGTCAGCAGCCGCTCGAGGGTGCCGCTGCTGCGCTCGCGCAGGGTGGTCACGCTCGTGACGAGGAACATCACGATGAAGGGGAACATCGCCAGCAGCGCCGGCCCGAAGCGGTCGAACATCCCTCCGGGCAGATCGTCGAACATCCACCACAGCAGGCTGATCAGGACACACGGGACGACCAGCAGCATCGCGAGGGTGCGGTGGTCGCGGCGGACCTGGGTCAGCACGCGGCCGGCGACGGCAAGGGTGATGCGGGCGTTCATGCTGCGTCCCCCTCTCCGCTCGGCTGGGTCTCGACGAGGTGCAGGAAGGCCTGCTCGATGTCGGTGGCCCCGGTCCGCTCGCGGATCTCGTCGGGCGAGCCGTCGGCGATGATGCGGCCCTCGCGCATGAGGAGGAGCCGGTGGCAGCGCTCGGCCTCGTCCATCACGTGGCTCGACACGAGCACCGCCGCGCCGGCGTCGGCGATCCGGTGGAACAGCTCCCACAGGTCGCGACGCAGCACCGGGTCGAGGCCGACGGTCGGCTCGTCGAGCACCAGGAGGTCAGGCTTGCCGAGCAGCGCGACGGCGAGGCTGACCCGGCTGCGCTGCCCTCCGGAGAGCCGGGCGACCACCTGGTCGCGGTGGCTCGCGAGGTCGACCGACGCGATCGCCTCGTCGGCCTGCGCGGGCTCGACGCCGAGCACCCGGGCGAAGAACCTCAGGTTCTCCGCCACGGTGAGGTCGTCGTACACACTCGCAGCCTGGGTGACGTAGCCGATCCGCGTACGCAGCGGCGCGCTGCCGGCCGGCTCCCCCAGCACCTCGACGGTCCCCGACCGCACCTGCTGCGCACCGACGAGGCACCGCATCAGCGTGGTCTTGCCGCACCCGCTCGGCCCGAGCAGCCCCGTCACGCCCGCCGGCACGTCCAGCGAGATCCCCGGCAGCACCTCCCGCGACCCGCGTACGACGACGAGGTCACGCACCTCCACGACGTTTTTCATCATGTGTTGAATTGTGCTCGCGGGAGGTGCTTCCGTCAACCCTCCGCCGAGCGGTGGTCCACCCACATTTCCTGGTCGCCGAACGTGGGTGGACCACCTCCCACGAGCGTGTCCCCTCTGGCGCGCCGACCAGCGGTGACGCAGCCACATTCCGCAACAGGCGAATGTGGGTGGACCACCGCTCGGGGGAACGGCCGGGCTGAGCGTACGAGCGGTGGGCGAGGAGGATTCCGGGCGTGGGGAATCCCCCTCACGCACCGCCCAGCAAGGCGTACGCCGGGCTACGGCAGGTCGCCGGTGAGGTAGTGCTGGAGGACCGGGCCGACCCGGGCGACGAGGTCTTCGGCGGGCATCTGCGCGAGGGGCGGGACCGCGATGACGTAGCGCGCGACGATCAGCCCGATCATCTGGCTGGCGACGAGCGGGACCCGGACCTCGGGGCGGTCGCGGACGAGGGAGGCGAGCACCGGGCCGACCACGACCGGGATGAAGCCGTCGCGCACAAGGCCCGCGCTGTCGTCGGCCATCAGCGAGCGGACGAGGGCGAGCAGGCCGGGCTGGATCGCGGGGTCGTCCCACACCGAGAGGAACGTCCGCAGCAGCCGTTCGCCGGCGCCGTCCGGGCCGGCGGCGACCACCGGGGCGAGGATCTCGCGCGGGTCGACGGGGATCTCGAGCGCGGCGACGAAGAGGTCGTCCTTGGTGCCGAAGTAGTGGTGCACCAGCGCGGGGTCGACGCCGGCGGCGGACGCGACGGCGCGGATCGTCGTACCCCGGAAACCCTTCTCGGCGAACGACGCCCGCGCGGCGGCGAGCACCTCGGCCCGGGTGTCCGGTGCGCCAGGGCGCCGGCCCCGCGACGCGCGGGCGGTCACCGGATGCTCACGGGGTCGTCACGCCGAGGTGCGTACGGGCAAACGCGAGCGACTCGGCCAGGTCGGCCTCGCGCTCGGTGCGGTCGGCGCAGCGCCGGGTGTTGATCTCCAGCACCACGTGGCCGGCGAACCCGGTGCCGACGAGGTGGTGCAGGAACTCCTCGGCCCGCATCACGCCGCGACCCGGCACGAGGTGCTCGTCCTTCGCCGATCCGGAGCCGTCGGTCAGGTGGATGTGGCGCAGCGAGTCGCCCATCCGCTCGGCCATCTCGATCACGTCGCTGCGCGCGATCGCGGCGTGCGACAGGTCGATCGTGGTGTGGGCGTAGTCCTCGGTGCTCGGGTCCCAGCCCGGCAGGTACATCTCCATCCCGCGGCGCGACGAGGCCCGCCACGGATACATGTTCTCCACCGCGAAGGCGATGCCCGTACGCGCCTCCAGCGACGCGATGCCCTCGACGAAGCCGGCGGCGTAGTCCTTCTGCCACCGGAACGGCGGGTGTACGACGACCACGTCGGCGCCGACCGCCTCGGCCATCTCCGCCGACCGCTCGAGCTTGCCCCAGGGGTCTGTGCCCCACACGCGCTGGGTGAAGAGGAGGCACGGAGCGTGGACCGCGCAGATCGGCACCTGGTGGTGGTCGCTGAGCTTCTTGACCGCGTCGACCTGCTGGCTGAGCGCGTCGATGCCGACCATCACCTCTACGGCGTCATAGCCCAGCGACGCGGCCCAGCCGAAGGCATGGGCCGTCGACTCCGGGTAGACCGAGGCGGTGGAGAGGCCGATCAGCGGGCCCTTGGATGAGGCCATGGGTCAGCGCGACCTCGTCACGACCGAGATCTGGTCGAGGCGCTCGAGGATGACGCCCTCGCGCAGTGCCCAGGGACAGATCTCCAGCTCGGTCAGGTCGAAGATGTCCATGCACGCCTCGGCGACCAGCGCACCGGGGACGATCTGGTGCGTACGACTCGGCGAGACGCCCGGCAGGTCGGCGAGGTCGTCGGCCGACATGTCCATGAGCTTGGGGATCCACTCCGACAGGGTTGCGAGCTCCAGCACCCGCGGCACGAGCTGACCGTCTCCGCTCGGCGCGGCACCGCAGATCCGCGCCAGCGAGCGGAACGTCTTCGACGTCGCGGCGGCACGGTCGGGGACGCCGGGCCGCAGCAGGTGGCCGGCGTCGCGGGCGATCTCGGCCCGGATCTGGCGGCGCAGCTCGCGGATGTCGTCGTCGGAGGGTCGCTCGCCGCCGAACCACGCGCGCGCCATCCGGGCCGCGCCCAGGGGCAGCGACCAGGCGACGTCGGGGTTCTCGTCGGTGCCGCCGGCGATCTCGAGCGACCCGCCGCCGATGTCGAAGACCGCCAGCCGGCCGGCCGACCAGCCGAACCAGCGGCGTACGGCCAGGAAGGTCAGGCGCGCCTCGTCCTCGCCGGAGAGCACCTCGAGGGTGACGCCGCTGTGCTTCTCGACGTGCTCGAGGACCTCGTGGGAGTTGACGGCGTCACGAACCGCGGAGGTTGCGAAGCCGAGCATCTCCTCGCAGCCCTTGTCCTCGGCGATCTCGGTCGCGGAGGCGCAGAAGTCGGTGAGGGCCTTGATGCCCTTCTTGGTGACGGCGCCGTCGTCGTCGAGGTGCTCGGCCAGGCGCAGCGGCTGCTTGTGCGAGGAGGCGGGCAGCGGGGCGGCGCCACCGTGCGCGTCGACCACGAGCAGGTGGCCGGTGTTGGAACCGATGTCGAGCACTCCCAGGCGCATGCCCGCCACGCTACTAGGCCATGGTCGCGCGACTAGGCTCTGCGAGTGCCCGAAGTCGACCTGGTCTTTCCCCGTGCGTACGTCGAGTTCGGCGACCCGGCCGACGAGGGCCAGGTGTTCCGCTGCGACCTGACCTGGCTGACCTCGGCCTACATGTGCATCTTCGGGCAGGGCTGCGCGGGCATCTACGCCGACGCCCCCGACGTCGGCTGCTGCACCCTCGGCGCGCACTTCGCCGACCGGGACGACGAGAAGCGCGTCGCGGGGTTCGTCGCCCAGCTCACCCCCGACGACTGGCAGCTGCACCCGGGCCGCGCGGTGAAGAAGTCCGACTGGGTCGAGACCGACGACGACGGTGAGCGCAAGACGCTCGCGGTCGAGGTCGACGGGCAGCGGGCCTGCGTCTTCCACAACCGCACCGACTTCACCAACGACAGCGGGCACGTCGGCGCCGGGTGTGCGCTCCACGGCCTGGCCCTGCGCCAGGGCCGCAACCCGCTCGAGACCAAGCCCGACGTCTGCTGGCAGCTGCCCATCCGCCGGCAGTACCGCTCCGTCGAGCGGCAGGACGGGACGGCGTACACCGAGGTCTCGATCGGCGAGTACGACCGTCGCGGCTGGGGCCCCGGCGGCCACGACCTCGACTGGTACTGCTCGGGCAACACCGAGGCGCACGTCGCCCTCGAGCCGGTGTTCGTCACCCACGAGGCCGAGCTCGTCGAGCTGATGGGACCGGAGGCGTACGCCGAGCTGACCCGCCACTGCGAGGCGCACGTCCGCTCCCGCTCGGCGCTGGCCCTCCACCCGGCAGATCCCCGCTGAGCAACCGGGGAATCCACACCTCGAGATTGCTCGACGTCAAGAGAACCTGACCCCGGTGTCACCGGTCGAGACGAACCGGGGTCAGAATCTCTGCATGCGCCTGGATCACGTCAGCTTCGCCGCCGGACCTGATGGACTTGCCAGCACCGCCCAGCGCATCGGGGGGTTGCTCGGCACGGAGTTCGTCAGCGGCGGGGTGCACCCCCGCTTCGGCACCCGCAACATGATCCTGCCGCTCGCCGGCGGGACCTACATGGAGATCGTCGAGGTGCTCGACCACCCCGCGAGCGACAAGGCGCCCTTCGGGCAGGCCGTGCGTGCCCGCTCCGCCCTCGGCGGCGGCTGGTTGGGCTGGGTCGTCTCCGTCGAGGAGCTCGAGCCGGTCGAGAGCCGCCTGGGCCGCGAGGCCGTCAAGGGCAACCGCCACCGTCCCGACGGCACCGAGCTGCTGTGGCAGCAGGTCGGCGTCAACGGCCTCCTCAACGACCCGCAGCTCCCCTACTTCATCCACTGGCAGTCGCCGGTCGAGCTCCACCCCAGCAACGGCGCCAGCGGCGACTTCTCCCTGGCCTGCCTGGAGATCGCGGGCGACCCGCAGCGGGTGAGCGAGTGGCTCGGCGAGACCGTCGAGGCCCCGCTCGAGGACATCAAGGTCGACTGGGTCGCCCCCAACGGCACCCCCGGCATCGTCGCGGTGCAGCTGCAGACGCCCGCCGGCCTCGTGCGCATCTGAGCTTGAAGCCCCGCCCCTCCCCCAACATCTGGCACACCCCCGGGCTCTACGAGCTCGAGAACCGGGCCGCCGACCCGCACGGCCGTATCGAGGCCGCGATGCGCGAGGTCGCCGACTGGTCGGGACGCGCGTTCCTCGACATCGGCTGCGGCACCGGCTTCCACCTGCCCCTGTGGGCGGCATCGGCCGCGAGCGTGGTCGGGGTCGAGCCGTACGCCCCGCTGGTGCCGCTCGCGCGACGGCGTACGAAGAAGCTGGCCAACGTGAAGGTGGTCAAGGGGATGGCCGAGTCGTTGCCTCTCGCTGATGCGTCGGTCGACGTGGCCCACGCCCGCTGGGCCTACTTCTTCGGGCCCGGCTCCGAGCCCGGGCTGCGCGAGCTCGACCGGGTAGTACGCCGCGGCGGTACGGCGTTCGTGATCGACAACGACCCGACGCGGTCCACCTTCGGCCGCTGGTTCGCCCGCGGCTACCCGATGGTCGACCCGGTGGCGGTCGAACGGTTCTGGTCGACCCACGGCTGGGAGCGTCGCCGGATCGACATGGACTGGTCGTTCGAGTCGCGCTCGGACCTCGAGTCCGTCGTCCGCATCGAGCTGCCGCCCGAGGCGGCCGAGGAGGCGCTGTCCTCCCACAACGGCACCGCGGTCGACTACGCCATCAACCTGTGGTGGCGGCACTTCTAGCCGCGATCAGGGGTGGGCAAACCTGAGCTGGGAGGTGCCCCACATCGTGGTGACGACGGGCAGGTACTGCTCGTCGCCCGCGCGCTCACAGGTCTTCGTCGACAGGGAGCACCGCACCACCTGCACGTGCTGCACGAACTCGGGCTCAGGCGACGTCGGGCCGGTCCATCGATCGGCGACGGGCAGCAGGAAGCTGTCGTCGCTCTCCCAGACCGCGCCGCCCCGCTGCGCGTCCAGTTGTGCGCGGGCGACGCCGGCCGGCATGTCGAGGCGGTGCCACCTGCCGTCCGCGATGCTCCACACGCGCGGGAGGTCGTCGGTGATGAGCCACTCCGCCGCGGGCGAGACGCCGACTGCTCCACCGAGGGGTTGACCCATGCAGTCACTGCGCCACTCCTCCCATGCGGTGCCGCGGAGGAGGTACGTCGTCACGCAGGTGTCGGTGTCGCCGACGTAGTCGTAGCGCACGGCGACGTCGGCGGCGTCGGCGTCGCTGATGTGGCTGCCCTCGGGCGGTTGCACGGGCACGGTCGTCCCGTCGTCACGCAGCAGCCAGGTGGCGCCCAAGCCCTCGTCGAACGAAGCACCCTCGTAGACCAGGCCGTCGGCGGTGAAGCCGACCATCCGGATCCGGGTGCCAGCGTCGTCGGCCCCCGACCCGGGGACGTGCGGGACCGCCGTCGCCTGCATCGTGGTGAGGTCGACCACCCAGGACCCGTAGGCGGCGCGTCGCCCGTCGGCCGACACCACCACCCCTGCGTCGCCGAGTCCCTCGACGGAGGTGCCAGTCGGCAGCGCTCGCAACGATCCGTCGGGCGCCATCACCGCGAGCCCGAGTCGTTCCTCGTCCTGCCCAGTCACCACCAGCCACCCACCGACGACCTCCTGCGGCGGGTAGGAGTAGTTGACCTCCTCGCCGAGGGTGTCGTGCATCTGACCTTCGCTCCACAGACCGCCCTCACCGAAGAACGGCAGCGCCGGGGGATCGCCCTGCGGCAGGCCACGCGCCCAGGCCAGGCCGTCCGCGAGCTCGGCGCTCGTGCCGGAGGCCACCTCGCCGTCACGCCCCAGGGGTCCGTTGCCGGGGATCTGCACCACCGTGGTGGCGAGGACAACCACGGCCGCCAGGGCGAGGCCGCCCGCCACCGCGCGCCGTCGCCGTCGTCGGCGTCCGCCCGCCACGGCGCCGTCGGCCAGGCCGGGCGGGACCGTCGTGTCCTGGACGGCAGTGCTGAGCTGCGTACGCAGCAGGGTGTCGGGCGTCATCGGCGAGCTCCTGACAGGTCGGTGGAGTAGGCGCGCATGACCGCCATCGCGCGGGAGGCGTGGGCCTTCACGGCGCCGGCGCTGCAGCCGAGCGCCTCGGCGATCTGGGCCTCGGAGAGGTCGTCGTAGTAGCGCAGCACCACGACCGCGCGCTGGCGCGGCGAGAGCAGCTCGAGCAGACCGAAGACGTGGTCGCGGTCCTCGGGGCCGGCCTGGTGGACCGGCACGTCGGGCACCTTGTCGGTGACCACCTCGCCGCGCCGGGTCCGCTGCCGGGTCCGGTCGATCGCGGCCCGCGTCATGATCGAGCGGACGTAGGCCTCCTGCGCACCCTTGCGCTCGATGCGCGCCCAGGCGACGTACGCCTTCTCCAACGCGGTCTGCACCAGGTCCTCGGCGGCGTGCTGGTCACCAGCGGTGAGCAGTCGTGCGGTCCGCAGCAGCGCCGCGGACCGGGCGTCGACGAAGGCGACGAAGTCGTCGTCACGACGGGCCACGGCATCTCCTCGGGTCGGTGGAGGTCTCTGCTTGTGGAGACGACGGCGCGACCCGTCCGGTTGACTAGCTGGACCCGCGGATCGCCAGCGTCGGCGCGAGGAGCACCCCGCGCGTCTCGACCGGCTGGTGGGAGAGCAGCGCACTCAGGGTGCGGACGATCTCGACGGCGACGTCCTCGAGCGGCTGGCGTACGGACGTCAGGCCCACCGGGAAGACCTGCGCGACCTGGGAGTCGTCGAAGCCCACCACCGCGATGTCGCGGCCGGGGGCGAGTTGGCGGATCCAGAGCGTGTGCAGGACGCCCATCGCGAGGGTGTCGGACGCGCACACGAAGGCGGTCGGCTCGGACTCGTCGAGGAGCACCGCGGCCGCCTCGGCGCCGCTGTGCACGACGTCCTCGACGCGGGAGGCCATCCCCGTGGTGGGCAGGCCGTTGGCGTGCATCGTGGAGACCCAGCCCGCGCGGCGGTCCTCCCCGATGGGCGAGTCCTTGCGCCATCCGATCCACGCGATGCGCGTGTGGCCGCGGTCGATGAGGTGCTGCGTGGCGAGGCGGGTGCCGGCGGCGCCGTCGACGTCGACCCAGACGTGGCGGGCGACGTCGTCGTCCCACGGACGACCGAAGGCGACGAAGGGCGCGCGCTGCTGGCTGAGCCAGGCGGCCTGCGGGTTGCCGAGGTAGGTGTCGGTGACGACGAAGGCATCGACGGCGGTCGAGCGGAGCAGGTTGTCGTAGCCGCCGATCGGGTCCTCGTCGTCGGCCGGGAAGAGCAGGACGTGGTAGCCGGCCTCGTCGCTCGCCTCGACCAGCGAGTGGACGAAGCGGTCCATCATCGCGTTCGCCGTGCCCTCCTGTGCGGGAGTGAACCGCAGCCCGATCAGCGAGGACGTGCGCGTACGTAGGTTGCGGGCCGCGCGGTTGGGCGAGTAGCCCAGCTCGGCGATGGTCTGCCGGACCCGTTCGAGGGTGTCGGGGCGCAGCAGGTCAGGGTTGTTGACCGCGTTGGAGACCGTCTGGCGTGAGACCCCGGCGCGCTCGGCGACGTCGGCGAGGGTCGTCGGCGTGACCGGCAGCTGGCTGCCGGGCCGATGGTCGCTGCGAACCATGGCACCCCCCCTTGATCGATCCAACTGCGTGAAGCATAAGCCCGGGTGTCGGCGGATCAGGTAAGGGTGCAGGCGCCGAAAAAGGTGAAGGGCCCTCGCGAGTATGAGTCGCAAGGGCCCTTCGGTTTGACCGGATCGTGTGACGACCTCCGGTCGACGCCTCTTCACCGTTGGTCCCCGCGGCTGCGTCACCCAGTCGCGGCGGCTGGTCGGCCGAAGCCAACCCGTCCGGATGGACCCTCGTCTCCGAGTCATCCCGCCTCCCCTTGCGGGGCGGCGTAGGAGACGTTCTACGCGGTCGCGGCGACGGCGCGCAAGGGGTTCGGTGGACCGAGATCCCTGTCCACCGCCCGTCCACCGATGGAGCCGGTCCATCCCCAGATCGGCGGGGTTCGTCCACAGGATCGGCGCGTGCTCCACAGGCCGGAGGCACTCGATGTGGAGAAGTGGACCAGACCAACCGGTGCCCCCTCGTACGCGTGCCGAGCCCTCCGGTGCGGGTGCGCAGCACTGTCGGTGCCCTCGCCTAGCGTGGCTCCCATGTCCACGAAGGCCCCGCGCCAAGCCCGCTCCACCTACCGCTGCACCGAGTGCGGCTGGGAGGCGGTCAAGTGGGTCGGCCGGTGTGGCGAGTGCCAGGCGTGGGGCTCGGTCGCAGAGGTCGGCGCGCCGACCCTGCGCGCCGCCGCGGGCCCCGTCTCCACCCCCGCGGTCCCGATCGGACAGGTCTCGATCACCGAGTCGGTCGCCCGGACGAGCGGCGTGCCCGAGCTCGACCGCGTGCTGGGTGGTGGCCTCGTGCCCGGGGCCGCGATCCTGCTCGCCGGCGAGCCCGGCGTCGGCAAGAGCACGCTGCTGCTCGAGGTCGCGGCGCAGACCGCCCGCACCCGGCAGCGCACCCTCTACATCACCGGCGAGGAGTCGGCCGCCCAGGTGCGGCTGCGCGCCGACCGCACCGGCGGCGTCCACGACGAGCTGTTCCTGGCCGCCGAGACCGACCTCGGTGCGGTCCTCACCCACATCGAGGAGGTGCGGCCGACCCTGGTGGTCGTCGACTCGGTGCAGACGATCGGCGCGTCCGGCATCGACGGCGTGCCCGGCGGTGTCACTCAGGTCAAGGAGGTCGCCGCGGCCCTGATCCGGGTGGCCAAGACGCGCAACATCACCACCGTGCTCGTCGGCCACGTCACCAAGGACGGCTCCATCGCCGGCCCGCGCGTCCTCGAGCACCTCGTCGACGTGGTGCTCCACTTCGAGGGCGATCGCAACTCCCGCTTCCGGATGCTCCGGGCGATGAAGAACCGCTACGGCCCGGTCGACGAGGTCGGCTGCTTCGACCTGTCGTCCGAGGGCATCGCCGCCGTCACCGACCCGACCGGGCTGTTCGTCGAGCACCACACCCAGGACGTGTCGGGCACCTGCGTGGCCGTGACCATGGAGGGCCGTCGGCCGCTGCTGGCCGAGGTGCAGGCGCTGCTGACGCCCTCGCCCCTGGAGCGGCCGCGCCGCACCGTCTCGGGCGTCGAGTCGTCCCGCGTCGACATGGTGCTCGCCGTCCTCACCCGCCACGCCCGGCTGCGCATCGCGGGCAGCGACACGTTCGTCGCGACCGTCGGCGGGGCCAAGCTCAACGACCCAGCTGCCGACCTGGCCATCGCCGTCGCCGTCGCCAGCTCTCACCTGGGCGTGCCTGCGCCGCGGGGTGCCGTCGCCATCGGGGAGATCGGTCTCGCCGGCGAGCTCCGCCGCGTCCGCGACCTGCCCCAGCGGATCGCGGAAGCGGCCCGGCTGGGCTTCAAGGTCGCCGTCGTCCCGCGCGGTCGTACGCTCGCCAGCGAGCGCGGCATCCCGAGCCGGCGGGTGGTCGACGGCCTCCGGGTGGTCGAGGTGGACGACGTCTTCGGCGCCCTCCTCACCCTCGAGCTCACGCCGCCGCTCTAGCTAGGTCACGGCTTTGTGACGGAACGCTCGATTGCGCTGGCGCGCCCTACACTTCACCGGGGTGCCCGGGGGTAGTGCCGGCACAGACACATGTGGAGGACCGGTGGCAGAGCGCATCGACGAGCAGCTTCGCCTGCGCGCGACATTGGCCTCCATCGCACCGGGTACGCAGCTGCGCGACGGACTCGAGCGGATCCTGCGCGGTCGTACGGGCGCCCTGATCGTGCTGGGCCAGGACAAGACCGTCGACTCGATCGCCACCGGCGGCTTCACCCTCGACGTCCCGTTCACCGCGACCGGGCTGCGTGAGCTGGCGAAGATGGACGGCGCGATCATCCTCGATAAGGACATCACCCGGGTCCACCGAGCCGCGGTCCACCTGATGCCCGACCACACCATCCCGTCGGAGGAGACCGGCACCCGGCACCGTACGGCCGAGCGGGTCGCCAAGCAGACCGGCCACCCGGTCATCTCGGTGTCGCAGTCGATGCAGATCATCGCGGCCTACGTCGGCGACATCCGCCACGTCCTCGAGGACTCCGGCAAGATCCTCTCCCGCGCCAACCAGGCCCTCGCGACCCTCGAGCGCTACAAGATGCGCCTCGACGAGGTCTCCGCGACGCTGTCGGCCCTCGAGATCGAGGACCTGGTCACGGTGCGCGACGTCGCCGTCGTCGCCCAGCGCCTCGAGATGGTCATCCGCATCGCCCGCGAGATCGAGGACTACGTCCTCGAGCTCGGCACCGACGGCCGCCTGCTGTCCCTCCAGCTCGAGGAGCTCGTCACCGGTGTCGATGCCGAGCGCGAGCTCGTCGTCCGCGACTACCTGCCGACCGGCAAGCGCCGCCAGAACAGCCCCGAGCTGCACCTCGCCGAGCTCGAGGGACTCTCTCCGACCGACCTCGTCGACCCCGCCGCCGTCGCGCGGGTCATCGGGCTCGGCGGCGCGGAGCACCTCGACGCCGCGGTCGCGCCCCGCGGCTACCGGCTGCTCGCCAAGGTCCCCCGGCTCCCCGCCGCCGTCGTCGACCGCCTGGTCGAGCACTTCGGCGGCCTCCAGCAGCTCCTGTCAGCCGGCATCGACGACCTCCAGGCCGTCGAGGGCGTCGGCGAGCTCCGCGCCCGCAGCGTCCGTGAGGGCCTCTCCCGCCTCGCCGAGTCCAGCATCACCGAGCGGTACATCTGAGCCGAGCAGCCGTCAGCGAGGCACGAGCTGGCGGCGTGGGCTCGGCCAGATCGAGCAAGGCCCACGACCGAGGAACGAGGTCGTGACGGCCGCGTCGAGATCTCGCCTCACAGGAATGACCATCGGGAGCTGGGGCCAGCGCACCGGCGTACGACCCACTGGTTCCGAGCTTCCATATCCAAACTGGAGCCTTGCCCGCGAAGTTTCGCACTGGAACCTCCAGTTTCCCCGGGTACCCGGGGAAACTGACGACCCGGACGCACGTCAGCCGGCGGAGTTCCCCGCGCCGTCCTCACCGGGGGTGTGGGCGGTGTCGCCGTTCTTGTTCTTCTTGCCACCCTGCTGCTCGGGCTCGGCGGTCTGGGTGATGACGCCTGGCTGGGGCGCGACCAGCTCGAACTGGACGTCGGTCGCCTCGCCGCCGAGGGCGGCGGCGGCCACGTGGTAGAAGCCCGGCATGGCATAGGCGGTGCGGTCGGAGCAGGTCTCGTCGGAGCGCTTCGCCGACCAGGTCACCACGACCGGTGCGTCCACGGCCGACCGGACGACCACGTCCTGGGGCGCGATGGCCACAGGGCACTCGCGGGTGCTCCAGATGTAGTCGTCACCCGACGTGATCGTCACCGTCATCGTCGTCGCCGACGCCTGCCAGGTGCACGCCTCGGCGACCTTGGTGCGCAGGTTGATCGTGATCGGGACGGTCGCGCCGACGCCGCCGGCGGCCGTGGTGATGGCCGGGGTCGCGACGATGTCGGACTCGGTGCACGGGCCACTGGGCTCGGCCAGCACCGGCTCCGGCGGGGCGGTCTCCTGGTTGCGCTTCTTCTTGCCCTTGCGGCCCTTCTTGCCCTCCGTCGTGGCACCGGCGGTCGGCCCCGAGGTGGCGGGCGCGATGTCGTCGACGGTGGCGCCGGCCTGCGTCGCCGTACCGGTCGAGGCGTCCTGGCCGTCGGACGACCCGCCGAGCACGCGCGCGAGCACCACCACGAGCAGCAGGGGGATCGCGAGCACCACGATCCGTCGGGTCCAGTAGACCCGGGCCGGGAGCGGCCCGCGAGGTCGCACGGTCGACGGCATGGGGTCAGGTTAGGGAGGAACCGGCCCGTCTCGGCGGAGGCGCACCGGCTCACCTACGATCGCCGCGATGGACGCCCCTGCCGCCAGCGCACTCCACGACGCCGTGCTCGACTGGTACGACGACCACGCACGGGACCTCCCGTGGCGCGGGGTCGCCGCCACGCCCTGGTCGGTGATGGTCAGCGAGTTCATGCTCCAGCAGACCCCCGTCGCCCGGGTGCTGCCTGTGCACGCCGCATGGCTCGAGCGCTGGCCCACACCGGCCGACCTCGCCGCGGAGTCCACGGGCGAGGCTGTGCGGATGTGGGGCCGGCTCGGCTACCCGCGACGCGCGCTGCGCCTCCACGCTGCTGCCGTCGCGATCGTCGAGCGCCACGGCGGCGCGGTGCCGACGTGGTACGCCGACCTGCTGGCGCTGCCGGGCGTCGGGGACTACACCGCCTCGGCCATCGCCAGCTTCGCGTACGGCCAGCGCCACGTGGTCCTCGACACCAACGTCCGACGCGTGCTCGCCCGCGCGGTCTCCGGGGTCGAGTTCCCGGCGCCCGCGGTGACCCGCGCCGAGCGTGACGTGGCGACCTCGCTGCTCCCCGACGCCCCGGCCACCGCGGCGACCTGGGCGGTCGCGACGATGGAGCTGGGCGCGCTCGTCTGCACCGCACGCCAGCCGTCGTGCGACACCTGTCCGATCGCCGAGCTCTGTGCGTGGCGCGCCGCCGGCTTCCCGGCGTACGACGGCCCGCCGCGCCGCGGCCAGGCGTGGGCGGGCACCGACCGCCAGTGCCGCGGGCGGATCATGGCGCTCGCCCGCGACCAGTCGTCCGTGAGCACGGCCCAGGTCGAGCAGGCCTGGCCGGAGCGGGAGCAGCGCGAGCGCTGCCTCCCCGGACTGGTCGCCGACGGCCTGCTGACGCAGATCACCCCGGGGCGCTGGTCGCTCCCGGGGTGATCAGGTGAGGCAGGGTCAGGCGGGGTCGCGCGGGACGTCGACCGGTCCCACGCTGTCGTCGGGACCCTCGAGGTTGCCCTCGTCGTCACGCTGCGGCTCGAGCCCCAGGTCGGCGGTCTCGAACGGCGGCAGGTCGGGGACCCGGGAGTTCTTCTGTCCCTTGAAGGTGAACGTGGCCGCAGGGCCCTCGCCCTCGACGTCCACCAGGATGATCTGTCCCGGACCGACCTCACCGAAGAGCATCTTCTCGGCGAGGACGTCCTCGATCTCGCGCTGGATCGTGCGACGCAGCGGCCGCGCACCGAGCACCGGGTCGAACCCTCGCTCGGCCAGCAGCGCCTTGGCGGGCTGGGTGAGCTCGAGCGACATGTCGCGGTCCTTCATGCGCAGCTCGACCGCCGCGATCATGTTGTCGACCATCGCGACGATCTGCTCCTGCGACAGCGGCGGGAACACGACGATCTCGTCGACACGGTTCAGGAACTCGGGCCGGAAGTGCTGCTTGAGCTCCTCCGACACCTTGGTCTTCATCCGCTCGTAGGAGCCCGCCGCGTCTGCGCCGATGGCACCGAAGCCGAGGTTGACGCTCTTGGCGATGTCACGCGAGCCGAGGTTGGTCGTCATGATGATGACGGTGTTCTTGAAGTCGATGACGCGACCCTGCGAGTCCGTCAGGCGGCCTTCCTCGAGAATCTGCAACAGGCTGTTGAAGATGTCGGGGTGGGCCTTTTCGACCTCGTCGAACAGCACCACGGAGAACGGCTTGCGGCGCACCTTCTCGGTGAGCTGTCCGCCCTCTTCGTAACCGACGTATCCGGGCGGCGAACCGAACAGACGCGACACGGTGTGCTTCTCGGAGAACTCGCTCATGTCGAGCTGGATCAGCGCGTCCTCGTCACCGAAGAGGAATTCGGCGAGCGTCTTGGACAGCCAGGTCTTGCCGACACCGGACGGGCCGGCGAAGATGAACGAGCCGCCGGGGCGCTTGGGGTCCTTGAGACCCGCACGCGTACGCCGGATGGCACGGCTGAGGGCCTTGACGGCCTCCTCCTGGCCGATCACGCGCTTGTGGAGCTCGTCCTCCATCTTGAGCAGACGGGTGGACTCCTCCTCCGAGAGCTTGACGATCGGGATGCCCGTGGCGACGGCCAGGACCTCCGCGATCAGCTCCTCGTCGACCTCGGCGATCTCGTCGAGGTCGCCGGCGCGCCACTGCTTCTCACGCTCGGCACGGCGGGCGGAGAGCTGCTTCTCCTCGTCGCGCAGGCGGGCCGCGGCCTCGAAGTCCTGCCCGTCGATGGCCGCCTCCTTGCGCTGGCGTACGTCACCGATCTTCTCGTCGTACTCGCGCAGGTCCGGCGGGGCAGTCATCCGGCGGATGCGCAACCGCGAACCGGCCTCGTCGATGAGGTCGATCGCCTTGTCCGGCAGGAACCGGTCGGAGATGTAGCGGTCGGCCAACGTCGCCGCCGAGACCAGGGCCCCGTCGGTGATGGTCACGCGGTGGTGCGCCTCGTAGCGGTCACGCAGGCCCTTGAGCATCTCGATCGTGTGCGCGATCGACGGCTCCGCGACCTGGATCGGCTGGAAGCGGCGCTCGAGCGCGGCGTCCTTCTCGAGGTACTTGCGGTACTCGTCGAGCGTGGTCGCACCGATGGTCTGCAGCTCGCCGCGGGCCAGCATCGGCTTGAGGATGCTGGCGGCGTCGATGGCGCCTTCGGCCGCACCGGCGCCGACGAGGGTGTGGATCTCGTCGATGAACAGCACGATGTCGCCGCGGGTCTTGATCTCCTTGAGCACCTTCTTGAGGCGCTCCTCGAAGTCACCTCGGTAGCGCGAACCGGCCACCAGGGCGCCGAGGTCGAGCGTGTAGATCTGCTTGTCCTTCAGCGTCTCGGGCACGTTGCCCTTGACGATGTCCTGCGCCAGGCCGGCCACGATCGTGGTCTTGCCGACGCCGGGCTCGCCGATAAGGACGGGGTTGTTCTTCGTACGGCGCGACAGGATCTGCATCACGCGCTCGATCTCCTGCTCGCGCCCGATGACGGGGTCGAGCTTGCCCTCGCGGGCGGCCTGCGTGAGGTTCTGGCCGAACTGGTCGAGGACCAGCGAGCTGGACGGCGCCTCGCCACCGGAGCCGGAGGTCTGGGCGCCGGACGCGGCCGACTCCTTGCCCTGGAAGCCGCTGAGCAGCTGGATGACCTGCTGGCGCACCCGGTTGAGGTCGGCGCCGAGCTTCTGCAGGACCTGGGCGGCAACGCCCTCGCCCTCCCGGATCAGGCCGAGCAGGATGTGCTCGGTGCCGATGTAGGAGTGGCCGAGCTGGAGCGCCTCGCGGAGCGAGAGCTCGAGCACCTTCTTGGCGCGCGGCGTGAACGGGATGTGGCCCGACGGCGCCTGCTGGCCCTGGCCGATGATCTCCTCGACCTGGGCGCGCACGGCCTCCAGGGAGATGTCGAGGGACTCGAGGGCCTTGGCGGCGACGCCCTCGCCCTCGTGGATGAGGCCGAGCAGGATGTGCTCGGTCCCGATGTAGTTGTGGGAGAGCATGCGGGCCTCTTCCTGGGCCAGCACGACAACTCGCCGGGCTCGGTCGGTGAACCGCTCGAACATGTGCGCTCCTCTACGTCTGCGTGGTCCGCCGATCCCCCGCCGGGACGGAAGTGCGGACACTGGGCTCAACGCCCGGGATCAGCCTACGTGTTCCCGCCCACGACACGAGGCCGTCCGCTCACAGCGAACGACCCCGGACGCTGTAACGCCGGGTTAATGGCTGTACCCACCCCCGAGCAAGGGGGTGGGTACAAGCACTAACCCGGCGTTACAAGCGCGGATCAAGGGTGGAGCAGGGGCGCGCGTACGTCAGTGGGCGGCGTCGTACGCCGACTGCACGTCGGCGGAGATGCGGCCGCGCTCGGAGACGTCCATGCCCTGGCCCTTGGCCCACTCGCGTACGTCCTTGGTGTTGGACGTCGAGGCGGAGCCGGCGGAGCGGCGGGTGCGGCGCGAGCCGCCGGTGCTCTTGCGGGCGTGGCCGACGTAGCCGCTGAGGGCTTCACGAAGGGCGGCGGCGTTGGCGTCGTTGAGGTCGATCTCGTACGTCGATCCGTCGAGGCCGAACGTCACGGTCTCGGTCGCCTCGGTTCCGTCGAGGTCATCGACAAGGACAATGTTTACCTTTTGTGCCATGGTGTGTATTCCCTTTTCCTATCGAGCGTTCAGGGGCTTAAACGCTTCGAATGCAGTGTGGCAGCAATTGTTGAATGGCGGCAAACTGTCAGGAATCCTTGACGCGTTCATTCAGCAATTGCGTTCGAACACCAAACGCAGGCCCTGCAAGGTGAGCCACGGGGAATGCACGTTGAAACATGAACAATCATCGACGAGAAGCGTCGCCCAATGACCCGTCGAAATGACGGTGACGTCCTCGGGAGATTCGCCGAGCTCGGCGATCATCCGCGCGACCAGGCCCTCGACCTGCGACGCGACGCCGAAGAGCATTCCGCTCTGGAGGGCCTCGACGGTGTTCTTCGCGATCACCGATCGCGGTCGTACGAGCTCGACCTTGCGCAGCTGCGCGCCGCGGCGGCCCAGCGCCTCGAGGGAGATCTCGATGCCGGGCGAGATCGCGCCGCCGACGTACTGCCCCTGGGCATTGACCACGTCGAACGTCGTCGCGGTGCCGAAGTCGACGACGATGGCCGGTCCGCCGTGGAGGGTGGCGGCGGCGAGCGAGTTGACGATGCGGTCGGTGCCGACCTCGCGCGGGTTGTCCATCAGCACCGGGATACCGGTGCGGACGCCGGGCTCGACCACGATGGCCTTCACGTCACCGAAGTGGCGCTCGAGCATCTCGCGCCACTCGTGCAGGACGGCCGGGACGGTCGCGCAGACCGCGATGCCGTCCACGTCGGCCACCCGCTCCGCGAGCAGCCCGCGCAGCAGCACCGACCACTCGTCGGCGGTCCGGCGCTCGTCGGTGTTGACGCGCCAGTGCGCGGTGACCTCGTCGCCGTCGAGGAGACCGAGGAACGTGTGGCTGTTGCCGATGTCGGCCGCGAGCAAACTCATCGCGTCTCCATGAGGTCCATGCCGATGTCGAACACGATGACGGAGTGGGTGAGGGCGCCGACCGACACGAAGTCGACGCCGGTCGCCCCGATCCGGGCGGCGCGCTCGAGGGTGATCCCGCCGCTGGCCTCGAGCGGAACCCGCCCGGCCGTACGTCGTACGGCCTCGGTCATCAGCTCGTCGCTCATGTTGTCGAGCAGGATCCGCTCCGGGGGCTCGGGCAGCGCGAGCAGGGCGTCGAGCTGGTCGAGGGTGGTCACTTCGACCTCGACGGGCAGGCCTGGGTAGCCGGACCGGATGGCCGCCAGCGCCGGCAGCACTCCCCCGGCGGCGATCACGTGGTTGTCCTTGACCATCGCCATGTCAGTGAGCCCGAAGCGGTGGTTCACGCCGCCGCCGCAGCGGACGGCGTACTTCTGGAGGGCGCGCAGGCCAGGCAGGGTCTTGCGGGTGTCCAGGACGCGGGTCGTCGAGCCGGCGAGGGCCTCGACCCAGTGCGAGGTGGCCGTCGCGATGCCGGAGAGGTGGCAGGCGAGGTTGAGCGCCGTGCGCTCGGCGACCAGGAGCTGGCGGGTGTGTCCGGCGACGCGCATGACGACATCGCCCTTCGCGACGCGAGTGCCGTCGGGGACGCGGTCGGACACCTCGGTGCCGAGCATGTGGAAGACGACGGCAGCCACGGCCAGGCCGGCGACGACGCCGGGCTCCCGTGCCGCGAACACCGCCTCCGCCGTGGCGCCCTCGGAGATCGTGGCCCAGCTGGTGGGGTCGGGCGGACCGTCGGGCAGGTCCTCGCGCAGCGCGCGGACCACGGTGTCCCAGACGTGGCCCTCGTCGAGACCCGCGGCGGCCAGGTCGGCTCGGACGTCAGCGGGGACGTCCTCGATGCTCGTCATGCCGGCACCTCCGTGCTCGGGTCGGTCGAGAGGGCGTACGTCCACTCGACGCTGATGGTGCCGTCGCCCTCGAGCCAGGAGTCGACGTGCCCGGCCTTCGCGTCGTCGCGGTCGGGGAAGTCCTCGCGCCAGTGGGAGCCGCGGGTCTCGGTGCGCAGCGCGGCGGCCGCGGCGAGGGCGGTGCTGATGGTGTGGACGTTGCTGGTCTCCCAGGCCGGCGGGCCGACATCCGGGTCGCCGGGATCGAGGGTGCCGAGGAATGCGATCGCCTCGGCGAGCCCGGCGGCCGTGCGCAGCACGCCGACACGGGTGGTCATCACGTCCTGGATCGCCCGGCGGAGCTCACCGTCGACGAGGCCCTCGGAGCGGTGGTCGACGGCCGGCTCGGCCCAGGCCCGCAGCTCGCCGGGCAGCACGTCGGCGATGCGGCGGGAGAAGACCAGGCCCTCGAGCAGCGAGTTGGACGCCAGCCGGTTGGCGCCGTGCACCCCGGAGCAGGCGACCTCGCCGGTCGCGTAGAGGCCGGGCACGGACGTACGCCCCCACAGGTCGGTCGCGACGCCGCCGGAGGCGTAGTGCTGGGCCGGGGCGACGGGGATGAGCTCGGTGACGGGGTCGACGCCGTGCTCGCGGCACACGCCGAGGATCGTGGGGAAGCGCTTGCTCCAGAATCTCGATACGGCGTCTCGTGCCTCGCCGCCTACTCGATCACCGAGGGGGCTCGCTTCGCTCGCGGGCAGCCCCAGGTGGCGCGCGTCGAGCCACATGTGCGGCTTCCCGGTCTCGATCATCCGGCGGGTGATGGCCTTGGCGACCACGTCGCGCGGCGCGAGGTCGGCGAGCTCGTGCTCGCCCTGCATGAAGCGCGTGCCCTCGAAGTCGACGAGGAACGCGCCCTCGCCGCGCACGGCCTCGGAGATCAGCGGCTGCTGGCCCTGCGAGTCGGGGCCGAGCCACATCACGGTCGGGTGGAACTGGACGAACTCGAGGTCGCGCAACCGCGCTCCGGCGCGCAGCGCGACCGCCATCCCGTCACCGGTGGAGACGCTGGGGTTGGTCGACTGGCTGAAGACCTGGCCGAGACCACCCGAGGCGAGCACCACCGCGCGACAGTGCACGGCACCGACGCCGTCGTGCTGGCCCTCGCCGAGCACGTGGAGGGTGAGCCCGGCGACGGATCCGTCGGCCGACCGGAGGAGGTCGACCGCGAGCGCGTGCTGGATGACCTCGATCTCCGGCGCCCGCTCGACGGCGGCGATGAGGGCGCGCTGGATCTCGGCGCCGGTGGCGTCGCCGCCCGCATGGGCGATCCGGTCGCGGTGGTGGCCGCCCTCGCGGGTCAGCGACAGCTCGCCGTCGGGGTGGTGGTCGAACTGCGTGCCGAGGGCGATCAGCTCGCGGACCGCCTCCGGGCCCTCGGTCACCAGCACGCGTACGGCCTCGACGTCGCACGCGCCCGCACCGGCCACGAGGGTGTCGCGCTCGTGCTGCTCGGGGGTGTCGCCCGGGCCCAGCGCGGCCGCGATGCCGCCCTGCGCCCACTGCGTCGAGCCGGCGGCCAGGACGTCCTTGGTGACCACCAGCAGGTGCAGCGAGGGGTCGGCGGCGTGGATGCGGAGCGCGGCCGTCAGCCCGGCGATGCCGGAGCCCACGACCACGACGTCGGCGCGGGTGGTCCAGCCGGGCGCCGGTGCGCGCAGGCGGCCGGGGACCGGCCGGTGTCGAGTCATTCGTGGAGGCTAGCGAGTGCGGTCATCGGGCGAGGAGGTCGCCGCGCGTGAGGGACTTCTCGCCGAAGGTCTCGGCGGGGTCGTAGCCGGTCGCCATGATCTTGTTGTCGGCGTCGACGAATACGACGTGCGGCTGGTGCTGCTTGGCCTCCGCGGTCTCCATCTGGCCGTAGCCGATGAGGATGACGGTGTCGCCGGGGTGCACGAGTCGGGCCGCGGCGCCGTTGATGCCGATCACGCCGGAGCCGCGCTCGCCGGCGATCGTGTACGTCTCGAGGCGGGCGCCGTTGGTGACGTCGACGATGTGGACGAGCTCGCCGGCCAGCAGGTCGGCGGCGTCGAGCAGGTCCTCGTCGACCGTCACCGAGCCGACGTAGTGGAGGTCGGCCTGGGTGACCGTGGCCCGGTGGATCTTGGACTTCATCATGGTGCGCAACATCAGTCTCAGCCGTTCCCTTCCGAGGTGGTCGAGGCCGCGGATGCGGTCCCCGCCGTCACGAGATCTGGAGTCATCCGGTCGAACACGATCGGCATGTTGTCGATCAGGCGCGTCGTCCCCACGCGCGCGGCCACCAGGATCCGGCCCTCGCCGGTCTCCGGTGCCTCGCCGAGGTCGGTCGAGGTGAGGGCGAGGTAGTCGAGCTCGAGTCCCGGCTCGTCCTTGAGGACCGACATCGCGGCCCAGCGCGCGGCGGGCACGCCGTACGCCGCTCGCTCCCGGGCAGCCCGCAGCGCCCGGCTCAGCGCGACGGCCGTACGCCGCTGGTCGGCGTCGAGGTAGCGGTTGCGGCTCGACAGCGCGAGGCCGTCGGGCTCACGGACCGTCTCGCCGCCGATGATCTCGATGCCCAGGCAGAGGTCCCGGACCATCAGCCGGATCAGGGTGAGCTGCTGGTAGTCCTTCTGCCCGAAGACGGCGACGTCGGGGCGGACCAGGCCGAAGAGCTTGGCGACGACGGTCAGCACGCCGTCGAAGTGTCCCGGGCGGGACTTCCCGTCGAGGATCGTGGCGAGCACACCGGGCGCCACCGTCACGCCGTCGTGGACGGAGTCGTGGGTGAAGCCGCCGGGATACATCTCCTCGACCGCGGGCGCGAAGACCACGTCGACCCCTTGGGCCGCGCAGACCTCGAGATCGGCCTCGAGGGTGCGGGGGTAGCGGTCGAGGTCCTCGGTCGGGGCGAACTGCATCGGGTTGACGAAGATGCTCACCACGACAGGCCCGGCCGTCGCCTCGCGGGCCGTACGCATCAGGCTGGCGTGGCCCTCGTGGAGCGCGCCCATCGTCGGCACGAACGCGACCGGCGCGCCTGCCCGGCGGGCGTCGGCGAGCAGGTCGGCGAGCTCCTCGCGGGTGTGGGCGAGGACGGGGCTCGAGGTCATCGAGCGCGGTGGTCCACCGGGGCGGCGACCTCGGCGGCGTCGAGCACCCGCAGCATCTTCGACGCGCGGATCGGCAGGAGCCGCCCGTCGGTGACGGCGCGGTCGAGCGTGGCGCGGGCCATGGCGACGTACGACGGCAGCGTCTGCGGCGCGGTGGTGACGAGGTCGGCGAGGTGGGCCCGCACCGTCTCGACGTCGCCACGGACGATCGGGCCCGTCAGCGCCGCGTCGCCGTGGTCGAGCGCGTTGTCGAGCGCTGCGGTGAGCAGCGGGCGCAGGGTCGCGGCCGGGGCGTCGGCTCCGGCCGCGGACAGGATCTCCATGGCCTCGGTGACGAGGGTGACGAGGTGGTTGGCGCCGTGGGCGAGGCCTGCGTGGTAGAGCGTGCGACGGTCCTCGGGGACCCACATCGGGCGCCCGCCGAGGTCGGCGACGAGGCTCTCCGTGAGGGCCCGGTCGGCGTCGTCGGCGGTGACCCCGAAGACGCAGCCGGAGAGGCGGGTGAGGTCGAGGGCGGTGCCGGTGAAGGTCATCGCCGGGTGCATCGCGATGGTGCGGGCGCCGACCGCGCGGGCGGGCGCGAGCACGGCGAGGCCGTGGCGCCCACTGGTGTGCACGACGACCTGGCCCTCGCGGATCGCTCCGCTCGCGGCGAGCATCGTGACGACGTTGGACAACATGTCGTCGGGCACCGTCAGCAGCAGGAGGTCGCACCCGCGGGCGACGTCGGTGGGCTTGGCCCCCTCGACCCCGGGAAGCAGCGCCTCGATCCGCCGGCGCGAGGCGTCGGACTCGCCGGCAGCGGAGACGATCTCGTGGCCCGCGGCGCGGAGCGCGGCGGCCAGGACGGCGCCGACGCGGCCTGCGCCGATCACGCCAATGGAGTGCTTCGTCATGTCGACCTCTTCGTTTCAGTCCCTCGCGGGTACCGATCTACTGCGATCAACCTCGAGCGTACGCCTGCCGATTCCGCGGTGGAACGCCCCGAAGGGGTGACGCACGCCACGTCGCCCGCGACGTACGCCCCGTCGCCGCCCGGGTATCTAGGGACGTTCTCGTAGGTGGAGAGCTCGATCGACCTACCAGAACGTCCCTAGATGCCGAGCGCGGGCGCGGACTGTCAGGCGCGCAGGTGGAGCTGGGCGTGGTCGGGGTCGTCGACCACGAACGGGCGGGGCGCGCGGGGCAGCCAGGTGTGGGTGACGTGGTCGACCACGTGCACGCCCTCGGGCGCGACGATCTCGACGACGCCCTCGGGGACCTCGCCGTCGTGGAGCGCGTTCCACACGAGCCACTCGCGCCGCTTGCGGCGGTTGCGGATCGAGGTGGCGAAGGCCTCCGGGTTGGTCCAGTGGGCGAACTCGTCGCCGTCGAGCCACTTGAGCTCGACGCAGAGGCCCTGCGGCAGGGCGAACTGCTCGATCCGGTCCGGCGTCGTACGGATCTCCCACTCCGGCGCCTTGGTGTAGACGTAGTCGGGGCTCATCGGGAAGCCCCACTCCTCGATGTTGCGCAGGCCGAGGTCGAGGTAGGCCTTGCGGTCCGACTCGATGTAGAGCCCGTGGCGCGGGAACCGGATGACCGCCTCGGCCATCCCGACCTGCCACGACAGGTCGGCCATCGACACCTCGCCCTCGGTGGTGAGGACCATGTCGCCGTCCCACTTCCACGAGTAGCGGGTGCGGACGTGGGAGAAGCACCAGTTGTAGAAGTAGGCGAGCGAGTGGACCGACCGCTCGTTGACGGAGAGGTGCTCGCCACCGGCGCGCGCGACCTGGAAGGGGTACTCCTTCAGGGTGAACCGGTCGGCGAGGCCGTGCTCGGCGGCGACGCGCAACGCCTCGTCGCCGGTGCCGTCGTCCGACCCGTTGTCGACCATCAGCACGTGGTCGCACGCCCGCAGCAGCGGCGGCAGCACGAAGCGGAGGCCGGGCGCCTCGTTCTTGACGCGCAGCACCGCGGTGGCGCCGCGGCGGAGTCCGCCCGGTTGGTTCCATGGCCAGACGATGTCGAAGTCCTCGTGGCCCTCGAGGTTGGTGAGGCCGTGCCCCGAGCCGATCGGGACGGTCACTGCTCGCCCGGCTCGCGGGAGCGGCCCAGCGCCTTGCGCATCCCGCGCCGCACCGACGGCGGGATCGCGGCGCGTACGTCGTGGGGCACGCGGTCGGCGAGCGAGCGGGGCTCGTCGGCACCCTCGGCCCGCGCCCGGCGCCTCGCCTGGAGGCGCGCGTGCTCGGCGGTCGAGCGGCTGATCGCCTCGGCCTCCTCGTAGAGCTCGACGTACGCCTCCCGGAGCTGGTCGAACGTCGCGTGCGCCTCGGCGGTGTCGCCGCCCTCGTCGGCGAGCTTGTTGAGCTCCTCCCACGTCTGGCCGGTGAGGTCGTGCAGCCGCTTCGGCAGGGCGAGGTCGTCGAGGGTCGAGGTGACGCGGCGCAGGTGCGGGTCGATGAAGCGGTGCACCTCGCGGATCTGGTCGCTGCGGGTGTGGATGATCGTCTGGAGGTCGAGGGAGTGGCCGAGCGCCGTGGTCGTCTTCACCCAGTCGGTGAGCAGGTCCTCGTAGCGCACGAAGACCCGGCCCTGACCAGCTCCGCCGTCGCCCAGGCCCTCGACGCTGCGAGTGGCGCGCTCGGTGTGGAGCAGCATGTTGACCCAGCTCGCGGCCAGGTGTGCCGAGCCGAGCTTGTTGGCGTAGTACTTCTGCTTCGAGCCGACGACCTCCGCCGGCGGGCGCAGCATCGTGGCGAAGACCGGGGTGGCGCCGGTGCGGATCGCGGCGACGCGCCACAGGCCGAGGAACCAGCTGAGCCGCGGGTCCTTGATGACGAGCTCGGGGTGCTGGTCGAAGTGCGGCTCGAGCCACTCGCTGACCCGGATCCGGGCGGGCTCGCGGCTGCAGATGCGCCCGGTGTCGAACCAGGCGTTGGGACGCGAGTCGCTGACCTGCACGAGCGCCTCGGCGAGCCACTCGTCGTGGACGTCGACCACCCACTGCGGCTCGCTGAAGCCGCGCGGGTTGGAGTCGTCGGGCGGCACCTCGGGCAGCGGGACGTGCATGCCGAGCCGGGAGACGACGCCCGCCAGCGTGCTCGTGCCGCTGCGACCGGCACCGGCGACGAAGAGGACCTTCCGCGGCACACCGTCGGGGTTCATCTCGTCGATCGCTCTGGCCTGCTCAGTCACGGCGGGCAGCCTACCGGCGGCTAGGGTCCGGCCTCATGAGCCTCTTCTCCCGCGCTCCCCTTCTCGGCGTGGTGATCCCCGCGTGGGGCGTGGAGGACTACCTCGACGACTGCATCCGGTCCCTCCTCGCCCAGACGCACCGCCGCTGGGAGGCCGTCATCGTCGACGACGGCTCGACGGACCGCACCGGGGAGATCGCCGACGAGTGGGCGCACCGCGACTCGCGCATCACCGTTGTCCACTCGGTCAACGGCGGCCTCGGCGCGGCCCGCAACCTCGGCACGGTGCAGGTGCGCGGCGACTACCTCGCCTTCCTCGACTCCGACGACGTGCTCCCGCCCACCGCGTACGCCGACCTGGTGGCCGCGCTCCAGGACTCGGGCTCCGACTTCGCCACCGGCTCGATCGTGCGCTGGGAGGGCGACGACCTGGTCGAGCCGCCGTGGATGCGCCGGCTCCACCGGCCCCTCCGCGGCGCGCGGGTCGAGGACCGGCCCGAGATCCTCGGCGACGTGTTCGCGTGGAACAAGGTGTTCCGCCGGTCGTTCTGGGACTCCGCGGGGCTGACCTGGCCCGAGGGCGTGCGCTACGAGGACCAGCCGACGACCACCCGCGCGTTCCTCGCGGGCCGGTTCGACGTGCTGCCCGAGACGACGTACCACTGGCGGATCCGCGAGGGATCGATCACCCAGACCCGCGCCTCGTCGGTGCAGGACCTCGCCGACCGCTGGGAGACGAAGCGCCAGTCACTGGCTTCGGTGCGGGCGTACGGCTCGGCCGAGGTCGAGGAGGTCTTCGTCGATCGGGTCCTGGCGGGCGACCTCTGGCGCTACTTCCTGCTGGTGCCCGGGGCGCCCGAGGAGTGGTGGCGGCTGCTGCGGGCGGGTGTGCTCGAGCTGTGGGGCCAGCGGTCGCTGGTGCACAGCGGGCTGCCGCCGGTCCACCGGCTCGCCGGCTGGCTCGTCGAGGAGGACCGGCGCGCGGAGATCACCGCCCTGATGGAGTGGGTCGCCACCCTCGACGGACCGGCGCCCCGCGTCCAGGACGTCGCGACGGGTGACTGGAGGCTCTGGGTGCCGCCGTCAGTGCTCGACGAGACGACCGTGGCCCCGGAGGCCTTGGCACTCCGGGACCACGAAGTCACTCACTAGATCTCGATACGCCGCACGTCTCAGAGCAGGCCCTCGGACTCGAGGAACTCCTTGGCCACGTCCTCGGGCTTCGCGCGGTCGACGGCCATCTGGCCGTTGAGCTCGGTGAGCCCCTCGGTCGTCAGGGCCGCCATCAGCGGGTTGAGGATGTCGGCGACGTCCGGGTTGGCCTCGAGGAAGTCGGCCGAGATCGCCGGCACGAGGTTCTGCGCGGGCTGGATCGCCTTGTCGTCCTCGAGGACGACGAGGCCCTGGGACTCCAGGGTGCCGTCGGTGGTCGAGGTCTCGCCGAGCTGGGACTCACCGTCGATGACCGACTGGTAGGTCTGGTCCGAGGCGTAGCCGAGCTCGAGCACCTTGGTGACGTCGATGCCGTACTCGTCGGAGAGGCCGCCCTCGCAGTCGAGACGACCCTCGCAGTCGGGGGCAGCGGCCAGTACGACGCTCGTGCCCTCGAGGTCGGAGAGCGTGGTCACGCCCTCGGCGTCCGAGTACTCCTGGGTGACGAAGAAGGCGTTGGTGTCGGTGGCCGGCGAGACGTCGAGGAGCTCGATGCCGGCTGCCTCGAGGAGGTCGGCGCCGTCGTCGGCCAGCTGCTGGCCGTCACCGGCCTCGAACGGCTCGGCGGAGTCGCCGTTCTCCTGCGAGTTGAGGAAGTTGACGATGCCGCCGACGTACTCGGGGACGATGTCGACATCGCCCGGGAACGTCGGCATGTAGGCGTCACGGGAGTCGACGAGCTTGGTCTCGACGGTGTAGCCGGCGTCCTCGAGGAGCTGCTCGTACATCGAGGCAACGAGGGTCGCCTCCGGGAAGTTCTGGCCGGCGATGGTCACCGAGCCCTTGTCGGCGCTGGCCGACGGGCTCGAGTCGTCGGAGGCGTTGTCGTCGGCGAGGTCGTCACCGGCGCAGCCGGTGAGGGCGAGTGCGCTGGCGGCGAGGACCGCGGCCAGGGAGCGTGCGAGGTGCATGGTGTTCCTTTTGTGTCCCGCAGCGTCGGCTGCGCGTGTCCGGATGTGCGTCGTCAGCCGACGGATTCGGCGGGCGACTCAACGGTAGCCCCGGTCACCGACAACGCGTCCGTGTGACCACCTGAAGGGGTGCCACGACGCGTGGGGTCGACCGCCCGCTGGACCAGCGCGGCCAGCAGCTCGAGGACGAGCGCCACCGCCGCCACGACCAGCGCACCGGCGATGCCCTTGCCGTAGTTGGAGCGGAAGAAGCCGTCGGTGATGATCTGGCCGAGCCCCGGCCCGGCGACGAGCGCGGCGATGGTCGCGGTGGCCCACACCTGCACCAGTGCGAGCCGGAGGCCCGACACCACGAGCGGCAGGCCGAGCGGCAGCTCGACCCGCCAGAAGCGCTGCTGCCCCGTCATGCCCATGCCCCGGGCGGCCTCCCGGACGTCGGGCGCGACCTCGCGCATGGCGACGTACGAGTTCGTGATGATCGGCGGCAGCGCGAAGAGCGTCAGCGCGATCAGCGTGGCCAGCCCGGCACGGCCGTACGGGCCGAGCACGTCGGTGCCCGGCCACGACGCGACGACCAGCAGGGCCAGCAGCGCGAAGGTCGGGATGGCGCGGCCCACGTTGGAGATGTTGATCGCCAGGAAGCCACCGCGACCGAGGTGGCCGAGCCACAGGGCGATCGGCAGGCCGACGACCATGGCCATCAGCAGCGCCGTCACCGTGAGCAGCAGCTGCTGGCCGAGGAGGGCGGCGATGCCGTCGCTCCCCGCCCAGTTGGCGCCGTCGGAGAGGTAGGCCCACATGTCGGAGAAGACCCTCATGCGCGGACTCCCCTCGTCCAGGGCGTCAGCATGCGTTGCACCAGCACCAGCAGCGCGTCGAGGGCGAAGGCCAGCACGACGCAGAGCAGCGAGGCGGTGAAGAGCTCGGCGCGGAAGTTGGTGAGCACCCCGTCCTTGATGAGGTTGCCCAGCCCGCCGTACGCGACGAGCGAGCCGACCGTCGTCAGCGCGACCGTCGAGACCGTGGCGACGCGGAGGCCGGCCATCACGACCGGAAGAGCCAGCGGGAGCTCGACCTTGAGCAGCAGCTGGCCGCGGCCGTAGCCGAGGCCCGTCGCGGACTCGCGTACGTCGTCGGGCACGGACCGCAGCCCCTCGAGCAGGCTTCGCACGAGGATCGTCAGCGCGTAGAGCGCCAGCCCTATCACCACCGTCGTCGCCGTCAGTCCGGTGAAGGGCACGAGGAGCGGGAAGAGTGCCAGCGACGGCACGGTGTAGATCCCGGTGGTGATGCCGAGGATCGCCGACTCGAGGCGCGGCACCCGACGCGCCAGCAGCGCGAGCGGGAACGCGATGAGCAGCCCGAGCACGACGGACACGACGGTGATGCCGATGTGCTGGATCGTCGCCTCGACGATCTCCTGCTGCCGGTCGGTGACGTAGTCCATGCAGACCCAGTCGTTGACGAGGCGGCTGTAGCAGCTCGGGTCGTCGGCGGCTCCCAGTAAGGTCACCGCATGGACGCTACACGGAGCGGCGACGCGATGATCCGGCTCGAGGGAGTGGGCAAGACCTACCCCGACGGCACGGTCGCAGTCCACGAGCTCGACCTCGAGGTCGCCCGCGGCGAGATGGTCTGCCTCGTCGGTCCGTCAGGGTGCGGCAAGTCCACGACGCTGAAGATGATCAACCGCCTGATCGAGCCCACCACCGGCCGCATCTGGCTCGACGGCCAGGACGTCACCGACGCCGACCCCGTCGAGCTGCGCCGCGGCATCGGCTACGTCATCCAGCAGATCGGCCTGTTCCCCCACCAGCGCATCGAGCAGAACGTCATGACCGTCCCGCTGCTCTACGGCGAGTCGAAGGCGACCGCGCGGGAGCGGGCCCACGAGCTGCTCGACACCGTCGGCCTCGACCCGAAGCAGTACGCCCGTCGCTACCCGCACGAGCTCTCGGGTGGTCAGCGGCAGCGCGTCGGCGTGGCACGTGCGCTGGCCGCGAACCCGCCCGTCCTGCTGATGGACGAGCCCTTCGGCGCCGTCGACCCGGTGGTCCGCGGCCGGCTTCAGGACGAGTTCCGCCGGCTCCAGGCCGAGCTCGGCAAGACCGTCGTCCTCGTCACCCACGACATCGACGAGGCGATCCGGATGGGCGACCGCGTGGCCGTCTTCGCCGGCGGCGGGGTGCTCTCGCAGTACGCCACACCGTCTGAGCTCCTCGCCCACCCGGCCGACGAGCAGGTCGCCGACTTCGTCGGCGCCGGCGGCCTCCGCACGCTGACCGTCACGCGGCTCCGCGAGGAGCACCTCGAGCCGCTCGACGGCATCGCCACCGGCGACCTGGGCTCGGCGATCGACATCGACTCCTCGCTCGAGCAGGCGCTCGCCGCGATGCTCCGCGACGACAAGCCGATGATCGGCGTACGCCGCGGCCCGACCTTCGTCGGCGTGCTCACCCCGGCCGGGGTGCACCGCGCGCTGCGCGAGTCGCTGCGCTGAGTCTCCCGAGCGCTCGTTCCTCGCGCTCTACGTGACCGGCACATCCCGGTGCCAGGACTCGGTGACGTACTTCGTGCCCCACCCCAACGAGGTGTAGAGCCCGTCGGCACCGGTCGGTGAGTCGGCGTCGACCTCGAGGCCGACGCGGTCGCGCTGCCGCGAGGCAGCGTCGGCGATGATCGTGCGGAGCAGCCCGGTGGCGACGCCGCGCCCCCGCGCCGACTCGAGGACGCCGAGGTAGGACACGTACGACCCGTCGGGGCCCGTCGAGGACTCGCTCACCGTGCCGACGAGGGCACCGGCGGGTTCGGGCTCGTCGCCGTCGATGATCTCCGCGAGCCACCAGTGGTCCCAGCGGTGACCGGGGTCCTCGCGCAGCCGGTGGATGAACTCGTGGAAGGTCTCCTCGGCGGAGTTGAAGTGATCGGTGAACGCGCCCTCGAGCACCTCGTGGACGGCGCGGAGGTCGGCCTCGTCGGGCAGGCCGTCACCCTGCCGCTCGACCAGCCGGAACACGACGCCGTTGCGCTCCCATCGCGCGGGGTCGGGCACCAGCTCGGACTCCGCGGACTCGACCGACCGGCTCATCTGCCACCAGGTGCGGACGCGGTCGAAGCCGGCGTCGGCGAGCCAGCCGTGCTGGCGCTCGTCGTCGGCGAAGGCGCCGGTGTCGACCTGCTGGGTCGGCAGTCCGCGGGCCGCGCCGACCGCCTTGGCCTGCGCGTCGGCCCACTCGAAGAGCACCTCGCTGCACCGGTCGGCCAGCCGCTCGTCGATCTCGCGGTCGACGACGTGCACGAAGAGCATCCGGCCCTCGGCGCGGTCGTGGACGCTCCCCCAGGCCTGGATGCGGCCCTCGGGATCGCGTACGACGAGGTTCTCGCGCGTGCTCAGGCCGCGGTCGGAAACCTCGACGAGGACGTCCTCCTCACCGGCCCCCGCCCACCCACGTCCGGCGCGCTCGTGGGCGCGCAGGAGTTCGGTCAGCCGCTCGACCGTCCCGTGGTCCGTGCCGTCGGGGACGTCCGCGACCCAGCCCTCCGGCAGGCCCGGGTCCTGGGGCAGCACGTCGTCGGGGTCGCTCGCGAACCGGTTGTCGTCGGGGATCACGAGGGACCATCCTTCCGCACGCGGATGGGAGTCCGCGCCGAGCGGTGTGTGACGGGCATTCCGGGGCCGCCGAACACCCCTCAGCCACCGCTCGCCGGCGCGTCGTACGAGGACACGCCGATGGGCGGTGTGTGAGGCGGATGCCGGCGGTTCGGAGCCCTCCTCACGCACCGCTCGCGTACGGCACCAGCGGTGCGTGGCGCAGGTTCTCAGCGCTCGGAAGATGTCTCACTCACCGCTCGCAACGGGCGTACGGCTCCAGCGGTGCGCGGCGCAGGTTCCGAGGGGTCAGAACATGTCTCGCACACCGCTCGGCAGGCGAGCGATGAAGGTGCGGATCAGGCGCTGCGGTGGTCGCGCCGGGCGGCGGCTGCGCGGAGCGCCTCCACCTCGGCACGGAGGGCGTCGACCTCGGCCTCGAGCTCGGCGACGGCCACGATGGCCTCGGCGGCGCGGTGGTCGGCCTGGTCGCGACCGAGCTCGGCGGTGGTGCGACCCCGCTCGGCGGAGTCGGCCCGGCGGGCCTCCTGGGCGCGCTTCACGGTCTGCTCCGCGGCGTTCTTCTGGGCCGTGGAGAGCGCGCGCTCGAGGACATCGAGCGCTTCCTCGCGCTCGACGATCTTGCGGCGCATGTCGGCGGCGAACGCGGCCGACTCGGCCGTACGACGCTCGGTGATGGCGCGGTACTCCTGGGCCTGGACGGCGCGGTCCTGCGCGGCCTCGACCCGGGCCAGCATCAGCTCGGTGTGGGTGATGCGCGTGGCGGCGGCACCCGCGACCACGGCCAGGACGGCGGCGACGGCGGTGAGGACGGCGGAGGAGGACGCGAGGGCGCCGAGCACGACCGCGGCAGCGACCGCGAGCAGGGCGATGGCGACGACCAGGCGCGTGCTGCGCTGGCGCCGGCGAGCGGGCGTACGTGACGCCTGTGTCTGCTGGGGCTGCTGGGAAGGCATGGGGTCAGACTAGGGCTGCGGCCGACCGCCGTCGGCGCGACACGCACGCTCGAGGGCGAGCGAGGCGAGCATCACGCCGAGCCCGCCGAGAGCCGCGACGACCGACCGGAGGATCCACCGGTCGGCGAGCTGGGACCCGTCACCGAGCCAGCTGACGGCGTACCCGACGTAGCCGGCGGTGACCAGCGCGCCCCCGAGCGCACACGCGCGGGCCAGCACGAGCCGGTTCATCGCCTGGTGCGGCTCGAAGCGCTCGCCGCGCACGTGCACGGTCTGCCAGGTGTGCCACGCGAGGAAGCCCATGATCACCGCGACCAGGACCAGGGACAGGGCCTGGGTCCACGACACGAGCGGCGGGCGGCCGGCGACGCGGCTCATGACGGGGTGGATCGCCCACCCGCCGAGCAGCCCGACGACGACACAGGCCGTGAGGGCGCGGGCGGAGGTGGGGTGGAGCGTGCCGCGCGGTTCCGGAGGGTCCTCCGGACCGGTCTCGCTCACGCGGTCTCGCTCATTCGGTCGTGGTCATTCGACCTCGAGCGCGATGTCCTCGCGCTTGCGCACTCCCGTGGAGTCCGTCGCGCCGAGCAGGTCCGCGATCGGGCCACGGTCGGGGAAGACGGCGTCGGGCTCGAGGTCGTGCCACGGCTGGAGGACGAAGGCACGCTCGTGGGCGCGCGGGTGGGGCAGGCGGAGGAAGTCCTCGTTGGAGCGCCGGTCGCCCACCACGATCAGGTCGACGTCGAGGGTGCGGGGCGCGTTGCGGACCTCGCTGCGCTCGCGCTCGAAGGCGTCCTCGACGGCCAGCGCTCGCTCCATGAGGCGGGCGGCGGGGAGCGTCGTGTCGGCCAGCAGCACGGCGTTGAGGTAGGGGCCGGAGCCCTCGGGCGCGTCGACCGGGTCGGTCTCGTAGACCGGCGAGACGCCGGTGACGAAGAAGTCGGGGGTGTCGGCGAGTGCGTCCACCGCGCCCTGCAGGGACGCGAGGCGCTCCCCGAGGTTGGACCCGAGGGCGAGGACCACGCGGCGGATCGGGTGCATCTCGCCGGTGAGGGAGTCGGTGTCCACGATGTTGGGGTTGGGGGTCTCAGTCATGAGCGTTGCCTCGCGTTCTGGTGATCGTCAGCGCGACATCCGAGTACGTCGCGTCGATGGGTGCATCAGGTTTGTGGAGCGTGACTCGCGCCCATTCAACACGACTCTCCAACAGGCACACATCGGCGATGCGCTGGACCACGGTTTCTATCAGGTCGACCGGATCGCGCTCCACCGCGGCCTTCACGTCGAGCGCCAACGTGCCGTAGTTCACGGTCTGCGCCAGGTCGTCCGACGCGGCCGCCCCGCGGGTGTCGAGGCCGAGCACGAGGTCGACGACGAAGGTCTGGCCGTCCCGCTTCTCGAAGTCGAAGACACCGTGATGGGCAAAGCACTCGATCCCGGTCACGGACAGCTCGTCGGTCATCGCTCTTCTCCTTCGTCGGGGGACATCGCCGCAACGACGGCGAGCGCGTCGCGGGTGGCGCGTACGTCGTGCACGCGGAGGTAGTCGACGCCGCGGGCGGCCAGCAGCGCCACGAGTGCGGCGTGGGCGTGCTCGCGCTCGTCGACCGGTCGGGGACTGCCCTCGTCTGCCAGCAGGGACCCGAGGAACGACTTGCGGCTGGCGCCGACCAGGAGCGGGCAGCCGAGCCCTGCCAGCACGTCGAGCGCCGCCAGCAGCTCCCAGTTGTGGTGCGGCCGCTTGGCGAAGCCCAGCCCGGGATCGAGCACGATCCGCTCGCGCGGGATGCCGGCGGCCTCTGCGGCGTCGAGCCGCTCGCCCAGCTCACGGCGTACGGACTCCACGACGCCGTCGGGCTCGTAGTCGGCGAAGTCGCGCATCCGGTCGGCGTGCGCGCGCCAGTGCATCGCGACGTACGTCGCATCGGACCCGGCGACCACGTCGAGGATCCGCGGGTCGGCGAGGCCACCGGAGACGTCGTTGACGATCCGGGCGCCCGCATCGAGCGCCGCCTCGGCGACCTCGGCCCGCATCGTGTCGACGGAGACCAGCGCGCCCTCGCCGGCGAGCTCGCGGATCACCGGGACCACGCGGTCGAGCTCCTCGGCGACCAGCGGCCGCGTGGCGCCGGGGCGGGTGGACTCGCCGCCGATGTCGACGAGGTCGGCGCCCTGCGCGAGCAGGAGCCTGCCGTGGCGGACCGCGGACTCGGTCGTGTCGTGCTGGCCGCCGTCGGAGAAGGAGTCGGGGGTGACGTTGACGATCCCCATCACCTGGGGCCTGCGGGGCGAGGTGCCCTCGCTCACCTGGTGCCTGAGCGGATCAGCGCCATCGCCTCGGCACGCGTGGCCTGGTCGGTGAGCATCGTGCCGCGCACGGCCGACGTGATCGTCCGGGCGCCGGCCTTCTTCACCCCGCGCATCGTCATGCAGAGGTGCTCGGCCTCGATCACCACGACGACGCCGCGCGCCTCGAGGATCTCCATCAGCGAGTCGGCGATCTGCGTGGTCAGCCGCTCCTGCACCTGCGGGCGCTTGGAGTAGACGTCGACGAGCCGGGCGAGCTTGGACAGGCCCGTGATCTTGCCCGTCACGGCAGGGATGTAGCCCACGTGGGCGACGCCGGTGAACGGCACGAGGTGGTGCTCGCACATCGACCACAGCTCGATGTCGCGCACCAGCACCATCTCGTTGTGGCCGAGGTCGAAGGTGGTGGTGAGCACGTCGTGCGCGGTCTGGCGCAGGCCCTGCGTCAGCTCGGCGTACGCCCGGGCGACGCGCGCCGGGGTGTCGAGCAGGCCCTCGCGGGTCGGGTCCTCGCCCATCGCCGCGAGCAGCTCGCGGATCGCCGCCTCGGCGCGGGGGTGGTCGAAGTCGGGCACGTCCTCGGGCGAGCGCTCCGGCACGGTGACGGGGTCGGTCACGGTGCGTCCGGACTGGGCGGAGTCGGGGAGTCGGGGCCGGCCTGAGGCGCACCGTGGATGTCTCCCCCGGCACCCGGCGGCGTCAGGATCACGCCGCCGCTGCGGGTCTCCTCCTCCTGGGCGACCGCTCCCGCGTGGACGCGGTCGCGGATCTCCTGCGGGATGTCGACCGGCGGGATCGTCGAGGGGACGCGCTCGGGCGAGCCCGTCCACGCCGGACGCGCCGGGCTCATCCGCAGCGCCTCGAAGATCGAGGCGATCTCGGCCTTGTCGAGCGTCTCCTTGTCGAGGAGCGCCAGCACCAGCGTGTCGAGCACGTCGCGGTTGCGATCGAGGATCTCGAAGGCTTCCTGGTGGGCGTGGCCGAGCAGCTTCTTGATCTCGCCGTCGACCGCGGCTGCGGTCTCCTCGGAGTAGTTGCGCGTGTGGCCCATGTCGCGGCCCAGGAAGGGCTCGGAGTTGCTCTCGCCGAGCTTGACCGCACCGAGGCGCTCGGTCATGCCGTACTGCGTGACCATCGCCCGGGCGAGGCCGGTCGCCTTCTCGATGTCGTTGCCGGCGCCCGAGGTGACGTCGTGGAAGATCAGCGCCTCCGCGGCCATCCCGCCGAGCATGTAGGCGAGGTTGTCGAGCATCTCGCTGCGCGTCTGGGAGTACTTGTCGCGGTCGGGCAGCACCATCGTGTAGCCGAGCGCGCGACCGCGCGGCAGGATCGTCACCTTGTGCACGGGGTCGGTGCCGGGCAGCGCCGCGGCGACCAAGGCGTGGCCGCCCTCGTGGTAGGCGGTGATCAGCTTCTCGCGCTCGCTCATCAGGCGCGTACGACGCTGCGGGCCCGCGATGACGCGGTCGATCGCCTCGTCGAGGGCGGCATCGGTGATCAGCTTCTGGTTGCCGCGCGCGGTGAGCAGCGCAGCCTCGTTGAGCACGTTGGCCAGGTCGGCACCCGTGAAGCCGGGCGTACGCCGCGCGATGCTCAGCAGGTCGATGTCCTGCGCGATCGGCTTGCCGCGGGAGTGGACCGTGAGGATCTGGTGACGGCCGTTGAGGTCGGGGGCGTCGACGCCGATCTGGCGGTCGAAGCGGCCCGGGCGCAGCAGTGCGGGGTCGAGCACGTCGGGCCGGTTGGTGGCCGCGATGAGGATGACCCCGCCGCGGACGTCGAAGCCGTCCATCTCGACGAGCAGCTGGTTGAGGGTCTGCTCGCGCTCGTCGTGGCCGCCGCCCATGCCGGCGCCACGATGGCGGCCGACGGCGTCGATCTCGTCGATGAAGACGATGGCCGGCGGGTTCTCCTTGGCCTGCTCGAACAGGTCGCGCACGCGGGAGGCGCCCACGCCGACGAACATCTCGACGAAGTCGGACCCGGAGATCGAGTAGAACGGGACGCCGGCCTCGCCGGCGACGGCGCGGGCCAGCAGGGTCTTGCCGGTGCCGGGAGGGCCGTAGAGCAGGACGCCCTTGGGGATCTTGGCGCCGACGGCCTGGAACTTGGCCGGGTCGGTGAGGAACTCCTTGATCTCGCCGAGCTCCTCGATCGCCTCCTCGCAGCCGGCGACATCGCTGAAGGTCGTCTTCGGCATGTCCTTGGTGATGAGCTTGGCCTTGGACTTGCCGAACTGCATCACACCGCGCCCGCCACCGCCCTGGGCCTGGTTCATCAGGAAGATGAAGAGCAGGATGATCAGCGCGAAGGGCAACAGGGTCGCGAGCAGCGAGCCGATGAAGCTCGGCGACGGGGTCTCGGCCTTGAAGGACTCGATGGTGCCCTTGTCGTACTGCTCCTGGACCGCAGCGATCAACCTCTCCTCGTCACCGGTGACGTAGGTCGCAACGACCTTGGCGCCGCCGTCGCGGACGCCGTCGTCGAGGGTGGCGCGCATCTCGAAGTCCACGCCGTTGAACTCGATCTTGTCGACCTCGCCCGAGGAGATGTACTTCGTCATGGTCGAGGTGTTGACCTCTTCGTAGCCGTCACTGGGCGCGAGGAACTGGATCGCCAGGAGCACCGCGAAGGCGGAGAGGACGATCCACAGCCAGGGACCCTTGAATATGCGCTTCACAGGCAACTTTCACCGGTTCGGAGTTGGTGGGGCGACGCTACAGGTCGCTCGGGCGCCCATTCTCTCAGGAGGGGTGAAGCGGTGCGACCGGATCAGGAGTAGACGTGCGGCGCGAGGGTGCCGATGTCGCGCAGGTTGCGGTACCTCTCGCGGTAGTCGAGGCCGTAGCCGACGACGAACTCGTTGGGGATGTCCCACCCGACGTACTTCGGCTCGACCGGCATCGACAGCGCCTCGGGCTTGCGCAGCAGCGTGGCGATCTCGACGCTGGCCGGGCTGCGGCTCGAGAGGTTGTTGACCAGCCAGCTGAGCGTCAGGCCGGTGTCGATGATCTCGTCGACGATGAGCACGTCGCGGCCGCTGATGTCGGTGTCGAGGTCCTTGAGGATCCGCACGACGCCGCTCGACTTCGTGCCCGAGCCGTATGAGCTGACCGCCATCCAGTCCATCTCCAGGTGGATCGGCATCGCCCGCGCCAGGTCGGCCATCACCATCACCGCGCCGCGCAGGACGCCGACCACGAGGAGGTCGCGACCCTCGTAGTCCTCGGTGATCTGGAGGGCCATCTCGCCCAGTCGCTGCTGGATCTGCGCCTCGGTGAAGAGGATGTTGACCAGGTCGTGCTCCACGTGGGACGAGTCCATGGGCTGCAGCCTAGGGGCAGTTCCGGAAGCACCGTGCAGGCAGTTCGCGAACGGGCGAGGACTCGTGAGCGTGGGGTCCGTGGCGAGGGCCGCGAACTGCCATCATGGTGCGGCGGGCTCGACCACCAGCAGGCCGTCACGGCGCAGCGCGCGCAGGTGGCCGGGGAGGTCGACCCAGCGCTGGCCGCGCCAGGCGACGATGAGCTGGTCGACCTCGAGCACGTGGTGGCGGGTGAGCTCGGAGGCCGGTGCGCCGGCCTCCAGGGCCGCACGGTGGATGACGCGGTGGCGCAGCGACGGCGGCTGGGCGGCGAGTGCCTCGACGTCGAGGCCGCCCGGCCGGCGGGCGGCCTCGAGCACGCCCGCGGCGAGGTCGTCCAGGAGGGCGGTGTCGTCGCGGAGCTGGTCGGCGGTGCGGGCGAGCGCCTGCGCGACCCCCGGGCCGAGCTCGTCCTCGAGCACCGGCAGCGCCCGGTGCCGCACCCGGACGCGGGTGAAGGCGGGGTCGTCGTTGTGCGGGTCGTCCCACGGCTCGAGGCCCTCGACCCGGCAGGCGGTCACGGTGTCGTCACGGCGTACGCCGAGCAGCGGGCGCGCGAAGACGCCGAAGGCCGGTCGCATCCCCTGCAGCGAGCGGCCGCCCGATCCGCGGGCGAGGCCGAGCAGCACGGTCTCGGCCTGGTCGTCGAGGGTGTGGCCGAGCAAGACCGTACGGGCGCCGAGTCGGCCCGCGACCTCCTCGAGCACGGCGTACCTCGCCTCCCGCGCGGCCGCCTCCGGACCGAGCCGGGACAGGCCGTCGACCTGGACGCGCGCGGTCACCGTCTCGTCGACGCCCATCGCCGCGAGCTGCTGGACGACGCGGTCGGCCTGCGCGGCCGAGCCGGCCTGGAGGCCGTGGTCGACGGTCACCCCGATGACGCGCAGACCCAGCTTGTGCCCCTCGAAGACCGCGGCGGAGGCCAGGGCGAGCGAGTCGGCGCCGCCGCTGCAGGCGACCGCCACCACGTCCCCCGGCTCGAGGCGACCGAGCACCGTGCGGACCGGGACCCGGACCGCCGCGAGCGCGGGGTGGAGCGTCACAGGACGCGGGTGATCCAGGCGTCGGGGTCGGCGATGTCGGCCTTCGACGGCAGCGCGTCGGGCCCGCTCCAGACGGCGTTGAACTCCGCCATGCCGACCTTGTCGACGACGTGGCGCACGAAGACGGCGCCGTCGCGGTACTGCGCCATCTTGGCGTCGAGGCCGAGCAGGCGACGCAGCAGCTTGTCGAGGGTGCCGGCGCCCTGGCGGCGCTGGTTGAACTTCTTGCGGATCTGCTCGACCGACGGGATCACCGTCGGGCCGACGCCGTCCATCACGACGTCCGCGTGGCCCTCGAGCAGCGACATCACGCCGGTCACCCGGTCGAGGATCTCCTTCTGCTCGGGTGAGGAGACGAGGTCGAGGACAGAGCCGTTGCCGCTGCGGATCGCCTCCGCGCCGCGGCGCAGGCCCTCGACGAGCGCGCTGGGCTCGATCGTCCCGGCCACGGCATTCATCTGCTCCATGAGGTGCTCGCCGAGCCACGGGTTGGCGGTGAACTGGACCCGGTGGGTCTCCTCGTGGAGGCACACCCACAGCCGGAAGTCGTGGGGGTCGGCGCCGATCTCGCGCTCGGCGTGGACGATGTTGGGCGCCACGAGCAGCAGCCGGCCGCGCGGGGAGTAGAAGGGGTCGAACTGGCCGAGCACCTTGGTGCCGAGGAAGCCGAGCATGAGCCCGACCTCGGCGCCAGTGACGCGGGAGCCGATGGCGCCGGTGATCGCGCCGGGCTCGCCCTTCTTCTCGGTGAGCTTGTCGACGATCGGGGCGAGGATCTTGGCGAAGCCGTCGGCGTTGGCCTGGACCCAGCCGCCGCGGTCGACGACGAGCACGGGTGCGGTGCCCGCCTCGGTCCGCAGGCCGGTGAACTCCTGGACCAGCGGGGTCGAGCGGTCGGCTCCCTCGCGCAGCTCGTCGACGGCGGCCAGCGCCTCCGCGGCGGACACCTCCGGCCCGGGCCCCGCAAGCCTGGAACCCACGGTCACGGCGAAGTCCCAGTCGACCATGTTCATCTCTCGACCCTAGCCGGGGTCTCGATACGGGCTCGTTCCTCGCCCTACTCGACCACCGAGGCGGAGCAGCGGCAGGCCGCGAGGGCGGCGGCCGCGCGGTCGAGCGCCTCCTGCGCGTCGACCTTCTTCAACGGGGGCGACTTGTCGGCCCCGAACACGAACGCCATCGGCTCGCCGTCGCGGCCGACGGCGATGCCGGCGAGCGCATGTACGCCGGTGAGGGTGCCGGTCTTGGCCCGCACCAGCCCGCGCGCGACCGCCGGGCCGTCGGCGAATCGGTAGGTCAGCGAGCCCGTGAACCCGGCGACCGGCATGCCGGTGACGAGGTTGCGCAGCGCGTCGCCGTCCGGCCCCGCAGCGTGCTGGATCAGTGCCAGCAGCGTGGTGGCGGCGACCCGGTTGCGGCGCGAGAGGCCCGAGCCGTCGTACACCTCGTCGCCGGAGACGTCGATCCCGAGCCCGCCCAGGGTCTCGAGCACCGCGGCCGCGCCGGCCTCGAAGGAGCCGGTGCCGGAGACGGCGAGGCCGACCTGGTGGCCGACGACCTCCGCTCCCTCGTTGTCACTGACGTCGAGGATCCGTTCGGCGATCTCCGACAGGGGCGCGCTCTCGACACTGGCCAGCTCCTCAGCCCCGGGGCGTACGACGGCCCGCTGAGGCTCGCCGACCACACGCACGCCCGCGGCGGTGAGCGCAGCCGCGAACGCACGAGCGGCGGCCAGGGACGGGTCGTCCGACCGGGAGAGCCGGTCGGGCTCGATCCCGCTGTCGACCATGAGCGCGGTGATCGGGCTGACGATGTCGTCGGGGACGTAGTCACGCCGCCAGGCCGGGTTGTCGGTCGGGCCGGTGAAGAGGCTGTCGTCGAAGCGGACCCGTACGCGTCCCGTGCCGCCGAGCGCCTCCGCCGCGGTGAGGGCCAACGTGGCGACGTCGGCACGGGCGGGGTACGTCGACTCGGCCTCGGCCAGCGCGACCGGCTGGCTGGCCAGGAGCGGGTCTCCCCCGCCGACCAGCACCACCTCGCGGGGTCCAGCACCGCGTACGACCCTCGTCGTGAACGTCTGGTCGGGGCCGAGCGTGGCCAGCGCGGCGCCGAGGGTGAGCAGCTTGGTGGTCGAGGCGGGCAGGTAGCGCCCGTCGCCGGTCGTCCACACCGGCGAGCCGGGCGTCAGCGAGGTCACCGCGCCGACCACGTGCCGGCCCAGGTCGGGATCGGTGACGTAGGGGGCGATCGCGGCAGCCACCTTGTCGGGCGCGATGTCGGCCGACCCGACCACGGGTTCGTCGTCGGCCACGGCGACGTCCCACTCGGGGAGGTCGAGCCCGGCCGGAGGGAGCACGGCCTCGGGCTCGGTCACCGGGTCGGCCGCGAGCCACGGGAGGTAGCGCTGGCCCCACTCGAAGCGGTAGGCGCCGACCCCAGCGGCGAGGAGGGCGAGCACGAGCACCGTCGGGAGCCAGTGGGTCACAAGGTGGCGTACCTCACGTCCCTGACCTTTCGACCCTCTCGCTTCGCGCATCGGGGCCATTGTGCGCGACACTGCCCCCAGGACAACGCGTCGGGCTCCTCGCCGGACGCGGTGATGGGTGAGTCGACCCGGCCCGATGACGTGCCGGAGAGTGTGGAGGAAGACGTGCTGACGTTCGACGTGCTGGTGGAGATCCCCAAGGGTGAGCGCAACAAGTACGAGGTCGACCACGAGACCGGCCGCATCCGCCTGGACCGCATGCTCTTCACCTCGACGGCCTATCCGGCCGACTACGGCTTCATCGAGAACACCCTCGGCCAGGACGGCGACCCGCTCGACGCGCTCGTGATCCTGCAGCAGCCGACGTTCCCCGGCTGCCTCATCGAGTGTCGCGCGATCGGCATGTTCCGGATGACCGATGAGGCCGGCGGCGACGACAAGGTCCTCTGCGTGCCGAGCCACGACCCGCGCCTCGAGCACCTGCGCGACATCAACCACGTCTCGAAGTACGACCGGCTCGAGATCCAGCACTTCTTCGAGGTCTACAAGGACCTCGAGCCCGGCAAGTCCGTCGAAGGCGCCGACTGGGTCGGCCGCGTCGAGGCCGAGGCCGAGGTCCACGCCTCCTTCGAGCGGTTCAAGACCGAGGGCCACGGCAACGACCTCGACAACATCGCCGACGAGAGCCTCGGCGAGGACGCCTGATCGTCCGGCGCCGTCCGCTGTAACGCCGGGTTAGTGCTTGTACCCACCCCCTTGCTCGGGGGTGGGTACAGCAACTAACCCGGCGGTACAGCGCTCAGCTCAGGCGGCGCTGCTCGTCGTCCCGAGCCCCTGGACCTGCGGCTCGAGCGCCTCCGCCAGGATCTCGGTCACCCGCCCCACGGGGCGTACGTCGAGCTCGGCGAGCAGCTCGGCCGGTACGTCGTCGAGGTCGGGGCGGTTGCGCTCCGGGACGAAGACCGTGGTCAGCCCGGCGCGCTGCGCGGCCAGCAGCTTCTGCTTGAGCCCGCCGATCGGCAGCACCCGGCCGGCGAGCGACACCTCGCCGGTCATGCCGACGTCCGAGCGCACCGGTCGTCCGGTGAGCAGGGACACGAGGGCCGTCACCATCGTCACGCCGGCTGAGGGACCGTCCTTCGGGATCGAGCCCGCCGGGAAGTGCACGTGGATCGACTGCTCGAACGCGGCCGGCGCGATGCCGAGCTCCGCGGCGTGCGCCCGTACCCATGACAGCGCGATCGAGGCCGACTCCTTCATCACGTCGCCTAGCTGGCCGGTGACGGTGAGGCCGGCCTTGCCCTCGGCCACGGACGTCTCGACGTAGAGCACGTCACCGCCGAGGCCGGTGACGGCCAGTCCGGTGGCGACGCCGGGCACGTCGGTGCGCTCGTGGCTGTCGGGCGTGAAGCGCGGCCGGCCGACCAGGTCGGTCAGGGTCTGCACGTCGATGTCGAGCCGATCCACCTCGCTCGTCGCGAGCCGGGTCGCGGCCTTGCGGAACGCCTTGGCCAGCAGCCGCTCGAGCTGGCGTACGCCGGCCTCGCGGGTGTAGTTGGCCGCGAGCTCGCCGAGCGCGTCGTCCGAGACGGTGACCTCGTCGGGCGTCAGCGCCGCCCGCTCCAGCTGCCGCGGCACGAGGAAGTCGCGGGCGATGGCGACCTTGTCGTCCTCCGTGTAGCCGTCGAGGGTGACCAGCTCCATCCGGTCCAGGAGGGCCGAGGGGATCTGCTCGACCACGTTGGCCGTCGCGATGAACACGACGTCGGACAGGTCGAGGTCGAGCTCGAGGTAGTGGTCGCGGAAGGTGTGGTTCTGCGCCGGGTCGAGCACCTCGAGCAGTGCGGCAGCCGGGTCACCGCGGTAGTCCGCACCGACCTTGTCCACCTCGTCGAGGAGGACGACCGGGTTCATCGAGCCGGCCTCCTTCATGGCGCGCGTGATGCGGCCGGGGAGCGCGCCGACGTACGTGCGGCGGTGCCCGCGGATCTCCGCCTCGTCGCGTACGCCGCCGAGGGCGACGCGGACGAACCTCCGCCCGAGCGTGCGGGCGACGGACTCGCCCAGCGAGGTCTTGCCGACGCCGGGAGGCCCAGCGAGCAGGATCACCGCCCCGGAGCCGCGGCCGCCGACGACCTCCAGGCCGCGCTCGGCCCGGCGTGCGCGCACGGCGAGGTACTCGGTGATGCGGTCCTTGACCTCGTCGAGGCCGTGGTGGTCGGCGTCCAGCACCGCGCGGGCGGCGGCGATGTCCGTGGAGTCCTCGGTGCGCACGTTCCAGGGCAGGTCCAGGACGGTGTCGAGCCAGGTGCGGAGGTAGCCGGCCTCCGGGTTCTGCTCGCTGGCGCGCTCGAGCTTGTCGACCTCGCGCATCGCGGCCTCCCGCACCGCCTCGGGCAGGTCGGCCGCCTCCACGCGTGCGCGGTAGTCGTCGGATCCGCCCTTGACGCCAGCCTCGCCCTCCCCCAATTCTCTGCGGATCGCCGCGAGCTGCTGGCGCAGCAGGAACTCCCGCTGGTTCTTCTCCAGCCCCTCGCGTACGTCCTGGCTGATCTTGTCGTTGACCTCGTCCTCGGCGTCGTACGCCCGCGTCCAGTCGACGAGGAGGCGCAGCCGGTCGCCCACGTCGGGGGTCTCGAGGACCTGCCGCTTCTGGTCGTCGCTGAGGTAGGGCGCATAGCCCGACATGTCGGCCAGGGCGTCCGGGTCCTCGACGTTGCGGACGTTCTCGATCACCTGCCACGCCTCCCGACGCTCCAGGATCGAGACCACGAGCGCGCGGTAGTCCTCCGCGAGGGCGCGCAGCTCGTCGGTGTCGGCCGTCCGCGGGACCGTCTCGGCCTCCACCCAGAGGGCGGCGCCGGGTCCCGTCACGCCCGCACCGATGGCGACGCGGCGCTCGGCACGGAGCACGGCGGCCGGCCTGCCGCCGGCGAAGCGGCCGATCTTGTCGACGACCGCGACGACGCCGTGGGTGGCGTAGCGGTCCTCGAGGCGGGGGGCGACCAGCACCCGGGTCGGCTCGGTGTCGGGCTCGCCGTCGTGGGCGAGGCGGGCGGCGTCGATGGCCGCGCGGGCGGAGTCGTCGAACTCGATGGGCACCACCATGCCGGGCAGCACGACGGTGTCGTGGAGGAACACCACGGGGAGGGAGAGGTTCTGCGTCATGTCCTGTCCAACGCCCGGGAACCGGAGAGGGATTCCGGTTCTGGGTTCGCCCAGCGCGAACGCCGCCGGCCCGTCGCGCTGTAACGCCGGGTTATGACGTGTACCCACCCCGGAGCACGGGGGTGGGTACAGCAACTAACCCGGCGTTACAGCGTCCGCCGGAGGTCGCCAGGGTCAGACCTGTGACAGGAAGGCCTCGACGGCTCGGGCGACCTCGAGGTGGATCTCAGCGGTGCGGACCGCGTCGTCGGTGGCCAGGCTGTGGTCGGCGTCGGGGACCTCGAGCACCTCGCAGCCGGCCTCGGCGAGCTCGCGGGCAATGGCTGGATCCCACAGATCGTCGGCCAGACCGCCGACGAGGAGCTGACGGCCGGCGTTGGCCGCGATGGCCTCGGCCACCTCCGGCTCGACCAGCAGCGGGGTGAACCAGATCGCGTCGAGCCCGAGCTCGGCGGCGTACGACGCGGCGAGGGTGCCGAGCGACTTGCCGACGACCAGCACGTGGTCGGCGTCCTCGGCGGCGTGCGCGGCCTGCACGTGGCGGCGTACCCACGGCTCGGGCTCGTCGTCGTCGCCGCGGGTGGTGGAGTCCCACCAGAGCTGCTGGACGGTGAAGCCGTGCTGGAGCAGGGCCCGGCGCGCGAGCTCCAGGAGCGGCGCGCTCGGTGAGTACGCCCGGCCGGGCGCGATCAGGGCGACGCCGCGGCTCGCGCCCGACGGCTCCCAGCGGGTCGGCAGTCCTCCGAAGGTCATCGTGTCCCCTCCTTCGTGGCGCGGAAGTAGCCCAACGCGCCGTGGATCCGCAGGTCTACCGTGTCGCACCCGGCGGCCTGCAGCCAGCGACGCGCCTCGCCGGAGGTGCACATCGGGCCGAGGATCCCGGCCCGCGCGCCGCCTCGTCGCAGCGGCCCGTAGCGCGCGCCGGTGTCGGTGAAGATCGAGCTGCCCGTGATCGCGCCGCCGGGCGCCAGCACCCGTACCATCTCGCGGATCGCCTGCCGCGGGTCGGGGAAGCAGTGCAGCCCGGTGAAGGACGCGACGAGGTCGAAGGTGCCGTCGTCGAAGGGCAGCTCGCCGACGTCGGCCACGGTCGTGATCACCTGGTCGGCCACCCCGAGCCGTGCCGCGGAGTCCAGCGCCCGCGCCAGCATGGTGGGCGAGATGTCGGCGGCCACGACGCGTACGCCCTGACCGGGCCGCAGCCCACGCAGCGCGACGCCCGATCCGGTGGGGATGTCGAGGACGCGCGCCCCGGCGGGCAGGGTTCCGAGCTCGGCCGCGGCCTCGTCGATCAGGCGCAGGTCGCTGCCGGTGCCCGCGCGCCACGCCGGACCTCCGACGTGCGGGTGCTCGACGAGCCAGGGGTAGACGTAGGACCACAGCGGGTCGTCGCTCCAGCCACCCAGCCCGGGCAACCTCGTCCTGCGTGGGCTCACGCCGGGCCCGTGTCGGTCCAGGTCAGCAGCTCGGGGCTGCGCAGCACCTCCTCCGGCACCCCGAAGGCGTCGACGAGGTCAACGGCGAGCGGCCGGATCTTGCGACACAGCGAGCCGACCTCACGGCTGATCGCCTTGGAGCGGGCGCTCGAGAGCCGGCCGTGCTCCATGAACCAGGCGCGGTCGGCCTCGATCGTGCTGAGCGCGTGGAGGTCGCAGAGCAGGTTGACGGCGACCTTGAGGTCGCCGTCGGGGAGCTCGGCGGCCTTCGCGACGAACGCCTCGAGCACCAGCCGCTCGGCGTGGGCGCGGGCCGCGGCGATCACGTGGTCCTGCACCCGGGAGAAGACGGCGCCCGGGTTGGATCCCTGGTCGATGCCGCGCTTGAGCCGCCGCGCGACGCCGCCGATCATGTGCTCCTCGCGGAAGCGCAGCATGGCCAGCTGGTAGTTGGGGTCGAGGAGGCCGGCCTCCTGGTCCCACCGGTCGCCGCCGGGCAGTAGGTCGCGCACCGACTGCACGAGCTTGTGCACCGAGGTCCGCTCGACGACGGTCTCGACCGCGAGCCCGGCCACGAAGCGGGCCATCCCGAGCTGGTCCATGTCCTCGAACTCACCGGCGTAGTCGGTGAGCAGGCCCTTGGCGACCAGCTGCAGCAGGACGTGGTTGTCGCCCTCGAAGGTGGTGAAGACGTCGGTGTCGGCCTTGAGCGCGGTGAACCGGTTCTCGCTGATGTAGCCCGCGCCGCCGCACGCCTCGCGACACTCCTGGATGGCGTGCGTCGCGTGCCAGGTGCCGAGAGCCTTCGTGGCCGCGGCCCGGGACTCGAGCATCCGCCGGGCGTGCTCGTCGTCGCCCTCCTCGTTGGGACCGGGGCCGGAGAAGACGTCGTGGAGCTGGCCGGCGACGACCTCCTGCGCGAAGTGGAGGGCGTACGTCCGCGCGACGAGAGGCAGCAGCCGGCGCTGGTGCATGCCGTAGTCGAGGAGCACCTGCTCCTCGTCGGGCGAGGTCGCCTCGAACTGGCGGCGGCGCACGGCGTAGCGGGTGGCGATGGTCAGCGCGACCTTCGCGGCGTTGATCCCGGCCCCGCCGACGCAGACGCGGCCTTGCACGAGGGTGCCGAGCATCGTGAAGAACCGCTTGTTGGGGTTCTCGATCGGCGAGAGGTAGCGGCCCTCGGGGGTGACCTCGGCGAACTGGTTGAGCAGGGCTGTGCGCGGCACTCGTACGCCGTCGAACCAGATGCGTCCGTTGTCGACGCCGTTGAGGCCCATCTTGGGTCCGCAGTCCTCGATGCGTACGCCGTCGACGACCTGCCCGCCGGAGCGGATCGGGACGACGAAGGCGTGCACGCCGTGCCGCTCGCCGTCGACCTCGAGCTGCGCGAACACCGCGGCGAGCTCGGCATGGGCCGCCGCGTTGCCGATGTAGTCCTTGCGGCTCGCGTCGTCGGGAGTCGTGATGACGAACTCCTCGGTCGCGGTGTCGTACGTCGCGACGGTGCCGAGGGCCTGCACGTTGGAGCCGTGGCCGCTCTCGGTCATCGCGAAGCAGCCCATGGTGCGGCCGCTCACGAGGTCGGCGAGGTGGGCGTCGTGGTGGGTCTTCGTGCCGAGCTGGAGGATCGCGCCGCCGAAGAGTCCGAACTGCACGCCGACCTTGACCAGCACCGACAGGTCGCCCATCGCGAGGGTCTCGAAGGCGGCGATCGAGGCGCCGATGTCGCCGCCCCCGCCGTACTCCTCGGGGAAGCCCATCCCGGTCTGGCCGGTGCCCGCCATCATCACCACGACGTCCTTGACTCGCTCACGGAAGTCGGCGGTGGACATCTCCTCCTCGTCGACGAGCACCTGCGCGTGCTCGGCGAGGTTGGCCCGCACCAGGTCGCGCACCTCGGCGTAGCGGCCGTCGAGGAGCGTACGGAGGGCGGCGACGTCGACCTCGGGCTGCTGGTAGCCCTTGTCGCCGGCATGGACCCCGCTCTCGTCGCTGCGCACCCGGGCGGGCTCGGGCTGGACAGTGGGCATCTCGTCCGCGAGGGGCGGGACCTGCTCGGTGGCCATACCGACAAAGTAGTCCTGCAGGTAGGTTCGCCGCGATGAACGTGTCAGAAGCCACCCCTCCGGGCGATCACCTGGGGACGATGGCCTACAACTACGCGATCGTGGGCGTGCAGAAGGGCGGCACGTCGACGCTGGCGGTGACGCTGAACCAGCACCGGCTCGTGTGCCAGCCGCCGGACAAGGAGCGCCACTACTTCGACGACGAGACCGTCGACTGGTCGGCGCCGGACTACGGCCGCGACTACACCGCGCCGCGGCGGGCGCCGATCCACCGCCTCGTCGGAGACTCCTCGCCGACCTATCTCTACTGGCCGCACGCGCTGGAGCGGATGCACGCCTTCGACACGGGCATGCCGCTGGTCGCGGTCTTCCGCGACCCGCTCGAGCGGCTGTTCTCCCACTGGGTGATGCTGCGCTCGCGCAACCTCGCCTGGCCGGACTGGCCCGACTTCCTCACCGAGTGGCCGCACACCTCGCTGCCCGACGAGGTGCCCGACGACGTACGCACGATGCGGTGGCGGCACATGACCGGCATCGCCCGCGGGTTCTACGGCGAGCAGCTGCAACGCGGCTTCGAGCTGTTCGGTCGACAGCAGTGGCTGCTGCTCGAGCTGCGCGACATGCTCGGCGACTTCGAGGCCACGGTCCACCGCACCACCGACTTCCTCGAGCTGCCGCGCTTCGAGCGCGTGCCGCCGCTGCGGAACTGGCACGCAGGCGCCGAGCTGGTGCCGGGCACGGCACCCACGGCCGACGACGTCAGCCGGCTCGCGGAGACGTACGCCAGGGACCTCGCGCTCTTCGAGGAGCTGTCCGACATCGACACATCGGCCTGGCCGACCCGGCTCGTGCTGGACGGCGAGCTCGACCCCGGCGAGCTCGCCGCCCGTTTCGCCCGCAAGGTGAGGTGACGCGCGCCCCTACCCACGAGAGGGGCGCACGTCCCCCTCAGGGCCGCGCGAAGAAGTTGGGGGTTCGCCAGTAGTACATGGACTCCTGGCCGACGTCGCGGCCCGTACGCGGCGCGTGGATGATCTGGCCGTCGCCGATGTAGATCGCGACGTGGTAGATCGAGGTCGGGTTGCTGGACGAGCCCCAGAACACCAGGTCGCCGGGCGCCAGCTGGGCCGCAGTGATCCGCGTCGACTGGGTGTACTGCGCGACCGAGTAGTGCGGGATCGCCTTGCCGCCCTGGGCCCACGCCGCCGCGGTCAGGCCGGAGCAGTCCCACGAGTCGGGGCCCGAAGCGCCGTACGCGTAGGGCTTGCCGATCTGCGAGGCCGCGAAGGCGATCGCCGCCGGCGCGCCGCCACCCGGTGCGGGCGGCGGGGTGGTCGGCGGGGTGACGGTGGGGGTGACAGTGGGGGTGACGGTGGGCGTCGGCGTGACGGTCGGGGTGGGGGTCGCGGTCGGCGTCGGGGTCGGGGTCGGGGTGGCCGTGGGCGTCGGCGTGGGGCTCGCGGTGGGGGTCGGCGTCGGCTTGCTGGTGGGCGTCGGCTTGCTGGACGGCGTGGGTGTGGGCGTAGGGGTCTGCTGGGCCTGCTGTTGGGCAAGGGCCTGGGCATCCGCCTCGGCCTGGGCCTGGGCTTCCGCCTCGGCCTGCGCCTGGGCTTCCGCCTCGGCCTGCGCGGCGGCGGCAGCAGCCTCGGCCGCGGCCTTCTCGAGCGCACTCTGGCGCTTCTCCGCCAGCCGGACGCTGATGCCCTCGAGCTCCGCCATCTCGGCGATCAGGTCGGCCTTGGTCGCCGAGATCTCCTCGGCCTGCGTGCCGGCCTCGGCCTGCGCCTCGGCGGCCGCGTCGCGGGCCTGCTCGGCCTCGAGCTCGGCCGTGGTCGCGCGCTCGGCGGCCTGCTCGGCGGTGATGGCGGTGACGTCGGCGACCGCGGAGGCAGCTCTGAAGGCGTCGTACTGCTGGTCGAGCACCTGCGAGGTGTTGCTCACCGTGATGCTGCGGTCGATGAGCGACTGGATGCCGTCGGCCTCGACCACGGCGGAGAGCCCCTGGATCTGCGAGGACTCCTCGTACGAGCGGACGACCGTCGACGCGTACAGCTCGCGCTGCTCGGCGACGTCGTCACGGGCGGCGTCGGCCGCGTCCTGCGCGTCGGACGCCTCCTGCCGCACCTCCTCGGCACGCCACCGGGCACCGTTCCACGCCTCGGCGGCCTGGGCGGCACGGTCACCGGCGCCGTCGAGCGCGAGGTTGGCCCGGATCAGGTCGGCCTGCACCGCGGCCACGTCGCGACCCTTGTCGGCCGCCTCCCGCTTCGCGGCGGAGACGTCGGCCTCGGTGGGCACCGAGTCGTCGTCGGCGAAGGCGGCCCCATGCCCACCCAGCGCCAGACCGGCCACGACGACCACGGCCATCGCCCAGCGCGACGTCGTACGACGCGGCGCGGGTGCGTGGCGGAGCGGTGGAGCGACGGGCACGGGGGTTCCCTCGGGGTCTCGGACGCCCGTGCGACTTCCCCTTCGCACGGGCAACGCGAGCCACGTTAGAGAACTTTCGTCACACTGGGAACACTTTCCCCAATTCCTTCACCTGCCACCGGCGTGTCGGCTTGCAAACTACAACAATGTAGTTCTCCCGCGACCGACCTCGAGGTGTGCGAACTCCTGCGCATATCGGCCGTTGCAACAGCACAGGAGCGCGGGAGTCACCGCTTAAGCGGGGACTCCTACACGTACGGACGCCTCACTCGGCGTCGACGGGAACCTGGGAGGTCGTGGAGGTCGGGTGGGAGGCCAACCCGTGCCGGTCGAACTTCTGCCCGCTCGCGAGTCCGCCGAGCCAGAAGGAGAAGAGGGCGATGACGACGCCGGCGAGGTCGTCGGCGATGTAGTGCCAGCCGAAGTAGAGGGTGGCGACGACGGTGATCGCGAAGTTGGCCCAGAAGACGATGTGGAGGATCCGGTTGCGGAGCGTGTACTGCACCATCAGCGCCACCAGCAGGGTGATCGCGACGTGCAGGGACGCGAAGCCGGCAACGGACTGGACGGAGCCCTCGAGGCCGTCACGGATCACTCCACTGCGTCCGTAGGACAGCGCTTTCATCAGCTGGCTCGAGCCGGTGACGGGGAGGTCGGTGTAGAGGTAGCTGTAGCTGAAGCCCGGCCCGAGGGTCGGAAGGGCGTAGTAGGACGCGGTGCCGAGCGCCCACGCCAGGCACTGGGACGTGGCGAACCAGTAGCCGAAGGTGATGTTGCGCGACCACACCAGCCAGGCCGCGAGCGCCAGCGGCACCAGCGGCAGGAACCAGAGGTAGATCGTCGACAGGAAGTGCGCGGAGATCCCCGAGCCGAAGATGGTGTGGAGGATCGTCGCCGGTTCGTGGCCGAACATCAGCGCGCGGTCGACGAGGTGCAGTGAGCGGTCGTACTTGTCCTTGATGTCCTCGCCCATGATGAACGGGAGGAACGACTTGAGGTTCCGGTAGCAGACGTAGGTGATGTAGAAGGACACCAGCCCGAGCACCGTGAGGGTGATCCGCTCACGGTCCCAGTGGGTGCGCACCCGCTCCTTGGCGATCGCCGGCATCAGCGCCGGCTTCATCCGCGAGCCGTACAGCGTGCGAGGCAGCAGGTCGAGCAGGAAGGCGCCGAGCACGATCAGCGGCAGGCGTACGACGGCCGGGCCCAGGAAGCCCTCGGGGTCGACGAGCGGCCGGTCGAGGGTGAGGGACGCCGCCAGCGCGAGAGCGCCCATGGTGGCGGCGACTCCCACGAGCAGGGCATAGGCGGGTCGATACACGCGGGTCAGTCTAGGGAGCGGTCAAGGCGCTGACCTGATCGGCGTGAGCGGCAGAGCCGCGAGACGTGTCACATCGACGCGGAGCGTGGCCTCGTCGCCGGGCGACACCCGGCTGCCCAGCGGCGCGACCGCGTCGAGGACGCCGATGCCGTCGACCTCCACGACGAGGCGCACCTGCTCGGGAGTCACCCGCGCCGACTCGACGCGCGCCGCGAGGGTGCCCGCCTCGTCGAGCACCAGCGCCGAGCGGCGCAGCGCGACGGCGTACGCCGGGGGCATCCCCGCCGCGGCCAGCACCCGGCTCGCAGCGTCGCCTCGTACGACCCGGGCGTAGCCGAGGAACAGGGCCGTCGCCTCGTCGACCGGCTCGCGCCAGACCTCGTCGATCGCGCCCGACTGCACGACCCGCCCGTCCCGCATCACCGCGAGGCGGTCGGCGAGGGCGAAGGCCTCCTCGTGGTCGTGCGTCACCAGGAGCGCGGTGGTGCCGGCAGCGCGGAGGATCGTGCGCAGGTCGCCCGCCAGCCGCTCGCGCAGGTTCGTGTCGAGGGCCGAGAGCGGCTCGTCGAGCAGGATCAGCCGCGGCTCGACCGCCAGGGCGCGGGCCAGCGCGACCCGCTGCCGCTCGCCGCCGGACAGGGTGCCGGGCAGCCTGTCGTCGTAGCCCGCGAGCCCGACCAGCTCGAGCAGCTCGCCGACCCGGGCGGCCGTCCGGGCCGAGGGCGTACGCCGCAGCCGGAGGGCGTACGCCACGTTGCGGGCCACCGTCAGGTGGGCGAAGAGCTGGCCGTCCTGGAACATCAGCGCGAACCCGCGCTTGTGGGTCGGCGTGCCCGCGAGGTCGGTGCCGTCCCAGGCGATCGAGCCCGACGCGACCGGCTCGAGGCCGGCGACCGCGCGGAGCAGGGTGGACTTGCCGCAGCCGGAGGGACCGAGCACCGCGAGCACCTGACCGGTGGCGAGGTCGAGGGACACGTCGTCGACGGCGGTGGTCTCGCCGTAGGAAACGGTCACGTCCGTCAGGTTCAGCATCGCTAGAACGCTCCCACACCGGGCACGCGCAGCCGCTCGACGGCGAGCATCACGACAGCGGTCGTGGCGGCGAGGACGACGGAGGCGGCGAGGGCCATCCCGAAGTTCATCGCGCCGGGGTGCCCGATGAGCCGGAAGATCACGACGGGCAGCGTCGGGCTGTCGTCGCGCGCGAGGAACGAGGTGGCGCCGAACTCGCCCAGCGACGCCGCGAACGCGAAGCCACCCGCGGCGAGCGTCGGCTTCCACGCCACCGGCAGGTCGACCGTCAGCAGGGTGCGCCACGGCGACGCACCCAGCGACGCGGCGGCCTGGCGCTGCCGGTCGTCGATGCCGCCGAGCACCGGCGTCAGCGTCCGTACGACCAGTGGGAGCGCGACGAGGGCCTGGGCCATCGGCACGAGGAACGGCGAGTCGCGGAGGTCCACCGGCGGCTGGTCGAGGGTGATCAGGAAGCCGAAGCCGAGCGTCACCGCGCTGACCCCGAGCGGCAGCATGAAGAAGCCGTCGAGCGTCGAGCGCACCCGGCGCTCGGCGACCGAGTGCGAGCGGCGCGTGACGATCGCGGCGACGACAACGCCGACGAGCAGGGCCATCCAGGTCGCGTCGACGGCCGTACGCAGGCTGGTCGCCAGGGCCGAGGTGACGGGCACGAGGAGCGCCTGGTCGTCCCCGGTCCCGGACAGCGCGCGGTAGTTGGCCAGGCCCCATCCGCCGTCGACACGCAGCGAGCCGACGACCAGCGTGAGGATCGGCACGAGCATCGCCGCAAGCACGAGCAGCGTCGCGACCACGACGGGCGTGTCGCCACGACGTACTGGCCGGGCGGGCGTCGCCGTCCGGTGGGCAGTCGGGTCCGGCACGGCCCGCAGTCGCGCGGCGAGCGCCAGGAGCCCGACCACCACGACGATCTGCAGCACCGAGAGTGCGGCCGCGGCCTGCAGGTCGAAGACGGTCGTGGTCAGCAGGTAGATCTCGGTCTCGACGGTCGCGTGGCGGACGCCGCCGAGGGTCAGCACGATGCCGAACGCCGTCGCGCAGAACAGGAAGACGATGCTCGCGGCGCCCACGATCGCCGGCCGCAGGGCAGGCAGCGTCACGGTGCGCAGCACCTGCGACGGCGACGCCCCCAGCGCGGCCGCGGCTTGGCCGGGCCGGGGATCGAGGGCCTCCCACGCGACGCCGACGGTGCGCACCACGACGGCCACGTTGAAGAAGACCAGCCCGCAGACGATGGCGAACGGCGTGCCGTCGAGGCCGAGCGACCCGAGCGGCCCGCCCTCCCCCAGCAGCTGGCGGAAGGCGACCCCGACGACGACGGTCGGCAGGACGAACGGCACCAGCAGCGCGGCGCGCACCGCGGCGCGGCCGGGCAGCGCGAGCCGGTGGAGGGCGTACGCCGCCGGCAGGCCGAGGACGACGGCGAGGGCGGTCGCGACGCCCGAGGTCCACACGGTGAACCACGCGACCCGGTGCACGCGCGGGCGGGCCAGCACCTCGAGCACGGCGCCGGGGGCGAAGCGGCCGTCGACGACGAACCCCTCCGCGACCATGCCCGTCACCGGGAGGACGAAGAGCAGGCCGAGCACCAGCACCGGCCCCGCGGCCAGCAGCAGGAGCCCGACGACCCTCCGATTCGGTGGTCGAGTGACCGCGCGAGGAACGAGCGCGGTCGTATCGAGACTCATCGCGACACGACGTCGGTCCACTCCGTCAGCCACTGCTCGCGGTTCGCGGCGATCTCCTCCGGCGAGACCTCGTACGGGTCCGTGGGCTGCGGGGCGAACTCGGCCCAGTCGTCCGGCACCGTCGCGCCGGGCATGACGGGGAAGACGTACATCGACTCCGGCAGGGCGCTCTGCACCTCGTCACTGAGCATCCAGTCGATGAGCGCCTGCGCGCCCTCGGGGTTGTCGGCGCCGGCCAGCACGCCGGCGTACTCGACCTGGCGGAAGCAGGTGTCGAGCAGGGCCGCCGTCGTGGTCCGGCCGTCCTTCACGGTGAACGCCGGGGAGGAGTCATAGGACACGACGATCGGGCGGGTGCCGGTCTCGGACCCGGCGGTGAAGTCGCCGTAGTAGGCGTCCTCCCAACCGTCGACGACCTTGGCGCCGTTGGCGAGCAGGTCGGTCCAGTACGCGGGCCAGTCGTCGCCGTGCTCGGCGACCGTCGCGAGGAAGAACGCCATGCCCGGACTGCTCGTCGAGGCGCCCGGCGTCACCAGCAGGTCGGCGTACGCCGGGTCGGTGAGGTCGTCGAGCATCTGCGGGGGTTCGAGCCCCTCGGCGTCGAACCAGGCGGTGTCGACGTTGACGCACACGCTCGCCGAGTCGATCGGTACGAGCCGGTCGCCGCCCTCCGCGAGGGCGTACTCCTCGGGCGGGGTGACCGACGGCGTCACCGGCGCGAACGCGCCCTCGCCGAGCGGTCGCGAGGCGAAGGTGTTGTCGATGCCGAAGGCGGCGTCGGCAATCGGGTTGTCCGCCGTCAGGCTGAGCTTGGTGGCGAGCGTGCCGGCGTCACCGGCTGCGCGGACCTCGAGGGTGTAGCCGCTCTCCTCCTCGAAGCGGCGGATGAGCTTCTTCGGCAGGGCGAAGGACTCGTGGGTGGCGAGGACGACGGTGCCGCCGGTCGTGCCGTCGGACCCGTCGGCCGCCGAGGTCGTCGGCCCCGACGGGTCGCCGCCGCTGAGGCTGCAGCCGGCGAGGGCCAGAGCGGCCACCGCCGTCGTGAGGGCAGCGCGAACGGATGACTGGTGCATGGTGACTCCCTATCGCCGGTGCTAACCGGATCAGGTTCGTAGGGTCTGCGGCTGGTCCGCACTCTCAGCACGCCTGCGCGTGCTCCCCTGTCTTGTGCCGCCAGCGTACTGCTGCTGCAGCCGGGCCCCTACGCTGCCCGCATGCCCAGCCGCCGTCACGAGCTCCTCGCCCGGGTGATCCCGCGGCTCCGCAGGGCCGGCGACCTCGACAGCGAGCCGGCCGAGCGGGCCCGGGTCGAGACCGAGCACCGATCCCTGTCACGGAGCCTGCCGACGCGGGGGACGCCCCGCTTCGCCCGCAACTGGGACGTCACCGTCACCGACATCGGCTTCCCCTCCTACGTCCTGACGCCGCGCCACCGGCACGTCCACCGCACGCTCTACTACGTGCACGGCGGGGCCTTCATGGCGCCGATCGACGCGGTCCACGTGCAGTACGCCACGCGGCTCGCCGATGCGATCGGCGCGCGGATCGTGATGCCCGACTACCCCCTGGCTCCCGAGCACACGTGGGCCGACTCCCACGACGCCCTCGTCGCGGATGCCGCCCACTGGGCGGCCGAACCGGGCGGCATCGTGCTGGCGGGCGACTCCGCGGGTGGAGGCCTCGCGCTCGCGATGGCGCTGTCCATGCGCGACCGCGGCCTCGCACCGGCGACCCACCTCGTGCTCCACGCCCCCTGGGTCGACCTCACCACCTCGACCCCAGAGACGCGCGCGGCGGACGCGATCGACCCATGGCTCTTCTACAGCAAGCTCGAGGCGTACGCGCTGTGGTGGGCGGGCTCGGCCGACGACCTCGGTCGCCCGGAGGTCTCGCCCGCACTCGCCGACCTGTCCGGCCTGCCGACGTCACTCATGCTCTACGGCACGCGCGACCTGCTCCACCCCGGCTGCCGGCTGCTGGCGCGACGTGCGGCCGAGGCCGGCTGGGACCTGACCTCGATCGAGGAGCCCGACCTGATCCACGTCTACGGCCTCCTGCCGTTCATCCCGGAGGCACGTCGAGCCTTCACCCAGGTCGTGGACTTCCTGCGATGACGGTCCGTGTGCTGACGACATCCTTCGACGACCTCGCGCCACGGACGGCGTACGAGGTGTGGCGGCTGCGGCAGCAGGTCTTCGTGGTCGAGCAGGACTGCCCCTATCCCGACCTCGACGGGCGCGACCTCGAACCGGCGACCCGCCACGTGGTGCTGGTCGAGGACGACGTCGTCATCGGCACGCTTCGGGTGCTCGACGACGGCGGGTGGGCGCGCATCGGCCGGGTCGTGGTCGCCCCGGTGGCGCGTGGTCGCGGGCTGGCCGCGCGGCTGATGGACGAGGCGATGGCCGTGTGCAGCGATCGCGAGGTGCGGCTCGACGCGCAGACCGGGCTGACCGGGTTCTACGCGGGCTACGGCTTCGAGGTGACCGGTCCTGAGTTCGACGAGGACGGCATCATGCACGTGCCGATGGTTAGATCCGCGCCGACATAGAGCAGCCTTCAAGCGGCAACTATCGCTAGAAGTCGAGCGCCTTAGCTTTGTTCAGACGACGGTGAGTTTGAACTCGTGAAGCCATATCGCCACGACAAAGGTCTCGAGAGGAATCCAGAGATGATGCGGCTCCACAGTCCCCTCACCACTGGCAGGCGTAACCGCCGGGCGTCGACGTCCTTGAACAAAGAGTTCCTGCCTGCCATGTGAAGTCAGACGCATTGGTGCACGTTTTGCCGCCCGAGGTGTTGCAGTGCCCGATACGCCACTTGACTGCGGTGCCATTGGGATACGACTTGTTCAAGATCGAGTTCACACCCGCGCCGAGCTTGTCCCGAATGAGTCCACTTCTTGAGCCGTCAATCAATCGCCATTGAACGCCCACCGACCTCCCGTCGGACTGCTTGTCCAACACGTACCATTCGTCGGTGTCGAAGTAGAAGCAAGCCTGGCCCCACGCGGGGTCATTTAGGCTCGGCGTGTCTTTCCCCAGCATTGACGTGAAGTCATCACATCCGAAAGAACTGCTAGGGATACCCGCATACGTCTCCTGATACCCATCCGCTGCGGAGGCAGGCGCCGCCCACGCCAACACGATGAACAAGGAAACTATCGCTGAAAGCGCGGGCTGACGCGTTTTGCTCATGTTCAAGGCCTTCCAAGCGTACGAGGAATGGCCAGAGTAGCGCCGGGTCACCAAAGGGTCAATGGTCTGTGAGCGCGTCGATTACCACAGGGTCTGGTTAGGTCTCACGCAATAAAAACGGCGTCGCCGCGACCGGCCCGGGACTGTATCCAAAGGGGATTCATTGCGTGCGAGACGTGGGGGCGCCGGCGCACTCTGAACGGTGTTTCACTTGTCCGGCACGACCATGAGAACCGGGCCGAGCAGCTCCTCGCGCACCAGGCGCGAGTTCGTGGTCAGCCCGCCGATGACGGTGGGCGCGACCCACCACCCGGCGCGGTCGAGCGGCTGACCGCCGAGGACCGCCTCACCGCCCTCCGCGCGAGCGAGGGCGAGGTAGCGCAGGACCCGGTCGCGGCCCACCCGTGAGCGGACCGGACCGCAGAGCGTGCTGTCGTCGGCCGGGTCGCCGACCGCCACCTGCTCCATCGCGGCGACCGCGGCGGCGAGGGCCTCGTCGTAGCGGTGCTCGGGCACGACCACCGTGGACGGGAGCCGGCAGCCCTGGCCCGCGTTCGCGGCGACCGCGAGTGCCGCCGCCGAGACGAGCGAGGCCAGGTCGTCGTCGTCGGTGAGCTGCAGTGGGACCTGGCCACCGACGTCGACACGTACGACCTTGCCGGCGCGGCCCGCCGCGACCAGCACCCGCTCGCCGGTGACCGACGAGCCCGTGAAGGACACCTCGTCGACGCGGGGGTCGAGGGCGAGCGCGATCGCGGCGTCGACGTCGCGGGTGGTGACGACGTTGAGCACCCCGCGCGGCAGGATGTCCAGGGCGATCCGGCCGAGCTCGAGGGCGGCGCTGGCCGCCTCGGGAGCAGGCTTGAGGACGACCGTGCCGCCGGCCACGAGCATGCGGCCGATCTCGGCGATCGCGACGGCGAAGGGCGAGGTCGCCGGTGTCAGGACGACCGCGACGCCGGCCTGTTGGTCCGGGTGCCGCACCCGGAGCTGGGCGATCGGCGCGTCGAGGTGGTCGGCGCGGAGCGCCACCGGGACGCCGGTCTCGGTCGCGGCGAGCAGGGCCAGGTCGTCCGACCGGTCGGCCAGCGCGGCCTGCAGGCGACGGATCGCGTCGGCGCGGAGGGCCGTGTCGGTGCTCCACGTCGTCTCCATGAAGGCGCGGCGGGCAGCCGCAGCGGCGGCATCCATGTCGGCGAGCCCGGCGTCCGGCACCTGCCACAGCACCTCGCCGTCGGCGGGGTTGACGGCCGGGAAGGTCCGTTCCTCGGCAGTTGCCTGCTCCACGCCGTCGACGGGGAGCACTGCCGCGGACCGGGCGTGCTTGCTCATAGGGCCAACTCCACCACGTCCCGGGCCCCGCGCCCATCACCCCCTCGGCCAGTAGCGTTCGTGTCATGCGCGACGACCTGGGCCACGACGTCCCGCTGACCGGCTCGGCGGTCCGCGTCGTCTCGCTCGTGCCGTCCCTGACCGAGGCGCTGGCGGCCTCCGCCCCGGACGTCCTGGTGGGCGCGACCGACTGGTGCACGCACCCCGCCGACCTCGACGTCGCGCGGGTGCGCGGCACCAAGAACCCCGACCTGGCGGCGATCCGCGCCCTCCCCCCCGACCTGGTCGTCGCCAACCAGGAGGAGAACCGCGAGCTCGACGTACGCCGGCTCCGCGAGTCCGGCATCGCGGTGTGGGTGACCCGGATCGAGACGGTCGAGGAGTCGCTCGACTCGATGTCGCGGCTCTTCACGACGGCGCTGGGCCTCTCCGATCCCCCGTGGCTGATCGAGGCGCGGGCCCTCTGGTCGACGCCTGCTCCCGTCCGGCTCTCGGTGGCCGTCCCGATCTGGCGCGACCCGTGGATGGTGGTCGGCTCGTCGACCTACACCGACGACCTCCTCTCCCGGGCCGGGCTGGCCAACGTGCTGGCCGGCCTCGACGGGCGCTATCCGACGGTCACGACCGCGGAGATCGACGACGCCGGAGCGGACGTCGTGCTCCTCCCGGACGAGCCCTACGTCTTCACCGCCGAGGACGGGCCCGAGGCCCTCGCCACCCCGACGCGGCTGGTGTCGGGCCGGCTGCTCACCTGGTACGGCCCGGCGATGGTCGAGGCGTACGCCGTGCTGGCCTCGATCGATGGCTAACCTCCAGCCATGACCCGCGACCCGATCGGCGAGGCCCACCGCCAGTGGGTGGCCCACGGCTGGTCCGACGCCGCCGACGGGATGGCGATGGTGACCTCGGTGGTGCGCGCGCAGCAGCTGCTGATGGAGCGGATCGACGCGGTGCTCAGGCCGCGCGGGCTGACGTTCGCCCGCTACGAGGTCCTGCGGCTGCTGTCCTTCGCCCGCGAGGCCGCGATGCCGATGTCGCGGCTCGGGTCGCTGCTGCAGGTGCACCCCACGAGCGTCACGAGCGCCGTCGACCGGCTCGTCGCCCAGGGGTACGTGGAGCGCGTACGCGACGACGCCGACCGCCGCGTCGTACGCGCCGTGCTCACCACCGCCGGCCGGGTGGCGGTCGACGAGGCCACGACGGCCCTCAACGGCGAGGTCTTCGAGACCCCCGGCCTGCCCGAGCTCGACGTACGCGAGCTGACCGACCGGCTGACCGCCCTCCGGACCGGGCTCGGCGACTCCGCCTGAGCGCCGCCCTCCCGACCGACCAACCCGCTGTAACGCCGGGTTAGTGCTTGTACCCACCCCCGTGCTCCGGGGTGGGTACAGCTCCTAACCCGGCGTTACAGCGGCGGTCGGCCGGATACTCGCGCGTAATAGTTGGAAGTCCTACTATCTACCCATGAGCGACCTGCACACCCCCGTGAACCCGATCCGTCTCGTCACCGCCTCGGCGCTCTTCGACGGCCACGACGCGTCGATCAACATCATGCGGCGGATCTTCATGAGCCAGGGCTGCGAGGTGGTCCACCTCGGGCACAACCGGTCCGTGCAGGAGGTCGTCACCGCTGCGCTGGAGGAGGACGCGCAGGGGGTCGCGGTGTCGTCGTACCAGGGCGGGCACGTGGAGTACTTCGAGTACCTCGTCGAGTCGTTGCGCGCGCAGGGCGCCGGCCACGTCAAGGTCGTCGGCGGGGGCGGCGGCGTGATCGTGCCGTCCGAGATCACCCGCCTGCGCGAGTCGGGCGTCACCATCTTCTCGCCCGAGGACGGCCAGAAGATGGGCCTCGTCGGGATGATCAACTCCGTCGTCGCCGACTGCGACGTCGATCTCTGGGCGCAGGGCGCGGTCACCGTCGAGCAGGTGCTGAGCGGCGACCGGTTCGCCGTCGCCCGCGCGATCACCGGGGCCGAGGGTGGTCGCCTCGACGAAGCGATGCTCACCGAGATCCGGGCGGCAGCGCAGCGTCGCGTCGTGCCCGTGCTCGGCATCACCGGCACCGGCGGCTCGGGCAAGTCGTCGCTCACCGACGAGGTCGTACGCCGCTTCCGCACCGACCAGCAGGACAAGCTGCGCATCGCGGTGATCGCCGTCGACCCGACCCGCCGCAAGGGCGGCGGGGCGCTGCTCGGCGACCGGATCCGCGCCAACTCGCTCGACGGCGACCGGGTCTTCTTCCGCTCGCTCGCCACCCGCGGCGCCCACGAGGTGCCCGAGCACCTCGGCGACGTGATCGACGTGATGAAGGCCGCCGGCCACGACCTGGTCATCGTCGAGACGCCCGGCATCGGCCAGGGGGACGCCGGCATCGTGCCGCTCGTCGACCACTCGCTCTACGTCATGACGCCGGAGTTCGGCGCCGCGTCGCAGCTGGAGAAGATCGACATGCTCGACTTCGCCGACACCGTCGCGATCAACAAGTTCGAGCGCCGCGGCGCCAAGGACGCGCTGCGCGACGTCGGCCGCCAGCTCGTCCGCAACCGCAACGCCTTCGGCAAACAGCCCCACGAGATGCCGGTCTTCGGCACCAGCGCCGCGACCTTCAACGACGACGGCGTCACGGCGCTCTACCAGCACCTCCGCGCCGAGCTCGCCGACGCCGGGCTCGAGGTGCAGGAGGGCACGCTGCCGCACGTCGACGTACGCCACTCCTCCGGCATCCGCCAGGTCGTCCCCGCCGACCGCGTGCGCTACCTCTCGGAGATCACCGAGACCGTCCGCGGCTACCACGGGCGTACGTCCGAGCTGGCCGAGGCGGCGCGCAACCTGCAGCGCGTCCAGTACGTCGCCGACGCCCTGGGCGAGGCCGACGCGGGCGGCGTGCCCGCGCTGCTCGAGGCCGCACGCAAGGCCGTCCCCCACGAGGTCGCCGACCAGATCGCGGGCTGGCCCGCGGTCGTCGAGTCCTACTCCGGGGACGAGCAGGTCGTGGTCGTCCGCGACCGGGAGATCCACACCAAGCTGACCCGGGAGTCGCTCAGCGGCAACAAGATCCCCCGCGTGGCGCTCCCCCGCTTCGCCGACCACGGCGAGCTCGTGAAGTTCTGGCGCAACGAGAACCTGCCCGGCTACTACCCCTTCACCGCCGGTGTCTTCCCGTTCAAGCGCGACAACGAGGACCCGGCGCGGATGTTCGCCGGCGAGGGCGACCCGGCGCGCACCAACCGCCGTTTCAAGATCCTCAGCCACGGCAACGACGCGACCCGCCTGTCGACGGCGTTCGACTCGGTGACGCTCTACGGTCGCGACCCCGACCCGCGCCCCGACGTCTACGGCAAGGTCGGCACGTCCGGCGTCTCGGTCGCGACTCTCGACGACATGAAGGAGCTGTTCGACGGCTTCGACCTCGTCGCGCCCACCACGTCGGTGTCGCTGACCATCAACGGCCCGGCCCCGACCGTGCTGGCGTTCTTCCTCAACACCGCGATCGACCAGCAGGTGGCGGCCTTCACCGACCGCGAGGGCCGCGAGCCGTCAGCCGAGGAGCGCGCCACTGTTGCGGCGTACGCACTGGCGAACGTCCGCGGAACCGTGCAGGCCGACATCCTCAAGGAGGACCAGGGCCAGAACACGGCGCTGTTCTCGACGGAGTTCTGCCTGCGGATGATGGCCGACATCCAGGAGTGGTTCATCGAGCAGCAGGTGCGCAACTTCTACTCGGTGTCGATCTCCGGCTACCACATCGCCGAGGCGGGGGCGAACCCCATCAGCCAGCTCGCGTTCACCCTGGCCAACGGCTTCACCTACGTCGAGGCCTACCTCGCGCGCGGGATGAAGATCGACGAATTCGCGCCCAACCTGTCGTTCTTCTTCTCCAACGGCATGGACCCCGAGTACAGCGTGCTCGGCCGCGTCGCCCGCCGCATCTGGGCGGTCACGATGAAGGAGAAGTACGGCGCCTCGGAGCGCTCGCAGAAGCTGAAGTACCACGTCCAGACGAGCGGCCGTTCGCTGCACGCGCAGGAGATGGACTTCAACGACATCCGCACCACGCTGCAGGCCCTCATCGCTATCTACGACAATGCCAACAGCCTCCACACCAACGCGTACGACGAAGCGGTGACGACCCCGACGGAGGAGTCCGTACGCCGCGCGCTGGCGATCCAGCTGATCATCAACCGCGAGTGGGGTCTTGCGATGAACGAGAACCCGCTCCAGGGCTCGTACATCATCGACGACCTCACCGAGCTGGTGGAGTCGGCGGTGCTCGCCGAGTTCGACTCGATCAACGAGCGCGGTGGCGTGCTCGGCGCGATGGAGACCGGATACCAGCGCGGCCGGATCCAGGACGAGTCGATGCTCTACGAGCACCGCAAGCACGACGGCTCGCTGCCGATCATCGGCGTCAACACGTTCGTGAAGGAGTCGGCCGCCGACGCCCAGCCCCACGAGATCGAGCTGGCCCGCGCGACCGAGGCCGAGAAGGAGTCGCAGCTCTCGCGCGTACGCGCCTTCCAGGCCGCGCACGGCGCCGAGGCTCAGGAGGCGCTCGCCCGGCTCAAGGACGCCGCGATCGCCGGTGACAACGTCTTCGCCGTCCTCATGGACGCCGCCCGCGTCTGCTCGCTCCAGCAGGTCACCGAGGCGTTCTTCGAGGTCGGCGGCCAGTACCGGCGCAACGTCTGAGCCGGCAGACGCGGCGGAGCCCTGTCAGTTTCCCCGGGTACCCGGGGAAACTGGAGCCTCACCCGCGAAACTTCGCACTGGAAGCTTCAGTTTCCCCGGTTATCCGGGGATCGCGACAGAGGCGAGGCTCAGAGGTTGATCGTGATGTCCGCGTCCTTACGGAGGTCCTGGACGAGCGCGTTGGCGACCTTGCTGACCTGCTCGGTCTTCGCCTGCTCCTCGATCTGGTCGCGGACCTGGTCGAACGGCGGGATCTTCTGGCCGCCCTCCTGGGCGGCCGCCTGCTGCTTGGCCTGGTCGTAGATCGCGCGCAGCTCCTTCTCGGTCGGGCCCTGGCCGCCGTCCTCGTCCTCGACGAGCTGCTCGACCAGCAGCTGCGTCTCGACCTGGGAGCGAGCCTGCTCCTCGCTGACGCCGTTCTTCTCGATGGCGGCGAGCAGCTCCTCGGCAGAGGGCAGCTGGTTCTCCTCGGCGAGCCTCGTGAGCTCGGCGTCGATCTCGCCGTCACTGACCTCGATGCCGCGCGTCTCGGCCTCCTGCGCGAGGAGCTCGGCCGAGATCAGGTTGTCGGCCGTCTCCTGCCGCAGCGCCTCCTCGTCGGGAGCCTGGCCACTCGTCTGCGCCTGGGCCGCGGCCTGCTGGAATGCCGCCTCGTAGATCGGGACGAACTCGTCCTTGGTGACCTCCTCGCCGTTGACCTCGGCGACGACGTCGGGGATCCCGGACAGGTCCGGTCCTCCGGCGGCGTCGGCTGAGGGGTCGGCGCTGGCGCTCGACGACTCGCTCGCGGAGGCGTCCTTGTCGGAGGAGCCCGAGGAGGACGAGTCGCTCCCGCCGCCACAGGCGGACAGGACGAGCATGCTGGTGGCGGCGACGAGGCCGAGGACACTACGGGTAAACATGAGGTGATTCATCGCCATCGACCGTACGCACCCAACCTGAGCGCCCGTCTCAGGGTTCTCAGGTCACGTGGGAGAAGTGGGCCGGGTCACAGCGAGTCGGGGACGATCAGCGCGTCCGGGTCCTGCCGGACCGGCAGCTGCGCGAGCGCCGTGCGTACGAGGGTGAGGCGCGCGGCCACCGCCACCTTCTGCCGCAGCCGACCGACGCCGCTCTCCCCGAGCGTCCCCTCGACGGCGGCTGCGATCTGCGCGTCAGTGAAGGACGGCCGCGTCCCGGCCGGCACCTCGATGTCGGGCAGTGCCAGCAGGACGGGCAGCACCTGGCTGCCGACGGCCTCGAGCAGGTGGTAGCGCTCGATCTTGCTCATCGATTCCCACGCGTCGTCCTTGGCCTTGCGGCGCACCTTCCCGCCGGCGACGACCTTGGCGGCCGAGGTGACGGCGACGGTGAGCTCGTGCTCGGTGAAGCGCATGCGGACCAGCATGCCCGAGCAGGAGACCTGACTCACACTCGCGTGACGATTGGCCGGCTCCGCACGACCAACCCTCGACAGCACCACCACACCGAGAGAAGGAGCCCACGATGGGTATCGCCGACAAGGCCAAGAACGCCGCCCAGGACATCGCCGGAAAGGCCAAGGAGGTCGCGGGCGACGTCACGAACAACGACGAGCTCAAGGCCGAGGGCAAGAAGGACCAGGCTGCCTCCGACCTGAAGTCGGCCGGCGAGAACGTCAAGGACGCCTTCAAGAAGTGACCTCGCAGGCATCATGAGGGCGCCCGGCCTCCGCGCCGGGCGCCGTCACGAGGAGATCACCGCATGCGCCTGCCCGACCTCACCCCTGCCGACCTCAGCGACGCCCAGCGGGCGTTGTACGACGACATCGTCGGCGGGCCGCGCGGCAGCGGGCCGCAGCACTTCGCACTCACCACGCCCGACGGCGCGCTGACCGGCCCGTTCGGCGTGATGCTCCACGAGCCCGCCCTCGGCGCTCCGCTCCAGGAGCTCGGCAGCGCGATCCGCTACGGCACCGGGCTGACCGACCGGGTGCGCGAGATCGCGATCCTCACGGTCGCTGCGGCGACCGACAGCGCCTTCGAGCGGCACGCGCACGAGCGCGTCGGCCGATCCGTCGGACTGACCGACGTCGAGATCGGCGCCCTCGCCGGCGGCACGTTCGGCTCGACCGACGCGGTCGAGGAGGCGGCGTACATGCTCTGCCGGCGCCTGCTGGCCGACAGCCCGCGCCTCACGGACGAGGAGTACGCCGAGCTGGTCGGGGTCCTCGGTACCACGACGATCACCGAGCTCGTGGTGCTCGTCGGCTGCTACCGCACGCTCGCCCAGCTGCTCGACGTCTTCGACGTGGGATCCCCCGCCTGAGAACGGGTCAGTAGTGCGCGGTCATCACGTGCTTGATGCGCGTGTAGTCGTCGAAGCCGTAGCCCGACAGGTCCTTGCCGTAGCCGGAGTGGCCGAAGCCTCCGTGCGGCATCTCGGAGACGAACGGGATGTGGGTGTTGACCCACACGCACCCGAAGTCGAGCTCGCGGGTCAGCCGATCGGCGGTGCCGTGGTCGCGGGTCCAGACGCTGGCGGCCAGGCCGTACGGCACGCCGTTGGCCAACGTGACCGCCTCCGCCTCCTCGGCGAACGCCTGCACCGTCAGCACCGGCCCGAAGACCTCCTCCTGCACGATCCGGTCGTCCTGGCGTACGCCCGTGACGACGGTCGGCGCGAAGAAGTAGCCGGTGTCGCCGTGGCGCTTGCCACCGGTCCGTACGACGGCGTGGTCGGGCAGGTCGGCGAGGAACGCCTCGACCTTGGCGAAGTGGGCGCCGTTGTTGAGCGGGCCGTAGTCGGCCTCGGCGTCGGACGGCGGGCCGGGACGCGTGCCCTCGGCCTCGGTGACGAGCAGCGCGACGAGCTCGTCGTGGATGCTCTCGTGCACGATGACGCGGGTCGCGGCGGTGCAGTCCTGGCCGGAGTTGAAGTAGGCCGCGGCCGCGATGAGCTCGGCTGCGCGGGGCAGGTCGGCGTCGGGCATCACCACGACGGGCGCCTTGCCGCCGAGCTCGAGGTGCGCACGCTTGAGGTTCTTCGCGGCCGACGACGCGACCTCGATGCCGGCCCGCACCGAGCCGGTGATGGCGACCAGGCCCGGCGTCGGGTGTTCGACGAGGAGCCGGCCGGTGCTGGCGTCGCCGTTGATGACGTTCAGGACGCCCGCCGGCAGGATCGCCCCGGCGATCTCGGCGAGCAGCACGGTCGAGCGCGGGGTGGTGTCGCTCGGCTTGAGGACGATCGTGTTGCCGGCGGCGAGGGCAGGGGCGATCTTCCAGATGGCCATCGCGAAGGGGTAGTTCCACGGCGTCACCTGGCCGACCACGCCGATCGGCTCGCGGCGGATGCTCGAGGTGTGCCCCTCGAGGTACTCCCCCGCCGACTTGCCCTCGAGCAGCCGGGCAGCGCCGGCGAAGAAGCGCAGCTGGTCGACGCCCTGGTCGACCTCCTCGCTCGCGATGTAGCGCACCGGCTGGCCGGTGTCGCGCGCCTGGACCTCGCTGATCTCGTCGCGCCGCTCGGCGACCGCGGTGGCCAGGTCGAGCAGGTAGGCCTGGCGGCGACCCGGCGTGAGCCGCTTCCACGACTCCGAGGCGCGCGCCGCGGCGGCGTACGCCCGGTCCACCTCCTCCGGCGTCGAGACCGGGGAGCGCCCGTCGACCTCGCCGGTGACGGGGTCGACCAGGTCGATGAAGTCGGTCGCTGCCGACTCGACGAGCTCGCCGTCGATGAAGTTGCGGATCGTCTCGGTCATGTGAGGTGTGCCTTTCAGGCGACGTAGATCTTGCGAAGCGTCTCGTGGACGACCCAGGTGGTGTGCTCGCCCGCCCGGAGGCGTACGACGCTGCCGGGACCGAGCTCGACGAGCTCGCCGTCCTCGAAGGTGACCGTGGCCGAGCCGGACAGCACCACGAACACCTCGTCGACCTCGACGTCCGTGGCCGTGCCGGGACTCATCTCCCACACGCCCACCTCGACGCCGGCGACGGCGGCCAGTGCGCGCGAGCCCGCCTCGGGGGCGCCGTCGAGGACGGTGCCGGGGTCGAGGGGTGACGTCGGCACCGCGGCGGCGACATCGAGCACACGGAACATCTGGCCATCGTCCCCCGTGTCCGAGGCGGGCGTCGGCCGACGATCTGTCGTCACTTCGCCTCTCGACCGGACGTTGTGCCGGACAGCTCGGCCGCCAGCAGGGCCACGTGGAGCGACACGCGTACGTCGGGGTCGTCGAGGTCGGCATCGAGGATCGCCTCGATCCGGGCCAGACGGTCGTAGAACGCCGCCCGCGACAGGTGCAGGCTCGCGGCGGCCTCGGTCTTGCTCGCCGGGTGCAGCACCAGCGCCCGCAGCGCGGCGAGCAGGTCGGTGCGCGCTCCGTCGGCGCGGTCGTGCTGCTGGAGCGCGGAGAGCTCGCGGTCGACGAACAGCCGCAGCCGGTCATCCTCGCCGAGCAGCGCGAGCAGTCCGCGCAGGTGGAGGTCGGCGAGCCGGTGCACGTCGGGGTCCTGCTCGCGGCGGACCTGAGGCGCCGCGTCGGCGACCTGGCCGGCCTCGGTGACCGTACGCGCGATGCCGGCACGGTCGGGCACCACCCGGCCCGCCGCGAGCACGACGTCGTGGTGGGCCAGGACGCGCCCGGCGAGGCGGTCGACGAGGTCGGCGGCGTCGGCGGTGGGGGCGGCCGAGACCAGCACGCGCAGGTCGCGCTCGACCTCGCAGACCAGCGCCGGAAGCCGCAGGCCGTGCGCCGCCCGAACGACCGTGGCGGCCACCTCGTCGAGGTCGGCCGGCGCGGAGGAACCGATCCGCGGGCGGACGACCAGTCCCGCGAAGGCGCGACGCCGGACCGGGAAACCCGCCAGCTCGCAGCGCCCGAGCACCTCGTCGGAGTCGGGGTCGTCGGTGAGGCCGGACAGCAGCTCGAGGTGCGTACGCCGCATGAGCGTGCCGCGGTCGCGGTCATGGAGCCGGTGGAGGGCGAGCGCGGCGGCGGCCCGCTCGGCAACGGCGACGAGTCGCTGCGACGGTGGCGTGGGCGAGCCGATCACGAGCCGGCCCCACACCTGGTCGGCAGTGCCGAGCCGGGTGACGAGCCAGCCGTTGCCGGCGTCCCAGCCGGTGCGGCCGGCGACCTCCACCCGGCGCGACCGCGCCGGCCAGCCGTCGAGGAAGCCGCCGGCCTCGTCGGGCCCGGCGAAGTAGTCGAGCGGCCGGTGCTGGGCGTTCTCGACCACCACAGGACCGGCGGCCATCCGCTGCACCGCCTGGAGGATCTCGACGGGACCGGCCCCGCTGTTGCTGAGCTCGGTGAAGGTCTCGTGCACGCGCTGAGCCTCGCGGAGCTCGCTGAGCTGGCGGTCCACGACGCGCTCGCCGATCTCCTGGGCCAGGGCGGCGAAGCGCGTCTCCTGGCCGAGCGCCACCAGCGGCAGCCCGTGCCGCTCGCACGCCTCGACGAGTGCGGGGGGCAGGTCTGCGGCCCACCGCCGGCCGAGCTCGACCACGATGCCCACCGCGCCGACGTCGACGAGGCCCTCGGCGAAGGCCGCGAGCCCCGCACTGTCGTCGTCGGCGGGCAGGCCCGTGCCCATGGTGAGCAGCAGGTCGCCCGCGCGGAGCAGCTCACCGGCGTCGAGCCTCTCGGTGGCGTGCACCCAGCGGATCGGCCGGTCGAGGCCGGCGGCGCCCGCCACCACCGCGGGGACGGCGCGCCGGAACGTGGGCAGCCCCAGTGCCTCCTGGAGCGTCACACCCGGCGTCACCTCGGCCATGACACGTGAGCCTACGCGGGGACGGGGCGACGGATTGTCCGAACGGGGCGCGTGAATCCTACGATCCGACACCCGTCGGCGCCGGCGGGCGCACACAGGATGAGCGCATGACGAACGACATCGTGCACTGGGCCGACGGCGCACTACTGCCCGGCTCCCCCTCCGGCTGGGCCGACGTGACCAACCCCGCCACCGGTCAGGTGACCGGCCGCCTCGCGCTGGCCAGCGAGGCCGACGCGGCGCAGGTCATCGCCGCGGCCACCCGCGCCGCCCGCGGCTGGGCCACCACCTCGCTGGCGCGGCGTACGCAGGTGATGTTCGCCTTCCGCGAGCTGCTCAACAGCCGCAAGGACGAGCTCGCCGAGCTCATCACCGCAGAGCACGGCAAGGTGCATTCCGACGCGATCGGCGAGATCTCGCGCGGCCTCGAGGTCGTCGAGTTCGCGTGCGGCATCTCCCACCTGCTCAAGGGCGGCCACAGCGAGGAGGCGTCGACCGGCATCGACGTGCACTCCAAGCGCGTCCCGCTCGGCGTGGTCGGCATCATCAGCCCGTTCAACTTCCCGGCGATGGTGCCGATGTGGTTCTTCCCCATCGCCATCGCGGCCGGCAACACCGTGGTGCTGAAGCCCAGCGAGAAGGACCCGAGCGCCGCCAACTGGATCGCCGCGCTGTGGCAGGAGGCCGGTCTTCCCGACGGCGTCTTCAACGTGCTGCACGGCGACAAGACGGCCGTCGACGCGCTGCTCACCAGCCCCGACGTGCAGGCGATCAGCTTCGTCGGCTCGACCCCGATCGCGGAGTATGTCTACGAGACCGCGAGCCGCCACGGCAAGCGCGTCCAGGCCCTCGGCGGGGCGAAGAACCACATGGTCGTCCTGCCCGACGCCGACCTCGACCTCGCCGCCGACTCGGCTGTCAATGCCGGCTACGGCAGCGCCGGCGAGCGGTGCATGGCGATCAGCGTGCTCGTCGCGGTCGACCCGATCGGCGACGAGCTCGTCGCCCGGATCGCCGACCGGACTCGCACCCTGCTGATCGGTGACGGTGGTCGCGAGGCCACCGGAGGTGAGAAGGAAGCGGACATGGGTCCCCTCGTGACGAAGGCCCACCGCGACAAGGTCAGCTCCTTCATCGACTCCGGCGAGGCGGCGGGCGCGAAGGTCGTCGTCGACGGCCGCGACGTGGCCGCCCGCGGTGGCGAGGAGGGCTTCTGGCTCGGCCCGACGCTCTTCGACGACGTCACCCCGGAGATGGACATCTACCGCGAGGAGATCTTCGGCCCGGTCCTCTCGGTCGTACGGGCGAAGTCGTACGAGGAGGCGGTGGCCCTGGTCAACGCCAACGAGTACGGCAACGGCACGGCGGTCTTCACCAACGACGGCGGCGCCGCCCGGCGCTTCGAGGCCGACGTGACGGTCGGCATGATCGGCGTCAACGTCCCCGTCCCGGTGCCCGTCGCCTACTACTCCTTCGGCGGCTGGAAGCGCTCGCTCTTCGGCGACACCCACGCCCACGGCACCGAGGGCGTCCACTTCTTCACCCGCGGCAAGGTCGTCACCACCCGGTGGATCGACCCCGCCAACCGCCCCGAGGGCGGCCTCGAGCTGGGATTCCCGCGCAATGACTGACGTCCTCTCCACCGCCAGTGACCTCGCCACGACGTACGACGCCGCGCGGGCGTACGAGCTCGACCGCGCGCACGTCTTCCACTCCTGGTCGGCCCAGGCCGAGATCACGCCGATGGTCGTCACGCGCGCCGAGGGCAGCCACGTCTGGGACGCGAACGACACGCGCTACCTCGACTTCGGCTCGCAGCTGGTCTTCACCAACCTCGGCCACCAGCACCCCCGGATCGTGGCCGCGATCCAGGAGCAGGCCGCCCACCTCTGCACGATCGCCCCGGCGGTCGCCAACGGCGCGCGCTCGGAGGCCGCGCGCCTCATCGCAAGCCACACCCCGGGCGACCTCGACCACGTCTTCTTCACCAACGGCGGCGCCGACGCCAACGAGCACGCCGTACGCATGGCGCGGCTGCACACCGGCCGCCACAAGGTGCTGACGACCTACCGCAGCTATCACGGCGGCACCCACCTCGCGGTCAACATGACCGGCGACCCGCGCCGGTGGGCGAGCGACCACGGCTCGACCGGGACGGTCCACTTCTTCGGCCCGTTCCTCTACCGCAGCGCCTTCCACGCCACCACCGAGGCCGAGGAGTGCCAGCGCGCGCTCGAGCACCTCGACCAGGTCGTCGCCCTCGAGGGTCCCGCAACCGTCGCCGCGATCGTGCTCGAGGCCATCCCCGGCACCGCCGGGATCATGGTGCCGCCGCCCGGCTACCTCGCCGGCGTGCGCGAGATCTGCGACCGTCACGGCATCGTGCTCATCGCCGACGAGGTGATGTCGGGCTTCGGCCGCGCCGGCCGCTGGTTCGCCGTCGAGCACGGAGGCATCACGCCCGACCTGATCACCTTCGCCAAGGGCGTCAACTCCGGCTACGTCCCGCTCGGTGGCGTGGCGATCAGCGACGAGATCTACTCCACGTTCGCGCACCGCACCTACCCCGGCGGCCTCACCTACTCCGGACACCCGCTCGCGTGCGCGGCCGCCGTCGCCACCATCCGCACGATGGAGGACGAGGACGTCGTCGGTCGCGCGGCCAGGCTCGGCGAGGACGTCCTCGGCCCGGGCCTGCGGGCGCTCGCCGAGAAGCACGACCGGATCGGCGAGGTGCGCGGCACCGGCGCCTTCTGGGCCCTCGAGCTCGTCAGCGACCGCGCGACCCGTGAGCCGCTGGCGCCGTACGGCGGGTCCAGCCCGGCGATGGCGGCGGTCGTGAAGGCCTGCCAGGAGCGCGGCATGCTGCCGTTCGCCAACTACAACCGGATCCACGTCGTGCCCCCGCTGACGACCACCGAAGACGAGGCCCGCGAGGGACTGGCGATCCTGGACGCCGCGCTCGACGCGACCGCCTGACCTCGCGTGCCCGCCCACCGCACCGCGTACGAGCGCCACGCCCCCGATCCCCGGGTGGTGCAGCGCTCGCTCGCGGCCACGGAGCAGTCGGTCTTCTGGCTCAACGACATCGATGCCCGCGCGACGTACGCCGAGCTCACCGCGTCGACGCGCACGGACCTGACGATCGTCGGCGGCGGCTATCTCGGCCTCTGGACCGCCGTGCACGCGAAGCGTCGCGAGCCCGGGCGTCGGGTCGTGCTGCTCGAGGCGCGCACGATCGGTTGGGCCGCGTCGGGGCGCAACGGCGGCTTCTGCGAGGCCTCGCTCACCCACGGCGAGGACAACGGTCGATCGCGCTGGCCGGAGGAGTACGACGTGCTGGCGCGGCTCGGCCACGAGAACCTCGCCGGCTTCGAGGCCGACATCCGCGACCTCGGCCTGGACTGCGAGTGGGAGCGCACCGGCACCCTCTCCGTGGCGGTCGAGGAGCACCAGGTGGACTGGGTGCGCGACGAGCCGCACTTCTTTGACACCGGGCAGGTGCGCGCCGAGATCGACAGCCCGCTCTTCCTGGCCGGCTCGTTCGAGCCCGACGAGAACGCGCTGGTGCACCCGGCCAAGCTGGCGCTCGAGCTCGCCCGCGTGGCTGCCGACCTCGGCGTCGAGATCCACGAGCACTCGGCCGCGACCGCGCTGCGGCGTACGTCCGCGGGCATGCAGGTGCACACCGACCGGGCCGTGATCACCTCCGACCACGTCGTCCTCGCCACCAATGTGTTCCGGTCGCTGCTGCGCCGCAACCGGCTGATGACCGTGCCGGTCTACGACTACGTCCTGATGACCGAGCCGCTGACCACCGAGCAGCTGGCGTCGATCGGCTGGGCCGGGCGGCAGGGACTCGGCGACCTCGCCAACCAGTTCCACTACTCCCGGCGGACGGCCGGCGACCGCATCCTGTGGGGCGGGTACGACGCCATCTACCCGGCCGGTGGCCGGCTCGCCGCGCGCCACGAGGACCGGCCCGAGAGCCACGCCCGGCTCGCGTCGCACTTCCTCGCGACCTTCCCGCAGCTCGAGGACGTGCGGTTCAGCCACCGCTGGGCCGGCGCGATCGACACGTGCACCCAGTTCACCGCGTTCTACGGGCTCACCCACGACGACCGCGTGGCCCACGCCGCCGGGTTCACCGGGCTGGGCGTCGGCGCCACCCGCTTCGCCGCCGAGGTCCTGCTCGACCTGCTCGCCGGTGAGCCGACCGAGCGGACGTCGCTGCGGATGGTGCGCGAGCGACCGCTGCCGTTCCCGCCCGAGCCGTTCGCGTACGCCGGGATCAACCTCACCCGCTGGTCGCTCGACCGGGCCGACCACCGCCGCGGTCGTCGCAACCCGTACCTGCGCGCGCTCGACGCGGCCGGCCTCGGCTTCGACTCCTGACGCCCCCGCTGCCCTTGTAACGCAGGGTTGGTGCTTGTACCCACCCCCGTGCATCAGGGTGGGTACAAGCAGTAACCCGGCGTTACAGCGCGGGGCCAGGCGATCAGGCGGCGGGCGGGCGCTCGGTCAGGTCGGCCCGGAGGCTCGCCAGGATGCGGGTGAGCACGCGGGACACCTGGGCCTGGGTCAGCCCGATCTCCTCGGCGATCTCCTGCTGGGTGCGCTCCTCGACGAAGCGCAGGTGGAGGATGCGGCGGTCGCGGCCGGTCAACCTCTGCATGACGGGCTCGAGGACGATCCGCGCCTCGGCCGCCACGACGGCGTGGTCGTCGAAACCGAGGAGGTCGCCGAGGGACGCCGAGCCGTCGCCGACCGGCCCGTCGAGTGACGTCGGGGTGAAGCAGCCGTCAGCAGTGAGGGCCTCCACGACGTCCTCGAGGCCGACGCCCAGGTGGGTCGCCACCTCGGTGGGCCGGGGGGACCTACCGAGGCGTGGCTCCAGCTCGTCCTGCGCACGAGAGATACGGGACTGGAGGTCCTGCACCCGGCGCGGCGGGCGCACCATCCAGCCCGAGTCGCGGAAGTGTCGCCGCAGCTCTCCACGGATGGTCGGGACGGCGTACGACAGGAAGTCATGACCGGCACCGGGGTCGAAGCGCTGGGCGGCCTTGGTGAGGCCCAGCAGCGCGACCTGCTCGAGGTCGTCGAGATCGATGCCGCGGTTGCGGTAGCGACTCGCCATCGACCGGGCGACGCCGGCGTTGGTCTCGATGAGCGTCACCGTGAGGCCACGCGAGTCCGACGACTGGGGCTGCACCAGCCTCAGGTCGGCGACGATGCCATCGGTGCGGCGGGAGCGGGCCGCGCCCTCGAGGGGCGACGACGGTGTGCGATGTACGGGCGGTGCAGGAACGAGTGAGACGGGAACCATGGGGTTCCTTCCGGCGGCAGTTCGCTCACCGTTGTCTCCAGCAAGTACCTCGACTATCCACTGGTCCAGACCTGTGCAACAGCCGCAAAGCGAAGTCAGGCGGTCAAATATCCGCTCGATCCAAGGTTTGTCCAGGATTCTCGTCAAAGAGCTCCCGATAGTAGGTGGCGAATCGGCCGGGGTTGAAGAACCCGTGGGCCGCTGCCGCGTCGCCCACCGACGGCCACGTGCCGTCGCGCAGGGAGCGGCGCGCAAGGTCCAGGCGGACCCTCCGCAGGTAGTCCTGCGGGGTGCAGCCCAGGTGGTTGCGGAAGGCGTACTGCAGCGCGCGGGGCGTGACGCCGCACTCGCGAGCCAGGTCACCCGGCGTCAGCTCCTCGGACGAGTGTGCCTCGATGATGCGGGCGGCACGCCTGACGGTCGAGGGCGAGTCGTCCGCGGCGTCGTGGTCGACCCCGGGCAGCGTGGCTCGTACGACGACGTTGTTGGGGAACGTGTGGAGCAGGGTGTGGCCCAGGAGACAGGCGGCCGCCTCCTCCTGCTCCGCGGTCGCGTCGACGGGCAGCATCGAGGTGATCTGGTCGACGGTCGCCCGCCAGCGCGCACCGGCGGCTGCCGAGTGCGGGCGGTAGGAGGTGAAGATCAGGCGCTGGCCGAAGTCGGGGTCGGCCTCCTCGACTGCAGCGAGCAGGCCCGACCCCGACAGCGAGGTGGTGCGGAGCTCGGGGAAGTCGCAGGAGCCCGAGAAGGGCATGTCCCACCCAGTCACCAGCACCGAGTCGCCGTCCTGCACCTGGTCCTCGATGCCGTCACGGACGTAGGCGGCGGCGCCGCGCAGGACGTCGACCACCACGAGCATCGGCATCGGGTCGGAGTCGAAGGTGTACGCCGCGTCGATCCTGATGTGGTCGAAGGCAACGATGCCGTGGTTGGTGCGCTCGTGCTGCACCCCACCGAGCGGGCCCGTGAGCCGCAGGTTGGTGCCGTAGACCGTGTCCAGCCAGACCCGGGCGTCGTCGCCCGAACCCTCGAAGCCGAAGACGGCAGGTGAACCCCTGCGCGCGCGGTCGTGCGGCACGTCCACCCTCCCGGAGACGAAGCCAGTGGCCCATTTCTCGAGCCACCGCATATGGTAGTCGTCCCGAGGGATACTCACCCCTAGGGATGGGTTGCGCAGTGGGTAATATCGGAGCATTCGAGCCCGATAGCTCCGCCCTGTGTCCGCGGACCTGACGTCATTGAAAGGTGACGCGCATGTCTGGCAAGCACACACCTTCCGGCGAGCCCTCCCAGCCACTCCGGGCGACCGACGCTCCCGACGCCCTGCGCGACGAGGTGGCCCACCTCCACGAGGCGATGAAGTCGCAGCGCGACATCGGCATGGCCATCGGGCTCCTGTCGGCGAAGTTCGGCTGCAGCACCGAGCAGGCGTGGCGCACCATGCTCCGGGTCTCGCAGGACAGCAACACCAAGGTCCGTACGGTCGCGCACGTCCTGGTCACCGTCCACGACGGCACGTCCGGACCCGAGGACCAACAAGTCCTGGAGAGGTTCGAGGACCAGCTCCCCGCCTCCGGCTGGCCCGAAGGCCCGTCCACCTAGGATCGCGACCATGAGCATCGACGCTGCCGCCCTGGCGGTCAGCCTGCGCCAGCTCGCCACCACCGGGCAGGGCCACGACGGTGTCGTGGGGGCCCTCGAGCAGGTGCTGGACGCCTGCGTCGCCCTCTTCGCCGTGGACGGCGCCGGGATCCTCGTCGCCGACGACCAGGACCTCCTGCGCTACGTCGCGGCGAGCGACGGCGCCGGGCGGGTCCTGGAGAAGACGGAGGCCGACGCGGGCGAAGGACCGTGCACCTCGGCGTACGTGACGGCGAGCGTGGTCACGTCGAGCGACGTCACAGCCGAGACCGAGCGCTGGCCGGTGCTGTCGCGAGCGATGGTGGACCTGCCGGTGCGCGCGGTGCTCGGCACTCCGGTGCGGATCGGCGGCGTGCCCGTCGGCACGCTCGACGTCTACCGCGAGTCGGCCCATGACTGGGACGACAGCGAGGTGGCTGCCCTCGCGCAGTACGCCGAGGTGATCGCCACGACGCTCACGGCCGCGCTGCAGGCGCACACGGCCGGCGAGCTGGCCCGACAGCTCCAGTACGCCCTCGACTACCGGGTGGTGATCGAGCGCGCCGTCGGCTACGTGATGGCCACGCAGTCGGTCGACCCGGTGGTCGCCTTCAACGCGCTCCGTACGGCCGCGCGCAGCCGGCGTACGAAGATCGGCGAGGTCGCTGAGCACGTCCTCGAGCACGGCGCCCTGCCCGGCTGAGCCCCGGCCGCCTAGCCGAGGGGGTCCGGACCACCGGACGATCCGTCCTTGTCGTCCTTGTCGTCGTTGCGGGTGAAGAAGGAGAACGAGCCGTCGTTCTCCAGCACGCAGAGCTCGATGTCGCGCAGCCTGCGGATGCCGTTCTGCCGTGCCGCCTCGTGGAGGTCCTGGATGGTCATCCGTTCGCCGGCGAGCGTCTGGAGGAGTGGCTCACCGTCACGGACGACCACGCGCGCACGGCCGGCGAGCCACGGCCGGAAGCGCGGGAACCGGAAGGTCAGGTCGTTGAGGAGGATGCCGGCGAGAGTGAAGGTTGCGACCGCGATGATCGCCGCGGTCACGGAATAGTCCTCCTGCACGATCCCCTGGCTGACGAGGTCGCCGACCGTGATCAGCAGGATCATGTCGAACGCCGAGAGCTGTGCGACCTCGCGCTTGCCGCCGACCCGGACCACGAACCACAGGAACGCGAAGATCACGAGCGAGCGGACCAGGATGTCCATCAGGGCATCCTCCACGTCGTCCAGGTCGCCGTGACCACAGGTTCGTCTTTGTCGAGCACGCTGACCTCGCACCTGTCGAGACCGCCCAGCTGCCCGGGCGCCACCCTGGCGTCGAGCGCGACGCGCAACGACCGACCTGCCGGTGGCGGGTCGAACTCGTAGACGACCCAGTCCGCCTCGGACGTCTCCGCGGACGGGTTCGGGTACCACGACTGGAAGTCGAGATGGTCGAAGTACGTGCTGCAGAAGCGGACCTGCACCGAGTCGCCGAACCCGGTGTCGGTGGTGATGGTCAGAGTGAGCGGCGCCGGCTCGCCAGCTCGAGCGATCTGCGCGTACTCGAGGCCCACGGCATATCCACCGCCGACAGCAGAGGTGTCACCCGCGCGGGGGCCCAGCGCGTCGAAGCCGGCCGCGAGGACGATCGTGATGAGGACGGCGACACCGATGCGGCGGCCGACCCGCGACCCCGTCCGGGGCGGCGCGTCACTCAGGTCCGACGTCGTCGCGTCGGATCGCGAGGTCAACGATTCCCGCACAGCAACATCTTCGCAGCATGTCGTGCTGGATCGCGGTCAAGCGCGGCCGTATGTGTCGGTGCCGTCGGGGTACGGCGGAGGCATGCAGGAGAGCAGCAGATGAGCACGACCAGCCGTCCGGTGTCCGCGACCCCGGAGCAGGTGTGGTCAGTGCTCGCCGACGGCTGGCTCTACGCCCTGTTCGTCGTCGGTGCGGCACGGATGCGTGACGTCGACGCGGGCTGGCCCGCGGTCGGGACGAGACTGCACCACAGCGTCGGCTCGTGGCCACTGCTCATCGACGACACGACCGAGGTGCTGGAGGTGGAGGAGGGCCATCGGTTGCTGCTGCTGGCGCGTGGATGGCCGGCCGGCCAGGCCCATGTCGAGATCATCCTGGAGCCCCGCGGCACCGACACGATGGTGACGATCGTCGAGCAGGCGACCTCCGGCCCCGGAGCCCTCATCCCGAAGCCCGTGCAGGACGTGCAGCTGCACGTGCGCAACATCGAGACGTTGCGCCGCCTCGCCATGCTGGTGGAGGGCCGGACCCGGTGACGTCGGGACACCGCCACGACGCCATCGTGATCGGGGCGGGTCCCAACGGCCTCGTCGCGGCCAACCTGCTGGCCGACGCCGGGTGGGACGTCCTGGTGCTGGAGGCGCAGTCCACGCCGGGAGGCGCCGTACGCAGCGATCGTGAGCTGCACCCCGACTTCGTCCACGACACGTTCAGCGCGTTCTACCCCTTGGCCGTGGCCTCGCGGGCGATGACCTCGCTACAGCTCGAGCAGCACGGCCTGGTGTGGGAGCACGCCCCGGCCGTGCTCGGGCACCCGTTCGGTGACGGCCAGTGGGCGCTGCTGCACCGCGACCGGGAGCTGACGGCCTCCGGGCTGGATGCGCTGCACGCCGGTGACGGCGAGGCATGGCTGGACCTCTGCCGCACCTGGGACCGCATCGGAGAGCCGCTGGTCGACGCCCTCACCTCGCCGTTCCCGCCGGTGCGGGCCGGCGCTCGGCTGCTGCCGGGGCTCGCGCGGTCGGGTGGCCTCGACACGGTCCGGATGATGGCCACGCCGGTCGCCTCGCTGGGTCGCGAGCTCTTCGGCGGACCCGCCGCACGACTGCTGCTGGCCGGCAACGCCGGCCATGCCGACTTCCCGCTGTCATCGCCGGGGTCCGGGGGCTTCGGGGTCCTGATGACGATGCTCGGACAGACCGTCGGCTTCCCGGTCCCGCAGGGTGGCGCCCAGGCCCTCACCGACGCACTCGTCGCACGGTTCACCAGCCTCGGCGGCCGGCTCGAGACCGGCACACCGGTCACTCGCGTCGTCGTACGCGGTGGTGCGGTCACGGGTGTCGCGACCCGGGACGGCGAGCGGTACGACGCCCCGGTGGTCGTCGCCGACGTCGTGGCCCCGCGCCTCTTCGGAGGGCTCGTGCGCAAGGAGGACCTGCCGGCACGGGTGGTGCGCGGGATGCGGGACTTCGAGCTCGACCCCGGCACGGTCAAGGTCGACTGGGCCCTGACCGGAGCCGTCCCCTGGGCCGGCGCACCTGCCCCTGCCGCCGCGCCCGGAACAGTGCACGTCGCGGACTCCGTGGACGAGATGACGCAGACGCTCGCCCAGGTCGCCTCGGGCGTGGTGCCCGACCGTCCCTTCATGCTGACCGGCCAGATGACGACCAGCGACGCCTCGCGCTCCCCGGCCGGCACCGAGTCGTTCTGGGCCTACACGCACGTGCCGCAACCCGGTGCCACCCGGAGCGACGCCGGCGGTGAGGTCAGCGGCCGCTGGGGCCACGACGACCTGGAGCGGTTCGCCGACCGCATGCAGGCACGGTTGGAGACGAGGGCGCCCGGTTTCGGCGCCCTCGTCGCCGCCCGCCGGGTGCTGGGTCCCCACGAGCTGGAGGCGCGCAACGCGAACCTCATCGGCGGTGCCGTCAACGGAGGCACCTCGCAGCTCCACCAGGAGCTGGTCTTCCGACCCGTGCCGGCGATGCGCGGGCGGGCGGCCACCGGTGTGGCCGGGCTCTACCTCAGCTCGGCATCGGCGCACCCCGGCGGCGGCGTCCACGGCGCAGCCGGCGCGAATGCCGCACGTGCGGCCCTGTGGCACCACCGCACGCGGCTGGCGCGGCGACGACGTACGCCCTAGCGGCGCGGGATGACCTTGTGCGTCCCGTCGCACCACGGCTTCCGGCTCGACTTGTCGCAGCGGCACAGCGCCACCACCGGCCGCTCGACGCGGTGCAGCGTGCCCTCGGCGTCCCGGATGGTCGATGCGCCGCGCACCAGCATCGGCCCGTGGGGCTCCAGCACGATGTCGGGGTGGTCGAAGTCGGCCTCACTCATCGCTCGACACCCCACGCGCGGAAGAGCGCCGTCGCGACCCGCGACTCGAGGTCCAGGCAGGTGAACGCCCCAAAGAGGATCTCCGCGACCTGGTCGGGCTCGTCCTCCGCGAGGGTGCCGCAGATGTCGCGTGCGGCCAGCTGCTCGTGGACGGCGTCCGCCTCGACGTGCTCGTCGTAGTAGCCGACCATGTCGCCGTCCAGCCCGAGACGACCGAGGCCCTGCGCGATCTTGCGGGCGGGCAGCGAGCTGGTCATCTCGAAGGCGGCGAGGTGACCCATCGCCGCGCCTCGCAGGCGTCGCTGCATGCCGAACATCGAGAGCGCGTTGTTGAGCTCGAGGGTCTCGGGCAGGGCGTCGTCGACGTAGCCGCCGTACTCCGAGCGCAGGCCGACGGACTCGAGGCCCTTCGCGAACAGGTGCGCGTGCAGCAGGTTGGGATTGCCGTTGCCGTACTCGTCGAACTGCAGCTCCATCAGCGCCGCCTTGGCCCGGGTCGGCAGGTGCGGCACGACCCAGGCGGTCGGGTCGGCCTCCTTGAGCTGGTAGACCGAGCGCTGGCGCAGCAGCTCTAGGACCTGGTCCACGTCGGCGGAGCGACGTACGTGGTCGGCCAGGGAGGGTCCGTCGTCGGACGCGACCAGCTCCTCGAGCTCGGCCGGCACGTCGGCAGCGGCAGGCAGGTTCGGCCTGTCCGCGTGGTCCCACCGGCCGCGCAGCCGTCGCTCGAGCGACGACTCGAGGTCATGGCGTACGACGACGACCACGGGGTTGCGCTCGGCGTCGTCCGACGCGTCCTCGAAGCCGCGGTAGGACAGCTCATGCAGGGTCCAGAGGGCGATGGCCTCGTCGTCCTGATCGGCAGGCAGCGGTGCGGACCCACCAAGGTAAGTATCGCCTTCGGCGAGCCGGGCCACGACCCACTCACTGAGCGGCCCGCGAGCTTTCGGCATCCTCACGGCGTGAACACCACCTTGACCATGCCGTCCTCCTTGTCGCGGAACTTCCGGTAGGCCTCGGGGGCGTCGGTGAGCGGCAGGTGGTGGGTCGCGAACGTCTCGACACCGAGCACGTCCTCGTCCTGCTGGAGCAGGGCGAGGATCTCGTCGCTCCACCGGTGGACGTTGGCCTGGCCCATGCGCAGCTGGATCTGCTTGTCGAAGAGCTCGAACATCGGGAGCGGGTCGGTCGGGGCGCCGTACACGCCGGAGATGCTGATCGTGCCGCCGCGACGTACCGAGTCGATGGCGCTCAGAAGGGCTGCCAGCCGGTCGCTACCCACGTTGAGCATCACCTTCTCCTGCACCTTCTTCGGCAGCAGGCCGAGCGCCTTCTGGGCGGTCTCGGCGACGGGCGAGCCATGAGCCTCCATGCCGACCGCGTCGATCACGGCGTCGGCACCGCGGCCGTGCGTCATCTCCCGGATGGCGTCCCCCACCCCGTCGACCTCGGTGTGGTCGATCGTGCTGCCCCCGCGGCCGTGGATGCGGGCGAGCCGCTCGCGGACCGAGTCGACGACGATGACGTCGAGGCCACGGTGCAGGGCGATGCGGGCGGCCATGTCGCCGATCGGACCCGCGCCGATGATCGCCAGCGTGCCGCCGTCCTCGACGTCGGCGTACTCGACGGCCTGCCACGCAGTGGGCAGGACGTCGGAGAGGAAGAGGAACCGGTCGTCCGGCGGCCCGTGCGGGACCTTGATCGGCAGTGCGTCGCCGAAGGGCACGCGCAGCATCTCTGCCTGCCCGCCGGGCACCTGCCCGTAGAGCTTGCTGTAGCCGAAGAGGCTGGCGCCCGTGCCGGTGTCGGTGTTCTGGGTGGTTTCGCACTGGCTGAACAGCCCGCGGTCGCACATCCAGCACGACCCGCAGCTGATGTTGAAGGGGACGACGACCCGGTCGCCCACCTGCAGGGTCTGGACCGCCGAGCCCACCTCGCGCACGATCCCCATCGACTCGTGGCCGACGATGTCGCCCGCCGTCATGAACGGCGACAACGGGTCGTAGAGGTGGAGGTCCGACCCGCACAGTCCGGTCGACGTGATGTCCACGACGACATCGGTCGGCTGCTCGATCACCGCGTCCGGAACCTCGATGACCTGCATGTCCTGCTTGCCCTGCCACGTGACTGCTCTCATGGTTGGACAGTGCCCAACCCGCAGGTGAGCATGCGCTCGGGCCGGGCGATCCCGCCCATTGTGGGGTGACGGGATCGATAGATGTGCTGCGACCCTCGGACCGTGACCGACGACGAACGCCCCGACCAGCCGGCTCCCGAGCACCGCCGTCCGGAGGGCGTCACGGACGAGACGGTCGAGGCGCTCGGCAAGCTGTCGGCAGCGCTCGACCACGTCGAGGACGCCCGTGGCCACCTCTTCGCCTTCCACCGGCTGATGGGCAGCGCCGAGAGCACGATGGAGGAGGCGTACGACCACCTGCGCGACGCCGGGCACGACGACCTGGCAGGAGCGATCGACCGGGACCTGCTCGGCGCCAATCCGCTGCCGGGGATGTGGTCGTTCCAGATGGTCGAGCTGTTCGACGACGGCTTCTACGCGCGGGCCAAGGAGCTCCACCAGCGTGCCCTCGACCAGCTGGTCGAGGGACAGCGCCACGTCTTCGAGGCCGAGATGAAGGAGCTGCGCCGGACCAGGGGCCGCGACGGCCACGAGGCCCGGCCGGCAGATGTCGAGGGCGACCCCGAGTACGACTAGCGTGCGGTCGCGGTCAGGCAGACGCGCTCAGCCGCGCGCCGACAGGTCGCACCATGCGGGGCGCGGCAGGTTCGGTGTTCGGGGACATCAGGAGCCCGTGCTGGATGGCCCACAGGACCGCCTGCGAGCGCGAGGTGACCTCGATCTTGGCGTACGCGCCGCGGATGTAGGACTTCACCGAGTTGATGCTGAGGTTCGTCTGCTCGGCGATCTCGCGGTTGGCCAGGCCCGAGGCGATCATCGAGAGCACCTCGGTCTCGCGGTGGGTCAGGGCCCAGGTGTCGTTGGTGGGACGGGTCGGTTCGCCCCGACCGGTCCAGGCGTCGACGACGACGCGGCCCTCGGCGGCCTGCAGGAGGTTCCAGATGAGTCGGCGGGTGGGCAGCCACTTGCTGACGAAGCCCGCGGCGCCGCGCGACATCTCGGTGGAGACGGCCTCGGGGCTGCAGTCCCAGCCGTAGGCGACCATGCGGGTCGGGAACCGCCCGGGCACGCCGCGCGCTCCCGCCGTACGCCGGTGGGCGGACGGGTCGTAGAGGGTGAGGTCGGACAGCGGAGCCGGTCCGGCGGTGCGGTAGGCGACTACCGAGATGACCGCGGAGTGCGGCTCGAACATCGAGCGGATGCCGTGCACCACCAGCTCGCTCTCGTCCATGAGGGCGACCTTGATGTGCCTGGCGGGGGGGTTTCCGTGTCGTTCCATGACCTGACGTACCCCGATGGGCGTGGCACATACGCCACCGAGTGGTGGGACGTGCAACGGCGGTCGTTCAGGCGAGCAGGACCCGGGCAACGGCTGCGACCTGGGCCTCGGTGATGCCGGCCTCCTCAGCTGCCTGCTCCAGCATCCCGCACGCGTCGTCGGTGGTGACGCCCACGCGGGCGGCGACCAGCCCGATGGCGACGTCCACCAGGCGCTGCTCACGCAGGCGTGCGGGAGCCGCCTGGGCTCGCCGGAGGGTGTCGAACCCGAGGTCGGCGTTGGTCACGGCACCCGCCTGCCACGCACCCAGCGCTGCGACCAGGCCGTCGATCCGGTCGTGGAAGGCATGCGCCGTCGAGGCGTAGAGGTCGATGTTGAGCACGGCGCGCCCCGCCTCGACCACGGGTAGGCAGATCGTGCTGGCGATGCCGGCGAAGGCGCGTTCGCGCGCCATCTCGGCCCAGCCGCCCTCGTCCATCAGGTAGTGCAGGTCGTCGGAACGAGCACCCGCGTCTTCTCGTCCCGGTGCGACCGTCAGGTCGGCGCCGGCATCCGTGTCGACAAGCGTGAAGGTGAGGTCGTCGTCGAGCATCGTGACGCTCAGCGCGACACACTCCGGCACGGTGCGGACGGCCCAGCCCTCGATCACCCGCAGCAAGCCCTCCACGTCGTCGACTGACGGCGTGACGTACTCGTCCAGGGCTTCCTTGCTCTGGGGCAGCAGCTCCATGCGTTCCCCCTCGACGTCGATGGGTGCGAACGTCGACTCTCCTCCCCCCACCCAGCGGCCACCACACCCGCCCGGGCGTGCGCGCATGAGTCCCGTCCAACGGGGTACGCCCCCACCATCGGCACCGGCGGGGCGGTCCGATCCGACCCGGAGCATCACTCGCCGACGGGGTACGCCGCCTGCTTCAGGAGCCGGGCCAGGTGGGTGGCGTGCCGGGCGAGGACCTCGGTGGTCCCGGCCGTCTTCTCCGGCGTCTCGTCGAGGTCCTGGTAGTCGACGGCCTGCATGGCCTCACCGACCCAGTAGGTCACCGCCTGCGCGGGCAGCGTGAAGCCGACGTCGTTGAGGGCCTGGAAGAGCTCCGCGCTGGTGTGGTGGGCGCCGTCCTCGTTGCCCACGACACCCACGCCCGCCACCTTGCCGAAGGTCAGCAGCCGCCCCTCGTCATCGGTCTCGGAGAGCTCGGCATCGAGCCGCTCGAGCACCATCTTCGAGACCGAGCCGGGCTGCCCCATCCAGATCGGTGTCACGAGCACGAAGATGTCGGCGTCGAGCATCTTCTGGCGCAGGGCCGGCCACCCGTCCCCGTCACCCTCGTCCGTGCTGACCCCGAAGCGGACGTCGTGGTCGACGACCCGCTCGATCGAGCCGGTCACGCCGAGGTCGCCGAAGGCCTCGAGGACCTGCGAGCCGAGCAGCTGGGCGCTGGACTCCGCGGGAGACGACTTGAGGGTGCAGTTCAGGACGAGGCAGGTGAGGTCGCTCATGTGACGGCCGTACCCCATCCCCGCCGAGCCGATGCACGAGCGTCGGGGAGCCCTCGCACGGCGTACGGGAGGGCATCCCCGACGGGTCTCGTGTGAGACCGGCCGTCGAGGCCGCGGCGAGGCGGCCCCGACGTGATCTGCTCGTACCCATCGACCGGAGAGGCATGCAGCATGTGACGACTTTTTCTGTGGCCACGGGGTACGGGACAGACACACGTACGCCATCGCTGAGGAAACGCCATGACCACCCCCGACGACACGACTCCTGACACCCAGAGCGACCCGCAGTCGCAGTTCGACCAGGACCCCACGAACGTGCCCGACGCCGACGACGACCCTGCCCACGACGCAGGCAAGGACGAGGGCTGGGAGTCGGAGGGCGGCGCCAACCCGACCGGGCCGGCGACGGACTCCTGACGCCAGGTTCGAGCTGACCGAACGCGGTCAGCGTCGGCGCTGCACGCGACGGCGGGCGCGACGCCGTGCCAGCGCGACGATGTTGCGGAAGGTCCCGAGCACGGCGCTGCCCTGCCCACCCCGCAACCGGTTGCCGTCCTGCTGCGACTCGAGCACATTGCCCGGTCCGCGCACCACGGGAGCCACCTGGTCCTGGGCGGCGACCGCGAACAGCGGCCCGACCAGGCGGTCGTAGGCCCACGGCACCGTGCTGAACCCGAGACGGATCACCTGGTTGGCGATGCCGACCTGGCCACCGCGCCACGAGTGGTCGGCGACCGCGAGCACGCGGCCGGCGATCCGCTCGGGCGAGGCCACGGGGAAGGGCGGGCGGCCCACGGAGTCGCCGTACGTCGCCGCCTGCAGGTATATCGGGGTGTCCACTCCCCCGGGCGCGACGTACCCGAAGCGGATGCCCGGACGGTCGCGGTTGTCGACGCGGAGCTGACGGACGAGACCGCGCAGACCCCACTTGCTCACGACGTACGCCGCCATGTCCGGCACTGCGGCGTGACCGATGACCGACCCGACGAGCACCATGCTCCCTGCGTCCTGCTCGCGCAGCACGGGCAGCACGTGGCGAGCGAGGTTGACGGGGCCGAGGACGTTGGTCGTGATCACGCCGTCGAAGACGGCGGCCGGGACGTCGACGAGCGAGCCGTAGGCGACGACTCCCGCACAGCTGACCACGACGTCGAGACGCCCGTGGCGTGCCACGGCGGCAGAGACGGCAGCTGCCACCGCGGCGTCGTCACCGATGTCGGCGGGCGTGACGAGCGTGGACGCCGCACCCAGCCGGTCACACTCCTCGGCCACCCGCTCCAGCGAGCCGCGGCCACGGGCCAGCAGCACCACGTGCTCGCCATGCGCGGCCGCGACCCGGCACACGGCTTCACCGATGCCGCTCGAGGCCCCCGTCACGAGGACGACGCGGCTGTCTCCGGCGAGCGGACGTGGGGTGCGTGTCATGCGGTCCCGTACCCACCAGCGAGGTCTTCACCGCGCTCGGGGTTCAGTACGCGAGGTCGTCGCGGCTGCGGTTCGTCAGCAGTCGCGCCGCGACGAACCCGCCGATCGCACCGAACAGGTGGCCCTGCCAGGAGACGCCCGGCTGGCCGGGCAGGACGCCGAGCAGCGCGCCGCTGTAGAGCAGGAACACCACGACGCCGATGAGGATCTCGGTCGAGCGTCGGTTGAGGAAGCCGCGCACGACGAGGTAGACGATCCACCCGAAGATCAGCACCGAGGCGCCGGCGTGGTTGCTGTCCGGCTGCGCGAAGACCCACACCCCGAGGCCGCCGACGACCCAGATGATCGCGGTGGCGAGCAGGCCGCGGGCGATGCCGGTGGCGAGGGTCAGGAAGCCGAGGACCGCGACCGGCACGGTGTTGCTGACCAGGTGGCCGAAGCCGAAGTGCAGCAGCGGGGCGGCCGCGATGCCGACCAGTCCCTCCTCGGAGCGGGGCTGGATGCCGTACGCATCGAGGGCGTGGTCAGACGCGGTGTCGAGGATCTCGAGACCCCACAGCACGGCGACGAAGGCGCCCACGAGCACCGCCGACTGCTGCCAAGCGTCGTGGCGCTGCGCGGTCTGCATGCCCTCCATCGTGACAAAGGGGGTGAAAGCGCCGTCGCGCCTGCGTCACTCCTGCCGGCGCGCGGCGACCTCGGCGGGGAAGCCTCCGGTGGAGACGGTCCCCCAGCGGGTCGGGGTGATCCGCAGCAACGACTTGCCCTGGTCGACCATGGCGGCGCGGTACTCGTCCCAGTCGGAGTGCTCGCCCGAGATGTTGCGGAAGTACTCCACGAACGCATCGAGCGCCTCGTCGCCGTCAGTGGCGTCCAGGACCTCGCACTCCCCGTCGACCTGCACCCACGCGTCGTCCCACTCGTCCGACAGCACCACGACCGACACCTCGGGACGATGCCGCGCGTTCCTGGTCTTGGCGCGCTGCGGGTACGTCGCGATGACGATGCGGCCGCTGTCGTCGACGCCGCCGCTGACCGGCGATGCCTGCGGGCCGCCGTCGCTGCGCCGCGTCAGGAGGACCATCCGGTGCCGTGGGCGTACGAAGTCCAGCAGCTGCTCGAGGCCGACTTCGGTGTTGGTCGCGATCGTGGGTGCCATGCGCCCGAGGCTAGCCCGGAGCCGCTACGTGTCCGCCCGATGTAGTCCAGTGACTTCTGGCTGTTGCGGCGTAGTAGTCCAGTGAGATCTGGCTGAAGGACTGACCGTTCTGCAGCCATCCCTCACTGGACTACCCCGGCGTCACTACCCCGGCGTCGAGGAGCCCGACAGGTCCTCCAGCGCCCGGCCAAGGCAGTCGACGAAGAGGTCGGCGTGGGAGGTGTCCCAGACCAGCGGCGGGCGCACCTTGAGCACGTCGCCACCCGGTCCGGTGAGGCCGGCGAGCGCGCCCTGCCGGACGAGCGCCTCGAGCAGGCGGCGCGCGGTCGGTCGGTCGACCACGTCGATACCGGCGACCAGGCCCATCCCGCGTACGTCGCCCAGCACGTCCGTCGTAGGCGCGAGGTCGCGCAGCCGGTCGAGGAGGTGGGCGCCGGTGACGAGGGCTCGCTCCGGGAGGCGTCGGTCCTCGAGCACGTCGAGCACCGCGTTGCCGGCGGCCGCGGCCGCGGGGGTGGCGGCGAAGGTCGAGAAGTAGTCGTAGCGCTCGGCGAACCGGTCGACGAGATCGCGCCGGGTGACGACCGCGCCCACCGGGTAGCCCGCGCCCATGGGCTTGCCGAGGGTGACCAGGTCGGGCACGACGCCCGACTGCGCGAACCGCCAGAGGCCAGGTCCGGTGCGGCCGTAGCCGATCTGCACCTCGTCGGCGAGGTAGAGCGCGCCCTCCGAGTGGGCGCCGGCGAGCAGTCCCTGGAAGTACGTCGCGGGGGCGTCGTGCACGCCCTCGCTCGTGAAGCCCGAGTCGGCGAGCAGCAGTGCAGGGCGGTGCCCGCCGTCGGCGAGCGCACGAGCGGCCGCGCGCACCTGGTCGGTCGTGCTCCCGATGCCGAGGTCGCCCGGGTCGACGGGCGCGCGGAATGTGCCGACGGCGTCGGGCCGGTGTCCCGGTGGCCACTCGTTGGAGCTGAGGTCCGCCATCCAGCGCGTCGTGCCGTGGTAGGAGTGCTGGACGATCAGCGCCCCCGTGCCGCCGGTCGCCTCGGTGGCCAGCCGCCACGCGAGCTCGTTGGCCTCGGTGCCGGACGTCGTGAAGAGGACGGTGTCGAGCCCCGGCGGCATCGTCGCGACGATCCGCTCGGCGAGCTCGACGACCTCGGGGTGGAGGTAGCGCGAGTGGGTGTTGAGCCGCCCGAGCTGGCGGCCGACGCGCTGGACGACGGTCGGGTCCGCGTGGCCGACGACGGCGACGTTGTTGTAGGCGTCGAGGTAGCGGCGGCCGTCCTCCGCGACGAGCCACGGGCCCTCGCCACGGACGATCTGCAGCGGGTGGTCGTAGAACAGGGGTGCGACCGTTCCGCCCATCGCGTCCTCACGCCGACTGCGCAGCGTCTCGGTGTCGCCGCGCGTCGCCGTCCGCGTGCCGGCCAGTCGGTGCAGCCGCTGCGCCAGCTCGCTCGGCGAGAGCCGCAGGAGCTCGGTCGTCGTACGCGCGTTGGCGTCGTCGTACTGGGTGATGTACGCCGTGTTGTCGGGGTGCGTGACGGCCCGCCGGCGCGAGATGATCGTGCTCAGCGCGAGCCGCGACAGCACCAGCTCGCCGAGCACCTCGACCTCGTCGTGGGTCAACGGCCGCAGCCGCTGGTAGCCCCGGAGCGTCGACCCCGCCAGCTCCCACTGCGACGAGACCTGGGTGTCGCTGGTGTTGCGCAGCACCGAGGTGAGCGCGACCGCGAGGTCCGCGACATCGGCGGTGTGGTGCATGTCGCCGAAGTCGATGACCCCGGTGACCCTGCCGTCGGTGGCGAGCAGGTTGGTCAGGGTGACGTCGCCGTGGTGGATGCCGCTGGGCAGCGCGGCCAGCGCCGGCAGGACCGCGGTCACGCGGCGTACGACCTCTCGGAGCGGGTCGTCGGGTGCGAGGTCCGCGGCCGCCGCGACGGCCGGCAGGGCGCGCACCTCCCAGTCGAGGGCGCGACTGCCGCCGGCCGCGTGGAAGAAGCCGCGTAGCGCGAGGGCCGTACGCGCGGTGGCGGCGCCCACCTGCTCGGCCAGGTCCTCGGTGACGACGTGCCCCTCGAGCGGCGTTCCCGGCACGACCGTGATCAGGCGGGCCAGGCAGGCACGGCCCTCGTCGTCGACGATCGTGACGACGTCCGACCCGTCGGTCGCCGGCACCACCTGCGGGATCGGGAGGTCCGGGTCGACGGCCGCCACGTGCCGCATCCCGGCGACCTCCATGTCGACCAGCGCCGGGTCCTCCGCCGGGTTCGCCACCTTGAGCACGTGCTCGCCGACCAGGTAGTTGAGGTCGCGCTCGCTCGACAGCGCCCGGACCTCGCCGGTCACGCCCCAGTGGGTCCGGACCAGCTCGGGCACCCGCTCGGCGGCGAGCCGCGGGGGCGGGACCTCGAGGACCTCGTACGACATGGATCAGCACCCTAGTGCGGGTGCGGGCTCAGCCGGCGTCGAAGGCCGCGTCGTGGGTGCCGACCTTGCGCGACGCCGCCAGGTGGCCCCCGAGATAGCCGCCGACCGTCGCCATGGCCGCGCCGGCGAGCGATCGGCGTACGCCGACCGCGTGCTCACCGCGTCGGCGGGCGAGCCAGGACGACGCGAAGATCGCCGCCGCGGCGCCGTTGGTGACCGCGTGCACGACTCCGACCCGCTTGTCACGGTCGGGGGCGCTCGCCCACTCGGCCCACCCGCTCCAAGCGGTGGGGCCGACCGCCAGCAGGCTGACACCGAGGAGGCGCTGCGCCGCGGCCTGCGAGTCCCGCCCGCCGATGAGGTCGAGGATCGTCGCGGAGCCCCAGGTGCCGAGGACGACGTCGGTGAGGACCGGGTGCACCGCGTGGCCCAGCCAGTCGCCACGGAGCACCTCGCCACGCTTTCCGCTAGCGAAGGCCACGTCGACGAGCGGTTCGATGAGGCGCACCACCCCGTCGAGCGCGGTCGTGTCCTGGAGGGACCGGGTCCAGCCGACGAGCCGTGGGGTGTCCATGGCCCCAGCCTCACCCCAGTCGCTCGAGGGGTCAATGCAGGTGGCGCCAGACGGCGGTTGGCCGACGGCAAGTGACCGGCAAGCGGGTCCGGCCAAGGTCCGGACATCAGATCCGACCCACCTCCTTGGAGCCCACCATGAATCGCTCGACTCGCACCTCCGCCCGTCCGTCCCGCCGTGCCGGTCTCGTCCATCTCGCGGTCTCGGCCACCGCCGGCACCGCTCTGCTGACCGGATCCCTGCTCGCCGGTGGCGCCGCCACCGCCCACGACGAGGAGCCGCCCAGCGGGGGCGCGGCCACCCACTCGCGCGACGGGGCCGGGAAGCAGCTCGCCGCGCTGAAGAGGTCGCTCGCGCCGTTTCGCGACGTACGCGCCGCCGAGGCGGCGGGCTTCATCCCCGTCTCCGGGTGCGAGGTGTCCGACGAGGGCGGGATGGGCGTGCACTACCTGAACCCCGCCCGCGCCGCCCAGGCACCGGACGCCACCAAGCCGTCGATCCTCCTCTACGAGCCGACGGCCGACGGATCGATGCGCCTGCTGGGCGCGGAGTGGTTCCAGGCGGACGCTGACCAGGACCTCCACACCGACGCGGACCGCCCCACGCTCTTCGGCCAGCCCTTCAACGGCCCGATGCCCGGCCACAACCCGATGATGCCGGTCCACTACGACCTCCACGTCTGGCTCTTCGACAGCAACCCCACCGGCGTCTTCGCGCCCTGGAACCCCTCGGTCGACTGCTGAGCCGACCACTTTCCTCATCCGTTCCTCACCCACCATCCGAAAGGCAACGCCATGACCGACCTCGACCTCTCACCGCCCCTCGCTCCCCAACCCGACGCCCCGGCCTCCGCCCTTCGCGAGCTCGCCGGTCTCCTGCCCGGCCGCGTCCTCCTGCCGGGGAACCCCGGCTGGGACCGGGCCCGCCTGGGCTGGACCGTCAGCGTCGACCAGCACCCGATCGCGGTCGTCACCGTGCACGATGCGGAGGACGTGGTGGCCGCGGTCACCTGCGCGGCACGTCACGGCCTCACCGTCTCCCCGCAGCCCGTCGGCCACGGTGCCACAACTGCCCTCACCGGGACCGTCCTGCTGCGCACCGGCTCGCTCCAGGAGCTCACCATCGACGTCGAGCGTCGCGTCGCTCGCGTCGGCGCCGGGGTCAAGTGGGGCACCCTCCTCGCCGCGTTGGAGCCCACTGGCCTGTTGGCCCTGGCAGGCAGCAGCCCCGACCCGAGCATCGTCGGGTTCACCCTCGGCGGCGGGCTCAGCTGGTTCAGCCGCGCCCTCGGGATGACCGCCCACAGCGTCGTGGCGTTCGACATCGTGGACGCCGAGGGCACGCAACGGCGCCTCTCGCCGGCGAGCGACCCGGACCTGTTCTGGGCGATGTGCGGTGGCGGTGGCGACTTCGGGGTCGTCCTTGCGGTCGAGATCATGCTCGACCACGTGGGGCCGATCGTCGGCGGTCGGATGCTGTGGCCGCTCGAGATGGCCCGGCCGGTGCTGAGAGCGTTCCGCCAGATCACGGCCGACGCCCCCGACGAGCTCACCCTGTGGGCTCACCTGTTCCGGTTCCCGCCGATGCCCGAGCTGCCTGAGCTCATCCGCGGGCGCGCGTTCGTGGCGGTGGACATGACCTTCCTCGGCTCGGAGACCGAGGCCAACCGGTTGGTCAGCCGGCTGCGGCAGCTGCCCGCCCAGGTCATCGACACGGTCGGCCTCGTCCCGCTCTCCCAGCTCGGAGGCATCGCCGCTGAGCCGGTCGACCCCATGCCGACCCAGGAGTACTCCGAGCTGCTCCGCGGGCTCGACGACGCCACGCTGGACCGGCTCGTCGATGCCGTCGGCGCCGACGCGGACGTCCCCCTGACGGTGGTGCAGATCCGCCACCTTGGCGGCGCCCTCACCCGCGCGACCGCCGAGGACGGCCCCCACGGGGCGATCGCCGAGGAGTACTCGGTCTTCTGCCTCGGGGTCCCCGTGGCACCGGGGCTGCCGGAGTCGATCGAGGCGGCATTCGGCGAGGTGCGTACGGCGCTCAGCGAGCAGCGCAGCGGGCGGACGCTCTTCAACTTCCTGGGCGCCGAATCCGACCTCGGTTCGACCTTCTCCGCGGAGGCGCGCGCGCGGCTGCGCCGGGTGAAGGCCACGACCGACCCGGCGGGCGTCTTTCGGAGCAATCGCCCGGTCTGACCACGTCATCGCGAGAACCGGGGGGTGGCCGCCACACGTCAGCCGACGCGTGGCGGCCACGCCGGCGTCACCCACGTCATCGAGAGGCTTCCTCCGTGGCCGAAGCGGATCTAGTCTCTCGATCTGTGCACCTCGAACGGAGCCCCGCGTGACACCGGCACACGTCACGGCGCCACCGCCGGAGACGCTCGTACGCGTGCTGGGGCCCGTCTCGGCAACGGTCGAGGGCCGACCGTGTGGCATCTCGTCACCCCTGCAGCGTGGGCTGCTCGGCCTCCTGGCGGCGGACGCCGGTCGGGTCGTGTCCGTCGACCGGCTGCTCACCGAGCTGTGGGGCGACTCGACGACGGAGTCCGCGTTGTCGTCGCTGCAGGTGTGTGTGTCCCGCCTGCGACGCGCACTCGGTGACACCTCCGGCGGCAGCACGACCGCGGCGCCGTCTGTCCGGATCAGGCGCCGGGCGCCCGGCTACGTGCTCGAGCTCCCCGAGGGTGCGCTCGACGCCTGGCGACTCACGCGGCTGGCCGACGCCGCCCGAGCCCGGGTGGGCACCGATCCGGCTGCCGCCCTCGAGCTCCTCGACGAGGGCCTGGCCCTGGTGACGGGCGACCCCCTGGGGGACGTGGTCGACGCGCTCGGGCCGGTGGCGGGCGCCGAGGCACAGCGGCTCGGCGACCTGGTGCTGCGGGCAGAGGAGACCCGGGTGGAGGCGCTGCTGGGCGTCGGTCGCGCCCCCGACGCGGCCACGGCCGCGGAGCACCTCCTGGTCGACCACCCACTGCGCGAGAGCCTGCACGCCCTACGCCTCGTGGCGCTCTACCGCAGTGGCCGCCAGACCGATGCGCTCGCTGCCTACCAGTCCTTGCGCGACCAGCTCTCCGACGACGTAGGGGTCGATCCCGGCCCGGCGCTCCGTCGGCTGCACGCCCAGCTCCTGCAGCAGGACCCGGGGCTGGACTGGTCGCCACCACGCACGTCGACCGTCGACGAGGGCGCCCCGGCCCCCGCAGGGGCAGCGGAAGGGACTCGCCCGGCGGACCAGCACCCGCTGCTGGGCCGCGACACTGAGGTCGACGTTCTCGAACGCGCCGTACGCCGGAGCACTGACGGCCACGGTGGGGTGTGGGTGGTGTCGGGTGAGGCCGGCATCGGCAAGACCCGACTCGTGCAGGAGGTGGCCGCAAGGGCACGCGAGTCCGGCGCGACGGTGGCCGTCGGCCAGACGAACGAGACCAGTGACAGCTCGCCGTACTGGCCGTGGGCCCAGGTCCTCCGCAACCTCCCCGGCATCCCCGGCGACGGGCCGGCCGGCGTCGTGATGGGTACGACTGATGGCTCGAACCTCACGCAGGCGGCGCTGCACGACGCGATGGCCGACCTCCTCGTCGACGAGGCTCGGACGTCAGGAAACCTGCTTGTCGTCCTGGAGGACCTGCACTGGGCCGACGAGGCCAGCCTTGCGCTCCTGTCGACGGTGGCCGAACGGGCACATGACGCCCCGCTGCTGCTGTTGTGCACCTACCGCGTGGAGGACGCCGAGCCGGCAGGCGCGTTCGGGGCGATGCTGGCCAGGTTGGCTCGGACCCCCGCCACCGAGCGCGTTCGGCTGAGCGGACTGACCGACGCCACGTCCCGCGACCTCCTCGCCGTGCGTCTCGGCTGGGAGCCGGACGAGGCACTGGCCGCCCGCGCCGCCGCCCGCACCGGCGGCAACCCGTTCTTCCTCCAGGAACTGGCGAGGCTGGTGCGCGACTCGCCCGACCCGGGGGAGGCCTGGGACGACATCCCCGGGACGGTCCACGACGTCCTGACCCACCGGCTGAGCCGGCTCCCTGTCGAGGCCCGGCGGTTGCTCGACGTGACCGCCGTGGTCGGGCGCGACTGCGAGCTCGGTCTGCTCGAAGCCGTGGCGGGCCTGTCCCCCGACGACGTCGACCGAGGACTGGCCGCCGCAGTCGCGTCCGGTCTGGCTGCAGAGGTCGGGTCGCCCGCGCCGGTCCTCCGCTTCCAGCACGCGCTGATCCGGGAGGCCTTGTACGCCCAGCTGGGCGCCCGCGCGCGGATGCGCCTCCATGCGGCCGTCGGCGAGGCGATGTCGACGCGTCCCGACCTGGACATCGACGACGTCGCGCACCAGCTGATGGAGGGTGGGGACCTCGTCGAGCCCGGCCTCGTCATCGCCACCGCGACCGAGGCGGTGGACCGGGCGATGACCCAGCTTGCCTTCGACCACGCCGAGGACCTCATGGGCCGGTCCCTCATCCTGCTGGAGCGGCTGCCCGCGGGTGCCCGTCGCGACGGGTTCGAGCTGGCCCTGCAGGCGCGACGCGGCACCGTCGCGATGACCCGACTCGGACTCGGCGCACCCCAGGCCGGCGCCGCGCTCGGACGCGCACTCGAGCTCGCGCTGCGACTGGAGCCGGGGCCGGACGTGTTCGCGGCGGTCTACCGCCGCTACCTCTGGCTGCTGATGGCGGGCGACTTCGCAGCGGTCCAGCAGCTCGCAGAGATGGTCCTGGCCCACGCGGCGTCGGTCACCACGCCGGACACCGCCGACCGCTTCGCCCTGCTGGGACGGCTCGCACGAGGTTCGGTGCTGTGGTGCCTCGGTGAGGCCGAGCCGGCCGTCGAGGAGCTCGAGCATGCACTCAGGCTCGCGGAGGGGGCCGGCGTGGGCGTGCTCGTCATGGCCTTCGGGGACCCGGCGGTGCGCATCCGGATGTTCCTCTGCCACGCGCTCGCGGAGGCGGGGCGTCGTAGCGAGGCGGTCACGGTGGCGGACGAGATGGTCCACCAGGCCCACCTCTCGGGACCGGCCGACGAGAGCGACGCCCTCGCCACCCGCGGGATGATGTACGCCGCCTTCCACGAGGCCGGCAAGGCCCGCGACGACGGTGTCGAGGGTCGCCGGCTGGGACGGCTCGCTGGCGCCACCCTCCTCGAGCACTTCGCCGCGATCAACGAGAGCTGGGGCGATGCGACGGCTGGCGGGCCGCAGGCGACCGGTGCGGTCGAGATGGCGCGCGGCGCGGCGGAGGGCTATCGCGCCACCGGGACGCGGATGCACGACCCGATCATCTACGCGATGCTCGCCGAGGCCGAGGCAGCCACCGGCCACCCGGACCGGGCGGCAGCGGCCGCGACCGTCGGCCTGGAAGCCCTCGCACGCACCGGCAGCCGGTTGTGGCGCGCGCGGCTCGACCGGGCCGCGAACGGCGTACCCCACGACGGTGTCCTCCCAGACACATGACGATCGCCCGGCCCCCTCGACGGGAACCAGGCGACCGGGGTCAGCGGGCAACGCCCCATCACGCGAGGGGCCTCCATCCGGCGGCGAGTGCCAGACGATAGGGATCCCCGCTCGGCAGGTCGCTCGGCGCCTCGACGATGCCGTCGCGGCGCAGGACGTGGGGGCGGATCCGGCGGGTGGTGCGGTGGTGGGTCATGACAGGTGCTCCTGTGCTGGATGCGGCTGTGCCCCGGTCGGGGCACGACACCAGAGGACACCCACCTGCTTGCGACCCGCTTGCGGCCGGCTTGCAGAAACGGCGCGGAGGCACCTCCCCAGGAGGTGCCTCCGCGCGTCTCACCCACCGTCCTCAGGAGTCAGTGACGAGGAGAGCCGTCCGAGTCGAAGCCGCTTCCGGGAGCGTCGCTCGTGGTCGTGGTCGCGGTCGCCGTGCGGTCGGTGCCCGAGCCCACCGAGGATGCAGCCTGTCGGGCCTGGTCCATGGCACTCGGCGCGGACGCAGCCTCCTGCTTGATCCGCGGAGCCTCTTCCTCGGCCTTCGTGAGGTAGCCCTCCCAGCGGTGCTGCATCGGCTTGATGAGGCCGCCGCCCACGCCGACGACGATCACGCCACCGAGGGTGGCGAGGATCGCGACGAGCACCGGGGTGGTCACGGTCGTGGCGACGCCGACCTGGTTGAGAGCGGCCACGACGCCGAGGAACAGGATGAAGATCGAGGCCACGTTGGCGAGGACCTTGCCGTACGACAGGCCGCCGAGCGAGCCCTCGACGAGGACCTTGACCGCAGCAGCGATCGCCGAGGCGACCACGAGGATGATGATCGCGACGATCAGGCTGGGCAGGAAGAAGATCACCTGCGAGAGCAGCTCGCTGATCGGGTTGGGGCCGAAGACCCCGAACGCCAGCTGCAGCACGAACAGCATGAGCGTGTAGTAGAGGAGCTTCGCGATGATGTCGCTGGCGTCCATCTTGGAGTTGGCGAGCGCCTTCTTCACGCCTCCACGCTCGACGGCGCGGTCGAAGCCGACCTTCTCGAGCAGGGCGCTGAGGGCCTTCGCGATCGCCTTCGCGACGATCAGGCCGACGATCAGGATGATCAGGAACAGGACGAGCTTGGGCAGGAACTCGGCGATCAGGCTGATGCCGTCCCGCAGGCCGTTCTCGAGTGACTCTCGCATCTACTTCTCCTTGGTCTGGGACACCGGACGCAGGATGGCGACTCCCGGAGGGGGGCGCGCTCCAGCGCCGTCCGACCGGGCCTCGAGGGCCCGTCGACAGCGCGCCGCATCGCGGTCGTTTACAACGTAAACAGAACCACGGCGCGCCTGATCGCCACAACTGCCGACCACCCCAAGGGGTCGACGGTCAGCGTCGGAACCTCAGGCCCGTCAGCCCTCGCTCGTCTCCGTGCGGAGCAGGGCCATGCGGTTGAGCAGCTCCTCGAGCGCTTCCTCGAACTCCACGGCCGAGGTGTCCGTCGAGAGCTCCGCACGAAGCCGCTGGACGACGGGGTAGTCGGCCAGCCCCTCGGGCTCCGGATCTTCCTCGAGCACGTCGAGCGGCCCCACGTCGGCGCCGTGCGTGGAGACCTCGAGCAGCAGGTGTCCGAGCAGGAAGCTCGAGAACGCGCGGTAGCTCGCCACGGCGCCGGCATCACTGAAGCCCTCGGAGTGCAGGCCCGTCAGGAACGCCTCGACCCAGCTGAGGCTGCGCAACGGCGGTCGCAACCACGGCGCCTCCGGCGGCCGCGACGCGACGAGCGGGAACGCCTTCGGGTGCGCGAGCGCCACCCGACGTACGCCGTGCGCGAGCCGCTGGACGAAGTCCTGCCACCCGTCACGCGGGGCGTCGATCACCTCGTCGTCGGCGCGCATGCCGTCGACGAGCACCTCGACCACGCCGTCGAGCAGCTCCTCCTTGCCCTGGACGTAGCGGTAGAGGGCCATCGCCTCGACGCCGAGCTGCTCCCCCAGGCGCCGCATCGTCAGTCCGGCCAGGCCGTTCTCATCGATGAAGGCCACCGCGGCATCGAGGATCCGCCCTCGGTCGAGTGGACGGACGCGCAAAGGGGGGGGCCTGCCCTCGACGATCGCCGCGTCTGCATCGATGTAGTCGTTGTCGGCCATGTGCCCCCCTGTCGACCTCAGCCTAGACGTCGTACCACCTCCTACCCCTGGGGGTGGCGGCCCGGTCGCTCGCCCGATGGGGATCGGCAATGGTGGGTACCTGACTGACGAACATTGTCTGGAGGAGGTCCCATGCCCAGCTCAGAAACCGCGCAGGACGCGCCGGTGAAAAGTCTGATCCCCGCCCGCATGCACGACATGCCGTGGTCGCGTTTCCACTGGATGGTCATCTTCGGGCTGGGTACCGCCTGGATCCTGGACGGTCTCGAGATCCAGATCGTCGCCGCCGGCGGGTTCGAGAAGACGCTGGACATGAGTGCGGCCGACGTCGGCCTGGCCGGCACCGTCTACCTGCTGGGCCAGGTGGTCGGAGCGTTGATCTTCGGACGGCTCACCGACACCCTGGGCCGCAAGAAGATGTTCACCGTGACGCTGGTCGTCTACCTCGTCGGCGCTGCGCTGGCGGGTCTGGCACCCAACATGATGATCTTCCTCGTGTGCCGCTTCATCTCCGGGATGGGCATCGGTGGCGAGTACTCCGCCATCAACTCAGCCATCGACGAGCTCATCCCCGGTAAGCACCGTGGCCGGGTCGACCTCGCCATCAACGGAACCTACTGGGCGGGTGCCGCCCTCGGCGCCGTGGCCAGCTCGATCCTGCTGGACACCGACAACTTCGGGCAGGACATCGGCTGGCGCATTGCCTTCTTCATCGGGCCCGTGCTCGGTCTCGGGATCATCTTCCTGCGCCGGCACATCCCTGAGAGCCCGCGCTGGATGGTCACCCACGGTCAAAGCGACGCGGCCGAGGAGATCGTGAGCCGGATCGAGGCGCAGGTCAAGGACTCCGGACAGGAGCTGCCCGACCACGACGATTCCGAGGCCCGCTGGATCAAGGCCGGCTCAGGGATCACGCCCAAGCAGCTGCTCTACGTGTTCTTCAAGCTCTACCCGACCCGTACGGTCCTGGGGCTGACGCTGATGATCTCGCAGAGCTTCCTCTACAACGCGATCTTCTTCACCTACGCCCTGGTGCTGCAGAACTTCTACGACCTCAGTGCCGCCACGGCCGCGCTGTACTTCTTCCCCTTCGCGATCGGCAACCTCCTGGGTCCCCTGCTGCTGGGGCCCCTGTTCGACACCATCGGGCGGCGCAAGATGATCGGCGGCTGCTACGCGATCAGCGGGATCGTGCTGGCCGTGTCGGCGTTCCTGTTCCAGGCAGACGCCCTGACTGCGGTCACGCACACGGCGTTCTGGTGCGTGGCGTTCTTCTTCGCCTCTGCGGGGGCCTCCGCCGGCTACCTCACGGTGTCGGAGATCTTCCCCCAGGAAGTCCGCGGTCAGGCGATCTCCTACTTCTTCTGCATCGCGCAGGGCTTCGGCGCCCTCGGTCCGGTGCTCTACGGCGCGCTCATCGGGGACGGCACGGACCGCACCCCGATGCTCTACGGCTACCTCCTCGCCACGGCCGTCATGCTGGTCGGCGCCCTGGTCGCGGCGGTGTGGGGCGTGGACGCCGAGGGCAAGTCGTTGGAGGAGATCGCTCCTCCGCTGACCGAGTTCGACGAGGACGGCAACCAGAAGACTCTCCTGCCGGTCTGAGCGGGTACGACGCACGAGGAGCTGAGGACACCATGAGTGATCAGGACAAGCCCTACACCGTCGTTGTGGGCGTGAGCGGGACATCGAGCTCGCCCACCGCCCTCGCGTGGGCGCGTGCGCAGGCCGAGGCGAACGGTGGTCGCGTCATTGCGGTGCGCGTCCACCCGACGCCACATCTTCCGGTCGGCGGCTCCGCCGGGGCGTCACGGATTCCCCAGGACCCGGCCACCCTGCGCGCGCAGCAGCAGGCGCAGCTCGAGCGCGACGTCGCCGACGTGCTGGGCGACGGCCACGGGGTGGAGATCCGGGTGATCCACGGTGGCAGGCGCCGTGGCCTTCTGAACGAGGCCAAGGATGCCGACCTGCTGGTGATCGACGCGCCGCGGAAGCCGTCCATGTCGCCCCTGCTGGCGCATCGCGTCGTGTACGCCGCCACCTGCCCCGTCGTGGTGATGCCTCCGTCGATCTCCGGCGCCCCCGAGTCCGCCCTCACCCGATCCGCGCAAGCGGTGGGCCGGGCCGCCCTGCGCTCGGCCGGCACCAGCGGCCGGCCCGGATTCCGACCGCCGGCCGCCCCGACCGACTGAGGCCACGGCCAGCACGCAGAAGACTCCCCCGGGGTCTCGGGTCCCCGGGGGAGTCGGAGCCGCCTGTCAGAATCGAACTGACGACCTAGTCTCGTCGGGCGTTGGTGGTCAGGTCGGACCGCAAGGGTCGATTCACGCTCAACCCGACCGTCCCATGCGGTCAGGTCGGACCGGTCAAACGCATCGCGGACTACGAAATCGTCCACACGTGTCACGAAACCTGTCACTGATCTTGGCACCGCCGGTGAATGACGCTCCTTGTGGGGGAGTTCTCGCTCCACTGCGACCTCCAATTTGGGCCACTTGTGGCGGTCTCAATGGTTCGTGAACCAGTAAGACCGCCGGGCCGAAGTCTCGCCTATTTACCTCTCCCCTTCCGGGAGGGCGTCGCGAAGGTGGTAGACGGTGTAGCCGTCGACGCTAGCTACTGCGTGATAGTGCGAGGACACCACTGCAAAGGCTGACGTGGACACGACGCCCCAGGTCGCGAGGTCGTGAGATGCGAGGAGCCAGGTGGGTGCGTCCGGTCCCTGAAGGACAGACTCGAGATGTGTGAGCCGCGGATCACGGACCCGGACCGGGAGGCTCCAGAGCTCGGCGTAGGGACTGGCGAGGCCAGCGGCCTGGAGGACGTTCGGGGCGCCGTAGAGGAGCGTGGCCGTGTCTCCTGGCTTCGCGTGTCGGCGCAGCCATGATGCTGCCGGTGGTACGGCGTGGGACGGCGGCGCCACCACGAGGGCAAGGGGCGCAGTGACGAGTGCCGCTATTGCGGCACAAGCGGTGACCCTCCGTGCAGCGGATCCCAGGAGTCCCGGCCTGGGCGCGATGAGGGCCACCGCCAGCACGAGGCCGGGCACCAGCCCGACCAGGTAGTGCAGCCAGTAGCTCCCGCCGGCCAGAACTCCGAGCAGCTCCCAGACGAGCAGCACGACAGTTGCAGTGACGAGTGGCTGCCGCCACGTCCGTACCGCGTGGGCGGCGAAGAGCCCCCCTATGGCGACGCTCCCGGACAGGCACATCGACAGCAAGAGATATCGCAGTCGTACGTCCGTGGCTGAGCTGGCCGAGCTGGCAATGACCCTGCTGGCGTCGAGGCGGAAGACCACGATGGCGTCCCACAGCCCGGCCGGTGTGGTCCCTCGGGTCCACGCTCCGACGACGACCCCGGCAGCAGTGGCCACCGCACCGACGCCCAGGGCACCGAGCTCCGTGACGACACGCCGCGCCCGACCCCGTGCGCGGTCGGCCGTCCAGGCATGCGCGACGACCAGGACGGTGCCGAAGACCAGGACGTCCAGGAAGTTCTGCTTCACCATCGCGGCGGCCGTACCCAGTGCCCCGGCTGTCGCCCACAACCGCCACCGGCGGTCCGCCACCGGATCCGCGACGGCCCTAACGGAGGCGAGGAGGCCGAGCAGGACCAGAGGTGCGGCGATCAGCTCGCCGTTCACCTCGAGGGCGCCGCCGTACGGCAGGGCAAGCAGCGCCATCGCCAGGACGGCTGGCCACGCGTACGTCCGGCGCGTCACCGAACGCCCCAGGTGGTGAGCGAGGAGGACGACCGCGAACGCGAGACCGCAGCCCATCAGGCGCAGCGCGGTGGAGCCGTCGAGCCGGTCGGCGATCGCGTAGAACGCGATCAGCAGCGGAGGACGGTCGACCCAGTAACTGCCGTAAAGGGCGCTGCCGGGGTGCCACTGGGAAGCCACCAGAAGGAAGCCACCCTCGTCCGACCGGAGCGGCGTACGGAGATACGGCAGGCGTAGCACCACGACCAGGAGAGCGCCGCCTGCCACCCACCGGGTGGAGTTCCTCGGCCACCGGGCTCCCCTCTGGACCTCGATCCCCCCGACGCTCTGCCCCTCGGCGGGTGGCGGCGGGAGCTCGACGATCGAGCTGCGAGCGGGGCGACCCGCTGCTGTGTTCCTGCTCACGGCGCCACAACGACGCCGGCGGCGGCGTGGATCACACCGACACCCGAGGGGCGGCAGGCTCCTGGGCTACCTCGGTCGGGGCGCTGCGAGTGGAGCGGTGCCGGATGAGGCCGACAGCCGCCGGTACCAGCGAGAGGGCGACCATGCCGATGGCGAAGAGCTCGACGTGCGCCGCGATCAGGGAGATGCCGCCCAGGTAGAACCCGACGCCCAGGAGGCCGAGGGTCCAGGCGAGCCCACCGAGGACGTTGTACGCGGTGAAACGGCCGCGCGGCATCCGAGCCACCCCGGCGACCACAGGGGTGAAGGTCCGGACGACCGGCACGAACCGTGCGAGCACGACTGCCTTCGGCCCGTGCTTGGCGAAGAAAGACTGGGCGCGTTCGGCGTGGCTGCGGGAGAACCAGCGGGACTCCGGGCGGTTGTAGATCCACGGCCCGAAACGTCGCCCCAGGAGGTAGCCGACCTGGTCGCCAGCCACGGCAGCTAGCGCGACGCCCAGCGCGACGACCCACAACGGGAGGTGGAGGAGCCCGCCGGCCGCGAGCACGCCGAGCGTGAAGAGGAGCGAGTCACCGGGGAAGAAGAAGCCCACGAGCAGCCCGGTCTCGGCGAACACGATGCCCATGGCGACGAGCAGCGCGACGGGCCCGAGCATGAGCAGGAAGGGGGTGAGTGCGGCGATCATGGTGCGACCGTAGGAACGATCGCCTGCCGCTCACCTGATCGTGCGAGCCTCTCTGTCAGGCCAAGTACGTCGCCCGCGGTCAGGTCCGTGTCAGGTGGGACCGTGAGACTGTTCGTGTGCAAACCCCCATCGCGCGGTGCCACAACCTCGAGGAGCACGACATGTTCGACCTGGTCCCACACCTCCCCACGGGGTGCTGAGCCCATGCTGGTAGGGGTGTGTGAAGACGATCCGGCCATCCGCCGGCTGGTCGGTCAAGCGCTCAAGGGCGCGGGTCACGACGTGCTCAGCACCCACGACGGAGGCGAGGCGCTGCGCCTATTCGGCGTCGACAGTGACGTGGACGTGCTCGTGATGGACATCGGCCTTCCCGACTCCGACGGCCGCGACGTCACGCAGGCCCTGCGCTCAGCGGGCCAGACGGCGCCGGTCGTGTTCCTCACCGCACTGGACGCCGTCCACGACAAGCTCTCCGGGTTCAACGCCGGGGGTGACGACTACCTCCCGAAGCCCTTCGACATCAAGGAGCTCATCGCGCGCGTCGAGGCCCTGGGGCGGCGCGGCAGGCCCGCCAAGGCCGCCACCCACGGTCTGGTCCTCGATCCCGCCAGGCACGCGGCCCGAACGGCCTCGGGTGAAGCCCCGCTGACTCCCACGGAGTACCGGATGCTCGCGGCGATCACCTCGCGCCCCGGTGAGGTCGTACGTCGTCGCACGGTCGTCGCAGCTGCCTGGCCCGACGGCGCCAGGGTCAGCGAGAACACCATCGACTCCTTCATCCGGAGGGTCCGGTCGAAGCTCGACGCCATCGACTCCCCCACCAGCATCGAGACCGTGCGCGGCGTGGGGTTCCGGCTGAAGTGACGTCCCTGCTGCCGGACGCGACCGGGTCGTTCAGACGACAGATCGTCGTGCTCACGACCTGCGTGGTCGCGTTCGCCATGGTGGTGCTCACGGTCGTGCTTCAGGTCGTCCTCGCCGACCTCAGCAAGAGCACGGTCGACCGGGTGCTCGAGGACCGCGCCGACGCCGTGGTCGGGTCCGTGGTCGACGCGTCCACCGGTGCCGGCCTCGAGGTCCCGACGGCGGAGCTCGACACGGGGGTCGTGGTCTACGACGCGTCGGGCGCCGCGGTCGTCGGAATCGCCCCGGGCCGGTTGCAGGAGGCCTACACGGATCTCAGCACCACCTCGGTCACGCACTACCGCACCGTCGGTGAGACCCGGCTCATCGCCGAACCGTTCTCGACGCCCTCGGGGACGGAGGGTGTGGTGCTCGTCTCCGAACGTTTCGCACCGTACGAGTCTGCTGAGCGCTACGCCCTGATCGTCAGCCTCATCACAGGGGCACTGGCGACAGCCGCGTCGGCCGCCATCGCCGCATGGGTCACGTCTCGCGCGCTCGGACCGGTGGCCGTCCTGGCTCGGACCGCCGCCGACTGGAGCGAGCACGACCTGTCGCGACGCTTCGCGCTCGGTCCTCCGACCAACGAGATCGCCGCGCTCGCAGCCATCCTCGACACCTTGCTCGACAAGGTCTCCGCCGCCATCCGCTCCGAGCAACGGCTCACCTCCGAGCTCGCACACGAGCTGCGTACCCCCCTCACGGCCGTACAGGCATCGGCTGACCTCGCCCTCATGGACGACAACCTGACGCCCGATGCTCGCGAGTTCATGGCGGACATCGCCGACGCGGCACGTCGGATGGCGACCACCATCACCACACTCCTCGACGTGGCCCGCACCGGGGCGACACAGCTCGAAGCCTCGGCCTGCTGGCTCGACGAAGTCATCGCTGAGGTGGTCCGCAGCCTTCCGCCCCATCAGCTCGAGGTGCAGGTGTCGGTGCTGAACGACCGAGTGGCCGCCCCCGCAACCATCCTCACGCGCGCACTGTCACCCGTGGTGGAGAACGCCGTCCGGTTCGCGCGACACCGGGTGGAGATCACTGCACCCGACGCCTCCGGCGGCGACATCGTCCTGGTCATCAGCGACGACGGCCCCGGGGTGGACCTGCCCGACGAGACCGTCTTTCTGCCCGGCACCACCTCCTTGGGAGGGTCGGGCGCCGGCCTGGGGCTCGCACTTGCCAGACGACTAGCGCGCAGCATCGGCGGTGACCTCGACCTGGCACAGGCTCAGGCCCCCACCCGCTTCGAATTCCGGCTGCCGCGCTCCTGACAAAGCGGTCAGGTCGACGGCAGGTTCCGGGACGCACTCTGTCTCTATGAGCCAGCCACAGACCGCACCCGAGTCAGGTGCCACCCTCCGTCCTTCCACCACGTCCCGTCCGCCGAGCCCGGGGGCGTCCACGGCCCGCACCATGCTCAACAAGGTGCCCGAGGTCTTCCTACTCTTCTGGATCGTCAAGATCATGTCCACCACGGTCGGCGAGACAGCAGCTGACTTCCTCGCCGGCAACCTCGGGCTCGGCCTGACCAACACCTCGCTGATCATGGCCGGCCTGCTCGCCCTCGTTCTCGTTGTGCAGTTCCGCGCACGCCGCTACATCCCCGCCGTCTACTGGCTGGCCGTCGTCCTGGTCAGCATCGTCGGCACCCTGATCTCCGACAACCTCGTCGACAACTTCGGCGTGAGCCTGTGGACCACCACCGTCGTCTTCGCGGGCGCACTGACGGCCACCTTCCTCGCGTGGTACCGCTCCGAGCGCACCTTGTCCATCCACACGATCGTGACCTCCCGCCGTGAAGGCTTCTACTGGATGGCGATCTTGTCGACCTTCGCGCTCGGCACCTCCGCCGGCGACCTCGTCGGCGAGAAGCTCGCCCTGGGCTACCTGCCCTCAGCGATCCTCTTCGGCATCCTGATCGCGCTGGTCTACGTCGCTCACATCAAGGGCGGCCTCAACGCCGTCCTCGCCTTCTGGGCCGCATACATCCTGACCCGCCCCTTCGGTGCCTCGATGGGCGACTACCTCACCGCCGCGCCGAAGGACGGCGGCCTGGGCCTGGGGACCAACGGCACCAGCGGCATCTTCCTCGCCGTCATCGTCGCCGCCGTGGCCTGGTTCACCGTCCAGCAACGCCGCGCAGACGACCACGAGGCACTCGAGACCGCCGCCGCCTGACCCCTGTGCGTCACGACCGCTGTGCCCCTGGGAACCCCGTCCCGGAGCACAGCAGTCCCCGCTGAAAAACCTCTCAGCAGCTCTCAGCGTCTTCACAGCGCTCCTGACGCACGCTGTAGGTACGAGGTCGCAGACAGTCGATCTTCCAACTAAGGAGAACCACCATGAGGACATCGAAGCGCACCACCATCGTCGCCAGTGTGGCGGCGGCCCTGGCCGCGCTAGGTGTCGGCGGTGCCGTCGCAGCGCAGGCAACCGCCGAGCCGAGCTCGACCGTGCAGCAGTCGGACGGCGACGGCGAGGCCAACGACGCCACCGAGGTCGAGGGCGCCGAGGAGACCAACGACGGAGCCGACCAGGGCCCCGACGCCAACCCGAACGAGCCCGGCCACCAGGACGCCGACGAGTCCGGCGAGAGCGAGGCCAACGACGCCACCGAGGTCGAGGGCGCCGAGGAGACCAACGACGGAGCCGACCAGGGCCCCGACGCCAACCCGAACGAGCCCGGCCACCAGGACGCCGACGAGTCCGGCGAGACCGAGTAGCTGATCGACCCCCCGTAGGGACGCTGCTTGGTTCGGACCTGCCGGTACACCAGGTGGGACCCGTCGCTTCGGCGGCGGGTCCCATTCCTGGTTCGACGCACATGCCGAAGCGCGTTCAGCCTCGAGATGTCACCCCACGGTGCACGATGAGTACGACAGGAAGTTGGAACCCGTGCGAGTGCTGATGGTGGAGGACGAGGTACGGATGGCTGAGACCATCCGCCGCGGCTTGCTCGCCGAGGGATTCGTCGTCGACGTCAGACACGACGGGCCATCCGGGCTGCTCGCAGCCGAAGTTGGCGCGTACGACGTGATCGTTCTCGACATCATGCTGCCCGGACTCAACGGGTACGACGTGTGCCGCTCCTTGCGCGACGAGGGCATCTGGACCCCGATCCTGATGCTGACCGCGAAAGACGGCGAGTACGACCAGGTCGACGCGTTCGACCTGGGCGCCGACGACTACCTGACCAAACCGTTCTCCTTCGTCGTCCTGGTTGCGCGACTGCGATCGTTGGTGCGAAGGGCCGCCCCGGAACGGCCGGCTGTCATGTCGGCCGGCGACTTGTCATTGGACCCGCGGACCCGCGCCGTCCATCGTGGCGAGGTGCCTCTCGAGCTCACGCCCCGCGAGTTCGACCTGCTCCACTTCCTGCTCAGACATCGAGGAACCGTGGTGTCGAAGACGGAGATCCTCGAAAGTGTGTGGGACCTGCACTACGACGGCGACGAGAACATCGTCGAGGTCTACGTGGGCTATCTCCGGCGCAAGATCGACCAGCCCTTCGGTCGGAGCGCGATCCAGACGGTCCGTGGAGCCGGATACCGATTGGCAGACGACGGTGGCTGAGATGCCGGGTCGCGCTCGCGGGATCGGAGTCCGGATCAGGACATCTCTCGCGGCGACGGTCGTGGTTGCCTTGGTCCTAGCGGCAGCGTCGATCGTCTTCGTCGTCCTGCAGCGCCACCAGCTGGAGGCGTCGCTGACCGACGTCGCCCGTCAGCAGGCGGCCGATGTCGCCGCGCAGGTGGCCAAGGGCGGCACGCGCGCGGACCCGCTCGGGGGTGGCGGTGACCAGTCGCTCATCCAAGTCATCGACCAGGACGGAGCAGTGGTCGCCGCCAGCGCGTCCATCGACGGCGAAGCCCCGGTGGTCGACCTCCGCCCTGCAGCCGGCGACAGCCTCGTTCGCACCAGCGGCACGCTCCCGATCGGCGAGGGCGAGAAGTTCGTCGTCGTCGCTCGCGGCACCGACAGCCCGGATGGGCCGATGGTGGTGCTCGCCGCTCAGAGCTTGGAGACTGTGCAGGAGTCCACGGCCGTGGTGGGCGAGCTGCTGCTCATCGGCTACCCGCTCGTGCTGCTCGCCGTCGCCCTCACCTCCTACTGGCTGACCGGCCGCGCCCTCGCCCCGGTGGAGGCGATGCGGCGAAGGGTGGCAACCATCGGCGGTACGCACGAGCTGTCCGCCCGGGTACCCGTGCCTCCCGGCAGCGACGCGGTCGCGCTCCTCGCCAAGACGATGAACGAGATGCTGTCCCGCCTCGAGGCCGGCGCGGACGCCCAACGTCGATTCGTCGGTGACGCCTCGCACGAGTTGCGCAGCCCGCTGGCCACCATTCGAGCGACGCACGAGATCCAGGCACTGCACCCGCACACCGCCGACTGGTCGGTGGTCTCGACGGACGTGCTGGCCGAGCTCGACCGGGTCGACCGGCTGGTCGCCGACCTGCTCCTGCTGGCCCGCGCGGACGAGCACGGCCTCACCCTCCAGGTGCGCGAGGTGGACCTCGACGACCTGATCCGCGAGGAAGCGCAGCGCCTACGCCGCATTGGAGCAATGGTGAGCGTGGAAGCGCCTCCTGTGCGCGTCATGGCCGATCCCCACCACCTCACCCGGTTACTGCGCAACCTCGGCGACAACGCCGCCCGCCATGCCGATGAGCGCGTTCGGATCCTCCTGGGAACTCACGGCACACACGCGCGAGTCGACGTCATCGACGATGGCCCGGGCATCGCCACTGACGATCAGGCCCGCGTGTTCGAACGGTTCGTCCGGCTCGACGACAGCCGAGCTCGGGACAGCGGCGGTACCGGACTGGGGCTGCCGATCGCTCGCCAGATTGCGAGGGCACACGGCGGCGAGCTCACGTTGGTGGTCGAGTCGGACACCACCTGCTTCAGACTCCTCCTCCCGCTCTCGCCGATGTCGCCCCCGTCCTGAGCTACAGCCAGCCGACGAACAACGCCGATCTCAGTCCCGCCGTGCAGCTAGGGCGTGTCTCCAATGTTGAGCGTGGTTCGGGCTTGATGCTGGGTCCATGACGCGGATGGCGGTGCTCAGCGATGAGATGTGGGCTCAGATCGAGGCGGTGCTGCCGCCGGTAAAGGGCGCG
>NZ_SDWV01000030.1 GCF_004137345.1 Nocardioides zhouii
GGGCAGTGACCCAACGGCACCTCGGGTGCATCAGCGATCAGGTGACCGCCGACAGGAAGATGGTGCACCAGTGAGCAACGGTCCCACCGTGGCGATCGCCCACGACTACCTCACCCAGCGTGGTGGCGCCGAGCGCGTCGTGCTGAGCCTGATGAAGGCCTTCCCCGGCGCACCGGTCCACACCACCCTGTACGACCCCGAGGGCACCTACCCCGAGTTCGCCGACGCCGACATCCGGACGTCGCCCCTCAACCGGATCGGCGTGCTGCGTCGCGACCACCGGCTCGCGCTCCCCCTGCTGGCGCCTGCGTCGTCGCGGATGCACATCGACGCCGACGTGGTGGTCGCGTCGAGCAGCGGCTGGGCGCACGGCTTCCGCACTACTGGGCGCACCGTCGTGTACTGCCACAACCCGGCGCGCTGGCTCTACCAGACCGACGAGTACCTCGGTGGTCCTGCCTGGCGCTCCCCGCTCGGACCGCCCGTCCTGGCGCTCCGCCCGCTGCTCCGCCGCTGGGACCGCCGCGCTGCGGACGGCGTCGACGTCTACCTCGCCAACAGCCGGGTCGTGCAGCAGCGCATCGAGGCGACGTACGGCCGCGACGCCGAGCTGCTGCCTCCCCCGCACGGGATGGACGCCTCGGCGCCGCGCGAGCCGGTCCCCGAGCTGGCCGACTGGGACACCGGCTACGCGCTGGTGGTGTCCCGGCTGCTCCCCTACAAGAACGTCGACGCGGTCATCGAGGCCGTGCGCGGCACGGGCCGCCGCCTGGTCGTCGTCGGCCACGGCCCGGAGGAGGCGCGGCTCCGCGCCACGCTGCCCGACCACGTGCGCCTGCTCGGCGGCCTGGGCGACGCACAGCTGCGCTCGACGTACGCCGGTGCGGGCGTGCTGGTCGCCGCGAGCCACGAGGACTTCGGCCTGGCCCCCCTCGAGGCCGCGGCGTTCGGGGTGCCGACCATCGCGCTGCGGGGCGGCGGGTTCCTGGAGACGGTCGTCGAGGGCCGGACCGGCCTGTTCTTCGACCGGGCCGACGCGCCGTCCATCGCAGCCGCACTCGCGCTTTCCGAGCGCCACGACTGGCACTCTGACACCATGCGGACCAGGGCCGAGCAGTTCGGGGAGTCCCGGTTCATCGACAGGATCCGGTCCGTCGCGCTCGGCGACGGGCAGTCCGAGAGGGGGATGGACCGGTATGCGCCCTGAGGGCATCAAGCTCCTCCCGTGGCTCGTCGGCGCGGTCGACCTCGTGATGATCGCGATCGCGACCGTCCTCGCGATCCGGTTCCGGGTGTCGCTGTCGATCTTCGACACCGCCGGCGACGTCCTGGAGAACTCCTCCCTCGCCAGTGGCTTCTTCGTGGGCACCTGGCTGGTGATGCTGGTCTTCTTCGGCACCTACGAGCTGCACGTCTTCGGCGCGGGCACCGAGGAGTTCAAGCTCGTCGTCAACGCGTCCTTCTTCACCGCGGCGCTCGTCGCGACGATGGCGTTCCTGATGCAGTACCCCCTCTCGCGCGGCTTCTTCGTGCTGCTCTTCCCGATCGGCGTACTACTGCTTGTTCTCGGCCGACTGCTGACGAGACGCCTCATCCAGCGCGCTCGCATCGCCGGCCACTTCAACGAGAAGGTGCTGCTGGTGGGCACCCCCGGCTACATCGGCGAGATCTACACCGTCCTGGATCGCGAGAAGTGGCTCGGCTACCAGGTGATGGGGTGCCTCGTGCCCAGCGACTACGCCGGGTTGGAGGTGACGTCGAGCGGCATCCCGGTGCTGGGCCACAGCGAGGAGGTGCGAGCCGTCGTCGACGAGCTCAACCCCGACATCGTGTTCTTCACCGCGGGCGCGGTGAGCTCGTCGACGGCCCTGCGGCGGCTCGCCTGGGACCTCGAGGACCACGCGCACGTGCAGATCATCGTCGCCCCCAACGTCACCGACGTCTCGAGCGAGCGCATCAGCATCCGGCCCGTTGCCGGACTGCCTCTCATGCACCTCGGCCGATCGCGCTCCCAGCTGGCGAGCAACGACGCCAAGCGCGCGTTCGACCTCGTGGGATCCGTCGCCATCCTCGTCGTGCTGTGGCCGCTGCTGCTCGGACTGATGCTCTGGATCAAGCGCCACGACGGTGGTCCCGCACTCTTCCGCCAGGTCCGGGTCGGACGGGAGGGCGCCGAGTTCACCTGCCTCAAGCTGCGTTCGATGTCGATCGACGCGGAGCAGCGACTGACCCAGGTCGAGGCACGCGACCACGTGCTCTTCAAGAGCCATGACGACCCCCGCGTGACCAGGCCGGGCCGGTTCATCCGGAGGTTCTCGCTCGACGAGCTGCCCCAGCTCGTCAACGTCCTGCGTGGCGAGATGAGTCTCGTCGGCCCGCGCCCGCCCCTGCCGTCGGAGGTCGAGCAGTACGAGGACGACATGCTGCGCCGGCTCAACGTGCTGCCGGGCATGACCGGGCTCTGGCAGGTCTCGGGGCGCTCCGACCTGTCGTGGGAGGACACGGTCCGGCTCGACCTCTACTACGTCGACAACTGGTCGATGGTGCAGGACCTGCTGATCCTGGCGCGCACCGTCAGCGCCGTGATGGGCAGCCGCGGCGCGTACTGACCAAGCCGACGGCCGACCGCCCTGAGGTCAGCGCTTGGAGGTCCTGCCGGCCTTGACCGGTCGCGCGGGCTTGTCGGGCGTCACAGGTGTGTCGGCCTTGTCGACCTTCGCCTCACGGCGACGACGTCCCTTGCCGGCGGTGGAGTACGCCTCGCGCGACTTGTACTCGGACTTGTAGCCGCCGCCGTACCCGCCGTACCCGCCGTACCCGCCGCCGTAGACGATCGCGTTTGCGCCCTTGATCGGTGCCTTGTTGAGCACGACTCCGAGCAGGCGGCTGCCGACCTGGTCGAGGATCCGGCGGCAGTGCTGGCTCTGCTCGATCTGCGTCTTGCCCGACGCCTGCACGAGAAGTGCTCCGTCGCAGAACGCGGACAGCAGTCCGGCGTCGGTCACCGGCAGCAGCGGCGGGGCGTCGAGGATGACGAGGTAGTCCAGGGCCAGGTCGTCGATCATCTGCTTCATCCGCAGCGACCCGAGCAGCTCGCTCGGGTTGGGCGGGATCCGTCCTGCCGGCAGCAGGCTGAGGTTGGTCATCCCGGAGTCGATGATGACGTCCTTGACTTCGACGTCGCCGGCCAGTGCCTGCGTCAGCCCGACGGCGCCGTCGATCTCGAACGTCGTGGCGATCATCGGGCGTCGCAGGTCGGCGTCGATCAGCAGCACCGGGGTCCCGGCCTGGGCGACCAACCGAGCGATGTTGGCGGAGACGGTGGACTTGCCCTCACCCGGGAGGGCCGACGTGACGACGATCTTCCGGGGTTCGTTGTCGACATCGACGAAGCGGAGGTTGGTGCGCAGCTGTCGGAACGCTTCGGCGGCCTTGCCCAGATCGCCCCGGACTCCGCGGTGGCTGCGTCCGAGGGCCTCCTCCTTGGGGATGATGCCCAGGACCGAGGCGCCAGTCGCCTCCTCGACGTGCTTCGCCGAGCGGACCCGGCGGTCGATGAGGCGGCGGGCGATCAGGAAGGCGTACGCGATCCCCAGGCCGCCGATGGCGCCCTTCATGGCCGCTCTCTCATAGTTGGGGGTGAACGGCGCGCCGGGGAGCTGCGCCTCCTCGAGCGGGATGATGCGCGTGAGGGTGCCTCCGTCGATATCCCGGGCCACCACGACGACGGCGTCGACGACCGCGTTGGCAAGGTCGCGCGCCTCCTCCGGCGTCGTGCCGACGGCCGAGACCGTCAGGGAGTTCACGGCAGCGTCGACCGATGCTGAAAACCGGCCGGCGATGGCCTCGGGGGGCACGTCGAGGCCGAGATCGTCCACCACCTCGGCCGCAACCGGCGTCTTGGTGACGAGGAACGCGTAGAGGTTGGCCTTGTCCTCGGCGAGCTGGGAGTTGCTCTGCTCCTCCCCTGCCGTCGAGGCCGCGCCCACCCGGACCAGGCCGGACGACGTCGCGGAGTAGAGCACCGGCTCGCGGGTCGTCTTGGCGATCATCAGGAGCGCGCCGAGGATCGTGCAACCGATCAGCACCCACACATAGGCGCGGCTCAGTCGTACGAAGTCCGCAAACGTCATGCCCGTGAGTCTAGGGCGTCCATCGCAACCAGCCGGCAGAACCGCGAACCCCGGTGCGGCTGGCACGATGGTGGCATGACCGAGCAGGTGGACGCCGCGGTGGGCCAGATGCCCATCGGCGCTCGCGTCCACCTCGCCCACGCCGTGGTCCAGAAGCTGGCCGACGACCGGGCCATCGACCTGCTGCACCTCAAGGGGCCTGCGGTCCTTCCGGGCCTTCGGGACGCGGGCCGCCAGTCCAGTGACGTCGACGTCCTCGTGCGGCCCTCGCACCTCCACCGCCTTGTCACCGCCCTGGAGTCGGTCGGCTGGGAGCGGCGTACGGACTTCGCGACAGGGTCAGTCTTCGCCCACGCCGCCAACTGGTGGCACGACGGGTGGGGCTGGGTCGACGTCCACGTGAGCTGGCCCGGCGTCACCATCGACGCGGAGCAGGCGTTCGACGTCCTGGCCCGCGACGCCGTACGCCACTCGATCGCCCACCGCGACTGCCCGGTGCCGGGGCGCACCGCCCAGCGGCTCATCCTGGTCCTGCACGCCGCGCGGTCGGGCAGCTTCGCGGACGTCGACGACGCGTGGACGCACGCCGACCCCAGCGAGCAGGACGACGTACGTCGGCTGACGGCCGAGCTGGGTGCCGAGGTGGCACTGGCCGCCGGGATCGGCGAGCTCGAGCTGCACCGCGGTGCGCCGACGTACGCACTCTGGAAGCACTTCCTCACGGGCGGCAGCCGGCTCGACGAGTGGCGGGCCCGGCTCGCGGCGGCCCCGGACGCCCGCGCCAAGGCAGCCCTGCTCACCTCCGCGCTCTGGGTCAATCGCGATCACCTCCGGATGGAGCTGGGTCGCCCGCCGACGCGGCAGGAGGTCCGTGCACGACAGGCCAGGCGGGTGCGGCAGGTGTTCGGCGAGATCGCCCGTCGGGACGGTCGGGCATGACGCGCTACCGGATCGCCGACGACGTGGCGTGGGTGAGTCTCGAGGGCCTCGACTCCGGACGCATCCCGTCGGCCTACGTCGCCCGGCTCCCCCTGGGGCCTCCGACCACGCTCGCCGGCTCGGCCTGCGTGGTGTGGCTGGCGATCGCCGACGGCGGCTCCCACGACGAGATCACGCAGGCCGCCGCGCAGATGTGGGACACCGACCCGGAACAGATCCGTGGTGATGTTCTGACCCTCATCGCGGAGCTGGTCGACGTCGGGCTCGTGTCGCCAGACTGACCAGCGCGACGCCCACCAGCGCCCCGACCGTGTTGGCCACGATGTCGGTCCACCCGCCCTCGCGCTGCAGCCACCGCGCCTGCGAGACCTCCACGAACGCAGAGCAGGCAAGGCAGACGAGCAGCGTCAGCACCGGCCGTCGGGTCAGGGCGGCGAGCACCGCACCGAGCGGCACGAACAGCAGGACGTTGAGCGCGATCCCGTAGTGCTCGGGCCCGATCCCGTCAGGGGTGAGCCGCCAGTCGTAGCGGAACAAGGTGTAGATCCTGACGGTGAGGCGGTTGAGCTCCCAGCCCCACGGGCCGACGACGAGCACCGCGAGCCCGATGACGTACGACAACGCGGCAGCGACCATCCACCGACGATCACGCAACCACCCCACGTTGCCACCCTAGAGTGACCGACGTGAGCACCGAGCCATCGTCACCGGAGGTCGTGGTGGAAGCGCTCGGTGTCCCCGTCGGGATCCCGGTCACCGGGGACGACGCCCTGCGCCTGCGCCGCCAGTGGAGCCGCGCCCTCAGTGATCGCACGGCGGACACGGTCATCGACGTCGACCACCTCCCGGTCGACGACGACATGGCCCGCGACTACGCGATCACCTCCCTAGTGACGATGGCCGCCCTCGACTCCACCGCCGGACAGCGGGTCAACCTGCACGCCGGCGCAGTGGCCGACCCGGAGGGACGCGTGCTCGCCGTCATCGGACCGTCCGGGTCGGGCAAGACCACGGCGATCGGCCTGCTGGCGACCCGGCTCGGCTACGTCTCCGACGAGACGCTCTCGATCGACGGCAAGCTGCTCGTGCACGGCCACCCGAAGCCTCTGTCGGTCATGGCTGCTCCGGACACCCCGGGCGTCAAGCACTCCCTCTCCCCCGACGAGCTCGGCCTCCTCCACCCGCCCACGACGTCGCACCTCCACCGGATCGTGCTGCTGCACCGCGGTCACGACGACTCGGGACTCGTGCCCGTGTCGCCGGCGTACGCCATCGCCGAGGTGGTCGCGCAGACCTCGTCGCTGGTGCGGCTCGAACACCCGATCCTGCGGCTGGCGGAGACCATCGACGCCTGCGGCGGGGTGTGGAGCCTGAAGTACCGCGAGATCGCCGACCGGATCGACGAGCTGGTCGGCCTGCTCGACAGTGAGCCGCAGCCCGCGCCCGCCCGGCTCCACCACCCCGGCGGTTCGTCGGCTGCCGCGTCGGTGCCCGGCGGGTGGCGGCGTACGCCCTGGCTCGACGCGGTCGAGTACGACGACGAGGTCGTGCTGATGATCGACGACCGCATCCACGTGCTCGCCGGGCTCGGCGTCGTCGCCTGGCTCGCGCTGGCCTCGCCCCGCACGTTGGACGAGCTGGTCGCGGAGACGACGTCCCTCCTCGGCGAGCACCCGGACGCCCACCAGCTGGTCACCGACGCCCTCGGCGTCCTGGCCGAGCAGGGACTGGTGCAGCCACCGGACTGAGACGTCCACCCCGGCGGTAACGTCCTCGCCATGAGCACCCCGCGACGTTCTTCTCCTCCGCTGAGCTCCCCCGAACAACGCCTCGGGGACCCCGCATGACCGCGCGCCGCCACCTGACCACCGAGGAGTCCCGCGACCTGCTAGCGCTGACCCGCGAGCTCGCCACCAAGGAGCTCGCTCCCCGCTCGGCGGAGGCGGAGGCGACCGAGACCTTCCCGCGCGACGTGTTCGCGATGCTCGGCCAGGCCGGCCTGCTGTCGCTGCCCTATCCCGAGGAGATGGGTGGCGGCGAGCAGCCCTACGAGGTCTACCTGCAGGTGCTCGAGGAGATCGGCGCCGTGTGGGCCTCGGTCGGCGTCGGCGTCTCGGTGCATGCCCTGTCCTGCTTCGGCCTGGCCTACTTCGGCACCGACGAGCAGCGCGCCGAGTGGCTGCCCGACATGCTCAGCGGCGACCTGCTCGGCGCCTACTGCCTCTCCGAGGCGCACGCCGGCTCCGACCCCGCCGCGATGCGTACGTCGGCGCGCCGCGACGGTGACTCCTACGTCATCAACGGCGCCAAGGCCTGGACCACGCACGGCGGTCACGCCGACTTCTACAAGGTGATGGCGCGGACCTCCGACGACCGCAACGGCATCTCCTGCTTCCTCGTACCGGCCTCCGCCGAGGGCCTCTCGGCTGACCCGCCGGAGCGCAAGATGGGCCTCACCGGCTCGGCCACGGCGACCATGCGCTTCGACAACGTCCGCATCGACGCCTCCCGCCGGCTCGGCGCCGAGGGCGAGGGCCTCAAGATCGCGCTCGCCGGCCTCGACTCCGGCCGCCTCGGCATCGCCGCCGTCGCGACCGGCCTCGCCCAGGGCGCGCTCGACTCCGCGGTCGCGTACGCCCGCGAGCGGGAGACGTTCGGCACCAGGATCATCGACCACCAGGGCCTGGCCTTCGTGCTCGCCGACATGGAGGCCGCGGTCATCTCCGCGCGAGCGACCATGCTCCACGCGGCCCGCCTCAGCGACGCCGGGCTGCCGTTCTCCCGCGAGGCCTCGGTGGCCAAGCTGGTCGCCACCGACAACGCCATGAAGGTCACCACCGACGCCGTCCAGGTCCTCGGCGGCTACGGCTACACCCGCGACTTCCCCGTCGAGCGCTACATGCGCGAGGCGAAGGTCATGCAGATCTTCGAGGGGACCAACCAGATCCAACGGATGGTCATCTCCCGCTCCCTCGCGAAGGACAACGCGGGCGGGATCGCCTGAGGGCACGTCTCCCCTGTCGCGATCCCCGGGTACCCGGGGAAACTGGAGCCTCCACCCCGAAACTTCGCGGGCAAGGCTCCAGTTTGGATATGGAAGGTCCTTGGCGCGGGCCTCAACCCCGTTGTCCACAGGTCACCGATCGCGTGATTCGCGGCGTGCGCCCGCGGGCAGTCACATGTCATGTGGAAGAACGAACCCCTCGACCTGACCGGTGTCGTCGTGCTGCGACGCGAGCTGTTGGCCGCCGGCTACACCGATCGCCAGATCCGTACACGGGTCAAGACCGGCGAACTCCATCACATCCGGCACGGCAGCTACTGCGACGCGACGCTCTGGCACTCCCTCAGCGCGGAGGACCAGCACCGCGTACGCGCTCGTGCCGTCCTGGCTCGATCGCATCCCAGCACGGTGCTCACCCACGTGTCGTCCGCGATCGAGCAAGGCGCTCCCGTCTGGGGTCACGACCTCACCAAGGTGCACACCACCCGTACGGACGGACGGGCGGGCCGCAAGGAGGCTGACCGCGTGCAGCATGCGGGCACGATGCCGGCGTACCACGTCAAGGAGGTCAACGGCGTTCCCGTCTCCCTCGCGACCCGATGCGCGGTCGAGATGACCACGATCTCCACCGTCGAGTCGGCGCTCATCACCGTCGACGGCCTGCTGCACGCGGGACTGACGACCACGAACGGTGTCCGACAGTTCGCGCATCGCACGCGCTGGTGGCCCAACAGCCTCCGCACGACCGTCGTCCTGAGGCTTGCGGATCGGCGGCGCGAATCGGCGGGCGAGTCGCGTACGGCCTACTTCTTCTACATGCAGGGACTGCTGAAGCCCGAGCCGCAGGTCGTGATCGTGGATGAGTACGGCGTCGAGTTCGCGCGGGTCGACTTCGCCTGGGTCGAGCTCGGCGTCTTCCTCGAGTTCGACGGGCGGATCAAGTACGAGCGTTTCCGACGCGAGGGCGAGACGCTCGAGGCATTCCTCCTGCGCGAGAAGGCGCGTGAAGAACGCATCTGCCAACTGACGGGGTGGGTGTGCATTCGCATCACCTGGGCCCAACTGGACGCGCCTCGGCTGCTCGCCGGGCGGATCAGGAAGATCCTCGCGTCACGGACGATCACGCCCGCGTCATCGCACCGGGACCCGGCCTAACCCTCCAAACTGGAGCCTCCGCCCCGAAACTTCGCGGGGGAGGCTCCAGTTTCCCCGGGTACCCGGGGAAACTGACAGCACCCAACAACCCTCAGACGTCGGTGACGCGCACCCCGGCGTGCGCCTTGTAGCGCCGGTTGATGGAGATCAGGTTGGCGGTGAGCGCCTCGACCTGGTGGGCGTTGCGCAGCCGGCCGCCGTACATGCCGCGCATGCCGGGGACCACGTCGGCGAGGGCCTGCACCAGGTCGGTGGCCTCGCGGTCGTCACCGAGGACGAGGACGTCGGTGTCGACGGACTCGACTTCGGGGTCCTCGAGCAGGACGGCGCTGACGTTGTGGAAGGCACCCACCACGCGCGACCCGGTCAGGATCGCGGCGGCCTGCTGGGTCGCCGAGCCCTCCTCGACCGGCAGGGCGTACGCCCCCTGCTTGTCGAACCCGAGCGGGTTGACGCAGTCGACGACGATCTTGCCGTCGAGCTCCGCGGTCAGTGAGGCGAGCAGCTCGGCGTGGCCGTCCCACGGCACGACGACGAGCACGACGTCGCCCGCGGCAGCTGCCTCGGCGTTGGTCGTGCCCCGCACGCGCCCGACGTCGGCGAGCCCGGCCGCCGCCTCGGCGGCCCGCGACGCGTCCCGCGACCCAAGCACGACGTCGAGACCGGCCACGGCGAACCTGCGCGCCAGGCCACGACCCTGGGGGCCGGTGCCGCCCAGCACCGCGATGGTCAATGAGGTGAGATCGACGTCGCTCATGCCGCGACGCTAGCGCCCACCCCTCCGTGTGTTGTCCTGCCCCCATTACCGAGCGACGGTGGAACCATGTCCAAGCGCATCGCATTCCTGACCGCATCCGAGGGCGTCGAGGAGGTCGAGCTGACCCAGCCGTGGCAGGCGGCCGTCGACGCCGGCCACGTCGCCGAGCTCGTGTCGCTCGACGAGGGCGAGGTGCAGCTGTTCCACCACCTCGACAAGTCCTCGACCCAGCGGGTCGACCGCCGCGTCAGCGACGTCGCCATCGGCGACTACGACGCGCTCGTCCTCCCGGGCGGCGTCGCGAACCCCGACGCCCTGCGGGCCGACGAGACCGCCGTCGCCTTCGTGCGCGACTTCGTCGACTCCGGCAAGCCCGTCGCCGCCATCTGCCACGCCGCATGGACCCTCGTCGAGGCCGACCGCGTGCAGGGCAAGCGCGTCGCCAGCTGGCCGAGCCTGCAGACCGACATCCGCAACGCCGGCGGCGAGTGGGTCGACGAGGAGGTCGTCGTCGACGGCAACCTCATCACCAGCCGCAACCCCGATGACATCCCGGCGTTCAACAAGGCCCTGCTCGACGCGCTGGCCGGCTGAGCACGCCGGACTGGGTGTGGCGTACGTCACGTCTGACTGCCAGAGTGGGAGCGCTCCCAGCACCCCTCGGAAAGGTCGCCATGTCCCGTCCACGCCTCAGCCGCCGTACGCCGCTGCGCGCCACGCTCGCGGCCCTCGTCCTCCTTGCCGCCGGTCTCGCATCCGCCACCGGTCTGGCCACCCCGGCGGTGACTGCGGGCGCCGCTCCCCCGGTGGTCGCAGGACCCGACCTCGGCCAGCGGGTCGTCGTGTTCGATCCGTCGATGTCGGTGGCCAGCATCCGCCAGCGCGCTGACCAGATCTGGCAGCAACAGGTCGACGCGGAGATGTCCTCGGAGCGGTGGAGCCTCCTCTTCCTGCCCGGCACCTACGGCACCGCTGCTGAGCCGCTCCAGATCAAGGTCGGCTACTACACCGAGGTCGCCGGACTGGGCGCGAGCCCTTCCGACACGGTGATCAATGGCAAGGTCGAGGTCTACAACCGCTGCCTCAGCGACGGACCCACCCAGCCCTACTGCGTCGCGCTGAACAACTTCTGGCGTTCACTGTCCAACCTCACGATCGACGTCAACGGCACGGGCCAGGACGGCTGCCGCGCGTCCGCCAACTTCTGGGCGACCTCACAGGCCTCGTCGCTGCGCCGCGTCGACATCCGCGGCGGCAACCTCTCCCTGATGGACTACTGCACCGCGGGCCCGCAGTTCGCGAGTGGCGGCTACCTCGCCGACTCCCGCGCGGGCACGGTCATCAATGGTTCGCAGCAGCAGTGGCTGACCCGCAACAGCGAGGTCGTGGAGTGGTCCAACGGCGTGTGGAACCAGGTCTTCGCAGGAACGATCGGCGCACCGTCGGAGGCCAGCTTCCCCACCAACCCCTACACCACGCTCGACCGCACCCCGCTGAGCCGCGAGAAGCCGTTCCTCCACGTGGGCGACGACGGCCGCTGGCAGGTGCGGGTGCCCGACGCCCGCACCGAGTCGCGCGGCACGTCCTGGGCCGGCGGCACGACCGCCGGCCGCGACCTGCCGCTCTCGTCCTTCCACGTCGCCAGCCCCGGCCAGCCCGCGCAGGTGCTGCGCCAGGCGCTCGACCGCGGCCAGAACCTCCTCCTCACCCCCGGCGTGTACGACGTCGACCGCAGCCTCGTCGTACGCCGCGACCACACGGTCGTACTGGGCCTGGGGCAGGCCACGCTGACTGCCGTCGGCGGCGCCACCCCCGTCGTCGTACGCCCCGGGGCGACCGACGTGGTCATCGCCGGCGTGACGGTCGACGCGGGCACCGGCCTCTCGCAGAACCTGATGCACCTCCAGGGCCAGCCGGGCCGCTCCGGTGACCGCCGGACGCCTGCGGCGGTGCCGACCACGACGCTGAACGATGTCTACTTCCGCGTCGGCGGCCCGCACATCGGCAAGGCCGACGTGAGCCTCCGCATCGACGCCGACGACGTCCTGATCGACCACGCCTGGGTGTGGCGCGCCGACCACGGCATCGAGGGCTTCACCGCCGGCGCCGTCGGCGACACCGACCGCTGGAACACCAACATCGGTCGCGTCGGCCTGATCGTCACCGGCGACCGCGTGCACGCCACCGGCCTGTTCGTCGAGCACTACCAGCAGCACAACACCATCTGGACCGGCGAGGACGGCCACGTCGTGCTCTACCAGAACGAGCTGCCCTACGACCCGCCCTCCCAGGCCGACTGGACCCGACCGGACGGCACCCTGGGGTGGACGGGCTACAAGGTCGGCGACGACGTGCTGCGGCACCAGCTCTTCGGCGGCGGCGTCTACGTCTTCAACCGCAATGACCCGTCGATCACCACCGCGAGCGGCTTCGAGGTGCCGGTGCGTGCCGGCGTCCGACTGCACCACGTGCTGACCGTCAACCTCGACGCCGGCAGCATCGAGCACGTGGTCAACGACACCGGGGACCGGGTCGACAGCACCAGGTCTGGCCAGCCGAGCTACGTGGTGGACTACCCGGCTCCCTGAGGCCGGTCACTCCACCAGCCACCGGCCCAGCAGCGTCCCGTCCTGCTCGAGCAGCAGGACGGGGCGCAGCGCCACGTCCACGTCGGCACCCGTGGCCATGCGTACGGCGTCGCCGCCGGTGAGCACGGGCACGACGGTCCAGCACAGCTCGTCGACGACGCCCGCGGCCAGCATGTCGGCGAAGAGCGACGGACCGCCCTCGCAGAGCTGCTCGGTCCAGCCGCGCGCGGCCAGCTCGGCCTTGAGCCCGGCGAGGTCGATCTCGTCGTCACCGAGGACGAGCACATTGTCCTCGCCCAGCGCCTCCCGCGCCGCGGCGAGCCCGTCGGACGAGCCGACGGTCGCCATCAGGATGCGCCCGCGCGGGGCATCGCGCAGCGTCGGCGGCAGGTCGGCCGACCTGCTCACGACCACCAGCGGCACGCGCGGAACGTCGTACTCCTCCGCCCGGAGGGTGCCGGCGCCCACCACCAGGCAGTCCGCCCGGGTGCGCAGGGCATCGAAGACCCGCTTGTCGGCGTCGTTGTTGATCGTCCCGCTCAGTCCGTCGGAGCCCTGCGCGGCGCCGTCGACGGTGCTCACGAAGTTCACCCGGAGCCACGGCTCGCCGCGCGGCGCGTACGCCTCCGCGAGCTCGTCGTCGGAGAGGTCGGCCAGTCGTCGCAGCTCGAGGTCGCTCACGCCCTTCATCCTGCCGCCTACGCTGGCGAACGTGATCACCCTTGCGGACCTCGCCGCCCTGCAGAACGCCCACGGTGAGGCGTGGGCGTCGCCCGTCGCCCCCGTCGTGCTGCCCGGGCCGCGCGGCTCGGTCGTCATCGGCGACGGACCGGTGACCCTGATGGGTTGCGTGAACCTGTCGCGCGACTCCACCTACCGCGAGAGCGTGGCGACAAGCCCCGCCGACGCCGTACGCATCGGGCGGGTGCAGGCGGCCCAGGGCGCCGCGATCATCGACCTCGGCGCGGAGTCGAGCACCGCCCGCGCCGCGCGGGTCTCCGCCGACGACCAGATCGCCGCCCTCGTGCCGGCCGTGAAGGGACTCGCCGAGGAGGCCGTCGTCTCGGTCGAGACGTACGAGCCGGCCGTGGTCCGCGCCTGCCTCGACGCCGGAGCCCGCATCCTGAACATGACGGGCCGCGAGCACGAGGACGAGATGCTCGCCCTCGCCGCGGAGTACGACGCCGCTGTCGTCCTGTGCTTCGGCGAGACGGCCAACGTGCGGGAGATCGCCGACGTCCCACCCGGCGCCGACCCGATCCCGGTCCTGCTCGACCACTTCGCCCCGCGCCTCACCCACGCCCGCTCGCTCGGCGTCGACAAGATCGTGATCGACCCCGGGATGGGGTTCTACTACGGCAACCTGGTCGACCCCCTCACCCGCGCGCGCCACCAGGCGCGCGTGCTGGCGCAGGGCTTCCGGCTCCGGCCGCTCGGCGTCCCGGTGTGCAACGCGGTGCCTCACACGTACGACCTCTTCGGCGACGAGTTCCGCAAGGCCGAGGGCTTCTACGGCGTCTTCGCCGCCCTCGGCGGCACCCACCTCGTCCGCACCCACGAGGTAGCCCACCTCCGCGTCGTGCTCCGCGGGCTCGACGAGCTCACCGTGCGCTGAGCGTCGTACGAACGTAGGCAGTTCGGCTCTGACGCTCCAGGGCTCACGCTCAGTCGGTCACCAGGTGCGCCGAACTGCCTGCTGGAGTCTGATCCTCACCACGTCCTCGAGGGCTCCGCGGCAGTAGTCGGGGTCGAACATGACATCGGCCCACGTGAAGCGGACGACCACCAGGCCTCGCCGGGCGCAGGCGGTGTAGCGCCGCACGTCCCGCTGCAGCGACGCCACATCGCTGTGGAACTCGAACGACTCGCACTCGATGACGATGCCGAGCACGAGGTCGGCGAGATCGACCCGGCCGACCCCTCGGATGCGGACCTGCGGGCGCACCGACAGTCCGGGTACGCCGAGTGCGATCGCGCGGGTGCACGACTCGAACGGGTTGGCGGCTCGCCCGTCGGCCGCCCGCGCCACGGCGAGCGCCTTGGCGCGCCCGGTGCGCGGACTGGCCTCGGCGGCGGCGAGCAGCTGACCGGGCGTCACGGCGTTCTCGCGGAGCGCCGAGTCGGCCACGCACAGCGCCCTCGTCGAAGTCGTACGCCCGCGCGCACCCGATGACGGTCTCGACCGGACGGGTGACTCCCCGGTAGACCTGCATCAGGCTGAGGTCCTGCCAGAACACCTGCAGCGACTCGTCGTCGGGCAGCGACCGGTTGCGCGGCAGGGTGATCGTCGGTCGCTGCGGCGGATGCTTCACCTTCCACCCGTGGTGCACCGCCGCACTCAGGTGCGACATGGCACCCGCCACGGCCTGCGCCCGAGCACGTGCGTCCTCGAGGTCCCCGAGCGCGTAGGTGCCGCGCCGGAGCCGGCTGATGCTGCCCGCCGCGAGCTCGGCGTCGACGTCCTCGCGGGACACCAGGCACTCGATCTCGTTCCAGCGCGCCACACCGCCGAGGATGCGGATGGCTTCGCGCGGCTGCATCCGAGCACTCTCGTCGGAGGAGCCGAGCGCCGCATCCCGTTCTCCACAGGCCAGCAACGTAGGCAGTTCGACCGGCGCCAAGGCCGTACGCCGCCTGCATCGGCTGCGCCGCGCGGCCAACTGCCTACGTTGGTCAGCCCAAGAAGGTGCGCACCCCGGAGACCAGCCCGCGGGCGTAGCGCGCCCGGCCGGCCGGGGAGGTCATCACGCGGGCCTCGCTCGCGCTGCGCATGTTGCCGAGCTCGACCATCACGGTGGGGATGTCGGAGAGGTTGAGGGTGGCGAGGTCGGAACGGACGTCGAGTCCGTCGCCACCCGCGATGTAGTTGGCGACGACGAAGCGCCGGTCCAGCAGGCCGGCCTTGACCGACGCCGCGAGCTGGGCCGAGGGCGCGAAGATGTCGTCGGTCCACGGCGCCCGGTCGGCCGGGGCGATCACGTGGAAGCCGCGCGCTCCCGCGGCGTACGACCCGTCGGCGTGGATCGACAGCTTGAGGTCGGCGCCCGGACTGCCGGGTGAGGGGTTGCCCGCGCGACCGCGGACGTCGACGCAAGGACCCCAGCGGTCCTGGCGGTTGCTGTGGCGAGTGAGCGTCACCGTCGCGCCCAGCGCACGCAGCCTGCGCTCCACGAGCCGCGAGACCTGCCAGGCGAAGGTCGCCTCGGCGTACCCGCCGTCGGTCGCGGCGCCGGTGGTGTTGCAGGGCTTGGTGAAGCCGCCGGCGGGCACCGGCGCGTCGATCTGCGCCGGGAAGTTGTGGTTGCCCAGCTGGTGGCCAGGGTCGATCACGATGGTCGTGCCGGTGAGTGGCAGCACGGCGGCCAGGACCAGCGACGCGAGCATCAGCCCGAGAAGCCCTGAGGGTTCTGCGACTGCCAGCGCCAGGCGTCGGCGCACATGTCGTCGACGGTCTTCTGCGTGCTCCACCCGAGCTCGGCGTTGGCCTTGGACGGGTCGGCGTACGACTCGGCGACGTCGCCGGGGCGCCGGGCCACCACCTCGTACGGCAGCTCCCGGCCCACGGCCCGCTCGAAGGCGTGCAGCAGCTCGAGCACGCTGGTGCCGCGTCCGGAGCCGAGGTTCCAGACGTTGACCGGCTCGGTGGTCGTGGTGAGCGCCTCCAGCGCCGCGACGTGGCCGGCGGCGAGGTCCTCGACGTGGATGTAGTCGCGGACGCCGGTGCCGTCGACGGTGTCGTAGTCGTCGCCGAAGATGCGGAGCTTGTCGCGCTTGCCGACCGCGACCTGCGCGATGTAGGGCATCAGGTTGTTGGGGGTGCCGGACGGGTCCTCGCCGATCGTGCCCGACTCGTGGGCCCCCACGGGGTTGAAGTAGCGCAGCAGCGCGAAACGCGACTCCGGCGACGCGGCCGCGATGTCGCGCAGGATCTGCTCCTGCATGACCTTGGTCCAGCCGTAGGGGTTGGTCGCGAAGGTGCGCCGGTCCTCGGTCGCGCCCGCCTGGTCGGTGCCGTAGACCGTCGCGCTGGAGGAGAAGACGAGCTTGTCGACGTCGTGCTTCTGCATCGCGCGGACGAGCGAGAACGTCGAGCCGAGGTTGTTCTCGTAGTAGTCGAGCGGCTTCTCGACGCTTTCGCCGACCGCCTTGTAGCCGGCGAAGTGGATCACCGCGTCGAAGCCCTCGGACGCGAAGAGGTGCTCGGTCTTGTCGTAGTCGCAGAGGTCGAACGAGTGCGCCGCGAGGGCGGTGCCGGTCAGCGACTCCATCCGCCCGAGCACCGTCGGGTTCGCGTTGCTGAAGTTGTCGACGATGACCACGTCGTGGCCTGCTGCGACGAGCTGGATGACGGTGTGCGAGCCGATGTAGCCGGCGCCGCCGCTGACGAGGATCTTCATGCGGCCACCCTAACGATCGGCGCCCCTGACAGAATGCGGGCATGCCCAGCGCTCTCATCACCGGAATCACCGGCCAGGACGGCCTCTACCTCGCCGAGCTCTTGCTCGAGAAGGGGTACGACGTCCACGGCCTGATCCGCGGCCAGAACAACCCCCGGCGCGAGCTGGTCACCAAGCTCGTGCCCGACGTACGGCTGCACAACGGCGACCTCACCGACCTGTCCAGCCTGATGCGCGCCATGCGCGACTCCCAGCCCGACGAGGTCTACAACCTCGGCGCGATCTCGTTCGTCGCGTACTCCTGGGAGAACGCCTTCGTCACCAGCGACGTCACCGGCATGGGCGTGCTCAACATGCTCGAGGCCGTACGCCTCCACGCGGGCGACGCGCCCGACAGCGTCAGGTTCTACCAGGCGTCGAGCTCGGAGATGTTCGGCAAGGTGCAGCAGGTGCCCCAGTCCGAGAGCACCCTGCTCTGGCCGCGCTCGCCGTACGGCGTGAGCAAGGTCTACGGCCACTACATGACCATCAACTACCGCGAGTCCTACGGCATGCACGCCTCGTCGGGGATCCTCTTCAACCACGAGTCGCCGCGCCGCGGTCCGGAGTTCGTGACGCGCAAGATCAGCCAGGCCGTCGCCCGGATCCACCTCGGCCAGCAGGACTCGATGGCGCTCGGCAACCTCGACGCGCAGCGCGACTGGGGCTACGCCGGCGACTACGTCGAGGCGATGTGGCGGATGCTCCAGCAGGACGAGGCCGACGATTACGTCATCGCCACCGGTGAGACGCACTCGATCCGCGACTTCCTCGACCTCGCGTTCGCGCACGTCGGCGTCGACGACTGGACCAAGCACGTCACGCAGGACCCGCGCTTCATGCGACCCGCAGAAGTGGAGCTGCTCATCGGCGACGCGACCAAGGCGAAGGACAAGCTCGGCTGGACGCCGACGGTCTCGTTCCCCGAGCTCGTGGCGATGATGGTCGACAGCGACATCGCGGCGGTCAAGGCGGGCTGGTGACGGCTCGCGCCCTCATCACCGGCATCGGCGGCCAGGACGGCACCTACCTCGCCGAGCGCCTCGTCGCGGACGGCATGGAGGTGCACGCCCTCGTGCTGCGCGCCGACGGCCACCCACAGCACTGCCCTGACGCGGTCGTCCTCCACACCGGTGACCTGGGCGACCTCGACGCGACGCGCCGCCTGGTGCTCGACCTGGCGCCGCAGGAGGTCTACAACCTCGCCGCGATCAGCTCGGTCGCCCAGTCGTGGGAGGAGCCCGACCTCACAGCCCACGTCAACGGCCTCGCCGCCGTCGCGCTGATGGAGTCGGCGCGGCTTGCGGGAGGCGTACGCCTCGTGCAGGCCTCGAGCGCCGAGATCTTCGGTGAGCCCGCGGAGAGCCCCCAGACCGAGGCCAGCGCGATCCGGCCGGTCAACCCGTACGGCGCCGCGAAGGCCTTCGCGCACCTCAGCGCCGGCGTCTTCCGGCAGCGCGACCAGCACGTGTCGAGCGCGATCCTCTACAACCACGAGTCGCCGCGGCGCCACGAGCGCTTCGTGACCCGCAAGATCACCTCGACCGTCGCCGCGATCGCCCGCGGCGACGCCGACGAGCTCGTCCTCGGCAACCTCGACGCCCGCCGCGACTGGGGCTGGGCGCCGGACTACGTCGACGCGATGGTGCGCGCGGCGCGGGCCGACGAGCCGGGCGACTTCGTCGTCGCGACCGGGCGCGCACACTCCGTACGCGAGTTCGTCGGTGCCGCGTTCGCCGCCGCCGGGGTCGGCGAGTGGGAGCACCTGGTGCGCCAGGACGAGCGCTTCTTCCGGCCTGCGGACCCGACCGAGCTGGTCGGCGACGCGACCCGCGCCCGCGAGGTGCTCGGCTGGGAGCCGACGGTCGCGTTCGAGGAGATCGTCGCGCGAATGGTCGCCGCCGACCTCCGCTGAGCGCCGTCTGCGGGAGCTTCCAGTCCCAAACTGGAGCCTTGCCCGCGAAGTTTCGGGGTGGAGGCTCCAGTTTCCCCGGGTACCCGGGGATCGCGACAAGGGGGCGAAGAAACCCTAGCCGTGCTGCAGCAGGCCGAGCAGGTACTCGCCGTAGCCACTCTTGCGGAGCGGTCCGGCGCGCTCGACCAGCTCGTCGTCGGAGAGCCAGCCCATCCGCCAGGCGACCTCCTCGGGGGCGCCGACCTTGAAGCCCTGCCGGCCCTCGATGGTGCGCACGAAGTTGGACGCGTCGTTGAGCGAGTCGAACGTGCCGGTGTCGAGCCACGCGGTGCCGCGGGGCAGCACCTCGACGTGGAGGCGCCCCTCCTCGAGGTAGCGGCGGTTGAGGTCGGTGATCTCCAGCTCGCCGCGCGCCGACGGCGCCAGCTCGGCGGCGTACTGCACCACGTCGTTGTCGTAGAAGTAGAGCCCCGGGACCGCGAAGTCGCTCTTGGGGTGCTCCGGCTTCTCCTCCAGCGAGAGCGCGCGGCCCTCGTCGTCGAACTCCACGACGCCGTACGCGCGCGGGTCGGCGACGTGGTAGCCGAAGACCGCGGCACCGTCGAGGTCCCTGAACCGCAGCAGCTGCTGGCCGAGGCCCGAGCCGTAGAAGATGTTGTCGCCGAGCACCAGCGCCGAGCGCTCCGAGCCGATGTGGTCGGCGCCGATGATGAACGCCTGCGCCAGGCCGTCCGGGCTGGGCTGGACGGCGAACGTCAGGTTGATGCCGAACTGCGAGCCGTCGCCCAGCAGCCGGTGGAAGCCGTCGGCCTCGTGGGGCGTGGTGATGATGAGCACGTCGCGGATGCCGGCGAGCATCAGCGTCGAGAGCGGGTAGTAGATCATCGGCTTGTCGTAGACCGGCACCAGCTGCTTGCTGATGCCCTGGGTGATCGGGTGCAGCCGCGAGCCAGTGCCGCCGGCCAGGATGATTCCGCGCATGGGTTCAGCCTAGGGGGCCACGATCCTCGGGGTGGACTGGCACCATTGCCGCATGCCGTCCACCCGTCCTCCGCGCGAGCGTCGTCTCGTACGGCCGACGACGGTCATCGCCGGCCTGTTCCTGCTGCTGGTCGGCCTCGCCCTGCTCGCGATCCCGTTCCTCAAGGCCCCCGGTCACGCGGCGGGCGCCAAGGCCGACCTCGAGGCGGCCAAGGCGTCGCTCGAGGCCGGCGACATCGACGCGGCGGAGGCCAGCGTGCAGAGCGCGCGGCGACACGCCGACGAGGTGCAGGGCGCGATGCAGGGCATCGGCGGTGACATCTGGAGCTTCGTCCCGATCGTCGGCCGGCCGGTCGCGGACGTACGCCATCTCGGCAACGCGCTCGACCACCTGACCTCGGCCGCCGAGCTCGCGCTCGAGACGTGGCCCGCGGTCGGCGGGGACGACGCCACCTTGTTCGCCGACGGTGCGATCGACGTGCCGACGCTGCAGTCGGTGGTGCGCACGGTCACCGAGGTGAGCGACCAGCTCGACAGCGCCCAGCTCGAGCTCGGCGAGGTGAGCGACTCCGCGGTCGGTGTCGGCACCCGCCTGTCGGAGGCCCGCGACCAGGCCACCGACGTCGTGGCGCCCGTCGCGGCGACGGCGCGCCGTGCCGAGTCCCTGTCCGCGGTCCTCCCCGACCTCTTCGGCGTGGAGGGCGACCGGACCTACCTGCTGGCCCTGCTCAACCCGAGCGAGCAGCGCTTCTCCGGCGGCGCACCGCTCACCGTGGTGCCCATGGACGTCGCGGACGGCCAGCTCACGATGGGCGACGCCCGCGACACCACTGACCCCGACCTGTTCCGCGTCGGACGGTGGGACAAGGTCGAGGGCAACCCGTTCCACGACGGCAAGCTGCGGATCTCCACGGCGACCTTCGCCCCTGACTGGTCGGTCTCCGGCGAGGAGCTGCTCCGCGGGTGGGAGCGGCGTACGGGCCAGGAGGTCGACGGCCTCGTGATGGTCGACGTCGTCGCGCTGGCCGACATGCTGCGGGTCACCGGTCCCGTCGAGGCCCCGCTCTACGGCACGCTCGACGCCTCCAACTTCACCCAGAAGCTCGTCGGCGACTACGACACCTACCCCGACACCGCGGCTCGCCACGACCTCAACCGGGCGATCGTCCCCGTCTTCGCCGACCGCGTGTTCGAGCCCGGCAACAACCTCGAGAAGATCGAGTCGCTGCGCAGCTCGGCGCAGGCCCGCCACTTCGCCCTCTGGATGCGCGACCCCGACCTCCAGGCCGCGGTCACCGACGTCGGCCTCGCCGGGGACCTCTCCGACACCGACCACGACTACATCGCCGTCTTCAACCAGAACACCAACATCAGCAAGTCCGACTTCTGGCAGCGCCGCACGGTCACGAGCGACGTACAGCTGCAGGAGGACGGCTCGGCGGAGGTCACGTTGACCGTCTCCGTCTTCAACGACTCGCCGCCCTACGGCGCCAACCAGATCTACGGCGACAACAGGGGAGGCAGCAGCCGCACCCGCTGGAACGGCATGACGGTCGGCGTCTTCCTGCCGGACGGCGTGGAGATCACCAGCGCCACTGCGGGCGGCAGGTCCCTCGGCACGGGCACCTTCGACTACTACGGCCGCCCCTACAAGCTGGTCCGGTTCATCCTGCCTCCGCGTACGACGCGCGAGGCGGTGCTGACCTACACCGTGCCCGCCGCCGCGGACGTGACCGGCGACGAGCTCACCTACCGGCTCGACGCGACCCCGCAGGGGATGGTGATCGCGCAGGCGTTGACGGTCAACGTGCAGTGGCCGCAGGGCTACGACGTCACCGACCTCCCCGAGGGCTGGACGCGGCAGGGCCGCGGCAAGGCGTCGTACGTCGACCCGGGACTCGTCACGCAGCCGAGCTTCAGCGTCACCGGCTCCACCGCCGGCAGCACTGCGCCCTAGACTCCCCGCCATGGAACGCCTTCTCGTGACCGGGGGCGCGGGGTTCATCGGGTCGAACTTCGTGCACCACCTCGTCGAGCACACCGACCTCCGGATCACCGTCCTCGACAAGCTGACGTACGCCGCCTCGAAGGAGTCGCTCGCCGGCCTCCCCGAGGACCGCGTGCAGCTCGTCGTCGGTGACATCGCCGACGAGGACGCCGTCGACCCGCTCGTCGCGGCGCACGACGCAGTCGTCCACTACGCGGCGGAGTCGCACAACGACAACTCGCTCAACGACCCGAGCCCGTTCATCCGGACGAACATCCTCGGCACGTACACGATCCTCGAGGCGGTGCGGAAGCACGACAAGCGGCTGCACCACGTCTCGACGGACGAGGTGTACGGCGACCTCGAGCTCGACGACCCCAAGCGCTTCACCGAGGACACGCCGTACAACCCGTCCTCGCCCTACTCGGCGTCCAAGGCGGGGTCCGACCACCTGGTGCGCGCCTGGGTCCGCAGCTTCGGCGTCCGCGCGACGGTGTCGAACTGCTCCAACAACTACGGCCCCTGGCAGCACATCGAGAAGTTCATCCCCCGCCAGATCACCAACGTCATCGACGGGATCCGCCCCAAGCTCTACGGCTCGGGCGAGAACGTCCGCGACTGGATCCACGCCGACGACCACTCCTCGGCCGTCCTGACGATCCTGGAGAAGGGCCGCATCGGCGAGACCTACCTCATCGGCGCCGACGGCGAGAAGAACAACCTCGAGGTCGTCCGGCTGATCCTCACGATGATGGGCCAGCCCGCCGACGCCTTCGACCACGTCAACGACCGCGCCGGCCACGACCTGCGCTACGCCATCGAGTCGGGCAAGCTGCGCCAGGAGCTCGGCTGGCAGCCGAAGTTCCAGGACTTCGAGTCCGGCCTCGGCAACACCATCGAGTGGTACCAGCAGCACGAGGACTGGTGGCGCCCCCACAAGGACGCCACCGAGGCGAAGTACGCGGAGAAGGGCCAGTGAGCCTGCCCAGCCTCGAGACGACGGCGATCCCCGGCCTGGTCGTCGTACGGCTCGACCGACGCGACGACGACCGCGGGTTCTTCAAGGAGAACTGGCAGCGCGAGAAGATGCTCGCCATCGGGCTGCCCGACTTCGGCCCGGTGCAGAACAACGTCTCCTTCAACAGCGACCGCGGCGTGACCCGCGGCATCCACACCGAGCCGTGGGACAAGTTCATCTCGCTGGCTACCGGCCGGATCTTCGGTGCCTGGGTCGACATGCGCCAGGGCGACACGTTCGGCGCCACGTTCACGTTGGAGATGGACACCTCCGTCGCGGTCTTCGTCCCGCGGGGCGTCGGCAACAGCTACCAGGTGCTCGAGGACGCGACGGCGTACACGTATCTCGTCAACGACCACTGGCGCCCCGGCGTCACCTATCCGGCGCTCGCGCTCGGCGATCCGACCGTGGCGATCGACTGGCCGATCCCGCTGAGCGAGGCGATCATCAGCGAGAAGGACCAGAACAGCCCCACGCTCGACCCCAGCACCGCGATGGCGCCGAAGAAGACGCTCATCGTCGGCGCGCTCGGCCAGCTCGGCCGCGCCCTCTTCGCAGCCCACCCCGACGCGGACCGCGTCGACCTCTTCGCCGGCGAAGGTGTCACCGCGCTCGACCTCACCGACAGCGCGGCGGTCGCCGCGTGGCCGTGGCACCAGTACGCCGTCGTGCTCAACGCGGCGGCGTACACCGCCGTCGACGCCGCCGAGACCACCGAGGGCCGCGTGGCCGCCTGGGCCGCGAACGCCACCGGGCCGGCCACCCTGGCGCGACTGGCCCGTGAGCACGGTTTCACGCTCGTGCACTACTCCTCGGACTACGTCTTCGACGGCACGGCACCGCTCGACCCCGGCCACGTCGAGGACGAGCCGCTGTCGCCGCTCGGCGTCTACGCGCAGTCCAAGGCAGCGGGCGACCTCGCGGTCGGCCTCGCGCCGCGCCACTACGTCGTGCGTACGTCCTGGGTGATCGGCGACGGCAAGAACTTCGTCCGCACCATGCAGGCCCTCGCCGACAAGGGCGTCTCGCCCAGCGTCGTCGACGACCAGGTCGGCCGGCTGGCCTTCACCGATGAGCTGGTGCGCGCCACCCGCCACCTGTTTGACACCGGCGCTGCCTTCGGCACGTACAACGTCTCCAACGGCGGAGCCCCGATGTCGTGGCGCGAGATCGCGCAGGCCGTCTTCGAGCGGTCCGGTCGCAGTGCCGACGACGTCAGCGGCACCAGCACCACGGCGTACGCCGAGGGGGTGCTCGCACAGGGCAACCCGTTCGCCCCGCGACCGCTCAACTCCGCGCTGTCGCTGGAGAAGATCCGGGCCACGGGCTTCGAGCCCCAGGACGCGCTGGTCGCCCTCGACCGCTATCTGGCCTAGGGCTGCCTAACGGCGGCCGGACGTCACCTCGGCCAGCGCAGGACGCACGTCGGCGATGTAGACGAGCGAGGCGATCGTGAAGGCCAGGTGGATGATCCCGAGCGGCGAGGAGCCGATCAGGATCAGCTGGGCGCCGAAGCCGAGCCCGGTGATGGCGCACCACGCCTGCTTGGTGAGCTTGCCCGCCGCTTCGTACGCCTCGGTCGAGTAGGTGAGCGAGTTGATGAACGCGAATCCCTTGATCGCGAGCAGCACGACGAGAACGACCAGCATGGCCGTGCTCTGGAACGCGTAGATGTTCACCACCCCAGCCTAAGGGCAGATGCGAAGGACCCCCGCCCGAACCGGGCAGGGGTCCTTTCTCAGAACAGCGTCAGCTGGTCATGGTCGAGTGCTCTTCAGTCGCCGATCTTCTCGGCGGCGTCGGTGACGGCCTTCGCGGCGTTGGTCGCCGTCGTCGTGGCGGCGGTGGCGGTGGCCTTGGCGCTGCTCTGGGCGGTCGCCGTCTTCTTGGCCGCGGTCTTGCGGGCGGTCGTGGCGGACGCCTTCTTGGCGGCAGCGGAGCGGGTGGCCTTCTTGGCGGTCTTCTTCGGCTTCGGCGCGACCTTGGTGGCGGCGGTCCGGTCCGCGGCGGTGGCGTTGGCGTCAGCAGCCTTCTTGGCCTGCGTCGCGGTCGTCTTGGCCTTGGCGACCGTGGTCCTGGCGGACTTCACCGTCGCGGTGGTCGACTCCTGGCGGCGGATGCGGCCGACGAGGGACTCGCCGCGCTTGACCAGCTGGGTGTAGGTCGCGTTGGCCGCGGCGACGTTCTCGTCGACGAGGGTCGAGACCTTCGTCGGGTACGCCTTCGCCTCGGCCTGGAGCTCGGCGACGCGGGCCTCGATGGCCGCACGACGGGCCTTGGCCTCGGCCTTGGCGTCGAACTTCTGCACGTCGGCGACGCGGGCGGTGACGCGCTTCTGCACGTCGGCCACGGCCTCGCGGACGGCCTCGACGGCGAGGTCGGTGACGCCGACGTAGGCGAGGACTGGCCTCAGTGCCTGGTTCTTCAGGTCAGCGGTCTTGATGTCGAACTTGGCGGTGGCCATGTCGTGCTCCTTCTGGTGGATGTGTCTGTCAGGTCTGGGTCGGGGTGGTGTCGCGGTCGTTGAGCGCGAGGAACGAGGCGTGGACGTCGAGCAGGGACTGCTTCTGCCGCTCGGTCAGGCCGGTGTCGGCCAGCACGGCGAGCTCGACGGAGCCCGCCTGGCCCGGGTCGGGGTGGACGATGCCGGCGCGGACGTAGAGCTGCTCGGCGGAGACGCGCAGGGCACGCGCCAGCTGCTGGAGCACCTCGGCGGAGGGCTTGCGGAGTCCGCGCTCGATCTGGCTGAGGTAGGGGTTGCTCACGCCGACCTGGTCGGCGAGCTGCCGCAGCGACAACTGGGCGGCCAGGCGCTGCTCCTTGAGGTAGTCGCCCAGCGAGCCCAAGGAGCCGACGACGGTGCCGCTCGTCTTGGTGCTCTTGTCCTTGGCCATGCCTCCAGTGTGCTAACAACTGTTAGCAGAATCAAACTGGTAGCAGGTGATAGCCCTCACACAGGGCAGGTGGCACTTGAGTTGTCGGTGCTAGCTAGAAGGCAGCACGGATCACGCCGACAGGCTTGCCGCCGCCCAGGAGCTCCAGCCGGCCGGTGGTCTCGACCGCCTGGGCATCGACCCCGGCGCCGTCGAGGACGCCCGAGCGGCGCAGCGCCTCGGCCATCAGGACCGGGCGTACGCGGGGTGCGCCGTCGTCGGTCTTGAGCGCCCAGGCACGGCCGTCGGGCAGGGCGACGGCGTAGCAGGACTCGGCGCCGGCCTTGCCGATGAGGCCCGGCACCGCGCGGTGCAGGGCGACCTCGTCGCGGGTGGTGCCGCTGACGAACTCGGGGTGCTGCCGGATCGCCTCGGCGACCCGGTGCTCCGGACCCTCGGTCGCGGACGCCAGCGCGGCGAACGCCCGCGCGAGCCCGGTGAGCGAGGTCGACAGCAGGGGGGCCCCGCAGCCGTCGATCGCCACGGTGGTGACCGGCTCGCCGGTCAGCCGGGAGAACGTCTCCAGGATGGCGAGCTGCAGTGGGTGGTCGAGATCGAGGTACGTCGCGGTGTCCCACCCCCGGACGACGCACGTCGCGAGCATGGCGGCGTGCTTGCCCGAGCAGTTCATCAGGATCGAGGACTTCGAGCCGCCGGCGCGGATGACCGCCTCGCGGGCCACGTCGTCCAGCGGGTAGTCCGGCGGTGTCTGCAGGGCCGACTCGTCCAACCCGGCGCTCGCCAGCGTGCGGCGTACGCCCTCGACGTGGAAGGGCTCCCCGGAGTGCGATGCGCACGCGAGGGCGAGCAGGTCCGCCGGCAGGTCCAGGCCGAGCTCGACCATCGCGAGGGCCTGGATCGGCTTGTTGCTCGACCGCGGCAGTACCGGGGCGACGACCTCGCCGACCGACCAGTCGACGGACCCGTCGGCCGCGAGCGCGACGATCGAGCCGTAGTGGTGGCCCTCGACGAACCCGGAGCGGACGATCTCTGCCACGACGGGCAATCCAGTGACGGGCAGACCAACAGCAGACATGGTGCGCAGGCTACCGACCAGCACAGTGAGAGGATGCGCGGGTGATCCAGCACTGCCCCACGCCGACCGAGCTCGACGACCTGGAGCTCCTGGTCTCCGGCGCCTATGCCCCGCTCACCCGCTTCAACGAGCCCGGCAGTCCGGTCGCGCTCGACCTGCCCGACGGCGCGGCGGAGGCGGAGCTCGTCGACCCCGAGGGCCTGCCGTTGGCGCGCGTGGCGGCGGACGGCTCGCTCGAGCCGCTCACCCACGCCCAGTACGGCCCCTTCCGGCGGCTGCACCTCACCCCGGCCCAGGTCCGCGACCAGCACGCGGGTGCCACGTTCGTCCCGGTCGCCGACGCGCTCACCGCCGCCGAGCTCGACGAGCTGCGCGGTCTCGGCCGCGTGGTCCTCGTGGCGCTGACCGGCACCGGCACGGCCGCCCTCTCCCCCGTCGCGCTCGTCCGCGCGACCCTCGCCGCGGCCGCGCTGCTCCCCGACGCCGTCGTCGTCGCCGTCCCCCTGCCCACCCACGGTGACGCCGACGTGGACCACGAGCTCGGCGCGCGGGTCGTGGCGACGTACGCCGGGCCGGACCCGGTCCACGCCCTGGCCTCCCCCGCCGACGACAGCCACCCGGCAGCCATCGCGAAGATCGTCGACGCCGACCGTCCCGAGCCGGAGGACCAGGGCCTCGTACTGTTCTTCACCGGCCTGTCCGGCAGCGGCAAGTCGACGCTGGCCCGGGCACTGATGGACCTGCTCCTCGAGCAGGGTGGTCGCTCCGTGACCAGCCTCGACGGCGACGTCGTACGCCGGCACCTCTCGGCCGGGCTGACCTTCTCCAAGGCGGACCGCGAGACCAACATCCGCCGCATCGGGTGGGTGGCCGCCGAGATCGCCCGTCACGGTGGCGTGGCCGTCTGCTCCCCCATCGCGCCGTTCGCCGAGACGCGCGCGCAGGTGCGGGAGATGGTCGAGGGCACCGGCGGGGCGTTCTTCCTCGTCCACGTCGCGACGCCGCTCGAGGAGTGCGAGCGGCGCGACCGCAAGGGCCTCTACGCCAAGGCCCGGGCCGGTGAGATCCCGGAGTTCACCGGGATCTCCTCGCCCTACGAGGAGCCCGACGACCCGGCCGTACGCGTCGACACGACCGGCCGCACCATCGAGGACGCGCTCGACGACGTCCTGGTGGCCCTCGACGAGGCCGGCTACCTCCACCTGACCGGGCGGGCGGGCGCCGACGCATGACCGAACCGCTCTCGGTGCTGTTCCTCTGCACCGCCAACATCTGCCGCTCGCCCGCCATGGAGCTCATCGCCCGCGACCTCGCCGGTCCCGATGCCGACATCGTCTTCAGCAGCTCCGGCACCCACGCCCGGACCGGGCACCGGATGAACCCGGTCATGGTGGACACGGTCCCCGGGCTCGACGTCACTGGCTTCCGCAGCCGTCGGCTCAAGCCGGAGATGCTCCTCGATGCCGACCTCGTCCTGACCGCCGAGTCGATCCACCGCCAGCACGTCCTCGACGACTACCCGCAGCTGCACCGCCAGCTCTTCACCCTCGGCCAGTTCGCCGCGGCCGTGGCGGAGATCCCTGGGCTGACGGGCCTCGAGCTCATTGCCGCGGTCGGCCAGAAGCGTCAGCCGGCCCACCCCGAGCTCGACGTCGCCGACCCCTACCGGCGCGGTGCCAAGGCCGCCGCCACGGCGACCGGCACGATCACTGCCATGCTGAGCGTCGTCGTGCCCCGTCTGACCGGAGACAGCTGATGGACTGGATCACCGTCACGTTCTTCTCGATCCTCGCTGCCGGCTTCGTCGTGGGCATCGTGGTCGGGCTGACCGGCATGGGCGGTGGCGCCCTCATGACGCCCGCGCTCATCTTCCTGGGCGTCGGCGAGGCGGCGACGGTCGTCACGGCGGACCTGACCGCGGCCGCGATCTACAAGACCGGCGGCGCGATCGTGCACAAGCGCGAGGGCTCGCCCAACATGCAGCTTGCGAAGTGGTTGATGATCGGGTCGATCCCGATGGCCCTGCTCGGACCACACCTGGTGTCGTGGGTGGTGGACCCCGAGGACATCGACGACGCGCTCAAGCTCTCCATCGGCTTCGCCCTGCTGCTCGCGGCGGCGACGTACGCCCTGCGCCTCTACCTCAACCTGGTGCGGGTCCGCGGCGGCGAGCACCCCGACGACAACCCTGCGGTCCGACCGATCCCGACCCTGCTGGTGGGCGCGCTCGGCGGCCTCCTGGTCGGCATCACCAGCGTCGGCTCCGGCTCGGTCATCATGATCGCCCTGCTGATGCTCTACCCCGGCCTCTCCGCCGTACGCCTCGTCGGCACCGACCTCGTCCAGGCCGTCCCGCTCGTGATGGCCGCCGCGATCTCGAACATCGCGCTGCACGGCCTCGACTGGGGGATACTCGTCCCGCTCGTGATCGGCTCGGTCCCCGGCACCCTCATCGGCTCGGCGATCGCCCCCCGCGTCCCGCAGTCCTTCATCCGGCGCGGCATCGTGGTCGTCCTCACCATGAGCGGCGTCGCGCTGCTCGACAAGGCCGGCTGGGCCCCGCTCGGCGCCGGCGAGGACGAGACTCACCCGATGCTCATCGCCGGTGTCGGCCTGTTCGTGCTGCTCGTGCTGCCCGTCGTCTGGGGCTTCATCCGCAAGTCGCAGGGCCTGCCGATGTTCGGCTCCCCGACCATCGCCCAGCTCGAGGATCCCGACTACCGCCCCGGGCTCGTCGGGATGAAGAAGGTCGACGACACCTGAGGCCAGAGCGGTGGCGAGGCCACCTCCTCGACGCCCCGACTGTGGCTGGACAACCGCCGGGGCGAGCGTCGTACGACGACACGCCGACCAGCGGTGCGTGAGGGGTGTTCCAAGCCCGCCACATGCTCCTCAGCCACCGCCGGCGCGCGTGTCGTACGCCGCCACGCCGACCAGCGGTGCGCAAGGGGCGCTGCAGGGCCGCGGAAACCCCCTCACTCACCGCTCACCCCAGGCCGAGAAGCTCCCGGCACCCGGCAGGCGACATCGGCGTACGTTGCGCGATCCGGCCGAGGTCGACGGCGCGGGAGACGAGCTGGGCGTTGGAGTCCACCGGGACGCCGCGGCTGATCGTGAGCACGTCCTCCATCCCCACGCGCAGGTGGCCGCCCATCGACAGGGAGGCCATCGCGACGGCGAGCGTCGAGCGACCGATGCCCGTGGCGGACCACGACGTCACCTCGGGCGGCAGCGCGGCGACGCCGGCGACGAGGGCCGGCGCGGTGCCGGGCATGCCGCCGGGGACGCCCATCACGAAGTCGACGTGGACCTTGCCGCTGGCGGGGACGCCGTACTCCCGGACCAGGCGGCCGAGCGCGTGCACCTGGCCGAGGTCGAAGAGCTCGAACTCCGGGGCGACGCCGCGCGACAGGGCGAGCTGGTAGAGGTCCTTCACGAACGGCCAGGGGTTGAGGAACACGTCGTCGCCGAAGTTGGTCGTGCCCATGGTGAGGCTGCACGAGTCGGGCTCGGCGTCGAGCACCTTGAGCCGCTCGTCCAGCGGATCGTGGACCGACCCGCCCGTGGACAGCTGCACCACCAGCGACGACGACTCGCGTACGGCCGCCACCCACTCGCGCAGCAGCGCCTGGTCGAGCGTCGGCGCGTGCGACGTGTCGCGCACGTGGAGGTGGATCATCGCCGCCCCGGCGGCCTCGCACTCGGCGGCGGTGCGGGCGATCTCCTCGGGCGTGGTGGGGAGGGCCGAGCAGTCGGCCTTGGCGGTCTCGGCGCCCGTGGGCGCGACCGTGATCAGCAAAGCGTCAGGCATGGCGGCATCCTTGCACCATGCGCGCAGTCATCCAGCGGGTCCTCTCCGCCAGCGTCACGGTCGACGGCGAGGTGGTCGGCGAGCTCGACCGGCCGGGCCTGCTGGTCTACCTCGGGGTCACCCACGGCGACGGTGCCGGCGAGGTCACCTGGACGGCGCGGAAGGTCTGGGACCTGCGGCTGCTGCGCGGCGAGCAGAGCGCCAGCGATGTCGCGGCGCCAGTGCTCGTCGTCAGCCAGTTCACGCTGTACGGCGACGCGCGCAAGGGCCGTCGACCGACCTGGCTGGCAGCAGCGCCCGGGCCGGTGAGCGAGCCCCTCTACGACGCGGTGTGCGCCGAGCTCGAGCGACTCGGCGCCCACGTCGAGCGTGGACGCTTCGGTGCCGACATGCGCGTCGCGAGCGTCAACGACGGCCCGATCACGCTGGTGCTGGACAGCCCCTAGCGCTGCCAGACCCGCACCCAGTCGACAGCCAAGGTCTGCGGCAGCTGGTCCGGCGACGTCACCCGGAGGGACTCGAAGTTCGAGACGAGCAGGCTCAGGATCAGGTACTCCTCGGTCTGCGACACCCCAGCCGTGGTGCGCAGCACCTCCTTGCCGTCGATGCGGAAGACGTACTCCGTGGGCGTCCACTCGACCGAGAACACGTGGTAGGTGCCGGCCCAGTCCGAGCCGTACAACGCATCGTCGCCGGGTGGCGTCTCGGCGACCTTCGTCTGTGTCCCCCCGCTGTAGGTCCAGACGCCGCTGCTCAACCCGGACGAACCGGTGCCGAACCACTCGATCACGTCGATCTCGGCGCCGGACTCCACCACGGGTGCCTGCATCCAGAACGCGCCGTGCTGGCCGCGGAGATCCTGGAACCTGATCCGGGCGGCGGTGACGCCGTACTTGTAGGAGAACCTGCCCTGGGTGCCCACGTGCCCGTTGAGCCGGTAGAACGTCGACTGCTTGACACCTTGGTTGTTGGTGAAGGTGCACGGGTCGTCACGGTCCGGGTCGTCGATGACGCTGAGGGACAGCACCCCACCTCCGACCGCGGTCCCGCGCGGGTCCGTCTTCGAGCAGCGGCGGCTCGGGACCTCGTAGCCCTGGACCCGGTGGTCCCACGGTGCCGTGAGCGCTGACCCGGAGAACTCGTCGGAGAGGATCGGCGTGCCCCAGGCATCGGTCCGCACCCGCGCCGAGGTGACCTCGGGGAGCTCGGCCGAGCTGCGGGCCATCACCCGGTACGTCGCCGGGAGGCCACGCCATGCGTAGGGGATGGTGAAGAGCACGCGGCCGCTGGCGTCCTGCGAGGCGATCGCGAAGGCGACCCACCTCTTGCCGTCCAGGAGCTCGAGGTCCGCCCGGCGACCAGGTGCGACGGGCGAGAACGTGGCGGTGATCGCGCTCATGGCGGCCGAGGCCGGCTCGGGCGCCGTACCGGTGGCCGCCAGCTGCGGCAGCACCTGCACGGAGACGGACTGGGCGATCGCGGTCGCCCTGGATGGCTTGGGAGCCGACCAGGACGGTGCGGCTGAGCCGGCGCCCAGCAGCATCGCCATGAGCGCGGAGGCAGAGGCGAGGAGCAGGAGGAGCGGGCGACGCGGCATGACCGGGACCCCTTCGTCGGTGGACGAGGTCCTCACCGTAAGGAGTGGACCAGAACGGCGCGGCAGTTTCTCCCGTTCTGCGACAGATCTTCGAGGAGGCGCATCAGCCCTGAGCGGGGTTGGTCTCCCACACGCGCGCCCAGTCGACCTCCATGTGCTCGGGCAGCTCGCCGTTGAAGCGGGGCAGCTCGTAGTCGGAGGACAGGAGGCTCAGGATCAGGAACTCCTCGCGGCCGGAGGTCTCGCCCTCGAGACGCTGGGTGACCTGGCCGTCGATCCGGAAGACGTACTCGTCGGGAGTCCACTCGACGGAGAACACGTGGTACTCGCTCGCCCAGTCGTCGCCGTACTGCTCGACGTCGGGCAGCCAGCCGCCGACGGTCTGCTTGTCGCCGTTCTCGTCGAGGAAGTAGGTGAAGCTCGTCAGGCCGCCCTCGGGGTGGTCGTCACCGAAGTACTCCATGATGTCGATCTCGGCGCCACCGGCCTTCGGCCCGCCGGTCTGCTGCCCGCCGACCGCCTGCATCCAGAACGCCGCGTGCTGCCCGCGCGCCGACTGGGTGCGGATCCGGGCCGCTGCGTAGCCGTAGGTGAAGGAGTAGACGCCCTCGGTGCCGACGTGCCCGTTGAGGCGCTGCGGGAACCTCTTGCGACGTCCCGGGAGCTGGCACTCACCGCCGTCCGGATCCTCCAGCACGCTGAGCACCAGTGCGCCGTCGGCGACCTCGGCCGCGCTGTCGTCGGCGCGCGAGCACTTGCGTACGCCCGTGAAGCCCTGGTCGCGCGTGTGCCAGCTCGCGCCGGTCCCGTCGACCGAGTCCTCGTCGAAGTCGTCGGTGAAGGTCGGCTCCGGGGCGTCGTCGGTCGAGACCTCGGTCCCGATCGCGTCGTCGCCCTCGCCCACCACCACGGCGAGCTCTCCCGAGGTGTCGCTGGTCAGCGCGGCGTTGCCGTCCGCGTCCGTCTCTCCCTCCGAGACGGACTCCCATCCGCCGTCCTCGGACTTCGCGAGCAGGGTGACGGTCGTGCCTTCCTCGACGCCGGCGACGGTCGCGTCGACGACCCAGGCGGCGTCGTCGGCAGTCTCCACGTCCTCGCCGGTCCCGGCGAGCTGGGGCAGCACCCGCGCCTGTACGTCGTCGCTGGCCCGGAAGTCGGACACCTCGGGCTCGGTCGGCGACGCGGAGCAGGCGGTCGTGGCGAAGGCCACGACGACGAGCCCGGACAGCACGCGGTGGTGCGCTCCGAGGCGACGGGGCTGGGCTGCGAGTCGAGGTGTGCGGCTCATCCGGGGAGTCTCGCCGACTCGTCGCGTGAGTGCGAATCGTCCGCGGCGACGCCCGTCGCTACGATGATGGCTGCTGTCCCGAGAGAGGTCTCCCCTGCGTCATGACCAACACCCACGTCGACTACCAGCTGAGCCAGCTGGACCAGCTCGAGGCGGAGTCGATCCACATCTTCCGTGAGGTCGCCGCCGAGTTCGAGAAGCCGGTCCTGATGTTCTCCGGTGGCAAGGACTCCATCGTCATGCTCCGTCTTGCGGAGAAGGCGTTCTTCCCTGCCAAGCTGCCGTTCCCGCTCCTCCAGGTCGACACCGGCCTCGACTTCGACGAGGTGCTCTCCACCCGCGACTCGTGGGTCGAGCGGCTCGGCGCGCGGATGATCATCGCCTCCGTCGAGGACGCGATCGCCGCCGGCCACGTCGTCGACGACGGCAAGACCAGCCGCAACCGGCAGCAGATCGGCGCCCTGCTCAACGCGATCGAGGAGAACGGCTTCACCGCCGCCTTCGGTGGCGGGCGACGTGACGAGGAGAAGGCCCGCGCCAAGGAGCGCGTCTACTCCCACCGCGACGACTTCGGCCAGTGGGACCCCAAGATGCAGCGCCCCGAGCTGTGGAGCCTCTACAACGGTCGCATCCACGCCGGCGAGCACATGCGCATCTTCCCGCTGTCCAACTGGACCGAGCTCGACATCTGGCACTACATCCACCGCGAGCAGATCCAGATCCCGCAGATCTACTTCGCGCACGAGCGCGAGGTGATTGAGCGCGACGGCATGCTGCTGTCGCTCGGCCCGGAGATCCAGCCCAAGGGCAACGAGAAGGTCGAGACCAAGATGGTGCGCTTCCGCACCGTCGGCGACCGCACCCAGACCGGCTGCGTGGAGTCGGTGGCCACCGACACCGCGGCCATCATCGACGAGATCGCCATCGCCCGCGTGACCGAGCGCGGCGCCACCCGTGGCGACGACCGCTTCTCCGAGGCAGCCATGGAAGACCGCAAGAAGGAAGGCTACTTCTGATGGGCAGCAACGAGTCCCAGACCAACGACTCCCACACCGTCGCCCAGCTCGAGATGGACCTCCTCCGGTTCGCGACGGCCGGCTCGGTCGACGACGGCAAGTCCACGCTGATCGGACGCCTGCTCCTCGACTCCAAGTCGATCTTCGAGGACCAGCTCGAGGCGGTGGAGTCGACCAGCCAGTCCAAGGGCTACGACTACACCGACCTGGCGCTGCTCACCGACGGCCTGCGCTCCGAGCGCGAGCAGGGCATCACGATCGACGTGGCCTACCGCTACTTCGCGACGCCCAGCCGCAAGTTCATCATCGCCGACACCCCCGGGCACATCCAGTACACCCGCAACATGGTGACCGGCGCCTCGACGGCCGACCTCGGCCTCGTCCTGGTGGACGCCCGCCAGGGCCTCACCGAGCAGTCGCGCCGCCACGCGGTGCTGCTGTCGCTGCTCCGGGTGCCGCACCTGGTGCTGGCGATCAACAAGATGGACCTCGTCGACTGGTCGCAGGACGTCTACGACAAGATCCAGAAGGAGTTCACGACCTTCGCGACGAAGCTGAACATCCCCGACCTCGAGGTCATCCCGATCTCGGCGCTGCAGGGCGACAACGTCGTGAACCGGTCCGAGAACACCCCGTGGTACTCCGGCCCGACGCTGATGCACCACCTCGAGAACGTCCACGTCGCCTCCGACCGCGACCTGGTCGACACCCGCTTCCCGGTGCAGTACGTCATCCGGCCGAAGTCCGACCAGTACCACGACTTCCGCGGGTACGCCGGCCAAGTGGCCGGCGGCGTGCTCAAGAAGGGTGACGAGGTCGTCGTGCTGCCCAGCGGCATGACGTCGACGATCTCCCGCGTCGAGCTCTTCGACAACGAGGTCTCCGAGGCGTTCCCGCCGATGTCGGTGACGGTCCACCTCGAGGACGACGTCGACGTCTCGCGCGGCGACATGATCGCCCGTCCGAAGAACGCTCCCAAGCCCAGCCAGGACATCGACGCGATGGTCTGCTGGATGACCAACGAGCCGCTGCGCCCGCGCCAGAAGCTCGCCATCAAGCACACCACCCGCACCGGGCGCGCGATGGTCAAGGACATCCAGTACCGCCTCGACGTCAACTCGCTGCACCGCGACCAGGAGGCCGGCGAGCTCGGGCTCAACGAGATCGGTCGCGTCCAGCTCCGTACGACGGTGCCGCTGCTGTGCGACCCGTACTCCAAGAACCGCACCACGGGCTCGTTCATCCTCATCGACGAGGCGACCGGCGTGACCGTCGGCGCGGGCATGATCAACAGCGCCACCTGACGAAAAACCCCGCTTTCGAACCTGCCGGCCGCCACGTGCGGACGGCAGGTTCGGGTTTTCTTAGGTAATACTTCGCCAGATTCGACCTTTCTCTGGCAAACGTGTTCCAGAATGACCCCATGGACTCGCGACTTGCCGAAGTGCTGGCGCAGACCGACCGCGCGGCACTGGGCGGCCGGCTCCGGTCTGCGCGCCAGGCGCGCGGCCTCACCCAGGGTGAGGTGGCCGATGACGTCATGTCGGTGGCCTACCTCTCGCGCATCGAGTCCGGGCACCGCCAGCCCACCGCTCCGGCCCTCGAGACGCTCGCCGAGCGCCTCGACGTGTCCGTGGAGTCGCTGCTCGGTGTGGCGGAGCGTCGTGAGATCGACGAGATGCGTCTGGCCCTCGACTATGCCGAGCTGTCGCTCGAGTCGGGCCAGCCCGAGGATGCCGAGGAGCACCTGCGCACGGCGCTCGAGATGCTCGCGACGACGCAGATGGACGCCATGCGCGTGCGCGCGCGCCTCCTGCACGCGCGGGCCCTGGAGGCCACGGAGCGCGAGGACGACGCCGTTCTCGAGCTGGAGTCGCTCATCGAGGACACTTCTGTCGACGGCCTGACCAAGATCAAGGCTGGCATCGCGCTGAGCCGCATCTATCGTGAGACCGGCGACCTGGGCCGCGCCATCGAGTGCGGCGAGCGGGTCATGGCTCACGTCGAGGAGGCCGGCCTCGGATCCAGCGACGAAGCCGTCCAGCTCGCCGTCACCGTGGCGGCCGCCCACTTCGAGCGTGGCGACACGGCCCACGCCGTACGCCTCTGCCGCAAGGCAATCACGGCCGCAGAATCGCTCGGCTCACCCAAGGCCCGCGCCTCGGCCTACTGGAACGCAAGCGCCATGCAGGCCAGGCGCGGCGACGTCGCCGCTGCAGTCCCTCTCGCCGAGCGCGCACTGGCTCTCATGGGTGAGGGCCAGGACTCACGCAACCTCGCCCGGCTGCGCGGTGAGGTCGGACGGCTCCACCTCGAGCTCGACCCGCCCGATCTCTCGGGTGCCCGTGACAACCTTGAGCAGGCAGCCGCGGACATGCGTTGGAGCAGTGCGACCCCGGCCGACATGGCTTGGACTCTGCTGGGGCTGGCGCGGGTCGCATTCCTCGCTGGCGACCTCGCGGAGAGCCGCGATCTGGTCGAGCAGGTCCAGACCACTGCCGACGGTCACGCTCCCCTCATCCAGGCCGAGGCGCTGACCCTGGAGGGCAGGACCTTGGCGGCGGAGGGCGCGACAGATCGCGCAACGGCTTCCTACCAGCGCGCGGTGCACGTGCTGTCAGCGATCGGCGCCGATCAGGGTGCTGCGCAACTGTGGTTCGACCTCGCCGACCTCCTCCACGGAGTCGGCCTGCACGAGGCCGCGTTGGACGCCTACCGCCGAGCGGCGGTGTCGTCCGGGCTGCGGGCGCGCGTGGCCACGACCACGCTCGCCCACAGCTGAAGCTTCGGAGCGATCAGCCTCCGTCGGGAGCGATCAGCAGCACCAAATCGTGCGCGCCTGCTTGGCGGGGGCAGCGGCGTCGGCGGGTGCGGTCATTCCGGCGAGGCTGACGACGGCGATGAGTGCGATGACGAGGCGGGGGGCCTTGCTCTTCATGTGTGTCTCCAGGGTTTGTTGTGCTGTGTGGGGTTGGTGAGCAGCATCCCGAGTGAAGCTGTCGAAAGAAATAGTGTCAAAGCCTGTGCAGAGTGTGTCGCGCTTTGGCAAACTTGGGCAAGAGCCGTTGGCAAATGCCTCTCGATGCAGATGTGAACGACAGTCCCGCACGATGACCCCCACCGTGCGAGACACGCACCGGACCCCACCCGGTACGCGCCCGGACCCCCCGCACCTCGTGCGGGGGGTCCTCGCGTTTCCACGCTTGTGGGCACGGGCTTTCGCGGCTCATCGCGGCAGGTCCACCCGTACGGTGGTGCCCTCGCCTGCAGTGCTGTCAAACAGCACCTGACCACCGTGGGCCTCGACGATGGTGCGGACGATGAACAGGCCTAGACCAGTTCCCCCGATGTGACGGCGCCGGGCGTTCTCGCCGCGGAAGAAGCGGTCGAACACCTCGCCCACCTCCTCGGCGTCGACGCCCTCGCCGTCGTCGGCGATGGTCAGCACCACCCGCCGGCCGGCCCCGACGACGGTCACCTCGACGTGGCCGCCGGGGCGGCCGTAGAGGATCGCGTTGGAGATCAGGTTGTCCAGGACCTGCCGCATCCGCATCCCGTCGACGACCACCTCGACGGAGACCGGGAGATCGCTGCTGAGCTGCACGCCGGCGCCGTCGGCATCGACGGCCGCGGCCGCCACGGCCTCGCGCACGATCGTGGCCAGGTCGGTCGGATAGGGATCGATCACCGGTGACCCCGACGACGCCTTGGTCGAGAAGATCAGGTCGGCCACCAGCTGGGAGAGGCGCAGCATGCTGCGCCGGGCCGCGTTCACCTGCTGGCGGGCCTCGGGCAGCTGCTCGACCGTCTCCTCGAGCAGCTCGAGGTAGGCGAGCGCGGACGTGAGCGGCGTACGCAGCTCGTGCGACACGTTCGACACGAACTCGTCCTTGGCGCCGACCGCCCGGATCAGCTCCGTCACGTCGTTGTAGGCCAGCACGGCACCCGTGAGCGCGCCGGAGCGGTCGCGGACCGTCCGCGCCGACACGGAGAGCGCCCGCCGGGCCGTCGGGTCCTCCCCGATCCAGATGAGCAGGTCGTCGAACTCCTCCCCCGCGCCCGCGGTGGCGCGGGCACACGGGAACTGATCGAAGGACAACGCCACCTGCTGGTCGGCGTCGTACACGAAACCGCTCTGGCCGGCGCGACCGTCATGGCCGTCCGGCAAGGCGATGTCGAGGAGCTCCTGCTGGCGCCGGTTCCACGCGCTGTAGGTGCCGTCAGCGTCGACGAGGAGGAGTCCTACGGACACGCTGTCCAGGATCGCCTGACCCTTGCTCAGCAGGTCGTACGCGGTCTCGTCGGCCGCGTCGAGGCGCTCGACGAAGGCGTGCCGCTCCGTGCGGTCGGCGACCTGGGAGATGAAATGGATCGGCTCCCCGTCGGAGTCGCGCAGCAGCGCCACCGAGATGTCGGCGACGAGGGTCCTGCCATCGGCGCAGATGTAGCGCGTGGTGACCCGGTAGGACCCGATCTCGCCCGCGAGCGACCGCTCGACCAGGCGCAGGTCCCGGGCGAGGTCGTCGGGGTGGGTGACGTCGTGGAATGTCATCCCGGTCAGCGCCTCGGGCTCGTAGCCGAGCATGTCGCAGAGCGCGACATTGGCGAGGACGATGTCGCCGGTCAGGGAGACGATCGCCATCCCGACCGGGGAGTGCTCCATCGTGAGCCGCCACAGGTCCCCGGTGTCGGGCAGCCGAGTGTCCACGAGACCCTCCCTCCCGAACCCGGAATTTCCACGGTACGAGCGCACCGGGTCCGCCACCGCGACTTGGTGAGAAACACGATGAAAATGCGGAAACCGCCCCGTGTTGGCCACGGGGCGGTCTCTGCGGGTCGGGATCAGGCGCTGACGAGCACCTGCACCTCCGCGACGGATCCGGTCGTGGCCGTGACCGCGGTGTCCACGGGGTCGGACTTCGGGGCCAGCGTGCGCAGCGTCCACTCACCGTCACCGGCGAAGAACCGGAAGTGCCCGGTGGCCGAGGTCGGCACCTCGGCGGTGAACTCGCCGGTCCGGTCGAGCAGGCGCACGTAGGCGTTCCCCACGGGCTCGCCGCCGGGACCGCGCAGCACCTGGCCCTGGATCACGGCCTCCTTGGCGACGTTGACGCCGTCGAGCGACAGGCCGCCCTCAACCGCGCCGCACATCAGGCCTCACCCTTCTCGTCACCGAGAGCGACCGGGACGCCGACGAGGGAGCCGTACTCAGTCCACGAGCCGTCGTAGTTCTTCACGTTCTCCTGGCCCAGCAGCTCCTTGAGCACGAACCACGTGTGCGAGGAGCGCTCGCCGATGCGGCAGTAGGCGATGGTGTCCTTGTCCCAGTCGACGCCGGCCTCGCTGTAGATCGTCTTCAGCTCGTCGTCGGACTTGAAGGTGCCGTCGTCGTTGGCCGCCTTGCTCCACGGGACGCTCGCCGCGGTCGGGATGTGGCCGGCGCGCTGCGCCTGCTCCTGCGGGAGGTGCGCGGGGGCGAGCAGCCGGCCGGCGTACTCGTCGGGGCTGCGCACGTCGACGAGGTTCTGGGTGCCGATGGCGGCGACGACCTCGTCGCGGTAGGCGCGGATCGAGGCGTCCTGCTCGGTCGCGGTGTACGACGTCCCGGCGCGGGTGACCGCCTCGTTCGTCAGCTCGCGGGAGTCGAGCTCCCACTTCTTGCGGCCACCGTCGAGCAGCTTGACGTCCTGGTGGCCGTAGAGCTTGAAGTACCAGTAGGCGTAGGCGGCGAACCAGTTGTTGTTGCCGCCGTAGAGCACGACGGTGTCGTCGTTGGCGACACCGCGCTCGGACAGCAGCGCCTCGAACTGGGACTTGTTGACGAAGTCGCGGCGGACCTGGTCCTGGAGGTCGGTGGTCCAGTCGAGCTTGATGGCGCCCTTGATGTGGCCCTTGTCGTAGGCGGTCGTGTCCTCGTCGACCTCGATCAGGACGATGCCGTCGGTGTCGAGGTTGTCCTCGACCCACTGGGCGGTGACGAGCGTGTTCTCGCGGCTCATGGTGGTGTGCTCCTTGTGGTGGTGAACAGTCGTGGATGGTGCGGTGTCAGGCGATGACGCGGCGGACGAGCAGGTAGACCTCGCATCCCAGGCAGAAGGCGAAGACGGCGTTGAGCAGGGCGGCCACGAGCGCGGCACCGACGGCCACCTGGCCGACGAGCGTCGCGCCGGACAGCAGGGCGACGAGGCCGACCACGGCGAAGGCCAGGCCGATGGCCTGGGCGAAGCGCGGCGGCTCCGGTGCCTCCCACTCCGTGGGCGGGGCCAGCCGCGGCCGGACGAGCGTGCGGAAGAGCCAGGCGTGCGGCGTGGCCTGTACGCCGCGCACCGCGCCGATCGCGAACAGCACCGCCTGGCCGGCGAGCAGGATGACGTCGGCGGGCGACGGCAGGAGCAGCACGGCGACGAGCACCACGGCGGTGAGGCCGGCCGCGAGCTGCGGGCCGCGCGGGTCGATGGCCCCGGACGGGGGGCTGACGACACCGGGGGTGGTGCGAGGCGAAGCGGTGGTGGACATGTCTCTCCTGAGGTGGTCGGCGCAGCACGAGCCGGGCGCGACGGCACACGGCCGACGCGGGTCCCACCGACGAGCGTAGTCCAGTAATCTGATGGACTTAAGTGCTCAGTTCTCCGGCGGAACCGTCAGGACATTCGACACAGCGCCGAGCGCACGCGGCAGTGGTCCACTGCGCGGCGCTTGGTGAGCATGGTCGATGACATGACGACGACAGTAGGCGCTCCCGCCGTCACGCCCCCGCGCTGTCTCACCATGCGAGCAGTGCATCCATATCGTGAGATCACGCCTGCGCCAACGCCGTCAGGACCTGGTCGCGGGTCGGTGCGCCGGTGGCCCGGGTGACCTCGTGACCGTCGGCGTCGAGCACCACCGTGGTGGGGGTGCGCAGGATTCCGAGCACGCGGGTCGCCTCGAGGTGGTGCTCCGCGTCGATCTCGATGTGGGTGACACCGTCGACGATCCCCGCGACGTCGCCGAGCACGCGACGGGTGGCACGGCACGGCGCGCAGAAGGCGCTCGAGAACTGCAGGAGCGTCGCCCGCTCCCCCAGCGACTCGCCGAGCGCTGCGACCAGGTCGGCCGCCGGCCGCGAGGCCGGGTGATCCTCGACTGCCGCGTCGGGTGCGGAACGGCGTACGACATGGGTCCCGCGGAAGCGGCCGTCGGTGACGAGCCGCCAGAGCCCGAAGGCCAGCGCGAGCGCGACCGCGCCGACGGCGATCCAGGCTCCGGAGGTCATGACGGGCTCAACGCCCGGAGGGTCGGGCTGTGTTCCCGCTGGTCGGGTCGGGACGCGGAAGGCCCCGCGGAACTGGTGCTCCGCGGGGCCGTTCGCTGGTGCTGTGTGCCGTGGCCGTGCTGTCGATCAACGCTTGAGCTTGATCTTCTTCTCGATGTCGCCCGAGCCGACCTTGCCCTTGCCCTTCACGGAGAACACGAGCGTGTGCTTGCCCTTGCCGAGCGCCTTCTTGAAGCGGACGACGCCCGTGCCCTTCTTGATCTTGCCCTTGCCGAGCTGCTTCAGCTTGTCGTCGCCGTTCTTCTTGACGCCGACGATCTCGAACACGGTGACCGTGGCCTTCACCTTCGGCTGGTGGGATTCCCCCGTGTGGCAAACCCCCGTTTGCGTGCGCGCGAAGCCTAGGGGATTCCTTGACAATGCGCATCAGGGGGTCCTTGACAGATCAGCCGCCCGCGAAGGGCGGCAGGAGCTCGACGACCGAGCCCGGCGCGACCACCACGGTCGCGGGATCCTGGGACCGGACCGGACGGTCGCCGACCAGGACCGAGCACACACCGACGGTCCGCGCCATCCGGTCGTCCGGGTGACGCGCGAGCACGCGTTCGACGAGATCGGCCAGGGTGACGTCCCCCTCGACGTCGAAGGCGTCCTCGGCCGTGCCGGCCGCCGCGCGGGCTCCGGCCCAGTAGCGGACGGTGACCGTCTCACGACTCTCGTCTCGCCCCGCGTTGCCGCTCATGCGGGATATCCTTCCTCATCCGCCGGCGCAGGAGGAGGCCGCCTCATGAGCACCCCACGACGTTCTTCTCCGCCGCTGCGCTCCCCCGAACAACGCCACGGGGACCCCGCATGAGTGCACTGCTGCTGCTCACGAGCGCGCTCCAGCCCTCGGCCGAGGTGCTCCCCGGACTCGCGCTGCTCTCCCACACGGTGAAGATCCTGCCCGCGCAGGGAGCCGCGCTGCTCGACGCCCCGCAGGCCGACCTGGTCCTCGTCGACGGGCGCCAGGACCTCGCTGCCGCGCGTGACCTGTGCCGCCTGATCCGGACGACCGGCGCCGACGCGCCCGTGCTGCTCGTCGTCACCGAAGGTGGCCTCGCCGTGGTCGCCCACGACTGGGGCATGGACGACGTCGTGCTCCACACCTGCGGTCCCGCCGAGCTCGAGGCGCGGATCCGGCTCGCGATCGGTCGCGCCAGCGCCGCCGCTCCCGACGACCCGTCGGCGCACGTGATCCACCGCGGCGAGGTCGTCGTCGACGACGCCACGTACACCGCGCGCATCGGTGGGCGGCCGCTCGACCTGACGTACAAGGAGTTCGAGCTCCTCAAGTACCTCGCCCAGCACCCGGGCCGCGTCTTCAGCCGCGAGCAGCTGCTCCAGGAGGTCTGGGGCTACGACTACTTCGGCGGCACCCGCACGGTCGACGTGCACGTACGCCGGCTGCGCGCCAAGCTCGGCACCGAGCACGAGCACCACATCGGCACGGTCCGCAACGTCGGCTACCGCTTCGTGGTGCCGACCCGCGACAAGGAAGCCGAGGTCGGGGTGTCGACCTCGGCTCAGCCGAGCGACATCCGCCCGTAGTTGAACCTCGCGAGGGCGTCCAGCGCGCTCCCGGCGACGCCGATGACCCGGTAGGACCGCGACCGGCCGCGGCGGCGCACGGTCAGGCGCGGACGGGCGCCGTCGACGTACGTCACGTGCTCGACCTCGCCCCACGGCACGATCTCGGTCTGCGGGTCGCCCAGCAGGAAGATGCCGTCGATGCGCACCGAGTGGGCCAGGAGCTGGGCGGGCGACTTCCGCACGCTGAGCGGCGGGATGGACCAGCACTCGCCGTAGCCCATCTGCCGCACGGCCAGGCCGGCCTCGGTCACGTAGACGACGGGGAAGCTCCATCGCATCGACTGCTTGACGACCAGGACGGCCAGCACCTCGGGGCCCTTCGGTCCCACGGCGGTGCTGCTGACTCCCGGGTTCCACGTGCGCGGGATCCCCTCCGCGCGCAGCACCTCGAGCAGCCACTCGGCCGAGTCCGGGTTGCCGGGGATGTCGGCGACGAGGCCGGCGACGTCGACCTCCACGCCGTTCTCGTCGACGACCACGTCGGGCCTGTCCCAGCGCAGGACGTACGACGCGTGCCCCGCACCGACGAGGGCGACCCGCACCAGCACCTGGAGGGCCTCGCGCACGACGCGGGTGACGTCCGCGTCGTCGAGGGCTCGGCCTCCGGTGACGAGCTCGGCGAGCTCGCGGCCGCGACGGGTGGCGACGACGTGGAACGCCTGGCTGAGGTCGCCGGCGCCCGACATCATCCGGTCGACCGCGGACATCACCGCGAGAGCGCGCTCCTCCTCGCGGCGCCGGTTGCCGAGCCGCACCACCCGCTCCCACGGGGCGGCGACGAGCGAGTCGGTGCGCGCCACGTGTGCCTCGGTCTCCGCGATCGCCTGTGCGGGGTCGACCAGGACGAGGAGTGCGGCGACGTCGTCCGCCGGGACCGGGCGGCCCTGCTCCCCCACCAGTGCACGGAGGCGCTCGATGCGCCGGGCGGTCGACGGGTGGGTGTCGAAGGCCGAGCGGCGCTCATCGGCGACCAGCCGGTCGACGTCCACGTCGCGGTGCACCGGCTCCGACAGGAAGTCGGCGAACCCGGCCAGCAGCCCGCGCGGAACAAGGCCGATGCCGGTGCCGACCGAGGCGTAGTCGTGGACGAAGGTCGCCCACGCCGCCGAGGTGGAGGCGACGGTGCGCAACGCGGAGATCCCGGACTCCGGCCCCGCGAGGGTCGCGGCCCAGCGGTCGGCGTCGAGCTCCTGACCACGCCACAACGCGTGGACGACCCGTGCGTAGACGGCCAGGTAGCCGCGGAAGAGCCACCCGAGCACGTTGCGGGGCCCGAGTCCGGCGACGACCTCGTGCAGTGCGACCAGCCCCCGCCGGGTGACGCCCGACATCACGGTGTGGCGGTCGCTGAAGTGGCCCATCTCGTGGCCCAGGACCCAGAGCAGCTCGGTGCGGGTCAGCGTCTGCAGCAGCGGCAGTCCGATGTGGAGCACGCGCTGGCCGGGCGCCAGGCCGAGGAACCGCGAGTCCTCGGTGACGCCCGCGTTGGCGTCGATGACGAGGCGTGCCTCGTCCGGCGTGCGGGTGCCGACAGCCGCAGCGGCCTCGCGGACCAGTCCCCAGAGCTCCGGCTCGGCCATCACGGAGACCCCCATGCCCGCGGGCACAGTGGGCGACGCCCGCACCACGCGTACGAGCGCGACGACCAGCACGAAGGCGACCGAGGCGAACACCGCCCCGAGCAGGGCGCCGCCGGGCGTGCCGGTGCGCACCACCCACACGATGGAGCCGATCAGGCCGCCCAGCACCAGGGCAGCCAGCGCGAAGATGCCGCCGAGCATCGTCACCGCCACCGCCGCGCGCAGGCGTCCCAGCATGTGTCCCCCTCCGGATCCGAGCGGGCTCATCGTGCCCGATGCAGCCACCGGATGCGCGGGTTCGGCGAATTCGTGGCCGTCCCGCGACGCCCCCCGCCCGCTCGCTAGGGTCGCCGCATGGACCACGTGCTGGCGATCGCGGACGAGTCGGCAGCGGCCGACGGGGCGTCCCCGCTCGACGAGGCGGCCCGGATGGCGCTCGCCGACGGGGTGGCCGAGGTGCTCTCCGAGGACGATGCGTTCGCGCTCGTCCACGACGGCGACCTGTCGATGGTGGTGCGCCCGACGATGCGCGGCCGTGGTCTCGGCGCGGCACTGCTCGGCCGGCTCGAGGCGTCGTACGCCGGCGGGCTGACGGCGTGGTCGCACGGCGACCACCCCGCCGCGGCGCGGCTCGCGGCGGCGTACGGCTGGGACCGGGTGCGCGACCTCTGGGTGATGCGACGCGGGTCCTCGCTGCCGCTGCCCGCGCTGGAGGTCCCGGCAGGTGTGACGATCCGGTCGTGGCGCGACGGCGACGCGGACGCGGTCGTGGCGGTCAACTCCGCCGCCTTCGCGCACCACCCCGAGCAGGGCGCGATGGACGCCGCCAACCTCGCGCGCCGGATGGCGGAGCCGTGGTTCGACCTGGCCGGGCTGCTCGTCGCCGAGGACGCCTCGGGGGTGCTGGGGTTCCACTGGACCAAGCGGCACGACGACGTGACCGGCGAGGTGTACGTCGTCGGCGTCGCGCCCGCCGCGCAGGGACGCGGCCTCGGGAAGGTGCTCACGCTCGCCGGGCTGCACCACCTTGCGGGCCTGGGCGTCGAGGAGGTCCTGCTCTACGTCGAGTCCGACAACGCGCCGGCCGTCGCGGTCTACTCACGCCTCGGCTTCGAGCACGCTGACGCCGACACGCACGTGCAGTACCGCCGTACGACCCGCCCTCCCTCGCCGCCCGGTATCTAGGGACGATTTCGTAGGTCCGACGGTCGTTCCACCTCCCAGATCGTCCCTAGATACCCGGGGCGGGCGGGGGGAAGTCAGCGGAGCGGGCGGACGTGCAGGCCGACCTCGGGGTCCACGATGACCTCCTGTGCCGCGGGCATCTCATCCACGGTCAGGGCGGCGTCGACGGGCACGTTGCGCTTGACGAGCGCGAGCGCGATCGGCCCCAGCTCGTGGTGCCGGGCGCTGGATCCGACGAAGCCGATGTCGCGTCCGTCGAGGGACACGGGCGAGCCGGCCTTCGGCAGCCGGTTCTCCGATCCGTCGAGATGCAGGAGGACGAGACGGCGCGGCGGGCGGCCGAGGGTGTGGACCCGCGCAACCGTCTCCTGGCCGCGGTAGCACCCCTTGTCGAGGTGCACCGCCGGCCCGATCCAGCCGACCTCGTTGGGGATCGTGCGGTGGTCCGTGTCGAGCCCGAAGCGCGGCTCCCCGCGCTCGATCCGCAGCGCCTCGAAGGCCCACAGCCCGGCGGCGGGTCCGGCTGCGTCGGCGTACGCGGCGAGCTTGTCGCGCGGAACCAGGTCGTAGCGGCCGCCGCCCTCGCCCGGTCGCCACATCACTGCGAGGCCGTCGACCAGCGAGACCTCGACCCGGGTCATGAACTTCATCCGCTCGAGCCACGCGACGAGCGACGCGCCGGCGCCGGGCTCGGTGTGGGCGGTGAACGCCTCGCCGTCGTCGACCCCGGCGAAGGCGTGCTCGACGTGGCCCTGCGGGCTCAGCACGAGCGCCTGGGTCCACGCACCGGGGGCGAGGCCGTCGAAGTACTGGGTCGTCAGGTTGTGCAGCCAGGACAGGCGCTCGGGCCCGGAGATCCGGAGGACGTCACGGTGGGACAGGTCGACGAAGCCGTCGCCCCGGGAGAGCGCGCGCTGCTCGGTGTTGAACGAGCCGTAGTGCGCGGCCACCGGGGCGTCGATGCCGTCGCCGGCGACGGCCCCGGGCAGGGCGAGGAGGGGGGACTGCATGGGTCAAGTCTAGGTCGCGGGTGGGACTGCAGCTGCCGCCGAGCAGTCCGCGCACGTGCCGAAGATCGCGAGGTGGCCGACGTCCACGACGAACCCGTCGGCCGCGAGCGCGTCGACCACCGGCTGGACGACCGCGGGGTCGTACGAGCGCACCGCCTGGCACGTACGGCACACGGCGTGGACGTGCTCGTGCTCCATCGTCGAGTGGTACGTCGGCGCACGGTCGCTGAGGTGCGTGTGGCGCACCAGCCCGAGCTCCTCGAGCACCTCGAGCGTGCGGTAGACGGTCGAGGCGTTGACCGAGCTCACCTGGCCGCGTACGTGGGCGAGCACCTCGTCGGGCGTCGCGTGGCGCAGCTCCTCGATCGCCCGCAGGATGAGCTGTCGCTGCGGGGTGAGCCGCAGACCCTGCTCCCGCAGTCGTGCCGCCAGGTCGTCGCTGGTGTTCGCGGGGTGCTCGTGGGGAGTGCTCATGCGCGTTGGAGGCGGGCCCAGGTGTGGGGCTGGAGCTCCTGGCCGACGGCGGCCATGTCGAAGGCGTAGAGGAGGTCGCCGTCCACGTTGCCGTACATCCGCGACCCGCCCGTCACCTCCTTGGCGGTCTCGGTGAAGGCGACGCCGGCGGTGTGGAGCTCGACCTTGCCGCCCTCGGCAGCGCCGTACCAGATCTCGGAGAAGCCGATGTTGTGCGACAGGAGGAACTCGACCTTGCCGGGTTCGGGACAGCGCAGGAAGCCCGTCTCCATCGCCGCGTCGCGGACGAACTCGCCCTCGTCGTCGACGATCCACGCGCGCGCCATGTAGTGGAAGAACGGGCGCCCGTCGTGGGTGAAGATCAGCTCCTGGCCGAACTGGAAGGGCGCGATCGTCGGGTACTCGCCGTGGCCGTTGCCGCGCCACGTGCCCAGCAGCCACGCCACGGGGCCGCAGTTGGGGTGCAGGTTGTCCGGCAGCTCGAAAGGCATGGAGAGCACTCTAGTGTGGGGGAATGGCTCGCCCACTGGTCGTCAAGGTCACCTGCGGGGCCGAGGACGCCGAGCGCTGCAACCAAGCCTTCACCGTCGCCGCGGCTGCCGCGGCCGCGGGTGCCGAGGTGTCGCTCTGGCTCACCGGGGAGGCCGCCTGGTTCGCGGTCCCGGGTCGCGCCGAGGAATTCGCGCTCGACCTCGCGACGCCGCTCGACCGGCTGGTCGGCGCGGTGCTCACCAGCGGCACCATCACCGTCTGCTCCCAGTGCGCGGCGCGGCGCGGGATCGTCGAGGGCGACCTGCGCGACGGAGTCACGATCGCCGGTGCCGCGGTCTTCGCCGAGCAGGTCCTCGCCGAGGACGTCCAGGCCCTCGTCTACTGAAACGAACGTCACCCCGCGTTCACCTCCCGGTGCCACACTGGCTCCATGCCGGAGCCTGCCACCCTCGCCAGCGCCGCCTCTCCCTCGGTCGAGGAAGGACCTGTCACGGAGCCCTTCGGCCACCCCACCGACACCTTCGACGTCGAGCCGCCGTACACCCCGGACGCTGCGCAGATCGAGGCCGTGGAGAAGTTCGACGACCGATTCATCGATCGCGAGGTCTCCTGGGTCCGCTTCAACCAGCGGGTCCTCGAGCTGGCGGAGGACACCCGGCTTCCGCTGCTCGAGCGGGCACGATTCCTGGCCATCTTCGCCAGCAACCTCGACGAGTTCTTCATGGTCCGGGTGGCCGGCCTCAAGCGCCGCATCGACGCCGGAGTCGCGGTCCGGGCCGCCAGCGGCCTGATGCCCCGCCAGCAGCTGGAGCAGCTCTGGGCCAGCTGCCGCGACCTGATGGAGCGCCACGCCCGCGCGCTGGCCGACCTGCTCCCGGAGCTCGGGTCGCAGGGCATCGAGATCGTCCGCTGGGCCGAGCTCGACCGCGAGGAGCAGAAGGTCTGCAAGAAGCTCTTCAGGGACCGGATCTTCCCCGTCCTCACCCCCCTCGCGGTCGACCCGGCCCACCCGTTCCCCTACATCTCGGGGCTGTCGCTCAACCTCGCGGTCGTCGTACGCCACCCCAAGACCGGCACCGAGCACTTCGCGCGGGTCAAGGTGCCGCCGACGTTCGGCCGGTTCGTCGGCCTCGGCAACCAGCGCTTCGTCCCGATCGAGGACGTCATCGGCGAGCACCTCAAGAAGCTGTTCCCCGGCATGGAGGTGCTGGGCGCTCACACCTTCCGCGTCACCCGCAACGAGGACCTCGAGGTCGAGGAGGACGACGCGGAGAACCTGCTCAAGGCGCTCGAGAAGGAGCTGCTGCGCCGCCGGTTCGGGGCCCCCGTACGGCTCGAGGTCGAGGAGTCGATCGACCCGAAGGTGCTCGACCTGCTCGTCTCCGAGCTCGGCGTCGCCCGCGACGAGGTCGTCTCGCTGCCCGGCCCGCTCGACCTCACCGGACTGCACTCGATCGCCGACCTGCCGCGCGACGACCTCAAGTACGCCGCCTTCCTCCCGTCGACGCACCCGAGCCTCGCCGAGGTCGAGTCCGCCTCCCCCGTCGACGTGTTCGACTCGGTGGCCCGCCACGACGTGCTGCTGCACCACCCGTACGACTCCTTCGCCACCTCGGTGCAGCGCTTCCTTGAGCAGGCGGCCGCCGACCCGCACGTGCTGGCGATCAAGCAGACGCTCTACCGCACCTCGGGCGACAGCCCGATCATCGAGGCGCTCATCGACGCCGCGCAGGCCGGCAAGCAGGTGCTGGTGATCGTGGAGATCAAGGCCCGCTTCGACGAGCAGGCCAACATCCGGTGGGCGCGCAAGCTCGAGCACGCCGGCTGCCACGTGGTCTACGGCCTGGTCGGGCTCAAGACCCACTGCAAGCTCTCGATGGTCGTCCGCGACGAGCCCGAGGGGATCCGCCGCTACGTCCACCTCGGCACCGGCAACTACAACCCGAAGACCGCGCGGCTGTACGAGGACCTCGGCCTGCTGACGGCCGACCCGGAGATCGGTGAGGACGTGGCGCTGCTCTTCAACAACCTGTCCGGGATCAGCCGCAACCGCACGTACGACCACCTGCTCGTCGCCCCGGCCAGTGTCCGCGACGGCCTGGTCGCCCAGATCCACCAGGAGATCGCCCACCACCAGGCCGGCCGCGAGGCCGGGATCCGGATCAAGGCGAACTCGGTGGTCGACGAGGCGGTGATCGACGCGCTCTACCTCGCCTCGCAGGAGGGGGTCCGCGTCGAGCTGATCATCCGCGGCATCTGCGCCCTGCGCCCCGGCGTACCCGGCCTGTCGGAGACCATCCGGGTCCGGTCCGTGCTGGGCCGGTTCCTCGAGCACAGCCGGGTCTTCTGGTTCGACAACGGGGGCGACGCGGCGGCGTGGATCGGGTCGGCGGACATGATGCACCGCAACCTCGACCGCCGCGTCGAGGTGCTGGTGCGGCTGCGCGACCCGCACGTGGTGGACGAGGTCCGCGACCTGCTCGACCTCTCGATGGACCCCGACACCACCGCGTGGGACCTCGACTCCGACGGCGAGTGGCACCTCCACACCGGCCAGCGCCACCTGCAGGACGAGCTCATCGCCCGTCAGCGCCGCCGCCGGCGCTGAGCGTCGTACGCCTGCGGCCCGGGTCACAGTCGGGCCGATCGTCCGGCTCGCGGTTGCGTGCCGGAGCAGGTCACCCCCTAGCATGAACGACGGTTCATCCGCCCCCCGTTCGGAGTTCGCCGTGCGTTTGAAGTTCCGCCCTGTCGACAGCTCGTTCTACGACCTGTTCGCCGAAGCCGCGAACCACCTCGTCGTCGGAGCCCAGCTCCTCAGCGAAATGCTGGCAGACGGCTCGCCGAAGGCCGAGATCGCGCAGAGGATGCGCGAGGCCGAGCACGCCGCCGACGAGACGACCCACTCGATCGTGCGCCGCGTCAACAGCACCTTCGTGACGCCGTTCGACCGCGAGGACATCTACAACCTGGCCTCGGCGCTCGACGACGTGATGGACATGATGGACGAGGCCGTCGACCTCGTCCTCCTCTACGAGGTCACGTCGCTGCCGCCGGAGACCACCCAGCAGGTCGAGGTGCTGCAGCGCTGCGCCGAGCTCACTGCTGCGGCGATGCCGTCCCTGGAGTCGATGTCCTCGCTGGACGAGTACTGGATCGAGATCAACCGCCTCGAGAACATGGGCGACAAGTCCTTCCGGCGGATCCTGGCCCACCTGTTCAGCGGCGAGTACAAGGCCATGCAGGTGCTCAAGCTGAAGGACGTCGTCGAGGCTCTCGAAGGGGCGATCGACGCGTTCGAGAAGGTCGCCAACATCGTGGAACAGATCGCGGTCAAGGAGTCCTAGGGATGAGTGCTGACGCCCTCCCGACGACTTCCAGGAGCTGCTCCTGATGGAACTCGCGATCATCATCGCGGTCGTCGTCGTGGCCCTGGTGTTCGACTACACCAATGGGTTCCACGACGCGGCCAACGCGATCGCCACGTCCGTGTCCACGGGCGCCCTGAAGCCTCGCGTGGCCCTGGCCATGGCGGCCGTCATGAACTTCGTCGGCGCCTTCCTGGGCCAGAAGGTCGCCCAGACCGTCTCGGACACCATCGATCCCGGACCCGGCAGCCACGGGCTGGTGATCGTGATGTGCGGCCTGCTCGGCGCGATCACGTGGAACCTCATCACCTGGTACTACGGCCTGCCGTCCTCCTCCTCGCACGCCCTCATCGGCGGCCTGGTCGGCGCGGCAGTCGTCGCCGGCGCGTCCGCCAACTGGGCGCTGGTGATCGAGAAGGTCGTCATCCCGATGTTCATCTCCCCCGTGGTGGCGTTCACGCTCGGCTTCGCGCTGATGCTGGCGATCATGTGGCTCTTCCGCAACGCCAACCCGAGCAAGGCCAACCGCGGCTTCAAGGTCGCCCAGACCGTCTCCGCCGCGGCGATGGCCCTCGGCCACGGCCTCCAGGACGCCCAGAAGACGATGGGCGTCATCTTCCTGGCGCTGCTCACCGGCGGCTACGTCTCCGAGTCCGACGGACTGCCCCTGTGGGTGATCCTCGCGGCGGCGACCGCCATCTCGCTCGGCACCTGGTCGGGCGGCTGGCGCATCATGCGCACCCTCGGTCGTCGCATCATCCACCTCGACCCGCCCCGCGGCTTCGCGGCCGAGTCGGTGGCGGCCTCCGTCCTCTACACGACGGCGTACGTCTTCGAGGCTCCGATCTCGACCACCCACACCATCACCTCCGCGGTCATGGGCGTCGGCGCGACCAAGCGGCTCTCCGCGGTCCGCTGGGGCGTCGCGAAGTCGATCCTGACCGCCTGGGTGCTGACCTTCCCGGCCGCCGCCCTCGTCGCCGCGATCTGCTACGGGATCGCCCACCTCTTCCTCCCCTGATCCCCCCTCCCTCGGTATCTAGGGACGATCTCGTAGGTGTCTAGGGCGGTGCGCCTACCAGAACGTCCCTAGATACCCGGCCCACAGACGACTCAGGACGCCCGGCGGTACCGGAGCACCCGGGATCGCTCGGCCACGGACAGGCCACGTCGTTGGTCGACCGTGAAGGTCGGCGTCCACCAGTCGGGCAGGCCCGGCAACCACAGACGTGACTCGGGCGGACGGCGCCCCGCGCGTGCGTACGCCTCCCCGAGCCGCGCCCGGAACGGGTCCCTGTCGGCCAGGTCGCCTGCCATCATCGTCGCGCCCTCGAGGCCGAGCGCTCGGTAAGCAGCCTCCTTCGCGACGTCGACGTGCCGCACGGCGCCGGCCAGGTGCAGGCCCCCGTCGTACATCCCGTAGACCCCGGCCTGGACGTCGAGCAGGTCGGGCGTCCCCACGAAGCGGCCGGCGAGGTCGAACACCGGGCAGTTGGCCAGTGGCCTGCCGAAGCCGCTCTCCTGCCAGGTGCGCCTCATCACCGGCTCCCGGGGCGACCAGCTGTTCTCCTCCAGGTTCGCGAGCAGCTCGCGGACGCGCGCCACGCCCTGCCTGATCCACAGCGCCGAGTCGACGTACTCAGCCAGCTCGGCGACGGACACCAGGTCGTCGTAGGCAGCCATCTCGAACGCGACGACGGCCTCCTCGTCGGATCGCGCCTTGCGCATCTCGAAGGCGACACTCCACAACGGGCTGGTGACACGAATCCCTCGGACGCGACGGATCGCCCCAGCGGGTACGAGCTCTTGGCTCACTTCGATGTGATGGTCCGGGCGGAGGGTGTGGCGACTGCCGAGAGCCAGCGTCACGGGCCGCGGCTCCATCCGGGGCCCGATGCCCTCGAACCAGCGTGCCCCGAGCCAGCCCAGCGCCGCCCAGCCCGTGACAGCACCATGTGCTGGGAGCCTCGACACCGCCTCCACGATCCGTTGGCCGACGGTCTGCTCCACGCCGGAAGGCACCCACAGCCCGCCGCCGACGGGCCTGAACGCGCCCGAGCGGGTCTGCCAGTCGGTCGGCCCGCCCGCGTCGTGGCGGCGTACGGGCCACACGAGGTCGGGTAGCAGTCCCTCACGGGGACCGAGACCACGCAATGGCCACGCGCCCGGCACCCAGCGCTCTTCGTCCATCCACCGAGCATCGGCAGAGCCACCGACCGGTGCGTCCGGTTGTCCCCAAGGCGCCCTCCAGACCGCCATCCGACTGCTCTGTGGACAGTTGGTGGCCCGGCCTCGTCGTGGTGGACCGCCGACCTCTGGGTATCTAGGGACGTTCTGGTAGGTCGTACCCCCGTATCGCCTACCAGAACGTCCCTAGATACCCAGACACGGAAAGGCGGCCAGGGCGACGGGACTGTTTCAGTAACGGTGTTTCCGGCGGTTTCCATTAGTAGGTCTCTGCTGCCGGCCAGCGGTCGGCGAAGGT
>NZ_SDWV01000031.1 GCF_004137345.1 Nocardioides zhouii
CCCAGCCGAAGTACTCGGCCGACTATTGTCAGAAGCCGCCACAAACCACGGTGTTGCGTGACTACCTAGATTCCACCCCGGTCGGCACCAGAACTTTGATGCGGACTACCCCACGATGTGGGACCGAGACGACGCCAGCCGGAAGTCAGCGACGCGCGAGGCGGCGTACGACGAGCAGGCCGAGGAGTCCGATGAGCACGGCCGCGGCGCCGGGTGCGGCGGCCCGGGCGAAGCCGGCCGGAGCGACCTTCTCGACCTGGGTCAGCTGCGCCGTCGGCGGAGGCGGCGGCTCGACCGCGGTGCCCTCGCCGAGCAGCTCCTCGACCTTCCCGACCTTCGTCGGGTTGGCGACGCTGGTGCCGCCGCAGGCGTCGGCGGCGTACGGCGTCTCGGTGCCGGTCGCGAGGAAGACATAGCTCGTGCCGACCGCGAGCTCGCCGAGGCCGCACGCGTCGCGGCCACCGGCCGAGAGCACCTGCGTCTCCCGCTCCGGAGAGCCCTGGTAGGTGCGGGAGGCGGTGATCTCGTAGAGGAAGCCGTTGCCCTGCGCCGCGACCTTGTCGATGGTGCCGATGAAGACCAGGTCGGCCTTGCTCACCTGCTTGTCGAGCTGGCCCTGCCGGCACGTGCAGTCCGCGGACGCCGGGGCGCTCACCGTGAACACGAGGCCCAGGCACGCGAGCAGCAGCGCTGCGGCAAGTCGGGCGGCTCGGAACATGGCGGCAGCCTAGCGAGAGAGGGAGAAGAGGTCGGCCAGCACCACGGCCACGCCGTCGTCGTCGTTGGCCGGCGCGAGGTGGTCGGCGAGGTCGCGCACCGACGCGTGGGCGTTGGCCATCGCGTACGACGTGCCGGCCCACGCGAGCATCGGCAGGTCGTTGGGCATGTCGCCGAAGGCGACGACGTCCAGGGGGCCGAGGCCCATCTCGGCGGCGACGGTGGCGAGGGTGGTGGCCTTCGTGACGCCGGCGGCGCTCATCTCGACCAGCGCGAAGGCCGACGACCAGGTGGTGGTCACCAGCGTCCCGACAGCCGCCTCGACCTGCCGCCAGAAGTCCTCGGGGTCGAGGTCGCGGTGGACGGCCAGGACCTTCACGACGTCGTCGGTCCAGATCGACTCCCACGTGCCCTGGCGCAGGGTGTCGACGTCGTCGGGATGGCGCGGGAAGGCGTGCTCGCTGGCCCAGCCCGACGTGTGCTCGACCGCGAACGTCGTGCCCGGCACCGCCGCCCGCACCATCTCGGCCAGCTCCATGCCGACCTCGCGCGGCACGGCGCTGAAGTCGCGCACCCGGCGCTCGGCGACGTCGTACACGATGCCGCCGTTGCTGCAGATCGCCAGCCCGTGGCCGCCGACGTCGGCCCAGAGCTCCTCCATCCAGCGGACCGGGCGACCCGTGGTGAAGACGACCGGCACGCCGAGCGCGTCGAGCTCGACGAGGACGGCGCGCGTACGGGCGGTGACGGTGCCGTCGGAGTGCAGCAGGGTGCCGTCGAGGTCGGTCGCGACCAGGCGAGGTGCTCGACCGTCGGTCACCGAGCGGGGAACCATCGCGTCAGCTCGACGGCGGCACCCTCGTCGTGAACGGTGGCGGTCACGTCGTCCGCGGCCGCCTTCACCTCGTCGACGGACTGCCCCATCGCCACGCCGCGACCGGCCCACCGGAGCATCTCGATGTCGTTGCGCCCGTCGCCGATCGCGAGCACGTCGGCCGCGCCGAGCCCGCCGATCGCGTCGCAGACGTGCTGGAGCCCGGACGCCTTGGAGACGCCGACCGGGGACAGGTCGAGCCAGGCGGTCCAGCCGACGACGTAGTCGGTGCCGTGCAGGCCGAGCCTGGCTGCGAGCTCGATGAAGTCGTCCGCGGTTGCGTGCGGGTCGCGGATGATGACGCGGCTGACTGGCTCGCCGACGATGTCGCTGACGTCAGTGATCAGCTGCTCACCGGAGAGCTCGCCCTCGGGGAACACCCGGTTGACGCGGTAGCCGCCGACACCCCGCTCCTCGACCGCGACCAGCGCCTCGGGGTGGTGCTCGAGCACCGCCGCGACGGCTGGGGCGGCGTCGAAGGTCTCCTCGTGGACGACCTCCATCGGCGGGTAGCGGAACACCACCGCGCCGTTGGACGCGACCACCCAGAGCCGGTCGGACCCCTCGCGCGGGAGGTGGAGCAGGTCGGCGATGGTCGTCATGCCGTGCGGCGAACGCCCGCTGGACAGCACGATGTGGGCGCCGGCGTCGAGCGCGCGGTGCACCGCGTCGTACACGGGCTCGCTGATGGTCTCGTAGTCGTCGCTCGGGCCGTCGACCCACTTGAGCAGGGTGCCGTCGATGTCGAGCGCGACGACCCGCGGCGACCAGTCGTCAGCCAACGGACGAACCAAGCGGCTTCAGCACCTCGACGCCGCCCATGTAGGGGCGGAGCGCCTGCGGCAGCGTGACCGAGCCGTCCTCGTTCTGGTGGGTCTCGAGGATCGCGACGATCGCGCGGGTCACGGCGGTCAGGGTGCCGTTGAGGGTGGCGACCGGCGTGGCGCCGCCCTCGCCGCGGGTACGGATGCCGAGGCGGCGCGCCTGGAAGTCGGTGCAGTTGGAGGTCGAGGTCAGCTCGCCGTAGCCGTTGCGGCTGGGGATCCACGCCTCGCAGTCGAACTTCCGTGCGGCGCTCAGGCCCAGGTCGCCGGCGGCCGTGTCGATGATCCGGTACGACAGCTCGAGCTTGTCGAGGAACTCCCGCTCCCACGCGAGCAGCCGCTGGTGCTCGGCGTACGACTCCTCGACGGTCGTGTAGACGAACATCTCGACCTTGTCGAACCAGTGCACCCGCCAGATGCCCTTGGTGTCCTTGCCGTGCGAGCCGGCCTCCTTGCGGAAGCACGGGCTGAACGCGGCGTACCGCAGGGGCAGCGACGCGGCGTCGAGGATCTCGTCGGAGTGGAAGGCCGCCATGGGCACCTCCGACGTGCCGACGAGGTAGAGGTCCTCGCCCTCGATCCGGTAGACGTCGTCGGCGGCCTGGCCGAGGAAGCCGGTGCCCTCCATCGCCCGCGGGCGGACCAGCGACGGAGCCGCGGCCTGGATGAAGCCGGCCGCGCGCGCCTGGTCCATCGCCATGTTGACCAGCGCGAGCTGCAGCTGCGCGCCGACGCCGGTCAGGAAGTAGAAGCGCGACCCGCTCACCTTTGCGCCGCGCTCGAGGTCGATCGCACCCAGCAGCCGGCCGAGCTCGATGTGGTCGCGCGGCTCGAAGTCGAACTCGCGCGGCGTGCCGACGTGCTCGATGACGGTGTAGTCCTCCTCGCCACCGGCCGGCGCAGCGTCGTCGGCGACGTTGGGGATCGCCTTGAGCGCCTCGTCCCACTCGACCTCGGCGGCGTTGCGCGCGGCCTCGGCGGCCTTCACCCCGGCGGCGAGCTCCTTCACCTGCGCGAGCAGCGTCTGCTTCTCCTCGCCCTGGGCGCGGGCGACGAGCGCACCGCTGGCCTTCTGCTCGGCCCGCCGCGTCTCGTAGTCGGCGATCGCCTGCCGGCGTGCGGAGTCGGCCGCGAGCGCCCGGTCCACCACGTCGGCGGACAGGCCGCGCTTGGCCTGGGCAGCGCGTACGCGGTCGGGGTCGTCACGGAGGAGGCGGGGGTCGATCATGGGACAAGGCTATCCGCGCGTGACTGACCACTTTTGTCCACCTCACCCGTCGGGCTGACCGGGATCGGGCAAACGGAGCGGATTTCGTCATACTGCGCGGGTGACTCCCGCTTCCCGCACCCGCACGTTCGGCCTGGGCGCCCTCGCTGCGGGACTGTTCGCGTTCCTCGGCGTCCTGGTCACCCAGGATCGAGCACCGCTCGACAGCTTCGACGTCGAGGGCAAGCGGCTCGAGGACTGGGCCGACAACTCCTCGGCCTTCATCGACTTCCTGAGGGTGGTCGAGGTCGCGTTCGGGACCATCGGCATGACGGTCCTGACAGTGGTGCTCGTCGTGGCGCTGCTCCTGCGACGCCACCGCTGGGCGGCGCTGCTGGCCGCAGTCGTGATGATCGTGACGTCGCTGGCCACCTCCGCCCTGAAGGTGTGGCTGGGCCGGGGCCGTCCCGACTGGCAGGACAACCTGGGCCTGCTGGACTCGTTCAGCTTCCCGTCCGGGCACGCCTCGTCCACGGCGGCGTACGCCTCACTTCTGGTCATGCTGCTGGTCATCTTCGTGCGCCGGACCAGCCTGCGCCGGCTCGGTATCAGCCTTGCGGTCGGCTGGTGGCTGCTGGTCTGCTTCGACCGGATGTTGCTCGGGCGCCACTTCCCGACTGACGTGATCGGCGGGTCGCTGCTGGGCATCGGAGTGTTCCTGCTGGCCCTCGCCGTCATCGACCCGCGTCCCCGCTCGACCGCCGCGAAGGCCGAGCCGCTGCCCGAGGTGTACGCCTCTGAGCGGCGGCTCGCGGTGATCCTCAACCCGATCAAGGTCGAGGACGTCGGCCAGTTCCGCGCGGTCGTGGGGGCGATGGCGAAGGAGTCGGGCTGGTCGGAGCCGACCTGGCAGTACACGACGATCGAGGACCCCGGCACCGGGATGGCCGAGAAGGCCGCGGTCTCCGGCGCCGACCTCGTCATCGTCTGCGGCGGCGACGGCACGGTCCGCGAGGTCTGCGCCGAGCTCGCCGGCACGGGCATCCCGGTGGGGATCATCCCCGCCGGCACCGGCAACCTGCTGGCTCGCAACCTCGACATCCCGCTCTACCTCCGCGCGGCCATCGACGTCGCGCTCAACGGCCAGGACCGGGCCATCGACCTGGTGCGGGTCGGCGGCGACGGCATCGAGGACACCCACTTCATGGTGATGGCCGGGATGGGCTTCGACGCCGCGATCATGGAGGGCGTCAACGAGGAGATCAAGAAGAAGATCGGCTGGATCGCGTACGTCGTGTCCGGCCTGCGGTCGCTGATGTTCCCGGCCATGAAGGTCGAGGTCCAGATCGACGACGACGAGCCCACGGTGCACCGCGCCCGGACGGTCGTCGTCGGCAACGTCGGCTTCCTGCAGGCCGGGATGCCGCTGCTCCCGGACGCCACCATCGACGACGGCGTCCTCGACGTGGTGATCCTGCACCCCAAGAAGTTCCTGTCCTGGATCCCGCTCGCCGTCCGGGTGCTCGCCAAGAGCGCCACCGTCGACGAGCTGATCGACCGGCGTACGGGCTCCCGGGTGCGGGTCAAGGCGTCCGCCGACGTCCCCCGCCAGCTGGACGGCGACTCCATCGGCGAGGGTCGCGAGCTCTGGATGGAGTGCATCCACGGGCGACTGCTGGTCCGCGTCCCCCGCTGACCTCCCGTCAGGCGAGGAAGCGGTAGCCCATGCCGGGCTCCGTCACGAAGAGCACCGGGTTGGCGGCGTCCTCCTCGAGCTTGCGTCGGATGCTCGCCATGTGGACCCGGAGGTAATTGGTCTGGGTGTCGTACGCCGGCCCCCACACGGCGGTCAGCAGGTCGGCCTGGCGCACCAGGCGACCCCGGTGCCGGGCCAGCACCTCGACGATCCGCCACTCGATCGGGGTCAGGTGGATCTCGTCCTCACCGCGGGTGGCCCTGGAGTCGGTGACGTCGAGGCGGAGGCCGTCGACCTCGACGACGAGGTCGGGCTCCTCGCGCCCGGCGCGGCGCGACGTGGCCCGCACCCGGGCGAGCAGCTCCTCGATCGAGAACGGCTTGGTGATGAAGTCGTCGGCGCCGAGGTCGAGCGCCTCGACCTTGTCGTCGGACTCGGTGCGCGCGGACACCACGATCACCGGGACCTGGGTGAACGACCGCAGCTGCGTGAGCACGGCGATGCCGTCGAGGTCGGGCAGCCCGAGGTCGAGCAGCACGACGTCGGGCATCCGCTCGTCGACGATCTGCAGGGCGGAGCGGCCGTCGCCCGCCGTCTCGACGTCGTAGTCGCGGGCCCGCAGGTTGATGGACAGGGTGCGCCGCATGGCGGGGTCGTCGTCGACGACGAGCACGAAGGTCACGGGGCCTCACTCTGCTCGATCGTCGGGGGCAGCCGGGTGGGGAGCTCCAGCACGAACGTCAGTCCGCCACCGGGCGTCTCCTCGGTGGCAATCGTCCCACCCATCGCCTCGGTCAGGCCGTGCGCCACGGCGAGGCCGAGCCCGACACCGTCCTGCTGCGGCACGTCGCCGAGCCGTTGGAACGGCGCGAAGAGCCGCACCTGGTCGTGGTCCTTCACCCCCGGACCGGTGTCGGCGATCCGGAGCACCACGCGATCCGAGGCGGTCGTGGCGTCGATGCGTACGTGCGCCGAGGCGGGGGTGTACTTCAGCGCGTTCTCGCAGATGTTCGCCACGACCCGGTCGAGCATGCCGGCATCCGCCACTACCACGAGGTCGGGGTCGAGCGCCACGTCGATGCGCTCGCCACCCGACAGCGGGGCGATGCTCCCGCGGACCGCGGGCGCGAGGTCGACCTCGGTGAGCAGCGGCCGGACGGACCCTGTGTTGATCCGGCTCATGTCCAGCAGGTTGGCCACGAGTGCGCTCAACCGGTCGGTCGACTCCTCGATGGTCGCGAGGAGCTCCGCCTCGTCCTCCTCCGAGAACGTGATGTCGGTGGCGCGCAGGCTGGCGACGGCGACCTTGGCCGCGGCGAGCGGGTTGCGGAGGTCGTGCGACACGGCTGCGAGCAGCGCCGTACGGGTGCGGTCGGCCTCCTTGAGGCGCACCCGTTCGACCTCGGCGATCGTCGCGAGCCGGCGTTCGGCCATGACCTTCGCGTAGGCGGCGTACGCGTTGAGCAGTCCGCGCTCCGACGCGGCGAGCGTCGCGCCCGAGAGCACGAGCGTGTTGCGACCGTCGATCGCCGCCGCCATGTCGGCGCGCTCGACGGAGACCGGCGGTGTGCCGCAGCTCGCGACCACCGTCTCCACGCCGGAGTCGTCACGACGTACGACGGCCGCGCCCGTGGCGTTGAACAGCTGGCAGGCCGACGACAGCAGGCCCTCCGTGTCGTCGGTGGAGGTGAGCAGGCTGTGGGCGAGCACGGTCAGCGCATCGGCCTCGGCCCGGGCCGCGCGGGCCTGGGCCGTCCGACGTGCCGCGTTGTCGACCACCGTCGCGACGGCGATCCCGACGGCGACGAAGATCGCGATGGTGACGACGTTCTCCGGCTCGGCGATCGTGAGCGTGTAGAGCGGCGGCGTGAAGAGGTAGTTGAGCAGCAGGGCGCTCGCCAAGGCGGATACGACAGCTGGCGCGAGGCCACCGATGAGGGCCGTCGCCACCACGACCACCATCAGCGACATCGCCTCGATGGGCAGGCCGTGGAGGTCGGCGGTGGCATAGAGGGCGAGGCTCACCAGTGCCGGCGCCGCGAGCCCGAAGGCGAGGCCGGCCAGCCGGCGAGCCCGGCCCAGGTTGTCGACCGGCGGGCGGCGTGACGCGCGTCGGGCGTAGTCGTGGGTGACGATGTGGACGTCGATGTCCCCCGACGCGCTGACGACCCGCTCGCCCACCCCGGGCCGCAGCAGGGTGGAGACGCGGCCGCGGCGGCTGGCGCCGATGACGACCTGGGTGGCGTTCTCGGCGCGGGCGAAGGCCAGGATCGCGTCGGCGGCGTCATCGCCGACGACAGTGTGGAAGGTGCCCCCGAGCTCGTCGGCCTTGGCCGCCAACCGGGCGAGCTGGTCGGGCGAGGTCCCGGTGAGCCCGTCCTGGCGCGTGACGTACAGCGCCTGCCACTCGCCACCCGAGCGTCGCGTCGCGATTCGCGACGCCCGGCGCATCAGGGTGGACGACTCGGGACCACCGCTGATGGGAACGACGATGCGCTCACGGGTCGCCCAGGTGGTGTCGATCTCGTGCTGGTCGCGGTAGCGCTCGAGCCCCTCGTCGACGCGGTCGGCGAGCCACAGGAGCGCCAGCTCGCGGAGCGCGGTGAGGTTGCCCTCGCGGAAGTAGCGCGACAACGCGGCGTCGATCTTGTCGGCGGTGTAGATGTTGCCGTGGGCCATCCGCCGCCGCAGCGCCTGCGGGCTCATGTCGACCAGCTCGACCTGGTCGGCGGCCCGCACCACGTGGTCCGGCACGGTCTCGCGCTGCCGGACCCCGGTCACCTGCTCGGTGACGTCGTTGAGCGACTCGAGGTGCTGGATGTTGACGGTGGTGATGACCTCGATGCCCGCGTCGAGGAGTGCCTCGACGTCCTGCCAGCGCTTCTCATGGGTGCTGCCCGGCACGTTGGTGTGGGCGAGCTCGTCGACCAGCACCACGTCGGGCCGCCGCGCGAGGATGGCCTCGAGGTCCATCTCCTCCTGCACGGTGTCGCGGTAGCCGACCTGCGCACGGGGCACGACCTCGAGTCCTTCGAGCGCCCGCTCCGTCTTCGGTCGGCCATGGGTCTCGACGTAGCCGACGACCAGGTCGGTGCCCCGCTCGACGCGACGACGGCCCTCGTCGAGCATCGCGTACGTCTTGCCCACGCCCGGCGCCGCGCCGAGGTAGACCCGCAGCCGTCCGCGGTCGGTGGGCAGGGGCATGCGGTCAGTCTCCACCCTCGACCGAGCGGCGCACGGCGAGGTTCAGCTCGAGCACGTTGACCCCGGGCTCGCCCAGGAAGCCGAGGCCGCGGCCGTCCGTGTGCTCCTCCACGAGCCGCTCGACCTCGTCGAGCGACAAGCCGTTGGCGGCCGCGACGCGCGGTGCCTGGAGGGCGGCGTACGCCGGCGAGATGTGCGGGTCGAGGCCGGAGCCGGACGCCGTGACCGCGTCCGGGGGGACCGCCGACCCGTCGACGCCCTCGCGAGCCGCCACCTCGGCCCGGCGCTCCCCGATGGAGGCGATCAGGTCGGTGCTGAGTGGGCCCAGGTTGCTGGGGGCGGAGGCGAGGGTGTCGTAGTCGTTGGCGGAGGGCCGCGAGAGGAACCACTCGTCGCCCTCGAACTGCTGGCCGATCAGGCGTGACCCGACGACCTGGCCGTCGACCCGGACCGGCGAGCCGTCGGCGCGGTCGCCGAAGGCCTGGCCGGCGGCCCACACGGCGGTCGGGTAGCCGACCCCGAGCAGGACGGTCATCACGAGGAGGAGGCGCAGCCCGGCAACGGACTGGCGGAACAGGTCGGTGAACACGGTGATCATGCCTTTCTCAGGAGCCCAGTCCTGGGATGGTCGAGACGAGCAGGTCGATGAGCTTGATGCCGATGAACGGCACGACGATGCCGCCGAGGCCGAACACGAGGATGTTTCGCCGCAGGACCGACGTGGCCGAGGCGGCGCGGAAGCGGACGCCCCGCAGCGCCAGCGGGATCAGGGCGACGATCACCAGCGCGTTGAAGATCACCGCGGAGAGGATCGCCGACTGCGGCGTGGCGAGGTCCATCACGTTGAGCTTGTCGAGCGAGGGGTAGGCCACGACGAACATCGCCGGGATGATCGCGAAGTACTTCGCGACGTCGTTGGCGATGGAGAACGTCGTCAGCGCGCCACGGGTGATGAGCAGCTGCTTGCCGATCTCGACGATGTCGATGAGCTTGGTCGGGTCGGAGTCGAGGTCGACCATGTTGCCGGCCTCCTTGGCGGCGGCCGTGCCGCTGTTCATGGCGACACCCACGTCGGCCGCGGCGAGCGCGGGGGCGTCGTTGGTGCCGTCGCCGGTCATCGCGACCAGCCGGCCACCCTCCTGCTCCTTCTGGATGTAGGCCATCTTGTCCACGGGCGTGGCCTCGGCGAGGAAGTCGTCGACCCCTGCCTCGGCGGCGATCGCCTGCGCGGTGAGGGCGTTGTCGCCGGTGATCATGACCGTCCGGATGCCCATCGCGCGCAGCTCGGCGAAGCGCTCGGCCATCCCCTCCTTGACGACGTCCTTGAGGTGGATCACCCCGAGCACCGTGCCGTGGCCCGAGCTGTCCTTGCGGCCGATCACCAGCGGCGTTCCTCCCGAGCGGGAGATCTCCTCGACGATCTCGTGCACCTCGGCGGGCTGCTCGATGCCGAGCCAGGCGGCGATGGCCGACCCGGCGCCCTTGCGGACCTCCGTGCCGTCGGCGAGGTCGACGCCGGACATCCGGGTCTGGGCGGTGAACTCGACGAAGGTGGCGCCCGACGGGAGGTCGTGGTCATCGGCACCCTGGGCGAGCGCGAGGTCGACGATCGAGCGACCCTCGGGGGTCTGGTCGGCCAGGCTGGAGAACCGTGCGGTGTCGCGCAGCTCGACCTGCTCCACCCCCGGCGCCGGCACGAGGCGGCTGGCCTGGCGGTTGCCGTACGTGATCGTGCCGGTCTTGTCGAGCAGCAGGGTGCTGACGTCACCGGCGGCCTCGACCGCGCGGCCCGACATCGCGAGCACGTTGACCCGCACCAGGCGGTCCATGCCGGCGATGCCGATGGCCGACAGCAGGGCGCCGATGGTGGTCGGGATGAGGCAGACCAGCAGCGCGACCAGCACCACGACGTCCTGCGGGGCGCCGGCGTACGCCGCCATCGGGGCGAGCGTCGCGACCGCCGCCAGGAAGACCAGCGTGAGGCTCGCGAGCAGGATCGAGAGGGCGATCTCGTTCGGCGTCTTGCGCCGGGACGTGCCCTCGACGAGGGAGATCATCTTGTCGAGGAACGTGTCGCCCGCCGCCGCCGTGATGCGTACGACGATCCGGTCCGAGAGCACGCGGGTGCCGCCGGTGACGGCGCTGCGGTCGCCGCCAGCCTCCCGGATGACGGGAGCGGACTCGCCCGTGATCGCTGACTCGTCGACGGAGGCGATGCCCTCGACGATGTCGCCGTCGCCGGGGATGACCTGGCCCGCCTCGACGACCACCCGGTCGCCGACCACCAGCCGGGTCGCGGGCACCTCGGACTCGGAGCCGTCGTCCGCGAGCAGTCGCGCGAGGGTGTCGGTGCGGGCGGCCCGGAGCGACGCTGCCTGCGCCTTGCCGCGGCCCTCCGCGACCGCCTCGGCGAGGTTGCCGAAGAGGACCGTGAGCCAGAGCCAGACGGTGATGGAGATCGTGAAGGCACTGGGGTCCGCGACCGCCGCGACGGTGGTCGCGACCGAGCCGAGCAGCACCAGGAACATCACGGGCGAGCGCCACAGGTGACGGGGGTCGAGCTTGCGGAACGCCTCCGGCAGCTGGGTCGCGGACTGGGTCAGGAGAGTGTTCACGTGAGGGCCTCAGCAATCGGTCCGAGGGCGAGCGCCGGGAAGTACGTGAGGCCGGTCATGATGAGGATGACGCCGACCAGCATCCCGACGAAGAGGGGCTTGTGGGTGGGCAGGGTGCCCGCGGTCACCGGGACCTTGCCCTGCTCGGCCAGCGATCCGGCGAGCAGCAGCACGAGGACGATCGGCAGCAGCCGGCCGGCCAGCATCGCCAGGGCCAGCGTGATCTGGAAGAAGTCCGAGGTGACCGTGAGGCCGCCGAAGGCGCTGCCGTTGTTGTTGGCGGCCGAGGTGAACGCGTACAGCACCTCGGAGAACCCGTGACCTCCCGCGTTGCCCATCGCGTCGGCGCTGGAGTCGCGGGCGATGGCGATGCCGGTGCCGACCAGCACCAGCGCCGGAGTGGCGAGCGTGTAGAGCGCGACGTACGTCATCTGCCGCGCGCTGATCTTCTTGCCGAGGATCTCGGGCGTCCGGCCGACCATCAGGCCGGCGACGAAGACCGCCAGGATCGCCATCACGAGGATGCCGTAGATCCCCGCCCCGACGCCTCCGGGCACGATCTCGCCCAGCATCATGTTGACCAGGACGGTGCCGCCGCCGGTGGCAGTGAGGGAGTCGTGGGAGGCGTTCACCGCACCCGTCGACGTACCGGTCGTGGCGACGGCGAACAGCGCCGAGGCCCACTCGCCGAAGCGGGTCTCCTTGCCCTCCATCGCGGCGCCCGCGGCCTGCGCGGCCGGCGAGTGGGCGCCGACCTCCGCCCAGGTCGTGATCGCCAGGGAGACCGACCACAGCAGGCCCATCACGGAGAGGATCGCCAGTCCCTGGCGGCGGTTCCCGAGCATCGTGCCGAGGGTGCGGGTGAGCGCGACCGGGAGGACGAGGAGCAGGAAGATCTCGAGGAGGTTGGTGATCGCGGTGGGGTTCTCGAACGGGTGGGCGGAGTTGGCGTTGAAGAAGCCGCCGCCGTTGTTGCCGAGCTCCTTGATGGCCTCCTGGCCGGCGACCGGACCGCCGGTGAGGACCTGCGGGTGGCCGGCCAGCGTCGTCATGGTCGAGTCGGCGAAGCTCTGCACGACCCCGCCGGCGACGAGGAGGAGCGCCGCCACGAACGACAGCGGCAGGAGGATGCGGATCGTGCCGCGGGTCAGGTCGACCCAGAAGTTGCCGAGGGCGCCGCTGCGCGAGCGGACGAAGCCGCGGATCAGCGCCACCGCGACGGCGATGCCGACGGCCGCGGAGAGGAAGTTCTGCACCGCGAGACCCGCCATCTGCGCGGTGAACCCCAGCGTCGACTCACCCGCGTAAGACTGCCAGTTGGTGTTGGTCACGAAGGAGACGGCCGTGTTGAACGACATCCAGAACGGGACGCCCGGCAGGCCGCGGTCCATCGGCAGTGCGGCCTGCCCGAACTGGATCGCCATCAGGACGACGATGCTCACCAGGCTGAAGCCGACGACGCCCGTCGCGTACGACCGTGCGCCCTGCTCGGCGTCGGGGTCCACGCCGCTCAGCCGGTAGACGGCACGCTCGACCCGCAGGTGCGTGGTGCTCGTGTAGACCCGGGCCATGTAGTCGCCGAGCGGGACGTACGTCGCCGCCAGCGGGGCGACGAGGAGGGCGATCGTGAGGAGGCCGCCGAGGGTGTCGGTCACGAGAAACGCTCCGGGAAGATCAGGGCTGCGAGGACGTAGAGCGCGATGCACACCACCGCGACCACGAGCAGGCTGGACAGAAGACTCATGTCCACCAGCGTGGGTCCGGCGCCTGCCCGGCTCCCCGGTCTTGACGCGATCTTGGCGCCCGTTGACGGGCACTTGTCGCCGGTGTGACCCGCGACGCTCAGGCGTCGACGAGCGGTGCGACCTGGTCGGCCAGGAGCACCGCGACGCGGCACTGCTCGCGCGAGGGGCGTACGACGCGGGTGGCCGCAGTGACCTCGAAGTGCCCGACCACCCGGGTCGCGCGGCGCACCTCGACGGCGACGAGCTCGTCGACGGGCAGGCCGGTCCGCTCGACGTCGCGGTGGTGACCGTTCTGCGTGAGGACGCCGTCGTGGTCGAGCAGGGCCACCCGACGGTCGCGCACCGGGCCGGCGACCCAGCGGCACGAGTCGGCACCCAGCACGTCGGCAATGTGGCGCGCCACGACGTCGACCACCTCGTCCGGGCCTGCCGCTCCCCCACTCACGCTCGCGGCGGCCGACAGGGCGCCGTCGAGGTAGCCCGCGCGGCGCGCGGCCTGCGCCTGCTGCCGACGCCCCCACAGCGCGATCTCGGTGACGGACAGGCCGATGAGCACCAGCAGCACGGTGGCCTGGATGTCGTCGCGGTCCTCGATCACGAGCCGGAGGTAGGGCTCGGTGAGGAACACGTCGAACCACAACCCGCTGGACGCCGCCGCCAGCACACCGGCGACCCGGTCACCCGTCGCCGCCACCGCGACGATCGCGAGGACCAGCACGAGCACGGCGCTCGCCGCCGTGACCCAGCCCCGCAGGCCGTAGAGCAGGGCACAGAGCACGAAGGGGGCGGCCAGGGCCGCGATCCTGGCCGTCGTCGGGGTCTGCCACCAGGGTGCCGCTGACGGGTCCATCCTTGGATGGAAGCACCGCGGGGGGCTCGCGAGCCGGTCTTGACGCGTTCCTGACGCCGATCAGATGCGTTGCACGCGGGTCAGGGCCGGGCGTGCTCGATCGCCTCGTCCTCCTCCGGCGAGAGCTGCTGCTCGCAGGTCCAGCCGGCGACCGACTTGGCGTAGGTGCGGGCCTCGCTGCGACCGTGGATTGAGGTCAGCACGACCCCGTGGCCGGCGTCGTCGAGGACGGCGAGGCTCCAGCTGAGGTGCCCGCCGACGTCGCCGAAGGCGTCGTAGCGGACCACGGAGAGGTGGCGCAGGGCGTCGCGGTTCTCCGCCTTGAGGGCGGCGACCTCCTGGCGCAGGCCGTGCACGTCCTCGGGAAGCGCGTCGACCCCCTCGCCGCCGGCTCGCGGCGTCGTACGTCGCAGGGCGAGGCCGCCGAGGACGCAAGCCAGGGCGGCGAGGACGACGGCGACGACCGAGAGCACGAGCACGCCTGAACCCTATGACCGCGTGCCGGTCAGGGCCGGTCGGACACGGCCGGAGGTGCCAGACTCCAGCACGTGAATCGACGCATCGCCTACCAGGGAGAGCCCGGAGCCAACTCTCACCTGGTGTGCCAGCAGGCCTACCCCGACTGGGAGCCGGTGGCGTGCGCGTCGTTCGAGGACGCCTTCGCGGCCGTCGAGACCGGCGACGCCGACCTCGCGATGATCCCGATCGACAACTCGATCGCCGGCCGGGTGGCCGACATCCACCACTTCCTGCCGACCTCCGACCTCCACATCGTGGGCGAGAGGTTCCTCCGCATCCAGTTCTCGCTGATGGCACTGCCAGAGGCGAGTATCGACTCGCTGCGGACCGTGCACAGCCACGTCCACGCCCTCGGACAGTGCCGCGGCGTGATCCGCGAGCTGGGCCTCACCCCGGTCGTGGCCGGCGACACCGCCGGGGCGGCCCGCGAGGTCGCCGAGTCCGGCGACCTCACCCAGGCGGCCATCGCGCCGCCGCTGGCCGCCGAGATCTACGGCCTCCAGGTGCTGCGCGAGGAGATCGAGGACGAGGACCACAACACCACGCGCTTCGTCGTGCTCTCCCGCGACTTCGAGCAGGCGGTGAGCGGCGCCGGCCCCGTCGTGACGACGTTCATCTTCAACGTCCGCAACCTGCCCGCGGCGCTCTACAAGGCCCTGGGCGGCTTCGCCACCAACGGCGTCAACATGACCAAGCTGGAGAGCTACATGGTCGGCGGGCACTTCACCGCCACCCAGTTCCTCGCCGAGGTCGACGGCCACCCCGACGACCCGGGCGTACGCAACGCACTGGAGGAGCTGGCCTTCTTCACCACCGAGGTCAAGGTGCTCGGGGTCTACGCGGCCGACGCCTTCCGGGCCGGGTAGCCGAGCCCGGTAGTTCGGCTTTGAACGACCCTGACAGACTCGCCCGGTGATCGACCTGTTGGTCGTGGCCCTCGCCTTCGGCGCCATCTTCGTCGTCGAGCTGCCCGACAAGACCTTCATCGCCACCCTCGTCATGTCGACGAAGATGCGCCCGCTCTTCGTCTGGATCGGCGTGGCCCTGGCGTTCCTCGTGCAGACGGGTGTCGCGGTCGGCGTCGGCAAGGCCGCCTCGTTCCTGCCCGAGCAGCTGATCCACACCGTCGCGGCCCTGATGTTCGTGATCGGCGCGATCATCCTGTTCCGCGAGGCGCGCTCGGCCGACGAGGACGAACCCGGGCAGGAGGACGAGTACGCCGCCAAGGCCACCGCGCAGGGCTTCCGCGTCATCGTCACCTCGTTCCTGGTGCTGTTCGCCGCGGAGTGGGGCGACCTCTCGCAGCTGCTCACCATCTCGCTCGTCGCGAAGTACGACGACCCGGTCTCGGTCTTCATCGGCGCGTGGGGTGCTCTGCTCGCGGTCTCCGGCCTCGCCGTCATCGTCGGCCGGCTGCTGCTCCAGCGCGTACGCCTCGCGGTCCTCCACTATGTGGGTGCGACGGTCTGTGTCTTGATGGCACTGTTGACCGTGTGGGAGATGACGCGCTAGTCCGCCGACAGGATGCCGAGGACCGCGTCGGCCACGGACGCGGGAGCAGTGCTGGACAGGGAACCTGACGTGCCGGCCACCTCACGCACCTCGCCCCGGGCCGACTCGGCGGCGTACAGGTCCTGACCGGCCCGCCACGTCGACCACCACCGTTCCCGGAGCGGGGACGGCAGCGTCGGCAGGCGTTCGCGACCGAGAGCGGGCCAGAGGACAATGACCGGGACGTCCCCGAACCCCGGCCCGGCAGCAGTCAGCGTCTCGGCGGCTTCGGCCTCGCTGGCGGGCAGACTGATCTGCTCGCCGTTGCGGGATGCCTCGTCGCTCGCCAGGTCGGCGCGCTGCTGCGTCACCGATCGCGGCTCCCCGGTGACCTTGTCGCCCAGCGCGGTCGTTCGGTCGATCGTCACGTTCACTCCGCGCGGGTCGAGCAGCACGAGGCCGGAGAGCAGGGTCGGGTCCAGGTCCGCCAGCTCGGTCGCCGTGTAGGCAGCCGCTCCGTCGGCGACCAGGACCACTCGCGGACCGAGGTCCGCTGTCGCGATGAGCTCGCGCAGGTCGGCCGCGAGGTCGGCAGCCGTACGTGGCGCGCGCGGAGGGGCATCCGACCTGCCCACCCCCGCGCGGTCGTACAGGCACACCCGCGTCGACGTTGCGAGCTGGGCGACGACTGCCTCCCAGGCCTCGGCCGACCCACCGATGCTCCGGTCCACGACGACGGTCTCGTCATCGCCCTGCGCCTGGCCGCGGCAGTCGAGGAACAGTGAGCGGCCCCCGATGTCGACAGAACGGGAGTCAGGGAGTCGCGCCGGTTCGGGCTCGACGTGGCCACCCAGCCGCACGACCACGCCCACGCCCACCACCAGGAGCACCACGACGACCATTGCCGCGCTCGTCACATGCAGCCTGCGCCGCGCGGCGGTCGAGCGCGCGTCGTCGAGTGCGTCGAGGAGGTCACCCTGCCAGCCCGCGCGGGGTTCGAGCTGGTCGGCGATCTGGTCGAGGTCCTTCTGGAGCATCGTCTCGTGGTCCCTCATCGCCGGCCCCCGGATCCGGGCCACGACGGCGTGGGCGCCAGCACTCCGCGCAGGGCAGCCAGCGCGCGCGCTCGGTGACTCTTCACGGCACCCGTGGAGCACCCCAGGACGCCGGCGATCTCGACCTCGGACAGGTCGTGGAAGTAGGCGAGGACGATGACTGCTCGCTGGCGGGCAGGAAGCGCAAGCACCGCTGGCCAGGTCTCGCCTGCCCAGATCGGCTCCTCCGCCTCTCGAGGCTGCTCGGGGATGCGTTCGAGCGACAGCTCGGTCGTCGATCGTCGTCGACGCGTGGAGATGTGGGTGCGGACGAGGGTGGTCCTGACGTACCCCTCAATCGCAGCAGGCTCGCGAATCCGTCCGCGACTGCGATAGACCGACAGGAGGGCCTCCTGGACCAGGTCCTCTGCCTGCGCCCGGTCGCCAGTGAGGAGGTACGCCGTCCGCAGGAGGGCGGTCGAGCGCGCGCGGACGAAGTCGGCGAAGGCCGTGTCCGCATCCATGCCCCATGGTCGCCCCCACATGATTCGTTGCGCTACTGCTGCGCCCGGCGGTAACCCCCGCGACGGCCCCGATGCGTCCTACTGGGTGACAGGACATTGCTCACCCCAGGAGGCAGCCATGGCGCGACCCGGGCCGGCCGCCGCGACGCTCGCACTGCTAATGGCGCTCACGTCGTGCTCTGCGGAGGGAGTGTCCGACGCGGGCGCGGACCCGGCCCCGGCACGCGACACGTCGGAGGCGGCGACCACCCCGGCCACCATTGAGACCAGCAACGGCGCCACCCTGCCCCTCGTCTACCAGGACTCCCCGTCGATCTGGGTCGATCTCGCCGACGGCAACGACATCCGGGATGCAGCGCCCGGAGTACGGGGCGACAAGCAGCATCCCGACTGGTCCCCGGACGGCATGCGGCTGGCCTTCGACGAGAACTTCGCCACGATCTGGGTCGTGCACGTCGACGGGACCGACGAGCAGGCGATCTACGAGTGCGTCGCTCCCTGCGCCGCCGTGCAGGACGCCTCCTGGTCGCCCGACGGCACCCAGCTCGCCTTCATGCGGGTGCTCGGAGACGGCACCCACACGGTCGCCGCCCAGGTCGTCGTCGTCGACGTGGCCTCCGGCGACGTGCGGGTCGTCCACGAGGACCGCTCGGGGACCGCGTGGGTCTACCAGCCTCGATGGTCCCCCGACGGAAAGAGGATCGTCCTCGACCGCAGCGTCTGGGCCAGCAACCTCCTCGACGAGTCCGTACGTCGCCGCACCGACCTGATGATCGTCACGCTGGGCGACGGCGCCCGTCTCGTGAGGGGCACGCGGGGCGGACAGGCGCCGGACTGGAGCCCCGACGGCTCGTCAGTCGTCTTCGAGGTCAGCGGTCGGCTTGCACTGATCTCGCCCGACGGCACCGGGCGCCGATGGCTGACCCGCAAGACCGATGGTCCCTCAATCCAACCCACCTTCCTGCCAGACGGGACCGGCGTGGTGTTCACGTCAGATGGCGCGGCTGGCCCGACGGCCGCTGCTATCTCGCTGTTCGACGGCACGATCACCCGGGTCACGAGCACGGTTGCCACGCATCCGCGCGTGCGCCCCACGGGGTAGCGGTGGCACTGTTGACCGTGTGGGAGATGACGCGCTGACCAGTCGGGACCTGCATGCGGTCCGCGACCGCTTCGTCGCCGTCAACGGCGACCACCCGATGACCCCGAAGGACGACGCCTACGTCCGCGAGCACTTCGTCGCCGCGACGCCCGAGGCGGTCACCCTCATGCTCGAGGGCCGCCTGCCGCTGCCGTCGTACGTCCTCTCCGACGGGACGCCGATGGTGCCCGGGGCGCACGGCTCGCTCGCCGAGCACGCGGGTGGCCTTGACCGCCTGCACGACTGGTTCGTCGCGTTCTGGGAGGACGACCCGGCCACGGGCGAGCAGGAGTGGGCGGCCTACCTCTCCGGGCAGTACGTCTGCCTGCGCACCGTCGACCCGGTGCGGATGAAGCAGAAGACCGAGCGGATCGCCGACGCCACCGAGGCCGTCGAGCGACTGCGCCGCGACCCGTCGGACGCGGTCGGGCGTGGACTCCTCGGACAGGCCGTCGACGGCGTGATCGCGGTGCCCGGGCTGGACGCGCTGCTGCTGCCGATGACGGCGTACGACCGGCTGCGGTTCGGCGGCCCGACGAGCCGTGCGCTGTGGGTCGACGTCCCGCGCGCCGAGTTCCTCACCCCGGTCGCCCCCGCCTGGCCGCTGCGCACCGAACGCCTGGTCCTGCGGCCGTTCGTGCTCGACGATGCGGACGCCTTCGTCGACGCCTGGGCCTCCGAGGAATGGACCAGCCTGCTGCTCAGCCGGCCGATGAACCGCGCCGAGGTGCACGCGATGGTCCGCCGCCGCACCGAGCCCGGAGACGGGGAGTTCTTCGGCCTGGCCGTGGCCACCCACGACGGCACCGTCGTCGGCGACTCGATGCTCCACCTGCAGGGCACCGGGCTCAGCGAGGGCGAGATCGGCTGGACGATCCTGCCCGAGTACGCCGGCCGAGGTTATGCGACCGAAGCCGCGCGCGCCGTCCTCGAGATGGCCTTCGTCCACTTCGGCCTCCGCCGCGTCGTGGCCAACCTCGACGCCCGCAACGACCGGTCCGCCGCCCTCTGCGAGCGGCTCGGGATGCGGCGCGAGGTCGACAAGCGTGGCGACTTCTGGTCGAAGGGCCTCTGGACCAGCTCCTACGAGTACGCCCTGCTCGCCGAGGAGTGGCGCGCCCAGCAGGCCTGAGGTCGCCGCCGCACCTGCGGCGGATCTGGCCCGCGGTCCGGCGATCGCGGGGCCACAAGCGCCGCACGTGTGCGCGGGCTGTGGAGGACGCGCACGCAGCCCAGGCCGTCACGTGCACGATCTCGGGATGGACTTCGACCCCGCCACGCCCTTCCGGCGCAGCACGGGGATCGCGGCCGGGGTGAGCCCGAAGGAGCTGCGTGGCCCTTCCTACCGGATGGTGCTGCCCGGCACGTATGTGCGAGCGGCAACCGTGATCACTCCGCTGCTGCGCGTCCGTGCCGCCCTGCTGCCGTACGGCAGCGTGGCCTGGGCGAGCCACGCCTCGGCCGCCCGGGTGTACGACCTGCCGATCCCAACCATCGCCGATGAGCACGTGAGCGTGGCGCGCGCCGGACTGCGGCGGCGGCACCGAGGAATCACGGTGCACGTCGGGAGGGGAGGCACACGGGTCGTGCGGGGCGTCAGGGTCTCCGAGCCGCGCATGCTGTTCGTGGAGCTGGCGGGGCTCCTCTCCCTGGTCGACCTCGTGGTGGTCGGTGACGCGATGGTGCGCCGCCGGCTCACGACGCCCGAGGCCCTGGTGGAGTTCTGCTCTGTGGTCTCGCACCGCGCGGCAGCGGCGGCACGACGCGCGGCGACGTACGTCCGGTCCGACGTGGACTCGCCGATGGAGACTCGGTTGAGGTTGTTGATCGTCCTCTCGGACCTGCCCGAACCTCGGATCAACCTGGCCATCCGCGACGACGCAGGAGACGTCATCCGCAAGTACGACCTCAGCTATCCGCTCGTGAAGGTCGCGGTGGAGTACAGCGGCAAGGTCCACGTGCTCACGCGCGAGGCGTGGGAGGAAGACCTCGAGCGCCGCGACGCGAGCGACGACGAGGGCTGGCGGCTGGTGCCGGTGATCAGCTCCGGGATCTACGCCAAGCCGGAGCAGACCCTCCGCCGTGTCCACCGGGTGCTGCTCGATCGCGGTCAGCCGGGCGTACCCCTCCGGCTCGGCGACGCCTGGCGGGCCCACTTCCCGGGGCACGCGGACCCGACGTGAACACGTGCGGCGCATGTGGTCCGCGGGTGATGCCTCGAGGGACCAACTCCGCCGCACGTGCGCACGGCCGCAGCGCTAGAGTCCCGGCATGGTCACCACACCCCACGGCGCCGACAGCGAGGTCGGGCGCCTGGCCACGGTCATGCTGCACCGCCCCGGCAACGAGCTGAAGCGGCTGACGCCCCGCAACAACGACCGACTCCTCTTCGACGGCATCCCCTGGGTGAGCCGGGCGCAGGAGGAGCACGACGCCTTCGCCGAGACGCTGCGCAACCGCGGCGTGGAGGTCCTCTACCTGACCGAGCTGCTGACCGAGACCCTCGACAGCGAGCTCGCCCGCAACCACGCCATCACGAGCGCGCTCTCCGGGCTGCACCTCGGCGACACGATGCGCCGCTACCTCGCCCAGGCCCTGCGTGAGCTGGCGCCCGCCGAGCTCACCGACACCCTGACCTCCGGCATCCGCAACGACGAGGTCCGGGGCGGTCACGGCCTGGTCACCAGCCTGCTCGACCCGCACGACTTCCTCATCGACCCGCTCCCCAACCTGCTTTTCACCCGCGACTCGAGCGTGTGGGTCAAGGACCGGGTGGCGGTCACCAGCCTGGCGATGCCCGCGCGCAAGCGCGAGACGCAGCTGACCGAGCTGATCTACACCGAGCACCCGCGCTTCGCCGGCACCCGCAAGATCCACGGCTGGCACAACGAGCACGTCGAGGGCGGCGACGTCCTGCTGCTCGCGCCCGGCGTGATCGCGGTCGGCGTCGGGGAGCGTACGACGCCCGCAGGCGTGGAGCGCCTCGCCCGCCAGGTCTTCCACGCGGAGCTGGCCCACACCGTCCTCGCCGTGCCGATCGCGCAGGAGCGCGCGACCATGCACCTCGACACTGTCTGCACGATGGTCGACGTCGACAAGGTCGTGATGTACCCCAACGTCGCCGACACCCTGCGCGCGGTGACCGTGACGCTGGGCGACCCCGGCTCGGGCGAGTCCGACCTCACCCTCGAGGTGAGCGGGTCCGAGCCGTTCCTGGTGGCCGCTGCCAAGGCGATGCAGATCGACACCCTCCACCAGATCGACACCGGCCTGGACCCGGTCACGGCGGAGCGCGAGCAGTGGGACGACGGCAACAACACCCTCGCTCTCGCCCCGCGCGTGGCGGTCGCCTACGAGCGCAACGACGAGACGAACGACCGGCTCGAGGACGCCGGCATCGAGGTCGTCAGGATCGCCGGGTCCGAGCTGGGCTCGGGACGCGGTGGCCCGCGCTGCATGAGCTGCCCGGTCGCCCGCGAGCCGCTCCACGTGGAGTGAGCCACACCGGCATCACGTTCGCCCCGATCAATCGTTGAGGTGTCATGACTGAATCCATCCTGGATGGCCTCGAGCCCGCCGACGTCAAGCGCGTCCTGGCGGCCGGCACCGCGCTGACCCTGCCGCAGGGCTGGTCGCCGATCGCGGAGCGCACCCCGGCCGACAAGGCGTACCTCATCACCGAGGGCGAGGTCTCGGTCCGCAAGGGCGGCGTCGAGATCGCCACCCTCGGCCCGGGTGCCGTCGTCGGCGAGGCGGCGATCGTCAACCGTACGCTGCGCTCGGCCACCATCGTCGCGCTGACGCCGCTCAAGGTCGTGCACTTCACCAGCGACAGCATCGCGGCACTCGCCGACCAGGTCCCCGCCTTCGGCGCGGCCCTCCGCGCGGCGGCCGCAGGGCGCATCAAGGGGAGCTGACCCGACGTGGCCGACGAGGAGGAGGAGCCGGCCGTCGACGTCGAGCCCGGGGACAGGGCCGACCTCGCACGCGCCATGGAGGCCTTCCTGCTCGGCGAGGAGCCCAGCCTGACGCGGGTGCAGGTCGCCGAGCGCGCCGGCGTGCCCCTCGACCTCGCGGTCACCCTCTGGCACCAGCTCGGGTTCCCGCACCGCGGGGATGACGACGTCGCCTTCGCCGAGAGCGACGTCGAGGCGCTTCGCCTCACCAGCGACCTCGTCGAGCTGGGGATCCTGCCGCCGGAGTCGCAGGCCGCGCTCGTCCGCACCTGGGGTCGCAGCTACGCCCGGCTGGCGGAGTGGCAGACCACCCTGCTCGCCGGCGTCGCCGGCCAGGGCGGCGACCCGGCCACCGCGCTCACCGCGCTGGCCACCGACGTCCTGCCCCGGGTCGAGGCGCTGCAGACGTACGTCTGGCGCCGCCACCTCGCCAGCGCCGCCGGTCACCTGCTGGAGGACACCAGCGCCCTCGACCCCGGCGAGACGCTCCTGTCGGTCTGCTTCGTCGACATCGTCGGCTACACGACCCAGAGCCGCAGCCTCGACGGCCCCGAGCTCGTGGAGTGGGTCGACCGCTTCGAGCAGGACACCACCACGCTGGTCGTCGACCACGCGGGCCAGGTCATCAAGACCATCGGCGACGAGGTGCTCTTCACCGTCGCGGACCCCGCCGCCGCCGTCGAGATCGCCCTCACCCTGACTGCGCGCGGTGACGACCCCGACGACCCCTTCCCGGCCGTGCGTGCCGGCATTGCCCACGGCGCCGTCGTACGCCGTCTGGGCGACGTGTTCGGCTCCACCGTCAACGCCGCCTCACGCCTGACCTCGGCCGCGCGCCCCGGCTGCGTGCTGGTCGACGCGGGCGTCCACGAAGCCCTCACGGACTCCGACGAGGAGTCGCCGTTGCGCTGGCGCCGGCTGCGCCGAGTGTCCGCGAAGGGCTTCGACCACCTCGAGGCCTGGCGGGTGCGTCCGGGGGACCCGGCGAAGACGGATCGCTGACCGGGGCATCCGATCGGCGTAGCGGGGTACGGACCCGTAGGCCCACCCGGCATTCATGAGTGTCGGCGGCCGAGGTCCGGGTGGTCAGGAAGCGGGCACCCGGACCGCCAGGGAGCGTTGTGGCGCACTGATGGGAACCCACAGCGGTGCGTCGAGGCTCACGTCGTGCCCGTGCCGTGTTGTTCGCGGTGACGGGCGAGGAGTCGTCGTCGGTGGTGGGCTTTGCGGTTCCACACGAGGTGCTGGACGGCGAGGGTGGCCCATCCGGCGAGGACCATGCCGGAGATGTTGAGGGCGAGCTGGACGGCGCTGCCGCTGACTTCGTTCCATGCGCCGAATGCGATGCCGAGGGCGACGTTGCCTGCGGCGGGGACGGTGGTCACGGAGATGAACACTCCCGAGAGTCCGCCGACCTTGGCACTGGTGAGGGAGAGGACTCCCGCTGCGGCCGCGATGAGGGCGACGATGAAGGACCACTTGTCGGGTGAGTAGATGAAGTCGGTGCCGGGGCGTTCACCGGTCACGTCCTTGGTCACTACCCAGCCGAGTGCGCGTGCCGCGAACGCGGCCACGGTGGTGGCGGAAATGGCCACGCCGAAGCCGATGAACAGCGTGCGCGCGGCGAGGCCGAACAGGGTGCGGCGCCGGCGTACGAGCGCGAGTCCGAGAGCGGCGATGGGCACGAACTCGGGGCCCAGGACCATCGCTCCGATGACGAGGACCTGAGAGTCCACGACGATGGCGATGGACGCGAGGAGGGTCGCCAACGTCATGAACGCCAGATAGGTCCAGTTGAGCTCGGCCTCTTCGTACGCGCGCTGGGTGACATCGGCCCACACCACAGCATCGGCACTGGAGCCGGGGGTGTGTCGTTCGGAGTCGTACCCGGCACGCGACACCCATGTGGTGACCGGGTCGATGTGGATGGTGCCGTGTTCGGGGATGCCCAGGGAGTCGAGCCTGTCGACGAGCTCGTTGACTGCTTCGCGGGCTATGTCTACGAGCACGATGTCCCCGACGGGTTCGATGGCGGCTCCGCGCAGGACGGCGAGCTGGCTGACTGCCGGGTCCCTGGTGAACAACTCCACCACTTGGTCGGTGAGGTGGGCGGGCGACGTGATGCGAAGGTGCTGCACGTCAGCCTCCGACGTGTACGACGGGCCGCTTGTCTGGGTCGGCGACCGCGCGGCGCAGGATTTCATGGGTCAGGGGCGGGACGTCGCCTTCACCGGCGAAGAGGAACCGGAGCGCGTTCTGACCTGGGCCCTTCTCGGACCATTCGAAGTAGACATGGGAGGGCATGTCGTCCTTTTCGGAGACCGCGAGGAGGATCGCCGCGAGCACGTTGGGCACTGACGGGCCGGTGGCGCGCAACACCCGGTGGCTGCCGATTCGAACTCCCGTGACCTCGACGGCGGTGGCGAAGTCGCTGGCGTCATTGATCTCGACTTCCAGGAACACGGCCGTTTCGGCGATGTGGAGGTGGTTGTCGAACCGCACGTCGGACGACTTCTCGTTGTACTCGGCATCGTCACCAGCCTGAACCTTGTTCGCGATGAACCGCACCGGGGCGTTCTTGACCAGGACCTCGTCGAGGAGTTCTGCGGCAACAGGGTCGAACGTGACGTTCTGGACTCGGAGCTCGGTCGAGCGGGTGATGCGGGAGAACAGGGAGATGACCACGATCATCGCGATGAAGATGAACGCGATGACCAGACCTTCGGGGCGGTCGAGGATGGTGACAGCGATGGTGTAGGTGAAGACAGCTGAGACGACGCCGAAGAACGCTCCGGCCCTGTGGTGTCCGCGGCGCCACTCGGTGAGTGTGACTGCGACCGCTGCGGAGGTCATGAGGGCGAGAACACCGGTGGCGTAGGCACCAGCTTGGGCGTCCACGTCGGCCTTGAACGCGATGGTGACGACGACGGAGATGAATGTGAAGACGAGGACGAGGGGGCGGGTGGCGCGTGCCCAGTCGGGGGCCATGCCGTAGCGGGGCAGGTAGCGGGGCACGATGTTGAGCAGACCGGCCATGGCTGAGGAACCAGCGAACCAGAGGATGCCGATGGTCGCGGCGTCGTAGACGGTACCGAACGTGTCGCCGAGGTTCTCGTGGGCCAAGAAGGCCAAGGCGCGTCCGTTGGCTTCTCCGCCCGGTGCGAACTCGGTTGCGGGGATGAGGAAGGTGGTGACGATCGCGGAGCCCATCAACATCACGGACATGATGAGCGCGGCGGTGGTGAGCAGCTTCTTGGCGTTGCGGATACGACCGGCGGGCTCGGCGGGGGTGTCGTCCGGGTCGCCCTTGACGAGCGGCATGACCACGACACCGGTCTCGAACCCGGACAGACCCAGAGCAAGTGCGGGGAACACCAACAGGGATGCGCCGAGGACGGCGAGCGGTGAGGCGTGGGCTTCGGTGACGGCGTTGGTCCAGTCGGTGAAGGTGCCGGGGTTCTGGAAGATGTGCCAGAACCCGTTGGCGACCACGACGGCGGACAGGCCGATGTAGGCGATGACGAGGACGACGGCGATGCCGATGGCTTCGCCGAAGCCCTTGAGGAACACCGCCGCCAAGAGCGCGAGCAGCACGAGGGTGATGACGACTTCCCTGCCGTGCAGAGCATCAGTGAGGAACGGGTTCTCCACGAGGTGGGCGGACGCGTCGGCTGCGGACAGGGTGATGGTGATGATGAACCCGGTGGCGACGAACCCGATGAGGGCCAGCACGAGCACCTTGCTGGGCCAGTACGACAGCAGCCGTTCCAGCATGGAGAGGCTGCCGTCACCGTGGGGGCTTTCCTTCGCCACGCGTCGGTACATGGGCAGAGCCCCGAACAGGGTCACCAGGACCAGGACGAGCGTCGCAATGGGAGCCAAGGCTCCGGCAGCCAGTGCGGCGATGCCGGGCTGGTAGCCGAGGGTGGAGAAGTAGTCCACACCGGTCAAGCACATGACCTTCCACCACGGTCGTACGTGCTGGTGGGCGGTGGCTTCCCGCTCGCCTTCGTAGAAGCCGCCGGGGTCGGGTTGCTGACCGGCCTCGAGCAGCCATGCTTTCAAGCGGCTGCGCTCGACAGCATCATGGGTCACGACCAGAAGCGTAGGTGGTGTGCCGCACAGGCACGTGCACCACCGCCGCCGGACCGCTCGAGGCGGGATATGGGTCCACATCGGTGGCGCACGCCACGAGAAATGTATGGAAAACCCGGTCGTTGTCGACGGGGGAAACGACAACGACCGGGCAGGAACGAATCTACTCCGCCCGCGAGCGGCGACACAACCGTTGGCCCGGTTGTGTTCAGGTCGTGGTGAGGCTGTGGGGCGGGTATTACCGGATCGTCACCTGACGGTTGGCGAGTCCCGCCCGGGCCGAGCGTTCGGCGGGGGTCAGGTCCCCTCCCTCGAGCGCCTGGGCGAGGTCGGCGGCGAAGCGCGCGGCCGGCTGCTCGAGCACCTCGGCCCCCGTGCCGAGGGGCAGGTCCCAGACCGGAGCGAGCAGGCCGTGGGCCCGGAACATCCCGACGAACCGCGAGCCCTCCGCGACCGAGTCCTTCCCCGCCGCGTGCAGGCGGGCGAGCGCGTCGAGGAGCTGGTCCTCGGGGTGCGGCATGACCCAGCGCAGGTGCTCCTTGGTGCCGACGTCGGTCCAGTACGCCGCCTCGACGGACGCGAGTCGCGTCGTCGGCATCACGCCGCCGTTGGCCTGCTCGAGAGCGGCCTCCATCGAGGCGTCGCGCTCGGGAATGTCGTCGATCCAGTACTCGAAGCCGTCGTGGACGGTGATGTCGAGGCTGGTGTCGGTGATGAGGTCCTGGAGGCTCGGGCCCTCGCCGGGGTCGCTGGGCAGGCCGACGATCCCGGGCTCCTCGGTGGCGAGCGCGCGCTCGAGCACGGCGGCGAGGTCACGCGCCGGGTTGCCGTACGAGTGCTGGACCTGCAGCCCGAGCCACACGTCACCGGAGTCACGGACCATGGCCGGTGCGGCGCCGGGCAGCAGCGTGGCGAGCCGGATCGTACGACCGCCGTCCTTCAGGGTCAGGTGAACGGTCGCTGCGGGGACGAGCTCGCGGAGCGCGATCACGTCGCACTCGCCGGGCATCCCCTCGAACGGGCGCGCCACGAACGTCGGGGCTGCGCCGCCGGCGGCGCCGTGGCAGGCCTTGTAGCGCTTGCCGGAGCCGCACGGGCAGGGCTGGCGGGGTCCGACCTCACCTTCGGCGGGTGGATGGGGCTTCTGCGAGCTGCGGGACTTCTTGGCCATGCCCCGAACCCTAGTGGGGGCTTGGCCGGGGTCAGGAGCCGAGCAGCTCCAGCATGTAGTTCGGCCGGTCGCTGATCACGGCCGAGACGCCGAGGTCGAGGCAGATGTCCAGGTCGTCGGCGGTGTTCACGGTCCACACGTGGATCTCGCGGCCGGCCCGCACCAGGTGCCGGCCCAGCCCCGGGTGCAGGCGCAGCTCGTCGATGCCGGGCCCGATGACCCAGTCGGCGCCCACCACCGGACGCAGCACCGGCCAGTGGTGCGCCTTGTCGACGAGCATCACGATCTCGAGGTCGGGGGCCAGCCGTCGTACGCGGTTCATCGCGCTGAGCGAGAAGCTCATCACCCGTGCCGGCGACCCGGCCCGGTCCCAGCCGAAGTCACCCAGGGTCTCGACGAGGCGTCGCTCGACGAGGCCGCCGTAGCGGGTCGGGTGCTTGGTCTCGATGGCCAGCTCGACGTGCCGGTCGTAGTCGGCGACGGTCTCGAGCAGCTTGCGGAGCGTGAGCACCTTGTACTCCTGCGGGTTGCGCTCCGGTGCCTCGTCGTCGAGCTCGGACCACGGGCTCTTCCACGACGCGAAGTCGAGCTCGTCGAGCTCGGCCAGGTTCATCGTCGACACGATCCCCTGCGTGGATGCCGTACGCCTCAGGTCGCGGTCGTGCACGCAGACGAGGTGCCCGTCGGCGGTCAGCCGTACGTCGCACTCGAGCGCGTCGGCACCCTGGTCGAGCGCCTTCACATAGGCCGCGAGGGTGTGCTCGGCGGCCTCGTGGCTGCTGCCCCGGTGGGCCACGACCTGGGGGCGCGAGCTGGCTCCCCTGTCGTTCTGGCGAGCGCGGCGGATGCGCGGCGTACGACGCATGCGCTGAGCATGGCACGTCCGCGCGGTCACTCAGTGGATGTGCTTCTGCCAGTCCTCGGGAACCCGGTCGGCCGGACCGGGCACCGACTGGTCGGCGGGGTGGCTCTGCGGATCGGTCAACCGGGGGCCGGTGAGTCCGACGGAGCGCTCGAAGTCCCAGAACCAGTCCTCGCCGGGCTCGTAGCTCTGGATCACCGGGTGGCCGGTCGCGCCGTGGTGCGCCGTCGCGTGCTGCGCCGGGCTGGAGTCGCAGCAGCCGATGTGGCCGCACCGGGCGCAGCGGCGCAGGTGCACCCACCAGCCGCCGTCCGCCTCGCACTCCACGCAACCGGGGCCGGACGGAGCCACCTCGGGATCGATCCCTGCAGTCATGGACCCAGCCTGCCCCGTCGGCCGCCCGAGAGGAAGAGCCGGTCAGCCCTCCGCCAGGAACCCGGGCAGCCAGTGGGCCTCCCAGGCCGGGATCTCCTGCCGCTCGACCGCAGCCCGCTCCGGCGCCCGCGCGGCGGTGCGGTAGCGGCCGTCCGCGCGCTCGAGGAAGTGGTAGTTGACCAGCTCGCGGCGCAGGTAGGCGAAGTCCTCGTGCACCCCGAGGAGCACCTCGTTGACCTCGCGCTCGGCGTAGTCGCGCCCCGGCTCGAACCGGCTCAGCACCTCCAGCAGCACCGCGGCGCGCACCTTGCGCTTCGCCGGCACCCGCTCGATGCGTCCGTCGCGGAACAACCGGCCGACCAGCCGGTCCTGCTCGGCCCGCGCGGCGTCGTACGCCTCACGCTGCAGCGCGGCGCGCGCGGCCGTGTACGTCTCGCCGGTCTCGGCCATGCGCGTCCGTACGACCTGCTTGAAGTCACTGTCCCTGGTCATCTCGATCACCTTCGACTGCGCTGCGTCCCCAGCACGCCGCTGCAGCGGGCGTCATCGATGCGACTCATGGATGTGGTGCTGCCCGAGGATCCGCTCCCCTTCACCATCTCGCACGGACTGGGGCCGACGCGTCTGGTTGGGCGGTGGACGACGCCCTTGTCCGTGAGTCTCCCAGAGACTCACGGGCAACGGCAAAGACTTTGCGACGGGGTTGACCCCGCGCGGGGTGCCGCGGTCTGGTGGAGGGAGCGGCGAGCCCATCGGGGGTCTCGCCACGACGTATGGAGTCATGACTGTGCACAGCACCCTCAGCAGGACCTTCCTGGCCTTGATCGCCTCGCTCGTCGCGGTGGCCGGGCTGGCCAGCCCCTCCCACGCGGTCACCAAGCTCACCGACGCGCAGGCCGCCAGCCAGCTCTCGGCGGTCGGCATCACCCGCGTCTCGAGCGGTGGCTGCACCACCCGCAGCATCTCGACCTGCACGTCCTACGAGCAGATCAACCAGGAGACGGTCAGCGGGATCAAGACCTTCAAGTCGATCAGCGGCTGCGCCATCACCATCACGGGCGGCACCGAGGTCGGCCACGCGTCGGGCACCTACAGCCACTACAACGGCTACAAGGTCGACGTCAGCCCGACGACGTGCGTGTCCAACTACATCACCAGCCACTACTCGTACTCGGGCGTACGTGGTGACGGCGCCACGCTCTACACCGCGCCGTCGGGCAACGTGTACGCCCGCGAGAGCAACCACTGGGACATCACCTACTACTCCTGCGGTTGCTGACCGCTCGCTGATATCCCGCTGACACCGACGACGGCGTGGCCCCACACTGGGGCCATGCCGTCGTCGAGCCAGTGGGTCGCGTTCCTGGTCGCCTCGATCCTCTTCATCCAGGTGCCGGGCCCGAGCCTGCTCTTCACCATCGGCCGCGCCCTCACCGTCGGTCGCCGCGAGGCGCTGCTGTCGGTCGTCGGCAACGCCCTCGGCGTGACGGCCCAGGTGGCCCTCGTCGCCCTCGGGCTCGGCGCGATCGTCGCCGCCAGCGCGACGGCGTACACCGCGGTCAAGTTCCTCGGTGCGGCGTACGTCGTCTGGCTCGGCGTGCAGGCCATCCGCCACCGCAGCGACGCGCGCCTGGCCATGCAGTCCGCGACGCCGGTGCGGCGCGGTCACCCGGTCCGGATCGGCTTCACCGTCGGCGCGACCAACCCCAAGACGATCGTCTTCTTCGTGGCCTTCCTGCCGCAGTTCACCGACCCCGGCGGCTCGGTCGCGCTGCAGACGATGCTGCTCGGCCTCGTCTTCGGCGTGCTGGCGATGGCGTCCGACGGCACGTGGGCGCTCGCCGCCGGTGCGGCGCGCAACTGGTTCGCCCGGCGACCGTCACGCCTCGACACCCTCAGTGCCGCGGGCGGCACGATGATGATCGGCCTCGGCGCGACCATGCTCACCGTCGACTGAGCTCGCCCTCGTCGTCGCGCTCGCGCTCACGCCGCTTGTTGGCCAGCAGGCTGGTGCAGATCGTGACGCCGAGGATGCCGAGGATCACGAACAGCGAGGCCAGGGTCGGCACGTCGGGGACCGACGGCCAGACCAGGTGCGCCCAGTGCAGCACCAGCTTGAACCCGATGAAGCCGAGGATCGCGGCCAGGCCGTAGCTGAGGTGGGCCAGTGCGCCGAGGGCGCCCTCGAGCACGAAGTAGAGCGCGCGGAGCCCGAGCAGGGCGAAGGCGTTGGTCACGAAGACGAGGTAGGGGTCGCCGGTGATGCCGTACACGGCCGGCACCGAGTCCACGGCGAAGACGACGTCGGTGGCGAAGACCGCGACGGTGACGAGCGCGAACGGCGTCAGCGCACGGGCACCGTTCTTGATCACGGTGAACTTCGCGCCGTCGTAGTCGTCGCTGACGGGCATGAAGCGCTTCATCACCTTGACGACGCGCATCTCCGCGACGTCGACCTCGTGCTCCTGGCCCTTGATCGCGTCGCGGAGCAGCTTGACGCCGGTGAGCAGCAGGACCAGGCCGAAGACCAGGAACACCCAGTCGAAGCGCGACAGCGCAGCGGCGCCGAGCGCGATGAAGATGCCGCGCAGCACGAGCGCGCCGACGATGCCGTAGAGCAGCACCCGCTGCTTGAGCACCTCCGGCACCGCGAAGGCCGCCAGCAGCAGCATGAAGACGAAGAGGTTGTCGACGCTGAGCGTCTTCTCGACGAGGTAGCCGGTGTAGTACTCCAGCCCGCGGTCACCGCCGTGGGCGTTCCAGACGTAGAGGCCGAACAGCAGCGGCAGGGCGACGTAGAACGCGGACCAGGCGATGGCCTCCTTCATCGAGACCTCGTGCGGGCGCCGGGTGGCGATGAAGTCGACGACGAGCAGGGCGATCACCACGCCGATGGTGATGAACCACAGGGTGGGGGATGCGATGGACGACATGGGTCTCCTCAGGGCTGAGCGCCTGAGGTCTCCCCCGCCGCCCGGAGGACGGTCGCCGTCGAGGCGCCTGCGGAGGCGCCGTACTGACCGACGGTGGTTGGTGGGGTACTCCCCTCGCCCGTGATTTTAGTTGAACAGGCAAGGGGATCCCAAGTCCGGGACGTGCACGTATCGTCCACGACATGGAGACAGTCGAGTACGACGTCGTCGTCATCGGTGGCGGCCCGGCAGGCGAGAACGCGGCGCAGTACGCCGTCGAGGGCGCGCAGGTCGACGGCAGGCCGATGACCTCGGCGATCATCGAGCGCGAGCTGCTCGGCGGCGAGTGCAGCTACTGGGCGTGCATGCCCAGCAAGGCGCTGCTGCGCCCGATCGCCGTGGCCGACGTGACCGGTGACCTGCAAGGCGTCTCGACGGCACACGTCGCGGCGAAGGCGCTGCTGGAACGGCGCGACTACTGGGTCTCGCACTATGACGACTCCGGCCAGGAGACCTGGGCCGACGGTGCGGGGATCGGGGTGGTGCGCGGTGACGGCCGGCTGGTCGGCGAGCGCACGATCCGGGTCACCTCGACCTCCGGGGACGACGTCGAGGTGCGGGCGCGACGGGCCGTGGTCATCGCGACCGGGAGCGCCGCCCTCGTCCCGGAGATGTACGCCGACGCCCTCCCGTGGGACTCCCGCGACGCGACCGGTGTCGTCGAGGTGCCCGACCGCCTGGTCGTCGTCGGCGGAGGGGTCGTGGCCTGCGAGGCCGCGATCTGGATGTCGGCGCTGGGCTCGGAGGTCACGCTGGTCGTCCGCGACCGCCGGCTGCTCGGCCGGACCGAACCCTTCGCGGGCGAGGCCGTGCTGGCGGGTCTGCGCGAGCGCGGCATCACCGTCCACCTCGGCACCGAGGTGAGCGACGTACGCCGTGACGCACCGGAGGCGACCGGCATCGGCAAGGTCCACGGCGGCGCGGTCACCCTGACCACGTCGGCCGACGAGCTCGTCGCCGACGAGCTGCTGCTCTCCATCGGACGGGCGCCGCGCCTCGACGACCTCGGCCTCTCCTCGGTGGGGCTCACCGCCGACGACGTGACGGCCGGACGGCTGCCCGAGTGGCTCCACGCCGTCGGCGACGCCAGCGGCGGGCCGCCGCTGACCCACTGGGGCAAGCACCAGGCCCGGGTGGTCGGCGCACGCATCGCGGCCGCCGCCTCCGGCGAGGTCGCGTGGGAGCCCGACCGCGAGGCGCCCGTGCCGCAGGTCGTCTTCAGCGACCCCGAGGTGGCGAGCGTCGGGATGACCGAGGCCGAGGCCCGCGACGCCGGCCACGACGTGGTCGTCTCCCGAGTGCCGACCTCGGCGGCCGCCGGCACCGGCCTGCTGCGCGACACCGTGGTCGGCGAGTCCCAGATCGTCGTCGACGCCACGACCCGGCTGCTGCTGGGCGCCACGTTCGTCGGCGTCGAGGCCGGCGAGCTGGTCCATGCCGCGACGGTGGCGATCGTCGGCGACGTCCCGGTCCACGTGCTGCGCCACGCCGTGGCGTCGTACCCCACCGCTGCCGAGCTCTGGCTCCGGCTCCTCGAGGACCTGCCGCGGTCGTTCCGCACCCCGCCAGCGATGGAGACGGGTCAGCCGCGCTCGCGCAGGTAGCGCCCGAAGTGGGGCACGGTGAAGGCGATGCGGCCGCGCTCGCCGGAGTAGACGAGGCCCTTCTTGAGCAGTGAGTCGCGGGCGGGTGAGAGCGACTGCGGCTTCTTGCCGAGCCGTGCGGCGACGTCCGCGCTGTGTACGGAGTCCTCGGCGTCGGAGTCGGGCTGCGCGGCGGCCACGTCGGCCATCGCCATCAGGTAGTCGCGCTCCCCCGGCGTGGCCCGCTCGTAGCGCGAGCCGAAGAAGCCGACCGCGAGCTCGGACTCGGCCTCCGGCGCCGCGACCGCGACGTCGGCGGCGGTGATCGGCGAGCGCGGCGCGAGGTCCCACACGGCCTTGCCGTAGGCCTGGATGAAGTAGGGGTAGCCGCCGGTGGCGTCGTACATCGCGGCGAGGGCGTCGGGCTCGTACGCCGCCTCCTCGTCGGCGGCCGGGGCCTCGAGCGCTCGGTCGGCAGCCTCGCGGGCGAGCCGGTCGATGCGCTGGTAGCGGAACAGCCGTTCGCTGTACGACTTGCTGGCGCTCAGCACGGCCGGCAGGTGCGGCAGCCCGGCACCGACCACGATGACCGGCAGGCCCGACTGGCTGAGCTCGTGGCACGCCGCGCACAGCGCGGACACGTCGTCGGGGCCGAGGTCCTGCATCTCGTCGATGAAGATCCCGACGCCCTTGCCGACGTCGGCCGCGAGCCCGCCGAGGTCGGTGAAGAGCTCGACGAGGTCGATCTCGATGTCGCCGGAGTCGGCGCGACCGCGTACGGCGGGGGCATCGATACCCGGGCTCCACTGGTCCTTCAGCTTCGCGGCCGTGCCGGCGTCGCGGTGCGCGAAGGACTTGATCACGCCGAGCACGTGGTCGACCGACTCCTCGTCACGATGGCCGAGCTCGCGCACCGCCTGGTGGAGCGCGCTGCTCAGCGGGCGGCGCAGGCCCTGACCGGGCCGGGCCTCGAGCTTGCCGGTCCCCCAGCCCTTGCGGACGGCCGCGCCGCGCAGGGCGTTGAGCAGCACCGTCTTCCCGACACCGCGCAGCCCGGTGAGCACCAGGCTGCGCTCGGGCCGGCCCTTGGCCACCCGCTCGAGGACGACGTCGAAGGCGGCGAGCTGCTCGTCGCGACCGGCGAGCTCGGGAGGGCGCTGGCCCGCGCCGGGGGCGTACGGGTTCCGGATCGGGTCCACGCTCAGACGATATCGGCGAATCTAGGCACACCTTTAGATACCGCGATACTCGGCGAGTCACCGGCAGCAGTGCCACGATCTATCCGTGACCGAGCCGTCCGCGCCGCATGCTCCTCAGACCATCTCCTACCCCGCGGAGCCGCGTGCGAGCTCGCGCTACGCGCACGAACACATGGACCCGCACGTCATCGTCCTCTTCGGGGCGACCGGCGACCTCGCCCGACGCAAGCTGCTGCCCGGGCTCGCCCACCTCGTCGTCTCCGACCTGGCACCCGACATCCGCATCGTCGGCACGTCGCTGGAGGACATGGACGACGCGTCCTTCCGCGAGTTCGCCCGTACGGCCATCGAGCAGTTCGGCGTGCACCACCTCACGGCCGAGCAGTGGGACCTGTTCGACGACAACCTCGCGTACGTCCCCCAGTCCGCCGGCCCCGAGGCGCTCGCCGCCGCGGTCGCGCGCGCAGAGCAGGCGCTCGGCGAGGACGTACGCCGGCTCCACTACCTCTCGGTGCCTCCGAAGGCGGCGCTGCCGGTCATCGAGATGCTGCGCGAGGCCGATCTGGTCAGCCGCGCTCGCGTGGTGATGGAGAAGCCGTTCGGCACCGACCTCGAGTCCGCGATCGACCTCAACGCCCGCGTGCACCAGACGTTCGACGAGTCGCAGGTCTTCCGGATCGACCACTTCCTCGGCAAGGAGGCAGCGCAGAACATCCTGGCGTTCCGCTTCGCCAACGGGCTCTTCGAGCCGATCTGGAACCGCAACTTCATCGACCACATCCAGATCGACATCCCCGAGACCCTCGGCCTCGACCAGCGGGCGAACTTCTACGAGTCGACCGGCGCCTACAAGGACATGGTGGTCACCCACCTGTTCCAGGTCCTGGCCTTCGTCGCGATGGAGCCGCCGACCGCGCTCGAGCCGCGTGCGATCTCGGAGGAGAAGAACAAGGTGTTCCGCTCGCTGATGCCGATCGAACCCCGCCACGTCGTACGCGGCCAGTTCACCGGCTACACGTCGCTGCCCGGCGTCTCGCCGGACTCCGACACCGAGACCTTCATCGCGATGGAGTGCCGCCTCGACAACTGGCGCTGGGCCGGCGTGCCGTTCTACCTCCGCACCGGCAAGGAGCTGGCCGAGGGCAAGCGGATCATCTCGATCGCCTTCCGCGAGGCACCGCGGTCGATGTTCCCCGCCAACTCCGGAGTGGGCTCGGCCGGGCCCGACCATCTCACCTTCGACCTCGCCGACGAGTCCAAGGTGTCGCTGTCGTTCTACGGCAAGCGCCCGGGGCCGGGGATGCGCCTGCAGAAGCTGTCGATGCAGTTCTCCACCGGTGAGACCGAGGCCGCGGGCGACGTGCTCGAGGCGTACGAGCGGCTGATCCTCGACGCCATGCGCGGCGACCACACGCTCTTCACCACCGCCGAGGGCATCGAGTCACTGTGGGACCGCTCCGCGGCGCTGCTCGACGACCCGCCGCCGGTCAAGCCGTACGCCCCCGGCACGTGGGGCCCCAACGCCATCCACCAGCTCGTCGCGCCGCACGCGTGGCGGCTGCCCTTCGAGCGGGAGTGGCGCGCGAAGAAGTAGGGGCAGATCCAGGTGACTAGCCAGCCTGGCTGGGTCGCTCGACGCGCTCGACCCGCTCGCGCGCCGCGTCGTACGCCTCGTCGAGGCCCTGGCGCAGCAGCGCGATGAGGTCGGGCACCTCGTCGGCGGCGAGCCGGAAGGTGCCGGCGCAGACGTTGTCGCGCCACAGCGACAGCACGACGAGCTGCGACTCCTGGTGCCAGGTGACGCGCAGCGAGCGGTCCTCGCCGCGCGGGTCGAGGAAGACCTGCCCGGTGCGAGGAGTGCGCGGCGGTGCCATGCGCCATTCTGACCCCCTGTCCCCAGATCTGCCTAGACTTTCACTCGTGCCCGAGCTCCCCGAGGTCGAAGCCCTCGTCCAGGACCTGCGCGGCCGCCTCGTCGGCCGGGCGATCAGCCGCGTCGACCTGACCGCCTTCAGCGCGCTCAAGACCTTCGACCCGCCGCTGAACGCACTGCACGGCACGCTGGTCGACGAGGTGACGCGGCACGGCAAGTTCCTCGACGTCGACGCGAGCGGCGTGCACGTCGTCATCCACCTCGCGCGGGCCGGCTGGATCCGCTGGCGCGACGAGGTGCCCGCGCTCCCGGCCCGACCCAACCCCAAGAACCCGCTCGCCGCGCGGATCGTCATCGACGACCCCGACCTCGATGTCCAGCCGGGCCTCGACATCACCGAGGCGGGCACCAAGAAGGGCCTGGCGATCTACGTCGTCCGCGACCCGCAGGAGGTCCCCGGCGTCGCCCGGCTCGGACCCGACCCGTTGAGCGACGACTTCACCCGCGAGGCGCTCGCCGAGATCCTGGAGCGCGAGGGGCGCAAGCAGATCAAGGGCGTGATGCGGATGCAGTCGATCATCGCCGGGATCGGCAACGCCTACAGCGACGAGATCCTGCACGCGGCGCGGATGTCGCCATTCAAGCCGGCCAACAGCCTCGACGAGACCGAGCTGCAGACGTTGTACGACGCCGTACGCGGCACGCTCGGGGACGCCGTACGGCGCTCGGCCGGGCTCGCCGCCAGCCAGCTCAAGGGCGAGAAGAAGACCAACCTCGCGGTCCACGGCCGGACCGGCGAGAAGTGCCCGGTCTGCGGCGATGTGGTGCGCGAGGTGTCGTTCGCCGACTCGAGCCTGCAGTACTGCCCGACCTGCCAGACCGGCGGCAAGCCGCTCGCGGACCGACGGATGTCACGCCTGCTCAAGTGAGCGGCGGCAGGCGAAATAGGCAACGGGCGTCGGTCCGACCCACCCCCGTGAAGTCCGACCGACGCCCGGCATTGTCAAGCGTACCTTGACTCAGGTCGAAGTGTGTCACGCCGTGGCGGACTTGTCGCTGCCTTTCCTCGCGAACCGCTCCCAGACGGCCTGGCGCGAGACGCCGAGGGCGCGGCCGATCTCGGCCCAGGAGATGTTGCGCTCGCGCAGCAGGTCGACCCACTCGTGGGCGAAGGCGGTGTTCTGCTCGGCCGAGGCCATGATCATGGAGAGGTTGGCGAGCACCTCGGCGTCGCTCATCCGGTCCCACGGGAACGCGCCCTTGGCCGCCGCGTGCTGCACAGGATCGTGCAGGAGCGCGTGGAAGTCGTCGACGCAGGTGCCGCACACCTGCGCGCCGAGGCCGCCGATGAGCTGGACGTCGGTCCCGGGACCACCGGACGTGCCGCAGAACGAGCACATCCTGCCCTCGCGCGTGATCGACATGCCATCCCTCCTCGCCTGCCCCCGCCGTCTCCGATGCTACTCGGCCGGGTCCAACCTCGTCGCAGGACGAGCGGGCTCGTCCAGGTCCAGACGCCTCACTCGGTGGGCATCTCCGGCATCTCGAGGTTGTCGAGCGGGTTGCCGCAGGTCTCGGTGAGGTATTTCTCGAAGGCGTCCGCCTGCTTCTTGGCCTCCGCCGAGGCGTCCTTGCCCCCGGCCTCGAGCTCCTCGAGCTTCTCGATCGAGAAGTCGGCGGCGTCGATCTCGTTGGCCTGCGCGACGATCGTCTCGAAGCCCTGGCGCGCGTCGTCGGAGATGTCCTCCGGCGTGCCGACCTCCTCGATCTTCTTGGCCCAGTCCTGGACGGCCTTCGCCATCTTCTCGTCGCTGGGCAGCTCCGGGTTCGACATGTCCGCCGGCATCAGGTCGGTGAGCAGGCTGGACTGGGTCTGGCAGAAGTCCTTCTCGCTCGCGTCGGTCGGCGCTCCACCACCTGCGCCGCCTCCACCACAGGCGGACGTGGCGGCCCCGACCAGCAGGGCGACGGTGATCAGGCTGAGACGGGTGCGGCTGGCCATGGTGCAACTCCCTCGACGGACGCGGTCGGTGACGAACGCGCCCACCCTTGCGCGTCTCACCCCTCGTCGTCCACCCGGAAGGCGGTCGGCAGCGGGAGGTGCAGGCACGCCTGGAGCGACTCGAGGTACTCCGCGCGCGGACGGCGTACGACCCCGAGCGAGGCCAGGTGCGGCGTCTGCCACTGCACGTCGAGCACCCGTCGATCGGCGTGCTGGTCGCCGAGGATGTCGACCAGCGCCAGCAGCGCGACCTTGGACGCGTCGCGCTCACGGTGGAACATCGACTCACCGGCGAACAGCCCCCCGATGCTGATGCCGTAGAGCCCCCCGGCGAGCTTGCCGTCGCGCCACGCCTCGACCGAGTGGGCCCATCCCAGGCGGTGCATCCGGCCGTACGCGTGCACGAAGTCCGGTGTGATCCAGCCGTCCGGGCGGTCGGGGCTGCCGCACGCGGTGACGACCTCGTCGAAGGCGGTGTCGATACGGATCTCGAAGTCCCGCGCCGAGCGTCGCAGCGACCGCGCGACCCGCAGCCCGTCCAGCGGCAGCACGCCGCGCTCGACCGGGGAGAACCACCCGAGGTGCTCCTCGGCGTCCAGCGTCACCGGCATCGGGAAGAGGCCGAGCGCGTACGCGGTGACGAGCGTGCCGGGCTCCAGGTCGGCGCCGACCGCGACGAGGTCGTCCTCGGGGTCCCACGCCGAGTGGGGTGGAAAGCCCCACGGCGTCGGAGCGGGGGCGATCGGCACGTCTGGAACGCTAGACCACAACCAAGGGCGTTCCGAGTGCGTCACACCTCCGACGCCCGATCTCGTGGAGGAAACACACATGCGACGTACGACGACCCTGACCGCACTCACCGCGCTGGTGCTCCCCCTCGGCCTCGGCCTGGGAGCGGGACCTGCCCAGGCGGCGGAGACGTGCGACGGCAAGGTGGCGACGATCGTCGTCACCGAGCTCGTCAACAGCTACACAACGTCGGCCGTCACCGGCACGCCCGGCGACGACGTCATCGTCGGCAGCATGGAGAACGACACGATCTACGGGGCCGGCGGCAACGACACGATCTGCGGCCTCGCCGGTGCGGACACCCTCGTCGGCGGTGACGGCGACGACCGGCTGTTTGGCGGGGCGGACGCCGAGTACTTCGCCGACGACGGCTACTTCGGCGACCTGCTGGTCCCCGGCGCGGGCGACGACCTCGTCGACCTCGGGACCGGTGAGGACGACATCTGGTTCTGGGAGCCCGACCTCGAGGTGGACCAGGTCTCCTACGCCGACGCCCCGGCCGGGGTCACGGTGGACCTCGCTGCTGGCACCGCGACCGGTCACGGCAGCGACACGATCATCGACGGCGCCCCCGGCAGACCCATCGGCGTGATCGGATCGGCGTACGACGACACGTTGCTCGGCACGCCTGCGCGCGATGTCATCGACGCCGGCGGCGGTGACGACACGATCGTCACCGGCGACGGGGCGGACGTCGTCGGGCCCGACCACCCCGGCCGCACCACGTCGGGCTGGCGGGTCGGCGACCACCCGCAGTCCTACGAGCCCGTTGCCGGCGACGACACCGTGGACGCCGGCGCCGGGAGCGACGGGGTGTGGGTCCGGCGGGGCGCCGACGTCGTCCGCGGAGGTGGCGATGTCGACCGACTCACCTCGAGCTCCCCGGAGGCAGGCACCCGTCTGCTGGGCGGGTCCGGCAAGGACCGCCTCTCCGTCGACGACGCCACGAGCACCGCGCTGCTCGGCCAGTCGGGCGACGACCAGCTACGAGTGACCCTGGTCGACGGCTCGGCGCGACCGACCTTCGACGGAGGCGCCGGGCGGGACCGCCTCACCCTCTACACACGGGGAAGCACGAAGATCGACCTGCTGCGCGTGGACACCGCCCGCGGGCGCATCGACGTCGACGGTAGCCGGGTGGCACGCCTGGTCCGCACGGAGCGCGTCTCCTTCTTCGGCAAGGCCATCCGGGCGGTCTTCGTCGGAGGTCCGCGCGCCGACTGGTTCGAGTCCGCCGCCCGTTCGACGAGGGCGACCGGTGGCGGCGGCAACGACCGGCTCGTCGGTGGCCGCGGCGCCGACGTCCTCGACGGCGGACCGGGCCGTGACGTCCTCAACGGGAGCTTCGGGCGCGACCGGTGCCTGCGGGGCGAGCGGCTGCAGTCCTGCGAGCGGCGTCGCTGACGTCGTACGACCCGGCGCTGGCTGCGCGACCGTACGATCGGGGCATGGGCCTCAAGCAGACCGTCGGACGCCAGCTCGCACCGCGACTCCAGGAGCTCGCGCCCGGCCTCACGTCGGGGTTCGTCCGTGAGGCGCTGAACCGCGCCATCGACGGCGTCGGGCCCCTGCCGCCGGCGGCCAAGGCGGCCGACAAGCAGCTGGCGGAGCAGAAGGGCAGCGTCGACCGCGCGATCCACGAGGTGATCGAGAACAACGTCCGCATCGCCGGCGCGCAGGGCTTCGCGACCAACGTCGGCGGCCTGGTGACGATGGCCTTCGCCATCCCGGCCAACATCACCGGCCTGGCGATCATCCAGTGTCGGATGGTGGCCGGCATCGCGCACCTGCGCGGCCACGACCTCGAGGACCCGCGCGTCCGCAACGCGATCCTGGCCCTGCTGCTCGGCGAGGAGCAGGTGGGCGACCTCGTCAAGAAGAAGAAGATCCCCACCACGCCGATGGGCCTGGCCTCCGCCCCCGCCCACGACCCGACCATCGACGGCGTCATCTCCGCCGTGGTCGCCACCGACATCATCACCCGCGTCGCGGGCAAGCGGCTGGCCACCACCGTCGGCCGCCGGGTACCCGTGATCGGCGGTGTCGTCGGTGCCGGCGCCGACGGCTACGCGACCTGGAAGATCGGTCGGTACGCCGACCGGGAGCTGCTGCCCCGCCGGAAGTGAGGCGCGCCGCTTAGGCCGTACGGTGCCGCGCGACCAGCGCCAGCAGCGCTGCGTGGGACTCGCGGTCGCGTGCGGCGATGATCCCCGGGCCCTCATGAACGGCGTTGCCGTCGAAGTCGGTGATGACGCACGCGGCCGCCTGGCACAGGGCGATCCCGGCGGCGAAGTGCACGCTGCCCTCCAGCCGACCGTCGGTGACGTAGCCGAGCCGACGCCCCGACGCGACCCAGGCGAGGGCCAGGGTGGTGGACTCGATGCGCGGATTGAACACCGCACGGAAGTCGGGGTCGGCGGCGAGCTGGGCTCCGACGAAGGGGCGGTCGAGCGGGCCGTCGGCATTGATGTCGACCAGCTGGTTCGGCGCCGGCGGTTCTGTCGAGCTTCGGCCGAGGACGCCGAACTCCTGCCCGGCGGACCAGTACAGCTCACCGGTCGGCGGGTGGCTCACCGTCGCGGCAACGGTCACCCCCGCGTCGACGAGGGCGACGTTCACGCAGAACGAGGGAGATCCGGCCGCGAAGTTGAGCGTGCCGCACAACGGGTCGACCAACCACGTACGACCGCCCGCGCCGGCGTGCACGGCACCGAGCTCCTCACCCTCGAACCCGTCCTCCGGCCGAGCAGCGTGGATGACGTCCAGGATCGCCCGCTCCGCGGCGCGATCCGCCTCCGTGGCGAAGTCCGTGGCCGTCTTGTGGTGCCGCGTCAGGGGCGACCCGAACATCTCGGTGAGCACGGCCGCACCCGCCCGCGCCGCGTCCAGTGCAACGTCACGGTCAGTTCTGTCAGGCACCGGGCCATCGAAGCACGAGACGCGCGACCTACTTCTTCCCTCGCGCCCGCCGGTAGGCGTCGAGGGTCCCCCGGCCGGCCGGGCTGTCCTCCAGCGACGTGACGATCTTGCGCTTCACGCGGTACGACGGTGTGAGCCGCGCGCGGTCGCGCTCGTCGCGCGCTTCGCGGAGCTCCTCGTGGAGCCGCTCCTCGACCGCGCGGAGGCGGGCGCCCTCGACCAGGAGGGCCGAGATGGCGTCGAGGGCGGGCGGCAGCAGCACGTCGGCCGTGGCGACGTCGGGATCGGCGAAGGAGCCGGGGTCGGGCCCGATCAGGTCGTCGAGCGAGCCGCTCACGTCGTACCCCCGCGAGGTCATCACCTCGACCCAGCTGCGGCAGAGGTCCTGCGCCCAGGCGTGGTCGTCGGGCGCGAGCCCGAGGCGCGCCGAGGCGACGCCGCGCGAGAGCGTCTGGTGGGCGAGCAGCTCGCGGACCAGGGGGCGGTAGTCGGGCGGCGCGAGGATCGAGGTGACCCGCTGGTTGATCGTGCGCAGCAGCGAGGTCTCCGGCACGCCGAGCGACGGGTTCTCGCGCTCGGCGGTCAGGTCGAGGTCGAGCCCCTCGAGGCCGAAGGCGTGGGAGAAGCGACGCCAGAGCTCGCCGCGGTCGGCGCCCGACGGCGGCACCGTGACGAGGTGCACCTGCGACGGCGGCAGCGAGGCGCCCCACCGGTCGAGGATGTCGGGGATCTCCTGCACCGCCCAGAACCACGAGCCGATCCTCGAGTCGCGTGCCGGGTCGCGGATGGTGCGGAGGAACTTGGCGTACGTGATGTGGCTGCGGTGCTTGACGTTCTCCTGCCACTCCGCCGGGATCTGGCGCACCAGGTCGCGCACCGACAGCACGAGGTGCACCTCGGCGTCGCCGAGCGACTCGAGCGCGCGCGCCACCTGCGTCGGTGTGGCCCGCGCGAAGATCTCGTGGCTGATGATCGAGGTGCCGTGCCAGTCGCGCACCTGCTCGGCCAGCCGGTCCCACGCCCCGACGGCCTCGGTCTCGAGGCCGCCCCAGGGCAGCGTCATCAGGTCGAGCGCGGCCAGGAAGTGCGCGTCGAAGCGGTCGGCGGGATAGAGGATGTCGTGCTCGCGCAGCACCTTCTGGTTGCGGAAGAGGACGTCCTGGAGGTACGACGTGCCGGTCTTCGGGCAGCCCACGTGCAGCAGCACTCGCCTGCTCACCGCTCCACCTGCCTCTCCGTCGTCCGCGCGGACCCGGCCCGCCAGCCCGGGTCGACGACCATCCTGATGGCCAGGTCCAGCACCTGCTGGTCGTCGGGCCCGGCCGGACCGGACGCCATCGACGCCGCAGCGTGTGGCGCGAGGTCGGCGAGGTCGCCGACGACAGAGTAGCCAGCGCGGGTCACGCCGCGGACGGTGCGCGCCGCGGACGCCGCCACCCAGTCCCGCTCGCGATCAGGGACGACGACGGGCGCGACGGTGCTGTCGGGGATCCGCTGCTGCAGCGTCCGCATCAGCCCCGGTCGCTCGTGGGCCGGGACCCGGAGACCCACTACCGCAGCGATGCGGCGGGCGAGCTCGGCCTGGTCCGCGCCCGGCACCCGCACCGCGGGCACCGACCGTACGCCGACCTGGCGGGGCAGCCGGTCGAGGTCGGTGACGACGCGGACGAAGGGCCGGTGCCCGCGCCAGCGGCGGACCGACGCGACGAGGTCGGCACGGTCGGGCAGCTGGTCGCGCTCGCGCCAGAACCGCAGCCACTCGGCCCACGGGGTCGCGCCGGTCTCGAAGCAGCGCTGGGTCCAGGTGTGGGCGAGCAGCTCGTCGAGCGGACGCCCGACCGCGACGACGAACGGGCGCGGCCCGCCCTCGGGACGGCCCCGCGCGGCCAGGTGCTCGCGCAGGGCGACGGTCACGACGGGATCGCCGACCAGCCGGAAGCGTCGCCGCCACGGCTTGGCCCAGGTGGTGGTGACCGGGTCGGCGCCGAGGGCGACGAGGTCGTCGGCGAGCAGGACGCTCGCCACCCGGAGCAGCTCGTGCGGTCCGACCGTCGCGGGGTCGACCGGTACCGCCCCGAAGCCGTGGTGGGGCAGGCCGACGAGCGGCAGGTCGGCCTTGCCGCGCCCGGCGGCCGGGGTCGCCAGCACGCGGTCGGCGAGTCGAGTGCGGTCGCGGCCGTGGTCGCCGCGGGGCTGCGCACTCGACCCGGAGGCCAGGTTGAGCCGGCGGAGCAGCTCGAGCTGCTGGGCTCCGGGCAGCGGGCGAGCGGTGGACGGGTCAGCCTCTCCGGTCCACGCCAGCCAGGGCGTCGTACCCCCGTCGCGCAGGTGCGCGACCCATCCGTGGGCGCGCCCGACCGCGCCGGGGCCGGCGGACTGGGGGCTGGTCGTGGTCAACGGTCGCGCAACCGGCGAGCGGTCTCGCGGAGCTTGCCGCTCATGGTGTCGGGCACGGCGCGGCTGGCCGCCTCCTGGGTCATCACGGCGAGCGCGTCGAGCGCGGCACCGAGCTCGAGCTTGGCGCGGACCCGGTCGGGGTTGCGCCACTCGTCGTCCTCGGCGGGCCGGCGCGGCCGCAGGTCCTCGGCGTCGCCGATCACGTCCACGCCGCTGCCCTTGATCCAGTCGATCCAGACCTGGGCGCGCTCCTCGGCGAACTCGTACCTCTCGGGAGGCAGCCGTACGGGGATCGCCGTACGCGTCACCAGCACCTCTTGGGCGAGCACCTCGCGGATCAGGTTGTCGTAGGCCGGGTCGCGCCACACGCCGAGCTCGAGGCGGCGGTTGAGCTTGCGGAGGAGTGAGGTCTCGGCGATGCCGAGCGAGCGGTTGTCGCGCTCGGAGTCGAGCGGCGCCCAGGAGGGATCGATGCTGAAGGCGCGGCAGAACCGCAGCCACAGCTCGTCGCCGTTGGGGCCGCGGTCGTGCGGCACGGTGACGACGTGGACCTGCTCGGGGGGCAGCTTGGCGCCCCACTGGGACAGCACCCGCGGCAGGTCCATCGCGTTGAAGAACCAGGTCTGGCCGCGCTCGACCTTGGTGAGGAAGCGCTTGAAGGGCCACTTGCGGCCCTGCTTGATCGACTCCTGCCACGCGGCGGGCAGCTGGCGGCCGAGGTCGCGCGCGGAGTAGATGACGTGCACCTCGCTGCCGGCGAGGTCGTTCATCGCCTTGGCGATCTTGTCGGGCTTGGCCCCGGCGAGGATCTCGTGGCTGATCACCACGTTGCCGTCGGCGCGGTTGACCCGCTTGACCATCGCCTCCCACGACCCCTTGGCGTGACCGGGCGCACCGCCCCAGTCCTGGTCGAGCAGGTCGAGCGCGGCGCGGAAGTGGAAGGTGTCCGAGCGCCCCATCCGCGAGGACGGGATCGTCACGCCGTGGCGAGACAGGGAGGAGGCGTTGAGCACGAGCCGGTCCTGGAGGTACGTCGTCCCCGTCTTGGGGGCCCCGATGTGGAGGTGGACGACGCGGCTCATGCGGCTGATTGTGCCAGTCACCCGCCCAGCGCTCGTACGACGGCGCTCGGGCTCGGGCGGCCCAGCTCGCCGGCCATCCAGACGCTGGTCGACACGACGGCGTCGAGGTCGACACCGTGGTCGATGCCGAGGCCGGTCAGCATCCACACCAGGTCCTCGGTCGCGAGGTTGCCGGTCGCCGACTTCGCGTACGGACAGCCACCGAGCCCGCCCGCGCTGGCGTCGAACGTGGTGATCCCGGACTGCAGCGCGGAGTAGGTGTTGGCGAGCGCCTGGCCGTAGGTGTCGTGGAAGTGCATGGCCAGCCGGTCGGTGCCCACGCCCGCGTCGGCGAAGGCCGCGACCAGCGCCGTCACGTGCCCCGCAGTGGCGACGCCGATGGTGTCGCCGAGGCTCAGCTGGCTGGCGCCGAGGTCGAGCAGCCGGGTGCCGGCGGTGACGACCTGCCCGATCGGCACGGCGCCTTCCCACGGGTCGCCGAAGCACATCGAGACATAGGCCCGGACGTCCATCCCGGCCTCGCGGGCCCGCGCCACGGTCGGCTCGAACATCGCGAACTGCTCGTCGAACGTGCGGTTGAGGTTCTTGCTCGCGAAGGTCTCGGTGGCGCTGCCGAAGATCGCGATGTGCTCCAGGCCGAGCTCGAGCGCCCGGTCGAGGCCGCGCTCGTTGGGCACGAGCACCGGCAGGTGCCGACCCTCCTCGCCCAGGTCGGCCATCAGCTCGGCGGCGTCGGCCAGCTGCGGGACCCACGTCGGGTGCACGAAGCTGGTGGCCTCGACGATCGGGAGACCGGCGGTCAGGAGACGGCGTACGAACTCGGCCTTGACCGCGACCGGCACGATCGCCTTCTCGTTCTGCAGGCCGTCGCGCGGACCGACCTCGTAGATCGTGACGGCGGACGGGAGGCCGTCGGCGCGGACGGTCATCGGCAGGTCAGCCATCGGTCGGCTCCACCACGAACAGCACCGCGCCGAGCTTCACGAGGTCGCCGGTGGCCGCGCCGACCGTCGTGACGGTACCGGCGAAGGGCGCCTTGAGCGCGAGCTCCATCTTCATCGCCTCCATCACGCCCAGCGTCTCACCCTCGGCCACGGTCGCGCCCTCGGCGACGTTGACCGCCAGGACGGTGCCCGGCATCGGCGCGACGAGCGTGCCGTCGCCGCCCGCGGCCGCATGGTCGGCGAAGGGATCCGGCCGGTCCCACACCCAGCGCTGGCCGCGGTGCACGACCTCGACGAAGTCGCGCTGCACGTTGAGCACGGCGTGCTCGGCGCGGCCGTCCACGAGCAGGTGGACGGTGTGGTCGGCCGCCGACACCAGGCGTACGTCGTGGGCGATGCCGTCGTGCTCGACGCGACCGCGGTGCCGGTCGACCACCACGAGGTCGTCGCCCAGGACCACCGTGTCGGGCGCGGGGTCGGCGCCCATCCGCCAGCCGTCGGCGCGCCAGGGGCCGCTCGTGCCCGTCGTGTCGAGCAGCACCTCGGTCCACGCGCCGAAGACGCGCGCCAGGTCAGCGTCGGGTGCCGGCACCTCGTGGTCGTCGAGCCAGGCGGTGTCGATCGTGGTGTCGCGGAACTCGTCGGAGGCCGCGAGCGCGCGCAGGAAGCCGGTGTTCGTGGTGATGCCGAGGATCGCGGTCTCGCCCAGCGCAGCGACCAGTCCGGCACGGGCGGCCTCGCGATCGGCGCCCCACGCGATCACTTTGCCGAGCATCGGGTCGTACGACGTGCTGACCTCCTGGTCGGGTTCGAGCGCGTGGTCGACGCGGATCCCGTCGCCCGAACCCCACCGCACGATCGACGTACGTCCGGCCTGGGGCAGAAAACCGTGGAAGGAGTCCTCGGCGTAGACCCGCGCCTCGATGGCATGGCCGTCGAGGGTGACGTCGTCCTGGGCGAAGCCCAACGGCTCTCCCGCGGCCACGCGCAGCTGCAGCTCGACCAGGTCGACCCGCTCGCTCCCCTTGTCGGACTGGACCCGGACGACCTCCTCGGTGACGGGGTGCTCCACCTGGAGGCGGGTGTTCATCTCGAGGAAGTAGAACTCGCCGGTCGCGTTGTCGAGCAGGAACTCCACCGTGCCGGCGCCGGTGTAGCCGCACTGCTCGGCGAGGGCGACGGCAGACGACGTGATCGCCGCGCGCTGCTCGGCGCTGATCGTCGGAGCAGGCGCCTCCTCCAGCACCTTCTGGTGCCGCCGCTGGGTGGAGCAGTCGCGCTCGAAGAGGTGGACCACGTCGCCGTGGGTGTCGCCGAAGACCTGCACCTCGATGTGGCGGCCGGACTCGACGTACTTCTCCACCAGCAGGGTGTCGTCGCCGAACGCCTTGGCCGCCTCGCGCCCGGCTGCGTCGCGCGCCTCGACGAAGTCCGCCGGACCGCGGACGACGCGCATGCCCTTGCCGCCGCCGCCGGCAGCGGCCTTGACCAGGACGGGGTAGGCAAAGCCGGAGGGGTCGTCCTCGAGGGAGTACGACGGCACGACCGGCACGCCGGCGGCGAGCGCGATCTCGCGGGCCCGGTCCTTGCGGCCCATCGCGTCCATCACGTCTGAGCTCGGCCCGACGAGGACGACGCCGTTGCTGCCCTCCAGCGCTCGGGCGAACGCGCTGTTCTCCGACAGGAAGCCGTAGCCGGGGTGGACGAAGCCGGCACCGCTCTCGCGCGCAGCGGCGACCACGGCGTCGATGTCGAGGTAGGACCCGACCCGGACCGCGGCGTCGGCCGCGCGTACGTGCGGCGCCTCGGCGTCGAGGTCGGTGTGAATCGCGACCGCGCGCCAGCCGAGGCGGTGCGCGGTGCGCATCACCCGGAGCGCGATCTCGCCGCGGTTGGCGATGAGGAGGGTGTTCATGTCACATCCTGAAGATGCCGTAGCGGGGCTCGGGAATGGGCGGGTACGACGTCGCGGCGAGGGCCATGCCGAGCACCCGGCGGGTGTCGGCGGGGTCGATGATCCCGTCGTCCCAGAGTCGGGCGCTGGCGTAGTAGGGCGAGCCCTGCGTCTCGTACTGCTCGCGGATCGGCGCCTTGAAGGCCTCGACGGCCGCGTCGTCCTCGAGGTCGGTGCGTACGGTCGCGAGCACCGACGCGGCCTGCTCGCCGCCCATCACCGAGATGCGCGCGTTGGGCCACATCCAGAGGAAGCGCGGGTCGTACGCGCGGCCGCACATGCCGTAGTTGCCGGCGCCGAACGAGCCGCCGATGACGACGGTGAACTTGGGCACGACGCTGCACGCGACGGCGGTGACGAGCTTGGCGCCGTCGCGGGCGATGCCGCGGTTCTCGTACTCCCGGCCGACCATGAAGCCGGTGATGTTCTGCAGGAACACCAGCGGGATCTTGCGCTGGTTGCACAGCTCGATGAAGTGGGCGCCCTTGAGCGCCGACTCGCTGAAGAGGATGCCGTTGTTGGCGACGATGCCGACCTCATAGCCGTCGATCCGGGCGAAGCCGCAGACCAGGGTGTCGCCGTAGAGCTTCTTGAACTCGTGGAAGCGGCTGCCGTCGACCACCCGGCGGATCACCTCGCGCACGTCGTACGGCGTGCGGGTGTCGGTGGGGACGACGTCGTAGAGCGACTCCGGCGGCTCGTGCGGCTCCTCGACGTCGGCCGCCGCCTCGCGGGCGGGCCGGACCGCGGGGAGGGTGTCGACGATCGAGCGGACGATCTCCAGGGCGTGCGCGTCGTCCTCGGCGAGGTGGTCGACCACGCCCGACGTACGCGCGTGCACGTCGCCACCGCCGAGGTCCTCGGCCGTCACGACCTCGCCCGTCGCGGCCTTCACCAGCGGCGGTCCACCCAGGAAGATCGTGCCCTGGTTGCGCACGATGACGGTCTCGTCGGACATCGCGGGGACGTACGCGCCGCCAGCGGTGCAGGAACCCATGACGCTGGCGATCTGCGGGATGCCCTGGGCCGACAGGTTCGCCTGGTTGAAGAAGATCCGGCCGAAGTGCTCCCGGTCGGGGAAGACTTCGTCCTGCATCGGCAGGAACGCGCCACCCGAGTCGACGAGGTAGATGCAGGGCAGGTGGTTCTCCGCGGCGATCGTCTGCGCGCGGAGGTGCTTCTTGACCGTCATAGGGTAGTAGGTGCCGCCCTTGACGGTCGCGTCGTTGGCCACGATCACGCACTCGCGGCCCGACACCCGGCCGATGCCGGCCACGACTCCCGCCGACGGCACCGCGAAGTCGTCGCCCGCGTCGCGGGCGTACATCCCGTAGGCCGCGAGCGGCGCCAGCTCGAGGAACGGGCTGCCGGCGTCGAGCAGCCGGTCGACGCGGTCGCGTGCGAGCAGCTTGCCCCGGTCGGTGTGCTTGCGGCGGGCGCTCTCCGAGCCACCCTGGCGCACGCGCGCCAGCCGGGAGCGCAGGTCGTCGACGAGCTCGCGCATGGTCGGGGGGGTGCTCACAGGCTCGGACACGCCCTCAGGTTAGCGATCGTTAACCTGTCGAGTCCAGTGGTGGGAACTCGCCGTTCAGCGATGTGCCGTGGCCCGGCACCGTCGTCAGCCGGAGGGTGCCACCAGCGGCGGCCATCCGGGCCTCCATCCCGAGCAGCCCGCCGGGCTCGACGCGGCTCCGGTCGAAGCCGCGACCGTCGTCGGAGACGCTGAACGACAGGTGCGGCCGGCCTCGTACGGTGACGCGTACGCCGCTCGCGCCGGCGTGCTTGGCCACGTTGGTGAGGGCCTCGAGGATGCAGAAGTACGCCGCCGCCTCGACCTGCCGACTCGGCCGCTCGAAGTCGGCGACGTCGAGCGTGACCGGCACGACCGAGCGCCGCGCCGTGGCCTGGAGGGCGATCACGAGCCCGCGCTCGGCCAGAAGTGGCGGGTAGATGCCGCGCGCCAGCTCACGCAGCTCGTTGACGATCTCACGGTTGTCGGCCGCGAGCTGGCCGAGCAGGGCCGAGGCCCCTTCGTGGCGACCGGCCAACAGCTCCTTGCGGGCGCGCTCGATCGTCACGCTCATCGCGATCAGCCGCTGCTGCGCCCCGTCGTGGAGGTCGCGCTCGATGCTGCGCCGCGCCGCGTCGGCGACCTCGACGATGCGGGTGCGCGACTCCTCGAGCTGCTCGGTCCGCTCGGTGAGGCGGGCGTAGGCGTCGCGGACGAGGAACGTCACGACGAGCACCACGGCGGGCAACGACGCCGCGATGACGACCGCGTTGACCCACCAGATCTCGTTGAGGGCATCCTGGCGCCGGGCTTCCGCCAGGGCGGCCACTGCGGCGCTGCCCAGCACCGCATAGACGAGGAACGTGTTGAGCCAGGCCCGCGAGACGAAGGGGATGGCCACCAGCATCGGGATGAGCATCAGCATGGCGGTCAGCGGCGACAGGTTCGGCGTCGCGTAGGTGCCGCCGACCGCGAAGCAACCGGCCGAGAGCGCGAAGCCGACCAGCACCGCCGGCGCCCCGAACCGCGGGGTGAGCGGGAGCGTCAGCAGCATGAGGACGATCGACAGCAGCATCACGCCGAGGTCCACCTCCACGGCGGTGTGCCGGAACCCCAGGGCGTAGGCCACCGCCAGGATGGTGGTCGAGACCACGAGCGCGAGCAGGTTGATCCGCAGCAGCCGCACCAGTGACGGGTCCAACGAGTCCCAGCCCGACAGTGCGCGGGTCATCGTCGCGGTGCCACGCCGCCGCCCACCCCGGCCTCGCTCAGGAAGACCAGCGTCGCAGCGACCCGGCGGTGCACCGGCGAGTCGGCGGGCAGGTCGAGCTTCGTGAGGATCGAGTTGATGTGCTTCTCCACGGCGCGGTCGGTGACGACGAGGTCGCTCGCGATGGCACCGTTGGTCATGCCCCGGGCCACCAGGCCGAGCACCTCGAGCTCGCGCGGTGTCAGCCGGTCGAGCAGGGAGTCGTTGCGTCGGGTTCCGGTGGCCATGAGCGCGTCCACCACGATCTGGTCGATCACGGACCCGCCAGCCGCGACCGTACGCAGCGCCGCCACCAGCTCGTCGACGTCGGCCACGCGCTCCTTGAGCAGGTAGCCGCGACCGTTGCTGCCGTCGCGGACCAGGTCGAGGGCGTACTCCACGTCGGAGTACTGCGTGAGGGCGACGACGCCGATGCCGGGATGCGTACGCCGCAGCTCACCGGCCGCGCGGATGCCCTCGTCGGTGAAGTCGGGGGGCATCCGGATGTCGGTGAGCAGCACGTCAGGACGGTGCTCGTCGACCATCGCGAGGAGCTCCGGCAGGTTGGTCGCCGTGGCGACGACGTCGATGTCGTCGAAGCCCTCGAGGAGCGCGAGCACACCGGCCCGCAGGAGGTCGCCGTCCTCGGCGAGGACGACCCGGATCGGGGGCATGCGGGCACTGTAGCCACGCCCGGCGGGTCGCGTCGGTAGAGCAGGCACCACCCTCCGAGGTGCCCGGACGGCCCTGTTACCAAGAGTGGTGCTGCCACCACTGGATTTGTTTGGCGTGGCGAGCGAGACTCTGCAGGAAGAAATGGTGCGCTGATCGTGGGGATCAGCCTGGTGGCCGCCGCGGGGGTGCGGCCCACTGGAGAAGCACCAGGGGAGGCATGTGTGATTCCGCTCGCCATCTGGGAGCAACCACGGCGTGAAGTGGCGCTTCCGTCGCCGCGTACGCCCGTCGACGGGTTAACAGGCACTAACCTCGATGCCGTGACCCCGCGCCGCCAGCAGATCCTCGACATCGCTGCCGAGCTCTTCGCTGCGCGCGGGTTCCACGGGGTGTCGGTCGCCGAGCTCGGCGCGGCGTGCGGCATCTCGGGGCCGGCGCTCTACAAGCACTTCGAGTCCAAGGACGCGATGCTGGCCGAGATGCTGGTCACCATCAGCGAGACCCTGCTGGCCGAGGGCCGCACCCGGGTCGCGAGCGCCGAGGGGGCGCGCGAGGCGCTCGAGGCGCTCGTCGAGTGGCACATCGAGTTCGCCATCGGGCACCGCGCGCTGATCGTCGTGCAGGACCGCGACTGGAGCAGCCTGCCCGACGAGGCGCGCGAGCGCGTCCGGGCCCTGCAGCGTGCGTACGTCGACGTCTGGGCCACGCAGGTGCGCCTGAATGACAGCACGATGAGCCCGGAGGCCTCGCGCACCCGCGCCCACGTGCTGTTCGGCCTGCTCAACTCCACGCCGCACAGCGGCCGGCTGCCCGACCCGCAGATGCACGACGTGCTCCGCGACATGGCCCACGGCGCCCTCGGTCTCAGCTGAGCCGCGGGGCCCCGGGGTCCGGGAACACCCCCGATAGGGTGGTGCCATGAAGCTGAGCCGGGCCCTCGAGGACGCCTTCAACGCCCAGATCACACTGGAGTTCCAGGCCTCGCTGGTCTACCGGCAGCTCTCGATCGAGCTCGACCTGATGGACCTGTCCGGCATCTCCCTGTGGTTCCGCCAGCAGGCGGACGAGGAAATCATCCACGCCCACAAGTTCATCGACCACGTGGCCGACCGCGACAACCACCCCCGGATCGGCGCCGTGCAGGCGCCGAGCGCCGTGGTGGGCAGCGTGCTCGACGCCTTCGAGGCAGCCTTCGCCCACGAGCAGAAGGTGTCGGACTCCATCCGCAACCTCTACCGGCTCGCCGAGGCCGAGGGCGACCTCGACTCCCGCCCGCTGCTCAACTGGTTCCTCGAGGAGCAGATCGAGGAGGAGGCCACGGTCAGCGAGATCGTCGGCCGGGTCAAGATGATCAACGACGACGGTCCAGGCCTGCTGCGCCTCGACGAGGAGCTCGGCTCCCGTACGACGCCGACCCCCTAGATGTGATGACCAGTCACGTTGGTCGAGATCGTGTGACGACACGGTCTGACCTGTAGGTGGGTGAAGGCCTC
>NZ_SDWV01000032.1 GCF_004137345.1 Nocardioides zhouii
GCGCTCCAAAACGTCCTCAACAACACCACCGAGAAAGCGGCCTGAACGGTCAGGGGTAGACACAGGGCAACTCATGCGAGGACCTCGAGCGCACCGGGGTCGCACGTGACGGTGAGGGGCAGCGGTCCGAAGCGCTCGCCGTCGGCGTACGACACGATGCCGGGCGCGGCGACGGTGACCGAGCGCACCCGCCGGTGGACGTACTCGGCGACGCCGTCGATCTTCCCGGTGAAGAGTCGCGGATAGGAGCGCACCAGCTTGGGCTTGCTCATCTTGGTGATGACCACGACGTCGAGCAGTCCGTCGTCGAGGAGGGCTCCCTCGGTGATCCGCAGGCCGCCGCCGAAGGACGGGCCGTTGCCGACGGCGACGAGCATCGCCTCGTGCTCGACCGTCTCGCCGTCGAGGTCGAGGACGTACGGCAGCGGTCGGAAGGTGCGCAGCTCGGCCAGCGTGGCGAGGTTGTAGCGCATCTGTCCCTTCGGCCAGGTCATCGCGTTGGCGCGCTCGTTGACGATCGCGTCGAAGCCGGCGGCCAGGACGGTGACGAACCAGCGGTCGCCGCTGCGGGCGAGGTCGATGCTGCGGCGGCGCGACGCGATGACGCGGTCGGCGGCGGCCACGGGGTCGGTGCGCGGCAGGCCGAGGTAGCGCGCGACGTCGTTGCCGGTGCCGCTGGGGATCAGGCCGAGGGGTACGCCGGTGCGGGCGACGGCTTGGACGCCGAGGTGCACCAGCCCGTCTCCCCCGCACACGACGAGGGCCTCGACGCCGTCGGCCACGCAGGCCCTGGCCAGGTCGAGCGCCTCGTCGGCGTCGCGACCCTGCAGGTTGCGTACGACGAACCCGCTCTCCCGGAGCCTGGCCAGCGCCACGTCACGGTGGCGAGCGCCCTTGCCTCCGCCGGAGGTCGGGTTGGTGAGCAAGGCGATCTCGCGGCCCCGTACGGAGACAACGGGGTCTGACGGGTCGAGCATGAGCGCGACACTATCCCGCAGCCCTAGGCTCCCAGCCGCAGCAGGGCCGCATAGCGCTCGGCGCGTGCGCCGACGGCGTTCGCGAACCGGCCGAGCGCCTCCAGGACGAGGTCGGGACCGAAGCCCGTGCCGGGCACGGCGAGCACCATCCGGGTGTCGAGGGCACCGACGACGACCTGTCCGTGACGCCAGGCCTGGTGGACCCGCAGGCGCGTCGCGTCGTCGACGACCGGCTCGGGATAGGCCTCGTCGACGGCCAGAAGGTCGCAGACGATGTCGTCCGCCCCCGCGGCGGTCAGCCGCCCCTGGACCAGGTGGCCGGACCGCAGACCGGCGTCGGAGCGCCACACCACGTCATGGGTGCCGAGCCACTCGGGCAGGTCGAAGGGATCGATGTCGGTGATCGATGCCTGCATGGGTCCAGCCTGTCAGAGCACGTCAGAGCACGTCAGAGGCAGGTCAGATGGGAGACAGGTCGTCGGGGCCGAGCCCGGCGTTGGGGGCGTTGCGCGCCCGGCGACGGTCGTTGAACCGGGCGATGGCCTCGGAGGCGAAGAAGAGCAGCACCATCGGCCCGGCCATCAAGGTCATGGAGAACGGGTCGGCAGATGGCGTGGCGACGGCGGCAAAGACGAAGGTGCCGATGATGATCCACGGCCGGTACGCCTTCAGGGACGCACCCTTAACCACGCCGGCGAAGTTGAGCAGCACCACGAAGACCGGGATGTTGAACGACAACCCGAAGACGAAGAGTGTCCGGGTGAAGAACTGGAGATAGATGTTGAAGTCGACGAGGTTGGTGAAGCCGTCAGGGTTGAAGCCGATCAGCACCTCGAGCGCGAGCGGGAGCGTGAGGTAGCCCAGCGCCACGCCACCGATGAAGAGGGGGCCGGCTACCGAGACGAAGATCCTGGTCATCTTGCGCTCTCGCGCATAGAGCCCGGGCAGCACGAAGGCCCACACCTGGTAGAGCCAGTACGGCGCCGTGACCAGGACTGCGGTGAAGCCGGCGAGGGTCAGCCAGAGAAGGAGGCCCGCGGCCGGCCCGCTCGTGACGGCCTGCGATGCTCCCTTCGGCAAGTTCTCCATGGCCTGGGTGTAGGGGCCGATGACGAGGTCGAGCAGAGTGTGACGGAACACCAGGGCGACGACCACGGCCACGACGAGCGCGAGCAGACAGCGTAACAACCGCGCACGGAACTCGCGGAAGTGGTCGGCCAGCGCCATCCGGCCGTCCGGCCCGACAGCCTCTGGCGGCGGTCCCTTGAAGAGACCGAAGAGGCCGGAGATCCTCACCCGGGTCAGGCGGTGGTGTCGTCGCGCCGCTCGCGGACCACGTCACCCGTGGTCTCGGTGCGCGCCTCGACCTCGCGGGCTTCGATCTCGCGCTGCTCGGGCGTCTTGTCCGCGTCGTCCTTGGCGCCGTCTCGCAGGTCCTTGGTCTCGGTCTTGAAGATCCGCAGGGCCTGGCCCGTGCTGCGGGCGAGGTCGGGCAGCTTGGCGGCACCGAACACGAGCACGACGATCGCCAGGATCACCAGCCACTCCAGCCCCTGGGGCATACCGACCAGTGGGTTGATCATGAGGTCACTCCAAGCGTGGGATTGCGGATGGGAGGTGCTGCAGCATTCACGGGAAGTCTACGCCGCCATCCTCATAGAGGCTGAGGGTTGCCCGTGCTGCGGATGTGAACGATGCGGCGTAGTCGTCCGGCGCCAACAAGGTGGCGTGCGGAGCGAGGCGGAACAGCAGCGAGCGTACCCACTGCTCGCTGGCCACCTCGAGGTCGACGTCGATGGTGTCGTCGGGACCGGGTCGCTGCGCCGTGACCTGGTAGTACTCGACCACCCACCATGCGGGCGGGGCGAGGCGCAGCGTGACCGTGCGGGTCTCGGAGTCGGCGAACCACCCTCCGGTCAAGTCCCGGGCACGCGCGCCGGGGTCCGCGACCGGCGTGTCGAGCTCGGTCGCGGCCAGGATCCGGTCCACCCGGAACGCCCGGTCGCCCTGGGCCGTGTGGCACCACGCGTCGAGGTAGAACAGGTCCTCGATGCGGGCCAGTCCACGCGGATCCACCACCCGGCGGGACTCCTCGTCGCGTGACGGCACGTAGTAGGTGATCTCGGCCTGGTGCCCGTGGGCGATCGCCGCCTGCAGCACCGGGATGACGGCGCTGCTCTCGAGGGCCGTCGGGTCGACGTGCAGGCGCAGCAGGCCCTCGCCGTCCTGGCCCGCGGCCGACTCGAGCTTGGTCAGCGTGCGCTCGATGACGTCGCGCGCCTCGTCGGGTGCGGCCTCGACCATGGTGCGCAGCGCCACCACGAGCGACGTGGCCTCGGCGGGCGAGAAGCGGACCGGTCGGGCGAGGTAGTCGGCGTTGTCGACGCGGATGATCCGGTCGCCCTCGAGCGCCTCGAGGTCGACCTCGATCAGGTCGCCGGGGAGCCCGGGCGAGACGCCGGTCATGAAGAGCAGCCGCAGGTCGCGCTCGATCTGGTCGGCGTCGGTGCCGAAGTGGGAGGCGGCGTCGTCGAGACGCACCTCGCCGCGGGCGAGGAGGTAGGGCACCAGGGCCAGGAGGCGGGCGACCTGGTCGGGGGCGGTGTCGGCGCTCTGGCTGGTCATCGCATCCCCCCGGCGGCCACGGCCCGCAGCCGCGAGACCACCTCGTCGCGCAGCGCCTGCGGGCCCTCGACCACGACGTCGGCGCCGTAGGTCAGCACCTCGTCGGACAGCTCGTGGACGGGGCCCTGGACCACGACGCTGTCCCAGCCGGGCTCGTCCAGCGCTGTCACGGACTCCGCGCGGCGGCGCAGTCCCACTCCCGTGCCCTGCCGCACCCGGAGCTCGGCCCGCACCGACGGGAACGACGGCGAGAGGCGACGGGCCACGGCGCGTACGTCGGTGCCCGCCGGCACGTCGTACGCATGGGACTTGCCGGTGGCACGCACCGTGCCGACGATCCGCGAGAGCCGGAAGACCCGCTCGGCGCCGCGGTCGACGTCGAAGCCGACGACGTACCACCGCCCCGAGGACCGCGCGAGGCCCCACGGCTGCACCCGACGTGTGGTGGGTTCGGTCTCGCTCGCGCGCTGGTAGGGGAAGCTGACCTGGCGGCGCTTGCCGACGGCGTCCCACAGCGGCTCGAAGGCGGGCTCGTCGGCGGAGATCGCCGGCGCGACGACCTCGAGGCGGGCGGGATCGATCTCCACCCCTTGCCCCTTGAGCTTGGCGAGCGCGCGGGCGGTCGCCTTGGCGAGCGTGGCCTGCTGCCAGACCTGGGCGGCGAGGCCGAGCACGGCCGCCTCGTCGGACTCGAAGCGGATCTCGGGCAGCGAGGTCTGCTCGGTGGGGATGCGGTAGCCGATCTCGTCGTCGAAGAACGCGTCGGCGCTACCGACCTCGATCACGGCGCCGATCTGGCGCAGCGCGTCCTTGTCGCGCTCGAAGGCACGCTCGAACGCCTCGTCACCCGCAGGACCGCGCGGGTGGTCGCCGTACACGGCCTCCCGGATGGCGTCCTTGCCGATGAACCGCTTGGCGCCGAGCAGCAGGATGTGCAGGTTCATCAGCCGCTCAGCTCGAGGCTGCGCCATGACTTCCCTCCCCCTGCCTCTCGCGCCCGGTCGTCAGTCGGCTTCGGACACGCCGAGGATGTCGATCACGAAGAAGAGCGTGTCGGTGCCCTTGATGCCGGCGTCCGCGTTGCCCTCCTCGCCGTAGCCCTTGTTCGGCGGGATCTCGAGGATCACCCGGGAGCCGACGGTGCGGCCCACGAGGCGCTCGTCCCAGCCCGCGATGACACTGCCGACGCCGATCGGGAACTCGGCCGGCTCGCCGGTGTACGACTCGTCGAAGGGCGCCTCGGCGTCGTAGACCTGACCGAGGTAGTTGACGATGAGCGTCTGGCCGGACTTCACCTTGGCGCCGTCGCCCTTGATCAGGGTGGTGGCGATGAGCTCGCCGGTCGGCTTGTGGGCCTCGGTGAAGTCGAGCCCGGTGATGATGCCGTCCTGCTCGAGCAGGGTCGGCGCCCAGCCGGCGGGCTTCTTCTCCTCGCCCTGCGGTCCGTCGAGCGGCGGCACGGTCGGCGGGGGCGGCACGGTGTCCGAGCGGCCCATGATGTCGACGACGATGACTGCCGCGTCGCGGTTGCCGATGCCGAACCGCGCACCACCGAACTTGCCGAACGCCTTGTCCGAGGGGATCAGCGCCAGGATCCGGTCGCCGACCTTGTGGCCGACCATCGTGTCGGTGAGGAACGGCAGCACCTCGTCGCCGAGCTCCAGCGACTGGGGCTCGCCCTCGAAGGTGCTCTGCGTCTCCTTCTCGGTGTAGCCGTTGCCGATCCACCACTGCGCCTCGACGGTGTCACCGGCGGCCACGTCCTCGCCGTCACCCTCGATGACGACGTCGGTCTCGGTCTTGGACGGGTCGAGGCGGCCGTCGAAGGTCACCTCGGGCGCCTCGCCCTGCTTGCCCTCGACGGTCACCGAGCTCAGCGAGGCGCTGCCCTCGTCGGCGTCGCTCGACTCGGACCCGCAGGCGGCGAGCACCAGCAGGCTGACGGCGAGGAGACCGCTGAGGGCTCGTCGGTGGGCAGCGGAACGGACACGAGACACAGGTTTCAACCTCATCGATCGACACAGCGTTGGCCGGGTCACCCTATCCAGCGACCCCTACCGGTGCGCGACGACACCGGTCACAGGGTGGTCACATCCCGTCGATGAGCCGCTGCACGCGCTCGTCGTACGCCTTGAACGGGTCCTTGCAGAGCACGGTGCGCTGCGCCTGGTCGTTGAGCTTGAGGTGCACCCAGTCGACGGTGAAGTCGCGGCGCCGCTCCTGGGCCTTGCGGATGAACTCGCCACGCAGCCGGGCGCGGGTGTTCTGCGGCGGGACGCTCTTGGCCTCGAAGATCTTGAGGTCGGTGGTGACGCGCGCAACGGCGCCGCGCTTCTCCAGCAGGTAGTAGAGGCCGCGGCCGCGGTGGATGTCGTGGTACGCCAGGTCGAGCTGGGCGATCCGGGCGTCGCCGAGCGACAAGCCGTTCTTGGCGCGGTAGCGCTCGATCAGCTTGTACTTGATGACCCAGTCGATCTCGCGGTCCACCAGGCCGAGGTCGTCGGACTCCACGGCCTTGAGCCCCCTCTCCCAGAGGTCCAGTGCCCGCTCGATGGTGGGCGTGGAGATCTGGCGGCGGTCGACGAAGTCGCGTGCCTTGCCGAGGTACTCCGCCTGGATCTCGAGGGCGCTCGCCTCCCGGCCGTTGGCCAGGCGAATCTTGCGCCGCCCCGTCATGTCGTGGCTGATCTCGCGGATGGCGCGGATCGGGTTCTCCATCGTGAGGTCGCGCATCACCACGCCCTCCTCGATCATCCGCAGCACCAGGTCGCACGACGCGACCTTGAGCATCGTCGTGGTCTCGCTCATGTTGGAGTCGCCCACGATGACGTGGAGGCGACGGAACCGCTCGGCGTCGGCGTGCGGCTCGTCGCGGGTGTTGATGATCGGGCGGCTGCGGGTGGTGGCGCTGCTGACGCCCTCCCAGATGTGCTCGGCACGCTGGCTCACGCTGTACGACGCCCCGCGCGGAGTCATCACGACCTTGCCGGCGCCGACGATGATCTGCCGGGTGACCAGGAACGGGATCAGCACCTCGGCGAGCTTGCTGAACTCCCCCGCCCGGCCGACGAGGTAGTTCTCGTGGCAGCCGTACGAGTTGCCGGCCGAGTCGGTGTTGTTCTTGAAGAGGTAGATGTCGCCGGAGATGCCCTCCTCGTGGAGGCGGTTCTCGGCGTCGAGGAGCAGGCCCTCGAGGATCCGCTCGCCGGCCTTGTCGTGCGTGACGAGCTCCACGATGTCGTCGCACTCGGGGGTGGCGTACTCCGGGTGGCTGCCGACGTCGAGGTAGAGCCGCGCGCCGTTGCGGAGGAAGACGTTGGACGAGCGGCCCCAGCTGACGACCTTGCGGAAGAGGTAGCGGGCGACCTCGTCGGGGCTCAGCCGGCGCTGGCCCTTGAACGTGCACGTGACGCCGTACTCGTTCTCGATGCCGAAGATGCGCCGGTCCATGGCCCCACCCTAGGCGTGGTTGCCACGCCGCAGCCGTCACTCCGCTCCGAATCGCGCCCGGCGAGCCGTGTTGTCCGCCCCTTCCAGGGTGCGGGCATGACTGAGTCCGACACCTCGACCGACCTCCGACCCGGCACGTGGCCCGGCCACGTGGCGATGGCCGTCGGCACCGGCCTGCTGACCACCTACCTGCCGGTGCAGCGCTGGCGGCGATCCGCGCGGTAGGGGCTGTACGGCGGGATGGGCGCGCTGGCCTCCGGCGGCATGGGCGCCTTCCTCGCCGCCCCGGATCGGCACGTGGAGCGGGCCCGGCAGGAGGAACCACCGTTCACCCTGAGCTCCGGCGCCAAGGCGGCCGTCGCCGCTGGGTTCGGCGCGCTGGTGATGGTGGTGAGCCGCGGCGGGCAGTCTGCGGTCGAGTGGGCCGAGCGCGCGCTCACCGCTCGCGGCGTACGCCGTCCGCGACTGTGGATGGGAGTGGCTGCCGCAGCTGCCTCGCTGGCGATGAGCGCCGCTGACATGCGCACCGCGGCCCGGGACCAGGCGTCCACGTCCCGACAGGACGCTCTTGACGGTCCGGCCTCCTCCGGGTGAGCGTTGCCCCCATGCAAGCGCGCCACCTCGTCGCGACGGTGCTCGTCGAGCCGAGCCTGGTCGCTGACCTCGAGCTGCGGGTGATGACCGACGACCTCTGGTTGTGGCCGGTCAGGACCGCCCCGGTGGTCGTCGACGGCGAGCGGATGGAGTTCCAGCTCCGCCGGCGCCTGGTCGAGCAGCGGCGCGGTGCCTGGGACGACGCGGCCACGTGGACGCCGGTGTGGATCGGCTTCGGCGACGCCTGGCACGAGTTCGGTCCCGACGGGAGCGCCCGTCCCACCGGGCCACTCCCCTGGGCCGCGCACCAGAGGTTGTGGCACGCGCTCGCGGAGTTCGGCTCGCTCGTGCGCTACCGGCGACGGCTCGGAGGGATCCCCACCGAACCCACCGAGCACTGGCCGGGTCTCCACCTCCGCTGAGCCGCCGTTGCTTCGGGCTGGTCGCTGGTCGTCCGCCCCTCGGCCGGGGTGGCGGTGAGTGAGGCGGATTCTGGGCGTCGGGAGTCCCCCTCACCCGCCTCCCGCGCGTGTGTCGTCAACGCCGCGCCGGGGCGGGGGTGAGTGAGGCGGACCCTGCGCGTGGGAAATCCTCCTCACGCACCGCTCAAGAGGAAGGGCCGGACCGACAAGCACGCAGGTGCGCGGAGGTCAGACCTGGCCGGGCTCTGAGGGCGGTGGTGGCGTCCCCGGGACGGGAGGCTCACCGGCCGGGGCCGTCGACGTGTCGTCCGGTGGCGGCTCGATGGGGCTCGGCTGCGCCGGCGGGGCGATCGGCGGCTCGCCCGTCAGCGGGTCCTCCAGCGGGGGCGTCGCGCCGGAGACCTGGTCGGTCGGGTCGGCCGGGTCGTCCTGACCGGACTGGTGCGGGGCCGCGCCGGCGAGAGCGTCCTCGGGGGCCGGGTCGGCGGCGGACGCCGCGCCACGCTCGCCCAGGATCTCGGTGAGCCGCGGCGCGCGCAGCCGGAGGAACTTGCGGGGCTGCTCGCGCGTACGGTCGAGCACGGCGACCTCGAGGGCGTCGGCCGCGATGACGCGGTCCTCGGTCTCGCTGTGGCCCAGGGCCGACACCGCGAGGCGCACCGCCTCCTCGAGCGAGGCTCCCTCGACATAGTTCTCCCGCAACGCAGTCGCGACCACGTCGGCCGCTCCGCCCATCACGGCGAACTTGTGCTCGTCGGCGACCTGGCCGTCGTAGGTCAGCCGGTAGAGCTGGTCGTCGGCCGCCGCGTCGCCGATCTCGGCGACGAAGAGCTCGACCTCGTAGGGCTTCTCGCCGCCCGAGGAGAAGATCGTGCCGAGTGTCTGGGCGTACGCGTTGGCCAGCCCGCGGCCGCTCACGTCGCGCCGGTCGTAGGCGTAGCCGCGCATGTCGGCGAGGCGTACGCCCGCGATGCGGAGGTTCTCGAACTCGTTGTAGCGACCGACCGCGGCGAAGGCGATCCGGTCGTAGATCTCGCTGACCTTGTGCAGCGCCTGCGAGGGGTTCTCGGAGGCGAACAGGATCCCGTCGGCGTACTGGACGGCGACGACCGAGCGCCCGCGGGCGATGCCCTTGCGCGCGAAGTCGGCCCGATCCTTCATCAGCTGCTCGGGCGAGACGTAGAACGGCATGCTCATGCGATGCCTCCGGCCTCGCCTGAGCATGCCAGGGCATGGCTCTGCTTGATCGCGCCCTCGCTGCGCTCGGTCACGGGCTCGCTTCGCTCGCTCACAGTTCGGTCTCTCCTACTCACGTCAAAGGGGCGGCGGGGCCGTCGGGGCGTTGCATGCGCGAGGCGATCATCCGGTCCGCGATGGCCGAGACCTCCTCGTCGGGCATGCGCCGACCACCGTCGGGCGTGATCAGGTGGACGACCGGGAAGATCCGGCGAGTCAGGTCGGGGCCGCCGGTGGCGGAGTCGTCGTCGGCGGCGTCGTACAGGGCCTGGATGACGGCCATGACCGCCTCGTCGGCGTCGAAGTCGTCACGGTAGAGCTTCTTGAGCGAGCCCCGCGCGAAGAGCGAGCCGGAGCCGACCGAGTGGAACGCCGTCTCCTCGTAGCGCCCGCCGGTGACGTCGTAGCTGAAGATCCGGCCCTGGTCGGCCTCGAGGTCGAAGCCGGCGAAGAGCGGCACGACGGCGAGACCCTGCATCGCGAGGCCAAGGTTGGCCCGGATGAGGGCGGCGAGCCGGTTGGCCTTGCCGTCCATCGAGAGCGTGGTGCCCTCGATCTTCTCGTAGTGCTCGAGCTCGGTCTGGAACAGCCGCACCATCTCGACGGCGAGGCCTGCCGTGCCGGCGATGCCGACGACCGAGAACTCGTCGGCCGGGAAGACCTTCTGGATGTCGCGCTGGGCGATGATGTTGCCCATCGTGGCCCGGCGGTCGCCCGCCATCACGACGCCGCCCGCGAAGGTGGCCGCGACGATCGTGGTGCCGTGCGGCGCCAGGTCACCGGCGTTGCCGGCGGGGACCGCACGGCGCGACGGGAGCAGGTCGGGAGCCTGGACGCCGATGAAGTCGGCGAAGCTCGACGTGCCCGGCGTCATGAACGAGGTGGGCAGCCGCGATTCGTTCACTGGCCGCCCTTTTGGATGAACGACTTCACGAAGTCCTCGGCGTTGGCCTCGAGGACCTCGTCGATCTCGTCGAGGATCGCGTCCACGTCCTCGTCGATCATCTCCTTGCGCTCGGCGACGTCGCTCTCGACGACCTCTTCGGTCGCCGTCTCCTCCTGCGAGGACTTGCGCGGCTGCTTCTGCTCCTGGGCCATGACTCGACCCTATCCACTCCCACCGACGCGACAAGGCCGTTCACCGTGGGCGGACCCCGCGAGTCGCCGGTGCCCGCACGACGGCGTACGTCGGTTCGCGCGCGCCAGGGCGGTCGTCCAGCCGCAGTCGGCGGCGTACGAGTGTGGCTGCGCCACCGCTCGCCGCACCATGCCGGTCACCGGCCGGACACCTCAGCAGGCCCTCGCGCCCCTCGGGTGGGGGAAGTCTTGCGCGGATGGGCTGTTGCAACGGCCGACCCGCGCGGGAGTCACCGCTGAAGCGGTGACTCCTGCAGGGTCGGGGCTCAGCGGGTGATGGCCGCCACGAGCGCCTGGGCGGTGTCGCAGCGGTCGATCAGGTCGCCGACGTGGGCGCGGGTGCCGCGGAGCGGGTCGATGGTCGGCACGCGCTGGAGGGACTCCCGGCCGGGCAGGTCGAAGATCACCGAGTCCCACGACGCGGCGGCCACGGAGTCGGAGTACTTGTCCAGGCAGCGGCCGCGGAAGTAGGCGCGGGTGTCGGTCGGCGGGTCGTGCATGGCGGCCTCGATCGCCGCGTCGTCGAGCAGTCGCTCGATCCTCCCGGAGGCCGCGAGCCGGTGGTAGAGCCCCTTGTCGGGGCGTACGTCGGAGTACTGCAGGTCGATCAGGTGCAGCTTGGCGTCGTCCCAGTCGAGGCCGTCGCGGTCGCGGTACTGGTTGAGGAGCTTGAGCTTGGCGACCCAGTCGAGCTCGGTGGCGCACTCCATCGGGTCGCGCTCGAGCCGGGTCAGCACCGACTCCCAGCGCGCGAGCACGTCGACGGTCTGGTCGTCGGCGTCGGCGCCGAGGCGGTCCTCGACGTACTTGCGGGCCAGCTCGAGGTACTCCATCTGCAGCTGGACGGCGGTCAGCCGGCGCCCGTCGCGCAGGGTCACGAGGTGGCGCAGGGTGGGGTCGTGCGAGACGTCGCGGAGCGTACGGACCGCACCCTCCACCGTCAGGTCGCGGTCGATGAAGCCGTCCTCGATCATCGCGAGCACCAGCGACGTCGTGCCGACCTTGAGGTAGATCGAGAGCTCCGCGAGGTTGGCGTCGCCCAGGATCACGTGCAGCCGGCGATAGACCGCGGGGTCTGCGTGCGGCTCGTCGCGGGTGTTGATGATCGGGCGCTTGAGGGTGGTCTCGAGCCCGACCTCGACCTCGAAGTAGTCGGCCCGCTGGCTCACCTGGAAACCGTGATCGCGACCGTCCTGGCCGATGCCGACGCGACCCGCGCCGGTGACGACTTGGCGCGAGACGAAGAAGGGCGTCAGGTGGCGCACGATCTCCGCGAAGGGCGTCGAGCGGCGCATCAGGTAGTTCTCGTGGGCGCCGTAGGACGCGCCCTTGTTGTCGGTGTTGTTCTTGTAGAGCAGGATCGGCGCGCTGTTGGGCACCTGCGCCGCCATCCGGGAGGCGTCGAGCATGACCTGCTCCCCCGCCTTCTCCCAGCGCACCACGTCCAGGGGCGTCGTGACCTCGGGCGAGGAGTACTCCGGGTGGGCGTGGTCGACGTAGAGCCGGGCGCCGTTGGTGAGGATGACGTTGGCGAGCCCCAGGTCCTCGTCGGTGAGCTGGCTCGGGTCCGCGATCTGACGGGCCATGTCGAAGCCGCGCGCGTCGCGCAGCGGCGACTCCTCCTCGAAGTCCCACCTGGCCCGACGCGCCTTCACCGTCGACGAGGCATAGGCGTTGACGACCTGGGACGAGGCGACCATCGGGTTGGCACCGGGCTGCCCCTGCACCGAGATGCCGTACTCGACCTCCGTGCCCATCACGCGTCGTACGCTCATGCCATGAGCCTACGGGTGTGGGACGAGCGCGTCGTGCCTCGTCTGACGGACCTCAGCCTGCGTGGGCACGAGGTCGGCGAGATGCGCGAGGTGGCCTGCGCCGGACTGACCGGTCGGGTCCTCGAGATCGGCTTCGGCAGTGGCCTCAACGTCCGGTGGTACCCACCCGAGGTGACGTCCGTGACCGCGATCGAGCCGTCCGACCTGGGCTGGCAGCTCTCCGAACGACGACGTGCGCATACGGAGGTGCCGATCGGCCGCGCCGGCCTCGACGGGCAGCGGCTCGACCTGCCGGACGATTCGCACGACTGCGCGCTCATCACGTTCAGCCTCTGCACGATCCCGGATCCGCTGCTGGCGCTGCGCGAGGCCCGTCGCGTGGTGCGCGCGGGCGGCCGGCTCCATGCGCTCGAGCACGGGCTGGCGCCCGACGAGTCCGTACGCCGTTGGCAGCGCCGGCTGGAGCCGGTGCAGCGGGCTGTCGCCGGAGGGTGCCACCTCACGCGCAACATTCCGGCGCTGGTGGAGCAGGCGGGATGGCACGTCGAGAAGTCCCAGCAGGAGTACCTGCCGGGACCGGCCGCCTCACGGCCGTGGACCTACGGATACCGGCTCGTCGCCGGCTGAGTGAGGGTCAACGACCGCGACGCAGGAAGCCGGCGAGGAAGAGGACGATCAGGACGACGACGACGATGATGATGATGGTTCGCATCTGGCCAACCTAGTCCTCGTCGCACCCGGCACACACCCTCCCAGGGGTGTCCCGGCTCTGCGTGTCGCGTCAGGAGCTGCGGGACTGCCAGGCGTGGGCGGCGTTCACACCGACGATGCCGAGCCAGCCGATGACGACGGCCGGGAGGCCGTTGTCGGTCGCGACGGTGGGCACGATGGTGATCGGCACGCCGACGCCCACCGAGATGAGCCCGAGGACGAACTGTCGGATCCGCGAGCCTTCGGTCCCGGACGTACGCCGTTGGGCCACCGCGACCTGGTCGGCCACCCTGCGGTCGACGGCCCGCTCGATCCGCTCGGCGAAGCCGTCGACCAGCTCGGCGTCGTAGCGGGCACCGAGCTCGCGCCGGGTCGCCAGCGCCGCCTCGATGTCGCCGTGGCCGAGATCGTCGTCGAGACTCATCGTCGGCTCCCCGAGCTCAGAGGTACTGGCCCGTGTTGGCGACGGTGTCGATGGAGCGACCCGGCTCGGTGCCCTGCTTGCCGGTGACGAGGGTGCGGATGAACACGATGCGCTCGCCCTTCTTGCCCGAGATTCGCGCCCAGTCGTCGGGGTTGGTGGTATTGGGCAGGTCCTCGTTCTCCTTGAACTCGTCGACGCACGCCTGGAGCATGTGCTGGACCCGGAGCCCGCGCTGGGCGGGGTTGAGGTCGCTGTCGAGGAAGTCCTTGATCGCCATCTTCTTGGCGCGGTCGACGATGTTCTGGATCATCGCGCCGGAGTTGAAGTCCTTGAAGTAGAGGACCTCCTTGTCACCGTTGGCGTAGGTGACCTCCAGGAAGCGGTTCTCCTCCGACTCGGTGTACATCCGCTCGACGGTGGCGCGGATCATCGCCGCCACCGTGGCCTCGCGGTCGTCGTTGAACTCGGCCAGGTCGACGCTGTGGAGCGGCAGGGTCGAGGTGAGGTACTTGGAGAAGATGTCGCGCGCCGACTCCGCGTCGGGCCGCTCGATCTTGATCTTCACGTCGAGCCGGCCCGGGCGCAGGATCGCCGGGTCGATCATGTCCTCGCGGTTGGAGGCACCGATCACGAGCACGTTCTCCAGCGCCTCGACGCCGTCGATCTCGCTCAGCAGCTGCGGCACGATCGTGTTCTCCACGTCGGAGGAGACGCCCGAGCCGCGCGTACGGAAGAGGGAGTCCATCTCGTCGAAGAACACGATGACGGGCGTGCCCATCGACGCCTTCTCACGCGCCCGCTGGAAGACCAGCCGGATGTGGCGCTCGGTCTCGCCGACGTACTTGTTGAGCAGCTCGGGGCCCTTGATGTTGAGGAAGTAGGACTTCCCCGACGCGCCCGTACGCTCCGACACCTTCTTGGCCAGCGAGTTGGCCACCGCCTTGGCGATCAGCGTCTTGCCACAGCCGGGAGGGCCGTAGAGCAGCACGCCCTTCGGCGGCTTGAGCTGGTGGTCCTTGAAGAGCTCGGGGTGCAGGTAGGGCAGCTCGACGGCGTCGCGGATCGCGTCGATCTGCGCGACCAGCCCGCCGATCTGGGAGTAGTCGATGTCGGGGACCTCCTCGAGGACGAGCTCCTCGACCTCCGACTTGGGCACGACCTCGTAGACGTAGCCCGCCCGGGTGTCGAGCAGGAGCGAGTCGCCGGCCCGGATGGTGACGTCCTCCCCGAGCAGCGGCTCAGCGAGGCGTACGACCCGCTCCTCGTCGGCGTTGGCGATGACCAGCGCGCGCTCGCCGTCGGCCAGGATCTCCTTGAGCATCACGACCTCGCCGACCTGCTCGAAGTCGAGCGCGGCGACGACGTTGAGCGCCTCGTTGAGCATGACCTCCTGGCCACGCACGAGGGCATCCATCTCGACCGCGGGGCTGACGCTGACGCGCAGCTTGCGTCCCCCGGTGAAGACGTCGACGGAGTCGTCGCCGTTGCGCCCGAGGAAGGTGCCGAAGCCGGCCGGGGGCTGGGCCAGCCGGTCGACCTCCTCCTTGAGCGTGGTGATCTGGTCGCGGGCGTCGCGCAGCGTCTGCGCGAGGCGTTCGTTCTGGCTCGAGACGGCCGCCAGGGACCGCTGGGCGTCGGCCAGCCTGCTCTCGAGGCCGCGGGCCTGACCGGGTACGTCGTCCAGTCGGCGGCGCAGGTCGGTGACCTCGGCCTCCAGGTAGCGCACCTGAGTGGCAAGCTGCTCGCGTGTCGGCTCGGACATGGGCACCTCCTCCGTCGATGGCGACACTACCCACTCACTCGTGGGACGGAAGTGAATACACGCCTGAGTTGGTCACCGTTTCGTCACGGCGTCCGGTCCCGGCTCGTTGAGGCGGTGGATCGTGGCCAGCTCCTCGGCGGTGAACTCCCCCGAACCCTCGAGCACCTGCTGGAGCACGGCCGACTTCCCGGCGATGTAGGTGTCGATGTCCATCTCCGGGTCCGCCGCGAGGGCGAGCTTCACCGAGGCGTACGCGTCGCGCAGGTCGTCGTGGGTGCGCAGGGTGTCGCGGACCGCGAGGTGGTTGCGGACGTTCGTCGTGCCCGCGGTGCAGACGTAGACGTGGCGCCGCGGGTCACCCGGCGCGAAGAACGCCTCGCGGCCGGTCACGCCGAGGTCGCCGCGGTGGACGTACGCGACGGACTCCAGGGCGGTGATCGCGGCGGGCACGTCGTCACCGTCGACGATCACGTCGATGTCGAGGATCGGCTTGGCGGCCAGGCCCGGGACCGACGTGGAGCCGACGTGCTCGACGGCGGCCGACTCGATGCCTGCCAGTGCCTCGCGCAGCACAGCCGCGACCTCGTCGAACTGCTCGGCCCAGTGGGGCGACCAGTCGACGACCTCGACCGTGCTCACTGGTCGGCGGAGTCGTCGCCGGGCTCGACCGGCTCCACCGGCGGGATGTCCGCGGGCCGGGGGCCGGTGTAGTCGACGCCGTACGCCCCGGGCGCGGGCCGACGCGTCTTGCGCGGCGGCTTCTCCCCCGGCGCCATCCGGCGCGCGGTGACGAGGAACGCGGTGTGGCCGATCATCTTGTGACCGGGCCGGACGGCCAGGCCCTCCACGTGCCAGTCGCGGACGAGCGTCTCCCACGGTTGGGGCTCGGTGAAGCCGCCGTGGACGCGCAGGGTCTCGACCACCCGCGAGAGCTGGGTGGTCGTCGCGACGTACGCGCAGACGATGCCGCCCGGCACGAGGGCCTCGGCGACCGCGTCGACGCAGTTCCACGGGTCGAGCATGTCGAGGATGATCCGGTCGACCTGCCGAGCACCGAGGTCCGGCAGGCCCTCCTTGAGGTCGCCGAGGCGCAGGTCCCAAGCCGGGTGGCTGGCGCCCTCGGGGGCGGCGAAGAACTGGTTGACGTTGCGGCGCGCGACATCGGCGAACTCCTCACGCAGCTCGTACGAGGTGACCTTCCCCCAGGGCCCGACGGCCCGCAGCAGCGAGCAGGTCAGCGCACCCGAACCGGCGCCCGCCTCGACGACCCGCGCACCGGGGTAGATGTCGGCCAGCGCGACGATCTGCGCTGCGTCCTTGGGGTAGACGACCGCGGCACCGCGCGGCATCGACACGACGAACTCGTTGAGCAACGGGCGGAAGACCAGGTACTGGCCGGCCGCAGATGAGGTCAGCGTGAAGCCCTCGTCGCGGCCGATCATGTCGTCGTGGTCGAGGTGGCCCTTGTTGGAGAAGAAGCGCTTGCCCGCCACCAGCTCGAAGTTGTGCTTGCGGCCCTTCTGGTCGACCAGCCGGACCCACTCGCCCTCGCGCAGCGGGCCGCGGTGGACGCCGGACCAGGCCTCGGGGGGAACGTCGGGAGAGGGCTCGGACATGCCGCGAAGACTAGTGGGCAAGCCGCCGATCCACTCAGCCGACGACGTCGCCGGGGTCAGCGCGACGCGTTCTCGCGGAACGCCCGGTCGACGTCAGCGGTGGCGAGCACGCCGTAGATCCGGCCGTCCGCCTCGACCAACAGGTACTCCTCCGCGGGCCGCCGGCTGATCGCGAGGACGAGGTCCTCCCCCGCGACGGTCGCGGGCAGGGTCAGCCCCTCCTCCAGCGCCCGCGCGACGGTGGAGACCGGCACCCAGGGGCGACGCTCCTCCGGCATCGCCGCCACGGCTGCCTCGCTGACGATGCCGAGCGGGGTGCCGTCGGGCGACACGGTCACGATGCTGCCGGCCTGCGCCTCCTGCGCCCGCCGTACGGCCTCGCCCAGGGGCAGGTCGGACTGGACGGTGAGCGTACGCCGGGCGAGCGGGCGGGCGACCAGCGCCGGGAGCCGCTCACGCAGCTTGGCGTGCGCCATCGCGGCGGTCGCGCCGGTCCACAGGAAGAGGCCGAGGATGAAGACCAGGACGATGTCCATCAGCGTCGGCTCCACGCCGGTGAGCGGCTCCTGCACGATCGGCCAGGCCAGCAGGGCGAGAGCGGCGATGCGCCCGCCCCACCCGGCCACGATGGTCGCCCGGTGCTGGTTGCCCGAGGCGCCCCAGACGACCGCCTTGAGCACCCGACCGCCGTCGAGCGGCAGGCCGGGCACGAGGTTGAGCACGCCGATGACGAGGTTGGCCCCGGCGAGCCCCTCGATCGCAACCCGGATCAGGCCCGCCGGCACGACGAACCAGAGACCGAGCGCCGCGACTCCGACCGCGATCGAGGTCAGCGGACCCACGACGGCGATCCAGAACTCGTGGCGTGGACGGCGCGACTGGCCGTCGATCTCGGTCATCCCGCCGAGGAAGTGGAGCGTGATGGAGTTGACGCCGTAGCCCAGACGCTGGGCGGTGACGGCGTGCGAGGCCTCGTGGAGCAGCACCGAGAGGTAGAGCACGACGGCGAAGACGAAGCCGGCGACGTACTTCCAGAAGCCCAGGCCGGGCTCGACCTGCTCGATGCGCGGGGCGAAGGTCAGGGAGATGAGGAGGGCCACGATGAACCACGAACTGGTGATCAGGACGTCGATTCCCGCGATCGAACCGATCCGCAGGGTGCCCGGCGGTCGCGGTGACGGCGCCCTGCGTCGCTCGCCGGAGGCTGGACCACTGGGTTTGGACACGACCCGAGCCTAGCCAACGACTCCGACACGGCCCTGCTCGCCGGGGGGCTGTCGTACGCCTCGCCTATCGTGAGCCGCCTCATGTCGATCCCTGCGGCACCCCCGTCTGCCGAGTCCCCCGCCGAGCGGGTCTCGACGCCGGTCGACGGCGTCGACGTACTCGGCGCGATCTCGCCGAGCCGCGCGGGCGACTTCATGGCCTGCCCCCTGATGTACCGGTTCCGCACGATCGACCGGCTCCCGGAGGTGCCATCGCCCGACGCGCTGCGCGGCACCCTGGTCCACAAGGTGCTCGAGGACCTCTTCGACCTCCCGGCACTCGACCGCACGCCCGAGCGGGCCGGCGGCATGCTCGAGCCGACGTGGCAGGCGCTGCTCGAGGCGGAGCCCGGGCTCGACGCGATGTTCGGCGAGGCCGGCCCCGACTTCGCTGCCTGGTTGCTGTCGGCCCGTACGGTCCTCGACCGCTACTTCGACCTCGAGGACCCGCGGCGACTCGAGCCGGCCGACCGCGAGCTCTACGTCGAGGCGCTCCTCGACTCCAAGCTCCTCCTGCGCGGCTTCGTCGACCGGATCGACGTGGCGCCGGACGGCCGGATCAGGCTGGTCGACTACAAGAGCGGCCGGTCGCCGGGGGTCGGCTACGAGGCCAAGGCGCTCTTCCAGATGCGGTTCTACGCGCTCGTCGTCTGGCGGCTGCGCGGCATCGTGCCCTCGGTCCTCCAGCTGATCTACCTCGGCAACGGCGAGATCCTGCGTTACGAGCCCGACGAGGACGACCTCCGCGCCACCGAGCGCAAGGTCGAGGCGGTCTGGGCCGCGATCAGGCTCGCCCAGGAGTCGGGCGACTGGCAGCCGAGCCCGTCGCGCCTGTGCGACTGGTGCAGCTTCCACGAGTTCTGCCCGACCAAGGGCGGCACGATCCCGCCGCTGCCGGAACGTCCGGTCGTGGTCGCCGACGTCTCGACCGACGAGTCGGAGGACTGACCGCCCGAGCGGTGGTCCAACCACACTCGGCGGCTCGCGAATGTCGCTCGGCCACCGCTCGCGGGTGCGTCGTACGCCGACACGCCGCTGGGCGGTGGTCCAGCCACACTCCGCGGCTCGCGCACGTGGCTCGACCACCGCTCACCCCGCAGTGACCCGGACTGACCCCGAGGGAGCGGTGAGGCAGGCGGATTCCGAGGGATGAAAAGCCGCCTCACACACCGCCGGCCCGCGCGTCGTACGCCGACACGCGCGCGGGCGGTGAGCCAGGCGGATTCCGAGCGTCGAGAAGCCGCCTCACGCACCGCTCACCACACCGAGCTAGAAGGCGTCGCCGGCCTGCATCTGGTGCGGCGGCTCGGTGACGTCGGGAACACCGAAGCCGGATCCGCCCTGGTCCACGAGCGTCGGCGCCACCTCGTGCTGCTGGATCTCGCCCGCCGCGATCTGCTCGGCCCAGTGGCAGGCCACCCGGTGGCTGGCCGATGCTCCCTCGACCTCGACGACCCGCAGCTGCGGCCGCTCGGTGTCGCAGAGAGTCTCCTGGCGCCACGGGCACCGGGTGTGGAAGCGGCACCCGGTCGGCGGGTTGGCCGGCGACGGCAGGTCGCCGGTCAGCAGGATCTGTTCGCGCGTGTCCTCCACCTGCGGGTCCGGCACGGGCACCGCGGACATGAGGGCTCGGGTGTACGGGTGGAGCGGCACGTCGTACAGCTCGGCGCCGTCGGACTCCTCCACCAGCCCGCCGAGGTACATCACGCCGATCCGGTCGCTGATGTGGCGAACGACCGCGAGGTCGTGGGCGACGACGAGGTAGGTCAGGCCGAGCTCGTCCTGCAGGTCCTGGAGCAGGTTGATCACCTGCGCCTGGATCGACACGTCGAGGGCGCTCACCGGCTCGTCGGCGACGATCAGGTCGGGGCCGACCGACAGCGCCCGCGCGATGCCGACCCGCTGGCGCTGGCCGCCGGAGAACTCGTGGGGGTACTTGCTGAGGGCGGCGACCGGCAGGCCGACGGCCGACATCAGCTCGCGGAGCCGGGCGCGGGTCTTCGCCTTGTCGGTGTCCATCCCGTGGGCGCGCAGCCCCTCGACCAGCAGGGACTCGACCGTCTGCCGCGGGTCGAGGCTGGAGAGCGGGTCCTGGAACACCATCTGGAACCGCTTGCGCTCGCGGCGCAGCTCCTCACCCTTGAGCGAGGCGATGTCGACGCCGTCGAAGACGATCGAACCGGCCGTGGGCGGCTCGAGGTTGAGGATCGCCTTGCCGAGGGTGGACTTGCCGCACCCCGACTCCCCCACCAGGCCGTACGTCTCGCCGCGGCGGATGCTGAGGTCGACTCCGTCGACGGCCAGCACGTGCCCGACGGTGCGGTCGAAGACGATGCCGCTCTTGATCGGGAAGTGGACCTCGAGGCCCCTGACCTCGACCAGGATGTCGGCGCTCTCGCTCATCGGGGCCCTCCCATCGGGTTGAAGCACCGGAAGCCGACGACCTCGTCGCCGTCCCACTGCGGCGTCTCCTGCGTGCAGGGGGCAATGGCGTTGGAGCACCGCGGCGCGAACGCACACGCGGAGGTCCACGGCAGGTTGTCGGCCACCGACCCCGGCACCGGCGACAGCTTCTCGCCGCGCACGGCGTCGAGCCGCGGGATCGAGTTGAGCAGGCCGACCGTGTACGGGTGGCGCGGGTTCTTGAACAGGCCGTGCCGGCCGCCTCGCTCGACGACCTTGCCGCCGTAGAGCACGTTGACCTCGTCGCAGAGCCCGGCCACGACGCCAAGGTCGTGGGTGATCATCACCAGCGCCGTGCCGGTGTCGACGACGAGCTCCTTGAGGAGCGCGAGGATCTGCGCCTGGATGGTGACGTCGAGCGCGGTCGTGGGCTCGTCGGCGATCAGCAAGCGAGGGTTGCAGGCCAGCGCCATCGCGATCAGCGCGCGCTGCCGCATGCCGCCGCTGAGCTGGTGGGGATAGTTGGCGAGCCGCGCCTTCGGGTCGGGGATTCCGACCCGCTCGAGCAGGTCGGCGGCCTTGGGCGTCGCCTCCTTGCGGCTGAGGCCTTGGTGGCGCTCCATCACCTCGGTGACCTGGCGCCCGATCGTGACGACCGGATTGAGCGACGACAGCGGGTCCTGGAAGATCATCGCGATGTCCGAGCCCCGCCGATCGCGCATGGCCGAGCGGGACAGCGTGAGCAGGTCCTCGCCGTCGAACACGGCCGTGCCCTCGACGTGGTTGCCGCGGTCGGGCAGCAGGCCCATGATCGCGAGCGACGTCACGGACTTGCCGCAGCCGGACTCCCCGACGAGACCGACGGTCTGCCCCGGGCGTACGTCGAAGCTGACGCCGTCGACCGCGTGGAAGGCCTCCTCGCCGTGGCGCTGGAACGTCACGCGCAGGTCGCGTACGGAGAGCAGCGGCTCGGCCGAGCCGCCGCCGAACTGGCTGGGCCGGTGGGTCTGCTGGGTCATCGCGGTCACCTCCTCGACTTCGGGTCGAGGGCCTCGCGCAGCGACTCGCCCATGAGCGTGAAGCCGAGGGCCACGACGATGATGCAGCCGGCCGGGTAGAAGGCCAGGTGCGGTGCCTCGGAGATGTAGCGCTGGGCCAGGCCGAGCATCTGCCCCCACTCGGGTTGTCTCTGATCGGGGTTGCCGAGCCCCAGGAAGGAGAGGGCGGCAGCGTCGATGATCGCGACTGCCAGCGAGAGCGTCGCCTGCACGATGACCGGTCCCATCGCGTTGGGCAGCATGTGCCGGAACACGATGGCCCACGGGCGGACCCCCAGGGAGCGTGCCGCGAGCACGTGGTCGCTCGAGCGCTGCGCAAGCATCGCTCCCCGCAGCAGGCGCGCGAAGATCGGCACCTGCACGATGGCGATCGCGATGATCAGCGTCCACTGGCTCGGCTCCCGCGCGAGCGAGGCGACCGTGAAGGCCAGCAGCAGCGACGGAACGGACAGCAGCACGTCGACGATGCGCATCACCAGCGAGTCGACCCAGCCGCCGAGCGCGCCGGCGATCGTGCCCAGCGTCAGTCCGCCCAGGAGGCCGAACAGCGTCGCGAAGACACCCACCACCAGGGTCTGCCGACTGCCGACCAGGAGCCGCGAGAAGAGGTCGCGACCCCGGTCGTCACCGCCGAGCAGATGCCCCGGCTCGGGGCCGGGCACGGGGTTGGTCTGCGGGCGCACCTTGTCGAGGAGCGGGCTCGCGGTGACGTCCCACGGCGCGATCCACGGCGCGATCGCCGCCAGCACGACGAACGCCACCGTGATGGCGAGGCCGACGAGGAAGATCGGGTTGCGCCGCAGCCGCTTCCAGGCGCTGCGGATCAGCGAGATGCCGGGCTCCTCGTCGATCGACGCGGCGGCCAGCGCGTCGATGCGGTCCTTGCGCCGCTGGCCGTACGACGTCCGGCGCGTGGGCTCGTCCGTCTGGTCGATCTTGTCCACGCGGCTCACCTCGTCCTGATCCGGGGGTCGATGACCGCGTACGCGATGTCCACCAGCAGGTTGACCAGGACGTAGATCACCGCGGCCGCCAGGATCAGCACCTGGAGCACCGGGTAGTCCTTCTCGCGGAAGGCGGTGGCGAGCGCGTCACCGACCCCGCGGAATGAGAAGACCGACTCCGTCAGCACCGCGCCCGCGAGCAGACCGCCGACCTGGAGACCGATCGTCGTCGTCACGGGAAGCATCGCGTTGCGCAGCACGTGGCGACCGCGGATCACCCGCGAGGTCAGGCCCTTGGCCTCGGCGGTGCGGACGTAGTCCTCGTCGAGCACGTCGAGGACCGACGCGCGGGTGATGCGGAAGATCACCGCGAAGGGGATCGTGGCCAGCGCCACCGAGGGCAGGATGAGGTGCTTGAGTGCGTCCCACGAGGCGTCCCACTCGCGGGTGAGGATGCCGTCGAGGACGAACATCCCCGTCACGCGGGTCGCGTCGACGCCGGTGCTCTGCCGCCCGGACACCGGCAGCAGGTTCCACTCGACGGCGAAGGAGTACTTGAGCAGGAAGGCCGTGAAGAACACCGGCACCGCCACGCCGACCAGCGAGAAGATGACCGCACCCGTGTCGACGTACGACCCCTGGCGGCGGGCGGCGATGTAGCCCAGCGGGATGCCGAGCGCGATCGCGAGCAGCATCGCCAGGAAGGACAGCTCGATCGTCGCGGGCAGGCGGCTCAGGAAGACGTCGAGGGCGTCCTCGCCGGGCAGGACCTTGGTGGAGACGCCGAAGTTGCCGTGGACCGCGCGCTCCATGAACTTGGCGTACTGCACGGGCAACGGCTGGTCGAGCCCGAGGGCGGCCTCCAGGGCGGCCCGGCGCTCGGGGGTCTGACGCTCCCCCAGCATGGCCGACACCGGCCCGCCGGGCAGCGATCGCAGCCACCCGAAGACGAGCATGGACAGCACGACCACGACCACACACATCTGAAGCAATCGTCGTACGACGAAGCGGATCAACGCATCTCCTCACACGCTGCGCGGTCCGGGGGCCGCCGCTGGGACGGCCCCCGGACTCACGCAGATCGGTCTGTCACCGGTGGGTGGGAGTCACTCCCCGCCGACAGTCACGGTGTCGAACTCCTCGGCCGTCAGCGGGCTGGGCACCACGCCGTCGACACCCGGGCCGACCACCAGCGCGGGCGGCGAGTGGCTGATCGGGAGACCCGGGAGGTACTCGTCCATGATCTGCTGGTTGAGCGTCTCGAAGGCGGCACCCCGCTCGGCGTCGTCGACGACGGCGTCCGCGGCCCTGAGGTCGTCGGCGAGCGTCTTGCCCCACGGGTAGGCCTCGGTGCCGAAGTCGTTCTCCTTGAGGTTGCCGAAGAACGTGCCGATGAAGTTGAACGGCGAGTCGTAGTCACCGGTCCAGCCGAGGATGTACGCGTCGTACTTGCCGGCCGTCACGTTGTCGAGGTAGCCGCCGTTCCAGGAGGCCGTCTTGACGTTGACCGTGATGCCGACGGCCTCGAGGTCGGTGCGCAGCGCCTCGTAGATCTTCTCCGGGTCCGGCATGTACGGCCGGCTGACCTCGGTCGGGTACGCGAACGTGAGCTCCAGGTCCTCGGCACCGGCCTCGGCCAGGAGTCGCTTGGCCTCGTCGGGGTCGTAGGCGTAGGGCTCGATGGTCGTGTTGTAACCGCTGACCGTGTCGGGCATGAACTGCGTCGCCACGGCGGCACCCTCGGGCAGCTGCGTCGAGACGAGCTGGTCGCGGTTGAGCGCGTGGTAGAGCGCCTTGCGGACGTTGAGGTCCTTGAGCGCCGGGTTGGCCTCCGGGTTCAGGCCGAGGTAGAGGATGTTGAACGGGTCGCGCACCTCGACGCTGTTGCCGTCGCTCTCCAGCCCGGCCCAGTCGACCGGGTTGGGCAGGTCGTAGCCGTTGATGCTGCCGGCCTCGAGCTCCTGGCGCCGCGTGCTCTCGTCGGGGATGACCCGGAAGACGAGCTCGCTCGTCTGGGCAGCGTCACCCCAGTAGTCGTCGTTGCGCGCGAGCGTGATCGTGCCGTTGGCCTCGTCGTACTCACCGAACGTGAACGGGCCGGTGCCGACGGGCGCGTCGGCGTACGCCGGGAAGCTGAAGCCCTCGCCCTCGGCGGCGATGCCGTTGGCGTCACCCTCCTCGAGCGCCTTGGGCGACTGCATCGACAGCGACTCGAGGGAGAGCATCGTCGGGAAGCCGGACGTGGGGCCGCTGATCGAGATGACGGCCTCGAACTCACCGGCCGCCTCGCAGCCCTGGTAGAGCGAGTTCTCGGCGTCGTTGGAGAACGCGCCCATGACGTAGCCCCAGTACTCACCGGCGGTCTGGCCGGCCTCGTTCTGGTCGAACATCCGGTCGAAGTTGTAGCAGACGGCCTCGGCGTTGAACGCCTCTCCGTCGTGGAAGGTCACGTCGTCGCGCAGCGTGAAGGTCCACTCGGTGCCGTCGTCGTTGGGCGTCCACTCGGTGGCCAGCTCCGGCACGACCTCGGCGGTGCCGGGCTTGATGCCGACCAGGCCCTCGAACATCTGGCGGGTGACCCGGAAGGTCTCGCCGTCGGTGGCGTAGAAGGGGTCGAACATCTCGGGGGCACCTGCGGCACCGAAGATGAACGTGCCGTCGTCACTGCCTCCCCCGCCGTCGCCGTCACCGTCGTCGCGCTGGCTGTCGGCACAGCTCGCCAAGGTGGCGGCTGCCAGAACTGCCGCGGTGAGTGTGGCCGGGTTGCGTCTCAAAGACATCCGAGGTCCTTCCGAAAGGTGGTGCGATCGGGTTGTTCCCGCACCCTAGACCGCTCGATGTGACCCGGGCCACCGCGACATGGTCACGGTCGCATCACGTGTTCGGCCCTGCTCAGCGTGCGGTGTACGCCTCCACGAGACGCGACAGACCTGCCGCGTCGAGCCCACTGAGGGTGTCGGCGAACACCCGCCCCTCGCCCTCGAGGATCGGCACGTGGTGGGGCACGCAGAGCACCGTGCACCCGGCCGCGACGGCCGACTTGGCCCCGGTGTTGGAGTCCTCGATGGCCACGCACTCCTCCGGCGCCAGCCCCAGCTCGGCGGCCGCGGTGAGGTAGGGCTCGGGGTGGGGCTTGCCGAACTCGACCCGGTCGCCGGTGACGATGCTGGCGAAGATCCCCGCGGGCAACCGCTCCAGGATCGGGTCGACGAAGCGCTGCCACGACATCGTGACCAGGGCGCACGGGATGCCCTCGGCGTGCAGGTCGGCGAGCAGCTCGCGGGCGCCCGGACGCCACGGCACCTCGACCTCCACCCGCGCCACCACGCCGTCGAGCAGCTCGTCCACGATCTGCTGCGGGGTGCGGTCGATGCCCATGTGGACCCGGATGTAGTCGCCGGAGTCGAGGAGCGCGCTGCCGACGAGGTTCATCGCGTGCTCGTGGGACCAGGTGCCGCCGTACTTCTCGGCCAGCGCGTACTCGGTGTCGATCCAGTACGGCTCGGTGTCGACGAGGGTCCCGTCCATGTCGAAGAGGACAGCCTTCACGTTTCTCAGTCCTCCGGGTCGTAGCCGAGGTTGGGCGAGAGCCACCGCTCGGCCTCGGTGAGGGTCCAGCCCTTGCGCTCGGCGTAGTCGGCCACCTGGTCGCGGTTGAGGCGGCCCACCACGAAGTACTGCGCCTGCGGGTGGGAGTAGTAGAAGCCGCTGACCGACGCGCCCGGCCACATCGCCATCGACTCGGTGAGCTGGATGCCGGTGTGCGTCTCGACGTCGAGCAGCTCCCACAGCGTCTGCTTCTCGGTGTGCTCGGGACAGGCGGGATAGCCCGGGGCGGGGCGGATGCCGTCGTACTGCTCCTTGATGAGCCCGACGTTGTCGAGGTGCTCGTCGGGCGCGTAGCCCCACAGCTCCTTGCGTACGCGCTCGTGGAGCCGCTCGGCGAAGGCCTCGGCCAGCCGGTCGGCGAGCGACTCGAGCAGGATCGCGTTGTAGTCGTCGAGCTCCTCGCGGAAGGCGGCCACCCGCTCCGTCACACCGTCGCCGGCGGTCACGGCGAACGCGCCCACGTGGTCGCGGAGGCCGGAGTCCTTGGGTGCGACGTAGTCGGCCAGCGACCGGTTGGGTACGCCGTCGCGGTGCTTGCCCTGCTGGCGCAGGTGGCGGAGCGTGGCGTGCACCTCGCTCCGGTCGTCACCGAGGTAGAGCTCGACGTCGTCGCCGGTGGAGGCCGCCGGGAAGAAGCCGACGACGCCGTGGGCGCGGATCCACTTCTCCTCGATCATCGTGTCGAGCATCTCCTGCGCGTCGTCGTAGAGCTTGCGGGCGGCAGGTCCCGAGCTGGGGTTGTTGAGGATGTCGGGGAACGCGCCCTTCATCTCCCAGGCGTTGAAGAAGGGCTGCCAGTCGATGTAGCGGCGCAGCACCGACAGGTCCTGGTCGCGCAGCACGCGGACGTTCTGGGTCACGCGGGTGCCGATGATCGTCGAGACGGAGCGGTCCTGCTGGAGGAGCATGTGCGGCTTGCGCGGCCGGTGGTCGGTCCAGTCGATCGGGGTCGCGTTGGCGCGCGCCTGCTCGAGGGTCACCATGGGCCGGTCGTTCTTGGCCGCGTGGCGGGTGCGGAGCGAGTCGAAGTCGGCCTGCACGTCTGCCATCAGCTTGGCGCGGCCGGTCTCGTGGAGCAGGGCAGCGGCGGTGGGCACGGAGCGGGAGGCGTCCTTCACCCAGACGACCGGTCCGTCGTACTTGGGGTCGACCTTGACCGCGGTGTGCGCGCGCGACGTGGTGGCACCGCCGATGAGCAGCGGGATCTCGAGGCCCTGGCGCTGCATCTCCGAGGCGAAGTTGACCATCTCGTCGAGCGACGGCGTGATCAGGCCGGACAGGCCGATGATGTCGGCCCCCACCTCGGCAGCCGTGTCGAGGATCTTCTGCGCCGGGACCATCACGCCGAGGTCGATGACCTCGTAGTTGTTGCACTGCAGGACGACGCCGACGATGTTCTTGCCGATGTCGTGGACGTCGCCCTTGACCGTCGCCATGACGATCGTGCCGTTGGTGTCCTTGGCGGTGGCGAGCTCGGGGTTGTCCAGCTTCTCCTGCTCGATGAAGGGGATGAGGTAGGCGACGGCCTTCTTCATCACGCGGGCGCTCTTGACCACCTGCGGGAGGAACATCTTGCCGGCGCCGAACAGGTCGCCGACGACGTTCATCCCGTCCATCAACGGGCCCTCGATGACCTCGATGGGGCGACCGCCGCGATCGGCGATCTCCTGGCGCAGGATCTCGGTGTCGGACTCGACGTGCGCATCGATGCCCTTGACCAGGGCGTGCGTGATCCGCTCGCCGATGGGCAGCGCCCGCCACTCGTCCTCGGTGACCTCGACGTCGGTCGCGGCGACGTTGTAGCGCTCGGCGATCTCGAGCAGCCGCTCGGCGGCGTCGGGGCGCGTGTTGAGGACGACGTCCTCGATGCGCTGGCGCAGGTCGGCGTCGACCTCGTCGTAGACCACCAGGGCGCCGGCGTTCACGATGCCCATGTCGAGGCCGGCCCGGATGGCGTGGAAGAGGAAGACGGCGTGGATCGCCTCGCGTACGGGGTTGTTGCCGCGGAAGGAGAAGGAGACGTTGGAGATGCCGCCGCTGACCTTGGCGCCGGGCAGGTTCGCCTTGATCCAGCGCGTCGCCTCGATGAAGTCCTGGCCGTAGGTCGCGTGCTCCTCGATGCCGGTCGCGACGGCGAACACGTTGGGGTCGAAGATGATGTCCTCGGGCGGGAAGCGGACCTCGTCGACCAGGATCCGGTAGGCCCGCTCGCAGATCGCCTTGCGACGCTCGAGGTTGTCGGCCTGGCCGTCCTCGTCGAACGCCATCACCACTACCGCGGCGCCGTACTTGCGGCAGAGGCGGGCGTGGTCGCGGAACGCGTCCTCACCCTCCTTCATCGAGATGGAGTTGACGATCGCCTTGCCCTGCACGCACTTGAGGCCGGCCTCGATCACCTCCCACTTCGAGGAGTCGACCATCACCGGGACGCGGCTGATGTCGGGCTCGGCGGCGATCAGCTTGAGGAAGCGGTCCATCGCGGCGACGCCGTCGATCATCCCCTCGTCCATGTTGACGTCGATGACCTGCGCGCCGGACTCGACCTGCTGGGCCGCGACGGCCAGGGCGGCGTCGTAGTCGCCGTCCTTGATGAGCTTGCGGAAGCGGGCGGAGCCGGTGATGTTGGTGCGCTCGCCGACGTTGACGAAGAGGCTCTCCTCGGTGATCGTCAGCGGCTCGAGGCCGGACAGCCGCATGACCGGCTGGTGGGCCACCTGCTCGCGCCGCGCCTTGCCGTCGACGGCCTGGGCGATCGCCTCGATGTGCTCGGGCGTGGTGCCGCAGCAACCGCCGACGAGGTTGAGGAAGCCGGCGTCGGCGAACTCGGACAGGACCGCAGCCGTCTGGTCCGGGGTCTCGTCGTACTCGCCGAACGCGTTGGGCAGGCCGGCGTTGGGATAGACGGAGACGAACGAGTCGGCGAGCCGGGAGAGCTCGGCGACGTACGGGCGCATGTCGCGCGCGCCCAGGGCGCAGTTGAGGCCGACCGCGAGCGGCCGGGCGTGGCGTACGGAGTCCCAGAACGCCTCGGTGACCTGGCCGGAGAGCGTACGACCGGATGCGTCGGTGATCGTCCCGGAGATGATCACCGGCCAGCGGCGCTCCTGCTCCTCGAAGAGCGTCTCGACCGCGAAGATCGCGGCCTTGGCGTTGAGGGTGTCGAAGATCGTCTCGATCATCAGCAGGTCGGCGCCACCGTCGACCAGGCCGCGCGCGGCGATCAGGTAGGCGTCGGCGAGCTGGTCGAACGAGACGTTGCGGGCGCCGGGGTCGTTGACGTCCGGGGAGATGGAGGCGGTGCGGGTGGTCGGGCCGAGCGCGCCGGCGACCCAGCGCGGCCGGTCGTCGGTGGCAACGGCGTCGGCCGCCGCGCGAGCGAGGCGAGCGGACTCGTAGTTGAGCTCGTAGGCGAGCTCCTCGAGGCCGTAGTCGGCCAGCGAGATCGCGGTGGCGTTGAACGTGTTGGTCTCGATGATGTCCGCGCCGGCCCGGAGGTACTCCTCGTGGATCGTGCGGATGATCTGCGGCTGCGTGATCGTCAGCAGGTCGTTGTTGCCCACCAGGTCGCTGGGGTGGTCGGCGAAGCGCTCCCCGCGATATCCGGCCTCGTCGGGGCGGTCACGCTGGATGGCCGTGCCCATCGCACCGTCGAGCACCATGATCCGCTCGCCCAGGATCTCCGTGAGGGCGTCGGTGGCGTCCGGGCGGTGCTGCGGCTTCACGAGTGGCCTTCCTGTTGCCGGCGGAGAGCCAGCCTAGGAACGGTGTCCGACACGCGGACCGGATTCCCACATGGTGGCACCCGCCGACACCCCCCACGAAATCACGACGGATCGCTGGGAGATGAGCCCTAGGGTGGAGTGGTGATCGAGTTCGACGACCTGCAGGACCTGGTCTCCCCCGTGGTGATCGCCGCCTTCGAGGGGTGGAACGACGCCGCGGACGCGGCCTCCGGCCTCGTCGACCACCTGATGGAGGAGTGGAAGGCCGAGGTGATCGGTGCCATCGACCCGGAGGAGTTCTACGACTTCCAGGTCAACCGGCCGATCATCAGCACCGACGTCAACGGTCACCGCCGCCTCGCCTGGCCCACCACCCGGATCGCGGTGGCGCGCCCCGCCGAGCTCGACCGCGACATCATCCTGGTCCGCGGGATCGAGCCGAGCATGAAGTGGCGCCAGTTCTGCGCCGAGCTGCTCGCCGCCTGCGACGACCTGGGTGCTGAGCTGGTGATCACTCTCGGGGCGCTCCTGGCCGACACCCCGCACACCCGACCCATCCCGGTCACCGGGACGGCCACCGAGCCGGAGCTCGTCGACCGACTCGACCTCGAGCAGTCGACGTACGAGGGGCCGACCGGCATCGTCGGCGTCTTCAACGACGCGTGCACCCAGCTCGACATCCCGGCGGTGTCCTACTGGGCCGCGGTCCCCCACTACGTCGCCCAGCCGCCGTGCCCCAAGGCCACGCTCGCGCTGCTCGGCCAGCTCGAGGAGCTGCTCCAGGCGCCGATGCCGCTGGGTGACCTGGTCGAGGACGCCAAGGCCTGGGAGCGCGGCGTCGACGAGCTGGCTGCCGAGGACGAGGACGTCGCCGACTACGTCCGTGCGCTCGAGGAGACCCGCGACACCGCCGACCTCCCCGAGGCCAGCGGCGAGGCGATCGCGCGGGAGTTCGAGCGCTACCTCAAGCGCCGCGACACCGACTGAGGGCGTCCCCACGACCCGTCCAGATCGTGACTCGAGCGGACATATGGCCGCTCAACGCCCGCCATGGCGTGCGTCTGGCGTCCATATCTGTCGACCAGTCCGCGACGGCGTCCAGGTCGTCACTCGAGCGGACATATGGCCGCTCGAGTCCGACGATGGACACGAGGGAGACGGCAGGCGTACGTCAGAGCGCGAGGCCGAGGGCGGCGTCGAGGAGGCGGTGGATGGTCGCTGCCGCCTCGTGGTCGGAGGTGTCGGCGAGGCCTGTGGTGCCGAGGGTGGCGTCGACCCACTCCTGGACGGCGGCGACCGCGGTCGGGGCGTCGAGGTCGTCGGCCAGGGCGGTGAGCACCCGCTCGACGACCGGGGCGGAGTCGGCGCCGTAGCCGAGGGCGAGCGCCCGGCGCCAGTCGGCGAGGGTGTCGACGGCGGCCCAGAGCTGGTCGTCGGTCCACTCCCAGTCGCTGCGGTAGTGGTGGCGCAGGAGCACCAGCCGGATGGCCATCGGGTCGACCTCGCTCATCCGCAGCGCGGAGACGAAGACGAGGTTGCCCTTGGACTTCGACATCTTCTCGCCGTCGTAGGCCACCATCCCGGCGTGAGCGTAGATGCCGGCGAACTGTTCGCCGGGGTGGGCGACCTGGCCGTGGCCGGCGGACATCTCGTGGTGCGGGAAGACGAGGTCGCTGCCGCCTCCTTGTACGTCGAACGACGTGCCGAGGTGGTCGAGGGCGATGGCGGTGCACTCGATGTGCCAGCCCGGCCGGCCCGCACCAAAGGGGCTCTCCCAGGAGGGCTCGCCCGGACGCTCGGCGCGCCACAGCAGGCAGTCGAGCGGGTCCTTCTTGCCGACGCGGTCGGGGTCTCCCCCACGCTCGCCGAAGATCCCCAGCATCGCCTCGCGGTCGAGCCCGGACACCGAGCCGAACGCGTCGTCGGCGGTCACCGAGAAGTAGAGGTCGTCCTCGACCTTGTAGACGGCACCGGCACCGTCGAGGCGCTGGATCAGCTCGATGACCTGCGGGATCGACTCGACGGCGCCGATGTAGTGCGCGGGCGGCAGCACCCGCAGCGCCTCCATGTCGTCGCGGAAGAGCTGCGTCTCGCGCTCGGCGAGCTCGACCCAGTCGACCTTGACCTTGGTCGCCCGCTCGAGCAGGGGGTCGTCGACGTCGGTGACGTTCTGGACGTAGGTCACGTCGTGGCCGGCGTTGTGCCAGGCCCGGTGGAGCAGGTCGAAGCCGACGTACGTCGCCGCGTGGCCGATGTGCGTCGCGTCGTACGGCGTGATGCCGCAGACGTACATCCGCGCCGGACCCTCGGGCCGTGTCTCGACGACCTGGCCGCTCGCGGTGTCGTGGACCCGGACCACCGGGCCCGTCACGGGCAGTCGGGGAACGTCGGGCGACGACCAGGAACGCATGGTGCGCAGCCTATCGGCCGCGCGGAAGCCCCTGATGGGGGAGATCTCGATACGGCCTTGCGCGGGCTCGTCCCTCGCCCGCGGGCCTACTCGATCCGGCCCGGCCCACGCCGCCGGCTCGTTCCTCGCCGGCGACTGCCGGTCTCAGAACGGCGGCCAGGGGATGACGGGGTACGCCGACGAGGCGGGCGCCGGGAAGACCCCGCGGTCCAGCAGCCGACGAAGCCGCCGAGCGGTGACCGCCAGCTCGTCGCTCGCCAGCAGGCCGGCGAGGGTGGTGCCGAGTTTGCCGTCGAGGGCGGAGGCCAGGCGGCGCAGCCCTTCGGCCTCGTCGTCGGAGACCGGCTCGCCCACGAAGCCCCAGAGCACCGTGCGCAGCTTGTTCTCGACGTGGAAGGTCAGGCCGTGGTCGACGCCGTGGCGGTGGCCGTCGGCCATCGGGAGGACGTGGCCGCCCTTGCGGTCGGCGTTGTTGACCACGACGTCGAAGAGCGCCATCCGGCGCAGCTCGGCGGAGTCCTCGTGCACCAGCGAGACGGGCTGGTCGTGGGCGTCGAGGCCGTCGAAGACGTGGCGGAACCCCTCGGGCGTGTCCCCCTCGCCGACGATGTCGACGGGCGCCTGGTCCTCGACCTCGTCGCGCCACAGCTGGACCATGCCTTCGCCGTGCGGCCCTTCGCGGAGGACGGTCGGCGGGACGATGTCCCAGCCGAGCGCCTCCGACACGGCGTACGCCGCCACCTCGCGCGCGGCCAGGGTGCCGTCGGGGAAGTCCCAGAGCGGGCGCTCGCCGGCGATCGGCTTGTAGACCACGCGCACGCCATCGATCTCACCGACGAAGGTCGCGTTGGACGCGGGCAGGACCCGGCCGTGGAGGGTCAGCTCGCCGGTCGGGAAGTCGCGCGGGAGCATGCGATCAGGGGTCACGACGCCGGAAGCCGTTGGACCGTACGCACAGGTGGCCGTCGGGGTCGACGGGCTCGCCGCAGAAGGGGCAGTCGGGGCGGCCGGCACCCACCACGCTGCGCGAGCGTTCGACGAAGGACCGCGCCGCGGCCGCGGTGAGCCGGACCAGCAGGATCTCGTCCGGCTCCGGCTCGAGCAGGTCCTCCAGGTCCTCCTGGAGCTGCTCGGGCGAGACGACGGCGGCCTCGGTGAACGGGAAGACCTCGATCACGATGCGCTCGTCGTCGCCGTCCCACGACAGCGTCATCGTGCCGGCGCGGAACTCCTCCTGGATCGGCTGCTCGAGGGGCCGGCCGTCGACCATGTCGCGCGGCGTGATCGCCGGGATCAGCACCTCGTCGCCGGCCGCGCTCATCAGCTCGTCGAGCAGCTCGTCGATGCGCTCGGCGAGAGCAGCGACCTGCTGCTTCTCGAGCGAGACGCTGACCACCCGCGCCCCCTCGCGCGCCTGGAGGAAGAAGGTGCGCGAGCCGGGCTCGCCAACGGTGCCGGCGACGAAGCGCTCGGGCGGGTCGAAGCGGTGCACGACAGGCATGCCACTCACCCTAGGACGTGCCTGTCTAGGCCTGCTGAGGGGTCTCGGGGCCTGATCCCCCGCCGACTGCGGCGTCGGTGCGGGTGGAGCGCGACGAGCGGCGCCGCGTCTTGGCGGGCGCGTTGAGCCAGGACAGGTCGCCGCCGTGGGTGTTGGTGCCGAGGACGAACGGGCGCGTGTCGGTGTAGCTCACGATCGACACCGAGGCCGGGTCGACGTGGATCCGCTGGAAGAGGTCCAGGTGCGTTCCGAGGGCGTCGGCGAGGATCGACTTGATCACGTCGCCGTGGCTCACCGCGAGCCAGACCGCGTCCTCGCCGTGCTCCGCGCCGACCCGCGCGCCGTGCCGCCGGATCGCGGCGACCGCGCGGTCCTGCATGGCCCGCATCGACTCGCCACCCGGGAAGGTTGCCGCCGACGGCTGGGCCTGCACGGTCTTCCAGAGCTTCTCCTTGGAGAGGTCCTTCAACGGCCGGCCCTGCCAGTCGCCGTAGTCGCACTCGGACAGCTGCTTGTCGGTGCTCGCGCGCAGCGGCGCGGCCTGTCGACCGGTGATCTCCTTGCTCGTCTCGCGGCACCGCTCCAGCGGGCTGGTGACGGCAGCAGCGAGGCGTACGCCCGCCAGTCGCTCGCCGACGGCGGCGGCCTGCTTCACGCCGACGTCGTCGAGGTGCACCCCCGGCGTACGCCCGGCGAGCACGCCGGCGGTGTTGGCGGTCGATCGGCCGTGTCGGACGAGGATGACGGTGGGCACGATCCCGAGGCTAGTGGGATTAGCCTGAGCCCGTGATCGTCGACAACGCCCTCTACCACCAGGGCAAGCGGGTGCAGCTCGGCACGGACGACGACCAGAGCCTCGGCTCGGCGCGGGTCCCGTGCGACCCGGGCGACTTCCAGTGGATCGGCATCCACGACCCGAGCCCCGACGAGCTCGACCTCATCGCGCGCACCTTCGACCTGCACCCGCTGGCCGTCGAGGACGCCGGCGACTCCCACCAGCGCCCCAAGCTCGAGCGCTACGACGACACGCTGTTCCTCGTCCTCAAGACGCTCTGGTACGTCGACGAGGAGGACGCGGTCGAGACCGGCGAGATCAACATGTTCATCGGCAAGGACTTCGTCGTGACCGTCCGCCACGGTCAGGGCATCGACCTCGCGGGCTCCCGCCGCGACCTCGAGCACCGGGCCAAGGTGCTGGAGCACGGTCCGATGGCCGTGCTCTACGCCATCTGCGACCGCGTGGTCGACGAGTACGAGAAGGTCGGCGACCTGCTGGAGGAGGACGTCGACGAGGTCGAGGAGTCGGTCTTCTCCGAGGCCCGCACGAACGACTCCAATCGCATCTATGTGCTCAAGCGCGAGATCGCGGAGGTGCGCCGTGCGGTCATGCCGCTGCGCGAGCCGATGCGGAAGTTTGCGATGGGAGCCGACGAGCGCATCACTCCCGAGACCGCGACCTACTTCCGCGACGTGGCCGACCACCTCCAGCGCGTGTCCGAGGTGATCGACAACCTCGACGTCCTGCTGTCGACCGCGTTCGACGCCCACCTGGCGCGGATCTCGGTCCAGCAGAACGACGACATGCGCAAGATCTCAGCCGGCGCGGCACTCGTCGTGGTCCCCACCCTCATTGCCGGCGTCTACGGCATGAACTTCGACCACATGCCCGAGCTGCACTGGACCTACGGCTACCCGTTCGCGCTGCTCCTGATGGTCGGGGCGTCCGCCTTCCTGCTCTGGTTCTTCAAGAAGTCCGGGTGGCTGTGACCCGACCTGCTCCCTCGGCCTGGCGGGTGGTGTGGTGGTTCGGCTTCGTCAGCCTGTTCGCCGACATGGTCTACGAGGGTGCGCGCTCGGTCTACGGACCGCTGCTGGCCGGCCTCGGCGCCTCCGCGGTGGTCGTCGGGCTCGTCACGGGCGCTGGCGAGGCGGTCGCGCTGGTGCTGCGCCTGGCGTTCGGCCCGCTCGCCGACCGCACGGGGCGCTACTGGTCGCTCACGATCCTCGGCTACGGGCTGACCGCCGTCTGCGTGCCGCTGCTCGCCCTGGCCCCGCGCCTCGGCGTCGCCGGGCTCGCCTTCGGCGCGACCATGATCCTGCTCGAGCGGCTCGGCAAGGCGATCCGGTCTCCGTCGAAGTCGGCGCTGCTCGCCCAGGTCGCGGTGGCCGTCGGACGGGGCCGCGGGTTCGGCGTGCACAAAGCGCTCGACCAGGTCGGCGCCTTCGCGGGTCCCCTCCTCGTGGCCGGCGTGGTTGCCCTCAGCTCGCTGTGGACGGGCATGGCCGTGCTGGCCGTCCCGGGTGCCATCGCGATGGTCCTGCTGCTCACGCTGCGCCGCAGGGTCCCCGATCCGGGCGTGTACGACGAGTCGGCGACCGTACGCAGCGAACCGGGCGAGCGCCGCGGCTGGTGGGCCGAGGCGGTCGGGGCGGGCCTGTCAGGTGACTTCTTCCGCTACGCGATCGCGGCGTCGCTCACCACCGGCGCGCTCGTCACCTTCGGCATCATCGGCTACCACCTCACCGTCGAGGGCCTGCTGCCCGTCGCGGCGGTGCCGCTCGTGTACGCCGCAGCGATGGCCGTCGAGGCGGTTGCGGCCCTTGCCGTCGGCACGGTCTACGACCGCACCGGCCCGCGGGTGCTGCTGGTCGTCCCGGTGCTGGTCGCCCTCGTGCCGGCGCTCGCGCTGGGCTCGGCGCTGGTCGCCGTCCTCGCCGGTGTCATGGCGTGGGGCTTCGCGCAGGGCGTGCAGGACTCGACCATCAAGGCGGTGGTCGCGGACCTCGTCGAGGCGCCGCGACGGGCCACGGCGTACGGCGTCTTCGCGGCCATCCAGGGTCTGCTGGCGATCGTCGGCGGCGTGGGTGCCGGCTGGCTCTACGAGCGGTCGCTGCCCGCCCTCGTCGCGGTGGTCGCCGTCACGCAGGTGATCGCGCTGGCCCTGCTGGTCGACACGTTCAGGCGGTCAGCACGCCGGCGCCGAGCAGGATGAGCGTGCCGGCGCCGAGCAGGATCCGGTAGACGACGAACGGCGTGTACGACCGGGTGCTGACGTAGCGCAGCAGCCACGCGATGGCGGCGTACCCGACGACGAAGGAGACCACCGTCGCGGTGAGGGTCGGCCCCCACCCGAAGTCGTTGTGGCCGTTGGGGATCTCCTTGAGCTCGAAGAGCCCTGCGCCGACGACTGCAGGGATCGCCAGGAGGAAAGCGAAGCGGGTGGCCGCCTCGCGGTCGAAGCCGAGGAAGCGGCCCATCGAGATCGTCGCGCCCGACCGGGAGACCCCGGGGATCAGCGCGAGCGCCTGCGCGACGCCCATCAGCGCCGCGTCCTTGAGGGTGATCTTGCCGATCGGCCGATCCGTACGGCCGACGCGGTCGGCGATGCCGAGCACGACGCCCATCACGATCAGCGTGGTGCCGATGATCCAGAGGTTGCGGAAGTCGCGCTCGATGACGTCCTTGAGCAGCACGCCCAGCACGACGATCGGCAGCGAGCCGACGATGATGTACCAGCCCATCCGCGAGTCGAGCGTGCCGCGGTACTCCGCGCGGAACAGCGACCGCACCCACGCGCTACCGATGCGCCAGATGTCCTTGCGGAAGTAGATCAGCACGGCCAGCTCGGTGCCGATCTGGATGACGGCGGTGAAGGCCGCTCCCGGGTCGCCCCACCCGAACAGCTCGGGGAAGATCCGCAGGTGCGCGCTGCTCGAGATGGGCAGGAACTCCGTGAGTCCCTGGATGATGCCGAGGACCACGGCCTTGAGGAGATCCGTCACAGGGCGTGAGCCTACGGGCGCGTCCCGTTCGTCCACGCAGGACCCGTGGCTACTCTCACCCCCATGCAGCAGCGTTCGCTCGGCGCCACCGGCCTGAAGGTCTCCCGACTGGGCCTGGGCACCATGACCTGGGGCCGGGACACCGACGAGCACGAGGCCCGCGACCAGCTCATCGCCTTCGCCGAGGCGGGCGGCACGCTGGTCGACACCGCGGCCGGCTACGGCGACGGTGCCAGCGAGGAGCTGATCGGCACCCTGCTCGGCGACGTCGTGGCCCGCGACGAGGTCGTCCTCGCGACGAAGGCCGGCATCTCGCGGCGTACGGGCCAGCGGGTCACCAACACCTCGCGCGGGCACCTCCTGACCAGCCTCGACGCCTCCCTGAAGCGGCTCGGCGTCGACCACGTCGACCTGTGGCAGGTGCACGTGTGGACCGACGAGACGCCGGTCGAGGAGACCCTCACGGCGCTCGACCTCGCGGTGTCGTCGGGTCGCGCGTCGTACGTCGGCATCTCCAACTACAGCGGCTGGCAGACCGCCCAGGCCGCGACCTGGCAGCGCGCCGTGCCGGGCCGCACTCCCCTCGCCTCCACCCAGGTGGAGTACTCCCTGCTCAACCGCCACGTCGAGCACGAGGTGCTCCCCGCCGCGAAGGCCCTCGGCCTCGGCGTGCTGCCGTGGTCGCCGCTGGGCCGGGGCGTGCTGACCGGCAAGTACCGCACCGGTACGCCGTCCGACTCGCGCGGCGCCACCGAGCACTTCGCCGGCTTCGTCGGTGCCTACCTCGACGACCGCGGTCGCGGGATCGTCGAGGCGGTCGTGCGTGCCGCCGACGGGCTCGGCTGGTCGCCGCTCGAGGTGGCGCTGGTGTGGGTCCGCGACCGGCCCGGCGTGACCGCTCCGATCGTGGGGGCACGCACCGCTGCGCAGCTCGACGGCGCACTCGGGATCGAGGACCTGACCCTGCCCGCCGAGATCGTCGAGGCCCTCGACGACGTGTCCGCCGACTGACCCCGAGGGGAGATCACGTGGCCAGGATCCAGCGCCGTCCACCCGGACGCGGTATCGAGTGGGAGTTCGAGACGCTCGTGCTGCCCCCCGACTTCTCGCGCAACGTCGTCACCCGGATGATCGTCGAGCGCGCCGAGCACGGCGGCTGGGAGCTCGACCGGCTCCGCATCGGCCACGACGGCAAGCGCCGGGTCGTGCTCCGGCGCAAGATCATCCGCCAGCGGCTGACCCTCTTCGCCGGCTGACGACCCGGCGTACGACGTCACCAGCCCGACGTGCCCGGTGATCCCTTGAACGGTCCGGTGACGCGCGAGGTGATCCAGCCGCCGTAGAAGTTCCCCGGCTGCGGCTCGACGACCTCGCCGTCGACCGTGCACTGGTCGACCCGACCGGGGTAGAGCGCGATGTGGTCGGTGAGCGCTTCGAATCCCGACGCCGGTGTCGGGTACGTCCACGCGACGGCGGTCAGCACTTCGTCACCGACCACGAGGTCGAAGTAGTCGGCGCCTCCCTTCCACTCGCACCACGACGCACCGCGCTGGCCGGTCCGGAGCACGCCCTCGGCGAAGGCGGAGCGCGGCAGGTAGTACGTCGGCGGGTGGCTGGTCTCGAGGACGCGCAGGCTACCGGTCGTGTCGGCGAGCACGACGCCGCGGTGCGTCACGACGACGTGCTCGTCGCTCTCCTCGACCCGCGGCGGGCGCGGGTAGTCCCAGACGGATTCGGTCATGCCGCCAATCTACGGAGCGGTCCTCAGGGATCGAGGTGGCGTTCGGCGAGCCAGTGACGGCGGCGCGTCGCCGAGGCCTGGGCGAGCCACGCCTCCTGGACGATCTCGACCAGCTCGTCGCGCTCCATCTCACCGACCCGCGACGCCCGTACGAGGATGGACGGGTGGCCGTCGAAGTGGGGCGTGGTGAAGAGCGGCAGTCGCTCGTCCTGCAGCAGCGCCTCCTTGTCGCCCTCCGAGCCAACCCACAGGACGATGACGTCGTCGTAGCGCTCACCCGACTCGGGGTCGACGGCGTCGGGTCGAGGCGTACGGAAGAAGACGAAGGACTTGCCGCCCACCTGGTAGACGGGGTTCGTGCCCTGAGCCACGGTCACGTGTGGCATGCCGAGCGCGGTGGCGTGGATGTCGTCAGCCGTGGCTCTCCTGCTCATCGCGAGGCGGCTTCGGCCTTCGCCTTGAGCCCGCGCACCATCGCGTCGGGGTCGTCGGCGGAGAAGACGGCCGACCCGGCGACGAACACGTCAGCACCGGCCTCGGCGCAGCGCTCGATGGTCTCGAGCGAGACGCCGCCGTCGACCTGGAGCCAGGTCTCGACGCCGTGCTTGCGCATCAGCTCACGGGCCGTGCGGATCTTGGGCAGGCACAGGTCGAGGAACTTCTGGCCGCCGAAGCCCGGCTCGACGGTCATGATGAGGACCATGTCGAGCTCCGGGAGGAGCGCCTCGTACGGCTCGATCGGCGTGGCCGGTTTGAGCGCCATCGCAGCCCGCGCGCCCTGGGCGCGGATCTCGCGGGCCAGCCGCACCGGGGCCGTGGCGGCTTCGGCGTGGAACGTCACCGACCCGCAGCCAGCCTCGGCGTACGCCGGAGCCCACCGATCGGCGTCCTCGATCATCAGGTGCACGTCGATCGGCTGCGAGGCGTGCTTGCTCAGCGCCTCAATGACCGGGAGGCCGAGGGTGAGGTTGGGGACGAAGTGGTTGTCCATCACGTCGACGTGCACCCAGTCGGCACTGGGGATCCGGGCCACCTCGTCGGCAAGGCGCGACAGGTCGGCGTTGAGGATGCTCGGCGTGATCTGGATGCCCACGGGTCGATCCTAGGGAATCGGCGCGCCATCCATCCGGGCGGCTCGGCTGTGGGCGGGTACGACGACGTGGAGGGCGTTGCGGTCCACCTCGAACGTCGCCGGTGTGGTGGCGGCTACCTCCCCGTCGAGGTTGATCTCCAGGGGCTCGTCGGTGAGGAGCGTCAGCCGGCGAGCGGTGAGGTGGTGCACCCGGTCGTGCTCGACGAGGTGGCCGGTGCGCAGCAGGCGCGCGATCGACACGTGGTCGCGCAGCCGGCCCTGCCCGACGGCGTACACGTCGAGGAGGTGGTCGTCGATCGAGGCGTTCGGTGCGACGGTCAGACCGCCGCCGTAGTGCCGGCCGTTGCCGACGGCCACCTGCATCAGGTCGTGCAGCTCGAGGACCGTCCCGTCCTCGAGCTCGAGGCTGGCCGAGAACGGTCGGTGGTCGCGGTACGCGGCGAGCGTGGCCGCGGGATACGCGAACCGCCCGAGCCGGCGCTTGAGGCCCGGCGTGAGGCGGCGCGTGACAGCCACCGACAGCCCCAGGGATGCGACGTTGAGGTAGGCCCGTCCGTCGACCCGGCCGAGGTCGACGTCCACGACCTTCCCGGTCAGGAGCGTGTCCACCGCGTCGGTCAGTGCGGTCGGGATCTCGAGCGTCCGGGCGAAGTCGTTGGCGGTGCCGAGCGGAAGCACGCCGAGCGTGGTGCGCGTGTGCGCCACGAGGCCCGCCGCGCAGCCGATGGTGCCGTCGCCACCTCCCACGACCAGCAGGTCGGGCTCGTCGTCCATCGCGGCCCCGAGCGCGTCCAGCAGCTCCAGCCCTCCGTGGGCCGGGTAGACGACGACCTCCTCGGCCGTACGTCCCAGCGCGGCCGAGACGAGCGGGAGCGCCCGGGCGCCGGTGCGGGACGCGGTGTTGACGACGACGGCGACGCGGTCGGTGCGCGGAGTGGTGGGGGTGTCGTGATGCATGACTCCACGCTAGGAGTCGCAGGTGAGAGGACGGTGAGGACGACCTGTGGTCCGGCTGTGCAGAGCGTCGCCCGACTGTCGGTGGGCTTCTCTAGAGTCGAACGCATGATCGAGATGCTGGAGCGGGTGCAGGAGAAGGCCGAGGATGACACCTCGACCAGCGCTCTGCTCGCCTCGATCAGGGAGGCGCGCACCGAGGAGGACGCCGCAGCCGCGCGCCAGCTCGACCTCGCCGCCCGGTGGGCCGACCTCCACCCGCCGGAGTCGATCCACTCCGCGGCGGCGTTCACCGTTCCCGGCTGCGAGGGCGAGGAACCCATCGCCGGCGAGGGTTGCCCGCTGGTGGCGGAGTTTTGTGTGGCCGAACTCGGTGCCGTCCTCGGGATCTCGACCACGGCGGCGAAGAAGCTCATCGGTCACGCCCTCGAGTTCCGCCACCGACTCCCCCGGCTCTGGGACCAGGTTCAGTCCGGGCGCGTGCCTTCCTGGCGGGCCCGATTCGTCGCCGAGACGACCATCCACACCTCACCCGCACTGACGATGGACGCCGCCCAGTGGATCGACTCCCAGGTCGCCGCCGTCGCCGGACGCATCGGCACCGCCCAGCTCGACCGGCTGGTCGCCGAGACCATCAAGAGGTTCGAGCTCGCCACACCGGACCCGGCAGCTGATCCGGAGGACGGCTACCTCTCCGTCGACCCACGCCACGTCACGGTCAACAAGGAGGACGTCCACTACGCCGGGACCCTGCATGTCGAGGCCGACCTCGACCTCGCCGACGCCCTCGACCTGGACCAGGCGTTGAGCCACAACGCTGCGGCGCAGAAGGCACTCGGGTCGACCGACTCGTTGGACGTACGCCGCGCCAAGGCCCTCGGCGACCTCGCCCGCACCCAGACCGCGCTGGACCTGTTCAGCCAAGGCCACCGCTCCGGCGGCAACGAGGATGGTCTGCCGGCTGCCCGGGAGGTCGTCGTCCACGCCCACTTCGACGCATCCACCGTGGGCGAGCAGACGGTCTTCGGTCCCACCGGCCACATGGAGAACGGCCAGCGACTGGTCCTCCTCGACCAGGTCATGGGCTGGTGCGCCGACTCCCGCACCACGGTCACCATCAAACCCGTGATCGACTTGCAAGCCGAGCTGTCGACGCCGGCGTACGAGATCCCCGACCGGATCCGCGAGCAGATCGTTCTCCGCGACCGGACCTGCGTGTTCCCCTGGTGCACCCGACCAGCCCGGCGCTGCGACGTCGACCATGTCGTCGAGTACGACCACGACGCAGCAGCCGAAGGCAGGCCACAACCCGGCCCGACCGCCACGCACAACCTGGCCGCGCTGTGTCGCTACCACCACCGCCTCAAGACCCACTCCGCCTGGACCTACCGCATGGTCGCGCCAGGTGTCTTTGAGTGGACGAGCCCCCACGGCCACCGCTACCGACGCGACCGGACCGGCACCACCCGGATCGACGAACCCGAGCCACC
>NZ_SDWV01000033.1 GCF_004137345.1 Nocardioides zhouii
CTCGCGCTGGCCTACCCCGACCGGATCAACCCCCACCTGAAATGACCGGCCCCTTACACAGAAACCTTGACAGGCTCGGCAGCGGTGATCACTCTCAGACTCAACCGAGCAGCCTGATCGGGGTCCGGCGCGCGGCCCAGCAGCTCGAGGGCGTCGGGAGCATCGAGATCTTCAAACGCCTGCAGGGCCGCAGGAAAGTACTCCCGCAGCGTCGATCGCAGCCGCAGCACGTGGCGGGTGCGGTCCCAGATCAGTGACTGGTGGGTACGGGCGGTCAGCTTGATCGCCTCGCCCTCGTTGCTGTCGCCGGCCACGGGCCGGTGGTGTGCTCGGTCCAGCCGGACGATCTCGGCCAACAGATGCGCGTCAGCAGCATCGGACTTCGCTCCCGAGGTCGAGTGCCGCTCGCGATACCGGGCCACTGAGAGTGGATTGATCGCGAAGACCTCGTAGCCTGCCGTGGTCAATGCAGCGACCCACGATCCCCGGTCGGTTTCGATGCCAATCTTCACCATCGCCGCTGCGTCCGCGGAGTCCAGGTCGACCCACTCAGCGGGCATCTTCTCTGCGATCAGGCCGTGGAGACGAGCGACCCCGTCCAAGCCTTCGGGTAGTCGTCGACGGGCCAACAGTTTGCCGTCCTCATCCACTATCTCGATGTCGTGGTGGTCTTCGGCCCAGTCATCACCTACGAAAAGCATTCCTGCCTCCTATCCCCGGGTCTGCACCGCGCAGATCCCCAGCAGCGTGGAGGAGACAACCGGCGATCTAATGGTCAAGTGCTCACCGCAAGCCTCACGGGGCACGTCATCCCAGCAGCGATCACGCCTCCTCACGACCAGCAGGCGCACGGTCTGCCGAAAGACCTATCAGGCCAGATCCGAAGAGTGCTGACCCGCCAGCCGCTACCAGAACCGAGCCTGCCAAACATGCCCGGCACAAGCCATTAGATCCGGACGTCTCCTGGCAGCGCGGTACGGGACCCCGCCTGCAACGCTGGGTTAGTGACCTGGCAGTACGAAATCCGCTCGGCTTGCTGGCTCGAACGTTCGCTCGTAGTACTTCTCTGCGTCCGTCCAGAGTTTGATGGACTGTTCGGTGTTCTGACCGCGAGAGACTTGTCGGTCCAGCCGTATCGGCCACGGGGTGTCGACGAAGAGAGACAGGTCCCAGAACTCGCGCAACTGGGGGCGCAGCATGTAGACGCCTTCGACTGCGACGACGCCCTGGGCGGGGAGCTCTACCCAGTCGCCTAGCACGTTGTTCTGCCAGTCGTATCGCTGATAGCGGGTGTCTTCCCCGCGGCGCAATGGTCGGAGCACCTCACGAGCCAAGCGCTCGTGGTCAAAGAATCGCTCGTATCCCTGCTGCGCAGTGAAGGCTGCCCACTCGTCCTCTGCCGGTCCGTAGAAATCGTCGCCTTCGACGACGGCCAAGACTTCTGGGGCGTCGCGGATAGCGACGGCCATGGTCGACTTACCTGAACCTCCTAAGCCGTCGATGCATATCAGCAGTGGACGCTTCGACTCGCTGGTGTCGAGTCGAGAAATCGCAGACAAAACGTCCTTCGGAGTGGTCACGACACGAGTGCACCACGCGGAGAAGGCAGGCCGCCCTTGACTTGTGTGACCGGTGCCCGCGATCACCGGTCAGCGGCATCAGGTGACACTCGGATCGCGTCGGATCCGGACGTTGCAAGTCGGTCACGACCTCTTCCACCTGTGGGAGGCCACGCGATGCTCGTCGCGTGAAGCACATCGGGGACACCAGACGCTCCGCGTCGAGACGGGGCACCAGGTGGGGCCGCTGGAGTGCACTTCAGCACGCAAGGCGGACTCCGGCACGCACGGCGGCGGCGGCGCCGGAAAGATCTTGATGTAGATCCATGCCTGGCTGTCGATCCGGCGGCAGGATGTTCGTCGTCACTAATGACGGAGCCGGACAGGCCGGCCCGCGACCCAGTTCCGGAGGCACCTCCATGGCCAAGTACGCGATCCTCATCTACGAAGACCCGGCCTTCTACGAGAACATCTCGCCCGAGGCGTGGCCCGCGGTGGTCGACGCCCACAGCAAGTTCGTCGAGCAGGTCTTCGCGCTCGGTGGGTCCCTGGCGGGCGGAGAGGCGCTCGCGCCCCCTACGACGGCCACCACGATCAAGGGTGGCGGCACGGTGACGGACGGCCCGTTCGTCGAGACCAAGGAGGCCCTCAACGGCATCTACGTCATCGAGGCGCGCGACCTCGACCACGCCGTCGAGATCGCCAAGCTGTGCCCGGCCCCGGCCCCCGGTGGCGGCGTCGAGGTCCGCCCGGTCGTGGACCCGACGACGAACCCGTTCTGATCGCTCCTAGCGACCAGCCGACCGCGTCCGCCATGCGGGCGGACGCGGTCGCTGCCGCGCTGGCGCAGGCCCACCGCTCCGAGTGGGCCTTCGTGCTGTCCGCCACGGTGCGCGTCGCGGGCGACCTGGACCTCGCGGAGGAGTGCGCGCAGGAGGCGTACGTCAGCGCGCTGCAGGCCTGGACCCGGGGCGGCGTCCCGGAGCGGCCCGGCGCGTGGCTGACCACGGCGGCGCGCAACAAGGCGCTGGACCGGTTGCGTCGCGAGGTCACCCTCCGGCGCAAGCTCCCGCTGCTCGTGGAGCCGGCGACCGTCGATCCGCACGACCCGGCCGACCTGGACTGGCCCTACGCCGCGGTGCCGGACGACCGGCTCCGGCTGGTGTTCACCTGCTGCCACCCCACCCTAGCCCCCGAGGCCCGCGTCGCCCTTACCCTGCGCCTGGTCTGCGGCGTTCCCACGCCCGACGTCGCCCGGGCCTTCCTGGTGTCCGAGCCGACGATGGCGGCACGGATCACCCGGGCCAAGAAGAAGATCTCCGAAGCGCGGATCCCCTACCGGGTTCCGGGCCGGGCGGAGCTGCCCGAGCGCCTGGACAGCGTGCTCACCGCCGTCCACCTGCTCTTCAGCACCGGCCATACGGCCGGGCAGGGGGACGCGCCCGTCCGTGAGGAGCTCTGCGACCGGGCCCTGCACCTCGCGCGCACCCTCGCCGCGCTGCTCCCCGAGCAGGCCGAGACCCGCGGCCTGCTGGGCCTGCTGCTCCTCACCGACGCGCGCCGGGCCGCCCGGACCGCCGAGCAGGGCCGGCTGCTCCTTCTCGGCGACCAGGACCGGACGCGCTGGGACCAGCGCGCGATCCTGGAGGGGCTCACGGTGACAGCCGGCGCGCTGGCGTCCGGCCCACCGGGGCGGTTCACCCTGCAGGCGGCGATCGCCGGCGTACACGCGATGGCGCCGTCCCTCGAGCAGACCGACTGGCCGCGCGTCGTGCACCTCTACGACCGGCTGCTGGCGGTGTGGAACACCCCGGTGGTCGCGCTCAACCGGGCCGCCGCCGTGGCGTTTGCCGACGGTCCGGCCGCCGCCCTGCCGCTCCTCGACGAGCTGGCGACCGATCCCCGGCTCGCCGACTACCCCTACCTTCCCGCCACCCGCGCCGACCTGCTGCGCCGCCTCGGCGACGCCGCCGGCGCGGCCGAGTCGTACCGGCGCGCGATGGAGCTCACGGCGAACGCCGCGGAGCGCACCTTCCTGGAGCAGCGCTTGGCCGAGGTCAGCCGCGCCGCCGGCGCCGAGCCTGCGCCCGGCTGAGGACGGCGGGCTCGGCGGTCACCGCTCCGAGGCCCCGCCGCTCGTTGTCCTCGAACCGGTCGGCGGCCCCCTTGGCCTCGTCGATGCGACCCTCGACGGCGTCCAGCCGCTCGTCACCCGTGCTCATCTGTGCCTCCTGGGTTGTCGATCGGTCCCGACAAGGGGCGGAAGGACGCACTCATCGCGGCAGATCAGTGCGTCCGGCGATGCGCCAAGACGTCGCTCATGGGTGTGCGAAGGTCCTCGCCCCATACCTTGCACATGTACTCGTTGACGCCGATCCGCCGCACACCTGGCACGGCGTGGTTGGAGGGGCAATCCAGGTTGGCGCACCACTCACTTGCAACCTTGGACGGTCCGGTAGCAGTCAGTTCCGGGTCGTCGAAAACCGGAACGGTTCAAGCCCGGCGACGACCAGTCCACCGCAGTCCTCGCACGGACGGTCGGTCGGCTGATGGTCGGTGTGGGTCACCTCCGCACCGTAGTCGCCGATGAACTTGGGTGCTCGGACCTCGGCAGATCCCGACGTCCCCGACACACGGCGAGTGGGCTAGGTCGGACTGACGCCAGTTCGTGCGGCGGACACGAAGTGCTCACCATCAACGACGAGGCACGACATCCCAGCAGCCGTCTCACCTCCGTGCGACCAACGAGCGCACAGTCTGCTGATGCGGACGTCGAGGGCTGAGTCGAGGATTGCGCCTCGCAAGAGGGCGCGTAGCCGTTGGACGCCGAAGGTCGGGTGGTCGTCATGTGACATCGACGGTGGATGAATTTGCTGCGGCCTCTTGACGCCGATATCGATCAAATGTCATGTTTATTCGCACATTGAAGTGAACATCACAGATATCCCGAGGAGATCCAGGTGACCGTTCAGCATCCTGCACCGGCCATGCCGGGCACAGCGACGCAGCAAACCCAACTGAGGACCGGCACCGTGGGGCCGGTCGGCGTCCTGATGCAGTCCATCGCCCAGATCTCCCCCACCCTGGGCGTCTTCTACACGATCGCCTTCACGACGGGCCAAGCCGGCAGGGCGGCACCGCTGACCTACCTCGCAGCGTTCGCGGTCTGCTTGATGCTCGCAGTGCCGATGGTCGGGCTGGCCCGGCACCTGCCGTCGGCCGGCGGCTTCTACACGTTCGTCTCGGCCGGGATCGGGCCGCGGGCCGGCTTCATCACCGGCTGGCTCTACGCCGTGATGGTGACGATCGTGCCCGCCGCGCTGGCCGCGTTTACCGGCGCGATCATGTCGCAGGAGCTGGAGGCACAGTTTGGCTTCGACCTCCCGTGGGGTGTCTACGCCGTGGCGATCCTTGCGATCTGCCTGGCCGCGGCCCACCGAGGCATCTCGATCTCCATCAAGTTCCTGGTCGTGATGACGTGCTTCGAGATGGCGGTCGGCCTGGGACTGGCGCTGAGCGGCGTGCTCAACCCCGGCCCGGGCGGAATCAACGCCTCGGGCTTCAACCCGGGCAGCATCACCGACGGGTCCGGGTTCTTCCTGGCCATCGTGCTGTCGATCTTCGCGTTCACCGGCTTCGAGAGCGCGGCCGCGGTCGGTGAGGAGTCGCGCGACCCCAAGCGTCTCGTACCGTTCGCCATCGTCGGCTCGCTGGTCCTGATCGGGCTCTTCTACTGTGTGACGGCCTGGGGACTCCAAATCGGATGGGGCACCGACGACCTGCAGGCCATGGCCGAGAGCCCCACGGCCCCGGCCTTCGTGCTGGCCGACCGGCTGTGGGGCGACGACGCGTCGCTGATCGTCCTCATCGCCCTGGTGAACTCGGGACTCGGGGTCTGCATCGCGTGCACGACCAGCGCGACCCGCACCTTGTACGGAATGGCTCGCACGGGTGCACTTCCCGACGTCCTGGCCAGGGTGCAGCCAGGCAGCGGCACGCCGGTCGTCGCGGTGTTCGCCCAGAGCGCGGTTGCCCTGGTGATGCTGCTGGCGGTAGGGATCCCGCTCGGCCCGTTCAACCTCTTCAACCTGTTCGGGACCACGGGCACCTTCGTCTACATCCCCATCTTCGTGTTGATGAACATCGCTGCCTTCCGCTTCATCCGCGCCAGGCACCCCGAGGAGTTCTCCGTCGCGAAGTACGTCGTGGCACCGGTCATCTCAACGGTCGCGCTCGCGCTCATTGCCTACAACAGCCTGCAGCCGCTCCCCGACATGCCGGTCCGGTTGGCGCCCCTCATCGCCCTGGTCTACCTGCTACTCGGCGTGGCGGTCCTCTACGGCCGCAACCTGCGTCCCGGCCGGACCGGCTGGATGACCCGCGCCGGCCAGCTTCCGGACCTACCGTGAACGCGTCAGGCACCATGCACATGGGCCCACCGAGCCCACAGAGCACCCGGATGCGAGAGGTGGACGACATGAGCGCCGAATCCAGGCACCAGGAGATCCTGCAGCTGCTGGGACAGAAGGGCACACTGTCGATCGCCGAGCTCGGTGAGCGGTTCGAGGTCTCCGACATGACCATCCGCCGCGACCTCACCGTGCTCGCGTCTGAGGGGCTTCTCGTCCGTACCCGCGGCGGAGCCGCCGCCTCGGCCTCAGGCAGCTTCGAGCCGCCGTTCGTCCTGCGCGAGCGGACGAACGCCGGGGCGAAGCAGCAGATCGCTGCGGCCGCTGCCGCGCAGGTCATCGACGGCCAGACCGTGCTGCTCGACGGCGGCACGACCGGGCTGGCGATCGCCGAGGCGTTGCTAGGTCGCAACCTGACCGTCTGCGCGCTCAACGTCCGGGTCGCCCAGGTGCTGGCCGCCGACTCCTCGATGCGGGTGATGGTGCCCGGCGGCACCATTCGCCCGGGCGAGTTCAGCGTGGTCGGACCCGAGGCGCTGGCGATGGTGTCCAGCTTCCGCTTCGACGTCTACCTGATGACCGCGTCGGGGCTCTCGGTGGATGCCGGGGTCACCGAGTGGAACACCGACGACGCCGCCGTGAAGCGCGCCGCGCTCGACGCGTCACGGCGCACGGTGCTCGTGGCGGACGCCAGGAAGTTCGGCGCTGAGGCCTTCGTGCGGGTGTGCCCGATCTCGAGGGTCGACCGGCTGGTCACCGACGCCGGACTCGCCGACGAGCACCGTCGCGAGCTCGCTGCGACCGGCACCGAACTGGTGGTCGCATGAGCGCCGGGCTGCCGTCGTACGCCGACACCGTCGTGGTCGGCGCCGGCACCGGTGGTGCAGCGTTCGCGGCCACCCTGGCCCGCCACTCCGACGAGCAGGTGCTGCTCCTCGAGGCGGGTCCGGACTACGGGCCTCGCAACTCCGGGCGCTGGCCGGCCGACATGCTCGACGCGCTCGCCATCCCGACCTCCCACGACGTCCGGCTCGACCCCGCAGGGGGGAGCCCGGGTCGCACCGTCGACACTCCCCGGGCCCGCATCGTCGGCGGGTGCTCCGCCCACAACGGGTGCACCGCCTCGGTGAGCGCACGGCACGACTACGACGAGTGGGCCGCTCAGGGCAACGCGGGCTGGACCGCGACCGAGGTGCTGCCGCTGCTCGAGTGGGTGCGCGACCGCTTCCGCGTGCGCCGCTACCGCTCCGCTGAGCTCACGCCTCCCCAGCGGGCCTTCGTCGACGCCGGGCTGGCCGTCGGGCTCCCCTTCGCCGACGACCTCGACGACATCGAGGCGGGTGAGGGGATCGGCCCGATGCCGATCAACATCGTCGACGGCGTGCGGTGGAACGCCTCGTTCGCCTTCCTCGACCAGGTGCGTGACCTCGACAACCTCACGATCGTCGGTGGCGCCCCGATCGAGGAGATCCTGGTCGCCGACGGCGTCGTGGAGGGCGTCCGGGTGGTGCGCGAAGGCACGTCCACGACCGTCTCGGCAAGCCGCGTCGTCGTCGCCGCCGGCGCCTACCACTCACCGGCCCTGCTCCTGGCCTCGGGCATCGGCCCCGCCGACGAGCTCGCCGCCCTGGGCATCCCGGTCCGCGTCGACCTACCCGGGGTGGGCCGGCACCTGCTCGACCACGCCTGCGTCGCACTCGACTTCACCGGCACACCCGCGCTGCCCGCCCAACTCGCCGCCATGGACTGGGGACCCGACGAGCAGAGCCTAGGCCGGCTGCGGTCCACGCGCTGCGACGACGGGCCCTACGACGTCCACGTCTTCATGGTCGCGGGCGCCAACAGCGGACACCCGGACCTCCCGCCCGTCACCCTCTACGGCGGCGCCATGCGCGCCCGGTCTGAGGGGACCGTGCGCCTGAGCCCCGACCGCGACGTCAGCCGCCCCCTCATCGACCACGCCTACGGCACCGATCCCGAGGGCCACGACCTCGCCGTCCTCGACGAGGCACTCGGCCTGCTGCGGAGGATGACCGAGCAGCCGGTGCTCGCCGCCGAATTGGGCGAGCCCGTGAGCCGTGGTGTCGACCCGCTCGACGCGATCGCGAGCTACTGCCACCCCGCCGGCACCTGCAAGATGGGCCCGGCGAGCGACCCGACTGCGGTCGTCGACCACCGCGGCGAGGTGCACGGGGTCCGCGGTCTGCACGTCGCGGACGCATCAATCATGCCTGCGATCACCCGGGGCAACGTCAACCTCCCCACCGCCATGATCGGCGCCCGGATCGCCGCCGCCCTCGCGGGTGTCACCCCGGCCGTCGTCGCCCAGTCCTAGCCACACCCTTCGCGAAGGAACCACATGAGCACCGACCTGACCCCGTTCGAGCGCGACATCCACGCCCAGCCCGTGGCCCTGGAGGACCTCGTCGGACACCCGCTCGACCACGACGCCCGTGCCCTCCTAGGCCGCTCCTGGGACCGCGTGGTCCTCACCGGTATGGGCAGCTCGCACTACGTCGCCCTCCCCACGTGGCGCGCCCTCGTCGGGGCCGGCCGCGCAGCCTGGGCCGTCGACACCGGCGACCTCCTCGAGAACCCGGGTCTGCTGACCCCCGACACGCTGCTCGTCGCGACCTCCCAGTCGGGTGCCAGCGGCGAGGTCGTCGAGCTCCTCGACCGGATCGGGCGAGGGCCGGGGGTCGGTGCGACCATCGGCGTCGCGGAGGACACCTCGAGCCCCTTGGCCCAGCGGGCCGACGTGTTCGTGCCGCTGCGCAGCGGCTCCGAGGCAACGGTCAGCACCAAGAGCTACCTGAACAGCCTGGTCGCCCAGAGCCGGATCACCGATGCCTTCCTCGGCCGCACCTCGACCGACGCCGTCCTCGAGGCGACCATCTCTGACGTCGAGGAGGTGATCGAGCGGACCGACGTGAGCGGCCTCGGCGAGCAGGTGCTGAACCTCGACGGCGTCCGTGTCGCCGCCATCGGCAAGGGCGACTCGGCTGCCACCGCGTTGTACGCCGGCCTGATCACCAAGGAGAGCTCGAAGGTCCCGATGGAGGGCTACGTCGGTGGTGAGTTCCGGCACGGTCCCTACGAGCTGGCCGGCATTGGGCTGACCGCGTTCCTCTACCCGGGCGGGGCTCCCGACGGGGACCAGACCCTGCCCGCGCTCGCGCGCGACCTGGTCGCGTCCGGCGCCACCGTCTACGCGGTCGGCGGCGAGCCCATGCCCGGCGTCCACACTCTGGCGATCCCGACGTCCTCGGGGCTGAGCGCTCTCGCGACCGGTGCCGTGGTGGCTCAGCTTGTCGCGGTCAGCCTGGCGCGCGCCAACGACGTCGTCCCCGGCGCCTTTCTCTACGGCAGCAAGGTGACGACCGCCCTGTGAGCATCGCGTCCGACCGGTTCCTCGGTGTCGACCTGGGCGGCACCGGGACCCGGATCGTCCTCGCCGACGCGTCCGGCACGGTGCTCGCCGACCGATCGGTCGCCACGGCCACCGATCCCCGCGCCGCCGTCGTCGACCTGGGCGACGCGTTGGCCGAGGTCGCCTCCGGCCCTGTCGCCGCCATCGGGATCGGCGCCTCCGGCCCGATCGACAGGGACGGGGTGATCCGCAACCCCGACACGCTCCCGGCCTACACCGGGGCCGACCTGGTCGGAGCGCTACGGGACCGGTTCGCCGCTCCGGTGGTGATCGACAACGATGCCGTGACCGCGGCGCACGCAGAGGCCCGACTGGGCGCGGGCCGGGGCGCGCGCTCGCTGCTGATGGTCACGCTGGGCACCGGGGTGGGCGTCGCGATGCTCAGTGACGGCGTCCCCCTGCGGACCGCCGCCGGCACTCACCCGGAGGCCGGACACCTCGGTGTCCCGGGCGGCGCACCTTGCTACTGCGGACGGTCGTCCTGCTGGGAGCAGAGCGCCTCGCGCTCGGCGCTCGAGGCGGGTGCGGCGCGCCTGGGCCTCGACCTGGACGCCGCAGCAGGAGTCGCCCGCGCGGGCGACCCGGCCGCGACGGACCTGTTCGCGGCGTACGGCGAGGCAGTTGGGACCGGCCTGGTCGACCTGCTCACCCTGCTCGGCCCGGACCGGGTAGTCCTGGGTGGCGGCGGCGCGCGCTTCCTCGACTGCTTCCGCGAGTCGCTCGATGACGTCCTCGGCCGGGTCGTCGGCTGCTACGACCGGCCCTCCGTGGTGCCCGCCACCGTGGGGAACCTGGCCGGCGCACTCGGCGCCGCGCTGCTCGGCACGACGGCGTCGCGGGTCCTCAGGGTCAGGTAGTGGTGCCCGGGTCGCGAGAATGGGTTGGTCGCTGGTCGACCAGCTCGCGAGTCACGCCAAGGACCTCCGAGACCTCCCACGCCGCTATGGCCGCCCCGCGCCGAGCTCTGACTTCGACGCCACCGCGACCAAACGTGGTCAGTACTTCGGGGGGAGACGACCCAACCGCGCGGAAGGTGTGAGCCAACCACTGCTCGCGTTCGAGAATCCATTGGTAGCGGTGAACGCGCGTCGATCTGGGCGGTTCGGGCCACCAGGAGTAGCGCCCGCACGCACCTCACGAAAGCAGCAGCACGTACGACCCAAGCGCCACGAGCCATGACACGAATGACCCCAGCAGGAAATACTCCGTGAGCTGGTGGATCCGCTCCTGGTCGCGTCGGGACGAGAGCTCGGGGAACCGGAGCAGGCCCTTGGCTGCGACCACGACTGAAGCGGCCGTCACCTGACCACCCAGCGCGAGCGCGAGGATGAAGACGCGCTCGAGCGGGCCCAGCAGGCGACCGCCCTTGAGAGGCGTACGCGGCATCGCTCCGTCGGCACCCGGGTTGATGGTGCCGCTCGACTTGAGGATCAGACGTACGAGCACGTTGCCGGTGGAGAGCTGGATGCCGAAGGCGCCGAGCACCAGCAGGAAGCGGTCCGGCGACACCGAGCCCAGGGCCGGCAGCGTCACCGACGAGAGCCACTCCCCCAGCGGGCCAGCGGCAGACGGCGCCAGCCCGGAGCACGCCACCGCAGCCGACAGCGCGACCACGAACACCGTCAGCGGGACCCACGCCGGCCCCGCGTGACCGAAGCCCCAGGTCACCGATGACCCCCATGCCAGCACCACAGCGGCTATGACGAAGAGCGCCAGCACGTCGCGACCGGACGTGAGCCCGGCCAGCAGCCCGACCGACAGCGCGACCAGCGCACCCACGCACTCGGGGAAGAACCGCACCCTGCGCACGGCGTGCGCCAGGTCGGTGACGGCGAAGCCGATCAAGAGGATCCCGAGCCAGCTCATCGCTCACGCCCTCCTGTCACAGGTCTCGCAGCAGCTCGTCGGCCGCCAGCACCACGCCGATGCCCTCCGCGCGGACCCGCTGGGAGACCGCGGACGGGCTGATGCCCAGCTCGTCGGCGATGTCCTGCTGCCGTCGTCCCCTCATCAGACCATCCAGCACCGACATCGACCGCTCCGACAAGCCGGACACGACCTGATCACGTGACATCAGGGCCGCATTGACCAGCGACGGCGGGGGCCCGGCCTCCCCCTCGGCCGCGACGTACGCCGTCCGCACCGCGCGCAGCGGCGCCTTGCGCTCGTACTCCTTGGCCATCTCGATCGCGGCGCGCGCTGCCCACCAGCCAGGGCCGTCCTCCACGCGCGGCTCCTCGGACAGCACCTGCACCCGTCCCCAGCCGATCCCCTGGCGGACGTCGACGTCGGGCAGCAGCGCCATCCGCAGACGAAGCGTCGCGGCGATGGCGTCACCGAGGCTGGCGAAGATCCCCTGGAACTCGTCGCCCAGCCCGATCCGCAGCAGTACCGGAAGCGTGAACGAGGCGTTGATGGCGTCGATCGCCTTCTCGAAGCGCGCGTGGACGGCGGCCCGGTCGCCAGTGCGACGGGAGCCCACCAGGTCACCGATGACGGTGACTGAAGCCTTGGCCTTCACCTCGTCCATATGAAGATCATACCTTATCTCAGACGAGATGAAGCAAGGGGATTCACTCCCAGAAGACCCGCTCGACCACGGCGTGGGCCCGGCGGGTGGTGCGGAGGTAGTCGTTGACCATCTGGTCCGACGAGCCCTGTGGGTAGCCGAGCACGCTGGCCACGGCAGCCCGCTCGCGCGCGTCGCGCGGCAGCTGGTCGGCCGGCTTGCCGCGTACGAGCGTGACGGCGTTGCGCACCCGGCTGACCAACCGCCAGGCCTCGGCGAGCATCTCGGCATCGTCTGGCGAGATCAGCGACGCCTCCGCAGCAGCGGACAGAGCAGGCAGGGTCTGGGGGGTCCGCAGGGCGGCCACGGCACCGGCGTGCCGCATCTGCAGCAGCTGCACCGTCCACTCCACGTCGGCCAGTCCCCCGCGGCCGAGCTTGAGGTGGGTCTGCCGGTCCGCGCCGCGCGGCAGCCGCTCGTGGTCGACGCGCGCCTTGATCCGGCGTACCTCGATGACGTCGTCCTGGGTGATCCCCTCGACCGGGAACCGCAGCGGGTCGATCAGCTCGGTGAACCGCGCCCGCAGGGCCTCGTCGCCGGCGACCGCGTCGGCGCGCAGCAGGGCCTGGAACTCCCACACGTGCGACCACTTGGCATAGTAGGCGGAGTAGGACTCGACGGTCCGCACCATCGGGCCGTTCTTGCCCTCCGGGCGCAGGTCGGCGTCCACCTCGAGCGGCGGGTCGCTGGCCGGCAGCGACAGCAGCCGCCGCACCTCGGCGACCACGGCGGTCGCGTACGACGAGGCGACCTGCGCCTCGACGCCCTCGAGCTGCTCGTGCACGAACATCACGTCGGCGTCGGAGCCGTACGACAGCTCGAAGCCGCCGTAGCGACCCATCGCAATGACCGCGATCTTCGAGGGCGGCGACTCGAGCGAGCGCTGGCGCCGCACCGACTCCATCGCGATGTAGAGCGTCGCCTGCAGGGTCGCGTCGGTCAGCCGGCTCAGCCCCTGCCCGACGAGCGCCACGTCGGTCCCGGCCACGAGCTCGCCGCACGCGATCCGCAGCAGCTCGCGGCGGCGTACGGCCCGCACCGCCACCGCGGCGGCCTCGGCCGTCTCGGCCCGCTCGGTCAGCGCCTGCATCTCCGCGAGCGCGGCCTCGGCGCTGAGCGGCAGCAACGACTCCCCCAGCATCTTCACGCCCTGCGGCTCGCGCTCGAGCAGGTCGGTGGCGTAGCGCGAGGTGCCGAGGATGTGGGCCAGCCGCTGGGCGACCTCGCCCTCGTCGCGCAGCATCGTGAGGTACCACGGCGTCCGCCCCAGGCTCTCGCTGATCCGCCGGAAGCCGAACAGCCCGGCGTCGGGATCGGGCGAGTCGGCGAACCACTCCAGCAGCACCGGCAGCAGCGTCCGCTGGATGTCGGAGGTGCGCGAGACCCCGCTCGTCAGCTTCTCGAGGTGGCGCAGCGCGGCTTTCGGGTCGGCGAAGCCCAGGGCCGACATGCGGGCCTCCGCGGCCTCGAGCGAGAGGCGGGCCTCGGTGCCGGGGAGCTTGGCGACGGCACCGAGGAGCGGGCGGTAGAAGATCTTCTCGTGCAGCCGGCGCACCTCGCGGCGGTGGTAGCGCCACAGCTTGTCCAGCTGGACGGCCGGCTCGGAGAAGAAGCCGAGCGAGCGGCCGAGCCGCCGCAGCGACGCGTCATCGTCGGGCAGGACGTGCGTACGCCGGAGCTGGTGCAGCTGGATCCGGTGCTCGAGCGTACGGAGGAAGGCGTACGCCTCGTGGAGCTTCTCGCCGTCCTCGCGGCCGACGTAGCCGCCGTCGGTCAGCTTTGCGAGCGCGCTCAACGTGGCGCCTTCCCGCAGTGACGCGTCGGCGCGGCCGTGCACGAGCTGGAGGAGCTGGACGGCGAACTCGACGTCGCGCAGGCCGCCCGACCCGAGCTTGATCTGCCGCTCGGCCTCCTGGGCCGGGATGTGCTCGACGACGCGTCGGCGCATCGCCTGGACGTCGCCGACGAAGCCGTCGCGACCCGCAGCGCTCCACACGAGCGGCTCGATGATTTCGAGGTACGCGCGGCCGAGGGCGAGGTCGCCGGCCACCGGCCGGGCCTTGAGCAGGGCCTGGAACTCCCAGGTCTTGGCCCACTTCTCGTAGTAGCCGCGGTGGCTGGCCAGTGTCCGGGTGAGCGGGCCCTGGCTGCCCTCGGGGCGGAGGTTGGCGTCGACCGGCCAGATCGTTCCCTCGCGGGTGTGGTCGGAGCAGATCCTGATCAGGTGCGAGGCCAGCTGGGTCGCGGCCCGCAGGGCGGTGCCTTCGTCGGCACCGTCCACTGCCTCGTGGACGAAGATCACGTCGACGTCGGAGACGTAGTTGAGCTCGTGGCCGCCGCACTTGCCCATTGCGACCACCGCGAGCCGGGCCGACGTGGCCGCCTCGCCCACCCTGGCGCGGGCGATGGCGAGCGCCGCCTCGAGCGTGGCCGCCGCGAGGTCGGAGATCTCGGCAGCGGCGTCGTCGACGCCCACGTGGTGGGCCAGGTCGCGGGCGGCGAGGCGCAGCAGGATCCGGCGGTACTCCACGCGCAGCGCGTCGACCGCCTCGGCATCGGGCAGCCCGGCCACCGGCATGGCGACGCCGGGGTCGGCGCCGACCGCAGTCAGCATCGCCTCGCGGACGGCGTACGCCGCGGCGCGGGTGGTGCCCAGCGTGGGGTCGGTGAGCTCGCGCCAGTGGTCGGGGTGCCGGACGAGGTGGTGGGTCAGCGCGGTGCTGGCGCCGAGCACCGTGCAGAGCCGCATGGCGGTGCCCTCGTCGTCGGCGACCTCCCGGAGCATCGCGGCACCGGCGCCGCCCTGGGCCTCGTCGAGCGCGTCGGACAGTCGCAGCAGGCCCTCGAGCGCGGCGTCGGGGTCGGCACTCGCGGCGAGCTTGTCGGTGAGCGGCTTGCGGGCCTCGCCGAGGCGGTCGATCCCCTGCACGGCCGCCGGTCCGTCGACGAAGCCGATGCGGATGAAGTCCCCCGACGTGCTCACCGCTCCTCCCCCGCGATCGCGGCGAAGCGCGCGAGCAGCGGCTTCCAGTGCGCCTCGAGCGCCGGCTCCGCCTCCTTGATGTCAGCGAGCACGACGGCCTCGTCGAGGCCGAGCGCGACAAGGTCGTCGCGGTCGTCGGCGGCCCAGCCGGTGACGACGTCGGTGTCAACCTCGGGGTGCGCCTGGATGCCCCACGCCCGCTCGCCGAACCGCGCAACCTGCACCTCGCCGCCGGGGGTCCGCGCCAGCACCACGCCACCGGGCGGCATCGTCACCACGACGTCGTTGTTCCAGTGGATCGCGATCTCGTCGGCGGTGCGGCCGCCCACCCACGGGTCGGCCGCGGCGTCCTCGCTCCAGCCGACCGGCTGCAGGCCGACGGTCTGCCCGCGCGGGTTCTTCGCCACCTCACCGCCGAGCGCGGCCGCGATCACCTGGTGGCCCAGGCAGATGCCGAGCATCGGGATGTCACGCGCGTCGCGGATCGACGCCTTGAGCGGCGCCAGCCACGGCGCGCGGTCGTCGTCGTACGCCCCCATGTCGCCGCCCATCACCAGCACCCCGTCGTACGACGTCAGGGCGGGCAGCGCGTCACCGGCGTACGGGCGACACACCTCGAGCGTGCAGCCGGCCTCCTCCAGCCAGCGGCCCACGAGGTGCGGCGGGCACGACTCCTGGTGCTCGACGACGAGGATGCGCGGGCTCACGCCATCACACTGCCCCACGTGGACTCGAACCAGAGGCCGAACAGCCCCATCGCCACGCCGGCGCCCACCGACAGCGCGAGCAGGTCACCGCGGCGCCGCACCGCCGCCACGGCTCCGGCGAGGAGACCCGTGCCCGCCAGCAGGCAAGGCGTCGCGAAGCTCCACGGGTTCTCGATCTCGTTCCAGCGGTGGACGACGCCGCCGCCCTCGCTCACGTAGGTGTAGCCGGCGAACAACAGGAGCACCGCCAGCGTGCCGACGAGGAGGACCACCGCGACGCGGACCCCGCGCCCGCCCACCCGCGGCCACCAGGCACCCGTCAGGCCGGCGACCACCACGAGGCCACCGGCGACGACGCCGGAACCGTAGGTCCACCGCTGCTGACCGCTCCACCGCCAGTAGGCGCCGCCCTGCCAGCACGTCCAGGCCAGGAAGGCCCCGGTTGCGGCAAGGGCGAGACCGGCGAGCGCGCCGGCCACGCGGGTCGACCGGCCCTCGTCGAGGGGAGCCCATGACCCGGGACCGACGGCTGCGGAGACGAGCCCCGCGATGCCTGCTGCGGCCGAGAGTGCGACGTACCAATCCCCCACGCCAGCGCCGCTGAGCCCGGACCAGGCGTACGCCGCCAGGAGCAGTCCGGCGCCGCCGAGCGCAAGGCCGAACCGGCGCGTGTACGGCACCAGCGCGAGCAGCGCGGCCAGGGGCACGACGACCGCGGGGCCGAACGCCACCGGGTCGATCCACGACGCGACCGGAGTGGCGTCGAGCGTGGGCTCGCGCCGCTCCTCGAGCACGTCGAGGCCGATCCAGACCCACATCGGCGCCTGGACGACGAGCGTCCAGGCGGCAGCCCACGAGAGCCAGTCGCGCAGCCACCTCATCGAGCGAGTCCCGGCGTGATCAGAGGACCGGGAGCATCCGGTCGCGCTCGTAGGCGGAGACCTGGGTGCGGTACTCCTCCCACTCCGCGCGCTTGTTGCGCAGGAAGAAGTCGAAGACGTGCTCACCGAGCGTCTCGGCCAGCAGCTCGGAGTCCTCGGCGATGCCGATCGCGTCGTGGAGGCTCTTGGGGAGCGGGGCGATGCCGAGCGCCTTGCGCTCGCGCTCGGTGAGGCTCCAGACGTCGTCCTCGGCCTCGCGCGGCAGCTCGTAGCCCTCCTCGATGCCCTTCATGCCGGCAGCGAGCGTGACGGCGAAGGCCAGGTAGGGGTTGCACGCCGGGTCAATGGTGCGCAGCTCGATGCGGGTCGACTGGCCCTTGTTGGGCTTGTACATCGGCACGCGGATCATCGCGGAGCGGTTGTTGTGGCCCCAGCAGATCGACGAGGGGGCCTCGCCGCCGCCGAGGAGCCGCTTGTAGGAGTTGACCCACTGGTTGGTGACGACGCTGATCTCGCTGGCGTGGCGCAGGATGCCGGCGATGAACTGCCGCCCGGTCTTGGAGAGCTGGTACTGCGAGCCGGCCTCGAAGAACGCGTTGCGGTCGCCCTCGAAGAGCGAGACGTGCGTGTGCATGCCCGAGCCGGGGTGCGTGGTGAAGGGCTTGGGCATGAAAGAGGCCCAGATGCCCTGGCCCAGCGCGACCTCTCGGATCACCGTGCGGAAGGTCATGATGTTGTCGGCGGTGGTGAGCGCGTCGGCGTAGCGCAGGTCGATCTCCTGCTGGCCGGGGCCGCCCTCGTGGTGGCTGAACTCCACCGAGATGCCCATCGCCTCGAGCATCGTGATCGCCTCGCGGCGGAAGTCGGCGCCGCGCGACTGCGCGGTGTGGTCGAAGAAGCCGCTGCGGTCGACCGGCACCGGCTCGTCGCCCTTCTCGGGGGCGTTCTTGAAGAGGTAGAACTCGATCTCGGGGTGCGTGTAGAACGTGAAGCCCTTGTCGGCCGCCTTGCTCAGCGTGCGCTTGAGGACGTGCCGCGGGTCGGCGTACGACGGACTGCCGTCGGGCATCACGATGTCGCAGAACATCCGGGCCGTCGCCGGTCCACCGTCCTCGCCGGTGCGCCACGGCAAGATCTGGAACGTCGACGCGTCGGGGTGGGCGAGCATGTCGGACTCGTAGACGCGGGCGAAGCCCTCGATCGCCGAGCCGTCGAAGCCGATGCCCTCGTCGAAGGCGTTCTCCAGCTCCGCCGGCGCCACGCTCACGCTCTTGAGGAAGCCGAGCACGTCGGTGAACCACAGCCGGACGAACCGGACGTCACGCTCCTCGAGCGCGCGGAGTACGAAGTCCTCTTGCTTGCCCATGGCAGCAGCCTAGGGGCAAGCAGGAGGCCTCCTCCGCCACCGCTCGCTCAGTGGCAGATGTTGACGTCCTGCGAGCCGAGGACGCCGTCCCACACCTCGCGCATCGGGTGGAGCCAGCTCTGCGTGCTCGGCACGAACGCGATGCTGCCGGCGACCTCCTTGTGCACGCCCCTGACGCGGACCTTCTCGACAACGATCGGCATGGTGACCTCGCGGCTGCGTACGCCCTCGAAGCAGGCGGACGCCTTCTTCTTGGTCACGGCCTCCGCGAGAGTGACCTCATCGCCCTGCAGCTCGCCGTTGTAGCGCCAGGCGAGCGTCGTGCGGTAGCCGGTGTGGCCCTCCCACGGTGCCTTGATCGCGACCGACATCCCCCAGGTGTGCTTCGTGAGGATGTCGAAGGTGACGGACCCGTTGCGAACCGTGCGGGTGCGGGAGTTCCAGATGTCCACCTCGCCGGCGTCGGCCTCGGCGTACGTGCCCAGGGCGCTCGTCAGCTGGATCTCGCAGCCCTCGCAGTCCTCGACGGTGAAGGTGAACGCGGTGCGCGGCTGGGCCTCGGCGGGTGCGGCCGGGGCGGCTTTGGCGACCGGGGCGATCAGGGCGGTGAGGACTGCGGCGCCGAGGACGGCGGTGGTGGTGCGGATGGTCATGTCACTGGCTTCCATAGGTGGGGTGTCAGTGACAGGACGCGGCCCCTCATACATGGGTTGCACCGAGGTGGGAGTGTCTAGTCGTCGCCGAGGGTGTTGCGCTCGAGCTCGGCCAGCGTCGGCCGGCCCCGGTTGCAGAAGACCTCGAGGTCGACCGAGTTGCGCCCGTCGCTGAAGACCGCGTCGACGTCGTCGTCGGGCCCCTTCTCCCAGCTCACGATGCGCCAGCCGGCGGTCTTGTCGGGGCGTACGCGGGCTAAAGGCGCGCTAAGGCGTCGGCTGGCTCCGTCCTGGGCGGTGGTCCACCCACCTTTCGGACGCGCGAAAGGTGGCTCAGCCACCGCCAACGGCGCGGCGTACGCCGACGCGCGCGGAGGCGGTGATCCACCCACACTCCGAGCGCTCGGAATGTGGGTGGACCACCGCTCGATCGAGACGGCCCCGCCCACAGGAGCTCAGAAGGTGGGGACGTCCCGCTCGATCTCGGCCAGCCAGGTCGTGCCCTTGGCGTCACTGGGCATCCGCCAGTCGCCGCGGGGGCTCATCGTGCCGCTGGAGCTGACCTTCGGGCCGTTGGGCAGCGCCGAACGCTTGAACTGGTTGGCGAAGAACCGCTTCACGAAGACCTCGAGCCAGGTGCGGATGTCGGCAAGCGTGTACGCCACCCGCGCGTCGGCGGGGAACCCCGGCGGCCACTCCCCTGCCTCGACGTCCTTCCACGCGTGCCAGGCCAGGAAGGCGATCTTGCGCGGCCGGAAGCCGTGGCGCACGACGAGGGCGAGGGTGAAGTCCTGCAGGTTGTAGGGGCCGACGGTGTCCTGGGTCGCCTGCGGCTTCTTGCCGTCCTCGGTCGGGATCAGCTCGGGGGTGATCTCCTGCGTCAGGATCTCGCCGAGGACCTCGTTGGCCTCCTCGAGCTCGCCGTGGCTGATCACCCAGCGGATGAGGTGCTGCACGAGCGTCTTCGGCACACCGGCGTTGACCGTGTAGTGCGACATCTGGTCGCCGACGCCGTACGTGCACCACCCGAGCGCGAGCTCGGACAGATCACCGGTGCCGACGACGATGCCGCCGCGCTGGTTGGCCAGCCGGAAGAGGTAGTCGTAGCGCAGCCCGGCCTGCACGTTCTCGAACGTGACGTCGTAGACCTTCTCACCGTCGGCGTACGGGTGGCCCATGTCCTTGAGCATCTGCTCGGCGGCCGGCCGGATGTCGAGCTCCTCGAAGGTGACGCCGAGCGCCTCGGACAGCCGGGTGGCGTACGCCTTGGTGGTCGAGCCGGTCGCGAAGCCGGGCATCGTGAAGGCGAGCACGTCGCTGCGGGGCCGGCCCAGGCGGTCCATCGCCTTGCACGCCACGATCAGCGCGTGCGTCGAGTCGAGGCCGCCGCTGACGCCGATGACGGCCTTCGGCGTGCCGATCGCGGCAAGGCGCTGCTCGAGGCCCGAGACCTGGATGTTGTAGGCCTCGTAGCAGTCGAGCTCGAGCCGAGCCGGGTCGTCGGGCACGAACGGGAAGCGGTCGACCTTGCGCCGCAGCCCGATGTCGCCCGTCGGCGGCGCGAGGGCGAACTCGATCTCGCGGAAGTCGTCGGCGGTGTCGTGCGTACGCCTGTTGTCGTCGAAGCTGCCCTGCCGCAACCGCTCCTGGCGCAGCCGGTCGAGGTCGACATCGACGACCGTACGGCGCGGCCCGTCGGGGAACCGCTCGCTCTCGCCGAGGAGGTCGCCGAGCTCGTAGACCATCGTCTGGCCGTCCCAGCTCAGGTCGGTCGTCGACTCGCCCTGGCCTGCGGCCGCATAGACGTACGCCGCTGCGCACCGCGCGCTGGCGCTGCGGACGAGCAGCCGACGGTCCTCGGCGCGGCCCACCGTGATGGGGCTGCCGCTGATGTTGGCCAGCACCGTGGCGCCCGCGAGCGCGGCCCGCGCGCTCGGCGGCACCGGCACCCACATGTCCTCGCACACCTCGACGTGGAGGGAGAGGCCGGGGACGTCGTGAGCCGTGAACACCAGGTCCGGGCCGAACGGCACCGTCTCGCCCCCGAGCTCGATCCACTCGCCGGACATGTCGTCGCCCGGGGCGAACCAGCGGCGCTCGTAGAACTCGCGGTAGTTGGGCAGGTAGGACTTGGGCGCGACGCCGAGCACCTCGCCGCGGCAGATGATGACCGCGCAGTTGTAGACGCGCGAGCGCCACGCCAGCGGCGCGCCGATGACCAGCACCGACATCAGGTCGGCACTCGCCTCGACGACCTGCTGGATCGCCGCGAGCACCCCCTCCAGCAGCGCGTCCTGGAGGAAGAGGTCGTCGACCGAGTAACCGGTCAGGCCGAGCTCGGGGAAGACCGCCACTGCGACGCCGTCCTCGTGGCAGGCCCTGGCCTGCTCGATGACCTCGGCGGCGTTGGCGGCGGGATCGGCCAGGTGCACGGGCACGGTGCACGCTGCGACGCGCGCGAAGCCCTGGGCATAGGCGGAGTAGAAGTCCACGCGCTCACTCTAGGGAAGTCCCGCTCGCTGCCGGCGTAGTCCAGTGACGAATGGCTGCCCAGAGCCCGCGTCGACAGCCGAAACTCACTGGACTACCGGGGCGGGACGGCGTCAGGGTGCCGACATGGAGATCACGACCTGCGCCACCGATGCCGACTACGAGGACTGGCGCCGGGTGCGGATCGCGGTCATCCCGTACGAGCGCACGCAGTCCCTCGCCGAGCTCCGCGCCGGGGACACGCCCGACCGGCTTCTGCTGCTCGCCCGCGAGGGCGACACTGTCCTCGGCCACGGCCTGGCGCAGCGCGCCGACAGTGCGAACGCGGGTGGCGTGATCCCGCGCGTGCTGGCCGAGCACCGGCGCCGCGGCGTCGGCACCGCGCTGCTGCACCGGCTCGCCGACCACGTCGCCTCGCTCGGGCTGCCGGTGGTGAGGGCCAGCGTCGACGACGAGCCGTCGCGCCTGTTCGCCGAGCGGTTCGGGTTCGAGGAGGTCAACCGCGAGGTCGAGCAGACGTACGTCGTCGACGCGGCGCCCGACGTCACGCCGGCACCCGCGGGGGTCGAGGTGGTCACCGCGCAGGACCACCCGGGGCTGTGGGAGGGCTGCTTCGAGGGCTTCGGCCGCGAAGCGCTGGCCGGCTTCTCCGTCGACACGCCGCTGGACGTCAGCCTCGAGCGGTGGACGCGCGACTGGCTCGGCGACCCGATGTTCCTGGCGCTCCACGACGGCGAGGTCGTCGGCTGCGCGGGGCTCGGCCTCGACGCCGACGACCCGACCCGCGCCGAGAACTCCCTCACCGCCGTACGTGGCGACTGGCGCGAGCGCGGCCTGGCGGTCCACCTCAAGCAGCGCGCCATCGCCTGGGCGGCCGGGCACGGCGTCGCCGAGATCTACACGTGGACCCAGGACGGCAACGCCGCGATGCGCTCGCTCAACACCCGCCTGGGCTACGCCACCACCCGCACCGGCATCCAGGTCGCCCGCGCACTGCCGCTGGACTGACGGGTTCCGCCGACCGCGAGCCAGCGTTAGCGTCGACGCGTGACCCGTCTCGTGCGTACGTCCCTCGTCCTCGCCACCGCCCTCGCGCTCGCCGCACCGGCCGGCGCCCACGCCCCGAGCGCCACCGTCACCGTGGACACGCCCCGCGCCGCCGCTCCGACGTTGCAGGTGCGCACCGTCGTCCGCGGGCTCGCCAACCCGTGGGACGTGCAGGAGGGACCCGGCGGGCGGTTGGTCGTCTCCGAGCGCGACCGCGCCCGCCTCAGCGTCGTCCGCAACGGCAAGCGGCGCACCCTCGCCAACCTGTCCAAGGTGGTCTGGGTCTCCGGCGAGACCGGTCTGATGTCGCTGGCCGTCGACGCCGGGTCCCGCACGCTGTGGGCCTGCCACGGCTCGAGCGCCGGAGGCAACCACGTGCAGGTCACCCGCTGGCGCGTCGACCGGAAGTGGCGTTCGCTGTCGAAGCGCCGAACCATCCTGACCGGCCTCCCGTCGACGTCGGGACGCCACGGCGGCTGCCGGCTGCTGCTGGACCGGGACAGCGACGCCCTCATCATCGGCACCGGCGATGCGGCTGTAGGCACCAACCCGCGCGACCTCGACTCGCTCGGCGGCAAGGTCCTGCGGGTCCACCGGACGACGGGCGCGCCGATGGCGGACAACCCGTACGCGACGGCGTCCACCGCGCGCCGGTTCGTGTGGACGTACGGCCACCGCAACGTCCAGGGCCTCGCCCAGCGCGCGGACGGCACGCTGTGGTCGGTGGAGCACGGCAGCTATCGCGACGACGAGGTCAACCGGCTCGTGCCCGGCGGCGACTACGGCTGGAACCCGGTCCCGGGCTACAACGAGGCCGTCCCGATGACCGACCAGTCGCTCCCGGGCACGCAGCAGGAGGCTGCCTGGTCGTCCGGCGACCCGACCATCGCCCCGGCGGGAGCCGCGTGGGTGCGGGGCTCCCAGTGGGGCAGCCTCGAGGGCGCGCTCGCCGTGGCGGTGCTCAAGGACTCCGAGATGATCTTCCTGCGCTTCGACGACGCCGGTGCCCTCGTGTCGGTGACCCGGCCGCAGGCCCTGGCGCGGTTCGGCCGCCTGCGCTCGGTCACCTCCGCCCGCAACGGCGACCTACTGGTCACCACCGACAACGGCACCGACGACCGGGTGCTGCGGGTCTCGCCGCGGTGACCTCTCGGTCCGGGCCGCGTCCACAGGGCTGAACGAACGGGTTTGAGCGGGGTCCGCTCGCGGAAGAAGGAAGCCATGACGCCTCCCGCGATCGAACCGGGCCAGCCAGGTCCCACGCCGCCGGACCCCACGCTCAGCGACCCGATGCTGCGCGTCGTACGCGAGCGCCACCCCGAGGTCGACATCGTCGTGCTGCCGCAGCCCGTCCCGGTCCCGCAGCTCCCCGAGCTCGGGCCCGGCCAGCGCGAGGCGTTCGCCGCCGATCTCGAGCGCCTGCTCGACGACCTGCTCGCCAGGCTCGCCGGCGCCGGCTCGGTGAGGCGCGACGGCCGGTGGCACACCGACGAGTGGGACCAGAGCTGGTACGAGTGCGTCGCCGTCGTCGGCGGCCTGGCCGACGGCGACAACATCGCCCTGCTCCGCGCGACCGGCAACGCGCTCGTCGGCCTCGGCTGGCAGGCGCGCCCCGTGTCGGGCGACCGGCCGCGACTCGTCGCCCGCCGCCGCGGCGGCTTCGAGGCGGCCGCCACTGTGCGGCCCACCTCCCTCGTGCTCACCCTCCGCACCGCCAAGGTCGGCTCCGCGGCGGAGGTCACCGGATGACCCTCCAGATGTGGACGGCCACGCTCGCCAAGGCGCGCACCGCGTGGGAGGAGCAGTCCGAGGGTCTCAACGGCCCCCGCAAGAACCTCGCCCAGGCCGACCCCGCCCTCCTCGGCGACGCCGTCCAGGGCGCGGCCGACGCCTTCCTCACCACGTGGGAGCAGCGGACCCTGGTCCTGCGCGACCTGGCCTCGGGCCACGCCGACTCGCTGGCCCAGACGATGTACGACTTCCTCGCCACCGACCAGGAGTCCGTCCAGGCCACGCAGCAGCTGCTGCTGTGGGAGGACCGCGACACCGTGCCCGTCCAGGCGGTGGGCCCGTGACCACGATCGCCGTCCCGGCCTGGCTGCCGACCGAGCCCGAGCTGAAGGTCACCGAGGCGTCGGGGGCGATCCTCACCGACGTACGCGCTGCCGCGACCGCGGTCAGCGACGTCGCCGAGTGGGCGCGTGCCAACGGTGCGCCTGCCGACTTCAGCGGCGACGCGGCCGACGCGGCCGACCACGCCGTGACGAAGTTCGCGACCGACACCGACGCGGTTGGCGCGGCGCTGGAGCGCGGGGCGCTCGCGATCGACCAGTTCCTCACCCAGATGCGGCAGCGGCGCACCGAGCGCGAGGAGCTGATGGAGCGTCGACAGACGCTCAACGGCGACCGCGAGTCCCTGCTGGGCCGCATCGAGACCGCCACCGAGGACCAGGTCCCGGGCCTGCAGGCCGAGGCAGCCCAGCTGCGGTCGCGCTTCGAGGCCTACCACCGCGACCTCCAGGCCTGGCGCGACCGCGTCGACGCCGACGAGCAGGCGGCCGTACGCGCGCTGGGCGCCGTCGACCAGCTGGCGGAGGGCCTCGCGGCCGCGAAGGACTCCTCACGCGCCGACACCGCCGCGCTGGCCGCGGAGCTGCGCCGGCTCGGCACCGACACCGACGCGGTGAACTCCTGGTGGGCCGGGCTCTCGCAGGCTGAGCGCAACGCGCTGATGATCAGCGACCCCGACCTCGTCGGCAACACCAACGGCATCCCGACCGGCGACCGCGACGAGGCCAACACGTCGTCCGTGCAGCGCGACATCGAGTACCTCCTCGGTCTCCAGGCCTCCGGCCAGGAGCTCAGCGCCTCGGAGGCGCGGTGGCTGGAGAACGCCCAGTCCATCGAGGCCGCCGTGGCCCAGGCCCACAGCACGAAGTGGGAGGACCTCGGCGTCGACGCCTTCGTGATGGCCTACCAGCCGCACGCCTTCGGTGGCGACGGGATCGCCGCCGTGGCCTACGGCGACCCCGACACCGCCGACCACACTGCGGTCTACGTGCCGGGCATCATGCAGGACGGCACCCAGATCGACGAGAACGGCGACCAGGCGCTCAACCTCTACGAGGAGACCGTCAACAGCATGCTGTCGGAGGACCCGCCGCGCGCCGGCTCGGTCTCCACGATCGCGTGGATCGGCTACGACTCCCCCAACTTCAACCCCGAGTCGAAGATGCCGTGGGACCTCATCGACTCCGGCGGCGACGTCGCGCACACCGGCACCGAGGCCAACGCCCAGGCCGGTGGTGTCGCGCTGTCGCAGTTCGTCGACGGGCTCAACAGCACCCACACCGGCGGCGACCAGCCGCACCTCACGGTGATCGGCCACAGCTACGGCTCGACCACGTCGGCGTACGCCGCTGCCGACGGGATGGACGCCGACTCGCTCGTCCTCATCGGCAGCCCCGGAGCCAGCGAGGGCGTCCACCACGCGAGCGACCTCAACATGCCGGCGGGCCAGGTCTTCGTCGGTGCCGCCGACAACGATCCGGTGTCCTGGCTGGGCGGCGAGGACGGCCTGTTCCCAGGGACGTGGGACGACAGCCTCGGCCTCGGCGCCGATCCGGCGCAGCACGACTTCGGGGCGACGGTGTTCGGCGTCGACAACGGCCAGGAGTTCCACGGGGCCGGGCTGGTCACGACCGGGTTCATGGAGAACCACACCAACTACTTCGACGACGGCAACCCGGCCCTCGCCAGCATGGCCGACGTGGTCTCGGGCAACTCCGGCGACGTCGTCGACACGGGCGGTCGCACCCAGGAGGCGCACGACTACCTCTACGACTGGGTCGGCGACGAGGTCCAGCACCACGTCGTGCAACCCGTCGTCGACACCTACGAGGACGTCCGCGACGGCGTGGTCCACACGTACGAAGGCGCGCGTGACGGGGTCGTCGACACCTATGAGGGCGTACGCGACGGTGTCGGCGACGCGGTCGAGGGAGCCCAGGACGCGTTCGACGACCTGTGGCCGGACCACTGGCCGTGAGCACTAGCGTGGGGATCGTGCGTACGACACTGCTGCTGCTCGTCCTGGCCACCGTCATGTCCGCCTGCTCCACCAGCGGCGGTTCCGCCAAGGAGGGTGGCGGCGAGTCGGTCGACGCCGTCGAGACCGCGACGACCGAGCGCGCGCAGGAGGCGATCCCGCTGGTGTCCGAGGCGCTGGGCGCCACGGCCGTCAAGGCGCAGGGCCAGTGGCAGAGCTGCATGGCCATCAGCTGGCGCTACGAGGCCTTCGCGACGATCACCGCGGGCGAGGGCGAGACGGCGGCACAGCTCGACCAGGTCCGCGCGGCGCTGGTCGACGCCGGCTACGACGACGCCACGAAGGTCGACGGGCATGTCGCCGTCGCGCAGGACGACACCACGGTCGACGTACAGCCGTCCCCCGCCCGCGGTCAGGGAGCGTGGACCGTGTCGGTGCAGTCGTCGTGCGCCGACTACGACGGCGACGACCTGGAGCGCGTGGAGAACGACGAGGGCCGCCCGCTCGAGGGTGTGTGACCGCCGACACAGCGTCGTACGCGCCGGTCGGGACTAGCCTGAAACCGGTCCGTGGACTCCACTCGGGAGCTGCGAGATGACGAGGAGCGCACATGGCTGAAGAGACCGCCCCCTACGGCTCCGGCGCTGCCGCGCAGGCAGCACCCGTGAAGCGGGTCCGCACCCATCACCTGCGGGAGATGAAGGAGCGCGGCGAGAAGATCACCATGCTCACGGCGTACGACATGTACACCGCCGCGACGTTCGACGAGGCCGGCATCGACCTGCTGCTCGTCGGTGACTCCGCGTCGAACAACGTCTACGGCAACGAGACCTCGCTCCCCGTCACGGTCGACGAGTTGCTCCCCCTCACCCGCGCCGTCTCGCGCTCGGTGCAGCGCGCGATGGTCGTCGGCGACCTGCCGTTCGGCAGCTACCAGGCTTCGCCCGAGCAGGGCTACCTCACCGCCGTCCGCTTCATGAAGGAGGCCGGCGCCCACTGCGTGAAGCTCGAGGGCGGCGCCGAGATGGCTCCCGTCATCGAGAAGTGCACCCGCGGCGGCATCCCCGTCATGGCGCACATCGGCTTCACCCCCCAGTCCGAGCACACCCTCGGCGGCTACCGCGTCCAGGGTCGCGGCGACGCGAGCGACCGCGTCATCGCCGATGCCCGCGCCGTCCAGGAGGCAGGCGCCTTCGCCGTCGTCATGGAGATGGTGCCGGGCGACGTGGCGGAGCGGATCAGCAAGGAGCTGACCATCCCGACCATCGGCATCGGCGCCGGCAACGGCTGCGACGGGCAGGTGCTGGTGTGGCAGGACGCCTTCGGCCTGCGGACCGGCAAGATGGCGCGCTTCGTCAAGCAGTACGCCGACGTGCACGGGGTGCTGCTCGAGGCGGCCAGGGCGTACGCAGACGACGTACGCGGCGGGACCTTCCCCGGACCCGACCACACGTTCTGACGCTCAGCTCCACCCGAGGTACTTCGCACCGCCGACGACGGTCGCGAACCACACCAGCGTGAGCGCGAGCGGGATCACGACCACGGTCCGCGGCCGGCTGGTGAACCAGCTGATCGCGAGCACCAGGGCGACCACCCACAGCAGCACCAGCAGCGCGACGGCCCACCACGGCGCCGGGACCACCAACGGGGTCGCGCCGATCACGAACGCCACGCAGGCGAGCCCGATCATCCCCGCGAAGGGCAAGGGCGACAGCGGCTCTCGGACCGGACGTGTGGGCACGGCGACACGCTAGCCGGTGACAACAGCGCCCCGGCAGGGGACGATCAGGGTCCGACGACGCGAGGAGCCACTGTGAGCGAGACCCCGGCGAAGAAGACGACGCCTGCCAAGAAGACGACCGCCAAGAAGGCCGCTCCTGCGAAGAAAGCGGCGACGAAGAAGACCGCGGCCTCGACGACGCCGGCGAAGAAGGCTGCTCCCGCGAAGAAGACGACCGCCAAGAAGACCGCTCCCGCGAAGACGACAACGGCGAAGAAGACTGCGGCGAAGAAGGCACCGGCCAGGAAGGCGAGCGCCAAGCGGACCACGCCCACCCGCACCGCTCCCCCCGGCCCCAAGCCCGTGGCGACGGCGGCCCGGAAGTCGGCGGCAGGTCGCGTCGTCGACGCCAGTGCGCAGGCCGTCGGCACCGCTGCGCTCATCCAGAAGGTCGCGCAGGAGACGGCGGAGCGCGTGGCCGCCGAGACGGCCGCCCGCGTCAGCAAGCAGTACGAGTCGGCGATCGCCGAGCTCACGAAGACCCTGGACAAGAACACCAAGCGAGCGCTGAAGAGCGTGCGCGCGGCCGCCGACCTCGCCCAGGCCGCCTCACCCGTCAAGGGCCGGAAGAAGAAGTGATCAGCTGTCGGGCGTGCCGTCGGTGAGGCCGTCGCCCGAGCCCTTGCCGTCCTCGTTCCAGGCAGGGTCGTTGTCCCACTCCTCGTTGCGCTCCTGGACCTTCTCCAGGGCGCGCGAGGCCTCCTCCGAGGTGGCGTAGGGCCCGAGGCGGTCGGCACTCTTGCAGCCGTCGCGTCCCTCGACCGTGTGGTGCTTCAGGCAGAACCAGTATTCGTTCTCGCTCATGGGCCGAAACTACACTCGCGGCGTGCCAGTCGTATCCCCCGCAGAGGTGTCAGCCCGCCGTCCCGTGCCCGCGCACATCGCCCGCCCCGAGTACGTCGACCGCCCGGCACCGGAGCGGTTCGCCGGCGAGGAGGTCAAGGACGCCGACACGATCGCCCGGATGCGGGTGGCCGGCCGCCTCGCCGCGCAGGCCCGCGAGCTCGTCGGCTCGCACGTCGTGCCCGGCGTCACCACCGACGAGCTCGACCGGATCGGCCACGAGTTCCTCTGCGACCACGGCGCCTATCCCTCGACCCTCGGCTACCGCGGCTTCCCGAAGTCGCTGTGCTCGAGCGTCAACGAGGTCATCTGCCACGGCATCCCCGACGCGCGCGTCGTCGAGGACGGCGACATCGTCAACATCGACATCACGGCGTTCATCGACGGCGTGCACGGCGACACCAACGCCACGTTCCTCGCCGGCGACGTCGACGAGGAGACCCGCCTGCTGGTCGAGCGTACGAAGGAGTCGTTGGACCGGGCGATCAAGGCCGTCAAGCCCGGCCGGAAGGTCAACATCATCGGCCGCGTGATCGAGGCGTACGCCGCCCGCTTCGGCTACGGCGTCGTCCGCGACTTCACCGGCCACGGCATCGGCACCGCGTTCCACTCCGGGCTGATCATCCCCCACTACGACGACCCGCGCTTCGACGACGAGATCCGCGTCGGGATGACTTTCACCATTGAGCCGATGCTCAACCTCGGCACCCCCGACTACGACATGTGGGACGACGGCTGGACCGTCGTGACCAGAGACCGCCGCCGCTCCGCGCAGTTCGAGCACACCCTGCTCGTCACCGAGGATGGCGCCGAGGTGCTCACCCAGCCCTAGACTCCGAGTCGAGTGGGTCGGCCGGGCGGCCGCGGTCCGTCACCTCCGGGTGGTGGGTCGAGGAAGGTCCGGGCTCCACAGGGCAGGGTGGTGGCCAACAGCCACCCGGGGAAACCCGCGGGACAGTGCCACAGAGAACAGACCGCCGTTCCTCACGGGGAGCGGTAAGGGTGAAACGGTGGTGCAAGAGACCACCAGTGCGCCGGGCGACCGGCGCAGCTAGGCAAACCCCACCCGGAGCAAGATCAGACAGGATGCGTTCGAGGGCGGCCCGCCCGAGCATCCGGGTAGATCGCACCAGGCGGCCGGCAACGGTCGTCGCAGATGGATGGTCGCCCCTGCGCAAGCAGGACAGAACCCGGCCTACAGGCCGACCCACTCCCCGCAACAAGAGCGGCCCCGCCGAGGCGGGCTCGACGGGGCCTCGACCGAAGGTGCCCCCACGCTCTCGGCCGTGACCTGTAGGTGTGGCCCGACCCCCCGTTGATACATCCGTCTCACCCCTGGGGCGGGACGCGCCGGCTCAAGCCCTCGAGAGGCTCGGTGGGGCCGCGTCCACGAGGCAGCTGCTCCGCCTCACCACCCGACGTGGCCGCAAGCGGTCTCTCGAGAAGCGGGTCGGCCTCGCGGTCCGCTGGGCCAACCTGGCGGACGACCAGGTCCAGCATGGCGTCACCACTCCCCTGCGCACGGTCATCGACTGCGCACGGATCGTGCGGTTCGGACTCGTGACACGCGCGGACCTCGACGCCATCGACGTACGCGGTGCCGGCGGCGCCGCCGTACGCCGCGTGCTGGCGCACGCCGACAAGCGCGCCGCCAACCCGTTCGAGTCCGTGCTGCGCGCCCTCTGCATCGAGGCCGGGCTCGCCGTCGAACCCCAGGCCACCCTCGACCTGGGCACGGGCGAGGTGCGGCCCGACCTCGTGTGCCACGTGCTCGAGGCCGACTCGTGGACCTTCCACACGACGCGCAAGGCCCACCGGCGCGACTGTGCCCGCTACAACCTGCTCGTGTTCCGCGGCTGGCGCGTGCTGCGGTTCACGTGGGAGCAGGTCATGCGCGACCAGCCGTACGTCCGCTGGGTGCTGGCCGAGCTCGCCGAGGCGCACGCCGGTCAGGCCAGCTCGAACGACACCTTCCGGGTCGTCGGGTCGGCCAGCACGAGCTTGACCGACACCTCCTCGCCGAGGGGGAGGTCCGACGAGCCGGTGACCTTCGCCTCGATGGCGGGGTCCTGGATCGTCACGTCGCCCTTGGTGGGGTCCTTCTCCTCGACCTCGACGACGACGGCGGCGAACGTCTCCCCCACCCGGCCCTGGAGCAGCTCGGCCTCGCAGAGGTCGACCACGGCGTTCTCGTACTGGTTCGCCCGGCGGCCCGACTCGATCATCGTCTCGGGCAGCTCGGCCATCGCCGAGACGACCCAGCCGGGTACGTCGGTGCCGGCACACAGCGCGACGCAGATCTCGCCGGCGTAGCGGTCGGCCAGCCGGCGCAGGGGCGCGGTGACGTGGGCGTACTCCGAGGCGAGGGCCGAGTGCTGCGCCTGCTCGGGGAGCTCGCCGTTGAAGGTGACATAGCCGGCGCCGCGGAGCAGGCGTGTGCAGGCCACGACCATCGCGGCGTGGGTCGGCTTCGACGGGTCGAGGGTGCGGATGAAGTCGGGGTAGAGCTGCTCGGCCGGCCAGTCGATCCCAAGCGCCCGGGCCGTACGGTGCAGCCGCTGGACGTCGCGCGGGTCGGCCGGCGGGAGCGTACGGAGGATGCCGACGCGGGCGTAGACCATCAGCGAGGCCGCGGCCATCCCGGTCAGGAGCGAGATCTGCGCGTTCCAGTTCTCGACAGGCGTCAGCCGCCGGAACTCCAGCTCCCAGTGACCGTCCACCTCCACGAGCTCCTGCTCGGGGAGCGGCAGGGACACGCCGCCGCGGGCCGCCTCGCGCGCCAGCCGGAGCTCGCCGACCTCCTGCAGCAGCCCGATCAGCTCGCCGGCCCGACCCGCATCGAGGTCGGCCTGGACCCCCTCGTACGTCAGCTGCGCGCGCGAGCGCACCAGCGCGCGCTCCACGTCGACGTCCGTGCCCTCGCCGGTCTCGTCGACCTTGATGGTCCACAGCAGCGCCGGGCGCACCTCGTCGGGGAGCAGCGACGCCGCGCCCTCGCTGAGCACCGGGGGGTGCAGCGGGATCTTCGAGTTGGCGCCGTAGAGCGTCTCGCCACGGCGGTTGGCCTCGACGTCGACGGCGTCACCGGCCGTGACGAAGGCCGCCACGTCGGCGATCGCATAGTGCACGACGAAACCGTCACCGGACCGCTCGATGTGCATCGCCTGGTCGAGGTCCTTGGCACCCTCGGGGTCGATCGTGACGAACTCGATGTCGGTGCGGTCGAGCTCCGCCAGCCGCGGGGCGGCGGCCGCGTCGGCGGCGGCCTTCTCCACTTCCTCGGGGAACCCGGACGAGAGCTTGAGCTCCGCCTGGATCGCGGCGATGCCGTCACGCATCTCCTGCGCCGTCACGCTGTCCCCGGTCGACCGGACCTTCACCACACGGTTGCTGGGCATGTCCCGACCCTAGCCGGGCACGACGGAGTCGTGCCCGGCGTGGGTAGGCAGGTCGAGTGGCCCCGCGACCGAGGCACGAGATCGCGACGGGGCGTATCGAGACCCACGACCCTGCCCGATCGGAGCCCCGCCGCGCTGCCTACGCTTGCGCGCGTGCTCATCCTGCTGCCGCCCAGCGAGGGCAAGACCGCTCCTCGCCGGGGCAAGCCGCTCGACCTCGCCGGGCTCTCGTCGCCGAGCCTCACCGCGACGCGTACGACGGTGCTGGCCGCACTCACCACCCTCTGCCGCGACGACCCCGAGCAGGCCGCGGTTGTGCTCGGTCTCGCCGCCGGCCAGCGCGACCTCGTCGGACGCAACGCCGGGCTCGAGTCGGCGCCCACGGCCCGCGCGGACGCGATCTACACCGGCGTGCTCTACGAGACCCTCGGCCTCGCCACCCTGTCCCCCGCGGCCCGGCGCCGCGCGACGGCGCGGGTCGCGGTCACCAGCTCGCTCTTCGGCATCGTGCGCCCCGGCGACCGGATCCCGGCCTACCGCCTCTCCGGCGACGCGAGCCTCCCCGGCACCGGCTCGGTCGCGGGCGCTTGGCGCGAGGTCCTCGGCGCGGCGGTCCGCGACGCCGTCGGCACCGGCCTGCTCGTCGACCTCCGGTCGGGGACGTACGCCGCGTTCTGGCGGCCCGAGCCCGACCTGGCCCGCCGCGTCGCGACCGTCCGCGTCCTCCACGAGTCGGGCGGCCGGCGCACGGTGGTGAGCCACTTCAACAAGGCGACCAAGGGACGCATCGTCCGCGCGCTGCTGGAGGACGGTGCGAACCCCGGCACCCCGAAGGCGCTCGCGGCCGCACTGACGCGCCTCGGCTGGACGGTCGAGGTCGGCGAGCCCACGGCGAAGGGCACGCAGCTCGACGTGGTCGTCACCGACGTCTAACGCAGCGGGATCATGTCCGTCGCCTCGAGCGGGTCCATCCCGCACAGGGCGAGGAGGTCTGCGATGATCGAGCGCACCTGGGCCAGGATCACCTCGGCCGACAGGTCCGCGCTGTGCTCGACGTCGGCAGTCGCCTGGCCGAGCGCGATCAGGTCGTCGATCACCGCCGTGGCCATCCGGTCGGCGACGAGCTCGTCGGCCACCCGCTCGGACAGGACGGCCAGGTCGCGCATGAGAGTGGCATAGGACGCCGGCACGGGCTCGTGGCGGTAGTTGGCCACGGCCACGCGGCGTACGACGACCCGGGTGTTGCGCAGCGCCACGTCGAGCGGCTCGACGAGCTCGGCGAGCTGGCGCTGGTGCTCGCCGTGGCGACGGCGGAAGGGCGAGGAGCTGACGATCGACAGGCCCTCCTCCGAGGCCGCTCGCAGCTCCGCGATGAGCACGTCCGTGGATCGCGCGTCGCGCAGCATCGCCAGCGCCCGGTCGACGTCACCGTCGCCCAGCCGGTCGGCCGCGCACTGCAGCAGCGCGGCGATCTTGCGCACCACCACCGCTGCCTGGTCGCGCGGCTTGCGCAGGGGTGCTCGCGGGACGACGGTCGCCGCCACGAGGGCGACGGCTCCGCCGATGAGGGCGTCGGTCCACCGCAGGAACGCATCGCCCGGAGCGGGCGCGAGCGCCGCGACGACGATCCCCTGGACTGCCGCCTGGATGATCAGCAGCTGGCCGGCGTCGAGCAGCAGCGCGATCGACATGCCGGCCGCCACGATGAACATGATCTGGAGGCCGCCAGAGCCGATGAGGTGCGTGGTCGTGTCGCCGAGCAGCACCCCCAGCGCCACGCCGATGGTGACCTCCGCGACGCGTCGCTGCCGCTGGCCGTACGACATGCCGAGCGAGACCACGGCCGCGATCGGCGCGAAGAAGGGCAGCCGGTGCTCGAAGACGTCGGCCGCCAGCCACCAGGCCACGCCCGCCGCGATCGCGCACTGGCCGATCACCCAGCCCTTGGCCCGCAGCCGGGCGACGCGGGCGCGCAGCGACGTACGGCTGCGCTCCGCCATCAGCTCCGCGTCGGGCAATCGCACGACTGGACGGCTCTCAGAGTCCCGACTCGTCGGTGCGCACCAGGATGCGCTGGCACTCCTCGCACCGGATGACCTCGTCGGCCGGAGCGGAGCGGATGCGGGAGAGCTCGGAGGCGTCGATGCTCATGTTGCAGCCGCTGCACTGGCGGGACCGCAGCAGCGCGGCGCCGACGCCCTTCTGCTCGCGGAGCCGCTCGTAGAGGGCCATCAGGTCGGCGGGCATGCCGTCGGTCGCCGGCCCTCTGGCGGCCGAGACCTCGGCGAGCGAGACGTCGATGCCGCCCTGCTTCTCGTCACGCAGCGTGACCAGCTCGGCCAGCCGGGCGTCGATGTCCTCGGCACGGATGCCGAGGCCGTCGAGCACCTGCTGCGCCTCCTCCAGCGCCTCCATCACCTCCAGCTCGGCGTCCTCGAGCGTGGTGATCCGACGCTCCAGCGAGACCAGCTCGTGCTGCATCCGCTCGAGGTCCTTGGGGTTGGTGATCTGGCCGGTGTCCATCCGGTTGCGGTCGCGCTCGCGCCTGGTCTTGACCTGCTCGACCTCGCGGTCGGCCTTCGCCTGCTCGACCGTCAGGTCGTCGACGACGATGCGCGCGTCGCGCACCTGGTCGGTCAGCGCGGTGCGCTCGGCCGTCAGCGTGGCGATCTCGCCGAGCTCCGGCAGGTGGGAGCGCTGGTGGCGCAGCTGCAGGGCGCGCGAGTCGAGCTCGGCGACCTCGAGCAGCGTGACCTGGTGGGTGGGATCGGCCTTCAACGGCTCTCCTGTAACAACATCAGTGGCGGAACGTCCACGGGTCGGTGCACAGCGTGCTGACCCGGGTCTCGACCCTATCGCCCAGGCTCGCGGCCAGCCGACCCTCCACCACCGGGAGCCAGGTCCACTCCGCCGCCCAGTGCGCGACGTCGACGAGCGCGGCGCCGCCGTGCTCGAGGAACTCCCCCGCACGGTGGTGTCGCAGGTCGCTCGTGACGAAGACGTCGACGTCCTCGCCGACCAGCCCGTCGAGCAGGAAGTCGCCGGCTCCGCCGCACACCGCGACCCTGCGCACGGGGCGGTCCGACTCCCCCGCGACGCGTACGCCGTGTGCCGTGGCGGGCAGCGCCTCGGCGACGCGTGCCGCGAACGCTCCCAGCGACACCTCGTCGACCGTTCCGACGCGTCCGGTCCCGACGGCCGAGCCCGGCGCCGACGGGAGGATCGGGGCGAGGTCGCGCAACCCGAGGGCGAGCGCCAGCGACTCCGAGACGCCCGAGATCGCCTGGTCGGCGTTGGTGTGCGCGGTCAGCAGCGCGCACCCGGCCTCGCTGAGCGTGTGGAGCGTGCGGCCCTTGGGCGTCGTCGCGGCGACCGAGCTCACGGGCGTGAGGAAGAGCGGGTGGTGCACGACCAGGAGGTCGGCCCCCCACTCCGCGGCGTCGCGCGCCACCTCGATCGTCGGGTCGACCGCGAACATCACCTTCGAGACGACCGCCGACGGCGACCCGGACACCAGCCCGACGGCGTCACCGTCCATCGCCGTGCCCGGCGGATACCACTCGTGCAGGAGGTCGACGACGTCGGCGAGCGTGGGCGCGGGCATGGGGCGCAGGCTAGGGCGTGTCTCCAATGTTGAGCGTGGTTCGGGCTTGATGCTGGGCCCATGACGCGGATGGCGGTGCTCAGCGA
>NZ_SDWV01000034.1 GCF_004137345.1 Nocardioides zhouii
CACCTTCGCCGACCGCTGGCCGGCAGCAGAGACCTACTAATGGAAACCGCCGGAAACACCGTTACTGAAACAGTCCCAAGCGATCGGTTAAGCATTCGACGAGGGCGATTTGGTAGGCCTCGTTGTCCGCGCGGACGCGGAGGAAGGGTGACTCCGGCTGTGCCGCAAGAAGCGAGTTGTTGATGACCCACGCCCACGGGTGGATGCCCGCGCGTTCCAGATCCTGCTGAAGGACCCGTGCTTCTGCGACCGGGGTCGGCTCGGCGAGGGTAATGAGCAGAATCTTGGTCTGACCCGGGTCCTGAAGTCGCATCAGCGGGGTCGTGTAGGGCATCGCGTCGCCCATCTGACGGACCACGTCGCGATGGTAGGAACCGGCCGCATCAAGGAGCAGCAAGGTGTGGCCGGTGGGCGCGGTGTCGACGACAACGAACTCGTTCCGTGACTCGTGCACGGCCTTCGAGAACTGCTGGAGGACCGCAACTTCTTCGGTACAGGGCGAAAGCAGGTCCTCAGCAAGGTTGCGTCGCCCGGCCTCGTCGAGGTGTTTGCCTTTGGTGGCCATCACCCGGTGGCGGTACTCCCTGGTCGCCTCGGCCGGGTCGATGCGCGAGACCCGCAAGCCCGCCACGGCGCCGTGCAGGGTCTCTTCCAGGTGGGCTGCAGGATCGGTCGTGGTCAGGTGCACCGGGTGCCCGCGGTGGGCGAGGTCGACGGCGATCGCGGCGGCAATGGTGGTCTTCCCGGCCCCGCCCTTGCCCATGCAGAGCACCAGGCCGTGCGCGTCGATCTCGATCTCATCGACGAGTGCCGCCAGTGGGCCCGGAAGGGTCACCTCGGAGGCCTCAGAGTCGCCGACGAATTCAGGTGTCTCCTCGCTCAACAAGGACCGAAGCGCTGGCAGGCCGACCATGTTCGTGGGTCGTAGCCCGATAACGTCGCGGGTCAGGGCTGCGACGCCGACGGGCATCGCTGCCAAGGCAGCGGTCTCCCGGGCACGCACGGCCGCGGCGAGGTCCTCGATCCCGGCCTCAGGTGGCAGGACGCCGTTGATGACCACATGGGTGGCATGGATGCCGATCTGACAAAGCTCGTCGTTGGTCCGTGCGATCTCCTTCAGCGAGGAGGTCTGTGCGCGTGCGACCAGGACCAGTCGGGTGCGGGCCGGGTTCTTCAGGGCGTCGACGGCTGCGGCGTAGGTCGAGCGCCGCTTGTCCAAGCCCGCGAGCGGACCCAGGCAGGACGCGTCACCCTTTCCGGCTTGGAGGAAATCGGTCCACGAGCCAGGGAGCTGGAGCAGTCGGACGGTGTGACCGGTGGGGGCGGTGTCGAACAGAACGTGGTCGTATCCGCCGTACAGTGCTGGGTCGGCCAGGAAGGAGGTGAACTCGTTGAACGAGGCGATCTCGATCGTGCAGGACCCCGAGAGCTGCTCGGTGATCGACGCGAGCTCCTTGTCGGGAAGCAGCCCGCGGACGGGGCCGATGATCCGTTCCCGATAGGCCTCAGCCGCCTGCTCCGGGTCAATCTCGAGCGCCGAGAGCCCGGGGACGGACTCGATCGCGGTGATGGTGTTCCCGATGACGACGTCCGAGGACTTGGCCGACGTTGGAGGCCGGGTCTGTGCTGATCAGCAGGACTCGCTTGCCTTGCCCGGCCAGCGTGACCGCGGTGGCGCAGGCCACCGACGTCTTGCCCACGCCGCCCTTGCCTGTGAAGAACAGGAACGGGGGAGCATTCTCAAGGAATCGCACGATCAGCAGCATCCCGTCGGGCCACAGCCGGTCGCTTCCGCGACCGTGAGCTCGGTCGCTCCCGCCGGCACCGCGACCGGCGCCTGCGTGAGAATCGGAGTGAGACCGGTGTATCGGAGCAACTGGCCACGCGTGGGGTAGGCGCCGGTCAGGACGGTGACCCCGTTCACGGTCGTCAGCGGCAGACCTACAGAGCCGGCGACCTCCAGGAACGAGCTAACCGAGTCCTGCGAGGCAAAGGCGAGCGGGTCGTTAGCCAGATTGTGCCGGGCGATGTCGGCTCCTTGCTCGATCAGGTGGTTGAGGTCGGCCGTGAACTCGACGAGACATTGGTCGACGTCCTCACCGCAAACGCCGGTGTTGCAGCACAGAGCCGGTTCGTAGACATGGACGCTGGGCACGTGGGTCTCCTCAGGTTCGTTGGTAGCGCTGCGGTGTCGCGCATGCGGGGGCTTGATCGCTCGCGGGAAGGTGCTGCTGATGATGCCTGCGACGTCCGCAATGACACCGTCCAGTGGCCTCGAAGTTGGGCCTGAGACGTGTCCCCCACGTGGACGATCTGGCCGGGTTCATCAGATGAAGAGCATTTGAGCTCCTGCGGTCTTCTCGATGAAGTCACTGGCGCTGATGATTGCCTCGACTTCCTCGTAGAGATCGTCCTCCGTCAGGTGGTTCATGTCCGCGGACATGCGGCAGGCCCACAGGTGTCCGCCCGAGGCCACGATCTGCTCCAGGAACTCCGGGACCTCGGGTACGTCGAGGTCGGCGATCGACTTCTTTAGCTTCGAAGTCGCCATGGCGGTCATGCCGGGGAGCCCTCCGAGGCCCTGAGGCATATGAGTCGCCGTGTTGCCCAGCATCGTGAACTTCAGGTCACCCATCGTCTTCTTGTTGATCATGTCGAAACCCCAGAAGGTGAAGAACAAGTGGGTCTCGACCCCTTCGCCCAGTGCCGCGTTAGCCAGGATGAGCCCGGGGTAGGCCATGTCCAGACTGCCCTTGGAACAGATGATGGCGAGCTTGCGTCCCGCATGTTCTTCGCTGTCGAAGCTGGGAACGATGAGGGGTGCGATTTCGGTGGTCATGATGATTCTTCCCTTGTAGTAGGTGGGTGGGGCGGCGGTCAGACGCAGCCGTGGGGCTTGGGCAACCCGGAGACATACGCCATCTTCTTGGCCGGCTTCTGGGGGAAAAGGGCGAAGAGCTTCTTGACGGGGATGCCACCGCGGGTGGAGACGCGGCGCAGGGTCGCGGTCTCGCCCTGTTCGGCGAAGTCGGTGCGCAGGAACCGGATGGCATTCCAGTGCTCATCGGTAAGAGTGATGCCGATGGCGGTGGCTAGGGCCTTGCCGAGGTCCTCGTCCCACTCGCTTGGATCGGTGAGGAAGCCTTCCTCGTCGACCTGGATCGGGCGGCCGTCGAGCGTGATGACAGACATTGCTACATCTCCTTCTGGTGGGTCGCGGCGGCCTTTTTGCCGATCATCGACATGTGGGCCGGCAGCGGAAGCGGTCGGCCAGGGAGCAGCACGTTCCAATAGATCCAGCGGAACGCCAGCTTGCCGAGGTGGTTGCGCCGGGTCTCCTTGAGCAGGGCCATAGGCCCGGCCACAGGCAGGGGGTAGGTGCCGGTGAGCGGCTCGGTGTCGTAGTTGAAGTCGATCAGCAGTCCCTTGCCGTCGCCGGACTCGATGAAGCAGTTGGCGTGGCCGTCGAAGGAGCCGGTCATCGGCTCACCGGCGACGAGCTGCAGGAAGTTGTCGACAAAGATCTCCACGGAGAAGTGCGCCACCGACCCGGCCTTGGAGGTCGGGATGTCGGAGGAGTCACCGACGGCGAAGATGTTGGTAAACGCCTTGGACTGCAAGGTGTGCTGGTCGACCGGGACGTAGTTGAGCTCATCACCCAGGCCGGAGCGCTCGACGAAGTCGGCACCCATGTTGAGCGGCACCGTGACGAGCAGGTCAAAGGGAACCTCGCGCTCGTCGTAGGAGACGAGGACCTTGCGCTCGACATCGATGCGTTCGACCAGGAAGTCGGACTCGACGAGAATCTTGCGCTCCTCCAGCATCGACCCGAGGTGCTCGGAGGCGACCGGCTTGGTGAAGGCGCCCGGCAGCGGTGTCACGTAGACGAGCTCCACGCGGTCACGCAGGCCCTTCTCGCGCAGCCACGCTTCTGCCAGGAAGGTGAACTCCAAGGGGGCGACCGGGCACTTGATCGGCATCTCGGTGATGTGCACGACGAGCCTGCCGTGGTCGAAGTCCTGGAGGGCTGCGGCCAGTGCCTGGGCTCCTTCGAAGGTGTAGAAGTCGAAGATGCTGCGACGCCACTCGGCCCCGAGCATCCCGTGCGTCTGGTCCGGCCGCGGGGAGGTGCCGGAGGCGATCACCAGGTAGTCGTAACGCAGGGTCTGGCCATCGGTCAGTGTCACGGTGTCGGTCGCCCCGTCGACCCGGTCGACCTCACCAACGACGAAGTCGACTCCGGTGGGGAGGAGGGAACGGCGTGAGCGGTGGATCTGGTCAGCGGAATAGGTCCCGAACGGGAGGAAAAGGTAGCCCGGCTGGTAGGGGTGGGCGTCGTCGCGGTCAACGACCGTGATGTCCCACTCGGTGGCGTCCAGCTTTCGGCGCAACTTGTTGACGATCATCGTGCCCGCCGTACCCGCACCAAGAACCAACAGTTGCCGCTTCACAGCCACTCCTTCGCCGCATGGAACAGGTCTTGTCCCATCTCCACGCTAGGAGTCGCTGGGGCCAGCAGGCAGAGTCGAACGTCCCAGGTCGGGAGGACCGTTGTCGTTGACGGACCGCGAGGTCTCCTCGAACGTCCGGTCAGCGCTCAAGCGCGCTTATGCGAGGGCCGAGCGACCTCATGCCTGACTCTAGCGGCGGACAGCGACCTGCTTGCGAGGCCGGGCCCGCCGCCCTTTGCTGCCTCTAGACCACGCCCTAGGGGCATCGAGATGACGATGCACCTGCGGGTCAACCCCGATCACCTGCGCCGCCCACGGCTATGCGCCGAGCTGTTCCCGGAAGGGGTCGGCCTCTACGAGTGGGGTTACCCGATCATTAGGATGCCCCGTCACGAGCTCACCGCGTCAGACGCGCGGTCGCCCAGTGCCCCACGCTTGCCTTGCGGTTGGGGGTCTTGATCGCAAGACCCTCGAGCCGGGCGGGTTCGTCCCGGGCCATAGGTCCCACATGCAAGCGACTCTTTGCCCTGTTCCCCTTGTCAGGAGGGCCCAAGCCGTTGACGTGACCTGATATCAGACAGGTCGGTTTCGGGTCGCTGGCCGTGCTTCTTGGCAACTGCGGCAGCGTGACCTAGTCGAGTTCGCCCCCATTCCCGGGAGCAGGCTTTCGCAGCGTCAACCTAAGGAACGTCGATGTTCGACACATTCAATGGCCTCCCGCTGCACCCGCTCATCGTCCACGGCGTCGTGGTGCTACTCCCGCTGGCCATCGTGGGCACGGTGGCGATAGCTCTGCGTCCCGCGTGGCGTACGCGCTACGGCTTCCTTGTCGTCGGGGCGGCTCTGGCGGCGACGGCGATGATCCCGGTGGCGACGTCCAGCGGGGAGGCCTTGGAGAAGCGGGTTGGTGACCCGGGGGAGCACGCCGAGCTGGGGGACCAGCTGCTCTGGTTCGCCGTGGCCCTGCTTCTGACTTCTGCGCTGCTGGTCTTCTTGCAATGGCGTGCCGAGCGCGTCGCTGCGACCAGTGGCGACTTCACCGGTGACACCATGCGTGACTTCACGGCCGTTACGGGCGAGCACGCAAGCGGTATTCGCACACTGAGCCGTACCCCGACCCACACCACGAGTCGCACCACGAGCCGTCAGCTGAGCACGGTCGCTGTGCTGGCCGTGATCGCGGCCGTCGCCTGTGGCGTGCAGGTCTACCGCGTGGGTGACTCCGGTGCCCGCGCTGCTTGGGGCGACACGCCGGCCTCGAGCAGCGGCAAGTGAGCGCATCGATCCTCGCCGACCACCCGGGGGAGGCCCACTGGGGCAGCATGGCTCCCCGTCTCAATTGGCTACGAGCCGGCGTCCTGGGCGCCAACGACGGGATCGTCTCGACGGCCGGACTCGTCGTCGGTGTAGCTGGCGCCACCACTGCTCGCGGCGCGATCTTTACTGCCGGCCTCGCGGGCCTGGTAGCCGGTGCAGTCTCGATGGCGCTCGGCGAGTACATCTCCGTGAGCAGCCAACGCGACAGCGAGCGCGCCCAGCTGGCACTCGAGCGCCGCGAGCTGGAGACGAACCCAGAGCACGAGCTCGTCGAACTCACCGACATGTACCGGGCCAAGGGCCTGAGCGACACCACGGCCCTGCTGGTCGCTACGGAGCTGACTGCCCACGACGTGATGGCAGCCCATGCCGACGCCGAGCTGCACATTGATCCGAACGAGCTCACCAACGCCCGGCACGCCGCCGCTGCCTCCGCGGTGGCATTCACGCTCGGCGCACTGCTTCCGCTGGTCGCGATCCTGCTCGCACCAGGCGCCATCCGTGTACCGGTCACGGTTGTGGTGGTACTCGTCGCTCTGGCCCTGACCGGCGTCCTCAGCTCTCGAATCGGGGGGAGCCGCGCCCGGATCGCGGTCATCCGCGTTGTCGCAGGTGGCGCGGCCGGTCTGGCTCTGACCTATGCCATCGGCAGGCTGTTCGGCACTGCGCTTACATAGGGCTGGTTGGGCTGCCTGGCCGCCCAAGAGTGGTCTACTATATGCGCATGCATGCAGATAGTGAGAAAGTGGGGTGCCTGCCTGCCGAGCAGGCGGAGTTGGCGGCCGTGGTGTTCCGGATGCTCGCCGATTCCACCCGGGTGCGGCTGCTCTGGTCGATGCTCGACCAGGAGCTCTCGGTGAACGAGCTCGCGGCGCTGGTGGGGAAGCCCTCGCCCTCGGTCTCGCAGCATCTGGCCAAGCTCCGGTTAGCGCGACTGGTGCACACGCGCCGCGAAGGCACACAGGTCTTCTACCGGGTCGAGAACGACCATGTCGCGCGGCTGGTCCGCGACGCCGTCTTCAACGCTGAGCACGCCGGCCCGGGCGTGCCGAGGCACCACCATGATGAGGCGACCCCTCTGCGAGCGGCACCACGCGGGGGAGCGAAGTGAGCTCCCAGGATCCCGGTCACGACCACCAGCGCACCGCCGCGGGCCACCACGACCACGACCATGGCGGTCACGACCACGGCGAGCACCGGGGCCTGCGCGGCCGCATCGACCACCTGTTGCGCCCCCACTCCCACGATGCCGCCGACTCCCTCGACCACGCCCTGGAGTCCAGCGCACAGGGCATCCGCACAGTGAAGATCAGCCTCGTCGCGCTCGGCGCGACCGCCCTCGCAGAGCTCGCGGTGGTGGCCATCTCCGGGTCGGTGGCGCTTCTGGCTGACACCATCCACAACTTCTCCGACGCCCTGACCGCCCTGCCGCTCTGGCTCGCCTTCGCGATCGGCCGCCGGGCACCCACGCGTCGCTACACCTACGGCTTCGGGCGAGCCGAAGACCTGGCCGGACTCTTCGTCGTCGCCATGATCGCTCTATCCGCAGTCGTCGCAGGCTACGAGTCCGTCACTCGACTGATCCACCCCCAACCCGTCGACCACCTCGCCTGGGTTGCGCTGGCCGGACTCGTCGGATTCCTCGGCAACGAGGCCGTCGCGATCTTCCGAATCCGGGTCGGTCGCCAGATCGGATCGGCCGCCCTCGTCGCGGACGGCCTGCACGCCCGCACGGACGGATTCACCTCACTAGCCGTCGTCCTCGGTGCCGCAGGGGTCGCCGCCGGGTGGCAAGCCGCCGACCCGATCATCGGCTTGCTCATCACCGTCGCCATCCTGGCCGTCCTGGTGACCGCGACGCGCGACATCTTCCGCCGACTGATGGACGCCGTCGACCCCGCCATGATCGACGCCGCCGAATCCAGCCTGAAAGCGATCCCCGGCGTCGTCACGGTTCGTCGCGTCAGGATGCGTTGGATCGGCCACGAGATCCACGCCGACGCCGACCTCGACATAGACAGCTCGACCTCGCTCGCCGCGGCTCACCAGCTCGCCCACGTTGCGGAGCAGCAACTCACTCACGCCGTCCCCAAGCTGTCCAGTGCCGTGGTCCACGCCTATCCCGCGAGACATGGTTGACCAATGCCTCGGTCGTAGACCAGGCCTCACTCCATGTCCTGTTGGGTCGGCTGCAGGAGCTGCGCTCGCGCCGGAACCAATCACCTACGACGAGGGCTCGGTGTCGCAGCTCGTCGGCCTCGAACACCTTCAGGCACCCTGCCGATCACTCGTAATCCTCAGGCGAGGGAGAGGAAGAGCTTCTCCATCTTCTTGACGTCGACGCTGTCGATGCCGTCGCCGGTGGCGAGGCATTGCTGGAGGCCGGCAGCAACGATGGCGAAGCCGGCCTTGTCGAGTGCTTTGGAGACGGCCGCGAGCTGCGTGACGACGTCCTCGCAATCACGACCTTCCTCGAGCATCCGCACGACGCCGTCGAGCTGACCGCGGGCGCGCTTGATCCGGTTGACGACGGGCGTCATCTCGCTGGGGTCGAGCTCCACGTCAGTGCTCCTCGGCGAGAGCGGCCAGGGCCGCGGCCAGACGGATCCCGGCCTCTGCTGCGATCTGCTCCAACCCAGGAGCGATCTGCGTCATGACGGCGGGGTCGAACGCCTCGACGACACAGGTGTCCTCGCCCACAGATCGTACGACGACGTTGCACGGCAGCATCGCCGCGACCGACGGGTCGACCTGAAGAGCCGCATAGGCCAAAGGTGGCCTGCACGCACCAAGGATGACCTGGGGCGGGAGGTCGACGTCGAGCTTCTCCTTCAGGGTCGCCGCGATGTCGATCTCGGTCAGTACGCCGAAGCCCTGGTCGGCCAGAGCGGCGCGGGTGGCCGCCACGGCATTGTCGTACGACAGGGCCACGGTGGTGCTCAACGTGAAGGTGCTTGTCGGTGATGTTGTCATGAGACCAATGTACCCCCCCGGGTATTTGGACCTACCATGAATACCCCCTAGGGTATGTCTCATGACGACAACCGCCGCCCGTCCGCACGAAAGCCAGATCGACCCCGACATCGGCTTCCGGCCCGGCCCCCTGGGTCTGTTGGGCGTGTGGGTGATCGACCACGCCCGGCTCACCACCGCCGTCTGGCTGCTGCTCATCGTCGGCCTCGGCATCTTCGCCCCGCGGGTCGAGTCCGAGCTCTCCGGCGCGGGCTGGCAGGCCAACGGCTCTGACTCCGTCACAGCGCGCGAGCTGGCCCAGGAGCACTTCGGCGGCAACGCCTCCACCGCGATCCAGGTCGTGGTGCACTCCACGAACGGCCCGGTCACGGAAGGGGCCGGCAAGCAGGTGCTCGCTGAGGCCACGGCGATGCTTCAGCAGGATCTCCGGATCGCGGACGTGGTCCAACCCCAGCGCGGCGCGACGCTGAGCCAGGACGGCACCACCGCCGTCCTTCTGGCGGGAGCAGCCTCGGACCCCAACGAGATGGTGCGGGTCGCCGATGACCTCAAGGCGCCGTTGCAGGGGCTGTCCACGGGTGGGGTCCAGGTCAATCCGACGGGCGCCTCGCTGCTGTGGTCGGACTTCAACGAGGCCAACCTGTCGGCGATGATGAAGTCGGAGATGGTCTCCTGGCCGGTGACGCTGGCGATCCTTGTGCTGGCCTTCGGTGCGCTGGTCGCCGCCGGCCTGCCGCTGATCCTCACGCTCGCCGGCCTCGTCGCGTCAGCCGGATCGCTGGTCCTGATCAACCACCTCGTCCCGATCTCCATCTGGGCGATGAACTTCGCGATGATGTTCGCGCTCGCTCTCGGCATCGACTACGCCCTCTTCATCGTGGCGCGCTTCCGGGCCGCCCGGATGGGCCACCACGAGAGCCCACGGCAGGCGATCGCCGAGACCATGGACACCGCGGGCAAGGCAGTGTTGCTGTCCGGGGCGACCGTGCTGATCTCGCTGTCGGCCGTGATGCTGGTGCCGTCCCCCTCCTTCCGCTCGATGGCCGGCGGGATCATGCTCGCCGTCGTCTTCGTCCTCGCAGCGACCCTGACCCTCCTTCCGGTGGTCCTGGCCAAGCTCGACCAGCGCATCAACAAGCTCGCCCTGCCGTGGGTGCACGCCGGTGAGCACCGCTCGGCGAAGTTCGCTGCTTGGGGCGAGCGGCTCTGGAAGCGTCCACTGCTGTGGGGCCTCGCGTCGCTGGTCGTTCTGCTCGCGCTGGCCGCCCCGATCGTCGGTCTCAAGACCGCCATGCCCTCGATCAAGGTCCTGCCCGAGACCGCCAGCGCCCGCGTTGGCTACGACCAGGTCCAGGCCTCCTTCGGTGCGGGCGCTCCCGGCGCCCTCCAGGTCGTCGTCCCCCAGGACGATGCCGACACCGCTGCAGCGGTCCTGAGCAGCGACTCCGGCATCGCCGGCGCAATGCCCGCGATCGTCGCCGCGGACGGATCGTCGTACGTCCTGATCCAGGCGGTGCCCACGGTAGACCCGTCTGACCCGGCACTGGGTGACACGGTGAACCGGCTCCGCGCCGACCTCCCCTCGAGCGCGGTGGTCGGAGGAGCGGCAGTCGAGAACCTGGACCTCAAGGCCCAGCTCGATGCCTCCACCCCGCTGGTGATCGGAGTGATCCTGGCGCTGGGCTTCCTCCTGCTGCTGGTTGCGCTCCAGGCGCCCCTGATCGCACTTCTCGGCACCTTGGCCAGCCTGCTCTCGACCGCAGCAGCGTTCGGAGTGGCCCGACTCGTATTCCAGGAGGGTTGGGGATCAGGTTTCATGGGGTTCGAGCCGCAGGGCTTCCTCGACGCCTGGGCACCGGTGTTCTTCTTCGCGATGATCTTCGCGATCGCCATGGACTACACGGTGTTCCTCCTTGCCTCCGCCAAAGAGCACTACGAGCACTCGGGCGACCCGAAGGACGCCATGGTCGGCTCGCTGGCCCACTCGGGCCGAGTGATCTTCGCCGCCGGTGTGGTCATGGTCGCGGTGTTCTTCACGTTCGCCCTGTCCGGGCCGCTGCCGCCCAAGGAGATGGGCATCGTCCTCGGCGTCGCCGTGCTGCTCGATGCATTCCTGGTGCGACTCGTCCTGCTCCCGGTGCTGCTGCGGCTGACGGGACGGGCCGCCTGGTGGGCCCCGGCCTGGCTAACCCGCGTCCTGCCCGACATCCGGTTCTCCCACAACTGACCACCCCCACGAAGAAGGAGCCACAGATCATGTGCCATGCAGTCACCTGCAAGACCTGCGCCAAACCGACCTGGGCAGGTTGCGGTCGCCACGTCGAGCGCGCCCTGGCGGGGGTCCCCACGTCCGACCGCTGTCCCGGGCACCCCAAGACGGAGAGCCAGAGTCGCTTCGGACGCTTCTTCGGTGGCCGGTCATGAACCTCGACCGGGCCGTCCTCGCGTTCGCGGGAACCGTCATCCTCCTCAGCGTGCTGCTCACGGTCGCGGTGTCGACCTGGTGGCTCCTGCTGACCGCCTTCGTCGGGCTCAACCTGATCCAGTCGAGCCTCACTGGCTTCTGCCCGGCAGCAATCGTCCTACGGCGGCTCGGCGTGCCCAACGGATGCGCCTTCAACTCGCAGCATCAGGTGGCAGCACGCTGAGCCGCCACCACACGCGATCCGACCACCACTGACCACCCGCACCCACCAGGAAGGCACCACCGTGACCACCACCACTACTGGGCAAGCCCATGGCAATGACGTCCTCGAAGCACTCAGCCCGCTGCACCGGGAGCTGCGCCGCGCCGTACCGGATGTCTACAAGGGCTTCCGCGAGCTCCACAAAGCCGCCTTCGCACCCGGTGCCCTGGACCAGCGCACCAAAGAGTTGATCGCGCTCGCCATCGGCGTCGTCGAAGGATGCGACGGCTGCATCGCCTCCCACGCCCAGGCAGCAGCCCGGGCCGGCGCCACCAAGCAGGAGGCCGCCGAGGCCATCGGCGTCACCTTCCTGATGAAGGGCGGCCCAGCAACCATCCACGGTCCGCGCGCCTACGACGCGTTCTGCGAGTTCGCCGACGCTCTGGCCTGAGCATCGCGATCGCCCTACGCCCGGAACGTGGCCGCCCGCGAGCAGCCGCCGCCAGCGGCCCGGACCTCGGCGATATCCACAACGAGCGCCGAGACGTCTCCCTCGAACGACTGCACCGCATCGATGGACAGTCGCCTTCAGAGAACCTTCACAGGGAGCCCTCGGGGGCCTTCACTCCACCGATCCATCCTGAAGGTGAACGCCCCTCGAGACACAGCGCGCCGAACAGAGTCCGCATTCCTCGAGACCAATGTCAGGAGGTAGTCATGTCGGACAACAAGGTGCTGTACGCAATCGCCATCATCGCTGGAGCGGGCATCGCGATCTGGGCGGGCCTACTTCCCATCTTCCTGCTGTTCATCGCGTGCCCCATCGCGATGATGTTCATGATGGGTGGGATGAGCGGAATGGGTGGGATGCACGGCAGCAACGACGCCCAAGTCGTTTTCCAGCGGCAAGGAGCAGGACGCTCCGACGATTCCCCACGCCGAGTACCCCCACGGATCACCCGACCGTACCGATCGCCCCTGACGCAGTCGCCTTTCGTCGGTGCCGCCAGCGCATCCGAGCAGACCTCAGAAGACGACTGCTAGTCGGCAGAAGGCTGATCGCTCTCGAACGCCGCCCGCATCCGTAAGTCCCGGGAGGGATCGCTCGTGGCGCAACATGACGTCAACCGGACGCGGCCCGACAAGGCGCCGATGACGAGCCCGACGAGCGGCAGCGCGATCAGGATGACGATGACGATCTCCATGAGAGTCCAGTCTGCAACGAGGCGATCGAGTGCGAGCCACGTGGTCAGGACCGGTAGTTCAGGGAGATCATCATGCCTGCTTCGGCGTGGTAGATGTTGTGGCAGTGCGTCATCCAGTTGCCGGGGTTGTCGGCCTGCAGGTCCACCGCCAGCGCGGACATCGGCTTGACTAGGACGGTGTCCTTCCTCAGCCCACTGGGCAGCGCGAAGGTGTGACCGTGGATGTGCATCGGGTGGGTCATCTGAGTCATGTTCATCATCTGGAGGCGGACCCGGTCACCGCCGTTGACCAGGAGCGGGTCGTTCTTGCCGTAGGGGGCGCCGTTGATGGCCCACCGGTACGGCATCATCTGGCCGCTGAGATGGACCATCTGGTTGGAGTCCGGTTCCCTGCTCGAAAGCCGCGAGGCCTCAGCGGGGAGTAGCTCGGCGCCTTCGAGGATCGGCCCGTCGAGCTCGGCGGGGTGAACCGTTGCGGCAGGCGCGGCCCCAGAGCTGGTACGGAGCAGCGCCATTGCCTGGCCCTCCTTGCCGTACGGCACGGCGACGAGCGGGAACACTCCGTCGCCGAGGGTGACGGTCGCGTCGTACCGTTCGCCCATCCCGATATAGAGCGCCCCGGTCTCGTGGGGCTGGACCGGGAAGCCGTCCGTGTGGGTAACAGTGAGGCGGTGCCCGCCCAGGGCGACGGTGAAGATCGTGTCGGAACCGGAGTTGATGATGCGGAGGCGGACCCGCTGTCCGGGCTTTGCGCACAGGGTGTCGGGTGCGGTCGGGACGCGGCCGTTGATCAGGTAGTGCGGGTAGGTCACGTCGCCGGCGTCGCCGAAGGGCGGGTTGCCGCCCATGGACATGTGGCCCATGTCCATCCCGCCCATGGAGTCCGAGCTGTCGCCGGATGCCGCGGTGAGATCGGCCAGGACGTCATCGGGGGTTCGTCCGGTGCCGTCGATCCAGTCGTCGAGGACGACCACCCACTCCAGGTCGTAGTTGCCCGGCTCGTGGGGGTCGTCGATGACCAGCGGTGCGTAGAGGCCGCGGTCGAGCTGGACACCGACGTGGGGGTGGTAGAAGTAGGTGCCGGGGTCTGGGGCGGTGAACTCATAGAGGTACGACGAGCCGGCAGCGATCGGGTCCTGGGTGAGGCCGGGGACCCCGTCGGCGATGTTGCGCAGGGCGATGCCGTGCCAGTGCACGGAGGTGTCGGTGGGGAGCTGGTTGTCCACCCGGATCCGCAGCAGATCGCCGGCCGTGGCCCTGATCAGCGGCCCGGGTGCGGTGTCGCCGAAGGCCCAGGTGTCGACCGTGGTGCCGCCCAGGTCCAGTGATGTCGCCTTGGCGGTCAGCTGGTGCTGCACCACTCGTTGCCCTGCCAGTGGCCGCAGGCGTGCGGGTGCGGCGAAGTTCGTCCGTGTTGTCCCGGGCGCGTTTGAGCATGCGGCTAGGGCGCCGGTGCCGACGACCGCCAGCCCGCCGAGGAGCAGGCCACGGCGCGAGATCTCCTGCATGGGTTTCCTCCGAGTCGACGTCCGGGTCTGGGATGGACACCGGAGCTCAGTCACCAGCGTGAGCCGTTCGCCTCGACTTCCGATCCCCGTTTGCTGAAGATCCGACGAAGGTCACAGGGCGCAGCGTGTGTCGCTTGTGGATCAGGGCGCGAGCAGCTTCTTCATCGTGGCGATCTCGGTCGTCTGTGCAGCCTTGATCGACTTCGCGAGAGCGACGGCATCGGGGTCCTTGCCGTCGGCGATTTCGGTGTCGGACATCTGCACGGCGCCTTCGTGGTGGGCGATCATCGACTCGAGCCACATCTGGTCGAAGGTGTCGCCGGTCGCGGCGCCAAGGTCGCTCATGGCCTGGTCCGACATCATCCCCGGCATGCTGTCGCTGCTTCCCGAGTCCATGCCGTCCATGCCACCCATTGACTCGTCCGGGACGTCCTCGCCCCAGCCCTTCAGCCATCCGCTCATGGTCTCGATCTCGGGGCCTTGGGCGGCCTTGATCTCCTCGGCCAGGGTCCTCACGGCGGGCAAGGACGCTTGGGTCTGAGCCATCTCGGCCATCTGCACGGCCTGCAGGTGATGAGGAATCATGTCAGTGGCGAAGGTGACGTCTTGCTGGTTGTGACTGACTGAGCCGCCGCTGGAGCTATCGGCGCCGTTGCTGCCGCAGCCAGCTAGGGCGAGCGTGAGTGCGACGATGAGCGTGGTCAGGCTGAGCGCCTTCTTCATGGGGTTTCTCCTGCTGAGTGGTCGAATCGGCGTGGGACGAGAGGGTCTCGCCGCTTTCTGGCCAGCGCGCGTCAGACTGAGCGCATCATTCGGACGAGCCTGACGCGCCTGGTCTGGGTGTCCGGCGGAGATCTTGTGAAGATTCGCTGAAGACCGGCACCCGGCAGGCCCGGGTAGCCGGATGGCTACCGGTCGGCCGGGGACAGCCGCACGGTGAACGTCGCGCCGCGTCCGGGTCCAGGACTGAGCGCAGTGAGGGTGCCGCCATGTGCTTCCACAAGTGCCTTGCTGATGCTCAGCCCGATTCCCGAGCCGCCGCGGTTGCGATCCCGGGCTGTGTCGACCCGGTAGAACCGGTCGAAGACATGGGCCAAGTGCTCGGGTGCGATGCCTTCTCCAGAGTCGGCGATGACGAACTCGACCCATCGGTCGTGGCGGCGGCAGCTCAGCGTGACGCTGCCCCCGGACGGGGTGTGACGCAGGGCGTTGTCGAGCAGGTTGCTCAGGACCTGACCGATGCGGTCGGGATCCGCCGACACCGGGTCGTTGGCGCTCAGGTGCGTGTCGAGGTGGACGCTCTTCGCCGTGAAGCGATCTCGGGCACCCTCTGATGCTGCCGAGACCAAGGCGCTTGCCTCGACGGCTTGCCGATGGATGTCGAGGGCGCCCTCTTCTGCCTGGGAGACCGCTGCGATGTCTTCCGCGAGCCGGCCGAGTCTGCTGGTGCTGAGGCGGATCACGGTGAGGGTGTCCTCATCGAGGCTGCGCACCCCGTCCTCGACGGCCTCCAGATGTGCCTCAACCGTCGCCAGAGGGGTCCGCATCTCGTGGGCGAGGTCGGCAAGCATCCGCCGCCGGATCGCCTCGACGTTCCCGAGCCGCTGGGCCAGCGAGTTGTAGCTCTCGGCGAGCGTGGCGAACTCGACTCCGAGACCCGGGTCGGCAACCCGATCGTCATAGCGTCCGGCAGCGACCTCGGAGGCCGCCGAGGCCACCTGACCGATCGAGCGCTTTACGCGGCCGGTGAAGTACCAGGTCACTGCCAAAGCGGTGATGGTTGCGGCCAGGAGCGCGACCGAGATCGAGATCAGAAGCGCGGACCTGAAGGCCTCCTCGACGTGCTGGCCCTCGGCTGACGTGTGCGAGACGCCCGCCCGGTGCAAGTGATCACGGAAGATGCTCGGCCCCACGAACGACGCGACGACCCACGTCGTCACCGCACCGGCGACAAGCACCAAGGCTTGCGCCGAGAGGAGCCGCGAAGCGAAACCCCACCGCACTCGGCCTTGGACGCTCACTGGCCAGTTCCCATCCGATAGCCGACGCCGCGCACCGTGCGGACGTACAAGCTGTCCGCCGCGTCGTCGCCCAGCTTGCGGCGCAGGTGGCCGACATGGACGTCGACCAAGTGCTCGTCCCCGACCCAGGACGGGCCCCAGACATCGTCGATGAGCTGGCGCCGGCTAAAGGCCATCCGGGGCCGAGCCGACAATGCAGCCAGCAGGTCGAACTCGGTCCGGGTGAGAGCCACGGGTACGCCGTCGAGCCAGACGTCCCGCCCGTCCGTATCGATGCTCAAGGCGCCAAACGTCCGCACCTCGGCCAGGGGGTCACCCGGGCCGCCGAGCTCTCGTGACTGTCTCGGACGGCGCAGCATCGCCTGCACCCGCGCCATCAGTACGCGGGGACTGAACGGCTTGGTCAGGTAGTCGTCGGCGCCGACAGAAAGTCCGATCAGGGTGTCGATCTCGTCGCTGCGCGCGGTCAGCATCACCACATACGCATCCGAGAAGGTCCGAATCTGACGACAGACCTCGACTCCATCCAGGCCCGGCAACCCCAGGTCGAGGACGACGACGTCGGGATCGACCTCGCGGGCAAGCGCCACCGCCTGTAGGCCGTCGTGGCTGATGGAGGCCTCGAAGCCGTCGCGCTCGAAGTAGCTACCGATCAGGTTCGCCAACGAAGTCTCGTCCTCCACCACCAAGGCCCGCATGCCTGATGACGGCCGCTGTGGCGGCGCCGTCGCCTCAGCCGCCTGGGCCTGCGGCTCGGGATGGCTGAGGTCCGACATGGCCTTCATGGTGCCAGCCGAGAGCGGCCTCGATCACGCCCTGCACGCCAGTGGACCACATCTTCAGTGAACCTTCACAGAACCACGACCAGTCAGCCGTCGTCCGGGGAGCACAGTGGAGACAACGAACAACCAAGGAGCTGAGCACCATGATGGGTTGGTACAACAACGGAGGCATGGACACCGGGAACTGGATCGCCATGATCCTGATGATGAGCCTCTTCTGGGGCGCCGTGATCTTCGCCGGCATCATGATCTTTCGAGGCACCACCAACAGCCGCGGCGACCGCAACAGCGCGCCGACCAACCAGACGGCTCACCGTGACCCGATGGACATCCTCAACGAGCGGTTCGCCCGCGGCGAGCTCGAGAACGAGGAGTACGAAGCCCGCAAGGCCGTCCTGCTCGGCACCAAACGCTGAGCCGACGACGTTCTGGCGGCATGAAGTCGCGAGCGAACCTCGACGAGAGCAGGCAGTCGGCCTCTCTCGGATATCGAAGGACATCAGACATGACCAAGACCACCCTCGTCGCACTTCCGTTCGCAATCGGCCTGCTCATCGCTCTGCCGGGCGCCGCACAGGCGGACCCAGGCCCGGGAAACTTCGGCCAACACGTATCCACGTGTGCGCAGACCACGGGACTGAACGGCGACCACAATCCCGGAATGCATCACGGAGCCAGCGGCTGGGACGGCATGCCCTGCTGAGCAGCATCCCCGCGGCTCACCTTCGGCCTGACACACCAGTCAACGACGGGTCGGAAGCGCACCAGCCGTGCACGTATACAAAGCCGTCGCTGCCTGTCTGAGTCGAGCGAGCCTAGCCCGCGCGGCTCGGTGCGGCGCCGGCGGTCGTCCTGACCAGTACCTCGGGGGCCCGCGCCCGCCGCGAGGTCTGACGTTGCTGTCGTTTGCGCCTATCGGCGCTCGCCGGCACGAGGGCTCGGATTGGGCTCGGTTAGATTCGCAACCGTGCGCAACGGAGTACCGACGTCTTCAGGCGACGAAATCAGCATCTCCGCAGGTCAAAGGCGACTTCGGGCCGATGGACGCAGCCGGCCGCAAGGGATCGCGGCCACGCTCAGCCGCTTCGACCTGTTCCCGATGACTCATCACGTGGAATGCGTCGCGCTGCTCGAGCCGCACCGCTGACGCGACCGGGGTTGTCTCCTCTCGCGTACGCGCGGGAGGGTGGCGCCATGGCCACCTACGCCGTCAACCGCGACGCCGTCGCCCATGCCCGCAGGCTGATCGACGCGAAGCAGTACGTCCTCGACAGCGACTGGGGTGACGTGCAGCCGGACGCCGAGGCGCAGAACGCCTACCTCGGGAAGCACCCGTGGGCCGACTACGGCGCATGGCACCTCGGGTTGACCGAGGGGGCCAACGACGAGACGAAGGCCCGGCACGCGTTCGGCTACGGCGACTTCCGGCGGGTGCACCGCAGCGGCCTGATCGCGTGCGTCTACCGGGCCTCCGAGTGGCGACACAAGAAGGTGGAGCTCGCAGCGCACGAGCTGCTCCAGCGGCTGGACGAGGTCGCGGGGATCGGCCGGGACTAGCGCCCTGCGGCTTGCGCGATGCCCCGCAGGGCATCGTCGCGATCGGTCGCGTCGACCACCGACCAGCCGTGCTCCTCCGCCAGGTCGAGAAGCTGCTGGCGTCCCTCGAGTACCAGCGCATCGCCCCCGCGCTCCTCGATGATCCGCGAGATCACCGCGGTGACGGGTGTCTCCGTGCGGTGGTGCAGCCGATCGAGGAGTACGTCGGGCGCCACGTCGAGGACGACACCGGCGTACGTCGCTCCCGCGTCGGCGGCCGCCTGCTCGAACCGGTCGACCTGGGCGGGGGTGACGATGAGCTGGGGGAGCACCACGTCGCGACCGGAGGACAGGTAGGCGGTGATCAGCGCCAGTGCAGAGGCGCGTACGGCCTCGCCGGTGCCGACGAAGTCGTCGGCCCAGCCCGACACCCAGGAGCGCAGGTCGTCGATGTCGCAGACCAGCGTGCCGGGGTGTCGTTCGGCGTGGAGCCGCGCCAGCGTGGACTTGCCGACGCCCGAGGGACCGTTGAGATGCAGGAGTGTGGGCACCGGGAGAGGCTAGACGCCCTGTGATATCTTGACGTCAAGATACTACGATCCCAGAACTTAGGGTCGCCTGTCTTCCCGCCCCCACCGGGGCGACGGCAAGATGGGCCTGAACCCGCGAACTCCCGAGGAGATGTGGCTGATGGCCAGTCAGGACAGCTTCGGTGCCAAGAGCACCCTGGACGTGGACGGCAAGTCCTACGAGATCTATCGCCTCGATGCGATCAAGGGAGAGGGCCTCGACGTCGAGAGCCTGCCCTTCTCGCTGAAGGTGCTCCTGGAGAACCTGCTCCGCACCGAGGACGGCGCCGACATCACGGCCGACCACATCAAGGCGATCGCCGGCTGGGACGCCGCGGCCGACCCGGACCAGGAGATCCAGTTCACGCCGGCGCGCGTGATCATGCAGGACTTCACCGGTGTGCCCTGTGTCGTCGACCTCGCCACGATGCGCGAGGCGATGGCCGAGCTCGGCGGCGACGCCACCAAGATCAACCCGCTCGCGCCGGCCGAGATGGTCATCGACCACTCCGTCATCGCCGACGTCTTCGGCTCGCCCCAGGCGTTCGAGCGCAACGTCGAGATCGAGTACGAGCGCAACCGCGAGCGCTACCAGTTCCTGCGCTGGGGCCAGGGCGCGTTCGACGACTTCAAGGTCGTCCCGCCCGGCACCGGCATCGTCCACCAGGTCAACATCGAGCACCTCGCCCGCGTGGTCATGGTGCGTGACGGCGTTGCCTACCCCGACACCTGCGTCGGCACCGACTCCCACACCACCATGGTCAACGGCATCGGCGTGGTCGGCTGGGGCGTCGGCGGCATCGAGGCCGAGGCCGCGATGCTCGGCCAGCCGGTATCCATGCTGATCCCGCGCGTGGTCGGCTTCAAGCTGTCCGGCGAGCTGCCCGACGGCTCGACCGCCACCGACCTCGTGCTGACGATCACCGAGATGCTCCGCGAGCACGGCGTGGTCGGAAAGTTCGTCGAGTTCTACGGCGAGGGCGTGTCCGCGCTGCCGCTGGCGAACCGCGCCACGATCGGCAACATGAGCCCGGAATTCGGCTCCACCATCGCCGTCTTCCCGATCGACGAGCAGACCGTCGACTACCTGCGCCTCACCGGCCGCCCGGAGGAGCAGCTCGCGCTCGTCGAGGCGTACGCCAAGGAGCAGGGGCTGTGGCATGACCCGAGCGCCGAGCCGCGTTACAGCGAGCGCCTCGAGCTCGACGTCTCTACGGTCGTCCCGTCGCTGGCCGGCCCGAAGCGTCCGCAGGACCGCGTCGAGGTCACGAACGCTCAGGACAGCTTCCAGAAGGCGCTGGCCGACTACACCGAGGACAAGGCCGCGAAGGCGACCGTGTCGCTCGACGGCCAGGAGTTCGAGATCGGCCACGGCGCGGTGACCATCGCGGCCATCACGTCGTGCACCAACACCTCCAACCCGAGCGTGATGATCGGCGCGGCGCTTCTGGCCAAGAAGGCCGTCGAGAAGGGCCTGTCGCGCAAGCCGTGGGTCAAGACCACGCTGGCGCCCGGCTCCAAGGTCGTCTCGGACTACTACGACAAGTCCGGCCTCACGCCGTACCTCGACAAGCTCGGCTTCAACCTCGTCGGCTACGGCTGCACCACCTGCATCGGCAACTCAGGCCCGCTGATCCCCGAGGTCAGCGCCGCCGTCAACGAGAAGGACCTCGCGGTCGTCTCGGTGCTGTCGGGCAACCGCAACTTCGAGGGTCGGATCAACCCCGACATCAAGATGAACTACCTCGCGTCGCCGCCGCTGGTGGTCGCGTACGCGCTGGCCGGGTCGATGGACCTCGACCTGTTCAACGACGCGCTCGGCCAGGACCAGGACGGCAACGACGTCTTCCTCAAGGACATCTGGCCCAGCCCGCAGGAGATCGAGACCACGATCGCGCAGGCGATCAGCTCGGAGATGTTCAACGACTCCTACAAGGACGTCTTCGCCGGGGACGAGCGGTGGCAGTCGCTGCCCACCCCGGAGGGCAACACGTTCGCGTGGGACCCCGAGTCCACGTACGTCCGACGTCCTCCCTACTTCGACGGCATGCCCGACGAGCCGGAGGCGGTCACCGACATCGTCGGCGCTCGCGTCCTGCTCAAGCTGGGTGACTCGGTCACCACCGACCACATCAGCCCGGCCGGCGCGATCAAGAAGGACAGCCCGGCCGGTCACTACCTGGCCGAGCACGGCGTCGAGCAGCGTGACTTCAACTCCTACGGCTCGCGCCGCGGCAACCACGAGGTCATGATCCGCGGCACGTTCGCCAACATCCGGCTGCGCAACCAGCTCGCCCCCGGCACCGAGGGCGGCGTCACGCGCGACTTCACCGCCGACGGCGAGGTCACCAGCGTCTTCGAGGCGAGCGAGCACTACCAGGCCGCCGGCACGCCGCTGGTCGTCCTGGCGGGCAAGGAGTACGGCTCCGGCTCGTCGCGCGACTGGGCCGCCAAGGGCACCGCGCTCCTGGGCGTGAAGGCCGTCATCGCCGAGTCGTACGAGCGGATCCACCGCTCGAACCTCATCGGCATGGGCGTCATCCCGCTGCAGTTCCCGGCCGGCAAGACCGCCGACGACCTGGGCCTGACCGGTGCCGAGATCATCTCGATCTCCGGCATCATCGAGCTCAACGACGGCACCACGCCCAAGACCGTCACGGTCAAGGTGGAGCCGGCTCCGGGCACCGACCAGTCGTTCGGCGAGACCAGCGAGTTCGAGGCGACCGTCCGCATCGACACCCCCGGCGAGGCGAACTACTACCGCAACGGCGGGATCATGCAGTACGTCCTCCGCAACCTGCTCAAGGCCTGACCTCTCGTCGGACCTCCCGGTACCTAGGGACGATCTGGTAGGCGGACGCGCCCGTCCACCCACCATTTCGTCCCTAGGTACAGCGGAAAAGATCGGCCGAGGACCCCTCCGAATCGCGGCGACGCAGCGTATGGACATGTGACGCTGTCCTGCACACGGAGGGGTCCCGCTCATGTCCGCACCACCCAGCGAGGTCGTCGACCGGCTCGAACGCCTGGCCGACCACGCTCCGCGATCCACGGTCGACCCCGACGTGTTGTGGGGACGTGGGCGACGACGGCAGGGGCGGCGATGGCTGGCCGTCGTCGTGTGCGCAGCGGTCGTCTCCGGCCTCGGTGCCACCGCGATCCCTCCTCTGGTCCGACTGCTCGACCCGCCGGTGGCCACGCAGCCTCAGGGCGACCGCCAAGTCCTGCCCGACCTGATCAGACGGCCGGGACAGTGGGAGCCCGCCTTCGAGAAGGCGCCGGGACCTCTGTCGGTCGTCGGTTTCGGCACCCGTGCCGGAGTCAGCCCTGATCGCGCCAGCTTGTGGGGCGCCTCCGCGGAGACCGGCGAGACGCGCTTCCTCGACCTGCCGGGCGTCACGGGAGGTCTGCTCGCTGCCAGGCTGTCGCACGACGGCACCCGGCTGGCGTACCTGTACTCCGACGAGTCGGCTGAGACAGCGATGGACGATGAGACGCCCTCGGTCACCGGCGTCGCGGTCGTCGACCTCGTGACAGGGGTCGAGAGGCGCTGGGACGCCCGTACTGTGAGCAGGGCCTGGGTGTGGCGCCGCCGACGGTGGCGGGAGGAGACGGCCGACGTCCTCCCGGAGTCGCTCGCCGATGCCCCGGACCACGACGAGCTGGTGGCCGTCCGCTCCGCACTCGCCGGACTGGCGCCGCGGCGGCGCCCGGTGCTGGTGCTGCGCTACTACGAGGGACTCAGCGAGGCCGAGATCGCCCAGCACGTCTCGATCTCGCCGGGCACGGTCAAGTCGCATGCGCGCGACGGCCTCGCGCGGATGCGGACGGTGCTGCCCCGCGACGACGGGCCGTGGGACGCCGTACGCCCGGCGTTGTCGTGACTCAGTAGCCTGACGCGGTGAGCGACGCCGAGCCCCCGATCGACTCCGCGCCGGCCGAGGCGACGGATGAGACGTACGACGAGACGTACGCCGAGCCGCCGGTCGTCGAGGAGCAGCGCTCGAGCCGGTCGCCGCTCGTCCTGGCCACCGTGGGCGCGGTCCTCGTGCTCGGCGCGGCCCTGGCGGCCCCCTTGGTCGACCAGGCCCTCCGCGGCGAGGAGCAGGTGCAGCGCGCGCTCGACCTCACCCTCGTCGAGACGTGGGAGATCACCGACCGGGCGCACACCACGGACGACGTGACCTACGACCAGACGCCGCCCGCCGGTGGCGAGCACGCTCCGATCTGGCTGGCCTGCGGCGTGTACGACGAGCCGGTGCGCGACGAGAACGCGGTCCACGACCTCGAGCACGGCACGGTGTGGATCACCCACGACCCCGCCCTGTCGGCGGACGACGTCGAGGCTCTGGCGGCCGAGCTTCCCGACAACGGGATCATGTCTCCGCGGGAGGGCCTGCCCTCACCCGTCGTGGTCACCGTGTGGGGTGCGCAGCTCCAGCTCGACAGCGCCGACGACAAGAGGCTCGGCCTCTTCCTCGAGGAGTACGGCGACGGGCACACGGCCCCGGAGTTCGGCGTCACCTGCGAGGGCGGCACGCCCGATCCCACCGGAGCGCTGCCGGAAGAAGGCGTGAACGCCTGATCCCCCGGCAGCGAAGCCGGGTCAGCGCTGCAGGAAGGTGAGCAGCGCCCGGTTGAACTCGTCGGCGTGGCTCACGTTGAAGCCGTGCGGCGCGTCCTGGACGACGACCAGCTCGGAGCCGGCGATCGCCTCGTGTGTGCGCTTGCCCGAGCCCTCGAAGGGGACCGTCGCGTCACTGTCGCCGTGGATGACGAGCGTCGGCACGGTGACCTTGGTGAGGTCGTCGCGGAAGTCCGTCGTGCCGAAGGCCTCCATGCAACCCAGGGCGGCGGTCTGGTCGCTCTGGTGCGCCATCGCGATCGCCTCCTGGCGCTGCTCCTCGGTGACCTTGAGCTCGCCGTTGGCCGAGAAGAAGTCCTTCGTGAACCCGTCGAAGAACGTCGTGCGGTCGGCCTCGAGGCCCTCGGTCATCTCCTGGGCGGCGTCCTCCGTGAGGGGACCGTCCGGGTTGTCGTCGGACGTGAGCAGGTACGGCGGGACCGCGGCTGCGAAGACGACCGAGTGCAGCCGGTCCTGGCCGTGGCGCGAGATGTAGCGGGCAACCTCGCCGCCACCCATCGAGAAGCCCACCAGGGTCACGTCGGTGAGGTCGAGCTCGGACAGGACGCCGTCGAGGTCGTCGGCGAGCGTGTCGTAGTCGTAGCCCTTGGACGGCTTGTCGCTACGGCCGAAGCCGCGGCGGTCGTAGGCGACGACGCGGTAGCCGGCTGCGCTCAGCGGACCGACCTGCTCGCTCCACGACTCGCCGGACAGCGGCCAGCCGTGGATCAGCACGACGGGGCGACCGGTGCCGCCCGAGTCCTCGACATGGACCTTGGTGGAGCTGAGGAGTCCGGAGCTTGCGGTGACCTCTGTCACGTCATGTCCTTCCGTAGTCGGCGCCCCCTCGTGGGGTGCCTGTTCCTTCGTCCAACGTAGCGTCTTGTGCACAAGACGTTTCACCCGATCGGGTGGTTCGCCCCCTTCGGGCGCCGACATCCGTCCCGGGTACGGCGGCCAGCTCACGGCGAAGGTCGAGCGCATCGCGCAGGCGTTGGGCGGGGAAGGACCGTTCCAGGTCTAGTCCGGTCGTGGTCAACGACCTCGCCGTCCCCCAAACTCGAATCGGGATGGCAAGGAACTCGGTACTTGTCGGGGAGTGCGCATGGTGCATGCGACGGGGTTGCTCGAGGCCCTCGTGGACGTGTTCGCGGAGTCCGTGCGCGCCCTGGACGACGACCGGTCGACCCACGAGGTGATGTGTCGTGGGGTCGCCGTGGCCATCGGCGCCACCGTGTCGGCCTTCGTCCGGCTCAACGCACCGACCCAGCGCTGCACCGTGACGTGCTGGTACCAGTACGAGCACGCCATGGCCCTGCGGTTCGTCACCAACGAGCCGATGACCGACGAGCGGGTGCATCCGGGCGACGCCGGTGCCGGCGCACGGATGTGGCACCAGAGCCTGGCCTTCGGCATCCTCAAGGACCTCCTCGGCCAGGTCGAGTACGCCGAGCTGCCGCTCGGGATGCATCCCACCGAGACCCGGCTCGCGGTGTTCGCGCGCCCGGACAGGTTCAGCCACGACGACTTCGAGCTCCTACGTTTCTGTGCCGGACCGCTTGGCGCCGTGGACCGGCACCTGCACCTGCTTGACGATGGCCGTACGGCGCCGGCCGAGCGATCCGGCCAGGCAGACAGCGCCGGGCTCACCCGCCGCGAGCTCGAGGTGCTGGCCCTCCTGAGCCAGGGGCTGATGGCCCGCAGCATCGGACTGAGCCTGGGGGTGTCGCCACGCACGGTGAACAAGCACCTCGGCAACGTCTACCGCAAGCTCGACGCACATGATCGGTTGGTGGCGGTGAAGAAGGCGCAGGACTTCGGCATCCTGCCCGCGGGCATCCGCTAGCGCACGCGTCGGTCACCCGCAAGGTGTCAACAGTGCGTATTCCGGCGGTCCAGGTTGCTTCCTACGGTCCAGAGGTGGCCCTGTGCCGACCGGGGGGAGGCCAACACGTGAAGCAGCACCTGATCGCGAAGCTCTGGGAGCCGTTGGCTGCCGGGCTGCGGATCCCTGACTGGATGACGTTCATCGAGGACAAGTCGGTGATCATCACCGAGCTCGACGGACGGGTGGACCCGGTGCTCCGCCTGGCCGGCCTCCGCTACTGGGTGACGCGGGAGTTCCAGCCGGCCACCGCGGAGTGGAGCCCGGCAGAGAAGGCACAGGGGCTCGACCGCACCTATCGCGTCCTGCTCCTGGACGACGCGGTCGCGGACGACCGGCTGGTCGACCGCGTCCGGCAGGTGCCGACCGTCGAGGACGCACGCCGGCTGGACGTCGTCGAGGCCGCGGTGCCGCCCGCGGAGCTCGCCCACCAGACCTCGATCGGGCGATCGCGCGGCGAGGCGATCGGCCTCGGCTACGCCCAGGCCGCGACCCGTGGCCGGCCCGACGTCACCGTCGCGGTGCTCGACACCGGCGTCGACCTCGGCCACCCGGAGCTGCAGGGTCGGATCGCTCAGCAGGCGGACTTCGTCGACCTCCGTGGACTCGACACCAGTGCATTCGTCGGAGACGTCAAGGACTACGACGGCGTGCCCGATGACGAGGTCGGCCACGGCACGCACGTGGCCGGCATCATCGCCGGCCGCGGCCTCCAGATGGACGAGGGCATCGCGCCGGAGTGCCGGATCCTCGCCGTCAGGGTGCTGGCCACGATGAAGTCGGGCGACCGCCTGGTCGGTGCGGGGATCGTGGACAACATCAACCCGGCGATCAAGTGGGCGGTCGACCACGGCGCCGACATCATCAACATGAGCCTGGGCATCAAGCACACCGGCGGTGGGCTGCCGCACCAGGACGTCATCAAGTACGCACTCGCCAAGAACGTGGTGGTGGTTGCTGCCAGCGGCAACGACGGCAGCCCGGCCCGCTACTACCCGGGTGCACTGCCGGGTGTGGTCGCCGTGGGTGCCTCTGACCAGGGAGGCCAGCCGGCCCGGTTCTCGTCCTTCGGTGCCGAGATCACGGTGATGGCGCCGGGGGTGAACATCCTGAGCTCGCACGCGCGTCACGGGTACGCCGTCGCCAGCGGCACGTCGCAGGCCTCGCCGTTCGTGGCCGGATGCGTGGCACTCCTGGTGGCGCATGCACGCAACCAGGGCCGCGTCCTGACGACGCACGACCTCGTCGAGATCCTGCGCAACACGTCGGACCGGGTGGACACCCGGACCCGTCACCGCCAGGCGGGATACGGCCTGATCAACATGACCGACGCGATGAAGCTTCTCACCTACTCGCTGAACTAGAAGCGGAAGAGGGCGCACCATGACCATGACCACCCACAACGGGATCGCTCCGTTCAGGCTGCGCCGTACGCTCGACGGGTCGACGCGCGACGTCGACCCGCTGGTCGCGGAGCACCTCGCGGAGCTCGAGACCCTCCTGGGCAGGAAGGTGTTCTCGAGGCCCAAGGCCTCGAGCGGCGGCGCATCGGGTGCAAGGAGCAACCGCTCCGCCGCGAAGGCGGTCGCGGGCAACGGCGCGGCAGCGGCCTCGTCCGTCGCCCTGCCGCTGCCGTTGTCCCTCAAGGCACCGCTGACGCCCCGCCGTCCCGAGGGGACCGACCGGTGGGAGCCGAAGTCGCTGGCCGCCGTGATGAGCGCCGCCAAGGAGGCTCGGGTCGAGTTCACCCTGGGCGACGTCATCGACATGGACGCCGTGCTGTCGCAGCTGAGCTACGAGTTCGACGAGCTGGTGGAGCGCAACTGGTCGTCGCTCTCGTTCGACCAGCGCACCGTCCTCGACCCCGCCCACGCGAACATCCGCCGCTACCTGCTCGCCGTCGGCTACTTCGCCATGGACCTCACGACCGCGCTCGGCCTGTTCAACTTCGTGGCCCGCAACAGCCGCGGAGCGGCGAAGATCCTGGAGTACGCCACGATCTCGGCGGCGCGGACGTGGATCTTCCAGGAGAACCTCGACGTCGACTACCTCGACGAGACGGACGAGGTCATCAAGGACCTCCTCGAGGCGCGCCTCTCCACGTCGACGGAGGCGTTCGTCCCGGCGGTGCGCACCGTCGTACGACGGCACATGAACGACGGCCAGTTCGAGAAGCTCCTCGACAAGAACAAGGCGCTCTTCCCGGCGGCGTACCGGCTGACCCTGATCGAGTACCTCAAGCGGGCACCGATGAAGGTGACCAGCGACAACGTCGCCTACTACATCCCGCTCTACGTCTCGCAGATCGCTGGCGGCGTCGACCTCGACGACCAGGTGGAGTCCCGCGAGCAGTCGGACCAGGACTTCGAGGTCGACTTCTTCACCGACGACCGCACGCTGATCCAGGTCAACCGCACGTCGGTGAAGTGTGCCGCGCAGCTCTTCTACACGATGGTCCTCGGCGACGAGCTCCAGGTGTTCGACGCGGTCAACTACTTCACCCACAAGTACCTCGTGGGCCAGGGCTTCGAGATCACCGACCCCCGGCTGCGCCGCGACCTGCAGATGTACGTGTTCTCCAACCAGTTCACCGTCACCGACTCGGGGTCGCGGGTGAACAGGGTGGTCGACCGCACGCAGCCGGCCGAGCGGCAGATGTTCTACCGCCAGGTCTTCAACCACGGCGCGGGACAGGTCACCGAGGACGTGGTGGTGAACGACGAGTTCCAGCGCCTGTGGAAGGTGCTGATGCTCGAGTCGGCGAAGTACCTCGAGCGGGCGCAGATCAGCCCCAACCCGACCAGCTACGTCTCGCGGCAGAACGTGATGCAGGCCGTGGAGGACCTGCAGTACAACCTTTCCCTGGCATGCACCGGGATGGCGACGGTGATGACACCCCTGATCTACGACGAGCTGGACTTCGTCACGCGGCGCATCCTCATGCACGACGAGGTACGCCGGCAGCTGGCGCCCAGCGGCGGGAGCTGGTGGAAGGTGGTGGAGACCCTCGTCCTGGGCATGAAGCACGTCCGCCCACGTGCCACCGTCCTGAACAACAAGGCGCGGCTGGGGCACAACATCCTGCGCGCGGTGGCGGAGTACGACCCGGCCACCTTCGAGCTGGACGAGAACTTCGCCCGCTTCATCAGCGACGTCGAGGCCTTCATCACCACGCAGAGCATCCTCCAGGAGTCGTTGACCGACGACCTGAAGGGCGCCGACGGCGAGCACGACACCTATGAGCCGGACTCCGAGGGCAGCATGGCGTCCCCGCAGCCGTCGACCCGCGAGCCGGACGGCTCTCCCCAGTCCGGCGAATGGGACTTCTGACCGGTCGATCCAGAGCGAGATTGCGGAGGTCGACCAATGACTGACTACATGAGCCACGACGAGCAGATCGTCCAGCTCGCGCGTGCGAAGGCCGTCGACGTGCTCGGCCCGAGCAGCGTCTTCCAGACGCTGCCCCTCGCCGAGCAGCAGAGCGTCTACCTGGCGCTCGTCGACGAGGAGATCCGCAAGCAGGAGGAGTCGCGCGGCATCTACCGGCAGATGGCGACCGACTCCGGCAAGGAGATGGGCTACAAGGGCTACGACCCCGGCTTCGGCGGCGACACCCAGGCGTTCACCGACCTCGTCGACTCCGTCGACTTCCCCCAGTTCGTGGGGGACCTGCTGAAGGCCGTCTTCGACGCCAACCTCAAGGTCATGAAGACGCAGACCGACTCCTACATCAAGCTCATGAAGGAGGCCACGAAGTCGACGGCCGACTTCATCAAGAAGGTGGGCGACGACGAGTCGTTCGCCCGGCTCGCCGAGTCGCGTCCCGGCCAGTACAACGTGGTCACCGAGAAGCAGGCGGACGGTTCCAACAAGCTCCAGCTGACCAATCCCGAGGGCGACAAGGCAGACCCCGAGGACGCCGAGGTGAAGCGCCACATCCTCGAGGCCAAGATCAACATGGCCAAGGAGCACCGGGCGGCCCTGCGCGAGGTGCTGCTGATGGGCGTCACCCGGCTGGTGGTGAGCAAGGGCCTGATCGAGGCGGGCGTCGAGTTCTCGGTGAAGGCCACACGGGCCAGCAACGCGTCCCACCAGGACCAGAACATCAACACCGCCAACCTCGAGACCGGGTTCGGCGGGGGCCTGGGCGCGCTGTTCGGCGGGCCCAGCGGCAGCCTCTCGGTGCAGAACACGAACATCCAGGTGAACACCTCGGACAAGAAGGCGACCGACGACCTGTCGGCCACCCTCAAGGGGCTCGTGAAGATCGAGTTCAAGACCGACTACTTCAAGCTCGACAACTTCGCGTCGATGTACGCCGACGGGGGAGTGAAGGCGATCGCCCCGGGCGGGGCCGCTGGCGGCGCGCCGCCGCCGGCGAAGTAGAAGGCCGTGGGGCGACATGGGCCTCGCAGTCCTCGCTCTCGAGAACGACGCCGCGGGGCAGCTCCAGCTCACGGCGGACACCGGCACCAACCCGTGGTACCTGCTGAGATTCGGGAAGAAGGTGGGAAGACGTGATGGCTTCGACGACATCGACGACCTCGTCCACACGACTGCCCTCGCCCGCAACCCCCGGGCCGGGTGGGCGTTCGACACCCGCGTGGCGGTGCGGGTCCCTGCGTCACTCGTGCGCGAGGCGAAGTACGCCCAGCTGGTCAGCTTCAAGGACGAGCGTGGCCGCTCTCCGGCGTACTCGGCGCACGTGGTCCTCGTCCTCGGTGCCGGCGACGACCGGCTGCTCACCTTCTCGTTGGCTGCTCCCATGAGCGTGTCCGCCTTCGAGACGCCGCGTCGCGTGCCGTGCCGCACGGTCGCCGAGTCGTTCACGCTCGCCCCCTCGCTGGGCGACCTCCTGGGCCAGATCGTCAAGCTGGCCGGTCCGGTCGTGGCCGACCTGCTCAAGCCCGCGGGCCAGCTGGCGGGCCAGCCCACGGGGGCAGGTCAGCCGGCGCCCGGCATGGCCGGCAGCATCGTCGACATCCTGCGCGCGATCCTCGGTGCGGTGGCCGCGCCCGCGCCCGTCCCAGTGTCCACCGGCAAGTCCCTCGTCCGCCCCATGTCGGCAGGTCCCGCCACCAACCGGTTCCACCGCCCGACGTACGCCGTCCAGCAGATCTTCGGCATCGACGACGCGATCCTGGCCACGATGATCGGACCCGTGCTGCAGGTTCTGCCCCAGCTCCTCAACGCGGCCTCCCAGGAGAAGATCCAGCTCCGGCAGGCGAACAACAAGCTGGTCACCGACCTCATGGCTGGGCTGGACCGCCGCCGGATGATGGAGCTGCTCGCCCAGGCCAGGGCCGCCTCGCCGGGCAACCCGGCACTGGCAGCCCTCAACGGGCTGTTCGAGGAGGAGGCGGCGAAGGCGGCGCAGCAGCCGGTCGCGCCCGTCGCCGGGCAGAGCCTCGAGACTGCACCGGCCCCACCCGCCGCCACCAGCAGCCGGGCAGCCCTCGCGTTCGTGCTGGCACAGGGCGTCGAGTGGTACGGCGCGCCCCAGCACCTCTTCGCCAAGGCCCGCCCGATGGCGTTCCGCCTCCAGCTGGAGGTCGGCGCCTCCGGACCCAAGCGTCCGCTGCCGCGGTCCGTGGTGCACCTCGTGGTCAAGGACGCGACGGAGCGGGTGCTGCACCAGCAGGACTTCCGGCTGCTCGACGTCGAGCCGGGCAAGCCCGTGGTGCTCAGCATGGACCCGGGCGACGTCAGCCACCTGCCGACCAACGTCCCGCTCTCGGTCGCCGCGCAGCTGCGCTGGCCCGGCGCCCGTCCCGGCTCGGCCTACCAGGCGTCGGCGATCACCGAGGTCGTCCTGGTCGACAAGGTCTTCGTGACCGGTCAGGGAGGGCCCGTCGCTGCGGACCAGGAGCTCGTCGACATGCAGACCTACCGGTCGTTCTGGAACAAGGTCTGGGAGTCGCCCACCACCCAGGCCACCCCCGACGGGGACGGCAGCTCACACTGGAACGTCGAGGCGGCGATCAAGTACGCCGTCCTGTTCGCACCCGGCCAGTCGGCCAACGGCCTGATGGAGACCAAGGGCCTGACGGTCGCGCCGGACCCCGAGAGCCCGGTCGACCGGACCGAGGGCAGGTTCAAGGGCGGACTGGAGCTGAGCTTCGGCGAGGTCAACAAGCTGCTGCCGCTGTGGCCCGGCGAGCAGCCCCTCCCGCCCGACACGCTGGCGGCGGTGGCCACCGCGGAGTTCGCCCGGCACACGGCCGGCGAGGCGATCCACTCCGTCCGGCTCAAGGGCGGCAAGCGCGAGCGCGGGCTGGTCTGGGCGGTGCCCGTCTTCACGCTCCGTGACGTCCACCTCGGCGTGGTCGAGGCGACCGACGAGTCGGGGCAGGTGACCACCGTGGGCCGTCAGGAGGCGCGGTTCCCCGTGCCGTCCGCGGTGCGCGTCCTCACCATGAAGTCGGAGGCCTGACATGGAGTACTACACGGTCCTGGCCGACGACGAGGAGACCACGACCGCCGCGGCCGAACCGGCGTACGAGTTCGCTGGCTTCGAGATCGTCGCGTCGGTGAAGGTCGCCCTGACCCCACCGGCCGCGGCCACGACCCCGGCCACGGGGCGGTGACGAGCATGGACGAGGCGTTCGTGCCGCTCAGCGTGATGATGCGGGACATGGGCACGCCCCCCGCCGACCTGGTCGACGAGGAGGCGGGTGTGCACACCTACGTCACCCGCTTCGAGCTCGAGTCGCCCGTCGAGCTCGACATCGGTGTCGACGAGCACGGCCGGGTCCTCATCGGCTCCAACCCGCCGATCTACGACGTCGACACGTCCTACCGACCGGCCTACCACCGGATCCGGTTCACGGCCGAGCGTACGGAGGTCCTCGGATGACCATCGAGAACACCGCCTGGCAGCTCGAGGACTTCGTGGACTCCCTCGTCGTCGAGCTCGACAAGACCCGCGAGACCCTCGCGGTCAAGGCCGTGAACAAGCCGCTCAGCTACTCGGTCAAGGAGGTCAGCCTCGACCTGCAGACCTTCCCGTCCTACGACGGGGACCAGGTGCGCTTCGTGACCGCGCAGCCGGGTCAGGAGGGCGCCTCCAAGATCACCATCCAGCTGAACTCGATCACCGACCAGCAGGTGCGCGCCACCACCAAGATGCCCGGGGCACGTACGGACATCCCGATCGGTCGCATCCCCGTGGACAAGGCCACGAAGAAGACACTCCGGAAGCTGGGGGTTCAGTCCGTGGACGACCTGGAGCACCTCAAGCAGAGGAACGTCGACCTGGACCAGGTCGGCGACGGGGACATCGACTACACCACGCTCAACAAGCAGATCCAGAAGTCCCGGCGCGACCAGGCGCCCCCGGTGGTCACGGCGGTGAGCCTCGGCCTCGATGAGGACCGGCGGCCCTGCCTGCTGGTCCAGGGGACGAACCTGTCGGTGAACCCGGCCTTCCCGCCGGTTGCCGCCCTCAACCAGCGCGTTGTCGAGGTGGTCTCGCGCAGCAATGAGGAGCTGCAGCTCCGGCTGGAGCACGACCTCGAGGCCGACAACGAGCTGGTCGTCGCGCTGGACGAATTCTCCGTCGTCAAGGTCAACGTGAAGGCGCGATGAGTAGCCCTGTGTCAACGTCAGGCGGCCTCGAGGTGGTTGAGGACTGCTTGCAGCGCGTTGTGTTGGGTGG
>NZ_SDWV01000035.1 GCF_004137345.1 Nocardioides zhouii
CGCTCCAAAACGTCCTCAACAACACCACCGAGAAAGCGGCCTGAACGGTCAGGGGTAGACACAGGGCAACTCATGCGTCGAGTGTGGCACCACAGCGCGAACCGCGGGAAGGGCCTCGATACGCCCCCTCGTTCCTCGCGGGCTACTCGAACAGCGAGCGACAACAAGCGACCTGAGATGCTGGCGCCGTGATCCCCAGCCCCCGCCGTACGGCGATGCTCCTGATCGGTTGCACGGTGTTGGGCACGGGGGTGGCGATGCTGCTCGCGGCGGACCTCGGCTCGGACGGCTACTCGACGTTCGTCAACGGGCTCACCCTCACGACCGGTGTGGACTTCTGGATCATGAACCTGCTGGTCGGTGCGGTGCTGGTCGCGCTGGCGATGCTGCGCAAGGTGATCCCCGGCGTCGGGACCGTCGTGCAGGTGGTGCTGGTCGGCGTCGTGGTCGACGTGGCCCTCGGGATGATGTCGACGCCGGACGACCTGGTCTGGCGCGGCGTCCTGCTGGTGGCGGCGTTCCCGGTGCTGGCGGTCGGGATCGCGCTCTACCTCGGCAGCCACACCGGTGCCGGTCCGGCGGAGGCCGCGGCGCTCGCGTGGGACCCGCCCGTGGCCTTCAAGTGGAGCTACAGCGTGGTGCAGGGCGGGGGAGCGCTCGGCGGCTGGCTGCTCGGCGCCACCGTCGGTGTCGGCACGCTCGCCGTGATCTTCCTCCTCGGTCCCGCGGTGGACCTGACGGCCCGGATCCTGCGCGTGGATCTCCACCAGCAGGCGGATCCGCAGGCCGACCGTCAGGCCTAGCCTGAGTCGCATGTTGATCGTCGAAGAGCTCTTCCTCCTCATGCGGCGCGACGACGGGAAGCCCGCGAGCGCGATGGCGCAACGCGGCTACGGCCTCGCCGCGGCAGTGATCACCGACCTCGTCCTCGCCGAGCGGATCACGCTCAGTGACGACAAGGACCCACGCGTGACGGTCCTGGTCCCCGGTCCCGTCGGCCACCCGGCCCTCGACGCCGCGATGGCCCGCCTCGAGCAGCGCGACGGCAAGAAGCTGTCCTCGCTGGTCACCGACAGCAAGCTGGCCGTCGAGCAGCAGGTCGCGACCGCCCTCGAGCAAGCCGGGATCGTCGGCATCGAGGAGAAGCGCGCGCTCGGCCTGGTGCCGGCGAAGTACCCCGTCGTCGACCCCGAGCCGGAGCGGCGTACGCGCGAGCAGCTGCGGCTGGTGCTGCAGGGAGGTACGCCGCGACCGGCGGACGCCACGCTGCTGGCCATCCTCCAGGGGCTCGGCGTCGTCCCGAAGATCCTGGAGGACGAGAAGGGGACGCTGGGCCGCCGCGACCTCAAGCGGCGCATCGAGGAAGTCTCGAGCGAGGTCAAGGCCGGAGACGCCGTCGCCAAGGCGATCGCCGCGATGAATGCGGCGATCATGACGGCCGCGATCATCCCCGCCATCGCGGCGGGTTCCTCAGGCAGCTGACGCTCAGCGTGACGCCGGCAGGCTGGTCAGCACGCGTACGGCGAAGTCGGTCGTGAAGTCGTTGTCGAGGAACCGGACCACCTGGGTCACCCGGTCGACGTCGAGCGGCAGCAGCCCCCGCGAGCCCGGCACGTCGGGCGTCAGGCCGAGGTCGAGGTCGTCCTGGCCCGACATCATCCGCACGTTGAAGTCGTAGCGCTCGCGCGCACCCGGCTCGCGCAGGCGGCGTACGACGGTCGGGCCGATGCGGCGGCCGCCGGTCTCGGTCGCCCAGTCGTCGAAGGCGCCGAGGAGGGCCTGACCGTCGTTGTGGTCGATGTCGGCCCACGCGGCGTCCATCGAGCCGGCGACGTCGAGCAGGATCGCGGCCGTCTTCTCGCCGATGCCCTGCACCCCGGGGAGGTTGTCGCTGGAGTCGCCGCGGAGCGCGGCGAAGGCGAGGTAGTTGGCCGCGCGGACGCCGTACATGTTGAAGAGGCGTGCCGGGTTGAGCATCGGGGAGCCGTGGATGCCGCCGTCGATGAGCCGCAGCACCTGCGTGTGCGGGCTGATGTGGGCGAAGGCGTCGCGGTCGGAGGTGATGATCACGCAGTCCCAGCCGTTGGCCTCCGCCCAGGTCGCGCCCGAGGCGTTGACGTCGTCGGCTTCTAGTCCCGGCGGCGTGATCGTGTGCAGGCCGAGGGCCTCCAGCAGCGCCGCGGCCCGCTCGAGCTGGTCGACGAGCTCGTCGTCCTTCACGGCGCGACCCGCCTTGTAGTCGGGGTAGGCGTCGCGGCGCACCGAGCCCGTCCGGTCGTCGAGGCCGAAGATGACGGCGTCGGGAGCGATGGTGTCGATCGACTCGAGGATCTGGCGCAGCATCCCGTGCAGTGCCCAGATGGGCCGGCCCTGCCGGTCGCGCAGGCCGGTGTGGGCGCGCGCGTGGTGGTTGCGGTGCAGCAGCGACGGCGCGTCGACGACGAGCAGGAGGCGACGAGGGGGAGAGGTCATGGCGATCGGCGCCAGCCTAGGCGTCAGGCCCAGCGCGCGAGCACGTGCAGCATGAAGTCGGGCTCCTCGTGCTCGACCAGCACCCGCGCACCGGTGGCGAGCAACGCCTCGTGCACGTCCGGACCGTCGAGCGGCCAGCCGACGATCTCGTGCCGCCAGTGGCACAGCAGCAGGTGCCCGACGTCGGTGAGGGCCTCGCGGGATCGCGCGATGACGTCGGCGAGCTCGGCCGCGGTGAGGAAGTAGCCGACCTCGGAGATCGACACCAGGTCGAACCGGCCCTCGGGCCACTCGTCGGGGATGCGCGCGCGGCGTACGTCGACGTGGTCGAGGCCGGCGGTCCGGCGCGTGGCGAGGTCGACCGCGTTCTGGCTGGCGTCGATCGCGAGGAGGTGGTCGCACCGGCCGGCCAGGTCGACGGCGAGCGCGCCGACCGAGCAGCCGACCTCGAGGGCGCGGCCGTAGTGCTCGGCGGGCAGGGCGGCGAGGGTGACCGCGCGCTTGCGCCGCTCGTAGAAGGAGTCGACGTCCCAGGGGTCGGTGTCCTCGTGGACCCGCTCGAACGGGTCGGGCTTCACCACGATGGCGAGTCCGCGCGCAGGAGGTCCTCACCGAGTGCGGCCTGGTCGCGCTCGGCGTGCCACTGGCGCAGGTAGAGCTCCAGGTCGGCGACGCGGCGCGCGTGGTCCTCGTCGGTGGCCAGCGGTCCGGGCCCGAGCCCGTGCGCGGCGCGGCGGAGCACGTCCTCGGCGGCGAGCGCGACGACCTCCCGCACCCGCAGGGCGGCGCGCCACCCGGCCGCACCGGTGAGTCGGCCCGCGTCGACGGCGTACGCCGCCTCCTCCAGCACGCACCGGGCAGCGTGCAGCTGGGCGTCGACTGCGCCGAGGTGCATCAGGGCGACCTGGTCGGGTGGACGGCTCGCGGCCGACGTGACCAGCCGGCGGGCGATGCCGACGGCACCGCCGAACCACACCGCGGCGACCCCGATGCCGCCCCAGGCGAAGCCCGGCCGCTCGAGGTACCACCCCGGCTCGCCGACGGCGGTCGCCGGGACGGCCGCGAAGTCCACCGGACCGGAGTCGACCGCGGTGAGCCCGCGCGCCACCCACGTGCCGGTCACCGCGGCGACGCCCGGGTGCCGGAGGTCGACCGCGAAGAGCTGTCGCTTGTCGCCGATCCACGCGCTGACCAGCGCGCGGTCCAGCACGCCGCCGAGCGAGCACCAGTGCTTGCGCCCGTCGAGGACGTACGCCGACCCACTGGCCGTGGCGCGCAACGGCTCGCCCGGCCCCTCGGCGGCAAAGACGCCCCAGGTGCCCGGCTCGGCCGGCAGGTCGGCCTGCCCGAGGATCGCGAGGGCGTCGAGGTGGGGCTCGAGGGTCCGCGCGACGGTCAGGTCGACAGCGGCCACGCTCGCGAGTGCCGACCACACATGGAGTGTGCGACCAGCGCCGGGCACCGGCAGGCGCACGCCCACCGCGCCGGCCAGGGCGAGCGCCGCGGGCACGTCGCCCGCCGCACCCCGCGCCTGCTCGACCAGGTCCGCCAGGGCGCCACGCTCGTCGCGCGTGGCGGCCCCGAGGAGGACTGGCGCGAGCTCAGGCACGTACGTCGCGGTCCCAGTGCCGCAGGGATGCGCAGTGGGTGAGGAAGACGGCCGCGTCGTCGGCGGAGGCGAGGTCGAGGAAGCCGTCGTCCGGCTCGACGCCCGCTGCCGCCAGCAGGGCGCCGGCGTCGGCGCCCGTCCCGACGAACTTGTGGTGGGCGTACGCGTCGCTGACGAAGTCCTGTGCGCTCGCTCGCCCGGCGAGGCCGGTCGCGCCGTCGGCCGACGGCAGCAGCGCCACAGCGTCGAACAGCACGGACGGTCCACCGTCGATCGCGTGGTCGGGCGTGATCGTGCCGCCGCCCTTGAGCTTGACCGGGCCGATCGCCGGAGCCACGTACTCCACGACGGCGCCGGCGTCCTCGAACGCCGAGGCGAGCGCGCGGACGACGGCCTTGTCGCTGCCGTTGGTCACCAGCACGCCGAGCTTGCGGCCGGCGAAGGAGTCGGGGCCGTTGAGCAGGATGCTGAGCGCCGGCGACTCGGGCAGGTCCGTACGCGTCGGCACCGCTGCCTCGGCGGCCTCGGGCAGCGGCATCGCGAGCTTGTCGGCCACGCCCTGCGCGAGGTCCTCGTGGACGTTGCGGAGGTTGCCCAGCATCCGGGTGCGGATCTTGGGGTCCTCGACCTTGGCGAGCTCGAAGGAGAACGCATCGACGATGTGGCCCTGCTCGACCTCGGTCTGGCTGAGGAAGAACTGCCGGGCCTGGCTGTAGTGGTCCGCGAACGACTCTGCGCGCAACCGCCGGGTCGGGCCCTGCTCCTCGCGCATCACGCTCTGGTAGCCCTGGACCACGTCGGCGCGTGGACCGCGGTCGTCACCGGTGAGCGAGTTGGGCTCGTAGTTGCCGCGGCCGAGCTGCGGGTCGGTCTGCATGTGGCCGTCGCGCTGGAAGTGCATGACCGGGCAGCGGGGGGCGTTGACGGGCAGCTGGGTGAAGTTGGTGCTGCCGAGCCGCTTGAGCTGGGTGTCGAGGTAGGAGAAGTTGCGCCCCTGCAGCAGCGGGTCGTTGCTGAAGTCGATCCCCGGGATGACGTTGTGGGTGCCGAACGCGACCTGCTCGTTCTCCGCGAACATGTTGTCGACGACCCGGTCGAGGGTGAGCCGCGCGATGATCCGCACCGGCAGCACCTCCTCGGGGATCAGCTTGGTGGCGTCGAGCACGTCGAAGTCGAACTCGTCGGCGAAGGCGTCGTCGAAGACCTGCACGCCGAGGTCCCACTGGGGGAGGTCACCGCTCTCGATCGCGGCGTAGAGGTCGCGGCGGTGGAAGTCGGGGTCGGCGCCGTTGATCTTGAGCGCCTCGTTCCAGACCACCGACTGCATGCCCTGGCGCGGCTTCCAGTGGAACTTCACGAACGTGGCGTCGCCGTCGGCGTTCACGAACCGGTAGGTGTGGACGCCGAAGCCCTCCATGAAGCGGAACGAGCGCGGGATCGCGCGGTCGCTCATCGCCCACAGCAGCATGTGCGTCGACTCCGGCATGAGGGACACGAAGTCCCAGAACGTGTCGTGGGCCGAGGCCGCCTGCGGCCAGCCGCGGTCCTGCTCCTCCTTGACCGCGTGGACGAGGTCGGGGAACTTCATCGCGTCCTGGATGAAGAACACTGGGATATTGTTGCCGACGAGGTCCCAGTTGCCCTCCTCGGTGTACATCTTCACCGCGAACCCGCGTACGTCGCGGGCGAGGTCGGGGGAGCCGAGGTTGCCGGCGACGGTCGAGAAGCGGACGAACGCCTCGGTCTTCTTGCCCTTCGCCTGGAACGGCGCCGCGCGGGTCAGGTCGGGGATCGCGTCGAGGCACTCGAGCGTCGCGTGGGCGCTGTAGCCGCGGGCGTGCACGACCCGCTCCGGGATCCGCTCGTGGTCGAAGTGGAAGATCTTGTCGCGGAGTGCGAAGTCCTCGAGCAGCGTCGGACCGCGGTCGCCGACCTTGAGCGAGTTCTGCCCATCGCCGAGCGGGGTGCCGGTGGCGGTCGTCATCCGCTCGCCCCGCTTCACGCCCTGGTGGAGCTCGTCGCCCTCGCCCCGCTCGTCCGGTGTCGTGGTGCTCGGTCGCTTCGTCGCCATGGGACCCCCAGGAGTGGTGGGGCGCAGGGACGCGCCCGAACCTCGACGCTAGGTGGGGCGCCTGCCGGCGGTCACCTCCGAAGGGCGGTGAGTCAGCTCAGGAGCCGGCGCGCGGGACGTGGATGTCGTACTGCGCGATCTTGCGGTAGACCGTGGCCCGGCTCATCCCGAGCTCGTCGCCCGCGTCCTTCATCGAGATGCCCGGGCGGGTGAGGACGCGGACGAGCTCGTCGCGCTCGAAGGTCTCGATGCGCGTGAGCCGGCGGGAGGTCCCCGAGAGCACGTCCGCGGGCAGGTGGCGTACGTCGATGGTGTCGGTGCGGCGGGCCGCCTGGGCGACGACCTCGCGGAGCTGGCGGACGTTGCCCGGCCACCCGCACGCGCGCAGCGCCGTCTCGGCCGCGGGCGTGAAGGTGACGTCGCGTCCCCGTGCGCGGCGGGCGGCGAGGTGGGCGAGGGCCACGACGTCCTCGCTCCGCTCGCGCAGCGGTGCGACCGCGACGACGGTGTCGACGAGAGGGGTGAGGGCCTGGGGGATCGCGTCGAACCGGCTGGCGGTGAGGCAGAACGGGACGTGGCCGCCCTCGCCTGAGCCGATGCGCGCCCGGACCACCAGGTCGCGCACGTGCTCGGCGACCCAGGCGGGCAACGTGTCGACGTCGCGCACGAGGATCCCGGTGTCGGGCTTGCCGAGCTCGGGCGTCCAGAGACCGAGCCACGCCTCGCAGTCCTGCGGAGCGGGCGGCGCGGCGGACAGGATCCGCTCGCGCGGGTACTGCCGGCGCATCGCCTGCGCGAGGAGAGTGGCGCGGCCCGCTCCCTCCTCGCCGACGGCGGCGACGATGCGGCCCTCGCGCATGGCGCCCTCGGCCTGGGCCAGGGAGTCCGCCCACGACGGCCCGAGCGCGGTGAGCGTGCCCGACCCCGGCTCCAGCCGTGGCGTCTCGACGCGGAACACCTCGCCGCGCTGCGCCGCCCGCGGTCGCTGGCCCCGGGACCGGGCCAGCATCAGCGCCGAGGTGTTGCTGGCCGCCGACTGCGCCAGCGCGAGGAGCAGGTCGCTCGACTGTGTGGACCAGGTCGTGAGGTTGACGCACCCCTCGAGGTTGCCGTTCTGCGGGTCGAGCACCGGGACGGCCGCGCACGTGTAGGTGCACAGGCTGAGCGCGTAGTGCTCCTCGGCGCGTACGACGGTGGGCGCGCGGTCGGCGATCGCCAGGCCGAGCCCGTTGGTGCCGACCGTGCGCTCCGCGTACGCGAAGCCGGGTGCGAGGTGGACCGCGTCGAGCGCCCGCAGGAGTGAGGTGTCGCCGCTCATCCGGTTGAGGACCAGTCCCTCGGCATCGGTGAGCATGAGGGAGACCGGTTCGTTGATGAGGGTCTGGTGCAGTCCGGCCAGCACCTCGCGGCCGCACTCGAAGAACAGCGACTCGTCATCGAAGGTGCCGGCGAAGGTGGGCTCGATGGACTCCAGCGAGACGCCGTAGTCCTCGCTGCGCTGCCACGACGCGACCAGGCGGTCGGACAGGCGAGGGTCGGCCAGGTCGGTCCGGGCGCTGCCCAGCGACTGCTGCATCTCGCGGTGTCGGCGGGCTCGTTCGGAGAAGTCGTCCACGGCGACCACCCCCTTCTCGGTGTGACCGACGTTACAACCGGCGCCGTTGGTGGAACGTTGGTCCGCGTCTCAAATTGAGACGGCCTCCGATCTCACATTGAGACGTTGTCGCAGGTCAGGAGGGGTGCGAGCGGACCTAGCGTCCCGTTGCATCGCACCGACGTGACCAGCGTCACCCGCCACACCACCGGAGGACCCATGTACACCAAGGACGGCGAGTCCTACTTCATCGTCGACGCCCACATCGCCCTGTGGGATGCGCGGCCCGAGAACATCAGGAACGTCCAGGGCCAGCAGTTCATCGACTGCTTCTACGACTACCACGCCAACCTCTCCCCGGAGTCGGAGGTCTGGCCCAAGGAGGAGTACCTCTACCAGGGCGGCGAGCGGCTGATGAAGGACCTCTTCACCGACGGGTACGTCGACCACGCGATCTTCCAGCCGGCCCACCTCGGCGAGTTCTACCACCGCGGGTTCGGCCAGACCGACGAGGCCTCCGCGCTCGCGGCGCAGCACCCGGACAAGCTGACGTACAACCACAACTTCGACCCGCGCAACGGCGAGGCGGGCCTCGACCAGCTGCGCGCCGACGCGGAGCGGTTCGGGCTCAAGGGAGTCAAGCTCTACACCGCCGAGTGGCACGGCGACTCGCGCGGCTGGAAGCTCGACGACCCGATGGCGTACCGCTACTTCGAGCTGTGTCGCGAGCTCGGCATCAGGAACATCCACATCCACAAGGGCCCCACGATCCGCCCGCTCGACCGCGACGCCTTCGACGTGGCCGATGTCGACCACGTCGCCACCGATTTCACCGACCTCAACTTCATCGTCGAGCACGTCGGGTTGCCCAGGCTCGAGGACTTCTGCTGGATCGCCACCCAGGAGCCCAACGTGCACGGTGGCCTCGCCGTGGCGATGCCGTTCATCCACACCCGGCCGCGCTACTTCGCCCAGATCATGGGCGAGCTCCTCTACTGGATCGGCGAGGACCGCATCCAGTTCTCGTCCGACTACGCGCTGTGGACGCCGAGGTGGCTGATCGAGCAGTTCGTCGACTTCCAGATCCCCGAGGACATGACCGAGTACGCACCGCTCACCACAGCCCAGAAGAAGAAGGTCCTCGGCCTCAACGCCGCCAAGATGTACGACATCGAGGTGCCGGCCGAGCTCCGTCTGCCCGAGGCCGACGAGACCGAGACCGGTCCCCGCCAGCCCGAGGCCGCCGACCTGGCCAGCGTGTGATGGCCACCCTCATCGCGGCGCGGTCGTCGACCGGGGAGGTGACCCAGGACGCCGTACGCCGGGCGCTGGACGTCGTGTTCGACCCCGAGCTCGACGAGCCGATCACCGACCTGGGCTTCGTCCGGTCTGTCGACATCGTCGGCCAGGACCTCGAGGTGCACCTGCGCCTGCCCACGTCGTTCTGCTCGCCCAACTTCGCCTACCTGATGGCGTCGGACTCCCAGGACGCGCTCTGTGCGCTCCCGGGGGTCGGGCGGGTCGTGGTGGAGCTGGACGACCACCACGACTCGGCGATCATCAACCACGGCCTGGCCACCGACGCGGGCTACAAGGGCACCTTCCGCCACGAGGCCGAGAAGGGCCTCGACGAGCTGCGACGCACCTTCCAGGTCAAGGCGCACACCGCGGCGATGGAACGCTGCCTCACCGCCCTGCTGCGCGCTGACGAGGCTCTTGCCGAGTCGGCGCTCGGGGACGTGATGCTGGCCGACCTGCCCGACGGCCCGGAGAAGGCCTCGCTGCTGCGACGGCGCACGACCCTCGGGCTGGGCTGCCACGCCTCGGCGCGGGTGATGGTCGACGAGCACGGCGTCGGCCACGAGCCCGACCAGGTGCCGATGGCGCTCCGGCGGGCCAGGTCCACGCGCATCTCGATCGACGGCAACGCCCACTTCTGCCGGGGCCTCCTGCGTACGCGCTATCCGGGCTCCGGCGACGACCAGACCCGTCGCGTCGACGGCGAGGAGCCGTCCGACCCGACGTTCATCCCCCTCTCCGACCTCAAGGAGCACCCCAGATGAGCACCTCCCAGCAGAAGATGCGAGCCGTCCAGGTCGTCGGCTACCACCAGGACCTCCAGATGCACGAGGTCGACGTCCCGGAGGCCACCGGACCCTTCGACGTCATCGTCCGGATCGGCGGTGCCGGCGTCTGCCGCACCGACCTCCACATCCTCGAGGGGCAATGGGAGGAGAAGTCCGGCGTCACACTGCCGTACACGATCGGCCACGAGAACGCCGGCTGGGTGCACGCTGTCGGCTCCGCGGTCACCAACGTCCGCGAGGGCGACAAGGTGATCGTGCACCCGCTCATCACCTGTGGCCTGTGCCGCGCATGCCGCACCGGCGACGACGTCCACTGCGAGACCAGCCAGTTCCCGGGCATCAACACCGCAGGCGGGTACGCCGAGTACCTCAAGACGTCTGCCCGCAGTGTCGTGCCGATCGACGACTCGCTGGAGCCGGCCGACGTGGCGGCGCTGGCCGACGCCGGGCTGACGGCGTACCACGCTGCGGCCAAGGCGGCCCGACGACTGACCCCGCGCGACACCTGCGTCGTGATCGGCGCCGGCGGCCTGGGCCACATCGGCATCCAGGTGATGAAGGCGCTGTCGCCGGCGCAGCTCGTCGTCGTCGACCGCAACCCCGAGGCGCTCAAGCTCGCGCTCTCGATCGGCGCCGACCACGGCGTGGTCGCGGAGGGCAAGCAGGTCGAGGAGGTCCTCGAGATCACCCACGGCCTCGGCGCGGAGGTCGTCATCGACTTCGTCGGCGAGGGCGGCTCGACGGCCGAGGGCCTCGCGATGACCCGGCAGGCCGGCGACTACCACGTCGTCGGGTACGGCGAGAACGTCGACGTTCCGACCATCGACCTGATCTCGGCCGAGAAGAACATCATCGGGAACCTGGTCGGCTCCTACAACGACCTCTGCGACCTGATGGCGCTCGCGGCTCGCGGCGCGGTGACCCTGCACACGCAGAAGTACGCGCTGGACGACTTCCAGACCGCGATCTCGGACCTCGACGCCGGCCGCGTACGCGGCCGAGCGATCCTCACCCCTTAAAGGAGCGCCACCCATGAACGCAGTCAAGCCCTTGCTCGGCATCGGCATCTCGGTCGGCGTGCTCGCCGGCATCTGGACCTACGCCAGCGTCGAGCTGACCCTCATCACCTGGGTCGCGTTCGTCGCCTGGGCCTGCTTCTTCGCCGCCGGCGGCGGCACCACCGGCCTCGCCAAGGGCCTCGCCGCCAACGTGGCGGGCATCTTCTGGGGCTGGGTGATCAGCCAGGGCATCGAGAACATCAGCGCGTCCACGCTGGCGCTCGCCCTGATGGTAACCGTCGTCGGGTTCATCCTGTGCGTCGAGGCGGCGCTGCCCCTGCTGTCGTTCATTCCCGGTGGGTTCGCCGGGACGGCGGTCTTCTTCGGGACCGGCTTCGACCTCAGCGGCGTCCTCATCGCCGTGGTGGCCGGGGCCCTGCTCGGTATCGTCTCGGAGAGGCTCGGCGCGCTGATCCAGTCGTCCGTCGACGGCCGTACGCCCGCCCACGCACCCGACGCCACCCCGGCCACCTGAGGAGACCCGAGTTGATCTTCATCACCGCCAAGTTCCAGATCTTGCCCGAGCACGCCGACGACTGGCCCGAGATCTCCCGGTCCTTCACCGAGGCGACGCGCGCCGAGGACGGCTGCCTGTGGTTCGACTGGTCGCGCAGCCTCGACGACCCGCACGAGTACGTCCTAGTCGAGGCGTTCCGCGACGGGGACGCGGGCGGTGCCCACGTCTCGTCCGACCACTTCAAGGCCGCCCAGGCCGAGCTGCCGCCCTACCTGGCCGCGACCCCGAAGATCGTCAGCCAGGCGGTCGACCAGGACGACTGGAACGAACTCGGCGAGCTCGCCGTCGACTGACGTACGACGCCGACCGCCCCGGGCGGAGCCGCCATGCTCAGGCGTGGTGCTCCGCCCGGTGCCGTGCCAGGACGTCAAGTCCGAAGTCGGCCCCGGGGTCGCGCCACACCGAGTGCGCGTGGTTGGCGCCGCGCTGGGTGTTGTCCCACTCGAGCAGCAGGCGCGGGCCCTGGACGCGGTAGTAGTGCGGAGCGCCAGGCTCGGTCTGTCCCGCCCACGCGAGGTGGACGGCGTCGAGCGCCTCGGAGTCGTACGACGGCATCGGTGACACGCCCTCGGGCACCCGGTCGAGGTAGGTGGACAGCAGTGCGTGGAGCAGGTCGCGCTGGCCGCCGTCGAGCTCGCTGCCCGCGACACCCCGAGGAGTCGTCGACCACGCCACCGCCCGGTGGTCGACCTCGCCGTAGGCCGTCGCATCGTCGATCGCGTCGCTGAGCTTCTGCAGCTTGGACTGCTCGACGTCGTCGGGGAAGCGCGGGTCGCGCCAGATGCCCGTGAGCGGGATGACGCGGTCACCCTCGGACACGACGGAGCGGTTGGCGGTGACGAGGTCGGACGGCGCCACGGGGTGGAGGAGCGCGCGCTCCGCGAGATCGGGGGAGAGCGACCGGACGAGCTCGCGGGCGAGGTCCTCGACGCGGCCCAGGGGACGGTTCACGGCTCCACCCAGGAGCGGCGACACCGCCGGGTCGGCGCCCATGAAGCAGGGCGTGGTCGAGACCAGCTCGCCGCCGACGACGAGGTTGTTCAGCGACACGTGGTGCCCGCCGAATCTCCAGCCCCACGGCGCATCCCCGCCGGGTTCGCCGAAGACGCGCAGGTAGTAGAGGCCCGGGTCGCGACCGCGCTCGCGGTCGAACATCGTCACGAAGCCCTCCGCGTGGTCGAGGACGTTCTCGAGTCCCATCGTGGTCGCCACGGTGACGAACCCGGCGGGGGACAGCCCGCTCGCGACCAGCCGCATCGCCGCGCGCTGCTGGGCGGGCCGCTGCTGGTGCAGGGTGAGGCCGCCGTAGTCGGTGGGCGTGTAGAACCAGCGGCGGCGCTCGTCGTCCCCGGCGTCCGCCCCGGGTGTGGTCCCGCGCGCCACGCGCCGCTCCTCCTCGCCCAAGGACCCCCACCAGGCCGAGGCGGCCTCCGCCATCTGCTCCGCCACCCGACGCCGCGCGCTCATGGCGGCATCCTGCCCCGGAGCTGGCTCGGTCGCCCCCCTCGAATGGCTCATTTCGAGACAGTCGACCTCTGGTGAGGGGGTCGGTCACCTGCCTACCGTTCTCCGCATGACGACTCCCACCGATGACAACCGAGACCTGTTGACCGTGATCGCCTACATGAAGGCCGCCCCGGGCAAGGAGGACGAGCTCCGAGCCGCGCTGGAGGCGCTGATCGAGCCGACCAGCCAGGAGGCCGGCTACGTCACCTATGACCTCCACCAGGCCGAGGACGACCCGGGCACGTTCTTCTTCTACGAGAACTGGGAGTCCGGCGCCCACCTCGACGCGCACCTCGCGACACCGCACCTCGTCGACTTCGCGGAGCGGATGGGTGGCTTCCTCGACGACAACGGCCTGACGATCACCCGGCTCAAGCGCATCGCCTGAGCCAGGCCCCGGGACCCAGGTCCCCGGGCCTCGGGACCAACGCCTCTGCCCTCCGACGACGGGGATCGCCACGCTGGGGGCATGACCACGACACTGCCCCTCCTGCTGGCGTACGACGGCTCCGTCGACGCCCGACGCGCCCTGACCTGGACCGCCCACGAGTCCCTCCGCACCGGCGTGCCGGTGCACGTGCTGGCCGTCAACGAGCTCGTGCCTCCCACGTGGGGAGGTGTCGGCGGGATGGGCATCGTGACCGAGGGCTACGTCCTCGACTCCTCCGCGCTGCTCGAGGAGGCCGAGAAGGCCCTCGCCGACGAGGGCGTGACCGAGGTGACCACCGAGCAGCGGACCGGTGGAGTGGTGGCGGAGCTCGTGCAGGCGTCGGCGTCTGCGTCGGTGCTCGTCTTCGGCAGCCGGGGCCACGGAGCTGTCGGGGAGGCATTCCTCGGCTCGGTGAGCCAGCACCTGGCCCGGCACGCGGCGTGCCCCGTCGTGGTCGTCCGCGAGCCGCGCGACCCCGACGCCCGGCGGATCATCGTCGGCATCGACGGATCGCGCTCGAGCTCCGCCGCGCTGGAGTACGCCTGCCGCCGCGCCGAGACCACCGGCGAGACGGTCGTCGCGATCCACGGCTTCCGCGTGCACGCGCCGTCCACGGACGTGTGGGCAGCCGCTCCCCGCAGCGTCGACACCGCGGACCGTGAGCGGCTCCTCGCCGAGGGCGTCGCCGGCATGCGCGAGGACCACCCCGACGTACGCGTGGAGCAGGAGGTGGTCGCGGTCGAGCCCGGTCGCTGCCTGGCGGACGCGTCCGCCAGCGCGTCGCTGGTGGTCGTGGGATCGCGGGGACTCGGCTACTTCAGCGGCCTGCTGCTCGGGTCGGTCAGCCAGGACGTGCTGCACCGGGCGACCTGCCCCGTCATGGTCGTGCGCTGACCCTCGCAGAGCTGTCAGGGGCGCAGGAGGATCTTCCCGCGACGTCCCGGCTCGGCGCTCGCGCGGGCCGCGTCGGCGATCTCGTCGAGCCCGTAGACCTGCTCGACCGGCAGGGTCAGCGCGCCCGAGGCGATGCCGCTGACCAGCTCGCCCATCAGCGCGGCCCGCTTCTCACGGTCCATGGCGGGGAACACCTTGCTGCCCCAGAAGCCCTTCACGACGACCTGCTTGAAGATCACGTCACCCGAGGAGATCTCCAGCGTGGGCGAGGCCATCGCACCGAAGACCACCAGCACGCCGTCCTCGGCCAGGAGCGAGACCACGTCGCCGGCAGCGGATCCGCCGACGGAGTCGACGCCCGCCACGATCGGGGCGTCCCCGACGATCTCGCGGACCCGGTCGCGCCACCCGTCGTCGTCGGTCGCGACGATCCGCTCGATGCCCTGCTCGCGCATCTCCTCCACGCCGTCGGCCCGGCGGACCAGCCCGAGGACGTTGATGCCGCGCGGGGCCGCGAGCTGGGCGACGAGGCGGCCGACCGCACCGTTGGCGGCGTTCTGCACGATCCAGTCGCCCTCCGACAGGTCGAGGAAGTCGACCAGCGCGATCGCGCTGAACGGCATCGAGACCAGCTGTGCCGCAGCCTCGTCGGGCATCGCGTCCGGCACCGGGATGAGTCCGGCGGCCGGCGCCACGATGAGCTCGGCCCAGGCGCCGAAGCTGCCACCGGACGCGACCCGCTGGCCGACGCTGAGGTGCTCGACGCCCTCGCCGAGCGCCTCGACCACGCCGACCGCCTCGGTGCCGGCGCGGGCGGGCATCTCGGGCTTGAAGCCATAGCTCCCGCGAACCGTCCAGAGGTCGTGGTTGTGGATCGGGGAGAGCAGGACCCGCACCAGCACCTGGCCGGGGCCCGGCTCGGGGTCGGGGACCTCCTGGACGGAGAGGACCTCGGCGGGGTCGCCGAACTGGGGCTGGAGGAGTGCACGCATGCCGCCAGTGTCACAGGTGCCTGCACACTGGAGTCATGCCGCCGGAGCCGAAGACGTGCCAGTCGTGCGGGCGCACCATCGAGTGGCGCAAGAAGTGGGAGCGCGACTGGGACCAGGTGCGCTACTGCTCGGCCTCCTGCCGCAAGCGCGGCGTGAGCGACGTCGACCGGCGCCTCGAGCAGACCATCCTCGACCTGCTGGCCCGGCGCGCTCGTACGTCCACCATCTGCCCGTCGGACGCCGCCCGCGCGGTCGGTGGCGACGATGAGGAGACGTGGCGCGACCTGATGGAGCCGGCGCGCCGAGCGGCCCGCCGGCTCGTCGACCGCGGCGAGGTCGTGATCACCCAGGGCGGCAAGGTCGTCGACCCGTCGACGGCCAAGGGCGCCATTCGGATCCGCCGGGCCTAGCGGGTCTGGACCCATTCATCCGTGACGCCGGAAGATGTTGTGCGACGTCGGCGTACTGTGCTTCCCTGAGACGTCACCTCGTGTGTGACAGCTACCCCGGACCCGGTGGCGCGAGCATCGATCGCTACCGAGCCGGGGAGGAACTCATGAACGCAGTACAGGGCGAGGTACTCGCCCGACCCACCAGCGCGACGTGGGTGGTGGTGGTGCTCAGCGGCGAGCTCGACTTCGGCTCCGCGAACGCCCTCGAGGTCCTGAACGAGGCGGTCCGCGAGCACCCGGGCGCCCACGTCCTGGTGGACCTGAGCAACGTGACCTTCGTGGACTCGTCGGTGCTGGTGGCGTTCGCGACGGCGAGGTCACGAGCAGAAGCAGCAGGAGGCCGGCTCGGTCTCTACGCGGCGAGTGCGTTCACGCGCAGGCTCCTGGAGATCTGGCACCTCGAGCCGGTCAGGGAGGACGCTGCGCATGGGGGAGATGCCGCCTGAACCGACGGCACCGCGCCACCCGCCGACCCCGAGTCACCTCATTCGCAGGTGGGACGCCGACGCGTTCGCGCAGTTGTACGACGACACGGCAGCACGCGTGTACGGAATCGTCCTGTGCGTGGTGGGCGATCCGACCGCGGCCGCAGAGGTCACCGAGCGGGTCTACGTCGAGCTGTGGCGGGACTGCGGGACGAGGAGCCCATCGTCGTCCCCGCTCGCGGCACTCGTCGCGCATGCGCACCGTCTGGCAGTGGACCGGGTCCGCAGCAACGGGACGAGCGGCTCCCACGGTGGGAGACCGCTGGCGGGCGAGGAGCTGTCCCGACTCGCCGCGACGCAGCGTCGCGCGATCGAGCTCACGTACTTCTGCGGTCAGTCTCAGCGGGACGCCGCGCGCACGATGGAGATCGCGCCAGAGGTCGTCGCCGAGCAGGTCACCGCTGGCCTCGCCCAGCTGCAGCGGGACCGTGCGATGGCCGGCCCACGCTAGTGTCGTCGAGCGGGGTGACGACCCGATTCCGTTCACACGAACTCCGAGTCCACAGGAAGGTGCACCGTGGCACTCTCGCTGGACGTCATGAGGTCTGAGCTGAACGCGGCGATGGTGGGCAGCGCTCCGGGCACCGAACGGGCCGATGCGTTGTGCGTGACCTGCGTCGGCCTGTTCGACGTGGACGGCGCCGCGGTGTCGCTGGTCCTCGGCGGCGCGTCCTCAGGGACGTTCGGCTCGAGCAGCGAGAGCAGCAGACGGATGGACGAGTACCAGTTCACGTTCGGCGAGGGGCCGTGCCTCGACGCGGTCACGTCGGGCACGTCCGTCCTGGCTCCGGACCTCGATGCGCCCCAGGAGCAGCGGTGGCCGGTCCTCCGCGGTGCCCTCCTGGAGGACGGTATCCGCGGGGTGTTCGCGGTGCCGATCATGATCACCTCGGTGTGCGTGGGGGCGCTGGATCTGTTCCGCTCCAGACCCGGACCGTTGGACGGGGTGGCTCTGGCCGGCGCGCTCCTGGCCGCTGAGCTCGCCAGCATGCCGCTGCTCGACCTCATGAACGAGGCACGAGACCTCGCCGATCGGGAGGACGCCCCGGTCTGCTCGACGGACCACCTGGAGGATCCTCCGGTAGAGGCGGACCGAGTCGAGGTGTACCAGGCGACCGGCATGCTGATCTCCGCGCTCGGCGTCGACGCCGACGAGGCGCTCGTGCGACTACGGGCACATGCCATGGCCACCGACCAGACCGCGAGCCAGGTGGCTCGATCCATCATCGATCGCCGGCTGATGCTCGACCGGGACGACCGGGGCACCACGGGCGACGGCGGAAGGAGCCGGCGATGACCGAGACCAGGGAGCACGAGATCATCAGGTCCTTCGTGGACCTCTCCAACGAGCTGGTCGACGACTACGACGTCGTCGAGATGCTCTCCCAGCTGACGTCGCACTGCGCCAGCCTGCTCGACATCTCCTCAGCAGGCCTGCTCCTGGCCGACGGGCGCGGCGTGCTGCACCTGATGGCGTCGTCCTCCGAGCGCACGCACCACCTCGAGCTCTTCCAGATCCAGCGGGACGAGGGCCCGTGCCTCGACTGCTACCGGGAGCAGCAACCCATCAGGGTCGCCGACCTGGAAGCCGAACAAGCGCGGTGGCCGCAGTTCTGCGAAGCGGCTCGTGTCGTCGGGTTCAAATCGGTCCATGCGCTGCCGATGCGACTCAAGGGCAACGTGCTCGGCACCCTCGGTCTCTTCGGGGAGCAGACCGGATCGCTGGAGGACGGGGACCTGGCCCTCGCGCAGGCGCTGGTCCACGTGGCCAGCGTGGCCATCGTCAACGAGCGGGCCGCGAACGACCGGGAGACGATCAACGCACAGCTGCAGCATGCGCTCACCAGCCGGATCGCGGTCGAGCAGGCGAAGGGCGTCCTCGCGCATGCCGCTGACCTGGACATGTCCTCCGCGTTCACGGTCCTGCGACGGTACGCCCGCGACCACGGACGCAAGCTGAGCGAGGTCGCCGCCGCGGTGGCCGGTCGCGAGCTGGCACACGAGGCGCTGATCCAGCACGCGCGGTCCGTGGCCCTCCTGCCCTGACGGCCGGGGTAGCATCCGCCGCATCCACACGTAGTGGTGTTGCCCCGGACCCGAGGCGGTCGCGCAGTACGGGTCGGAGGAGGAGGCGGCCCGCTGGGTCGCCCGACCCGGCACGTCGGTCCACGAGTCGGGGGACGCCGTCGACGTCGGGCCGGAGGCGGGCGCGGCGTGGCTGGGCGGGCACGGCGCGGCGTACGGCCTGTGCCGGGTGTACGACAACGAGCCCTGGCGCTTCGAGCTGCGCCCCGACGCCGTCACGGCCGGGTGCCCGGCGACGTACGCCGATCCGACGGACGATCCGCGGATGCAGTGAGCGATCAGCCCTCGAACAGCCGGTCCTCGGCCTCGACGGACGTGACCTCCAGCCGGAGCGCCATCACCTTCTCGCCCGACAGGCCGAGCCGGCTCAGCATGACCTGCACCTGCGGCAGCACCCACGGGTAGGACTGCACGGCGACGCGGCCGGCCTCGCTCTGCACGCGGATCCAGACGACCGGGTCCCCGTCCCGGTCCGGCAGCCAGTGGGCCTCGATCACGCCGACAGCTCCGAGCGAGGCGACGATCGGCAGCATGGCCGCGTCCACGGCCTTCCGCTGGTGCTCGTCGTCCATGGGTTCGACGCTAGTCCGGCATGCCTCAGTCGGAGGTCCAGTGAGCCCGCGCATGGGCGAGGGCGGGCTCCTCGAGCCCGGCGACGAGCCGCTCGAAGACCGCCACTGCTCGCGGCCGGCTCCAGTCCGGGGCGAGCACCTCACCCGGCAGGCCGGGGTCGCGGAAGGGCAGCCGGCGCCACTGGTCCAGCAGGGCGAGGTACGTCGGGAACGCCTCGGCCGGCTCCGGGCGGGCGTTGTCGACCGCGGCCACGAGCTGCTCGTGGTCGGAGACGAAGTCGCGGTAGCTCTGGTCGATCGCGGCCAGGTCCCAGCTGTCGTACAGCAGGCTCGTGAGGTCCTGGGTGCCGTGGTAGTCGCCGACGAAGACGGCTGTGTGCGCCTCGAGGCCGAGCTCGGCGACCGCGCGCTGCGCTGCGTGCAGCATCCGGGCGGGCGCGATCCAGAGAGCGGTGCCGACGTTGCCGAAGCCGAGGTGGCCGAGGTGGGCGCGCAGCTGCTGGCGCTTGGCGCGCATCGACTCCGGGACGCCGAAGTGGACGATGCACCAGCCGTCGTCGAGCACGGCGGGGGTGCGGGCGTGCCAGATCACCTCGTCGCCGGCGGCGAGCGTCTCGAGCGCCACGGCGGTGAGGGCGTAGCCGCGGGCACCGTCGCGCGCCTCCGACTCCAGCCAGCCGTTGCCCTTCAGCCGGTGCACCGCGGTGCGGACGCTCGGTGCGTCGAGCCCGGCCTGGCTCAGCAGGTCGACCGCGCCGGCGATCGGCATCCAGTCGCCGAGCGGGCGCACCACGGCCCCGAGGAAGGTGACCACGGTGGTGCGGGACTGCCGGTTGTGCGTGCCCGAGGGTCCGGTGTCGATCACGGGCGGGCGCCCGGCGTCCAGCGGACGTGCACGTCGTCGGTCTCGCCCTCGCGCAGCAGCTGGAGGCGCGGCGCGACCTTGTCGGTCCGCGAGGTGGGCGGCTTGCGGCGACCTGCCTCCCACGGCACCGGCCAGTCCGCGCCGGGCCCGGCGTAGCCCTGCTCGGCGGCCGCGTGCAGCGTCCAGCTCGGGTCGAAGAGGTGCGTACGACCCAGCGCGCAGACGTCGGCCCGCCCGGCCAGCAGGATCGAGTTGACGTCGTCGTAGCTGGAGATCGCCCCGACCGCGATCACCTTCGCGCCCGCCGGCTCGGCGACGCGGTGGCGGATCTTGTCGGCGAAGGGGGTCTGGTAGGACCGTCCGAACGCCGGCTTCTCGTCCTTGCTCACCTGGCCGGACGAGACGTCGATCGCGGCGGCGCCGTGCTCCACGAACGCGCGGGCGATCTCGACGGCATCCTCGTCGGTGTTGCCGTCGGGCATCCAGTCGGTCGCGGAGATCCGTACGGTCACCGGGACGTGGGCGGGCACGACCTCGCGCACGGCGTCGAAGACCTCCAAGGGGAACCGCAGCCGGTTCTCGAGCGAGCCGCCGAGGTCGTCGGTGCGCCGGTTGGAGACGGGGGAGAGGAACGAGCTGAGCAGGTAGCCGTGGGCGGCGTGCACCTCGATGAGGTCGAAGCCCGCCTCGATCGCGCGCTTCGCGGACGCGACGAAGTCGGCGACGACGGTGTCGAGGTCGGCGCGGGTGGCCTCGCGGGGCACGTGGCAGCCGTCGCCGTACGCCAGCGCCGAGGGCCCGACGACCTCCCAGTTGCCGTCGTCGAGCGGCTCGTCCATGCCCTCCCACATCAGCTTCGTCGAGCCCTTGCGACCGGAGTGGCCGAGCTGCATGCCGATCCGGGCGGTGGTGCGGGTGTGCACGAAGTCGACGACGCGGCGCCAGGCGTCGCGCTGCTCATCGGTCCAGATGCCGGGGCACCCGAGGGTGATCCGGCCCTCGGGGGAGACGCAGGTCATCTCGGTCATCACCAGGCCGGCGCCACCGAGCGCCTTGCCGCCGAGGTGCACGAGGTGGAACTCGTCGGGCAGCCCGTCGGTCGCGACGTACATGTCCATCGGCGACAGCATGACGCGGTTCTTCAGCTCCAGCTCGCCGATGCGCACCGGCTGGAACATCGCGGGCGCCGGCTCGCCGTTGCCCTGGTGCCGCGCGAACTCTGACTCCATCAGGGCCGCGAAGGCGCCGTCGCGCTCGCGGAGGTTGTCGAAGGTGATCCGGCGAGATCGGGTGAGCAGGTTGAAGACGAGCTGGGCCGGGTCCTGGGCGGCGTACATCCCGATGTTCTCGAACCACTCCAGCGAGGCCTGCGCCGCGCGCTGGGTCGACTCGACGACCGGCCGGCGCTCGGTCTCATAGGCCTCGAGCGCGGCCTCGAGGGTGGGGTGCTCGTGGAGGCAGGCGGCGAGCGCGAGCGCGTCCTCCATCGCCAGCTTGGTGCCTGACCCGATGGAGAAGTGGGCGGTGTGCGCGGCGTCGCCGAGCAGCACCACGTTGCCGTCGTGCCAGTGCTCGTTGCGCACGGTGTGGAAGGTGAGCCACTTGGAGTTGTTGGTGAGGATCTCGTGGCCCTGCAGCTCGTCGGCGAAGATCTCGGCGATCCGCTCGACGGCGTGGACGTCAGAGACGCCGGGCGGGAAGTGGTCGCCCTCGGTGCGGTCGAAGCCGGCGCGGCGCCAGACGTCCTCGTGCATCTCGACGATGAAGGTCGAGCCCTGGTCGGAGTAGGGGTAGCCGTGGATCTGCATCGTGCCCCACTGCGTCTGCAGGACGACGAACTGGAAGGCTTCGAAGACCAGGTCGGTGCCGAACCAGATGTACTTGTTGTGGCGCCGGTCCAGCGTCGGGCCGAAGCGGTCGGCGTACTTCGCGCGGACCTGCGAGCCGACCCCGTCGCAGGCCAGCACCAGGTCGTACGACGCGCGCAGCTCGTCGGGGTCGGGGGACTCGGTGCGGAAGTGGACGGTCACGCCGAGCTCGGCGACCCGCTCCTGCAGGATCTGCAGCAGCTCCTTGCGTGACATCGCCGCGAAGCCCTGGCCGCCGACGGTGAACGCGTGGCGCTCGCCCTCACCCCGGGCGTCCCTGATCGCGACGTCGATGTCGGTCCAGCGCGCGAAGCTGCGCTCCATCCGCTCGTGCACGACGCGGTCCGCGCCCTCGATGCTGCCGAGCGTCTCGTCGGAGAACACGACGCCGAAGCCGAAGGTGTCGTCGGGGGCGTTGCGCTCCCAGACGGTGATCTCGTCGGACGGGTCGAGGGTCTTCATCAGCGTGGCGAAGTAGAGGCCGCCCGGGCCACCGCCGACGATCGCGATCCTCATGACGACTCCTCCGACTCGGCCATCCGGCGCAGCTTGAAGTGCTGGAGCTTGCCGCTGGTGTTGCGCGGCAGCGCGTCGACGAAGTGCACGGCGCGGGGGTACTTGTAGGGCGCCAGCCGGCCCTTCACGTGGTCCTGGAGCTCGGTGACCTTGGCGGCGTCGCCGGCGACGCCCTCGCGGAGCACGACGTACGCACAGACGATCGAGCCGCGCTGCTCGTCCGGCGCAGCCACGACGCCGACCTCGAGCACGTCGGGGTGGGTGCCGAGCGCCTCCTCGACCTCGGGGCCGCCGATGTTGTAGCCCGACGAGACGATCATGTTGTCGGTGCGCGAGCGGTACCAGTAGTAGCCGTCGTCGTCGCGCAGGAAGGTGTCGCCGGTGACGTTCCAGCCGTTGACGACGTAGCCGCGCTGGCGTACGTCGTCGAGGTAGCGGCAGCCGACCGGGCCGATCACGCCGAGCCGTCCCTCGACCCCCGCGCCGACCTCGTGGCCGTCGGCGTCCAGGATCGCCGCGCGGTAGCCCGCGACCGGCTTGCCCGTGGCGCCCGGCCGGATGTCGTCGCCGGCGGCGGAGATGAAGATGTGGAGCATCTCGGTCGCGCCGATGCCGTCGATGACCTTCAACCCGATGGCGTCACGGATCTGCTCCCAGGTCGCCTGCGCCATGTGCTCGCCGGCCGACACGGCGACGCGCAGCCCGGCCAGCCGGTCGACGTGCCCGGAGGCGACGATCTGCTTGTACGCCGTCGGCGCGGTCGCCAGCGCCGTGACGCCGTGCTCGACCACCAGGTCGGCGAGCTGCACGGGGGTGGCCGTCTCGGTGAGGAGGGCGCACGCGCCGGCGCGCAGGGTGAAGACGACGAGCATTCCCAGGCCGAACGTGAAGGCCAGGGGAGCGGTGCACGCGACCACGTCGGTCGCCTCGAGCCGCAGGATGTCCCGGCCGAACGTGTCGTCGATGGCCAGCACGTCGCGGTGGAAGTGCGTGGTGATCTTGGGGACGCCGGTGGTGCCGGACGTCGGGCCGAAAAGCGCGACGTCGTCTGCCGCGGTGTCGACGGCGGTGAAGTCGCCCGGTTTGCCAGTGACGCGCCGGGTCAGGTCGTCGTCGCCAGCACCGCCGTACGTCACGACGGCGAGACCGGGAGCTGCGGTGACCACGTCGTCGACGAACCGGTGGTCGACGAGGGCGGCGACAGGACGGGTCTTCTCGATGATCGGGGTCAGCTCGGTCGCGCGCAGCGCGGCCATCGTGGTGACCACCACGCCGCCGGCCTTGAGCACGCCCAGCCAGGCGGCGACGGTCCAGGGGTTGTTGGGGGAGCGGAGCAGCACGCGGTTGCCGGGCACCAGCCCGAGGTCGTCGACGAGCACGTGCGCGACCCGGTTGGCGCGCTCCAGCAGCTCGCCGTAGGTCCAGACGGCGCCGTCGGGCGTACGGAGGGCGGGGCGGTCGGGGCCGTGCTGGGCCACGACCTTGTCGAGGAGCTCGACCCCGGCGTTGAGCCGCTCGGGGTACGCCAGCGCAGGGGTCGTGAACTCGAGCACCGGCCACTGATCGGCGGGTGGGAGATGGTCGCGGGCGAAGGTGTCGACGTGCCCGCTGGGGCTCAGTGCGGTGCTCATGCGCCCGCCCCCGCCACCCGCAGCATGCCCTCCTGGACGACGGTCGCGACCAGGACGCCGTCGGTGGTGAAGAACCGGCCGACCGCCGAACCGCGGCCGTCCTTCACCGACAGCGCTTCCTGCGCGTAGAGCAGCCAGTCGTCCATGACGACCGGCCGGTGGAACCACATCGCGTGGTCGAGGCTCGCGGTGACGAGGCCCTCGTCGGCCCACGCGACGCCGAGCACGCGCATGGCCGGCTCGAGGATCGTGTAGTCGCAGACGTAGGCGAGAGCAGCGGCGTCGCGCTGGGCGTCGGTCAGGCCTGGCACCTCGCGCAGCGCGTCGTACGGACGCACCCAGACCGCCTGGTGCGGGGTGTTGCCGCCCTCGACGTCGAGGTAGATCGGACCGGGCACGTGGCGCATGTCGAAGCTGCGGCCGCCCGACCAGTAGGCCCGCGACTCGTCCGTCATGGTGCCGCCGGTGCGGCCCTCGAGGTACGCCGCCGACGTCGGCAGCGTCTCCGGCCCGGGTACGTCGGTGGGTGCCGTCGTGCCGAAGCTGCCGCTCGCCTCGCCCGCGGCGAAGCTGGCGAGGCAGACGTACACGGGCTTGCCGTTCTGGAAGCCGCGCACCTGGCGGGTGCTGTAGCCGCGACCGTCGCGCAGCACCTCCACCTCGTAGCGGACCTCCGCGCCGATGTCGACGGGCCGCATGAAGTAGGAGTGCATCGAGTGCATCGCCTTGCCGTCGGTGACGGTGAGCGACGCGGCGACGAGGGCCTGCGCCACCATGTCGCCGCCGTAGGCCTTGGGCCACGGGCACGGCTGGGTGGTCGCGGTGAAGGCGCGGTCGAAGACCTCGGCCTCGACCTCGGTCATCGCGATCGCGTCGGTGACGGTCTGCGAGGTCGGTGCCGTGGCGCTCACGGGCGCCCGTCCCAGTCGCGGAGGTCGGCGTCGTCGACCTGCGGGAGGTTGACCACGATGTTCTCCGGCGTGCGCGTCGTCATCCAGGTCAGCGGGTTGTTGCGGTCGAGGTTGCACTCGACGTGGGGCATGAACGGCGGCACGAAGACCCAGTCGCCCTCCGACATGTCGAGGTAGTCCTCGAAGCGCTCGCCGAAGTAGATCCGGGCCCGGCCCGAGAGCACGTAGCCCCCGGTCTCGGCCTCGCCGTGGTGGTGCGGGACGGAGCGGTAGCCGGCGAGGTTGTGGACCTTGCCGAACCACAGCCGCTGGGCCGGGGTGTGCTGGATGCTGATGCCGCTGATCCGGCTCGCCCCCTCGCTCTGCCCGGTGCGGTCGGGCTCGTCACCGGCGCGCGTCACGAACGGCATCACGATGCCCGACGCGTTGGCGTACGCCGAGGCGTCGCCCTCGAGGACGTAGTGGGCGAAGTCGGGGTCCATATTTCAGTTCTCGCACGAACGTTGTCAGGTTGTCAATAGACCTCTAGGGTCACGGGCATGAGCACCGACCTCACTCCCGTCGCCGTCAACCCCGCCTCCCTGCCCACTCCGAGCGGCTACTCCCACGGCACGCTGAGCGGCAACACGCTGCACCTCGGCGGCCAGACGGCGCTGGACGCGGACATGCGGATCGTGGCGGGCGGGATCGTCGAGCAGTTCCGCCAGGCGTTCGGCAACGTGCTCACCACGCTGCGCGCGGCGGGCGGCGTCCCCGAGGACCTGGTGTCGATCACAATCTACCTCACCGACATCCCCGACTACCAGGCGCACGGACGCGAGATCGGCGCCGCGTGGCGCGAGCTCGCCGGCCCGGTCTACCCGGCGATGGCCGGGATCGGCACGACGGCGCTGTGGCAGCCCGAGGCCCTCATCGAGATTCTCGGCGTTGCGGTGATCCCCGACGAGCGGCTCGTTCGCCCGGTCGGCTGAGCCCGGTTACGGCCCGACCGGCAGGACGAACTCGACGCGCGCCGCGGCTAGTTCCTGTTCGTTTTGGGCGAATCGACCGTATGATGGTGAGATGCCCGGAGCACTCGCCCACAGCCAAGCGGACCAACTGCGTGCCGCCCTTGAGCAGGCCCTCCGCGACCTGGACGATGCATCGAATCAGGTGCCGGCGGTGCGCGACGCCCTGCTGAACCTCCTCGACGTGCTGGAGTCCAGCGACGAGGCGGTGATCATGCCGGCCGATACTTTGCTCACCACGCAGCACGCAGCCGAAATGCTGGGGGTAAGCCGCATGACGGTCGTTCGCTTGGCCGATCGCGGGGTCCTGGCTGTCGAAGGAACGGGCACTCACCGACGCATCCGTGTTGGTGAGGTTGCAAGATACCGCGCAGCCTCCATCGCCCGTCGCCGCGCAAACCTTGATGCGCTCGCTGGCGACATCGACGAGGCGCTCGGTCCAGATCAGGTCGTGCCGACCCGTTGAGGCGACCCGTCGCCGTCCTGGACGCGTGCACCTTGGTGCCTATCCGGCTTGCCACGACGCTGCTCTGGCTAGCGGAGGCTGGGCTTCTGGAACCTTTGTGGTCGGAGGAGATCCTTGACGAGGTTGAGCGAACGCTGCCCAAACTGGGGCCCACGCCCGCGCAGGCCGCGCGCCGGGTCGAGGCAATGCGCGATGCCTTCGGCGCGGAAGCGATGGTTGATGACTTCAGCGACCTGATTGACCAGATGACGTGCGACCCAAAGGACCGTCACGTGCTCGCGGCCGCGGTCCGCGGAGGCGCATCCACGCTCGTGACGTTCAACCTCAGAGACTTCCCCGCCGAGGTCGCTGAGGCGGTGGGTGTGACAGTCATGCACCCCGACACCTTCCTGCTGTGGATTCTCGACTCCGCGCCAGACGCCGTCGTGGCCGCGCTCGAGCGTGAGGTAGCGGCGTTCAACACTCCGCCGCTGACCCTCGGTGCCTTCCTCGCATCGATGACGTCGACGGTTCCAATCTTTGCCAACCTAGCTGCCCAAGAGTGGCGCTCACCCATCGGTGATCCAGTAGTAACCGACGTTCCAGCGCTTGAGCTGGTGGACCACGAGTCCGCGCTTGCAGCGCTCGGCGGCCAACGAGGCGACCCGACCAGTCCGGGGCAGGTCGCGATGGGCTGGTGGTCGAGCCTCCCTGACAACTTGGCTGCGACACGGGCGCTGACCTATGACCCCGCCGCGTGGGGCGATTTCCAGCAGGCTGTTGACCACTTGGCTGGTCGAGCGCTGACGTCTCAGTTGATCCCCGCAGTGGACGCACCCGACAGCATCGCGTTCATGAAGTTCGTGCCGGAAGTCGCCGCCACGTCGCGAGTTTTTGAGGCATACAAGGCACAAGCGACGTACCTGACCCTCGTCAGGGTTCCGGACGGGACCTGGCGTGTGTGGGGCCTGGGCCCACGCCTCCTCTCCGCCCGCGACATCCTCGGCGCTCGATGACCTGCGACATCCACAAACGACCAGTTCTGCGTAGGGTGGAGGATGATCGGGTGAGCGCCACGGTCTTCAGGAACGCAGCTGTCTTCGACGGCTTCCGCCACCGGGGCACGGTCGGCGACGTCGTGATCGACCGCGGGCGGATCGCTGCGGTCGGAGCGGATCACGCCCCAGCAGGCGCGACGGTCGTGGACGTGGCGGGCGGCCTGCTGCTGCCCGGCTTCACCGATGCGCACGTGCACCCCGTGCAGGGCGGCCTCGAGCGGCTCGCCTGCGACCTGAGCGGGTGCCCGGCCGACAGCGCGGCGTACCTCCGGCACATCGGCGACTACGCCCGCGCCCACCCCGAGCTCGACTGGATCCAGGGCGGCGGCTGGGCGATGGCGGCCTTCCCCGGCGGCCTGCCGACCGCGCGCGAGCTCGACGAGGTGGTGCCCGACCGCCCGGTCGCGCTGGCCAACCGCGACCACCATGGGATGTGGGTGAACACCCGCGCGTTCGAGGCTGCCGGCATCACGGCCTCGACGCCCGACCCTCCCGACGGCCACGTCGAGCGCGACGCCTCCGGTGCACCGACGGGCGTGCTGCACGAGGGGGCGATGGGGTTGCTCGGCCACGTGCTGCCCACCGTCGACGACAACACGATGTACGCCGGCCTGCTGGAGGGCCAGCGGTACCTCCACTCGCTGGGCATCACCGGCTGGCAGGACGCGATCGTCGGTCGCTACGCCGGCATGCGCGACGTCGGCCCGACGTACGCCCGGGCTGCCGCCAACGGCGACCTCACCGGCACCGTCGTGGGTGCGCTGTGGTGGGAGCGCGACCGGGGTACCGAACAGATCGCCGACCTCCTCGAGAAGCGGGCGGCGTGGTCGACCGGCCGGTTCTCGGCGAGCGCGGTGAAGGTGATGCAGGACGGCGTCGCCGAGAACGGCACGGCCGCCCTCGTCGAGCCCTACCTCGACCGCTGCGGGCACGCCACGAGCAATACCGGCATCTCGTTCGTCGACCCGGTCGAGCTCCGCGGGCACGTCCGCGAGCTCGACCGCCACGGCTTCCAGGTCCACGTCCACGGTCTGGGCGACCGGAGCGTGCGCGAGGCGCTCGATGCCTTCGAGGGCACCGACTCCGCACGGCGGCACCACATCGCCCACCTGCAGCTCGTGCACCCCGACGACGTGCCACGCTTCGCAGCGCTCGGCGTCGCCGCCAACATCCAGGCCCTGTGGGCCTGCCTCGACGACCAGATGACGGAGCTGACGATCCCGTTCCTCGGCGAGGAGCGGGCCGCGCGGCAGTACCCCTTCGGCGACCTGCACCGCGCGGGCGTACGTCTCGTCGCGGGCAGCGACTGGCCGGTCAGCACCCCCGACCCGCTCGCGGCGATCCACACCGCTGTGCACCGGACGGCGTACGACGAGCCGGCGCCGGCCGGCACCGAGCCGTTCCTGCCGGAGCAGGCGCTCGACCTCGAGGTCGCCTTCGCGGCGTACACCAGCGGGTCGGCGTGGGTGAACCACCGAGACGACGCCGGTCGGGTCGCGGTCGGCGCTGTCGCGGACCTCGTCGTCCTCGACCGCGACCCGTTCGCGACGCCGGACGAGATCGGCGCCGCGCGCGTCCGGTCGACCTGGATCGACGGGGAGTGCGCCTTCGAGGCCTGACGGCTCTGCGCCGGGCAGATCCGCCGTGCGCAGAACGCCCTGTGGTGGTCGGCGGTGCCGCGTCACTGTGGTCGCATGAGTTGCCCTGTGTCTACCCCTGACCGTTCAGGCCGCTTTCTCGGTGGTGTTGTTGAGGACGTTTTGGAGC
>NZ_SDWV01000036.1 GCF_004137345.1 Nocardioides zhouii
GAAGTTAAGCCTTTCAGCGCCGATGGTACTGCAACCGAGAGGTTGTGGGAGAGTAGGACGCCGCCGGACATACATTGGGCAGAGGCCACCAGACATCTGGTGGCCTCTGCGTCATTTCGGGCCCAGGTGTGAGTACGGTTGCCCAAGGCGGGGGGCCGGATCGTCGAGAAGGAGTGTGCGGCTGTGGCCGAGGACCGTCGAGGACAACGTCCGTCGAAAGGTGGCTCCAGCGCCGGCCGAGGCAGCGCCGGAGGTGGCCGGAGCGACTCCCGCGGCGGCTCCCGGAGCGACTCGCGCGGCGATTCCCGCGGCGACTCACGCGGCGATTTCCGCGGTGACTCACGCGGCGGTGCCCGAGGAGGCTCGGGACGTCCGGCGTCCGGTGACCAGCGCGGCCGAGGCGGCAAGCCGTCGGGCTCGCAGGACCGTGCGTTCCGCGGCCGCTCCGAGCCGAAGGCACCCCGGACAGCGGACCAGGCGGAGTACGACGGTCCGGACCTGCCCGAGGACGTCACCGGTGCCGAGCTCGATCGCGGTGTCCGGGCCCAGCTGAAGGGTCTCCCCGAGAAGCTGGCCGCCCGCGTCGCGCGCCACCTCGCAGCGGCCGGCGTGCTGATCGACGAGGACCCCGAGCTGGCCTACCGGCACACGCTGGCCGCGCGGGCCCGCGCGTCGCGCCTCGCCGTGGTCCGCGAGGCGACGGGTGAGGCGGCCTACGCCGCCGGCCACTACGCCGAGGCACTCGCCGAGCTGCGCGCCGCCAAGCGGATGAACGGCGCCACCGACTACCTGCCGATCATGGCCGACTGCCACCGCGCGCTCGGCAACCCCGAGCAGGCCATCAAGCTCGCCAAGAGCCCGTCGGTCTCCAACTTCAGCACCGAAGCGAAGGCCGAGATGACGCTCGTCGAGGCGGGAGCCCGGCGCGACATGGGCCAGCTCGACGCCGCCCTGCGCACGCTCGAGCTCGCGCCCCTCACGTCGAAGAGCCGCTCCGCCTGGGTGGTGCGACTGCGCTACGCGTACGCCGACACGCTCGAGGCAGCCGGCCGCGAGGCAGACGCCCTAGCGTGGTTCCACCGCGTCCACGCGATCGACTCCGATGAGCTCACCGACGCGGCCGACCGGGCCGACCTGCTGGAGCGTCGCCAGTCCTGACGGGCGCTCGGGGCACGGCGCGCTGGCGTTCGGGCGCCCCATGGGTCACAATGGAGCCACTAATCACATACGTGTCACTCGACATCCGTTGAACTACGACGACAGACCGCTGGGGAAGGCGCATCTGGAGCGTCGGAACTCAAGGAGGTCGTGGTGACCACACGCATTGCTTCCCGCCCGGACGGTCCGGTGACGCGGGGCATTCTGTACGTGCACTCTGCTCCCTCCGCACTCTGCCCTCACATCGAGTGGGCCGTGGGCGGGGTCCTGGGCGTTGCCGTCTCGCTGGACTGGACGCCGCAGCCTGCCCAGCCCGGGTCGTACCGGGCCGAGCTGTCGTGGAGCGGCGTCGCCGGCACGGCCGCTGCGGTCGCGTCCGCCCTGCGCGGCTGGAACCACCTGCGCTTCGAGATGACCGAGGAGCCGACGAGCTCCACGGAGGGCACCCGCTTCTCGTGCACGCCCGACCTCGGCATCTTCCACGCCATCACCGGACCGCACGGCGACATCCTCATCCCGGAGGATCGCCTCAAGGCCGCCGTCGTGAAGTCGGCGCTGGGCGACACCACGCTGCTCAACGAGATCGACAGCCTGCTCGGCAAGCCGTGGGACGACGAGCTGGAGACGTTCCGGCACGCCGGCGAGGGTGCGCCGGTGCGCTGGCTCCACCAGGTCGTCTAGGGGAGAGTCCCGCTCGTCAGAGCGGGATGTTGCCGTGCTTTCCGCGGCGTACGCCGACCGTGTCGATCTCGTGCCGCATGGCGGCGGCGATCGCGGTCCGGGTCCGGTGCGGCTCGACGACCTCGTCGACGACACCGATCTCGACGGCCTTGTCGACGCCGCCGGCGATCCGTTCGTGCTCGGCGGCGAGCTCGGCCTCCACCTGCGGACGGATCTCCGGGGAGACCTCGGCCAGCTTGCGGCGGTGGAGCACGCGGATCGCGGCCACGGCACCCATGACGGCGACCTCGGCGCCCGGCCAGGCGAAGACCTTGGTCGCACCCAGGGAGCGGGCGTTCATCGCGATGTAGGCGCCGCCGTACGTCTTGCGCGTCACCAGGGTCACGCGGGGGACCACGCACTCGCCGAAGGCGTGGAGCAGCTTGGCTCCACGGCGTACGACGCCGTCCCACTCCTGGCCGACGCCGGGTAGGTAGCCCGGCACGTCGACGAGGACGATCAGCGGGACGCCGAACGCGTCGCACATGCGTACGAAGCGGGAGGCCTTCTCCGCCGAGAGCGAGTCGAGGCAGCCGCCGAGGCGCAGTGGGTTGTTGGCCACGACCCCGACCGTGCGGCCACCGAAGCGACCGAGGGCGGTGACGATGTTGGGCGCCCACCTGGCGTGGAGCTCCTGCATGGTGCCCTCGTCGAGCACGCCGTCGACGAGCGGGTGCACGTCGTAGGCGCGCTTCTTGGACTCCGGGAGGAGCTCGCTGAGGTCGCGGTCCTCGACCGTCTCGGCGGCCAGGCTGCCCTGCGCACCCAGGAGCGAGGCGACGATGCGGGCCCGGTCGAGGGCCTCGCGCTCGGACTCGGTGAGGATGTGGACGACGCCGGAGCGCCGGCCGTGCGGCTCCGGGCCGCCGAGGCGCAGCATGTCGACGTCCTCGCCGGTGACCGAGCGGACGACGTCGGGACCGGTGACGAAGATGCGTCCCTCGGGGCCGAGGATGACCACGTCGGTCAGGGCGGGACCGTAGGCCGCGCCGCCGGCCGCCGGGCCGAGCACGACCGAGATCTGCGGGATCACGCCCGAGGCCTGGGTCATCACGTGGAAGATCCGGCCCACGGCGTGGAGGGACAGGACGCCCTCGGCGAGCCGAGCACCACCCGAGTGCCAGAGCCCGATGATCGGCACGCCGTCGGTGATCGCCCGGTGGTAGGCGTCGACGACCACGCGGCAACCGACGTCGCCCATCGCGCCGCCCATGACGGTGGCGTCGGAGCAGAAGGCGACGACCGAGGTGCCGTCGACGCGGCCGACCGCGGCGAGCATGCCCGAGTCGTCGTCGGCGGTGATCAGCTCGAGCGTGCCCTCGTCGAGGAGCGCCGTCAGCCGGTGGAGCGGGTTGCGGGAGTCCTCCTCGCGGGGGACCTTGACCGGCTTGGCGGCGGTGGTCGTCACTTGACGCTCCCGAACGCGACGGCGACGTTGGCGCCGCCGAAGCCGAAGGAGTTGTTGAGGGCGACGATGTCGCCGTCCGGGAGGTTGCGGCGCGACGTCGGGATGTCGAGGTCGACCTCGGGGTCCTTGTCGTCGAGGTTGATCGTGGGCGGACTGACCCGGTCGTGCAGCGCCATCACGGTGGCGATGGCCTCGAGGGCCCCGGCGCCGCCGAGCAGGTGGCCGGTCATCGACTTCGTGCTGGTGACCACGCAGCGGTCGACGTGCTCGCCGAGGACGGCGTGCAGCATCAGGCCCTCGGCGATGTCGCCCTTGGGGGTCGAGGTGGCGTGGGCGTTGACGTGGACCACGGTGGCGGGGTCGACGTCGCCCTCACGGAGCGCCATCTTGATCGCGCGGGTGCCGCCGCGACCCTCGGGGTCGGGCTGGGCGATGTCGTGGGCGTCGTTGCTGATGCCGGCGCCGAGCACCTCGGCGTAGATCGTGGCGCCGCGGGCGCGGGCGTGCTCCTCGGACTCGAGGATCAGCACGGAGCCGCCCTCGCCGAGGACGAAGCCGTCGCGGCCGGTGTCCCAGGGGCGCGAGACGCTCACGGGGTCGCGGCCGTCGTCGCCGCTCGCGGTCTTGGAGAGCGCCATCATGTTGGCGAAGGCGGCCATCGGCAGCGGGTGGATCGCGGCCTCGGTGCCGCCGGCCATCACGACGTCGGCGCGGCCGAGCCGGATCAGGTCGATGGCCATGGCGATGGCCTCGTTGCCGGACGCGCACGCCGACGTGGGGGCGTGGACCGCCGCACGGGCGCCGTACTTGAGGCTGACGTTGGCGGCCGGCGCGTTGGGCATGAGCATCGGCACGGCGAGGGGGGACACCCGGCGGGCGCCCTTCTCGAGGAGGATGTCGTAGTTGGCGAGCAGCGTGGTGACGCCGCCGATGCCTGAGGCGATCGCGACGCCGAGGCGCTCGGGCTCGAGCCCGGAGCCCTCGAGGCCGGCGTCGGCCCAGGCCTGGTCGGCGGCGACCATCGCGAACTGGCTGGAGCGGTCGAGGCGACGGGCCTTGACGCGGTCGAGGACCTCCGAGGGATCGACGGTCACGCGGCCGCCGATGCGCACGGGGAGGGTGTCGACCCACTCGTCGTCGAGGTATCCGATGCCGGAGGTGCCGGCCAGCAGCGCCTGCCACGTGGTGGGGACGTCGCCGCCCACGGGGGAGGTGGTGCCGAGGCCGGTGACGACTACGCGGGTCGAGGGCATCAGAGGGGTTCCGTTCTCGTGAGGATGGGGAGGGCCCGGAAGGGGCCCGGGTCACGGGCGGCCGGCGTGCCGGCCGCCCGTGACGGGTGAGGGACTCAGCCCTGCGAACGCTCGATGAAGGCGACGGCGTCGCCGACGGTCTTGAGGTTCTTGACCTCGTCGTCCGGGATGGTCACGCCGAACTTCTCCTCGGCGGCCACGACGACCTCGACCATGGAGAGCGAGTCGACGTCGAGGTCGTCCACGAAGGACTTGTCCAGCTGGACGTCGTCGGCGTCGACGCCGGCGACCTCGTTGACGATGTCGGCGAGGTCGGCACGGATTTCTTCGGTGGTGGCCATGGGCCTTCCCTTCTTGTTGGGGTGGTGCTGGTGGTGGTGCTTGGGGTGGATTGGTGGCCCGGTGGTCAGGGGACGGTGACGACCTGGGCGGCGTACGACAGCCCGGCGCCGAACGCGATGAGCAGTGCCGTGTCTCCCGACTTCGCGTCGCCCTCGGCGATCATCCGGTCGAGGGCGAGCGGGACCGATGCCGCGGAGGTGTTGCCCTGGTCGGCGACGTCGCGGGCGATCTTCACCGTGCTGGGCAGCTTCATGGAGCGGGCCATCGCGTCGATGATGCGCATGTTGGCCTGGTGGGGCACGAAGACGTCGAGCTCGTCGAGGGTGATGCCGGCGGCGTCGAGGGCCTGCTGGCCGATCTTGGCCATCGCGAAGGACGCCCAGCGGAAGACGGGGTTGCCCTGCATGGTCAGGTGCGGCATCACGCCGCTGCCGGGCGCATCGGGGGTGCCGACGACGTCTCGCCAGTCCTCGCGCTGGCGGATCAGGTCGAACTGCTCGCCGTCGGAGCCCCACACGACCGGACCGATGCCCGGGGTGTCGCTGGCACCGACGACCGCGGCTCCGGCGCCGTCGGCGAAGATGAAGGCGGTGCCGCGATCGGTGAGGTCGAGGATGTCGGTGAGGCGCTCGACGCCGACGACCAGGACGTAGCGGGCACTGCCGGCGCGCACGATGTCGGAGGCCAGCGCGACGCCGTGGCAGAACCCGGAGCACGCGGCGGAGATGTCGAAGGCGGCAGCGTCGGTGCCGAGCTCGTGGGCGATCGCGGTGGCGACGGCGGGGGTCTGGAGGAGGTGGCTGACCGTGGCGACGACCACGCAGTCGATCTGGCCGGGCTCGAGGCCGGCGCGCTCGATGGCGAGCCTGGACGCCGCGACCGACATCATCTGGACCGACTCCTCGGGGCCGGCCCAGCGGCGGGTCTTGATCCCGGAGCGCTGCTGGATCCACTCGTCGCTGGAGTCGATCGCGTCGACGACGTCGGAGTTCGGGACGAGGCGGACGGGCCGGTAGGCGCCGACGCCGAGGATCGCCGCGTGCGGGGCGCCCGTGGTGGTGGTGAGGGCGGCCATCAGGCGTTGCCCTCCGGGTGCAGGCGCAGGAGCGGCTGGCCGGGCGAGACGAGGTCGCCGTCCTCGACGAGCCACTCGACGACCGACCCGCCGTGCGGCGCGGTGATGTCGGTGCGGTCGCGCAGGCTGGCGACGGCGCCGATCGTGGCGCCCGGGGTGAGGATGTCGTGCTCGATCGCCTCGGAGGACAGGTGGAACGTGCCCTTGGCGGGGGAGACGATCATCCGCCACGTCGGGGTGGTCTCGATCTGCGACGCTTCGCCGTGCAAGTCGCAGAAGTCGCGGGCTGCGTCGAGCTGGTCGGGCGTCTTGAGGGCGAACGTCTCGACGCCCTTGAGGGCGCGTTTGGCGATGCCCGTGAGCGTGCCGGCGGGCGGCATCTCGAGGATGCCGGTGACGCCGAGGTCGCTCATCGTCTCCATGCACAGGTCCCAGCGGACCGGGTTGGCGATCTGGCCGACCATGCGGCGCAGCACGTCGCGGCCGTCGTGGATGACTTGGCCGTCGCGGTTGGAGATCAGCGGGGTGCGCGGGTCGTGGGTCGAGACCGAGCGGGCCAGCGAGGCCAGCCGGTCGACCGCGGGTCCCATGTGGGTGGTGTGGAACGCCCCGGCGACGCTGAGCGGCATCAGGCGTGCCTTGGCCGGCGGGTCGTCGGCGAACGCAGCGAGCTGCTCCATCGTGCCGGCAGCGACGATCTGGCCGGGACCGTTGTCGTTGGCGGCGGTGAGTCCGTGGCGCTCGATCACGGCGAGCACCTCGTCGCGCTCGCCGCCGAGGACGGCCGTCATGCCGGTGGCAGTGGTGGCGGCGGCCGCGGCCATCGCGTTGCCGCGCTCGCGCACCAGCACCATGGCCTGCTCGGCGGTGATGACGCGGGCTCCGGAGGCCGCGGTCAGCTCGCCGACGCTGTGGCCGGCGACCGCGCCGATCCGCGCGAACGCGTCGGCCGGGTGGGGGAAGAGGTCGAGTGCCGCAACGAGGCCGGTGGCGACCAGCAGCGGCTGGGCGATCTTGGTGTCGCGGATGGTGTCCGCGTCGGCCACGGTGCCGTAGTGGGCGAGGTCGATGCCGGCGACGGTGGCCAGCCAGTCGAGCCGCGAGGCGAACGTCGGGTCCTCCAGCCAGGGCGTGAGGAAGCCGGGGGACTGGGCCCCCTGGCCGGGAGCGACGATGACGAGCACGGGGTCAACTGTGCCGGTTCCCGGGGTGTGGACGCGGGTCGGACGCCGACGAAACTTGCCCGGTAATCTTTGTAGGTTCCCTACAACTCCGTCCGGCCCGATTGCCGGCCGAGGATGAGGGCGAGCTGCAGCGCGAACGCCTCGCGGGGCCGGGTCGGCGACCAGCCCGTCACCTCGGAGACCTGGCGCAGTCGGTAGCGCACGGTGTTGGGGTGGACGAAGAGCGCGCGGGCGGTGCCCTCGATCGACGAGCCGTGCTCGAACCAGGCGCCGAGCGTCTCGAGGAGGGTGCCCCGCGTGGCCACCAGCGGCAGGTAGACCTCGTCGACGAGGTGGCGTCGGGCGTGGCCGTCGCCGGCCAGCGCGCGCTCGGGGAGCAGGTCGCGGCTCGCGACCGGGCGCGGTGCGTCGGGCCACCCGCTAGCGGCCCGGTGGGCCGAGAGGGCGGCGCGCGCCGACGCGCTCGCGTGAGCCAGGTCGGCCGTCACCGGTCCGACGACGACCGGGCCGTCGCCGAAGTGGTCGAGGAGCCGCGTCGCGGCCTTGAGCGGATCGGTGACGCCGCCGAGGACGACGACCAGCCGCTCGCCCTGGGTGGCGCAGAGGGCATCCATTTCGCCCGTGCGCGCCGAGCGGCGTACGGACTCGAAGACGTCGAGCTCGGCCCGGTGGGGTGGCACGGCGCCCAGCACCACGGCGACATCCCCGTGGGCGCCCCACCCGAGGGCGCTCGCCCGCGAGAGCACGGTCTCGTCTGCCTCGGCGCGGACGACGGCGTCGACCACGAGGGCCTCGAGGCGGGCGTCCCAGGCACCGCGCGACTCGGCTGCCCGGGCGTACACGGCGGCGGTCGCGAAGGCGACCTCGCGGGCGTAGAGGAGGACGGCGTCGTGGACCTGGCGTACGTCCTCGGGGTCGAGCAGCGCGTCGATGTTGGTCTCCACGACGCGGATGCTGAGCCGGACCAGCTCGACGGTCTGCTGGAGCGAGATGACGCCGGTCAGCTCGCGCGGCGCGGCCCCGAACACGACCACGTCGAGGGGGTGGTGCACGGCGCCTCCGACATCGGCGCCCTCGGCTGCCTCGACCTCGACGTCGTACCACTCCACGAAGCCGCGGATGCCCGCCTGCACGATGAGGCCGACCCAGGAGCGGTCCTCCGCGCTGAGGTCGTCGAACCACGGCAGGTCGGTGGCCATCCGTGCCGTCGCGGCCGTGCTGAGCGCCCCCGAGGAGTTGCGCAGCGCCTCGGCTGCGCGGCGGCGGGAGGCGGGCATGGCTCGACTGTAGTGGCCGATCGCGCGTAGTGGGATTCCCACGAAGCAGTCGGCGTGGAGCCGTGCGATCGCGGCGGCCTCAGCAGGTCACGACTGTGCATCGGCACCGAGGGGTGGGGACCGCGGCGTCGGGCGTCTGGTTGAATCCGGAACCTGTCCTGGCCCAGGTCGCGAACGAGGTGGAGGCCGAGTGCACCGTCACAGCAGCCCGCAGGTCCAGTACGTCACCGTGCACGGGCACCGTCGTGCCTACGTGCAGATGGGGTCCGGGCCTGCGCTCCTGCTGCTCCACGGGCTCGGGTGCGACCACACGACGTGGGCGCCGGTCATGGAGTCCCTGGCCCGCACCCACACCGTCATCGCGCCGGACCTGCTCGGCCACGGCGAGTCGGACAAGCCCCGCGCCGACTACAGCCTCGGCGGCTACGCCAACGGGATGCGCGACCTGCTGACCGTGCTGGGCGTCGACCGGGTCACCGTCGTGGGCCACAGCTTCGGCGGCGGGGTGGCGATGCAGTTCGCCTACCAGTTCCCGGAGCGGGCCGAGCGCCTCGTCCTGGTGTCGTCCGGCGGGCTCGGCCCGGAGGTGTCCCCGGCGATCCGCGCCATCACAACTCCCGGCTTCCACCAGGCGATGTCCGTGCTCGCTGCACCCGGCCTGCGCCACGTGACCACGACGGTGATGCGGCTGCTGGCCGGCACCGGCGTGAGCCAGCTGCGCGACCTCGACGAGGTCGCCGACATCTACGACTCGTTCAAGGACCCGCGCAAGCGCGCGGCCATCGCCCACGTCGTCCGTGCCGTGGTCGACTGGAAGGGCCAGATCGTCACCATGGCCGACCGGGCCTACCTCACCGAAGCGATGCCGATGTGTGTGGTGTGGGGTGCCGACGACCTGGTCATCCCGGTCGCGCACGCCAGCAACGCGAGTGCCCTCGCGCCGACCGCGCGGATCGAGATCCTGCCCAATGCGGGTCATTTCCCGCACAAGGACCATCCCGAGCGGTTCACCAAGATCGTGCGCGACTTCATCCGCTCGACCGAGCCGAGCCACTACGACCGGGAGCGCTGGCGCGACCTGCTCGACGCGGGCGCCCTGGTCGCCCCGCTCCAGGCCGAGGCGGGGGAGTCCCCGCTCACGCCGGTGCACACCGTACGACGCGCGGCGGGCGCGTAGCCCTAGCCCCAGTTGGCCGCGTCGGTCAGGCAGAACGGGTGCCCGGCCGGGTCGATGAGCACGCGCCAGGTCTCGCCCGGCTGCGGGTCGGCCAGCGTCGCGCCGAGCTCGACGGCACGCGCCGCCATGGCGTCGAGGTCGTTGACCGCGAGGTCCAGGTGGAACTGCTTGTGACCCGTGTCCGGCCACGACGGGGGCTGGTGGTCGTCGACGCGACCCAGGCCGAGCGCCGGCCCGCCGTCGGGCGAGGTGAGCATCGCGTAGTCCTCCGAGCTGGCCGCGACCTCCCACCCGAGCAGCGCGGACCAGAACTCCGCCGACGGCGCCACCTCCGCACAGTCCAGCGTCACCATCGCGATCCGGGCGGTCTGCTGATCGGTCATCGTCATCTCCTCGTCGTCGTCTGTCCCGTCCAGCATCGCTGCTCCGGAGTTCGGGCGGCTTGGACAAAGGCGACAGGGCGGTGTCGGAGACCGGCCCTAGGGTGACGGCGTGCCCTCCCGATCGGGTCGCGTCCAGGCGGCCGTCATGCGACCGAGCGTCGCGGAGCAGCGCATCGAGGTGGGGCGCGCCGAGCCCGACCCGGACCTGCGCGGACTCATCGACTACTTCTGGTGGGTGCGGTGGGACACCGTGGAGCCCCACGACCAGGAGGTCGTGCCGCGGCCCGTGGTGCACCTCACCGCCGAGGACGTCGGGGGCGGGCCGCGCCTGATCGTGCACGGCGTCCACCCGCGGATGTTCCGCCGACACCTCGAGGGTGTCGGCCACACCGTCGCGGCGGGCTTCCGGCCGGCCGGGTTCCGGCCATTCCTCCGCTCGGACGTGGGCGCGCTCGAGGGTCGCGAGGTGCCGGTCGCCGACCTGCTCGGCATGGACGACCGGCCTGTCGCGGAGGAGGCGCTCGCGTGTGCCCACCCCGAGGACGGCGCCGCCGTGCTGGCCGCGTGGCTCCGGGGCCTGGCGCCCGAGCCCGACCCGCGCGTGGCGGAGCTCGCCGCGCTGGTCGAGCGGGCCGAGGAGGACACCTCGCTCGTACGCGCCGACCAGCTCGCCGAACTCGCCGGCGTCAGCCTCCGCACCCTGCAGCGACGCTTCCACTCCTACGTCGGGATCGGGCCCAAGTGGGTGGTGCAGCGCTTCCGCCTGCTCGACGTCACGGCGGCCGCGCACGGCGATGCCGAGGTGGACTGGGCGGACCTCGCCGCGCGGCTCGGCTACGCCGACCAGTCACACCTGATCCGGGCCTTCACGCAGCTGGTGGGCCACCCTCCCGCGACGTACGCGCGCGAGGCATGACCCACCAGAGTGCTGCTGCGGGTGCGACTACGCGTCGCCGCCCTCCTGCTTGACGTCCTTGACCGCGGTCGGGTCGTCGATGCGGTACTTCTGCGAGGCCTCGACGACCTTCTCGACCGACACCTCGCCGGCGTCGGCCAGGGCCTGGAGGGCCTGGACGACGACGCTCTGGGCGTCGATCTGGAAGAAGCGGCGGGCTGCCGGGCGGGTGTCGGCGAAGCCGAAGCCGTCGGCACCGAGCACGCGGTAGTCGGCGGGCACCCAGCGGGCGATCTGCAGCGGGACGGCCCGCATGTAGTCGGACACGGCGACGACCGGGCCGGGTGCGCCGGTGAGCTTGTCGCGCACGTAGGCCGAGCGGGGCTCATCGCCGGGGTGGAGCAGGTTCCACTGCTCGGCGGCGGCACCGTCGCGGGCCAGCTCGTTCCACGACGTCACCGACCAGAGGTCGGACTGCACGCCCCACTCCGCGGCCAGCAGGCGCGCGGCCTCCTTGATCCACGGGAAGCCGACACCGGAGGCCATCAGCTGGACCCGGGGACCCTCGCCGTCGGCCGTCGAGACGCGGTGGATGCCCTTGAGGATGCCCTCGACGTCGACGTCGGCCGGCTCGGCCGGCATCGAGACCGGCTCGTTGTAGACGGTGAGGTAGTAGATGACGTTCTCGCCGTCACCGTTGGGCCCGCCGGTGCCGTACATCCGCTCGAGGCCGTTCTGCATGATGTGGCTGATCTCGTAGGAGAACGCAGGGTCGTAGTGGACGACCGCGGGGTTGGTCGCGGCGATCAGCGGCGAGTGGCCGTCGGCGTGCTGCAGGCCCTCGCCCGTCAGCGTCGTACGACCGGCGGTGGCGCCGATGAGGAAGCCGCGGGCGAGCTGGTCGGCCATCGCCCAGATCGAGTCGCCCGTGCGCTGGAACCCGAACATCGAGTAGAAGATGTAGAACGGGATCATGTGCTCGCCGTGCGTGGTGTACGCCGACCCGGCGGCGGTCGCCGAGGCCATCGCACCCGCCTCGGAGATGCCCTCGTGGAGCATCTGGCCCTGCGCGGACTCCTTGTAGGACAGCAGCATCTTGCGGTCCACCGAGTCGTACTGCTGGCCGCCCGGGTTGTAGACCTTGGCGCTCGGGAACATCGAGTCCATGCCGAACGTGCGGTACTCGTCGGGCGCGATCGGCACCAGGCGGTCGCCGATCTCGGGGTCCTTCATCCAGTCGCGGAGCAGCCGGACGACGGCCATGGTCGTGGCGAACTTGTTCTTGCCCGAGCCCTGCTTGAGCTCGGCGTAGAGCTCGTCGCCGGGCAGCTTGAGCGCGGTGGCGCGGTTGACGCGGCGCGGCACCGAGCCGCCGAGTGCCTGGCGTCGCTCGAGCATGTACTCGATCTCGGGGGAGTCAGCGCCCGGGTGGTAGAACGGCGCGCCGCCGGTCTTCTCGTAGGACTCCTCGAGGTCGCGGTCGCTGATCGGCAGGTAGAGCCGGTCGCGGAACTTCTTGAGGTCCGGCAGGGTCAGCTTCTTCATCTGGTGCGTGGCGTTCTTGCCCTCGAGGGCGTCGATCGTCCAGCCCTTGATCGTGTGGGCGAGGATCACCGTCGGCTGACCGGTGTGCTTGGTCGCGGCGTCGAAGGCGGCGTACACCTTGCGGTAGTCGTGGCCACCGCGCGGCAGCTTCTCGATCTGCGTGTCCGACATGTGCTCGACCATCTTGCGCAGGCGCGGGTCGCCGCCGAAGAAGTTCTCGCGGACGTAGGCGCCGTCCTCGGTCGAGTACGTCTGGAACTGCCCGTCGGGGGTGGAGTTCATCTTGTTGACGAGCACGCCGTCGACGTCCTTGGCGAGCAGGGCGTCCCACTCGCGGCCCCAGACGACCTTGATGACGTTCCAGCCGGCGCCGCGGAAGTTGGCCTCGAGCTCCTGCATGATCTTGCCGTTGCCCGTGACCGGGCCGTCGAGCTGCTGCAGGTTGCAGTTGATGATCCAGGTGAGGTTGTCGAGCTCCTCGCGGGCGGCCACGCGGATCGCACCGAGCGACTCGGGCTCGGCCATCTCGCCGTCGCCCATGAACGCCCACACACGCTGCTGCTTGGTGTCCTTGATGCCACGGTTGTCGAGGTAGCGGTTGAACCGCGCCTGGTAGATCGAGCTGATGGCGGTGAGGCCCATCGAGACGGTGGGGAACTCCCAGAAGTCCGGCATCAGGCGCGGGTGGGGGTACGACGGGAGGCCGGCGCCCTTGCCGTGCTGGACCTCCTGGCGGAAGCGGTAGAGCTGCTCCTCGCTGAGGCGGCCCTCGAGGAATGCGCGGGCATAGATGCCCGGCGAGCCGTGGCCCTGGATGTAGAGCTGGTCGCCGCCGCCGTCGTGGTCCTTGCCGCGGAAGAAGTGGTTGAAGCCGACCTCGTAGAGGCTCGCCGACGACTGGTAGGTCGCGATGTGGCCGCCCACCTCGAGGCCCTTGCGGTTGGCCGAGGACACCATCACTGCGGCGTTCCAGCGGATGAAGGCGCGGATCCGGCGCTCGGCCTCCTCGTCACCGGGGAACCACGGCTCGCGCTCGGGCGGGATGGTGTTGATGTAGTCGGTGGAGCGCAGCGCCGGCACGCCGACCTGCTTCTCGCGCGCACGCTCCAGCAGGCGCAGCATCACGTAGCGGGCGCGGTCGCGACCGCGGTCGTCGAGCATCGCGTCGAAGGACGCCAACCACTCCTGCGTCTCGTCGGGGTCGATGTCGGGCAGCTGGGTGGGAAGGCCCTCGTGGATCACCGAGACCTTGGCCGGGGCCTGGTCGGTCGTGGAGGTCGAGGGCTTCTCTGCGTCACTCACCCGCTCATCGTGTCACGCGCGTCGCCGCCATGAAATCTACCCATCGGTAGTCCTGCCGGGCGTGCGCCGAGGCCCTCGCTCGTGCTCGCCCGGTGCCCGCCCAGTGCCCGCCTGACGAGCCGGGGTTGCGGCGTATGCCGTGTTCGGGTGGACTATGGACCACCCGATGGGCATTCCCGCGGGTACTCGAACAATGGAGGCACTGCGTGAGCTCGACGGTGGGCGATTCTGCCCAGGCGACCGGCACGGGAGACCGGCTGGGTCTGAAGCCCGGCATGGTGGTGCAGGAACTCGGCTGGGACAACGACACCGATGACGAGCTCCGCGTCGCGGTCGAGGACCGGATCGATGCCGACATGGTCGACGGTGACTACGGCAACGTGGTCGACGCGGTCCTGCTCTGGTGGCGTGACGACGACGGCGACCTGGTCGACGGGCTGGTGGATGCACTGACCGATCTCGTGGGCGGCGGCTCCATCTGGCTGCTCACTCCCAAGGTGGGCCGGCCCGGCAGCATCGACGCGGCCGACGTGACCGAGGCGGCGCCGATCGCGGGGCTCTCCCAGACCACGACCGCGTCCGTCAGCAAGGACTGGCAGGCCACCCGGCTGGTCGCTCCGAAGACGCCGGCGTGACCGGGCGCGACCTGGCGGCAACTCTCTCCGGACACGTCTCGGGCCTGGCCACGACGGTCCGCGTGCTGGGCCGTGCTGGCGTGATCCGCCCCTACGGCCCTCGTACGCTCGCCAACATCGGCCTCGTCGTCGCCCGCTGGGGCACCGGTCCGGCCGGTGGCTTCGCGACGCTCGCGGCCCGCTCGCCCCACCAGGTCGGGGTCGTCGACGAGCTCGGCGAGCTGACCTGGGGCGAGCTGCACCGCCGCTCCAACTCGCTGGCGCGGGCCCTCGCCGAGCGCGGGGTCAAGGAGGGCGACTCGGTCGCCGTCATGTGCCGCAACCACCGCGGGTTCATCGACGCCTCGATCGCCACGGCCAAGCTGGGCGCCGACATCCTCTACCTCAACACCGCGTTCGCCGGGCCGCAGCTGGTCGACGTGCTGGAGCGCGAGGCGCCCAGCCTGGTCGTGCACGACGAGGAGTTCACCGGCCTGCTCGCCGGCGCCCACGTCGAGCGCCGCGTCCTGGCCTGGACCGACGGCGACGGGGGACCCGAGACGCTCGAGCAGCTCGTGTCGGCGTACGACGAGGGCGACCTGCAGCCGCCCGAGCGCCACGCCCGCATCGTGATCCTCACCTCCGGCACCACCGGCGCGCCCAAGGGCGCGCCCCGCAAGGAGGCCGGCATCGACGCGGCCGTCTCGCTGCTCTCGCGGATGCCACTGCGGGCCGGCTGGCGCACCCACATCGCCGCTCCGCTCTTCCACACCTGGGGCTTCGCGCACCTGGCCCTCGCCATGCTGCTGGGCTCGACGGTCGTGCTGCGCCGCTCGTTCGACCCGGCCACCGCGCTGCGCACCGCGCAGGACGAGCGGTGCCAGTCGATGGTCGTGATCCCGGTGATGCTGCAGCGGATGCTGGCGCTCGACCCGGCGGAGCTCGACGGCATCGACCTCGGTCGCGTACAGGTCGTCGCCTCGTCCGGCTCGGCGCTGCCGGCGACCCTGGCGCAGGCCTGGATGGATCGCTTCGGCGACAACCTCTACAACATCTACGGCTCGACCGAGGTGGCGTACGCCTCGATCGCGACGCCGGAGGACCTGCGCGCCGACCCGACGTCGGCGGGCAAGCCTCCCTACGGCACGGTCGTGAAGATCCTCGGCGAGGACGGGAGCGAGCTCCCGCAGGGGGAGACCGGCCGGATCTTCGTCGGCAACGGGCTTCTCTTCGAGGGTTACACCAGCGGCGACACCAAGGAGAGCATCGACGGCCTGATGTCGTCGGGCGACGTCGGCTACTACGACGAGGCCGGCCGGCTGCACGTCGCCGGTCGCGACGACGACATGATCGTCTCCGGCGGCGAGAACGTCTTCCCGCAGGAGGTCGAGGACTGCCTCGTGGCCCACGAGCACGTCGGCGAGGTGGCTGCGATCGGCGTCGCGGACGACGCCTACGGCCAGCGGCTGCGGGCCTTCGTGGTGCGCACCGGCGAGGTGTCGCAGGACCAGCTGCGCGACCACGTCAAGGCGCACCTCGCGCGCTTCAAGGTGCCGCGCGACATCGTGTTCCTCGACGAGCTGCCGCGCAATGCCACCGGGAAGGTGCTCAAGCGCGAGCTGGCCGAGACGTCCGACGAGGACCAGGGGTGACGCGCGAGGGCCTGTGCATCGGCGACGAGGCACCCGACTTCGTGCTGCGCGACCAGTTCGGCCAGGACGTCCGGCTCAGCGACTTCCGCGGCCGCAAGGCGGTGGCGCTGATGTTCTTCCCCTTCGCCTTCACCGGCGTGTGCACCGGCGAGCTGTCGGGGGTGCGAGATCGCCTCGACGAGTTCCTCACCTTCGACACCGAGGTGCTGGCCCTGTCGTGCGACTCGGTCTACGCCCTGCGGTCGTTCGCGGAGGCCGAGGGGCTCAACTTCCCGCTGCTCTCCGACTACTGGCCCCACGGCGCGGTGGCCTCGGCCTTCGAGGTGTTCGACCCCATCAAGGGCGCCCCGCGCCGCTCGTCGTACGTCGTCGACCGCGAGGGGCGGCTGCGCTGGGCGGTGCACAACGCCAACCCCGACGGCCGCGACCTCGGCGAGCACCTGCGCGAGCTCCACGCTGCCGTCTCCTGAGCGTGGATCGGCCGGCCGGTCTAGACCGTTCGACGAGGATTCCGCGTTTGTTCGGACGCTCTTGGGAGCTGGTGTAATCTTCTTCTTGTTGAGCCGCTGGTGACCCGAGACGCCAGCGGCTCAACTCATTTCATTTCAGGGCGCGTGCGGTTTCCGTGCCCGGTGCCGGCTCCCGTAGTCTGTGCCGTTCCCGCGTCGGTAGCTCAGCGGTAGAGCACTCGGTTTACACCCGAGCGGTCGGCGGTTCGAAACCGTCCCGACGCACCCGTCCTTTCCAGGTCCCCCCGCGTGAGAGCCCTCTCATCGGTGCCTCACGCGAGGCTCACACCGTCGCACCACAGTTCCTCTCACCGGGCCGGCACGGCCCCTGACGAGAGGAACCATGATGAGGAAGCTCCTTCCCACCGCCCTGCTGAGCATCGCCGGGATGGCCGTGATCGGCCTGGTCGGCATGTCGGCGCCAGTGGTCGCCTCGTCCGCCGACGAGGCCGCCAAGCGCGAGGACGACGCCCCGTCGCTCGTCCTGGTCGCCGACGACGACGATGACGACACCAACGACGACGACGACACGCGTACACGCACAGGCCAGAGCCGCGACACGAACGACAACACCCGCAGCAACTTCACCGGCGTGAGCCGCGACCGCGACAACAGCCGGGGCGACAAGACCCGCGACTGGACCCGTGACGGCGGCGACAACACCCGTGACAGGTCGGCGAACCAGACCAACGACCGCAGCCGCAACGACACCCGCGGCTGACGGGACCTCTCGATGAGCACGCGAGACGACGGCTGGCACTTCGAGGAGGGCGACCTCCTCGCCCCCGGCCTGGCCGCACTGAGGCGGTTGGGTGGCGGAGCCGCGTACGAGGCCTGGCTCTGCTTCGACGAGGTGACCTGGTCACCCGTCGTGGTCAAGGTGCTCCGTCCCTCGCAGCTCGAGGACGAGTCCTCCCGGCGCGGCCTGCGCCGGGAGGTGCTCGCCCTCGCGACGGTCAACCACCCCGTGGTGGTCCGCGGACTCCGCGACGGCCAGGACGGTGACCGCCCGCACGTGGTCCTCGAGCACATCGACGGACCGCGGCTCTCCAGCCTGATCCGCCGCTACGGCAGGCTGCAGGAGCAGCAGTACCTCCCGCTCGCGATCGACGTCGCCGCAGCCCTGCACTACCTGCGCCACATCGGCTGGACGCACCTCGACATCAAGCCCAGCAACGTCATCATGGGTGCGCCCGCCCGGCTGATCGACCTCTCGGTCGCCCGGACCGAGGAGGACGCCCGACGGCTGCGCCACCCCATCGGCACCGACGCCTACATGGCGCCCGAGCAGTGCGACCCGACGCGGCAGGGAGAGCAGGGGCCGTCCTTCGCCGCCGACGTGTGGGGCCTGGGCGCCACGCTCTTCCACGCTGTCGCCGGGCACCGCCCGTTCGAGCACGGCGACCCCGACGCTGAGGACGTACGAGCTCGCTTCCCGCAGCTCGTGGACGCGCCCGCGCCGCTTCCCGACGGTGTTCCTCCTGCTGTCGTCGAGGTGATCGCGGCGTGCCTGCGTCGGGATCCCGCGGAACGGCCGTTGCCGCACGAGGTCGCGGAGGCGCTCGAGCCCGTGCTCGCCGGCCTGCCGCGCGGGTCGCTGGCCGGCTTCAGGATCAGGGGCTAGCAGGATCAGGGGCTAGCAGGATCAGGGGTTGAGCCGGTAGCCGACGCCGCGGACGGTCGAGATGGCCGTCCCGCCGAGCTTGCGGCGGAGGTAGCCGACGTAGACGTCGACGACGTTGGAGCCCGGGTCGAAGTCGTAGCCCCAGACCAGGTCGAGCAGCTGCTCCCGCGTCAGCACCTGGCCGGGGTTGAGCAGGAAGATCTCGGCGAGGGCGAACTCGCGGGCGGAGAGCTCGGACTCGCCCTGCGGTCCGGCGATGCGACGCGTACGCCGGTCCAGGCGCAGGGCGCCCACGACGAGGTCGTCGCCGCTCGCCGGCGCGTCCGCCGGAGCCAGGGCGCGCAGCCGCAGGCGGATCCGGGCCATCAGCTCGGCGAACCGGAAGGGCTTGGCCATGTAGTCGTCGGCGCCGCTGTCGAGGGCGGCCACGGTGTCGGTCACCGAGTCGCGGGCGGTCAGCACGATCACCGGCATCCGGCTGCCCTGCGAGCGCAGCTGGTCCAGGACCTCGAAGCCGTCCATGCCGGGCAGGCCGATGTCGAGCACCATCAGGTCGAAGCGACCGGACAGGGCCTCGTCCAGGCCGCCCGGCCCGTCGTGGGCCGTGGTCGGCTGGTGGCCCTCGGCCCGCAGGCCCTTGGCGATGAAGGCAGCGATGCGCTGCTCGTCCTCGACGATCAGGATCTGGGCCACGGGGTCTCCTTGATGGGGTGAGCGGGGAGGGTGAGCTCGACGCGGGCTCCGCGGGGACGGGCGTCGTGGATCGCGACGGTGCCGCCGTGGGCGTCGAGGATGGCGTGGACGATCGAGAGACCGAGCCCGAAGCCCTCGTCACCGGGGCGTACGTGGCTGCGACCGAAGCGCTGCAGCACCGTCTCGCGGTCGGCGGGGTCGATGCCGTCGCCGGTGTCGCGCACCCAGAGGCGTACGTCGTGGTCGGTGCGGGCGGACCCGACGGCGATCTCGGCGCCGGGGTCGGTGTGCTTGACGGCGTTGTCGGCGAGCTGGAGGAGGGCCTGGGTGATGCGCTGTTCGTCGAGCGTGGCCGTGCCGGTGGCCACCTCGTCCAGCGTCCAGGCGCGGTCGCCCAGGCCGCGGGCCTTGGCCAGCACGGACTGGGTCAGCGTCTCGAGGTCGACCTCGGCGGTGACCAGGAAGTCGGGGCGCCGGCTCTTGGCCAGCAGGATGAGGTCGCCGACGAGCCGCGACATCCGGTCGACCTCGTCGAGCAGCAGCTCCTGGGTCCCCGCGCGCTCGGCAGGGTCGTCGGCGTCGAGGAGCTCGAGGTGGCCGCGCAGCACCGTGAGTGGCGTACGCAGCTCGTGCCCGGCGTCGTCGAGGAACTGGCGCTGGTCGCGGAAGCCCTCGTCGAGGCGCTCGAACATCGAGTTGATGGTGCGGGTGAGCGAGGTGATGTCGTCGTTGCCGCGCTCGGGGATGCGGCGCGACAGGTCGGTGGTCGAGATGTCGCGGGCCGTCTCCTCCAGGGTGCGCAGCGGCGCGAGCAGCCGGCCGGACTGGAGGGCGCCGAGGCCGGTGATGAGCAGGAGCGAGAGGAAGGCGACCACGCTGTAGGTGCGCAGGGTGCTGTCGAGCTCCTCGTGCTCGTCGGCGAGGAAGTTGACGATGACGAGCGAGCCCTCACCCTGGGCGTTGCGCACCGGCACGAGGGTCACCCAGACCTCGCCGAAGGTCGCGGAGTCGAGGATGCTCGTGCCGCCGTCGTCGGCGCGCTCGTCGAGGACGCGGAGGTAGGCCGGCTCGTCGAGGAACTCCTGGCCGTAGCGGTTGAGGGTGCGGATGGTGCGTGCACCCTCGACGTAGCCGACCAGCATCTCGTCGTCGTCGGGCACGTTGCGGGACAGGAAGACGTCGAGCAGCCGCCCGACGTCGTCGAACGGCTCGCCCGTGTCGGGGTCGGTCCGCAGCTCGCGGAACTCCGCGATCTCCTGGGTGATCTGGCTGGTCACGAGCCGCTCGATCCGCGCGGACTCGAGGGCGTAGACGAGCAGGCCGGCCCCAGCCATCGCCGCGGCGGTGAGGAGGGCGATGACGGCAGCGATGCGGGTGCGCACGGACACGCGGGCGAGACGGCCCCTGAACCGGACATGGTGGGGGCGCTCAGTCGTCGGTGTCGTCACCGTCGTCCGTGTCGTTCCCGTCGTCATCGTCGTCCCTCTCGTCGTCGTCCTTCACGGGCGCGGGAGTGACGACCCGGGCCTCGTTGTCGTCGGCGGCGTCGTCGTCCGGCGACGGCGTGGGCCGATTGTCCCTTGCGGGGGAAGGACGGGACGGTGGGGGCGTCGGAGTGGGGCTGGTGCCCTCCGACGCCGGCTCGACGTCGTCGACGTACACCGTGCCCTGCTGCTCGGGGACGCTGCTGCCCGCACCGGCGAGCGTGCCCGCGATGTACGACGCGAGCGGCACGACGAGCGCCAGGGCGATCAGTGCCTTCGCGAGCGGGGTCATGCCGGCCACGGTCCGCCGCGTACGTGGAGCACGCGTGAGAAGAGGATGAGAGACCTCTCATCCGGGCTCGAGAAAGTCTCCGCGCACCATCGTTCGACCAACCCTCTGCGTGCCAGAGTGGAATGCATGATCGTCCCCTTCAGCGTCAACGACTTCATCGAGCGCGCGGCAGGCGTCTACGGAGATCGCATCGGCGCCATCGACGAGCCCGACCAGCCCGCCACCTCCCTCGGCCGGCTCACCTACCGCGAGCTGCACGCCCTCGCGCAGAGGCAGGCGGCACGGCTCGACGAGATGGGCATCGAGGTGGGCGACCGGGTCGCCGTCCTGAGCCACAACTCCGCCCGTCTGCTCACGTCGTTCTTCGGGGTGTGCGGCTCCGGCCGGGTGCTGGTGCCGATCAACTTCCGGCTGCGTCCCGACGAGATCTCCTACATCGTGGCCCACTGCGGGGCGCGCGTGCTCTACGTCGATCCCGAGCTGGTCGACTCGGTCAAGAGCATCGACGTCGAGCACACCTTCGTCCTCGGGGAGGACGAGTCGATGTTCGCCGCCGAGGGCACCGAGCCGCGCGCCTGGGAGCCGGACGAGAACGCCACTGCGACGATCAACTACACCTCCGGCACCACCGCGCGGCCCAAGGGCGTGCAGCTGACCCACCGCAACCTCTGGACCAACGCGGTCACCTTCGGCCTCCACGCCGGGGTGAGCGACCGCGACGTCTACCTCCACACGCTGCCGATGTTCCACGCCAACGGCTGGGGGATGCCGTTCGCGATGACGGGCCTCGGCGTGCCGCAGGTGGTGCTGCGCAAGGTCGACGGCGCCGAGATCCTGCGCCGCGTCGAGCAGCACGGCGTCACCGTGATGTGCGCGGCACCTGCCGTCGCTGCGGCCGTGCTCGAGGCGGCCCAGGGCTGGGAGGGCGAGATCCCCGGTCGTGACAAGGTGCGGATCATCATGGCCGGTGCGCCGCCGCCGACGAAGACCGTCGTACGCGTGCAGGAGGAGCTCGGCTGGGAGTTCATGCAGATCTACGGCCTCACCGAGACCTCGCCGCTCCTCACCGTCAACCGCGCGCGTGCCGAGTGGGACGACCTGCCGCCCGAAGAGCTGGCCGCGAAGCTCGTGCGCGCCGGCGCGCCCGCAGTCGGCGTACGCCTGCGCACGGACGAGCACGGGGAGGTGCTGGCGCGGTCCAACGTCATCCTCGACGGCTACTGGGAGCGGCCCGACGAGACCGGCAAGGCGCTCGTCGACGGGTGGTTCCACACCGGTGACGGCGGCGTGATCGGCGACGACGGGTACCTCTCGATCAGCGACCGCAAGAAGGACGTGATCATCACCGGCGGCGAGAACGTGTCGTCGATCGAGGTCGAGGACGTGCTCTTCTCGCACCCGGCGGTGTCGGAGGTCGCGGTGATCGGCGTGCCGAGCGAGAAGTGGGGCGAGACCATCAAGGCGCTCGTCGTGCTGGCTGACGGCCAGCAGGCCGACGAGGCCGAGCTGATCGCGTGGTGCAAGGACAAGGCCGCCGGCTACAAGGCGCCGACCTCCATCGAGTTCCGCGACGAGCTCGCGCGTACGGCGACCGGCAAGCTGCAGAAGTTCAAGCTGCGCCAGCCCTACTGGGAGGGGCAGGACCGCCAGGTCAACTAGGGCGTGTCTCTGAAGTCATGCCAGCCAGAGCATGATCGCGGCCAAGACGACGCCGCCTCGAAAGACCACTGC
>NZ_SDWV01000037.1 GCF_004137345.1 Nocardioides zhouii
AGTGGTCTTTCGAGGCGGCGTCGTCTTGGCCGCGATCATGCTCTGGCTGGCATGACTTCAGAGACACGCCCTAGTTGTGGTTGTCCCATCCGACGCAGCAGCAGCGGGGCACGGTCGCGTGATCGCAGCCACGCGGGCGTCTGTGCCAAGAGTGACGCGTTCTCGATGACGGCGACGTACTCGCGATCGCGCGGGTGGGCGCAGGGCACGACCTCGGCATCGAGGACCGAGGCGTAGGTCGGCCGCGACTCTGGGAACCGGACGAGGAGGGATGAGAACGCCTGGGACATCTCACCAGCGGCGGGGAACCAGTCGCTCCACGACACCATCCCCATCCGGTCGTGGCCCCGCCAGTCGGCGCCGTGCTTCACGCGCGCCTTCACGATGGCTGCCGACACGCGACCAGTCAGCCCTCGAGCACGAGAGGCGTCGCCCTTGGGGTCGGCCGCAACGACGAAGACCACCATGGTCATGCCATGCCCACGGCCCGGCGTTGCGAGTTGTTCGGCCCAGAAGTCCACCTTCTCGCCGAACTTCTGGTTGTCATGAGCGACGACCTCGAGCACGATCCGGAGCCCGTCAGCGCGCACGGCGATGAGGTCCCCGCGCCGCGTCGTGTGATTGCCGAACAGGCTCGTCAGATCCGACAGGCGCTCACCGAGCACTGTGCCGACCGACGTGTACTCGGCGATGCGCAGCGCGAGCTCGGCGGCGAGTAGTGCGTGGCGGTCGTGGCCCTGACTGACGTGGATGTCTTGGCCCGCGGTCATGGCCAGTTCCTCCGCGCGGGAGAGCAGCGGGAGGACGTGGGTCGCGATGACTTCCTTGTCATCGATCGTCCACAGTGTTCGCTCCCAGCAGCGATCCCAGGTGCTGGTGACGTGGCCAAACTTCGCGGCGCCCATGCTCCACAAGGCCTGGAGGAGGCCGCTCGCGATGAGATCGGCTGCCTCGATCCCGACGAACGCGGCGATCTGTTCAACGCTGAGGGTCGCGTGGACCGCGAGCGCCCCGATCGCCGCCGCCGACGTGGCTGCGTGGTCAGCGACCAGGTCCCGCGCTTCATCTTTGTCTCGGATCGTGCCGGGCGGGTACGCCGTGCGGGACCTTTCGTGCTCGACGTCGGCCTTCGTGCGGCGAATCCATGTCGCAGCCGAACCCCCACACCACGGCGTCTCATGCATCGGGTCTTCACGACCTACGGCCGACAGGCCGCTGTTCGTGCGGCTCGTGAACACAGGCATGGGTGCCGTGTCGGCAAACGGGTCGGGGGGTGGCGGCGACGGGCTCATGCACATTCACCATGCGCCAAGGCACGCCCAAGGGTGACCACGCCTTGACCGGATGCCATACCTAAGAGGCCTCGCTCCGCTCGGCCATAGGCGCTCGTCTCCTTCCCTACCCGTCACAAGCAGCGCCCACCACCACTCCTAAACACCCTGCGCTTCTAAGAGATCCACTAGACGAATCATCCCGACAACTCCGCGCCCCTACTCGTCACCACTCAGCAACCCGTGTCGTCTCCAAGCCCCTCTCACTGCTCCCCGACATTGGAACAAGTCGGCACCCCCGGCCCGCACGAGGAGACCGGGAGACAATCGCTAGGGACAACCGGCTCAGCCTGCCGTGCCGGCATCGAATGTCACAGCCCCCAGCGCCCCATACGCGCCAGGCCCGAGTTGGGCAGTGAGCCGATGCGTCGATCGGACCGTGCCGCTGAACCTTTGGCGCATGGTGAAAGCAAAGCCCCGATCCCAGTGGAGTCCCCATGCCCGATCCGCACGCCATCCTGCGCCTCGGAACCCTCGCCGCCCGCGAAGCTCGCCAGGTCCAACAGCGCTGGTTCGCCGACATCACCGACGGCGACAAGACTTTCTACGACCTGGTCGAAGCTGCTTGCGCCGCCGACGGCTCGGGCCGCCCGCTCCACAACCTGAAGATCCACCTAGTGCTGGCGGCTCAGCCCCACTGCAGCGCACACAAGGCGCGCGCCATCCTGCGCAAGATCGTCGCCCTGCTGGACAGGCCAGTTGACACCGACCTCGACGCACTCACCATTGCGTGGCTCATCGACTCCCGCTCCCACGGGCGCCGAATCGCCGCCTATCTCGACGTCACTACTCCGCTGCAGGTGCCGGAAGGGTTCCCGTGGTCTCGCGTCCCTGACCCCGTCGCGGCCACGTTCCCTGCGCCCACACCGATCGGGTACCCAGCCGCGCGCCCGCCGTCCCCGGCACCCGTCACAACCACGACGTACCCGGACCCCTGGGCTGACGACGACTAGCCCGATCAAAGCCGGTGCACGCTGCACAGTTGCAGTCGAACCCGTCATGCCCCCGTGTCCAGCAGGAACGGTTGCAGCCGGATTCGGCTTGATGGAGAGCTACACGTGAACGCAGTAGCTACTCCCGCGCCATGTACACCTTCTGCGCCTGCACGGCATCAGGAGTAGAGACGTAGGCAACGCCGACGTCCAGCTTCTCGATGTGCTGGCTGAGGTCCACACCGTTTCGACCACGCAACAGCTTGGCTACCTCCTTGGAGGCCGGGAAGTTGGTACGGAAGACGATCTTGGTGCCGGCGTTCCCGAGCACATCCTTGTGGAAGTCGTCAGCACTCTGGCTTGCGACGATCACGCCCACTCCGTACTTGCGCCCCTCCTTCATAAGCTTCGGCAGCGTGACGTCCCGGGCCATGCGGTGCGCCTCGTCCAGCACGACGGCGAGCTTCATCGTGCTGTCTTGAGGCCAGGCGAACATCTCTCGATACACGCGCCGCAGGATGAACGAGGCGGCGAACCGCTGCACCTCCTCCATGAGATGACTGAGGTCGATGATCCAGCCCTGGGGTGGATCAGTACGCAGCTCAAAGCCGCCCGTAGCGTCCTCGCGGAACAGTCCGAAGTCGGTGAACGTGAGTAGTCGCGCGGCAGCGTTCTTGCCGGCCGCCCCCTTCTCGACCTCCTCCAAGGCGGTGGCGAACTCGGGCATCGTCGGGAGGCGGTCCCCTCGAGTGCTGCCCGCCCACCCGGTGTCGGCGTACACCTTCTTCAGCGCGCCGTACACGTGAGTTCGCTGGATCTCACCGAGCTTCGCAACGTAGGCGATGATCTCGGCGATCTCCCAGGCCGTGCTGTTGATTGGCCGGTTGCTTTCGACGTCCGGCTCGAACGGGCTGAACGGCAGGCCGAGGGCCGCATCGAGGACCACCGCGCCCGCAGGCGGATCGGCTGCCATGTCGCCATGGAAATCGAAGACCAGGGACGGCAGCCCCTGCTGCTCGAAGTCGCGAATAACCTTGCGGGTGGTCACCGACTTGCCCTGACCGGGGATGCCGATCACAAACGCATGCGGGCTTCCCTTGGTACTCACCCGCCAATGCACCGGAGATCCACCCGGATCATCACCCAAGGTGACGACAACCTCCTTGGTGGTGGTCGCGACGGACTCCTCGGGGTCCTCCGGGGGCACCACGGGCGTGGGCGTTGCGGGCTCACTGACCGAATTGGTCGGCGGCTTCTCTGAGGCCGAGCTCAGATCATCAGCGTCGTGCACGTCGGACGGATGCGCTTCCTTCTCGACCTCACCCTCGGCCTCCTCGGTCACAGGCTGCCCCTTTTCCTCGGCCCGATCCCCCTCCTCCGGGTCCTCGGGGTCGAGCACCGGCGGTAAGGGCAGCGGCTCAGGCTCACTCTTCGGCGTGACCGGCGTGACCGGCGTGAGTGACTCCGGCAGTGGGTCGAGCCGGGCACGAGTCGAAAGGCCGATCTGGCCGAGGTCCTGTGCGGTGAGGACACGCAATGGGATCTCGCCGTACTGCTTCTTGAACCCTTGAGCGCCGTCGAGGCTGATGACCCACCCCGTCATCGAGATCTCGGCACGCTCACCCTTTTCTTCTACGCGATCGATGTAGCGGTGAATCTCGTTGAGCTTCGTAGGGTCGATCAACTTGTGTGTCGCAGCTCGGTCGGCGTAGTAGTGGAGCAAGCTGGTCAGACGCGCCATCTGAAGCTCCGCGTCGATCCTCGGCGGGTCGGAGAAAAAGCGTGACTCCAGCACCTGCTTCGTAACCTGGAGCTGCTCGATGATGGTGTCGGCAAGGGTCTGCGCGATGTGGGCCTCCTTGCGCGACTTGACCTCGACGCACTCGATCTTGAACGACCTCTGACTCAGCCGGACCAGTAGCAGGTCACATCGGCGGGCCACCCCCTCGTCGTGTGCTCCGTGACCGAAGATCTCCGGGTGCGCGTCGACGGGTACGACGATGGTGTTTGCGAGCTCGCCACGAGCTGTCAGGTGACCTACCAACGCCGCCAGCGAAACGGCTTCCCGGGCTTGAGTCGTGTTCTCGAGGAGTCGAAGTGCCAATCGGCCCGACACGACGGCGAGCGTCTGTAGCACCGATCCGACACTGCTCTCTACCTCGTCGAGGCCGAGCTCGGACATGGCGCCAGCGAGTAGGAACTCGACCTCGCTTCGGTGCGTTGTCGTCACCGTCAGCCGATCGCCGATGCCCTCCACGAAGTCCGGCGCGTAGTCGAGGATGAACGGATCGCTTAGCCCGGACTCAAACAGGTTCACTCCGACGAACTTGTCAATTCCGATCACCCAATCCGCACGCTGATGAGCTGCCCGGATGCGCGCCTGGGCATCCCCGTCGAGGGTCACGTGGACAGCGGGCACCGAGTCGGGGCTTCCCCCGCTACGGCGAGCCAGCGCCCGCTGGTGGGCACGGTGGAGTGACACGAGTTCGGAGTCGCCAGATCCGCCACCAAGGCACGGGACGCTTTCCCACACCAGGTCGCCGTTCTCTTCCCGACTTGTGGTTACCAATGGCACGAGCATGTCGCGGAAGGAGGGCTTGCGCTCCGGGCTCGTGCCCAGGCCCAGACTGGCGACACCCGGGTCCTGCAGGAGGGCCATGTGGGCTTCGCTGGAGTCCTCCATGAGCGACTCGGCATTGCGCACGCTCAGCGAGAGCGGAGGCGCCAGATGCGTCGAGGAGGCGACACTTTCACGATGTCGCAGGTCTGCTTGCAGAGCTAGGAGCCTGGGCACTGGGCTGACATACGACCAGCTATCGGTATAGGCGATCACCTCACTGCGTCTGGGCCCCATGCTGAGAACTTCGGACGATTCCTCGTCGTCGAGCTCGGCGGGTCGAGACAGCGACGAAAGAGCGCCTGCGAGCAGTTCGCCCGAGCCTGGATTCACCGTGAGCAACCGCAGCGCCGCGCCCGGGTCGTGCGCGCGCTCGTAGGCACGGATTCGCTGGGCAACGAGGCGGGATGAGGCGCGCATCGTGGACGTGGCGCGATCGAGATCCAAGACCGAGCAGATGCTCTCAGCAGCGGCATCACTGTCGACGGGTCCCGGGACGATGTAGAGGCCGGACCCATAGGTCAGCTCTTCGGCGTAGACGGCCTCTTTCCCGCCGTGGTGCAGCACGCTGAAGGGAAGGTTGGCGGGTACGACCTGCCCCACCATCTCAGCACTCAACATCGAGGGTCGAGCGCTACGTGGGGTGACGTCAGTGAGCTCGTCGGCCCACCCGCGCACAAGTTCGTCAAACGTCGCGACCCACATCACTCGCAGTGGATGGATCGGCAGGAGAACCACAGCGTCGATCGAGTGATTACTCCGCTGCACGCTCAGACTGAGCGTGTCGACAAGGAGAAGGTCGCGCAGCGACTCATCCTCGGCACTGTCGATGGCGCGCCGGAACGACGCCGCGTAGGACTTCGCAGCCTCACGCAGCTCATCGGTCCAGCGTGCTGACTCGATCGTGTCGCGCGGCCCGCCGGCCGCAAGCTGCTTGAGGAAGTCGCTCCGTGCCTTCTTGACGGCCGCCGGCAGGTTGACGTCGAGAGTGCCCGCGCCATCCCATTCGAGGGGGGTTCCGTAGGAGCCTTGGGCGGAGTGACAGGTGGGACGCATAGGATCGGCCGTTGCTTGCCGCTGCAGACGGATGATGAGCTCGTTGACTCTCACCTGGACGGCCCGCCGGTTTCCAAGGCGCAGCCCAAACACTTGGCCGGCCAGGTCCCAGGTCACGAGGTCCTCTGTGAGGTCATCGAGTCCGTCGAGCGCCGCCCGCACCACGGCCTCCGGAAGGCTGGGCGCCGCCGTGCGCCGGGCCTTCGATTCGGGGGCGTCGCCAACGGCAATCTGGAACTCCTCGCTCTCGGCGACCGCTGGCTCGCCTGAAGTGAGGTCGACCTCTTCGCCGTTGGCCCCCAAGGCCGTGAGCACGACAACGAAGCGGGCTCCTTCGGCAAGGTCATCCTCGGTGATCGAGACCTTGACCGTGGCGCGTTTGCGCGTGCCAGGCGCCGTCATGCTCACCAGTGGTTCGTCGTCGTCCCGGCGCTGATCAGCGGGACGCGCGACCTCGAGGCGCCACTTGGCAACGTCTGCGACGTTGATCGGGTCGGTCTTCCACGTGACGACGACTGGAGCGGCGCCGTCCTCGGGCACGGTAAGGATCAGTTGACCGTCGGCGCCCAGATCCAACTTCGATGCCTTGATCAGTGTTCCGTCGGGGTTGGTAAAGGGGTCGACCTCGAGCTTTTCGAGGGCGTTCTCCGGACGGTCGGCCGCCGGCCAATGTTCGAATGACAGGTGGCGGTAAGTGGTGGCGATGTCATGCGCCCACAGTCTTGCGTTCGACAGGCGGGAGCCGCGTTGGTCGAGGAAGTCCCGCAAGGGCACTCGCCATGCCCCGATTTTCATGTTCGCTGCTGAGAGCCGATCGTCGATCGTCGCCGCTGGTCGACTCGGCCGGCTGATCGCATGTGCCGCCTCCACATTGAGCCCTAGACGTGACAGGGGCTCGGGGCCAAGATCCGGTATGAGCCCAATTCTCCAGAGGTTCTCGCCGAATGCTTGTTCCGTAGGATCTTCCACGATCGCTGCCATGAACTCGGCCCAGGCTTCGCGATCAGCTCGTGCCACGCTGCGACGCAGACGTCGGACTGCCTCAAGCAGCACCTGATTGGTCAGATCACTGACGAGACTGAGGTCGGCCCGGGAGAACAGGTCAAGCATCGGGATCCGCTTGAACGAGTTGTCGAGCGAGCTGGCCGCGTGCCCTTCACCGGCGGGCACAAGCAAGAGACACGCCTGCAGCTTCCGGTTGCGCAGTTCGATGGCCTTCTGTGGGGGAATCTCGATGTCGCCCGCAGGATCTGCCCGAAGGATATTGACCGCGACGCCCGGCAGGCGTTGGCGCAAGGCGTCGACAAGGGTGGGACCCAGGCCTGGGGCTACGTCGTCAATGCGGACGCAGTGCCCGGGTTCGGCGCCCTCCATGACCTTCGCCAAATGGTTGACAAGGACGTCGTGGAGGAGGTTCTTCGTAGTCGCAGTCATCGCACGGCCGCCCGGGGACGAGTCACGAATTGAGCGTTGAAGTCGTCGGAGAGACCGCGGAAGCAACCGAGCAGTTTGAGCCGCTGTGTGAACGCGGAGAGATTCTCGGCGGCTCCAGCTCGAGCGCTAGCGGAATCGAAGTCAGTCGGTGGGTGGTCGATGAGGATGCCAAAGCGGTCATGCAAACGTTTGAGCAGGTCATGGATGGGGAGCTCGCTGAGCGTTCTGTCGCCACCAGGCTCCACGAAACAGAGGCACAGCAAGGTTGTCAACGCCTCGTCAGAAGGCGCATAGCGCCAAGAGGGGCGGTAGCGCTGCGTTCCCGAAAGAAGGCCGTAGGACTTGGTGATTCCCCCCGTACTCCAGAACCACTTGACTTGATTCTCGAGGCCGCGTTTGCGGAGGCCCTCGACGAGCACCTGGATGAACTTCTCCGTGCCGGTGAGGCCCTCGCTGAGACGGACTTCGCGGACGAAAAGCTGCTCGTCGCTTCCGGCTTCGAGCTCGTCCTCGATCTGCTTGAGCTTGATGCGCAGGATCGTGGCGATCTCGGGGTTGTCCTTAAGGTCCACGATGGCTTGGAGGTTCTCCTCGGCCGATCCATCGAAAGCGGGTGCAGTCTCCATCGAACCTGCGGCGTCACCGAGCGAGCGGATCAGCAATCGGTCTCGAAAGAGATTCCGCATGATCTCGAGATCGCGCAACACGCACTGCGCGGTCAGCTCGTCGGACCCGCCGCCCTTTCGCCGAACGAAGTCGACGTACATCTCGCAGGGATTGCCATCCGCAGGGGGTGGCTCGTTGTCCAATAGAGCTCGCACCGTGCGGGCGCTGATGAGGGGCAACTGGAGAAGGCGGAGTGAGATGAGGGCGCTCAGGTGGGCGTAGGCCTCACCCACGGTCATCTTCGGACCGTAGAGCTCAAGCAGCGCGACCACATCGCGACCGAGCGGGTCGACTGCCAACGGCACCGGGGGGTCAGCCTTAGCGCGCTCCCTACCGTTCTTCTGACTGGCCGTGAAGCCTTCCAGAAACCGGAGGGCAAGCAGAGTGTCGATATCGACAGTCTCGGCCTCGTCGTAGCGAGGATCGGCCCACGGAGCTACCCCCACGTCGACGCCAGAGCCAAATGTCGCCTTGAAGAGCTCGTCGATCTCCTTGGTCGGATTGCTCGAGCCGCGGCTTTCAATCACACGCGAGACGGACCGGTAAAGAAGGTCGTCGGCTTTACGGTTGCGTGAACTGTTCTTGGGTAGCCCGCTGCGGTAGCTCGCAATTGTCAAGGGACGCAGGTACCCCATTACCACCCTGTCGCGCTTGAGGCCCGCTCGTTCTTCCACGAGAATCGACGATCGGACCCAGCCGTCGAGCACGTCACGCCCGCGGTCTCCCTCGAAGCCGATGAGTTCGGAATGTCCGAGCAACGTGTCGAGGTAGTTCGTGTACGCCCCCATGTCCGTCTTCGAACCAGCCGTTCGGCCCCGCTTTACCGCCATTTCGAGGATGCGGGTGAGCATGCGGTCGACGTCGAGGTCGTTGAGCTCAACCGGGAGCACGACCTCGGTCTGCAGAGAGTTCAGGTCCTTCATTGCCTTTGGGATCGAGAAGTTCATGCGTCCTCCAAGACGATCTGCGTGCCGTCGATGCGTGCGACGGCGACTGAGCCGGACGAGTTGACGATCCGGGCCTCCATCGAGGGGCGGCGCGCTAGCTGACTCACGAAAGCTTCGATCTCCTCAAGGATTGCGTCGGTAGCAAGGTCGTTCACGAGCTCGCCGTCCGCCGCCCGCAGGATGATCTCGGCGGTGTCGAGGCTAAGAGTGATGCTTGGGTTCGACACATGGGTGAGGGTCAGCTGATCGGCGATCGTTTCGACGTACGGCGATCGGGCGTCGTCGATCGACACCGTGAACTCGGAGGCGGGCACCGTGTGCAGGATCGCCCACGCGGCGCGAGGCATGCCGCTGCTCATGGCCAGCCCGTTGTCGGTGTACCCAAACGCTCCCACCAGGCGGCTCATGCCAAGAAGCAAACGGGCCCGGGTACGTTCTGGATCTTCATTCCTCAGCATGGACGTGAACTCTTCGAGATACCGATAGCTCATGACGCTGGTGCGATCGGTTTGCCCTGCCTCATCGCTGACCAACTCGAAGTAGAGGCCGCGAGCGACAGCGTCGACGCCCTTGTAAACCGGGTGTTGCGAGGCGGCGCCCTGAGTGCGGAAGAGACGGTCGACTCCGGGAGCGGCTACCTGAGCCGGATCCAGCTCTGACCATTCGGCCACGAGGTAGTCGCTCGATTCGGTGGAGAAGGCCAGCTCCGAGATCAATGCCCCCTCGAGCTGCATCGCGCTGAGGTTGGACGAGCGCCACTGGTGAATGTCGGCGCACGACCGGTCGCCAGTGATCAACCACGCGATTGCGGAGCGGACGTCTCGGAAGGTGGCTCGTCGGCGCCGCCTGAGGTGGCTGATGCGGACGAGCTCATCGAAGACCTGAGCGCCCTGACCGTTCAGAGTGTCTCGGTTGGCCAGAATGGGGCAGTCGTATTGGGCCACGCAGCCGCTGCAATCCTCCCAGTGAGGGTGGTTGACCATGCTCGCGAGTGCGTTGAGGGCGGGCCCATCGTGGCCGTCCTCGCTGGCGAGCGAGCGACGCTTGAGGTCGACAACCGCCAGCCGCGACCCTGGCGTCTCCTTGCCATTGACTTGGTCCTTGACGTCGAAACCCCAGGTCTCGTACTTGCCGCCGTGGTCATCAAAGAACTGCAGTAGCCGGCCGTCGTTGACGGCGATCAGAGCTGTGCCTCGACCACTTTCAATCACTGCGTCGAGCGCGGCGCTCACCAATTGGTCGGAGCTGAGGTCGCCATGCGACTCGCTGGCGTCGTAGACGGCCGTGAAGAGCCGGTCGCCGAGCCGCATCCGCCAACCCGCTTCGTCCTCGTGCTCAATGGTGGCGCCAGCCGTGCTTAGCTGCTCGCCAAGCTTGACGAGGACCGCGGTCTTTCCGTCGCCAGGGTTGCCGCTCAGGAGGACGACGTCGAGCTCGCCGGCCAGCACCCGGGGAAGGAGCTGGGTGTCAAGCGCCGTGGGCACGTAGGTGTCCACAGCGAACGGATCGTCAAGCCCGCGGTTACCGCCGTTGCCGGCAACGCTCCCGCGATAGAGACGCCGGATATACGTCACGCCGTCGTTGTGCACTTCCGTGAGTTCGATGGAAGGGCCGGGAGTGATGTGGGGTGCGGGTGGAGGCGCGGGGCGAGCGGCACGAACGAGGTTCAAGAACTCCGTAGCGCTCGCGGGTCGATCGGCCGGGTTGAGCTGTACGCCCTTCAGCAGCGCCTGCAGGAAGGCCTCTCCTTCGTCTCCCCACACCTGGCGGTCGTCTGGAGTGAGTGGGACGATCTGGACCCGGCCGTCTGTGACTCGGGTGATGGGTCGCCCGAGCATGGCGAAGGCGAGACTCGCGGCGAAGCCGAAGAGGTCGCTTGAGGACTTTGCCGGCTTCCCGTCAAGCACCTCGGGTGCGGCGAACTTGGGCGTCCAGCCCTGCGGTCGTTGTCCATGGGGTGTCGCGAGGCCGAAGTCAATGAGCTTGGCAATCCCGCTGCCGTCGTTGGCCGCCACGATATTGGCCGGTGTGACATCGCCGTGCAGAAGGTCCTTGCCGTGGATGTAGGCAAGGGCCGTGAGGACATGCTCGGCGATCTGACGGAGCTCCTTCAGCGAGCGGTCGATCCCCACTACGTCGAGACTCTGGCCCTCCACGTACTCCTGCACCAGGTAAGGCGGGGTCTTGTCGATCTGGATGTCGTAGACGCGACCACAGCAATCATGGTTGAGCTGGTTGGCCGCCTGATACTCCTCTCGGAGCGTCTCAGGCATCGCCACCTTGAACTGCTTGAGCACCTTGTGGTGTCCGGGCCACGTGTCGAAGACCTTCCACGTGACGGCAAAGCCGCCCTCGCCCAGTTTTTCTTCAATGCGGTAGCGGTCGCCCACAACACCACCCGGGGTGAATTCGTTGGTTGCCGTGCTGTGGGCCTCCGTCAGAGACTTGGGTTTCGGCGTGAGACTAAGCGTCAACTCCTCGGCACTGGGCCGTGATCCGGCATCCTCCAGCGCGACTGCCATCGGAGCCGCCCAAGGGTAGGAATCAAGCAACTTCGCTTGCATCTGCTCGATCGTCAGCTCGGGAGCAGGCTCCCCCAGCAGCCACTCGATGAGACACATCGAAAGGCTGAACACGTCCGACCTGGGTGTCGCCGTAGCCAGGCTCACCGCGCACTCCGGAGCCCGGTAGTCATTGCCACTGTCTTCGTCGGGTTCCCACGCAACGATCGTCTGCGCGTTGTCGATGCGGGCCAGGTGGAAGTCGCTGAACATGACCCTCAGCGCGCGCCCCAGCCAGATCCGTCCGGGATCCAGGGCGCGGTGGACGAGTCCCTCGGCGTGGACTTCGGCGAGCGCGGTGTAGGCGTCAACAACCAGGTTGCGTGCGATGTCGTCGGGCAGTCGACCTGCGGGGCGCTCCGGGTCAAGGTCCTTCAGACTCTTGGCCAGGCTCCGCGCGTTGAAAGGCCTGACGACAGGAACCACGAAGAGGCCGTAGGCCTCGTCGCGAAAGAACGGAAGTGCTTGCCAGGCTCGGCCGGATTCAGCGAGCTTGTTGAGCGCCTTGGTTTCGCGTCGCAGAAACTCGGTTGGGTCACCGAGCTCCTCCAGCGCGTCCACTGGATAGCACTTGAGCACGACGGGACGGTCGGAAGAATCGACAGCCTCGTAGGCCTGTTCTTTGCCAGGGACGGCCATCCGGTTGTCCACTCGGTAGTCACCGAGCATCTGGATCTTGCCGCCCGCTGGAAGGTCATCGAGGTAGGCGATGACTGCCTTGCGAGCGTGACCGAGCGGCGTTTCGGCCTTGTCCACCTTCAGCATTTCCGCCCCAGCCGCCGACAGCTGCCAGACGTGCTCGCTGATGTCGTGGTTGAGGCCACTCAGGATCTGGAGGTTGTCGTGGCTGAGCACGATCCCGGGCACGACCCGCTTGCCGGGGACCTGCTTGTAGCCCTTCGCGTGGTCTTTCAGCTTGGTCGCGAGCTTGCGCGAGAGTTGACCCACGCGACCGATCGGGTTCTGCCTCGCCCGGCCGTTGACATACCAATAGCTGTCGTCCACGACGAGCCGAGGGCCCCAGGACTTTTCGTCCAACACGAAGATCTTGCCGTGACCTACGACGATCAGGTCCACGTCGTCGCGGTTCTCGCCGGCGAGCTTGCGTCCGGCGAAGATCACCCAGTCGTCGGGCAGGGTGTCGCGCAGATGCTCGGCGGTCTTCTTCTCACCGGGCCCGACCCACTCGTCCTTCACCCTCAGGTCAGCCACTTGCTACGCCTCCGGATAGTCGTCGGGCCAAACCCAGCGGCGCAGTGTGGCTTCGGGCAGGGCCCGAATGCGCTCGAGGTAGGCGTTGTCCTTGGAGTAGCTGAGCACGAGTTGGTCCCGGGCGCGAGTGGCGCCGACGTATCCGGTGCGCCCCTGCCGGTCGACGTCGTTGGTGCCGTCGGGGTCGGGGAGCTGCTCGAGTCCAACGAGGAAGACGACATCGAACTCAAGCCCTTTGGCGGAGTGCACGGTGAGGATCTTGACTTTTGGTTCCGTCAGATCGAGGTCCTCAGCCTGGCTGGGATACACCACGTGGCATGGCACGTCAGCCTCATCGAGCGCACGGGCAACGCCACCCATGGCCCACTTGCGGGTCACCAAGACCCCGATGTCTTGGGGCAGCCGAGCGCCGCTCTGGAGGAGCAGCACCACGTCACGGGCGACTGAGGCTGCTTGGTCGGCACTGGTGGTCGCCCACACGAGGTCGACCGGCTCGCCCTCGAAGGCGTGATCGCGGCCCTCAACGTCTAGTTGCTTGCCGAGCGCTGAGGTGACATCGAGGATCTGACGGGTTGAGCGATAAGGCCGCGTCAGGGTGAGGGTCTCCAGAGGAATCGAGGCCGGCTTGTCCATGCCGAGGTCGTGGTAGAGCGCTTGTTTGGGGTCACCTGCCACAACCATCCCACCTCGCCCCGGTCGCAGGACACGCTCTGCCAAAGCGGTCCAAGCCGGGTAGAAGTCCTGCCACTCGTCGATGAGCACGGCGTCGATTGCCGGGACAAGACCCCTCCGCACGGCCGCGTCAAGGTCCCGCCACGCACGGTCCGGGTCGTTGAGCGACATTCGCACGCCTAGCGAGGCTGAGAAGGTGCCGACGGTGTTGACGCGAATATTCGGATGCGCCGAGGTGAGTCTCTTGAGGTAGGGAGCCAGCATCCGGTTGTAGCAGAGCACACGGATGTCCCAATCAGGGTGCTGCTCGGCCAACCGGTTGGCACGTGCACACAGGACAAGAGTCTTGCCACTCCCTGGCGGACCCGTGATCGCAAGGATGCCGTCGACGTCCCGGAGGGCAGCCTCGGCCTGTTGGCCGTCGAGACGGATTCGATGTGCTGCGCGGCCTGTCGCCCCGGCGTCTCGCATCGGCGCTCGTACGGGTACTTCGATCGTGACCCTGGGGCCGAAGTACGTTGCCAGAGCCTGGGTGGCCTCTGGGTGGTGAACGCGATCCGGTAGGTCGTCCAGCCACGATCCATCGGATAGGTCCGCGAGGTGCGCAGCGTCCACGAGATGCCGCACTACCTGTGTGCGCGCCAACTCCGGCACGGAAGATCGCAGCGTCGCCACCTTGCGGTTCAACGCAACCGTCGCCTCAGAGTCTGTGAAACGGCCGGCGGCGTCGATAGCAATGAGTCCACACCGGGGGTGGTTTGCCACCACCGGCGGCAGCGCGTCGGAGTCAGTAATCCAGACATCCGCCCCGAACTCCACTAACGCCTGCTCAACGGTCGCGAAAATCTCTCGCTGTCCGAGACCCATGCCTAGATTCACCCCGTCTGCGCACGTTGCTTTCACCGAGCACCTTAGACCGACGTGCGGCGCACTGTGATGCTCCGCAGCATTCCACCCTCAAGACCCGCAGGGGCCGGTTTGTCGGAAGGCCCCCTGCACGATGATGCGAAAGTTAAGGTCAACACCGGCCTCCGACGGCTCGCAACGAGGGGCCGTCGAACTGAGCGTGGGGATATGGAATGCAGCTGAAGGCAGAGAAGACGGTTGCTTGGAGCGGCGTCAAGCCGCAAGTCGACGTTTCCTTCAATGGCGTCTTCCTGGGTCCTGATCCGCACGGCTTGGGCGGGTTCCAGGTCGCCTTGGCGACCTCAGACGTCAAGCCGACGCGACAGACGATGCGGGAACTCTTCCTGGCTAGAAAGGGAAAGACGCAGGTCCAACTCGTGGTTGCCGTCGTGCACCACGGCACGGCCACGCTCATGGGGCCGGACCCGCAGGCCAACCCCTTTGAGCTGCCCTTGGGTCAGGCGGAGCGCCAACTCCAGTCCGTCCTGTCCGAGCCTGATGTGTTGGCCGCGACCGAGCGCTTTGCCGGCTTCCGCAAGGCGAACGACGCGACGGGGGTTCCAGGCTTCACCAACAGCGGTCTCTTCGCATCGCACCACATCACGAGCAACGTGCCGAAGCGCTCCGACTGGGACGCGCTGGCCTCCACGGCTGAGCCGCTTCTCAACAAGCGTGGCAAGCAGCTTGTCGAAGCGCTTGGGTTCGGAACCCAGGCCGGCCCGAACGGCACGATGCTGCTGTCCATCCGTGGCCATCAGCCGCGCGCGGTTGCGGTCCTGCTGGACGACTCCGAGCAGTTCGACGCGAAGACCCCCCGCTTTCAGCTTTCTCCGGTTGCCTTCGGCCTCGCGGTCGCCTCGCGGCAAGACGTCCCGTGGCTGGTCGTTCTGCGTAAAGACCAAATCAGGCTGTACCCGGGCCGCGACGGCATTGGCGTTGGCTCAAAGGGGCAGGCCGAAACGTTCTTTGAGGTTGACCTCTCGACCGTCGATTCGGAGTACGCAGCACTGCTGCCACTGATCTTCTCGGCCGACGCGCTCTCCGCCGACGGCACAGCCGATGAACTGCTCCGCGACAGCGCTCGGTACGCCACCGAACTTGGCGCGCGTCTGCGTGAGCGGATCTATGAAGAGATCGTCCCGCCGGTTGCTGTCGAAGTCGCCCGGCGCCTTGCGAAGCACGCGGGGGTTTCGCTCGACGCGGACGGGCTCTCGTTGGCCTACCGCGTAACTCTCCGCATCCTGTTCCGTCTGCTTTTTCAGGCGTACGCCGAGGACCGCGGCCTCCTGCCGTCCGGACGCAACGAGGGATTCGACGCGAACAGTCTCAAGACGAATGCGCGGCGGCTGCTTGACTCCGACACCGACAAGTTCGGCGACTCGACGACGCTGTGGCTGGACATGGTCCAGGTCTGGAACGCGATCGACCAAGGCAATCCGCAGTGGCAGATCCCCTGCTACAACGGTGGCCTCTTCGCGACCGATGCCGAACGGTCACCGGAAGGGGCACTGATCCAGCAAATCGGCCTTCCCGACAGTGTGCTCGGTCCCGCGCTGCGGAGCCTGCTGATCGACACGAGCAGCGACGGTGTCCTCGGTCCGGTGGACTTCCGGTCGTTGAGTGTGCGGGAGTTTGGCACCATCTACGAAGGTCTATTGGAGAGCTCCCTCTCGCTGGCGGCGGAAGACCTGACCGTCGACAACGCTGGTGCCTGGGTGCCGGCTAAGGAGGGCGACGAAGTCTTGGCCGCTTCGGGCTCGGTGTACTTCCATACGGCGTCTGGTGAGCGCAAGGCAACTGGCTCGTACTTCACGCCGAAAGTCGTCGTCGACCACCTCATCGAGCGGTCCATCGTCCCGGCTCTCTCCGCCCACCTGAAGAAGATCGGGGGTTACCTCGACAAGGGGGATGCCTCCTCGGCGGCACGTGAGTTCTTCGACTTCAGAGTCGCCGACCTCGCTATGGGGTCAGGCCACTTCCTGGTGGCCGCGGTAGACAAGATCGAAGCACTCATGCGTACGTTCCTCACTGAGCACTCGGTGCCCGGCGTGACCGAAGAGCTGCTTCGTCTCGCCGCCGTAGCACGTGATGCTCTAGGCACGGACGACGTGGCCAAGAGCGAGGTCGACGAGGTGGGCTTGCTGCGCCGTCAGGTGGCTCGGCGGTGCATCTACGGCCTCGACATCAACCCGATGGCAGTCGAGCTCGCCCGCCTGGCGCTGTGGATTCACACCTTTGTGCCAGGCCTGCCCATGAGCAACCTCGACCACGGACTAGTCAATGCCAACAGTCTCACCGGGATCGGCACGATCGAGGAGGCCCTCGACGCGCTTCAGCCAGGACGCACTCCTGGGGAGATCAGTCTGTTCGACGAGATTCTCACCGATCAGCTGGCTTCCTCAAAGACGTTACTCATCGACGTCGCCAACGCCGGTGAGGCGAACAAGGCAGAGGTCGAAGAAGGCGCGCGGCTTCTGAGCCGCGCGCGCAACGCGGCGGAGACTGCCAAGCAGATCCTCGACGCCGCGGTCGCGGCGCGAATCGGTGCGGTTGACGTCGGAGTCATTTTCGACGGGGACTCACTTCGGCACTTGATCTCCCGACCTGAAGTGACCGCTACGGCTGATCGGCTCATCCCAGCGCACATGCCGTATCTCTTTCCCGAAGTCTTCCTTCGAGATGAGCCTGGCTTCGATGTCCTCTTGGGCAACCCTCCTTGGGAGAAGCTCCACGTGGAAGAGCATCAGTGGTGGGGACTTCGAATGCCTGGCCTGCGCTCCATGCGTCAGCTGGAGCGTGAACAAGCACTCATGGCCTTCCGCGCGTCGCGCCCAGATCTAGAGGAGGCGTACGAGTCTGAGGTTGCGACGGTGAAGCAGATGGCAGAAGCGGTCGCTGCCGGACCCTTTCCGGGCATCGGCGCTGCCCACCTCGATCTGTTCTCGGCCTTCGGTTGGCGAAACTGGCAGCTTCTGCGGACCGGCGGTCGCGCCTCAATCGTTCTTCCTCGTGGAGCACTCGCTGGCTCTGGGCTCGCGCAGTGGCGAAGGACGATCTTCCAAGACGGCACCTTTGAAAACGTTGTCTTGCTCGTCAATACAGGCGGGTGGATCTTCAGCAATGTTCACAACAGCTACACCGTCGCCCTCGCCGTAATTACTAAAGGAGCGCACGGGAACGTCAGCTTCGCTGGGCCGTTCCACAATGAAAGGGATCTTCTTCTGCGGGGTGACGAGCTGGCGACCGTGCCAGTCAGCGAGTTCATCACTTGGTCCGGTACTGCCGCTTTCCCGCTCATTCCCGACGTCACATCCGCTGAAGTGTTTCGTCAGATGAAGAAGAGCCCACGCTTTGATGCGCCTCGCGTCGACTGGGAGTTTCGCCCGCTACAAGGGGATCTGAACGCAACCAGTGAGCGACGCGTTCTTGAGTTTGACGTCAAAGAACCAAAGGGCCGGATTCCAGTGGTAACCGGGGCGTCGTTCAATATCTGGAAGCCCGACGCAAACGCACCGAAGGCGTACGGCAGGCCTGACGTGTTGCGTCCGTATCTGGCGACGAAGCTATCTCGATCCGCCCGCTTGGCGCGATCTGCCTACAACGGACTCGCGTTTCCCACAGGGGTCCTGCCGCTCGATGCCGCTCGCATCACCTTCAGGGATATGACTCGCGCGACGGACTCGCGGACGGTCATTCCATGTCTGATTCCGGCTGGCACTGCAGCGATGGAAAAGGCACCTGTCGTTGTGCAACGACAGGGCGGACCGATTCAGGTGGCCGCACTGCTCGGGATCATGTCCAGCATCCCGTTCGACTGGTACATGCGTCGCTGGGTCGAGATGAAGTTGTCGTTTGAACTGCTGAATCCGAGTCCCGTCCCAGACGTTGATCTGACCACTCCGCTCGGATCGAGACTAGTTACAGCAGCCGGCCGCCTCGCCGCTGTCGACGACCGATACGCCGATTGGGCCGCCGAGGTGGGTGTCTCAGTGGGATCGGTCAAGACCCCAGCTGAGAAGGAAGACCTCACCGCCGAACTGGATGCCCTCGTGAGCCTGCTCTACGGCCTCAACGAGGATCAAGTGGAGCACGTCTTCGCGACTTTCCACCGTGGCATGAGCTACGAGGCCCGCCTGGATGCCGTCCTGACGCATTACCGACAGTGGAAAGGCCAGGCATGACCCAGCTTCCAGACTTCGCGACCAACCACGCGGAGAGTGATGCGACGACGACCGTCGCCGATAAGGTGAACGAGCTGTTCATGCTCCTTCGTCAGAACAAGGTGACCGCTCCACCGATCGCCATCGCCACGGCATACGTCAATCCGGCTGGCTTCGCGCTGCTGGCTGACGAGTTGGAGACAGCTCCGCGGGTTCGCTTACTGCTCGGTGCTGAGCCGGAAGAGGACTCTGTTCGGGCGATCACTTCGGGTGACTCGGACCAGGACAAGCGACGCGATGCAGCAATCCAGCATCACCAGGCGTGGCTTGAAGCCGAGCGCGACACGATGGGCTTCGCCCGAACGCCCACCGCGGATGCGAAGCGCATGGTCGAGTGGCTGCAGAGCGTCGACCCGAGAGGAGAGGCCATGGTCGAGGTTCGTCGCTACGCCGGCGGCTTCCTTCACGGCAAGACGTACCTCGTCGAAGATGGCGCTGCCCAGGCTGCCATCGCGGGTTCGTCCAACATGACGTACGCCGGCCTGGCGCACAACGCTGAGTTGAACCTCGGTACTGGTGGGGGCACGAGCTCAGCCGGCAAGGTGCGCGAGTGGTTCGAGCACTTCTGGGAGCTGAGCGACTCGTACGACCTCGCCGGACTGTACGGGCGTTTGTGGGACCCGCACACGCCCTGGGCGGTCTACCTCCGAATGCTCTGGGAGCTGTACGGCGAGCACTTGGACGCCGACGAGGACCCCAATGTCCGCACCGGCCTCAATCTCACGCGCTTCCAAGCCGACGGTGTCGCCCGAATGGAGCGACTCCTTGACGAGCACGGCGGCGTCCTGGTCGCCGACGAGGTTGGTCTGGGCAAGACCTACCTTGCTGGCGAGGTCATCTATCGCACGGCCAACGTCAACCGACAGCGCGTCCTCATCGTTGCGCCGGCGGCGCTGAAAACAGCGATGTGGGAGCCGTTCCTTGTGACCCACGACTTCAGCCGATGGGTCACGGTCTATTCCTACGAGGAGGTCCGCAACAGGCTCGACCCCGACAAGGGCTCGATCGACACCTTCCTGCGGGAGGTCGAGGACTACTCGTTGGTCGTGATCGACGAGGCTCACAACCTGCGCAACTCCGGAGCTCAGCGGTCGGGTGCGGTCGACCGGGTGATCACGGCGGGGGGGCCGAAGAAGGTTGTCCTGCTCACGGCGACGCCGGTCAACAACTCCTTGGTCGACCTCGAGACGCTGATCAAGTACTTCATCCGGGATGACGCGCGATTCGCAGCCCTGGGCATTCCGAGCATCCGCGAATACATCAAGCACGCGCAGGCAATCGATCCGGCGAACCTCACTCCGGAGCACTTGTTCGACCTGATGGATCAGGTCGCCGTGCGGCGTACGCGCAAGTTCGTAAAGGAGCATTACACCAACGAGATCATCTTCGGGCCGGACGGGAAGCCCACGACGATCAAGTTCCCGCAACCGAAGGTTCGTCGCATCGAGTACACCCTCGATCACGATGGTCTCGCGCTCATTGACGCGATGGTCCACGCCTTGGACGATCCGACGGATCCGCACACGCCGCGGGCGTGGGAAGACAGAAGCCGAGACCCCAAGAGGCTCATGCTCGCGCGATACCTCTCGAGCATGTACACGGTCGACCACGACTTGCAGGAATACCAGATCAGCAACGCCGGGCTTCTTCGGTCTGGCCTTCTGAAGCGACTGGAGTCAAGCCCGCAAGCCCTGCATGCATCGTTGGAAAAGATGATCTCCTCCCACGAGGCCTTCCTCGGTGCCCTCGGGAAGGGATATGTCCTCAAGGGCGAAGCGCTGAGCGACTGGGCTTCCTCTGACTCCGACGACCTCGACGAGTTCGTGGCTGAGCTGGACGCCGACCAATTGGTCGAATCGGTCGACGGCTACCACCTGACCGAGCTCCAGGCGGATGTCGTGTCAGATATCGCCCTCCTTCGGGAGCTTCGAGACCTCGCTGCTGCGGTCGTCCAAGGGATCGAGCCCAAGGTGCAGATGCTCATCGCGGAGCTTTCCGAGATCGCCAGTGAGGCGCGGCGAGTCGACCCACGGGGGCTTTCCCGCGCCGACCGCCGCAAGGTGATTGTGTTCTCAGCTTTCACGGACACGGTCATTCCGATCCACGAAGCCGTGCTCGACGCGATCGAAACCGCTCCGGCAGGCTCGCCGCTGAACGACTTCAAGGGCCGTGTCGCTCCGCCGGTGATGGGCTCCTACGCCAAGGTCCACGAACGCGGCGCGAGTGGTGGTGTCGACCAAGGCGGACGAGCGTCCACCATCGCAGGATTCGCGCCCCAGACAGCCGGCCCCCGGAACGCCGCAGGCGAGCCGACCGCCAAGGACGAGTTCGACATCCTCTTCACGACCGACGTGCTCGCTGAGGGCGTGAACCTCCAGCAGGCCGGTCAGATGATCAACTACGACCTGCCGTGGAACCCTATGCGCATCGTTCAGCGGCATGGTCGCGTGGACCGCATTGGTTCCAAGCATGACTACGTCCATCTCGGGCTCTTCTTTCCGGCAGAGCGACTGGACGAGCTGCTGCAGTTGGAAGCTCGGCTGGAGTCGAAGCTGGCATTGGCCGACGCAGCGGTCGGCGCCGGCGAGGTCCTCCCGGGGCGAGGTCCGGGCCATGAGGTCAACCTGGCTGACGATCGAGTGGTCGACGAGTTCGAGAAGCTGCTCGAGGCCGGCGGCTCCAGTGCCTCCCTCTCCGGTGAGGAGTACCGCCGCCGTCTCTTCGGTGCTTTCAACATGGAGCCGATCCTCAAGTCCGACGTCCTCAGCCTCCCCCACGGGTCAGGCAGCGGATTCGTCAATCCGATCGTGAACGGCAACGGGTACGTGTTCTGCGTGAAGATCGGTAGCAGCCCGAAGCCGTGGTTCCGTTACGTGCCGGTGGATGACGAATGGTCCCCCCGTTTCGCCGAGGACGGCCAAGCTCTCGTCTCCGGTGACACGCTCATCGCCCTCAGGGTTGCGGACCCTCAGAACGCGACGGCGGACCGGTGGCTGCCTGATGAGGTCTACGACCGGGCGTTCGACGCCTGGGAGGTCGCACGCGACAACGTCTACGGCGCGTGGAAGGAGCTGACCGACCCAAATGCGTTCCAGCCCGACCTGCCGCTGTCGTTCAGGGACGCATACGCGCTCGTGCTCCAGCGCGGCACGTTCCTGGACAAGGACGAGCGCATCGAGCTGGCAGGGCGGCTACGGAGCGTTCCCACCGCCAAGGTTTCCCGACAGGTGCGCGGTGCGCTCAACCAAGGCGCCACCGACGAGCAGCGCATCCAGCTCGTAAAGAACGTTCTCGACGAGGCGGGCATCACTGCGCCGCCCCAGCGCGATCCATTGCCCGACATCGAGAAGCACGAGGTCCGGCTCGTGACGTGGATGGCCGTCCATGGCACGCGGGGGCTGGAGTCCGCCGAAGGGGATGAAGTCGACATGAGCGACGCTCTGCCACCATCGGGTGACGAGCTCGTCTAGTTTGCGGGAGCGTCTCTCGCAGCGACGTCGCGGCCGACGCTCGACTAGGGCGTGTCTCTGAAGTCATGCCAGCCAGAGCATGATCGCGGCCAAGACGACGCCGCCTCGAAAGACCACT
>NZ_SDWV01000038.1 GCF_004137345.1 Nocardioides zhouii
GGTGGTCCGGTGGGGACCAGGGGTGCATCGGCAGCCCATCTGGAACTACCGACAAGAGGATGGTGCACCAGTGAGCAGCCGGCCGTCGGCGCACCCAGGTCGCGTGTGGAAGTTGTACGCCCTCGCCTCGGTCGTGGTCGTCGCCGCCTCGCTGCTGGTGACCGTGCCGTCCGGCGACCGCACGATCATCCTGCTGACGCTGTCGTGCGACCTCGTCTTCCTCGTCGTCGCCACCGCCGTGACTTATGCACTTGTCGCTCCCCAGCCCCACCGCGAGAGCGAGGCCTACGGCGCGCCCGGACGGGGCGGCCACATTGCTTCCGTGGACTCGAAGTACCGCGGCACCTGGCTCTGATCTCCCTCGGTCACGCAGCGAGCCTCGGAACCACGCTGTTCCTTGCCGAAATGTGGTCTGTGGACGACAATCCCACTGTCGGTAGCATCACCTACAATAGAACACATGATCGAGCCGCTGGAGCAGGTGGAGGAGAGGGTCGGGGACGACCTCTCGGCCGCCGGCCTGCTCGCGCTGGCCCGTGACCGCAAGGCCGCCGAGGACCAGGCGGCCGCCGAGCTCCTCGGGGTCGCTGCCCGCTGGGCCGACCTCCACCCGCCCGAGTCGATCCACTCCGCTGCCGCGTTCACCGTTCCCGGCTGCGAGGGCGAGGAGCCGATCGCTGGCGAGGGCTGTCCGCTGGTGGCGGAGTTCTGTGTCGCCGAGCTCGGCGCCGTCCTCGGCATCTCGTCCACGGCGGCGAAGAAGCTCATCGGCCACGCCCTTGAGCTCCGCCACCGCCTCCCCCGACTGTGGACTCAGGTCCAGTCCGGCCGGGTCCCGTCGTGGCGTGCCCGACTCGTCGCCGAAGCCACCATCCACACCTCACCCGCACTGACGATGGACGCCGCCCAGTGGATCGACTCCCAGGTCGCGGCCGTCGCCGGGAAGATCGGCACCGCGCAGCTCGACCGGCTGGTCGCGGAGACCATCAAGCGGTTCGAGCTCGCCACACCGGATCCGGCTGCCGATCCGGAGGACGGCTATTTCTCCGTCGACCCACGCCACGTCACGGTCAACAAGGAGGACGTCCACTACGCCGGGACCCTGCATGTCGAGGCCGACCTCGACATCGCCGACGCCCTCGACCTCGACCAGGCCCTGAGCCACAACGCCGCCGCGCAGAAGGCCCTGGGCTCGACCGAGTCGTTGGACGTACGCCGCGCGAAGGCCCTCGGCGACCTCGCCCGTACCCAGACTGCACTGGACCTGTTCGCTGCTGGTGGTCGAGTAGCCGGTGAGGAACGAGCCGGCGTATCGAGACCCGACCACCTCCCGGCCGCCCGCGAGGTCGTCGTCCACGCCCACTTCGACGCCTCAGTCGTGGGCGAGCAGACGGTCTTCGGTCCGACCGGCCGGATGGAGAACGGCCAAAGGCTGGTCCTCCTCGACCAGGTCATGGGCTGGTGCGGTGACTCGCGCACCAAGGTGACGATCAAGCCGGTGATCGACCTCAACGTTGAGCTGTCGACACCGGCGTACGAGATCCCCGACCGGATCCGCGAGCAGACCATTCTGCGCGACCGGACCTGCGTGTTCCCCTGGTGCACCCGACCAGCCCGGCGCTGCGACGTCGACCACATCGTCGAGTTCGACCACGACGCAGAAGCCGAAGGCAGACCACAACCCGGCCCGACAACGACCTCGAACCTCGCAGCGCTCTGTCGCTACCACCACCGACTCAAGACCCACTCCGCCTGGACCTACCGCATGGTCGAGCCCGGGATCTTCGAGTGGACGAGCCCCCACGGCCACCGCTACCGACGAGATCGGACCGGCACCGCCCGGGTCGACGAACCCGAGCCACCCGAACGACATTGACCCCGCCCCACACCCCGCCACTCGTTGAATGGCGGGGCAACAGGCGTGTCAGGACTGAAGCGGTGCCGCAGAACGCTTGCCCTCACGTGCACTGGAAGTTCTAGCGTCCACGCATGGACGCTGAGATCGAGGCCATCAGACGAGTCGTCGCCGTGGTCGAGCACTCCCAGAACAACGAGCTTCCGGACGAGTTCCTCGAGCTGTTCCGGGAGGACGCGATCTGGACGACGGGCGGTGGCAAGCGGCTCTTCGGCCTCGACCAGATCGCGGCGTTCACTCGCAGCGTGCTGCCCGGAGGGATGAAGGGCCTGTCGGTCGAGTTCGAGCTGGAGCACGTGCTGTTCATCCGACCCGACGTCGCCGCGGTGAAGGTGACACAGGTCTATCGGACATCCGACGGGACCGACGTCGGCACTCCCCTGTGGGTGATGGCGAAGGAGGACGGCCGGTGGCTCCTCACTGCCTGCCAGAACACGGCGGCCGAGGCCGTCGACGCGGCGGCGCGGCCGGTGTTCGGCGCCGAGTCGCAGTGACGCCGCGCGCAGCCGCGCCCCGCCCCTGCGGGCCTATCGTCGAATCCGATCTGCCGGTTATGGTCGAAACGTGATCACCAAGCCGCTCGCCCTCGTCACTGGACTCGCCGCTGCTGCCCTGGTGGCCGGCAGTGTCGCCGCCAACCCCGCCATCGCTGCGAAGCCGGGCAGTGGCTCGAGCACCGGCACGGCCCGGATCTTCATGGTCAACCCGATCCAGTCCTCCGGGACCCAGACCCTGGTCGACGACAAGGACTCGGCAGGCGCCGTGCCCGAGTCGGCGTACGCCACCGTCGAGCTGCGGAACCTCGACGGCTCGGGCCACCTCTCCGGCGCGTGGGCCAACGTGCGCACCAGCACGGGCACGCCGGCGTACTCGACGAGCAACGCGTTCCTCTTCAACCGGGACCAGGACCAGTTCGAGCAGACGATGGGCTACTTCTGGGTCAACGAGGCGCAGGAGTACCTCCAGTCCCTGGGCTTTGGGCACGGACTCCCCGCGATCCTCGAGCGGCCGTACGACGTGCGCATCGGGCAGTACGGCCTCGACAACTCGTACATGTGGAGCAAGCACGACTACATCAGGCTCGGCAAGGGCGGGGTCGACGACGCCGAGGACGCCGAGGTGATCGTGCACGAGTACGGCCACGCCATCCACGACGACCAGGTCGAAGGATTCGGCGAGGGCCTGGACGCCGGCGCGATCGGCGAGTCCTTTGGTGACTACTTCGCCGTCTCGGTCGGACTGGCCGCGGCCGACCGCTACGACTGGCCAGTCGCCGCCGCGCAGGCCTGCCCCATGGACTGGGACGCCGCCTCGTACACGTCCGCCCCGCACTGCATCCGACGCTTCGACACCAACCGCACCGTCGCGACGCGCTACAACGCCATCCATGCCGACGGCCAGATCTGGAGCCAGGCGCTGTGGGAGATCCGCGGCGGCTACGAGGCGCTGGGCAAGAGCACCCGGGACTGGGACACCACCTTGATTGTGTCCCAGTTCGAATACGACCCCGACACGACCTGGCAGGCAGCCGCCAAGGCGACGTACCTGGTCGCGAAGCTCCGCGACGGCCAGGCCGCGGCCGACCTCGTGCGAAAGAAGTTCGCCGACCGCAAGATCGAGTTCACCCTCTGACGGAGGTGAGACTGCGCTCGCTGTTCGTCCTCGTCCTCGTCGTGGGGCTCGCCGGTTGTACGGCGCGCACCCCGCGGGAGGTCGTCACCAGCAGCTCTGTGTCCGACGCGTCGGGTGATGTCGTGGTCGGTGGACTCGGGAAGGACCGGGCGACCGTCGTGACGGCTCCGGAGAACACGATCACCGACATCCTCGAGACAACCGTCGACCACGGCTCGGACGCGCTCACCGTCGAGGTCGTGTTCGAGGACCTGCGCCCGCAGCAGTACCTCGACCTGACTGCCTCCCTGCGGACGGACAGCACCGGATCCGGCCTTCCGACCCAGGCGTCTGCGCTCACCTATCGCGGCGACAGCAGCATCGATGTCTACCGGGACGGCACGGCGCGCTGCACCGGCGCCGACGCCGGCACCGTGGCCATCGACTTCGACACCGACACGGTGACCATGACCGTGCCGCGCAGCTGCCTGGGCGAACCGCGCTGGATCGAGGCGCAGGTGAGGGCGGCCACCATGCACTACGACGCCTCCCCCGACGACCCGCGCGCCGACGCGGTGTGGGAGGACGACGCGTACGCCCCCGCTCTGGAGCAACCATCCGATCGTCGGACCAGCCCCAGGCTCTACCACCCCTAGCCCGGGCAGCGTCCGCGGACGTTCACCTGTCGTGCACCTACCCGCACCTTCCACGACCCCGACGACCCGTCATAGGTTGGCATGCACCCTCTCGGAAGGCTCCACCATGCACGCTCGGCGCACCCGCCTGTCCCTCGCCGCCGCCGCCGCGGCCCTCGCCGCCGCAGGCTTCAGCGCCCCGGCGCTCACCTCGTCCGCGTCGGCGTACGACCCCGCGCCGCAGAGCGCGACGAGCCAGAAGGCCCAGCAGGCCGAGCTCCGCTTCGCGACGTTCAACGCCTCGCTCAACCGCCTGACCGCCGGCGACCTGGTCCGTGACCTGTCGACGCCGGACAACGCCCAGGCAGCGGCCATCGCCGAGACGATCCAGCGCGTGAATCCCGACGTTCTGCTGGTCAACGAGTTCGACTACGTCGAGGGCGGCCGCGCGGCCGAGCTGTTCCGCGACAACTACCTCGAGGTCGCGCACCACGGCGTGGCGCCGGTCGACTACCCGTACTACTACGTCGCGCCGGCCAACACCGGCGTCGCGACGGGCTTCGACCTCAACAACAACGGCGTCGTCGGTGCCCCGGGCACGCCGGCCGGTGGCGACGACTCGTTCGGCTTCGGGCACTTTCCCGGCCAGTACGGGATGGTCGTCTACTCCAAGTACCCGATCGCCACCGACGAGGTCCGCACGTTCCAGCACTTCCTCTGGAAGGACATGCCGGGCGCGCTGCTGCCCGACGACCCGGCCACGCCGGCGGAGTCGGACTGGTACTCCCCCGCCGAGCTCGACGTCTTCCGGCTCTCGTCGAAGTCGCACTGGGACGTCCCGATCAAGGTGCCCGGCCGCAAGCCCGTGCACTTCCTCGTCTCGCACCCGACCCCGCCCACCTTCGACGGCACCGAGGACCGCAACGGCACGCGCAACCACGACGAGATCCGCTTCTGGGCCGACTACGTCGCCGGCGGTCGAGGCGCGGCGTACATCTATGACGACGCAGGCGAGACCGGCGGGCTCGGCCGCGGCCAGGACTTCGTGATCGCCGGCGACCAGAACGCCGACCCGTACGACGGCGACTCCACCGACCGCGCCATCTGGCAGCTGCTCGACCACCCACGCATCCAGGACCCGCACCCCACGTCGACGGGCGCGGTCGAGGCCGCGGAGCGCGACGGCGGCGAGAACGTCCCGCAGATCGGTCCGGACGCCGAGGACACCGCCGACTTCGCCGACGCGCTGCAGACCAAGCCCACCGACCAGAAGAACCCGGGCAACCTGCGCGCCGACTACGTGCTGCCCAGCGAGCGGTTCGACATCCTCGGCTCCGGTGTCTTCTGGCTCCCGTCCAGCGACCCGCTCTTCACCCGCCTGGTCGGGGTCTACCCGTTCCCGACGAGCGACCACCGCATGGTGTGGCTGGACGTCCGCTGACGTTCACCCGGCGTCCACCTGCCGGTCCCTCGGCGGGCGAACCGGGTGACGAGAGTCGAGACAGACCCTCGACCTCGAATCCGGAGCCGCCCCATGTCCGTTCCCCCCAGCCCGATCCGCACCCTGCTCCCCATGGCCGGCAAGACCCACGGCAACCGCAGTGCGGTCACCTGCCACCTGCGCTGCGGCGACGCGTGCTCGGTCGCCGCCCCCAACACCACGGAGACGTCGTACTTCCGTGACGTCGCCGCCACGGCACTGAGCCGCCGCTCGGTGGTCGGCACCGGCGTCACGGTCGCCGCCCTCGCGGCCATGTCGACGACGAGCCCTGCCGCCGCCGTGCCGGGAGGCGCCGCTCCCGGCAGGCCTCGTCAGCTGCCGTTCACCCCCATCGATCCGCCGGCCCGGACACTCGACGCGATGCGCGTCCCCGTCGGCTACCGCTGGGACGCGATCCTTCGGTGGGGCGACCCGATCCTCCCCGGCGCCCCGGCCTTCGACCCGGCCAACCAGACGCCCGAGGCGCAGGCCGCCCAGTTCGGCTACAACAACGACTACCTCGACATCATCGAGACCAGCCGCGCCGGCACCAGCGCGCTGCTCGTGTGCAACCACGAGTACACCAACGAGAACATCATGTTCCCTGTCGGAACCCCGGCGGAGACCCTCATCCGCACAGTATGGGCCGCCCACGGGATGTCCGTCGTCGAGCTCACCCGCCGCAAGCGCGGGGACGTGTGGACGTACGTCCCGGGTGCCCGTCTCAACCGACGGATCACCCTCGACACGCTCTTCACCGTCGACGGGCCCGCGGCCGGATCGCCGCTGCTCATGACCAAGGCCGACCCGACCGGGCGCAGCGTGCGCGGCACGATGAACAACTGCGCCGGTGGCACGACACCGTGGGGCACCGTGCTGTCGGGCGAGGAGAACTTCAACCAGTACTTCAAGGCGACCGGTGGTGCGTCGACGACGCCCGAGGGCCGCTACGGCCTGGGAGCCGGCGGCGACGGGCGCAACTGGCGTTCGGTCGACCCGCGGTGGGACGCCACGACCGCGGACTACAAGAACGAGCCGAACCGGTTCGGCTGGATCGTCGAGGTCGACCCGACCGACCCGACGTCGACTCCCGTCAAGCACACCGCCATGGGCCGCTTCAAGCACGAGGGCGCCAACGTCATCGTCAACAGTGACGGGCACGTCGTGGCGTACATGGGTGACGACGAGCGATTCGACTACGTCTACCGATTCGTCTCCCGCGACACCATGCGCCCCGGCAACAGCCCCAAGGCACGCGCACACAACCTCCAGCTCCTGAGCAACGGCGACCTGTCGGTGGCCCGCTTCACCGGTGACGGTCTCGCGGACGGCGTCAGCGACGGTACGGGCGAGTGGATCCCGCTGACCAGGGGTGGCGTGTCCGTGGTGCCGGGCTTCACGACCGAGCAGGTGCTCATCTACACGCGTCTTGCGGCCGACGCCGTCAAGCCCACCAAGATGGACCGCCCCGAGGACGTCGAGCCCAGCCTGCACAGCGGCCGCATCTACGTCGCCTGCACCAACAACACGAGCCGCACCGCCCTGCAGGTCGACGAGCCGAACCCGCGACCGGCCAACAAGGACGGCCACGTCGTGGAGATGATCCCGACCGACGGCAACCACACGGTGGACACCTTCAGCTGGAACCTCATCCTCATCTGCGGTTCCCCGGGTGCCGGAACCTACTTCGGCGGGTACACCGGTCCGGTGTCCCCGATCTCCTGCCCGGACAACGTCGCGTTCGACAGCGAGGGCAACCTGTGGATCTCGACCGACGGTCAGCCGTCCTCGATCGGCCTGAACGACGGACTGTTCAAGGTGCCGGTGGAGGGCCCCGAGCGTGGTCGCGTCCAGCAGTTCCTGGCGGTCCCGGCCGGAGCCGAGACCTGCGGTCCGGTCATCCACGACCTCGAGGGCTCGGTGTTCGTCGCCGTCCAGCACCCGGGCGAGGACGGCTCGTACGCCGCGCCGCAGTCACGCTTCCCCGACTACGTGCCTGGCGGCAGCACGCCGGCGGCCGGCCAGTTCGCCGGTCCCCGCCCGAGCGTCGTGCAGGTGACGCACAGCTGACGTACGACGCCGCGTGATCGCGGCGGGCGTGGTCTGATCGACCCATGACCAGGCCCGTCGCGATCACCGGCCCCGTCGCGATCACTGGCACCGTCGCCCTCGCGTCGATCGCGCTCCTGACGGTCGCGATCGGCCAGGGCTGGCTCGGCCCGGACGTCGGTCGCGGAGCGAACTTCTGCGAGGCGGCCCGCGACGGCTTCATCCGTCAGCCGGCCAACACCCTCTCCAACGCCGGTTTCGTCGTCGCGGGCCTGCTGGTCGCGGTGCGCGCGGGGCGGCTCCCGGCGGACGGCGTGGTCACGCCGACGGTCGCGACCTTCTTCGCATGCATCGTCACGCTCCTGGGCCCCGGGTCGGCCGCGATGCACGCCACCCAGAGCGAGTGGGGCGGCCACCTCGACATGCTGAGCATGTACCTCGTCGCGAGCTTCGCCGCGGCCTGGGCGTGGACCCGCTGGGCCCGGCGCGGGACCGCCGCGCTCATCACGGCGTACGTCGCCGGCATCGCCGCGTGCGAGCTGGTCGGCCTCTGGCCGGACCCCGTGCCGGTGGTGCACTACGCCGGCAACCTCGCGTTCGCCGCGCTCCTGATCACCGCGGTGGTGCTGGAGGTTCTGCTCTGGCGTCGCGGCGAGTCGGCGCGGACCGTCACGTACGGCGTCGTCGCGCTGGCCGCGATGCTCGTCGCCTTCACGATCTGGCTGCTCAGCAATGCCGGCTGGTGCGACCCGTCGTCACTGCTGCAGGGCCACGCCGCCTGGCACCTGCTGTGTGCCGTGGCGGCCTACTTCCTCTTCCGGTTCTACGAGTCCGAGCGGCGCACCGCTCAGGCGTAGTCCTTCGCCACGTAGCGGCCGTCGGGGGTGATCGGGTTGTCCTCGTTGATCGCCCCGACGGCCTCGGTGAGCTCGGCCTCCTCGAGCGGGGCGCGGCGGTCGAGGTGCACGCCCGCGATCATGCAGCGCACCGAGCCGCCGGCGAGCTCGATCGTCGGGATCTCGACGGCGACGATCTCGCACGACTCCTCGATCGCGGCGATCTGCTCGGGCCGCAGCGACGCCTTCGCCCGGGCCGACATGGCCATCACGTAGCGGCGCTTGCCCGTCGACGTACGCCCGCAGAGCTCGACGGCGTTGCCGGCGAACTCGCGGATCTGCTGCTCGGTGAGCTCGACGACTGTGCGGCCGGTGACGGCGAGCCGCTCGCGCACCTGCTCGCGACGCGTCTCGTCGGGGATCATCTCGAGGGCAATCATCGCGACGTCGGTGCCGACACAGGCGATGACGTTGGTGTGGTAGACCGGCACGCCGTCGGAGTCGACGGCGTCGAAGGCCATCGGCTCGTAGTTGAAGTCCGTGCAGAACCGCTCGAGCACGGCGACGTCGGCGCGGTGGCTGCGCGCGGTGTACGCGACGCGGGAGACGTGGTCGAGCACCATCGCGCCCGTGCCCTCGAGGAAGATGCCGTCCGGCTCGAGGCCGGAGTAGTCGACGATCGCCTGGACGCGGTACTCCGACTTGAGCATCTCGAGCACGTCGTGGCGGCGCTCGTGGCGGCGGTTGGAGGCGTACATCGGGTAGACCGCGACGGTGCCGCCGGCGTGGGTGGAGAGCCAGTTGTTGGGGAAGACGCTGTCGGGGCGGGTGTGGTCGTCGTCGTCGAACACGTGCACGCGTACGCCGACCTCGCGCAGGGCGGCGGCGAGGCCGTCCATCTCGGCCAGCGCCTTCTCCGACGTCGTGAACTCGGTCTGCCCCTCGGGGGGCTGGGCCTGGAAGGCATTGTCCGCGGCGGTCGCCGGATTGGGGACGAAGCTGGTCGCGCGGACGAGGATGACTGCGGAAGGGGCCTGGGCACTCACGGGAGGAGGTTAGCGGGACCGAGGGCCTCGGCCATCAGCGCTGCCACCTCCGCCGGGTCGTGCGCGATCGCCGTGTCGTAGCAGGTCAGCTCGGTCTCGACCCAGCCCGGCACGTCGCTGTCGCGCCACAGGCCGGACGGCGCGATCCCACGCTCCTCGGTGAAGGCGACGACGCGCTCGTTGACCTCGTCAGCGGTGCCCGGGGCGTACGCCAGGAAGGTCGCGATGTGCGGTGACTCGGGGAAGGTGCGGATGCCGTGCCCGTGGAGCGCGGCCGCCAGGTCGATGGCCCACGCGCGGTAGTCCCCGAACTTCGTCAGGTGCTCGCGCAGCCCCATCAGCCCGCCGACCGCGGCGGTCGTCATCGAGAAGATCGTGCCGCCCATCCGCTGGCGCCACGAGCGCAGCTCACCGGCGAGGTCCTCGGGGCACACGACGAGCGCGCCGCTGGAGCCGCCGAGGCCCTTGTAGAGCGAGACGTACATCGAGTCGAAGAGGTCGGCCGCCTCCGCCAGGGTCTTGTCCCAGTGCGGCACCGACTCCCAGATCCGGGCGCCGTCGGCATGCAGCGGTACGCCGCGCTCGCGGGCCGCCGCGGACAGCTCGACGAGCTCGTCCCAGGTCGGCAGCAGGCACCCGGCGTCGCGCAGCGGCAGCTCGACCATCGCGGCACCGAGCCGGCCGCCGATCTTGGCGAGCGCATCGGCGGTGGGGGTCTCGCGGCCGGTGGTCAGCCACTCGAGCTCGAGCCCCATCACGCGCCGCGGCCCGTCCTGCTCGTGGTGGACCAGGTGCGACAGGTCGGGCAGTGCGACCCGGCGCGAGCCCGAGCGGTCGCACCACGCGCGCAGCGTCGCCTGCTGGGCCATCACCCCACTGGGGAACATCACGGCCGCGGGCTTGCCGAGCAGCTCGGCGACCTCGCCCTCCAGCTGCTCGACCGCGCCACGCTCGCCGTAGCGGTCCCACGCGACGTCGTGCTCCTCGGCGTACGCCGCGAGGTCGCGGAACATCTCCGCCGGCGACGACACCGGGCGCCAGAAGATCGACTCCGCGGTGACCTGGGCCGCGCGGAAGCGCTCGAGGAGCTCGTTCATCAGGCGGCTCTCACACTGAGCGCTTGAACCAGTACGTGGTCTCCACGCCCGGCATCACCTGGACCAGCTCCCAGCCGTTCATGCCGAGGGACGTCAACAGGTCCTCCCACGACTCGGTGTCCGCGACGAGCGCCTCGGGATCGGCGTTGTAGCCGCCGACCTCCACGTTGCCCTGGTCGTCGACGGTGATCTCCAGATGTGCCCAAGCAGCCATGCCGCGATCCTGCCATGCCTCCCGTTGGACGCGTTACGCCCGCATGCGGGGGTTGCGTTGTCGGAGGTCGACCGAAAACAATGTTCGGATGTCCCGCAGGACGCAGATCTGGACGCAATTGGGCGTTCTTCTGATGCCGTGGCTCTACCTTGGCTTTGCCGCGCTCTTGTGCGCGGGCCTGCGCGATCAGCCGCACGTGGTGCGTGCCGGAAACGCCGATCAGTTCGCAATCAGTGTGCGTGCCGCTGGCGGAACGGAATCCGTCCGGATCGGACTGATGCTCGACTTCGTGTTCATCGGACTCTTCGTCGTGTTGACAGTCGCCGTCTTGGGCAAGCACGTTGTCGCGCTACTTCCCCTCATTCCAGCGGCACTAGACGTCGCCGAGAACGTCCTCTTGGAACGAGTTCTCAGCGGCGGCGATCACCTTCAACTCCTTCGCGGAATCGCCATCATCAAACTCGCGGCGTATTTAGCTACGCTGCTTCTCGTCGCAATCTTCTTAGTTCGGCGATTTCTTCGAGAAAACTGAACCTGACACCACCGCCGGACAGATCTAGGCTGATGGCTCACCCGACAGAACCGAGCCGCACATGGCCATTCTCAAATACGACGAACGCGAGTACAAGGCGACCTACTTCGCACTTCGTGTCGGGCTGATCTTTTCATCGGTGCTGGTCCTGCTCGCGCCCTTGTCCGTGCGGATGTTCGACGGTTCGGCGCCCCCATCGATCTCTGATTCTTGGTACACCGACGCGAGAATGATCTTCGTGCTCGGTCTTGCCGCTGCCGGATCGTTGCTGATCGTGGTCCGCGGCGACACCCAGTCCGAGCAGACCCTCCTCAATGTCGCCGGCGGGTTGGGCCTGATCGTGGCGGGAGCGGCCTGCTGGCCGAAGGACGACAACGGCAAGTCACTCGAAAAGTACGACCCGGACGTCGCTCGCCTCAACATGTACGCGATCGGCGCATTGCTCGTCGTCCTGCTCGCCGTGTGGATCCTGGGAACCGTGATCCAGCGGGTGCTGGTCAAGCCGCGTTGGAACACTCGGGATCCGTACAAGTGGATCCTCAACGCGATCGCTCCCCTGCTGCTCGTCGGGGGCCTGATCGGCTTCCTCAGGTTTCGGACCCCACTGGCCGAACATGCACACGGCCCCGCCGCCGTCAGCCTGTTCGTGCTGCTCGGCTGCGTCGCTCTCCTGCGCACCGGACCAGGGGTCCGTTTCCTCAACGGGATTGAGGACACGCCCGTGGACAATTCGCTGACCGCCATGCGCAATTTCGATGGCGAAACCGGCAAACGCGCCGGCAAGTTCGACCGCGTGTACACGCTGGTTGCCATCGGGATGTTCGTCGTCGTCGCCGCCGCGGCCGCACTGGGAAAGAGCGATGTGAGGCCCCTGCTGATCCTGATCATGGAAGCCCTCCTCCTTGTGCTCTTCGTGCTCTTCTGGAGTACGCAGACTATCGAGGCGTGGGTCTCCGATAAGACGCCAACCGACGACGATGACCCAGAAGGTGGGTGAACCTGAGCGGGCGAATAGGTACTTCACCACCGGGCATTCAGCTTTGAACACAACGAGCACCACTGATCGGAATCCGCATGGACATGTATCCCGAAGTCGACGTTCCCCCTGACCCGCCCACGCCGACAGGCGATGAAGTTGTCGTCGATGTCGCCGATTCGCTGCAGGACGAACCTTCGGACGCACTCCGTGAACTGATTTCGGGATCAGCGGTGGGTCAACGGATGGTCCAGATCGGTCTCTCCCAACGAGGTGTGGCGGAGTCAGGAGGGCCGAATCGCGGCGTCCCTCTCGAGCGCTATTGCAAGCCGTTCGGCTACCGCGACCCGATCCCGTGGTGCGCCTGCTTCGTCTCGTGGTGCTACTGGCAGACCACGGGCGCTCGCCCCCCTTGGAAGCAGCCCGCATATGTCGGCTCCGTGTACAACTGGGCCGCCACGCACGGAGCCCTTGTCAGCAACCCGTCGTTCGGCGACATGTTCGGCACGGGCGATGTGCACATGGGAATGGTCGTCGCCAGGAAGAGGAACGGTGTCTTCGTGACCATCGAAGGCAACTGGGCCGACAAGGTGTTGAGTCAGGAACGACCCATCGGTGGATTCTGGTTCGCGACTCCCCGATTCGGCTAGTCAGACACCACATCGACGAGAGGGGCCATCGTGCAACTGCCTGGGAGTCAGCACTGGAGAGACGCGCGTGCTCGATTCGAGCGAGCGTGGTCTCTGAAGCACCCGTCCACCGCTCCTCCCGCGCTATACCCAGAGCATCCCGAAGATCCTCTCTGGGTCGAAGCCGACGCGATGATGGACCTTGAGTTGCAACGGGTGCCCATGAGCACGACCGTCGCAACCGAAGTGACCTCCGCCATCCATTCGTCGCGATGGACTTTCCTCGCCGGGTACATCGCGTGCCCACGCGGGCACACGTTCGGTATGTCTGCTGCCTATTGCCCCTCATGCGGGGCCGGACCAGTCCCAGCGGACGTTGTTTGGAACGCGGAACAGGCGGCCATGATCCTCGGTGCACGAACGGGATTCTTCATGGCTCGGGCTGCGGGCGGCTAGGCATCCTGGTGCGGCGAACGCCGCAGCACGGCCCCGGCCACCATCAGCAGCACCACCAACCCGATGAAGCTGCCAGCGAGCAGCAGCACCAACCCGACGACCCACAGACCGGAGTCGTCGGTCGAGGCGGCGTACAGGCCCCACGGGATCGCGAAGCCGACGGTCGCCGCTCCCGCCAGGACGACCACTCCCCTGCCGGCCCAGACGCGCGCCGCGACCGAGGCGACGCAGATGAAGAGACCGCAGCCGATCACCTGCCAGACGTCGTACGGCACGTCGTCCCACCCGAACCAGACGAGCCAAATCGCGGCGGCGAACAGACCGAGGGCGAGGGCGGCGGCACCGAGGCGGGCGAGGGAGCTCACGGGTCGCACCTCGGCTCTGCCCACCGCTTCATGTCGGAGGTGTCGAAGCGCGCCAGCATCGGCGTCATCGGCCGGCCCTTCTCCTGGTAGAGCCGCGACCCCGACTCGCTGACGACCCACAGCTGGTTCGGCCCGGTCAGTGCCATCCCTTCGGCGCCCGGCACGAACGACCGGCTCCGGCCGTCCGGCCCGACGAGCACGCCACACGTCGTGTTCGACCGCGCGAGCCACAGCCCCGGCCCGACGCCGCCGAGCTCGGCCCACAGCGCGCCCTGGGTGTCGGGCGGGATCCGCACGGCGTCCATCGCATCACCCTCGTCGAGCTCGTACGCCGACGAGGCGAGCATGGCGTCGACGTCGAACCACCACAGCCGGGCGGGGTTCTCCGCCCGGAACCGCCCGAGCCCCAACCGCCCGTCCCTGCCGAACACCGCGAACGACCCACGCACCGGCTCCGCCAGCGCCCATCCGCGCGTGGGCTTCAGGGTGTCGGGATCGAGGAGCCACAGCCGCTGGGTCTCGGCGAGCCAGACGCCGTGCTCGTCCGCGACGACTCCTCCCCCGTGCCGGCAGTCCGTCGGGAGGCGCGGCCCGACCCGGCCGCGAACCGGGTAGCGCGACGTGATCGGCTCACCCGTCTTCAGCTCCATCGACTGCATCGTGCAGAGCCTGTGCCTGCCCATCTGCGTGCCGTCGAAGCCCGCGACGTACGCCGTCCCGTCCGCGATCGTCATCCCCTGCGGCACCAGCCAGTCGTCGGCGCCCGGCACCCAGCGCCCGGCGCACATTGCGTGGTCGTTGGGAAAGCGTGCGAGCTGCACCGCTCCGTACGCCGGCGGTTGGCCGCGCACGTCGGCGTACGTCACCGGTCCGCAGCCCTTGGTGTTGAACTCGTGTTCGTAGGAACCCGGAGCAGCGGTGCAGCCGGTCGCGAGCAGCAGCGCCGCCAGACCCACGACGCGCATCCGGACCCCCATCACCCTCCACACGCTACGCGGCGGTGGCGGTTGCGCGAGGATGGCGCTCGTGAGGATCGAGGACGCGCTGCTGCGCGCGCGGGAGGCCGCCGCGCCCGAGGTCGGCCGCGGGCGGCTGGCGGAGTACATCCCCGGCCTGGCGTCGGTGGACCCGCACCAGTTCGGCATGGCGATCGCCTCGGTCGACGGCCAGGTCCACGTGATTGGCGACGCCGACGTGCCCTTCTCGGTGCAGAGCATCAGCAAGGTCTTCACCCTGGCGTTGGTGGTCGCCGCCGAGGGCGAGGAGATCTGGAAGCGCGTCTCCCGCGAGCCCTCCGGCAACCCGTTCAACTCCTTCCTCCAGCTCGACCAGGAGGCGGGACGGCCGCGCAACCCGTTCATCAACGCCGGTGCCCTCGTCGTGACCGACCGGCTCCACGCGATGACCGGCGACGCCAGTGGCACGCTTCGCGACCTGATGCGGCGCGAGAGCGGCCGCGCCGACCTCGACATGGACCTCGACGTGGCGCGCTCGGAGCTCGCGGCCGGGCACCGTACGTTCGCGGTCGCGCATCTGCTCGCCAGCTACGGCAACCTCGAGACGTCCGTGGACGAGGTCATCAACCAGTACGTCGCCCAGTGCGCGCTGTCGATGACCTGCCGCGAGCTCGCCCTCGCCGGCCTCTTCCTCGCCCGCGACGGCGTCCTGTCCGACGGCTCCCAGCTGCTCAGCGCGCGCGAGGCGAAGCGGATCAACGCCGTGATGCTCACCTGCGGCACGTATGACTCCGCGGGCGAGTTCGCCTACCGCGTCGGCCTGCCCGCCAAGAGCGGCGTCGGCGGCGGGATCCTGGCCGTCATCCCGGACCGCGGCGTGGCGTGCGTCTGGAGTCCCGCGCTCGGGCCGTCAGGCTCGTCCGCTGCCGGTCTCGCCGCGCTCGACGCGTTCACGACGTACTCGGACTGGACGGTGTTCTAGCGCGGGATGTCGACGCTCGACTCCGCGACTGCCGGCTGCACGAAGTCCGTACCCGCGTAGCTCACGACCACCGGCCGCGTTCCGGCTTTGGCGCCGCGTACGACGACACGCGCGCTCCCGGCGACGACCTGGGCCTCGACCGTGCGCTTCCCGATGCTGACGGTGATGGCACCGTCCGGCTTGCGCGCCCCCAGAGCCTTGACGCGGATGTCGACCACGACGCGCTTGCGGGAGGCGTCGGTGCGCACCTTCACCTCGGGAACCGTCGTGATCGGGGCGACGGCCACCGACTCAGTGGTGTCTCGGAAGTGGCGCCGCGTCAGGGTGACCTGGAGCGACAGGGCGCTGCCGAGATCCGCCCGGCGGACCGTGTACGTCGGGTTCGTGGCCTTGGCGATGGGCTGGCCGTTCCTGAGCCAGGCGTACGTCGCCGTCGCGTCCGTGGGCTTGACGGTCCCGGCCTTGGCGACGAGTCGGGTCCCCACCTCAGGGGCGCCCTTCACGCGGGACGGGCTGACGATCGCGACGGGCTTGGCGAGGACGGCGGTGGTCTCGGGCGGGGTCGAGATCGACTTCCGGTAGCCGCTCGCGCTGGCCGTGACGCGTGCGCTGATGATGCGGTCGATGTGGTCGCGGGTGAGCACGAGGGTCGCTCCGGTGGCGTCGGGAATCGCAGCTCCGTCGGCGTACCACTGGGTCGTGACCTTGGCGGGTTGCGGCGCCCAGGACGACGACGTGAGCGTCAGCGTCTGACCGACCTCCGCGACACCCTGGATCGCCGGCACCTCCGCGGGCTGGAACACGCCGGGCGCAACGGGCGCGGTGGCGAGGACCGCCTGGCCAGCGGTGTAGCCGTCGAGCTGGGCCGTCACCTGGGCGGTCAGGGGCTTGCCCTTCACGTCCGGCGTCGGGACGTACGTGGGCGCAGTGGCGCCCGGGATCGCGGCTCCGTCGGCGAGCCACTGGACGGTGACGCTGCTGGGCGTGGGGGTCCACGCGCCGGTCGCCACCTCGAGCGGCGCACCGACCGCAGGCGTGCCCACGATGGCCGGAGCGGTCGTCGGCGCGACGACGCGGTCGTTGAAGTGGATGAACCCCGAGGGCCAGCCGCCGCCGGTCTTGGTGATGCGCCGCCAGTAGAAGTCGCCGCCCCAGTAGTCCTCCGAGACGATGATCTCGGTGTCGGAGATGACCTGCTCGACGTACGCGACGTGGCCGTTCGAGCCCGCCGGAGTGACGTGCGGCTTGTACCAGGCGACCGCTCCGACCGTGGGGGTCTGATCGGTGATGCCGGCCATCGCCACGCCCCAGTTCGAGGCGTTGCCGTTGCCCTCCCACGGTCGGGTGGCCGGTATCCCGTTCTGGATCAGGCGGTACGCGACGTAGTTGGTGCAGTTGTGCCCGGAGTACATCCGCCAGTACATCTTCGACGACGCCTGCCCATAACCGGCGTTCCCGTACCCGGCCGCCTGGCAGCCGGCGTAGCCGGTGCACAGGTACGTCGACGTGGTGAGGCTGAACTTGCCGACGGTGCTCGGCATCGCGAGCGCGAGAAGCACGAACACCCCGACCAACAACTTGGTCGTACGCACGCCACGACGCGCCCAGCGCTGGAGCCCTTCAAGGGCTGGACGGGGGCGTTGTGACGGGTGTGACTCATGAGGCTGTTGGTGCACGATGAGTGATCGTATGAGGGTTTAGTCAAGCCCGCCACGCCGATGAGTGAAGAACAATTGTGTAATTCGTCGGCCAGCGCTCGTCTGCTCACCCCGGATGCGGTGCACCGCAAGCGGAAGCGTCAGCACGGCGGTCCCGCCGGCCACCAGCAGAGCCGTGGCGAAGGACGTCAGCTCGGCGACCACACCGACCGCCACGGACCCCAGAGCCGTGCCTGCATCGAAGCCGACGTTCCACACCGCGCTCGCCACGTTGTGGTGACGGCGATGGACGGCGGCAAAGGAGATCAGCAGGGTCAGGTTCTGCAGGCCGCCGTAGCAGACGCCGAGCAGCAGCATCGCGCACATGAAGGCCCCGGAGCGGGTGTGCCCGGTGCTGGCCACCGACCAGGAGACGAGGGCCATCGCCACCGCCGTCAGCACGACGAGTGGCGCGAGGAAGGGCTGGGCGCCTCGCCGGTCCGCGAGCAGCCCGATCCGCCACCGGGCGACGGCTGCCGACAGTCCCATGGCGAAGAGGCCCACCGCTGCGATCGCGGCGTCGTCGACCATCTGCGGCGTGAAGGTGATGACCGCTCCCCCGGCCAGCGTCACGGCCAACAGCAGCAGCATCGGCCGCAGCAGTCGGCGATAGGTGGCGGCTCCGTCGTCTCCCGGCCCGGCTGACCCGCCGGCGCCGGGGTGGAGATCAGGGACCTTGAGGTGCAAAGTCGAGGCGAGCCTGAGCGCCGCCGGGATGCCGGCCAGCGGCAAGGCGCTCAGCACGAACGTGACGCCGTAGCCGACGCTCTCAGCCAACCACGGTGCCGCCGGGAGGATGACCAGGTTCGGCACCGCGATGGCGAGGCCGTACGTCCCGATCGCCTCCCCGCGCCGCTCCGGGCTCACCAGCGCGGCGACCGCCGCGCTCCCGGTGACCGTGAGGACACCGAAACCCACGCCGCGGGCGGCCGAGATCGCCAGGATCGCGCCCAGCCCGTCGCTGAGTGACAACAGGACACCCGGAGCGCCCAACAGCACAAGCCCGAATGCCAGCACCGCACCCCAACCGAAGCGTCGCAACGCCCTCGGCACAAGCAGCTGCGTGAGCACGGTGACGAGCAGGAGCACGCCGTTCACGAGCCCGGCGCCGGCTGTGGTGGCCCCACCCTCGACCGCCCACAGGGGCGCCACGGTGAACAGCATCGCGAACCCGGAGAAGCCGGCGAACGTCATCAGCACCAGCGACGTCATGCCCGGCTCACGCCAGATCGGCTCCCGCGCGGTCACGGCCGGGAGTCTAGGGCCGGGCTGCCCGGATCGCCGGCAAGCGCTGACGCGAGCATGCACCTTGGCGCAATCGGCTGAGTGCGCTACGTCGTCGGCGCTGATCAAGAAGCCCGCCCTGGCTGTGAAGAGGTTCATGGCGGCGGTCGAGGCCGGTGACGGCGTCACCGCGTGCTCCCTCCTGACGAAGCGGGCCGAGGCCGAGGCGAAGGCGGACTTCGTCGAGATCGGCCTGGTCGACGCCGACGCTTCCTGCCCGGAGATGATTCAGGACCTCAGTGAGGCCGTCGCGGAGATGGGCGGCTACGGGACCATCCGCGCCAGGACGATCGTCGTGAACGGCAACAAGGCCAAGGTCAAGCTGACCACCAGCGCGTTCAACACCACGGAGATCCATCGCCTCCGCCGCGTCAGCGGCACGTGGCTGCTCGACGGCAACTCCTGAGCACGAACCGGCCCTCGCTGCGCATCTGGAAGGCGTGACTGATCACGGTCTCATGCCCTCCCGACGCTCCGACGTGAGCCGCACTCCCAGACACTGGGTTGTACGTCGCCACCGAGTGGTCCACTGGGCCGTTCGACGGATGCTGACGCACCTTCTTGCGGCACCACGGCACCACCCGCTCATCGACACTTCGGATCAGCTACTTCCCGGACCCGCGAACAGGACGCTACGCCGAACCGGTTGACAACAGAAGGGAGCCGGCTGGACGCACTCATCGCGGCAGACATCCCAGGTTCTTGGCCGTCAACCCGTGGCAGCCAGGGGGACTGTGGATTTAACGGTGTTTCCGGCCTGACGCGCTGACGAGTGTCAGCGGGGAAGGTGCCGTGATGACCAC
>NZ_SDWV01000039.1 GCF_004137345.1 Nocardioides zhouii
CAATGTATGTCCGGCGGCGTCCTACTCTCCCACAACCTCTCGGTTGCAGTACCATCGGCGCTGAAAGGCTTAACTTCCGGGTTCGGTATGGGACCGGGTGTTTCCCGTTTCGCTATGGCCGCCGTAACTCTTTCAACCACTTCACACTCGCCTCACCCTTGGTGACCATTGCTGGTTTTCGGGGTTGGGTGTGTTGGTTGGGAACTGCTTAGTGGACGCGTTGCAAGCTTGGTGCTTGTGTTCGTTGTTTGCGCGGTATGTGGTGGCTTGACCGTTGTTTCGTACGCTTTCACACGTCACCGTTGAATGGTTTGTGTGTTTGTGTACGGTGTTGGGACAAGCCCTCGGCCTATTAGTACCGGTCGGCTGGGCATTGCTGCTGTACACCTCCGGCCTATCAACCCCATGTTCTGTGGGGGGCCTTACCCACTTACGTGGTGGGAAACCTCATCTTGAAACGTGCTTCCCGCTTAGATGCATTCAGCGGTTATCACTTCCGAACGTAGCCAACCAGCCGTGCTCTTGGCAGAACAACTGGCACACCAGAGGTTCGTCCATCCCGGTCCTCTCGTACTAGGGACAGCCTTTCTCAAGTTTCCTGCGCGCGCGGCGGATAGGGACCGAACTGTCTCACGACGTTCTAAACCCAGCTCGCGTGCCGCTTTAATGGGCGAACAGCCCAACCCTTGGGACCTACTCCAGCCCCAGGATGCGACGAGCCGACATCGAGGTGCCAAACCATCCCGTCGATATGGACTCTTGGGGAAGATCAGCCTGTTATCCCCGGGGTACCTTTTATCCGTTGAGTGACCACGCTTCCACATGCCGTGGCCAGATCACTAGTTCCGACTTTCGTCCCTGCTCGACATGTCTGTCTCACAGTCAAGCTCCCTTGTGCACTTACACTCGCCACCTGATTGCCAACCAGGCTGAGGGAACCTTTGAGCGCCTCCGTTACATTTTAGGAGGCAACCGCCCCAGTTAAACTACCCATCAGGCACTGTCCCTGATCCAGATAATGGACCTAGGTTAGACATCTAGTACGACCAGAGTGGTATTTCAACGTTGACTCCACCCACACTGGCGTGAGGGCTTCACAGTCTCCCACCTATCCTACACAAGCCGTACCAAACACCAATACCAAACTATAGTAAAGGTCCCGGGGTCTTTCCGTCCTGCCGCGCGTAACGAGCATCTTTACTCGTAGTGCAATTTCGCCGAGTCCATGGTTGAGACAGTGGGGAAGTCGTTACTCCATTCGTGCAGGTCGGAACTTACCCGACAAGGAATTTCGCTACCTTAGGATGGTTATAGTTACCACCGCCGTTTACTGGGGCTTAAATTCTCAGCTTCGACACACGAATGTGTCTAACCGGTCCTCTTAACCTTCCAGCACCGGGCAGGAGTCAGTCCGTATACATCGTCTTACAACTTCGCACGGACCTGTGTTTTTAGTAAACAGTCGCTTCCCCCTGGTCTCTGCGGCCCTTCACGCTTCCCCCAGCAAGTGGGTTCACGATCCGGGCCCCCCTTCTCCCGAAGTTACGGGGGCATTTTGCCGAGTTCCTTAACCATGGTTGTCTCGATCGCCTTAGTATTCTCTACTTGATCACCTGAGTCGGTTTGGGGTACGGGCGGCTCGTTGCTCGCTAGAGGTTTTTCTCGACAGCATAGGATCACCCACTTCGCCTAGGCGGCTCCGCGTCACGTCTCAGACTCCACACTGAAGTGGATGGTGCGGATTTGCCTACACCACGTCCTACGCGCTTGCCCACAGACAACCATCGCTGTGGCTGGGCTACCTTCCTGTGTCACCCCATCGCTTGACTACTACCGGTTCGGGTCCCACGCTCCACACACCAGCCTCGCCCCGAAGGGTCCGGTCCGATGAGCTTCGGGTGGTTAGCATCACCAGGTTCATCATGGGCGCAACTTCGCCGGTACGGGAATATCAACCCGTTGTCCATCGACTACGCCTGTCGGCCTCGCCTTAGGTCCCGACTTACCCAGGGCAGATTAGCTTGACCCTGGAACCCTTGATCATTCGGCGCACGGGTTTCTCACCCGTGATTCGCTACTCATGCCTGCATTCTCACTCGTGTGGGCTCCACACCTGGATCACTCCGGCGCTTCACTGCCCACACGACGCTCCCCTACCCATCCAGCACACTGAACACCGATCAAGTCGATGCTGATGTAATTGCTGAATGCCATAGCTTCGGCGGATGACTTGAGCCCCGCTACATTGTCGGCGCGGAATCACTTGACCAGTGAGCTATTACGCACTCTTTCAAGGGTGGCTGCTTCCAAGCCAACCTCCTGGTTGTCAATGCGACTCCACATCCTTTTCCACTTAGTCACCGCTTAGGGGCCTTAGCTGATGGTCTGGGCTGTTTCCCTCTCGACTACGGAGCTTATCCCCCGCAGTCTCACTGCTGCGCTCTCACTTACCGGCATTCGGAGTTTGGCTAACGTCAGTAACCTTGTAGGGCCCATTAGCTATCCAGTGCTCTACCTCCGGCAAGAAACACGCAACGCTGCACCTAAATGCATTTCGGGGAGAACCAGCTATCACGAAGTTTGATTGGCCTTTCACCCCTATCCACAGGTCATCCCCTCAGTTTTCAACCTAAGTGGGTTCGGTCCTCCACGTCGTCTTACCGACGCTTCAACCTGCCCATGGATAGATCACTTCGCTTCGGGTCTTGAGCGCGCTACTGAATCGCCCTATTCGGACTCGCTTTCGCTACGGCTTCCCCACACGGGTTAACCTCGCAACACACCGCAAACTCGCAGGCTCATTCTTCAAAAGGCACGCCGTCACCCCCACCTGAGCAAGCTCAGACATAAGGCTCCGACGGATTGTAGGCACACGGTTTCAGGTACTATTTCACTCCCCGCCAGGGGTACTTTTCACCTTTCCCTCACGGTACTTGTCCGCTATCGGTCATCAAGGAGTATTTAGGCTTAACGGGTGGTCCCGCCAGATTCACACGGAATTTCAGGGGTTCCGTGTTACTTGGGAACACGCTCGGAAGCCTGCGCTTTACGTCTACGGGCCTATCACCCTCTACGGTACGGCTTTCCAACCGACTTCGACTTCCACACAGGTTTTTTACTTCCTCCACGCACGGCAGCACGTAATGAGCGGTCCCACGACCCCATGACTGCAACCCCTGCCGGGTATCACACAGCCATGGTTTAGCCTCATCCGATTTCGCTCGCCACTACTCTCGGAATCACTGTTGTTTTCTCTTCCTGTCGGTACTGAGATGTTTCACTTCCCGACGTTCCCTCCACACACCCTATATATTCAGATGCGGGTAACACGACATGACTCGTGCTGGGTTCCCCCATTCGGACACCCCCGGATCACAGCTCGGTTGCCAACTCCCCAGGGCTTATCGCAGGCTCCAACGTCCTTCATCGGCTCTTGATGCCAAGGCATCCACCATGTGCCCTTCATAGCTTGTCTCAACAACGTCACAAACACACAACACACATGCGCCCACAACGCCACCAACACACACCACAAAAAACAACAACCAACCCACCAGGACAATCACCCAGCAGACCGGCTTCACACAAAACGCATGACCCATCCCCAAGGAAAGAGAGGAAAAACCGGGTCACACAAACTTACAGACTCATACAAACCCACACCCAAAGGCGCACGTTTGCTGAATTGCTCTAACAACACCACAACCAACCCAGCCCAACCCCCCAAAGGAAGCCGAACCGACGTGGCGAGTGCTGTAGATGCTCGCGTCCACTATGCAGATCTCAAACAACAACCCCACCAACCCCCACCACCATCCACAGACAGCAACAGGCAAAGGGAGGACCAGAACAACCAGACACCACCCATCACTGGGCACCAACCCCTACCCCGTAGGGCAGGAACTGGGCGGCTGATTCATCAGGACCCAACAGTGTGCTTGACCCCATCCCCCACCAACGTGAGGCAACAGGTAACCCAGACCCGAAGGCACCAGACCCGAAGGCCCAGCCACCCAGCAGAAGCTGGATGCGTGATCGTCGACGATTCCACTAGTGAACACCACCATGCGCCAGTGAACATTCGCCACTGGTCGGGGCGTGTGCTCCTTAGAAAGGAGGTGATCCAGCCGCACCTTCCGGTACGGCTACCTTGTTACGACTTCGTCCCAATCGCCAGCCCCACCTTCGACGGCTCCCTCCACAAGGGTTGGGCCACCGGCTTCGGGTGTTGCCGACTTTCGTGACGTGACGGGCGGTGTGTACAAGGCCCGGGAACGTATTCACCGCAGCGTTGCTGATCTGCGATTACTAGCGACTCCGACTTCATGGGGTCGAGTTGCAGACCCCAATCCGAACTGAGACCGGCTTTTTGGGATTCGCTCCCCCTTACGGGATCGCAGCCCTTTGTACCGGCCATTGTAGCATGCGTGAAGCCCTGGACATAAGGGGCATGATGACTTGACGTCATCCCCACCTTCCTCCGAGTTGACCCCGGCAGTCTCCTATGAGTCCCCATCACCCCGAAGGGCATGCTGGCAACATAGAACGAGGGTTGCGCTCGTTGCGGGACTTAACCCAACATCTCACGACACGAGCTGACGACAGCCATGCACCACCTGTACACCCCCAAAAGAAGCCCCATCTCTGGAGCGGCAGGGTGTATGTCAAACCCAGGTAAGGTTCTTCGCGTTGCATCGAATTAATCCGCATGCTCCGCCGCTTGTGCGGGCCCCCGTCAATTCCTTTGAGTTTTAGCCTTGCGGCCGTACTCCCCAGGCGGGGCGCTTAATGCGTTAGCTGCGGCACGGAATCCGTGGAATGGACCCCACACCTAGCGCCCAACGTTTACGGTGTGGACTACCAGGGTATCTAATCCTGTTCGCTCCCCACACTTTCGCTCCTCAGCGTCAGGTCATGCCCAGAGAACCGCCTTCGCCACCGGTGTTCCTCCTGATATCTGCGCATTTCACCGCTACACCAGGAATTCCGTTCTCCCCTGCATACCTCTAGTCTGCCCGTATCGAAAGCAAGCCAGGTGTTAAGCACCTGGTTTTCACTCCCGACGCGACAAACCGCCTACGAGCCCTTTACGCCCAATAATTCCGGACAACGCTCGCACCCTACGTATTACCGCGGCTGCTGGCACGTAGTTGGCCGGTGCTTCTTTAGTGGGTACCGTCACTTGCGCTTCGTCCCCACCGAAAGAGGTTTACAACCCGAAGGCCGTCATCCCTCACGCGGCGTTGCTGGATCAGGCTTCCGCCCATTGTCCAATATTCCCCACTGCTGCCTCCCGTAGGAGTCTGGGCCGTGTCTCAGTCCCAGTGTGACCGGTCACCCTCTCAGGCCGGCTACCCGTCGAAGCCATGGTGAGCCATTACCTCACCATCAAGCTGATAGGCCGCGAGCACATCCCTGGCCGAAAAACTTTCCACCACCACCTCATGCGAGGAGCGGTCGTATCCGGTATTAATCACCGTTTCCGGTGGCTATCCCAAAGCCAGGGGCAGATTACTCACGTGTTACTCACCCGTTCGCCGCTCGAGTACCACCGAAGTGGCCTTTCCGCTCGACTTGCATGTGTTAAGCACGCCGCCAGCGTTCGTCCTGAGCCAGGATCAAACTCTCCATCGAAAACAAACCCCAACCCACCAAAGTGAGCCAAGGAATA
>NZ_SDWV01000003.1 GCF_004137345.1 Nocardioides zhouii
GCCAGCGTTCGTCCTGAGCCAGGATCAAACTCTCCATCGAAAACAAACCCCAACCCACCAAAGTGAGCCAAGGAATATCAATAAGAGCCACATCCCCTGACAAAAAACAAAACTGACATCAACTGCCGAAACAATCGTTCAGAATCATTGTCAAAGAAACCGCGACACCACACTCCACCACCCCACAAACGAGGCAACTTCACATGACGTCAACGGGGCAAAACAAACCAATTCGTCGACTAATCAAACACACTGTTGAGTTCTCAAAAATCAGACGCACCCGATCCTCGCCGGCTGGGCCGGTTCGGTCGCGGGGCAACCTGCAGAAACTTACCGGGCTCGGTGCTCACCGTCAAACTCGTGGGCATCGTGCTCAGGTGGTCGTTGCCAGGTTTCCGCTTCAGCTGACCTTCTGGCCAGGAGGCGGCGCCACTTGCAGCGACAAGAAGAACTGTAGACCCTCCCTCCGGGCGGTGCCAAACCGGGGGGTCTGTGAGCGAGAAACCGCAGGTCAGCGACGTACGGCGCGGCGTGGGGCGGCTGGCCGGTAGGTGCTGACGGTGCGATCGTCCGTCACCCAGAACCGCCACGGACGGTCGGCCGCGTGCCTCAACCCGACGCGCGGACCGCTGCTGATCGTGGCGACGGGCTCCCCGCGCTCGAGGGCCGGGCGGGCGCCGTTGTCGGCGAGATCGATCCCGAGCGCGCGGCACAGCCGCGCCGGGCCGCGTGCCAGGTCACGGTCGCTGCTCCCCCGCCGGCGCTCACGGGCCAGGTCGAGCCCGGCGACGACCTCACCCGCGCGCAGGAGCACGGCCCCCGGGTCGCCGTCCGGTCCGGTGACGAGGTTGGCGCAGTGGTGCATTCCGTACACGAAGTACACGTAGAGGTGCCCGGGCGGGCCGAACATGACGCGGTTGCGGTCGGTCTGACCGCGGTAGGCGTGGGAGCCCGGGTCGGCCGGACCGGCGTACGCCTCCACCTCGGTCAGCCGCACCGAGACGCCGCCGTGGGTGAGGACCGCGCCCAGCAACCGCGGGGCGACCTCGAGCGGGTCGCCCTCAGCCCAGTCGGCCACGGTGATCGGCCGCCACGGAGCGGACCTCGTCGAGCTGCTCGCGCACCCTCGCGGGCGCCGTACCGCCACGGCCCGAACGGGACGCGACGGACCCCTCGACCGTGAGGACCGAACGTACGTCGGGCCTCAGCGCCGGCGAGATCGCGGCGAGCTGCTCGTCGGTGAGGTCGGGAAGGTCGCAGCCGAGCTCCTCGCAGCGACGTACGCACGCTCCGGCCAGCTCATGGGCGTCGCGGAACGGCACGCCCTCCCGCACCAGCCACTCGGCGACATCGGTCGCGAGCGAGAACCCCTGGGGTGCCAGCTCGGCCATCCGCGCGACGTTGAACGTGAGCGTGGCAACCATGCCGCTGAAGGCGGGCAGCAGTACCTCGAGGGTGTCCACCGAGTCGAAGACCGGCTCCTTGTCCTCCTGCAGGTCGCGGTTGTAGGCCAGCGGCAACGCCTTGAGCGTGGTCATCAGACCCGCGAGGTTGCCGACCAGCCGGCCCGACTTGCCCCGCGCGAGCTCGGCGACGTCGGGGTTCTTCTTCTGCGGCATGATGCTCGACCCGGTGCTCCACGAGTCGTGGAGAGTCACGAAGTCGAACTCGCGCGTCGACCAGAGGATGACCTCCTCGGCCAGGCGCGAGACGTCGACGCCGATCATCGCGGTGACGAACGCGAACTCCGCCACGAAGTCGCGCGCAGCCGTGCCGTCGATCGAGTTCGGGCTCGAGCCCGAGAAGCCGAGCTCGTGGGCCACCTGCTCGGGGTCGAGGCCTAGCGACGAGCCCGCCAGCGCGCCCGCGCCGTACGGCGACTCGGCCGACACCCGGCGCGTCCAGTCATCGAGGCGGGCGACGTCGCGCAGGAGCGGCCAGGCGTGCGCAAGAAGGTGGTGCGACAGCAGCACCGGCTGCGCGTGCTGCAGGTGCGTACGGCCCGGCATGACGCTCTCGCTGCCGGGAGCGAGGTGGTCGGCAGCCTGGGCCGCGAGCACGTCGACCAGGTCGAGGACCTGGCGCGCGATCGTGCGGACGTGGTCGAGCAGGTACGCCCGGAACAGCGTGGCGATCTGGTCGTTGCGCGAGCGTCCCGCGCGGATGCGCCCACCCACCTCGGAGCCGACCTCGTCGACGAGCAGCCGCTCCAGAGCTCCATGGACGTCCTCGTCCGTCGGGGCCGGGTGCAGGTCGCCGGCGGCGTACCTCTCCCCCAGCACCGCCAGGCCGCGCAACAGCTCGGCGTGGTCGACATCGGTGAGCAGGCCGGCGGTGTGGAGAGCGTTGGCGTGAGCCCGTGAGCCCGCGAGGTCGTACGGCGTCAGCTGCCAGTCGAAGTGGGTCGACCGCGAGAGTGCCTGGAGCTCCGGCGACGGCCCGCTCGCGAACCGGCCGCCCCAGAGGGAGCCTTCGTTGGTGGTGCCGGGCTGGGTCATCAGTCGGTTCCGAACTCCATCGCTGCGGCGTCGAGGGCGCTGTCGTCCTCCGACTCCGAACGGGCCGAGGGGTTGTCGGTGATCCTGTCGTAGCCGCCGGCCTCGATGGCACCGAATAGCGTGCCGTTCTCGACGAGCACCTGGCCCTGGTCGAGCGGCTGGGCGGCGTAGAGCTCGAGCTTGGCACGCGAGTCGGCGATGTCGAGGTTGCGCATCGTGAGCTGGCCGATCCGGTCGGTCGGGCCGAACGCCGCGTTGTCGGTGCGCTCCATCGACAGCTTGTCGGGATGGTAGGAGAACGTCGGACCGCTGGTGCTGACGATCGAGTAGTCCTCGCCACGCCGCAGCCGGATGGTGACCTCGCCGACCACGAGCGAGGCGATCCAGCGCTGGATCGACTCGCGGATCATCAGCGCCTGCGGGTCGAGCCAGCGGCCCTCGTACAGCAGCCGGCCGAGCTTGCGGCCCTCGTTGTGGTACTGCGCGACGGTGTCCTCGTTGTGGATGGCGTTGACCAGCCGCTCGTACGCGATGAAGAGCAGCGCCATCGCCGGCGCCTCGTACACGCCGCGCGACTTGGCCTCGATGATCCGGTTCTCGATCTGGTCGGACATGCCGAGGCCGTGGCGCCCACCGATGGTGTTGGCCTCGTGGACCAGCGCGACCGGGTCGTCGTACACGACGCCGTTGATGGCGACCGGGCGTCCCTGGTCGAAGCGGATCGTCACGTCCTCGGTCTGGATCGCGACCGAGGGGTCCCAGAACTTCACGCCCATGATCGGCTCGACGACCTCGAGCGAGACGTCGAGGTGCTCGAGCGTCTTGGCCTCGTGGGTGGCGCCCCAGATGTTGGCGTCGGTGGAGTACGCCTTCTCCTGGCTGTCGCGGTAGGGCAGGTTCTGCTCGATCAGCCAGGCGCTCATCTCGTGGCGCCCACCGAGCTCGGTGACGAAGTCGGCGTCCAGCCACGGCTTGTAGATCCGCAGGTCCGGGTTGGCGAGGAGGCCGTAGCGGTAGAACCGCTCGATGTCGTTGCCCTTGAAGGTTGATCCGTCGCCCCAGATGTTGACGCCGTCGTCGTGCATCGCGCGCACCAGCATCGTGCCGGTGACGGCGCGGCCCAGTGGCGTGGTGTTGAAGTAGACGCGGCCGCCGGAACGGATGTGGAAGGCACCGCACGCGAGCGCCGCGAGACCCTCCTCGACCAGTTGGGCCTTGCAGTCGAGCGCGCGCGCCAGCTCGGCGCCGTACTGCATCGCCCGGGCCGGCACGCCGGAGATGTCGGGCTCGTCGTACTGCCCGATGTCGGCGGTGTAGGTGCACGGCACCGCTCCCCCGGCGCGCATCCAGGCGACCGCCACGGAGGTGTCGAGACCTCCGGAGAAGGCGATGCCGACGCGCTCGCCGACGGGGAGGGAGGTGAGGACCTTGCTCACGAGATGACGTCCTTGTCTGCAGCAGTTGATGGGGAGGGCGTGTGGTGGTTGGCGAGGTCGAGGAACCGCCGGACGAGCGCGTCGCCACCCTCGGGGTCGCGCCCGATGACGAGCAGCGTGTCGTCGCCGGCGATCGTGCCGAGGACCTCGCCGAGGTCGGCCTTGTCGAAGGCACTGGCGAGGAACTGGGCGGCGCCGGGAGGGGTGCGCAGGACGACCAGGTTGGCGCTCGCCTCGGCGCTGACCAGGAGCTCGGCGCAGAGGCGGGCGAGCCGGTCGCGGCCGGCGGCGGTCTCGCGGGGTGCCACGACGGACCGGTCACCGCCCTCGCCGGGCACGGCGTACACCAGGGCACCGTCGGCGCCGCGCACCTTGACCGCGTCGAGCTCGACGAGGTCGCGGCTCAACGTGGCCTGGGTGACGTGGACGCCGTGGTCGCCGAGCAGGTCGGCGAGCTCGGTCTGGGACCGCACCGGGTGGGTGGTGACGATCTCGACGATGCGCTGGTGGCGGGCCCCCTTCGTGAGGGGCGTGAGAGCCGTCATGAGCGGTCCAGGAGCCAGGTGAGGACGGCCTTCTGCGCGTGCCGGCGGTTCTCCGCCTCGTCCCACACGACCGACTGCGTGCCCTCGATGACTGCCTCGGAGATCTCCTTGCCGCGGTAGGCGGGCAGGCAGTGCATGACGATGGCCTCCGGGTCGGCGTGGGCGAGCAGCTCCTCGGTCACACCGTAGGGCGGGAAGATCCGGAGCCGGTCCGCGGACTCCTCCTCGCGGCCCATGCTGACCCAGGAGTCGGTGATGACGACGTCGGCGCCGCTCACGGCCTCGACCGGGTCGACGGTCAGCTCGATCGAGCCGCCGGTCTCCTGGGCGATCGTCCGGGCGGTGGCGATGACGTCGGCGTCGGGCGTGAAGCCCTCGGGCGCGCCGATCACGACGTGCATCCCGGCAGCGGCTCCCGCGAGCACCCACGAGTTGCCCATGTTGCAGGCTCCGTCGCCGACGAAGGCGGCCCGTACGCCCGCGAGCCGGCCCTTGTGCTCGCGCACGGTCTGGAGGTCGGCGAGCAGCTGGCACGGGTGGAACTCGTCGGTGAGCGCGTTGAGGACGGGCACGCCGGCGTGCTCGGCCATCGTCACCACGTCGCTCTGGTGGGCGGTGCGCCACACGATGGCGGCCGCCTGCCGGCCGAGCACGCGAGCGACGTCCTCGACGCCCTCGCGCGAACCCATAGCCGCCAGGCCACCGTCGACGGTCATCGGGTTGCCGCCGAGCTCTGCGATGCCGGCGGCGAACGAGACCTGGGTCCGCAGGGTGGGCCGGTCGAAGACGAGCGCGACGGTCCGCGGGCCGGTGAGCGGCTTGTGGTCGAAGGGCTCGGCCTTCATCCGGTCGGCGAGGTCCAGGACCTCGATGAGCTCGGCGGGAGACAGGTCGTCGTCGCGCAGGAAGTGGCGGGTCACGGCTTGAGCTCCTCGGGATCGGTCACGATGTCGGCCCACGCGTCGGCGAGGACGGCGATGTCGGCCTCGGTGATCGTGAGCGGTGGGACGAAGCGCAGCCGCGCCGGCCCGGTGTTGTTGAGCAGGAAGCCGCGGGCCTGGGCCCGGGCCACGACCGCCGCGGCGGTCTCGTCCGCGAGCTGGACCCCGAGCATCAGGCCACGTCCCTCGACGGCGATGACCTCCTGCTCGGCGGCGAGTGCCCGGGTGAGGTGTGCGCCGCGCTCGACGGCGGCCGACAGCAGGTCGTCGCGCTCGATGACGTCGAGCACGGCGAGGGCGGCGGCGCACGCGACCGGGTTGCCGCCGAAGGTGGTGCCGTGGTTGCCGGGCTTGAGCAGGCTCGCGGCCGCGCCGTGGGCGACGGTGGCGCCGATCGGGATGCCGCCGCCGAGGCCCTTCGCGAGGGTGACGATGTCCGGGCGTACGCCGTCGACGAGCTGGTGGGCGAACCAGGCGCCCGTACGACCGATGCCGGTCTGCACCTCGTCGAGCCACAGCATCGCGCCGTGCTCGTGCGCGATGCGCTGGGCGGCGGCGAGGTAGCCCGCGTCCGGAACGACGACGCCGGCCTCGCCCTGGATCGGCTCGAGGACGATGGCGGCCACGGTGTCGTCGACGGCTGCCTCGAGCGCGGCCACGTCGTCGTACGGCACAAAGGTGACGTCGCCCGGCAGCGGCTCGAAGGGCTCGCGGTAGGCCGCCTTGGATGTGAGCGCGAGGGCGCCCATGGTCCGGCCGTGGAAGGAGCCCTCCGCGGCGATGAGGCGGGTGCGGCCGGTGCGACGGGTCAGCTTGAGCGCGGCCTCGTTGGCCTCGGCGCCCGAGTTGCTGAAGAAGACCCGGCCATCGGTCCAGCCGAGGAGCGAGAGCAGTCGCTCGGCGAGGCCGACCTGCGGCTCGGTGGCGAAGAAGTTCGACACGTGGCCGAGCGTCGACAGCTGGGTGGTGACGGCCTCCACCAGCGCGGGGTGGGCGTGGCCGAGCGCATTGACGGCGATGCCGGCGAAGAAGTCGACGTACTCGTTGCCGTCGACGTCCCAGACGTGGGCGCCGGCGCCACGGGCGAGCTGGAGCCGCGGCGGTCCGAAGGTGTTCATCAGGGAGGCGAGGTAGCGCTCCTGCGCAGGGTGGGTCACGACGGCTCCTCCTTCGCGTAGGGCTTGCGCAGCTTGGTGACGGCGCCGGGGAGCACCTGGGTGCCGACGCCCTCGTCGGTGAAGATCTCGAGGAGCACCGCGTGCGGCTCGCGGCCGTCGACCACGGTGGCCCGGGGCACGCCGCCGATGACGGCCTCGTAGCAGGCGCGCATCTTCGGGATCATCCCGGCGTCAAGGCTCGGCAGCATCTCGCCGAGGGCTTCCGGGCTGATCTCCTGGATCAGGTCGTCGGAGTTGCCGTAGTCGCGGTAGAGCCCCTCGACGTCGGTGAGGACCATGAGCTTCTCGGCACCGAGCGCGACGGCGAGCGCGGCGGCTGCGGTGTCGGCGTTGACGTTGTGCACCAGACCGTTGACGTCGGGAGCGACCGAGCTGACGACCGGCACCCGGCCCGCCTCGATCAGGTCGAGGACTGCCTCGGGCCGCACCCGGGCCACTTCGCCCACGAGGCCGAGGTCGACCTCCTCGCCATCGACGATGGTGTTGGTGGGTTCCGCGGTGAACAGGCCGGCATCCTCGCCCGAGAGCCCGACGGCAAGCGGACCGTGCTGGTTGATGAGGCCGACCAGCTCGCGCTGGACCTGGCCGACGAGGACCATCCGGACCACGTCCATCGCCTCGGGGGTGGTCACCCGGAGGCCGCCGCGGAACTCCGACTCGATGCCGAGCCGGTCGAGCATCGACGAGATCTGGGGGCCGCCGCCGTGGACGACGACCGGCTTGAAGCCAGCGAACCGGAGGAACGCAATGTCCTCGGCGAAGGCGACCTTGAGGGCGTCGTCGGTCATCGCGTTGCCGCCGTACTTCACCACGATCGTCTGGCCGTGGTAGCGCTTGAGCCACGGCAGGGCGGCGGCGAGCGTACGGGCCTTGGCGGGGTCGGGCCGGCCGGGGCTGGGGATCTGGTTCATGAGCTGTACGCGCTGTTCTCGTGGACGTAGGCGTGGGTGAGATCGTTGGTCCAGACGGTGGCGCGGGCGTCGCCGGACTTGAGGTCGATGGTCACGCTGACATCGCGGCCGGTGAGGTCGACGGTGGCCGGGTCCTCGGCGGGCGTGGACTCGCGGCACACCCAGACGCCGTTCATCGCGACGTCGAGGTCCGCGGGGTCGAACGTGGCGTCCGTCGTGCCGATGGAGGCGAGGACGCGGCCCCAGTTGGGGTCGTTGCCGAAGACCGCGGCCTTGAAGAGGTTGCTGCGTGCGACGCTGCGGCTGACCTCGACCGCCTCGTCCTCCGTCGCGGCGTGGAGCGTGGTGATGGCGATCTCGTGGTCGGCGCCCTCGGCGTCCTTGAGCAGCTGCATCGCGAGGTCGGTGCAGGCCTGCGTGAGTGCGGCGCCGAAGTCCTCGGGAGTGGGTGTGATGCCGCTGGCGCCACTGGCCATGACGGTGACGGTGTCGTTGGTCGACATGCACCCGTCGGAGTCGAGCCGTTCGAAGCTCACCCGCGTCGCCGCGCGGAGGGCGGCGTCGAGCTCGGCGGCGGGCACGACCGCGTCAGTCGTGATCACGACCAGCATCGTGGCGAGCGCGGGCGCGAGCATGCCGGCGCCCTTGGCCATCCCGCCGATCGACCAGCCGGCGCCCTCGACGACGACGGTCTTGGCGACCGAGTCGGTGGTCATGATCGCCTGGGCGGCGGGCACTCCCCCGTCCTCGGCGAGAGCAGCGGTCGCGGCGTCGACGCCAGCCAGCAGGTCGTCCCGGTCGTTGGCGAGCCCGATGAGGCCGGTCGAGCAGACGACCACGTCGAGTGCGCCGATGCCGAGCCCGGTCGCGACGCGCTCGGCCACGGCGTGGGTGGTCTGGAAGCCGTCGGGTCCGGTGTAGCAGTTGGCGCCGCCGGAGTTGAGCACGACGGCGCGTACGACGCCGTCCTTCACGACCTCCTGGCTCCAGAGGATCGGGTTGGCCTTGCAGCGGTTGGCGGTGAAGACGCTCGCGGAGTCGAAGGTGGGACCGTGGTTGACGACCAGGGCGAGGTCGAGGCCGCCGCTGGTCTTGAGTCCGGCCGCGACGCCGGCGGCGGTGAAGCCGCTGGGGTGGGTGGTGCTCATTCGGGGTCCCTGTCGAAAGCGGAGCGAAGCGAGCATTTCGATGGGGTGAAGTTCATGGAGCGAGTCCGATCGTGGAGAGCCCGGTGGCCTCGTCGAGGCCCAGGGCGAGGTTCATGCACTGGACGGCGGCGCCGGCGGTGCCCTTGGCCAGGTTGTCGACCACGGCGACCGCCACGAGTCGTCGTACGCGCTCGTCGACGGCGACCTGGACCTGCACGGCGTTGGAGCCGAGGACGGACTGGGTCTGCGGCCACTGGCCCTCGGGCAGCAGGTGGACGAAGGGCTCGTCGGCGTACGCCGCCGCATAGGCGTCGCGGACTCCCGCGGCCGTCACACCGTCGAGCAGGGGCGCCTGCACCGTGGCGAGGATGCCGCGGGACATCGGCACGAGGAGCGGCGTGAAGCCGACCCGCACCGGTGAGCCGTGCACGCCGCTGAGGTTCTGGACGATCTCGGGGGTGTGCCGGTGGGTGCCGCCCACGCCGTAGGCGCTGGCGTTGCCCATCACCTCGCTGCCGAGCAGGTGCGGCTTGGCCGCCTTGCCCGCGCCACTGGTGCCGGATGCGGCGACGACGGTGACGTCGGGCTCGACCAGCCCGGCCGCGATCGCGGGGACGATCGCGAGGGTGGACACGGTCGGGTAGCAGCCGGGGACGGCGATCCGGCGCGCCCCGCGCAGGAGCTCGCGCTGGCCGGGCAGCTCGGGGAGGCCGTACGGCCAGGAGCCGGCGTGCTCGCCGCCGTAGAACGCCGCCCACTCCCCCGGGTCGGTCAGCCGGAAGTCGGCGCCGCAGTCGATGACGACCGTGTCCTCGCCCAGCGCCCGGGCGATCGCGGCCGACTGGCCGTGCGGCAGGCCGAGGAAGACCACGTCGTGCCCGGCGAGGGTCTCCACCGTGGTGTCGACGAGGACGCGGTCGGCCAGCGGCAGCAGGTGCGGCTGGAGCGAGCCGAGGCGCTCACCGGCGTTGGACCCGGCGGTCAGCGCGCCGATCTCCACCTCGGGGTGACCGAGCAGCAGGCGCAGGACCTCGCCCCCGGCGTACCCACTGGCTCCGGCGACGGCGACTGAGACGGTCATATGCATGACTATACATTGCTCTGCATGTTCCTCCGAGCCGGGGTGAAATCACGAGGCGGGATGTCCCTGCACTCCCCTACGGTGCTGGGGTGACCCGACTCCCTCCCGAGACCTACCTGGACCACCTGCGCATCGAGTCCGCACGCTTCCGCGACGTCATGGCGGCGTGCGACCCAGCGGCGCGGGTGCCCTCCTGTCCCGACTGGAACGCCGCCGACCTGCTGTGGCACCTCGCGACGGTGCAGCGCTGGTGGGCCGAGGTGCTGGCGGCCCGCCCCGCGAAGCCCGAGGAGGTCGAGCCGCCGCGGCCCGAGGCGTACGACGACCTGCTGGCGCGCTACGACGAGTGGTCGGCCGAACTGGCCCGTGTCCTCGAGGCGGCCGACCCCGCCGACGAGGCGTGGACCTGGTCCGACGACCACACCGCGGGCTTCATCCTGCGGCGGCAGGCGCACGAGGCGCTGATCCACCGGGTGGACGCCGAACTGGCCGCGGGCACCGGCTCGGACGTCGACCCCGTGCTGGCCTCCGACGGGGTCCACGAGGTCCTCGACGTGATGTACGGCGGGTGCCCGCCGTGGGGCACCTGGACACCCGGCGAGGGACTGGTGCGGGTCGACACCACCGACACGGGCGAGGAGTTCTGGGTGCGGTTCGGCATCTTCGCCGGCACCGACCCCGACAGCGGGACGTCGTACGCCGACGAGGAGGACTTCCACGTCGTGCCCGCCCCCGACGACGCGGAGATCGAGCCCGACGTCGTGATCGACGGGCCGGCCGTCGCGCTCGACATGTGGCTGTGGAGCCGGGGAGACGACACGGACCTCTCCGTGGTCGGGGACACCGACGTCCACGCTCGCTTCCGCGCGATCGTGGACTCCCCGATCAACTGACAGCAACCTTTCGGGCGCGTGCAGTGTCTCCTCGACGGACACACCACTTCTCGAGAGGTTCCGCCATGCCTTCCGCACGCCACCCAGCCGTCGTCACCGCCCTGCTGACCGTCGGGCTGGCCTGCGCCGCTGTCCCTGCCCACGCTGAGCCGCTGACCTGCCAGGGCCAGGCGGTGACCGTCACCGGCAACGCGGGGACCGGCGGCGACGACGTCATGGTGGTGGGGCTGACCGCGACGGGTGTCGCGTCGAGCGGAGCCGGCAACGACCTCGTCTGCATCCGGGTGACGTCGTCCCGCGAGCCGTTCACCTACGGCGTAGACGCAGGTCCCGGCGACGACGCGGTCGTCAACGAGTCCACCGACGGCAACATCGGCCTGACCGTCGTCCTCGGCACCGGCGCCGACACCTACCTGGGCAGCGACACGACCGGCGAGGTCGTGTACGCCGGAACCGGCGACTGGTCGATGCTCGGGGGCGTCACCGATACCGAGAAGGACGTCATCGACACACGAGGCGGTGGTGACGCGGTCTACTCCGGCTCGATCGAGTCCGGATCGGTCAACCACGACCAGGTGACGCTGGGAGAGGGCAACGACGGTCTGCGCTGGGCGGGGTTGCAGGCCGGACCGACCGCCGACCTCGGCGGTGGCGACAACTCGCTGAACCTGTACCGCGGCTGGCAGGGCAACGACCTCGTCGTCGATGCTCCCACCGGCGTCGCGACGGTCGACGGGAAGCCGGTCCTCCGGTGGTCCGGCGCTACGACGTCGTACACCGTCCTCGTCGACAACCTCCACACCACGTTCACCGGCACCGATGCCGACGAGCGCGTCACCTTCGGCAGCGGCAGCCCTGTCCCGACGGGCGGAGTCGGCGTGATGCCGCCGCCGAGCCCGGACGCGCGCCGCACCGTCGATCTGCGGGGCGGCGACGACTCCCTGGTGTTCTACGACACCGTCGGCGGTGACCTCGTCGGCGGCGACGGGCTCGATCGCGTCGAGCTGGGGTACTGCCCGGAGGGCGACGTGCGCGTAGGGGCGGCCTACACCTGCGTTCGCAACTACAGCCCGCGCCTCGAGTACACGGGAGCGATGGACGCGTGGGAGGAGGTCCACCTCGCCGGCAGCCGCGTCTCGCTGGTGGGATCCGATGCTCCCGAGGTGCTCAGGGCCTCCGGCGGCAACGTCAGGATCAGCGGCCGCGGCGGTGACGACCTCCTCACCGCGTCCCGTCTGCGAGGCACCACGGACGTGAGGTGGCCCGTGGTGCTGCGCGGTGGCGACGGTGACGACACCCTGGCCGGCTCGTTCAACGACGACCGGATCGTGGGCGGCCGGGGTGCCGACCGCCTCTACGCCAGCGCCGGGGCCGACCTGCTGCTCGGTGGGTACGGCAAGGACCACCTCGCAGGCGGCAAGGGCGCCGACCGCCTCGTGGGTGGCAAGGGCCGCGACCGTGCCCTCGGCGAAGCCGGACGCGACGCGTGCTCCGCGGAGGTACGCCGCTCCTGCGAGCGTCGCTGACGCGCACTGGGCCTTGAGTCTCCAGGAGACTCAAGGACCAGGCGCGTGATCGTTCGGGCGTCAGGCGCGCTGGACGGCCCCGGTGCGCTCCGCCGCGAGCGCAACGGCTGCGTCGCGGGCGGCGGCCGCCTCGCCCTCCTTGAGGGTCCGGTCGAGGGCGCGGAACCGCAGGGCGTACGCCAGCGACTTCTTGCCCTCGCCCACCTGGTCGCCGGTGTAGACGTCGAACAGCCGGATCGACTCCAGCAGCTCACCGGCGCCCTCGCGGAGCGCCGCCTCGACGTCGGCGGCCGGCACCGAGGTGTCGACGACGAGGGCGACGTCCTCCTTGGCGACGGGGTACGACGAGAAGGTCGGCGCCTGCCGCAGGTGGACGGCCCGCTCGAGGAGGAGGTCGAGGTCGACCTCCGCGGCGACGGCGCGCTTCGGGAGCCCGAACGCCTGGCAGACGGTCGGGTGGACCTCGCCAGCGTGACCGATCACCGCTCCGTCCACCGACAGCTCGGCGCACCGGCCGGGGTGCCACGGGGCACGGTCGGCGGACGACACCGAGACCTCGAGCCCGAGCGCCGCGGACACCGACCGGACCGCCTCGACGGCATCGGCCCAGGTGACCGGCCGGGCGTCGCCCCACCAGCCACCGGACGTCGCCTCGCCCGAGGCGACGACGGCGAGGTGGAGAGGCTGGGCGGGAAGGGCGGCGTCGAGGGCCGCGAACTCCTCGTCGGTCGGGCGACGGTCCACCGGGAGGATCGCGGCCGGGCCCGAGTGCCGCGGCAGGGTGACCGTGCCGGTCTCGAAGATCGCAACGTCGGTATTGCCGTGCCCGACGTTCTTGCCGGCCGCCCGGAGGAGCCCGGGCAGCAGGGTCGTGGTCATCGACCCGGCTTCGGCGCTGAGCGGGTTCGACAGCCGCAGCACGTCGCGGCGCGCATCGTCGGCCGGGAGCCCGAGCGCGTCGAGGTCGGCGGCCCCCACGAACGGGAAGGTCACCACCTCGACGAAGCCGTCACCGGCGAGCGTACGGCCGACCCGGCGACGCAGCTGCTGGGCGCGGGTGAGACCGCGACCCGAGGGAGGCGTCGGCAGCACGGACGGCACGCGGTCGTAGCCGACGAGTCGGATGACCTCCTCGGAGAAGTCCTGCGCGTCGGTCAGGTCGGGTCGCCACGGCGGGGGCGTGACGGAGAGCGTCCCCGAGCCGTCGACGTCGCAGCCCACAGCACGCAGGCACTCGATGCTCTGTTCCTCGGTGATCGGCATGCCGGACACGCGAGCGGCGAGGTCGCCGGGGACATCGATCACCGGCATGGCCGGCGGGGTGCCGACGACCGTGACCCCGGGGTCGGCCTGGCCGCCGCCGTGCTCCACGAGCAGCGCGACGACGCGGTCCGCCGCGGCCTCGCAGATGGTCGGGTCGACGCCGCGCTCGTTGCGCTTGCCGGCCTCGGAGGTGATCTTGTGGCGACGCCCGGTGCGGAACATCGACACGGCGTCCCAGTGGGCCGACTCGACGAGGACCGACGTGGTGGTGCCCGACATCTCGGTCGTCTCGCCGCCCATCACGCCGCCGAGCCCGATGATCCCGGAGTCGTCGGTCACGACGAGGTCGCCCGCGTCGAGCGTGCGGTCAGTGCCGTCGAGGGTCGTCAGCCGCTCGCCGTCGCGCGCCCGGCGTACGACGATCGCGCCGGTCAGCTTGTCGGCGTCGTAGCCGTGGATCGGGCGACCCGTCTCGAGCATCACGTAGTTCGTGATGTCGACCGCCAGCGAGATCGGGCGCATCCCGGCGGCGGTGATCCGCTGGACCATGAAGTCGGGCGTCGGCGCGGCCGGGTCGAAGCCGGTGACCCTGCGAGCGACGAAGACCGGGCAGCCCTCCGCGTCGTCGACGACGACCGAGTGGCCGTCCGCATTGGCGGCCGGGGTGTCGCGGACCGCCGGGTCCCGGAAGTTGCTCGCGCCCTCCACCGAGACCAGCACCTCGCGGGCAATGCCGCGGATCGACAGGGCGTACGCGCGGTCGGGGTTGATCTCGAACTCGATGGTCTCCTCGTCGAGGCCGAGCACCGGGCGTACGTCCTGGCCGGGCTCGCCGGCGTCGGCCGGCAGCACGATGATGCCATCGTGGTCGTCGCCGAGGCCGAGCTCCTGGGCGGAGCAGATCATCCCGGCCGACAGGTGGCCGTAGGTCTTGCGGGCGCCGATCTCAACGGGGCCCGATCCATGGCTGCCGGGCAGCACGCCACCGGGCAGGACGGTGGCGACGAGGTCGCCGGGCTTGAAGTTGTGGGCGCCGCAGACGATGCCTTGGGGCTCGCCGGTGCCGTTGGCGTCACCGACGTCGACGGTGCACCAGTTGATGGTCTTGCCGTTCTTCTGCGGCTCCGGCTCCATCGTCAGCACGCGGCCGATCACCAGCGGGCCGGTGATGTCGCGACCGGCGCTCTCGATCGCCTCGAGCTTGAGGCCGGTGAGGGTGAGCCGGTCGGTGATCTCGTCGGTGGTGGTGCCGGCGGGCACGTCGACGTGGTCCAGGATCCAGGACAGGGGTGCCTTCATGGCTTAGATCTCTCCCTCTAGATTTCGCTGCCGAAGGCCGCGGAGAACCGCACGTCGCCCTCGAAGAGCGGACGCAGGTCCTCGAGGTTGTGGCGGAACATGAACGAGCGGTCGATGCCCATGCCGAACGCAAAGCCGCTGTAGACGTCGGGGTCGACACCGCAGGCGATCAGCACGCGCGGGTTGACCACGCCGCAGCCGCCCCACTCGATCCAGCCCTCGCCGCGACAGGTGCGGCACGACTCCGGGTCGATCCCCCGGCAGACGAAGCACTTCACGTCCACCTCGGCGGACGGCTCGGTGAAGGGGAAGTACGACGGCCGGAAGCGCGTCGTGATGCCGTCGCCGAACAACTGCGAGGCGAAGTGGTCGAGCGTGCCCTTGAGGTGGGCCATCGTGATGCCCTCGTCGACCACGAGCCCCTCGACCTGGTGGAACATCGGCGAGTGCGTCGCGTCGTACTCGTCGGTGCGGAACACGCGACCCGGGCACACCACGTAGATCGGCGGCTTGCGGGTCAGCATCGTGCGCGCCTGGACCGGCGAGGTCTGCGTACGCAGCACGACGTGGTTCTCGGCCGGCTCGGTCCAGAACGTGTCCTGCATGGTCCGTGCGGGGTGGTCGCGACCGAGGTTGAGTGCGTCGAAGTTCAGCCACTCCGCCTCCACGACCGGACCCTCGGCCACCTCGTAGCCCATGGCCACGAAGAGGTCGGCGATGAGCTCGGACTGCAGCGTCAGCGGGTGGCGGCCGCCGCGCCGGCTGCGCGTCGTCGGCAGGGAGACGTCGACGCCCTCCTCGGCGAGCATCCGCTCCTCGTGCTCGGCCTCGAGCACGGCCTGCCTGGCGGCGAGTGATTGGTTGATCGCACCCCGGGCCTTCCCGATGCGCTGGCCGGCGTCCTTGCGGGCCTGCGGCGGCAGTGCGCCGATCTCGCGGTTGGCGAGGGCGATGGGCGACCGATCACCCGCGTGGTCGAGGCGGACCTGCTTGAGGCCGTCCAGGTCAGTGGCGTCGGCGATCGCGGCCAGGGCCGCCTCGCGCATCGCGTCGACCTGCTCGGCCTTGAGCGGGGTCACCTCGACAGGGTCGTAGTCGGTGTTGGGGCCGGACATGGCTCCCTTTCAGCGGCAATCAGCGATCGGCGGTCGCCGCAGAGTCTAGAAGTGGATGAGCATCGGGTCGGACGGGGCACTCCCCGGACCCATGACGTCAGCTGCCCGACGGACCAGGTCCGGGGCGCAGAAATCGCAAGCTCGTGTCCACGCAGCCGACTCTACTCGGCGTACGCGGTCCAGACGCCACTGCATTGATCGCCCCGCCCGGACGCCGACGGCAGGGCGACCCGGTCCAGGGCGTCCTCGGCCCGGGAGCGACCCAGGTTCCAGGCGCGGGCGTCCTCGAGCACCTCGGGCCGGAGCTGGTTGGCGGGGTGGTACTGGAGCACGCAGCCCGCAACGTCCGCCGGCAGCCGCTCGGCGATGACCGGGGTCGCGTCGGCCGAGAGCGACTGGAGGTAGGTCAGGTCGACCTTGCCCGTCGCGTCGTAGCGGTCGAGGTTGCGCCCGGCCACCCAGGCGTCGGGGTTGATCGCCGCCAGCCCGATCAGGGCGACGGCACCCGAGACCAGGGCGATGCGCGGCAGCCAGACGGCGCGGCCGAGCACGCCGGCGACCATGATCGCCAGGACGACGAAGCCCAACCAGCCCTCGAAGACGTCGACGAAGAGCCGGAGGGTCGTGAAGCCGTACGCGTCCTGGTAGACCGCCATCCCGCGCAGGGCCGACGCCACGACGAGCAGGGTCAGGGCGCAGAGCAGCCCGAGCGAGACGAGGAGCCAGCGGCGGTCCTCGGCAGTGCTGCCCGCGCGGCGGGCCGCGACCCAGACCACCAGCACGGTCAGCGCGGTGGCGAGGGTCAGCTGCCCGAAGCCCTGGTGGACGTAGTCGGCGTACGTCAGGCCGGTCGTGGTCTCGATGTAGTCGCGACCACCGACGAGCGCCCGCGCCTGGGCGGCGATGAAGGCCACGAAGACCGCGTCGACGACGAGCACCGGGACCAGCCACTCGAACCGGTTGGCCAGCGGCGTGGGGCGCCGGTCACCGAGCGACTCCACCTGGGCGGGGTTGAGGGCGAGGTACGCCGCCCCGAGGGTCGCGGCGAAGACGAAGCACGCGAGGAAGGCGCGGCCGACCAGGTCGTTGAAGGTCAGGTTGGGCACCAGCTCGTCGACCCAGGACCCGAAGACGGGGTTGGCGCTGGCGAAGATCGTGCCGAAGACGCCGAGCCCGAGGAGCGACCAGAACGCCGTACGGACGAGGGCCGGCGTCCGCGACCCGGTGCCGGCGATCCGCAGCGAGCGGCCGAACCAGGGGAGCCCTCGCAGCGACGCGAGCGGCCAGGACATCCCGGACAGGAGGATGCCGGGCAGCGTACGGGCGCCGGTGACGCCGCACAGGAACACCGCGGCGGCGGCCACGAGCCCGAGCATCTGCACCCACCACGCGTCGAGCAGCGTCATCGGCAGCACGAGCAGGAGGGCGAGCGCCGAGCAGAGGACGGTCCAGGGCTCGCGGCGCCGGCGGGCGGTCAGCAGGGCCGCAACGCCGCAGGTGACGGCGACGAGCGTCCAGGTGATCCCGACCGCGGTGAACGACAGGGCGACCCCGGCGACGAGCCCGGCCGCGGCAGCCGCGGCGACGGTGCGCAGGCCCGACGGCAGCCCGACCTCCGGCCAGAACTCACCGAACAGGTTCGCCAGCTCGGGCTGCGAGCGTTGCCGGGAGTACGGCTGACCCGTTGGCGGCGGCACGGGGGCCGTGGTCACGGCCGGTGCCTGCACCCGGGACGGGACCGGGACGGTGTCGCCGGTGACGTCGAGGCGCAGCCGGGCGCCGCGACCGGCGTCGGGATCGAGGAAGCGCAGCGTGCCGCCGTGCAGCTGGGCGACCCACCGGGCCACGGCGAGCCCGAGCCCGGTCCCGCCCCCACCGTCGGTGCCGAAGCGCTCGAAGACCCGCTCGCGGTCCTCCGGCGCGACTCCCCCGCCGTCGTCGGTCACCTCGAGCCACCAGTGCGCGTCCTCGGCGCCGCCGCCGACCCGCACCGCGGTGCCCGCCGGCGCGTGCCGCCCAGCGTTGTCGAGGACGTTGACCAGGAGCTGGCGCAGCCGAGCGGGGTCGGCCTGCACGACCATGTCGGCGGGCACCGTGACGTCGAAGGTGCCGGTGCGACCGGCGGCGGCGACCTGGCCCACGGACTCCTCGACCAGCGACCGGAGGGTGACCGGCTCGCGGTCGAGCTCCACGACCCCGGCCTCGAGCCGCGAGAGCTGGAGCAGGTCGTCGACCAGCCGCCCCAGCCGCTCCGCCTCGTCGAGCGCGGCCCGGAGGTGGTCGGAGTCCGCGGGCACGACGCCGTCGGCCAGGTTCTCGAGGAGCGCGGTCATCGCCGTGAGCGGCGTACGCAGCTCGTGGGACACGGTCGCGATCAGGTCGCGCCGCTCGCGGTCGACGGTCGCGAGGTCCTCGGCCATCCGGTTGAACGCGGCGGCGAGCTGGCCGACCTCGTCGGTGGCACTGGTGCGGACCCGACCCGAGTAGTCGCCGCGGGCCATGGCCCGCGAGACCTCGGTCATCCGGTGCAGCGGTGCCACCATCCCCGCGGCCAGCAGCTGGGTGACGCCGAGCGCCAGCGCCACGCTGACCGGCAGGACGAGCAGGAGCGAGACGTCCGCGGCCGCGCCGAGGAGGGTGAGCAGCACGGCGACCACCACGGACGCCACGACGAGCAGGCCGAGCTTGACCTTGAGGCTCGTCACGGCGTCGAGCGGCGTGGACCGGGGGGTGCTCACTGGACGTCCTCGAGCGCGTAGCCGACGCCGTGCACCGTACGGATCCGGGTGGCGCCGACCTTGCTGCGCAGCGCCTTGACGTGGCTGTCGACCGTGCGCGCGGCGCTCGCGCTCCCCCAGGCGTCGCCCCAGTCCCAGACCTCGCGCAGCAACCGGTCGCGGCCGAGCACCTGTCCGGCCTCGCGGGCCAGGCAGAGCAACAGGTCGAACTCCGTCGGGGTGAGGTGGACGGGCTCGCCCGCCACGGTCGTACGCCGCGTGCCGGGGTCGATCGTGATCGCACCCACCGTGAGGGCCGCCGGCCGCTCCTCGGCGAGGGCGGTGGCCCGCTCGACCCGCCGCAGCAGCGCGGCGACGCGGGCGACGACCTCGCGCATCGAGAACGGCTTGGTGAGGTAGTCGTCGGCGCCGACGCCGAGGCCCACGAGCACGTCCGCCTCGTCGTCGCGGGCAGTCAGCATGAGGACCGGCACGGGCCGGTCGGCCTGGATCCGGCGACAGACCTCGAGCCCGTCGAAGCCCGGGAGCATCACGTCGAGCAGCACCACGTCGGGGCGTACGGAGGCGGCGAGGTCGACCGCGGTCGGACCGTCGAAGGCCTGCTCGACGACGTAGCCCTCGGCGCGCAGCCGCTGCGCGAGCGCATCGTTGATGGTGCGCTCGTCCTCCACCACCAGGGCGGTCCTCGCGGTGGTCGTCGACGTCATGGTCCGACCCTAGGATCCCGACCGGTCGGGAGGCGGGGACGACTCGTGAAGGTTGTGTGGAGGTCGCCTCGCGGCGTCACTCCGGGCGCTGGTCGTCGGTCGGCCAGTCCACCATCACGCGGGCGCCCCCGCCGGGGGCGTCGTCGATGGTCACCCAGCCGCCGTGCGCGCGGGTGAGCCCGCCGACGATGTACATCCCGAGCCCGCTGCCACCGGAGTCGCCGGTGGTCCAGAACTTGGTGAAGACGCGGCGGCGCAGCTCGACGGGGATGCCGTCGCCCTCGTCGTCGACGGTGATCCGTACGCCGATGTCGGAGGTCGCCAGCCGGACGCACACCTGGCCCTGGCCGTGGCGGATGGCGTTCTCGACCAGGTTGGTCACGACCTGGGTGAGCTTGTCGGGGTCGGCGAACACGTCGGGCAGGTCGTCCTGGACCTCGAGGCCGATCTCGCGTGCGGTGCCGGCCTCGATCGAGTCGACGACCCGTCGTACGAGCACCTCGGCCGAGGCCTCGCGCGGGTAGAGCTGGAGCCGGCCGGTGTCGATACGCGCGACGTCGAGGAGCTCGGCGATCAGCCGGGCCAGCCGGTCGGCGTCGGCGTTGACCGTCTCCAGCATCAGCTTGCGCTGGTCGTCGCTGAGCTTGTCCCAGCGGTTGAGCAGCGCCTGGACGAACCCCTTGACGCCGGTCAGCGGCGAGCGCAGCTCGTGGGCGACCGTGGCGACCAGGTCGGACCGCTCACGGTCCAGTCGCGCGCGACCGCGGCCGCTGCGCAGCCCGACGGCGATGCCCACCACGGGACCGAGCGGCTCGTTGCGCACCAGCTTGGCGGTGGTGAGCACCTCCTCGCCGGACGCGTTGAGCCACGACTGCTCCGGGACGGCGCGCACGATCGAGATGCTGTCGAACGGACGGTTCACGTCGAGCCAGCTGCGTCCGTCCTGGTCGAGCAGCCGCAGCAGCTCGGACAGGGGCAGCGACGACGCCTCCTGCGCGTCGATGCCGAGCAGCGCGGCAGCCTGGGAGTTGATGATCGTGACGACACCGTCCCTGGTGGCGCCGAGGACGCCGTCGGGGTAGTAGTCGGCGAGGGATCGCAGCCGGGTGGGCGTGCTCTCGACCTTCCTCTCCCCGGACACGTCGGTCACCCTAGGCCAGATTCAGCGCTGGAACTGCGCCTTCGGCCGCCGGAGTCCCGCGGCGCGCAGTGCCGACACGAGCTCGCGGGAGCTGACCGGCACGGCGCCGGCCGCGACCATCACGTCGTAGAAGTCGTCGGGCACGTCGTAGTGGTCGCGGTCCCAGCCCCGGGCCGGGATGCCGTGGGCCGCTGCGAACTCGTGCGCCTCGTCGTACGACGTGTCGCTGGCCAGGTGGGACCACATCCGGTCCCAGCGCGGGACGGCGGGCGGGTCGATGAGGATCACGTCGTCGCCCGGTGGGCGCGGGCGGTGGCGTAGAGGCACACGGCCGCGGCGGTCGAGAGGTTGAGGCTCTCGGCGCGACCGTGGATGGGGATCGCGACGCGGGCGTCGGCCAGCGCCGCCAGGTCGTCGGGCAGCCCCCACGCCTCGTTGCCGAACAGCCACGCGGTCGGTCCGGTCAGGTCGGCCTCGAAGAGGTCGACGTCGCCCGCGCCGTCCGCCGCCAGGACGCGCAGACCGCGGGCCTGCGCGGCACGCACCGCGACGGCGGGATCCGGAGCGATGGCGAACGGGAGGTGGAACAGGCTCCCGACGGTGCCCCGGACGGTCTTCGGGTTGTAGGCATCCACCGACTGCCCGGCGAGCACGACGGCATCCGCACCGGCGGCGTCGGCCGTACGGATGACGGTGCCAGCGTTGCCGGGATCTCGTACGTCGGCGCAGATCACCAGCAGCCGCGGCGACGCGGTCACCACGTGCTCCAGCGGCGCGTCGAAGTGACGGCACACCGCCACGACACCCGCGGGTGAGACCGAGTCGGACAGCGAGGCGAGCGCACGCTCGTCGACGAGGGTGACGTCCGTGCTGCCGAGCAGGTCGGCGTGCTGCTCGAGGGCGGCGGGGGTCGCGAAGACCTCCACCACGCAGCCCTCCACCGTGAGAGCACCTTCGACGGCCTTCGGGCCGTCGGCAAGGAAGAGCCGCCGCTCGGTGCGTACCGAGCGGCGGCTCAACTTGCGAGCCTCCTTGACGCGGCCATTCCCCACTGTGAGCGGAGTGCCGGCGGTCAGGGGAGAGCTCATCGGATCAGGCGGAGACCTTGGGCGCGTTGACGTCGTCGGGCAGCGCGGCCTTCGCGGCCTCGACGAGCACGGCGAAGGCCGGCGCGTCGTGGACGGCGAGCTCGGCCAGGATCTTGCGGTCGACCTCGATGCCCGCCAGGCCGAGGCCCTGGATGAAGCGGTTGTAGGTCATGCCGTTGGCGCGGGCAGCCGCGTTGATGCGCTGGATCCAGAGCTTGCGGAAGTTGCCCTTGTTCTTGCGTCGGTCGTTGTAGCTGTAGACCAGGGAGTGGGTGACCTGCTCCTTGGCCTTGCGGTAGAGCCGCGAGCGCTGGCCGCGGTAGCCGGCGGCGCGCTCGAGGGTGGTACGACGCTTCTTCTGGGCGTTCACTGCGCGCTTGACGCGTGCCATGGGTTACTCCTTGGTGCAAAGGGGATGAAGACGGAACGGCGGCTGGGCCACCAGGTGGAAGGTGTGGCGGAGCCTCAGATGCCGAGCATCTTCTTGGCGCGTGCGACGTCGCCCTTCTCGAGCTCGACCATGCCGGCGTTGCGGCGGTGCTTCTTGCGGCTGCCCGTGGTCGGCGCGGAGGCGAACGCAGCGCCGGACTTGCGGCCGGCCTGGAGGCGCATGATCTTGCCCGAGCCGGTCACCTTGAAGCGCTTCTTTGCGCCCGAGTGGGTCTTGTTCTTCGGCATGTCTGCCTCAACTTCCTTCTGCGTACTGGGATCTGGGTTGGTGATGGTGGCGCCGATCGAGGTGCTTGATGTGACGACTTCGTCGCCACCCACTTCGATCGAGACCTTCGCTTCGCTCAGGCCTCGATCTCGGGATCGAGGTTCTCGGAGCGGCCACGCTCCTTCTTCTGGGCCACGGGGCCGGCGAGGTGCGCTGCTTCGCGCTCCGCGTCCTCCTCCGCCTTGGCGTCCGCACGGGCCTGCGCCTTGGTGGCGCGGGCTGCGTCGGCGTCGATCTTGGCGTCGGCCTTCTTCTTGTGCGGGCCGAGCACCATGATCATGTTGCGGCCGTCCTGCTTGGGCGAGGACTCGACGAAGCCGAGCTCCTGCACGTCCTCGGCCAGCTTCTGCAGCAGGCGGAAGCCGAGCTCCGGGCGGTGCTGCTCGCGGCCGCGGAACATGATCGTGATCTTGACCTTGTCGCCGGCGCCGAGGAACCGCACGACGTGACCCTTCTTGGTCGCGTAGTCGTGGGCGTCGATCTTCGGACGAAGCTTCATCTCCTTGATGATCACGTTCGTCTGGTTGCGTCGGGCCTCGCGCGCCTTCTGGGCGTTCTCGTACTTGAACTTGCCGTAGTCCATGAGCTTGCAGACCGGGGGGCGTCCCTGCGGGGCGATCTCGACGAGGTCGAGGTCGGCTTCCTGGGCCAGCTTGAGGGCCTGGTCGGTCGGCACGATCCCAACGGTCTCGCCGTTGGGTCCGACGAGCCGGACCTCGGGTACGCGGATCCGCTCGTTGATGCGCAGCTCGGTGCTGATGGGTCCTCCAGTGGTTCGGGTGGGTGGGTGCCGGTCGGCCTCCCGCCCGGAGGCTCCCGGGGGAAATGCAGAATGGCTCCCGCTGTGTGCCAAGCGGGAGCCAGTCGTCACTCGTCCCCCCTCTCGGGGAAACTGATGTCCACACCCGCGTTTTCACGCAGCCGTGGCACTGGGACCGGGACCCGACGATCTATGGTGCAGGGCGATCGATGCGGGTGGGAGACGGGTGGTGCTTGCCTCCGCTTGGCGAGATCCGTGACGCAAGTCCTTCTGCGGCACTGATCGGTCAACAAGGAAGGCTAGCGGATCATTCCGCCGAGGGCCCAATCCAGCCGTGCCCTGCAGGTGCGCCGTCTCCCATCGCGACCAGGCGCCACCCCGCGGCCAGCCGAGTCAGGTCCGAGCCGTCGACGACGTACGACGCGGGGCCGGCGAGGTCGACCAGCAGGGCCTCGGCGCCGTCCTGGATCGCCGCCGTGGCCGCGGTGCCCGCGGGGACCGGTACCGGGCGCGCCTGCGGGTCCCATCGGGCCATCGTCTCCAGCGAGCTGAAGGCCAGCAGCCCGGTGCTGCCGTCCGCGGCCTGCAGCAGCACCGCCGCCATGTCGGACGACTTGTCGTGGGCGAGGCCCTTTTCGTCGAGCTCGACCTCGCCGAGCACCGCGACGACGGGCACGAGCAGGCGGGAGTCCTGCAGCACCTCCAGCACGGCGCCCGATGACGCTGTGCCGGCGTGGTGCTCGTCGAGGACGCGGCGCAAGGCCGGGTCGCCCGCGCCGCTGTCGTCGGCGAAGCCCGGGTCCGGGATGGTCCGCACCAGCGGTGCGGCGTCGTCGTGGTCCACGAGCGCCATTGTCCCGGAGGCGTGGACCGTTGTGGGACTCTGGCCCCGTGGAAGGGACTACGTGGGCCGCACTGACCGCCGCACTCACCGTCGCGGGGGCGATCTGGACGTGGATCGCCTTCCGTCGGCGGGGCGCCGCCAACGGCCTGCGGGCGATGGGGTTCACCCTGCTCCCGGCCGCCGCATGGCTCACCGGCACGCTCGAGATGGTCGTCGAGATCGCGGGGTCGGTCACCGACTGGGCGACCGGCCTGGTCTTCAACGTCCTCACCTGGAGCGGCGTCGGGCTCGCAGGGCTCGCTCTCGTCCTCTTCGTCGTGAGCGGCTTCATCCGCGACCGCCAGCTGGCGCGTGCGCAGGCGAACGGCGGTGCGCCGGACTCCGCCAAGGCCACCCCGACGCGGCGTACCGAGCTGCCGCCGGCCTCTGCTCGAGCCACGGGCGGCTCGCCGATCGACGACGAGATGGCCGACATCGAGGCGCTGCTCAAGAGGCGGGGCATCGAGTGAGCGACCACTTCGTCGACCGCAACCGGCTCTGGTCGCGGCTCGACGCAGCCGTCGCGGCGCTTCCCGAACCGCCCCCGACACCGATAGCCGTCGTCGACCTGGACGCGTTCGACGCCAACGCCACCGACCTGGTGCGCCGTGCCGACGGCAAGCCGATCCGGGTCGCGTCCAAGTCGCTGCGCGTCCCGGCGCTGATCCAGCGGGCGTTGGCGCGCGACGGATTCGAGGGCGTGCTGGCGTACACGCTGGCTGAGGCGCTCTGGCTCCACGAGGAGGGCATCAGCGACGACGTGGTCGTGGCGTACCCGTCCGTCGACGTCGCCGCCCTCCGCCGGCTGACCTCCTCCCCCGCTGCCGCTGCCGCGATCACGCTGATGGTGGACGACGCTGCCCACCTCGAGGCCCTCGACGCGGCACGCTCCGCCGCCGCGGGCGACGTCGAGGTCCGGGTCGCGCTCGACCTCGACGCCGGCCTGCGGCTCGGTCGCCAGCACATCGGCCCCAAGCGCTCTCCCCTCTTCGACACCGCCGACGTGGTCGCGCTCGCCCGCGTGGTCCACGAGCGCGCGGGCGTCCGGCTCGTCGGCGTGATGACGTACGAGGGCCAGGTGGCGGGCGTCCAGGACGACGTACCGGACCAGCGCACCAAGTCCCTGCTCGTACGCCGCCTCAAGCAGGCGTCGATGGCGCAGCTCGAGGTGCGCCGCCGCGAGATATCCGAGGCGCTGGCGCAGGTCACCGAGCTCGAGTTCTGGAACGGCGGCGGCTCGGGGTCGGTCGAGGCCACTGCAGCCGACGCCGCGGTGACCGAGGTCGCAGCAGGGTCGGGCCTCCTGGTCCCCGGCATCTTCGACCACTACGCGTCGTTCGAGCCGCACCCGGCGGCGTACTTCGGCCTGCGGGTCTCGCGCAAGCCCACGTCGACGATCGCGACCGTCCACGGAGGCGGCTTCATCGCGAGCGGTGCCACCGGCGAGGACCGCTCACCGATCCCGTGGGCGCCGCCCGGCCTGCACCTCACCGGGCTCGAGGGTGCGGGCGAGGTCCAGACGCCGCTGACCGGCCACCCCGCTGCGCTGCTGAAGATCGGCGACCTCGTGTGGTTCCGCCACGCCAAGTCCGGCGAACTGTTCGAGCACGTCCGCGACGTCCACCTCGTCCGCGGGGAGTCGGTGACCGAGGTCGTCCCGTCCTACCGCGGCTGCGACCTTGTCTTCTGATTCGCTCGAGGTCGTCGAGCGGGTGCTGACGGCTCCCCCGACCCTGGGGCCGGGACGCCTCGTCTGTGTCGACGGACCTGCCGGCTCCGGCAAGACCACATTGGCCCGCGCCGTGGCGCACGCGGTGCCGGGCTCGCAGCTCGTGCAGTGCGACGACCTGCTCCACGGCTGGGGCGGCCTGCCGGGCCTCGCCGCCTCCGTGGCCGCGCTGCTCGCCCCGCTCGCGCTCGGCGAGGTCGGCACCTGGCGGCGCTGGGACTGGCTCGCGGACGACTGGGCCGAGAGCCACCAGGTCACGCCGGGTGGCCTGCTCGTGATCGAGGGGGTCGGGTCGTGGTCGCCAGCGATCGCCCACCTGGTCGGCGTACTCGTGTGGGTCGAGGCCGACCCCGACCTCCGGCTCCGGCGCGGCATCGCGCGCGACGGCGAGGCGATGCGCGCGCACTGGCTGCAGTGGCGGATCGACGAGGACGCCCTCTTCGCAGCCCACGGCACCCGCGACCATGCCGACCTGGTCGTGACGACCGACGGTTGAGCCTGGTGACTACGCGTCGAGGTGGAAGTAGTCCTGGCGGTAGAGCTGCCGGAAACCGGCGCGCTCGTAGATCCCCAGCGCCCCGGTCGGGTTGGCTGTGTCGACGTTGAGGCTCGCGGTCGCGTAGCCCGCGCTGCGGCTGAGGTGCAGCACCCGCGACAGCAGTGCGGTCGCCAGCCCGCGTCCGCGGTGCTGGTGCAGCGTTCCGACGTAGGGCACGTGGACCTCCGGTCCGGCGCCGCCGGAGGGCGGTACGGCGTACTCGTGGGCGAAGACGAACGCGGCGACCGACCCACAGGCATCGCGCGCCACGACGGACAGCGCGTGGCGCGTGTGCGCCGAGGTGACCATGAACAGCGTCCAGAACTCCCGGCTGATGTCAATGAACTCCGGGTAGTCCGCGAAAGCGGCGTTGAGTGCGTTGCGCAGCTCGTCGGACGCCTCGGGGTCGAACTGCTCGACCGTGACACCGGCAGGGAGCGCGAGCCCCGGCGGACCGTCGGGCAGCTCGGCCACCATCAGGAAGCTGTGGCGTCCCGGATCGAAGCACGCCGACCGCATCAGCTCCGCCTGGTCGTCCCGGTCCGCGAGTGCGGCGCCGGCGATCCGGAACGGGCCGCCGGACCCGTCGTCTCCGTGGATCGCCCGCGCGCGGTCGACCGAGCGCCCGAGCATCAGGGTGCCGAGTCCCTCCCCCAGCCGCCGCGGGTCGACGTCGCCGAAGAGCGTGAAGCGCTGGCCCCGGTCGGTGAGCAGCGAGGGCATCACCGCGGTGTAGGCCACCAGGTGGTCGCCGTCGAAGGCACCGTCGAAGACAGCGTCGGCCTTGTCGCGCATGATCTCGACGACCTCGCCCGCTGCGAGGCAGAAGCCGGTCGGGTGGTCGGCCTCGATCCGCAGCATCAGTGCGGCGATCGCCTCGGCGTCCTCGGGCCCCAGGTCGCGGGTGGTCAAGGCCATGGCAAAACGGTAGGGCATGTCTGTCACGTCTCGGCCGTCGCGAGCGTCGTCCTGCGGGATGCATCGCAAGGCGGAGGAGGGAGGCGATGCGCCAGCATCGACGACTGACGACAACGCAGCGAGGCGCCCGCAGGACGGCGCGCAGCAGGCCATGGACGTGACAGCCATGCCCTTGGTGCTGTCTAGGGTGGCCGTCATGGTGTTTCCCAGTGGCGACCAGTTCGAGATCTCGGCCGCGGGCTACGTCGCCGTGGTCACCGAGAGCGGCGCCGCGCTGCGGGTGCTGCGGCACCACGGCCACGACCTCGTGCACGGCTTCGGCGAGACCGAGATGTCGGGAGGCGGCCGCGGCCAGCTGCTGATGCCGTGGCCCAACCGGATCCGCGACGGTCGCTACTCGTTCGGCGGACGCGACCTGCAGCTGGGCCTCACCGACCCGTCGCGCGGCAACGCCTCGCACGGGCTCGCGCGCTGGGCGGCCTGGACGGTTGAGGAGCACACCGACACCTCCGTGTCGCTCGTCTACCGGGTGATGGCCCAGACCGGCTATCCCTGGGCCCTCGACCTGCACGTGCTCTACGACCTGTCCGCCGACGGCCTCGTGGTCACCCAGACCACCACCAACCTCTCGCCGGAGCCGGCGCCCTGCGCCAGCGGAGCGCACCCCTACCTCGCTGTCGGGGACGCCATCGAGGACCTCGAGCTCCACGTGCCCGCCCGGACCCGGGTCGTGGTCGACGACCGGCAGATCCCGACCGGCACAGAGCCGGTGTCCGGGGCGTACGACTTCACCTCACCGCAGCGCATCGGCCACGCGGTGCTCGACGACGGGTTCGGCGACCTCGTCCACGAGGACGGCCGCGCGACGGTGACCCTCACCGACCCCGCCACCGGCCGCGGGGTCGCGCTGTGGGTCGACGAGCACCACCGGTGGCTCCAGCTCTTCACCCAGCCGACCGACGGCCCGCGTCCCGCACTTGCGGTCGAGCCGATGACCGCTCCCGCCGACGCGTTCAACTCCGGCACCGACCTCGCCACCCTCGCGCCCGCGGGTTCGGCGGGAGACGAGGTCTCGGTGTCGTGGGGCATCCACGCACTCCACGCGGCCCATGCCGACGGTTAGGGCTCGCGAGGTCCTGCGCGGTTGATGAGCGCGCGCACCTGACGTACGCCGTCGCGCGCCCGGCGGCCGTCGGAGCCCTGGAACGCCATCGCCGAGACGGTGGTGCCGTCGGCGAGGTCGAGGGTCGCCCACGGCGCGCCGTCGGGCAGGTGGATGGCGAGCACCTGCTCCCAGTCGTACCGGCGGGTGCGGAAGCCGTTGACGACGACCAGCGACTGCATCTCGGCGGTGACCCGGGCGCGGCCGAGCGCCCAGCCGCAGGTCGCCGCTCCTGCACCCATCACCAGCACCGTGAGCCGCTGGAGCAGGTTGAACCGCTCTCGCACGGAGTCGTCGAAGCCGAACCACGCAGCGGCGCACACCACGAGGAGCACCGTCCCGAAGCCGATCACCGCGTAACGCACGCCGATCGGGCGCCACGTGCGGGGCAGCGACGGCAGCGGCTGGCCGGGCTCAGAGCCGGCAGGCATGGATGTCCGTGAGCAGGATGGCGCGCGCGCCGACCGACCAGAGGTCGTCCATCAGCCGCTGCGAGCCTGCGCGCGGCACCATCACCCGTACGGCGACCCAGCCGGGCTTGCCGAGGGGCGAGATCGTCGGGCCCTCGCGGCCCGGCGCGAGCTCGGTCGCCGCGTCGAGGCGGGACTGCTCGATGTCGTAGTCCATCATCACGAAGCTGCGCGCGACCAGCACGCCCTCGACGCGGCGACGGAAGATCTCGAAGTCGTCGGGAACCTTGTCGCTGCGGGTGATGAGCACGGCCTGGGAGTCGAGGATGACCTCGCCGAAGGTCTCGAGGCCCGCCGCGCGCAGCGTCGAGCCGGTCTCCACGACGTCGGCGATCACGTCGGCCACGCCGAGCTGCACGCTCGTCTCGACGGCGCCGTCGAGGCGGGTCACCGTGGCGTCGATGCCATGGCGGAAGAGGTGGTCCTCGACCACACCGACGTACGACGTCGCGATCCGCAGGCCCTGCAGGTCGTCGAGCGAGGTGTAGCGGCCGATGGGCCCGGCGAAGTGGAAGCGCGACCGGCCGAAACCGAGGTTCATCACCTCGACGGCCTTGGCGCCGGAGTCCAGCAGCAGGTCGCGGCCGGTGATGCCGGCGTCGAGCGTGCCCTCGCCGACGTACAGCGCGATGTCGCGGGGACGCAGGTAGAAGAACTCGACGTCGTTCTCGGAGTCGACGAGCGCGAGCTCCTTGGAGTCGCTGCGCTGGCGGTAGCCCGACTCCCGCAGGATCTCGGTCGCGGCCTGGGACAGCGCCCCCTTGTTGGGGACGGCGATGCGGAGGGTCATGCGAGGTTCATCCCGTTCTCCCAGCCGGCGTTCACAGGTGGGCGTAGACGTCGTCGAGGGTCAGGCCGGAGGCGAGCATCAGCACCTGCGCGTGGTAGAGCAGCTGGCTGATCTCCAGCGCCGTCGCGTCCTTGCCCTCGTGCTCGGCGGCCATCCAGGACTCGGCGGCCTCCTCCAGGAGCTTCTTGCCGATGGCATGGACACCGGCGTCGAGCTGCTGCACGGTGCCGGACCCCTCGGGGCGCTCCGCGGCCTTGGTGGAGAGCTCTGCCCACAGGTCCTCGAACGTCTTCACGAGGGTCAAGCCTAGGTCCCCTTGTCATCGGGACCGTCGCCCGGTCCGGATGCCGGGGGCCGGACCCTCAGACAGCCGGGTCGGGTCGGGACGCCGGGCCCGACGCGCCCAGTGCCGGATCGTCGCGGTTGGTCCAGAGGAAGACGAACAACCACGCGACGTACGCGAGCACGGCCAGGACGGCCACGACAACCACAAGCCCGGCGGACCCGGTGACAACCGTCGGTTCGACGAACAGGCCGACGGCCAGCGCGACCGAGGTCAGCACCAGGCATGTCCAACGGATCAGGTCGGCCTGGTGCCGCGTGCGGTCGCCCGCGGCGACGTCCCGGATGCCGCTGCAGGTGCCGAAGACCACGATCACCATCACGACGCTCTCGACGGCGCTCAGAAGTCGCCCCGACTCGGCGACCAGCAGGGGAAGCCCGATCGCGATCCCGCCCGACGCCGCGATCGCGGCAGCCGTGAACCAGCGGCTTCGGGTGAGCAGCTTGACCAGGCCGCCCAGCACGACAGCCCATCCCACCAGATCGGGGACCAGGTCCAACCCGTTGTACCGGAAGTCGACAACGACCAGGACGAGGCCGGCCACGACCATCCCGAGAGGAGTCATGGCGTGAGGCTAGACGAGCCACCGGTCGCTTCCCGGCACCACGTGCGGACCACCCCTCAGGAGGCTTGTCCTGTCGGTGGGGCGCGCTACGGTCGAGACATGACTGAATCGAACACCTATTCGGACGGCGCGACCCAACCCACCGGCGAGGTGCTGGGCGGACCCCAGGCCGACTCGACCCGCAAGGACCCCCAGGAGTGGGCCACCGGCGACGAGCCGATGACGGGGGCGCAGCGGAGCTACCTCGACACCTTGGCCCGCGAGGCCGGCGAGGAGATCTCGGCCGACCTCACAAAGGCCGAGGCCTCGGAGCACATCGACCGGTTGCAGTCCCGCAGCGACCGCGTGCCCACCGACTCCTGAGGCCTCAGACGTCCCGTAGTCCCGTGAGCACGCGGGCGGTGTCGAGCGCGGCGGCGGTCGCCTCCCAGCCCTTGTCCTCCACCGACCCCTCGAGCCCGGCGCGCTCGAGGGCCTGCTGCTCGGTGTCGCACGTGAGCACGCCGAAGCCGACCGGCATGGCGTGGGTGACGCTGACCTGGGTGAGGCCGTCGGTGGCGGCGGAGCAGACATAGTCGAAGTGCGGCGTGCCGCCGCGGATGACGACACCGAGCGCCACCACGGCGTCGTACCCGGCCTGCGCGAGCGCGGCAGCGACCACCGGGAGCTCGAAGGTGCCAGGGACGCGGATCACCTCGGGCTCGCTGATGCCGTACGCCGCCAGGGCGCGCTCGGCGCCGGCGACGAGGCCGTCCATCACTTGTGTGTGCCAGCTCGCCGCGACGACGGCGACCTTGAGGCCGCTCGCGTCGTACGGCTGCGAGGTGGGTGCTCCGGCGCCGCTCATCGGTCGACTCCTTCGTGGTCCGCGACCAGGTCGGGCAGGTCGTGGCCCATCCGGTCGCGCTTGGTCAGCAGGTAGGTGAGGTTGTGGTCGTTGGGGTGCGGCGTCAGCGGCACCTGCTCGGCGACGTGGATGCCGAAGTCGGCCAGGCTCGTGGACTTGTCGGGATTGTTGGTCATCAGCCGCACCGACGAGACGCCGAGGTCGCGCAGCACCTGGGTGGCGGTGCCGTAGTGGCGCGCGTCGGCGGGGAGGCCGAGGTCGAGGTTGGCGTCGACTGTGTCGCGCCCGCCGTCCTGCAGCTCGTAGGCCTGCAGCTTGGCGAGTAGGCCGATGCCGCGACCCTCGTGGCCGCGGAGGTAGACCACCACTCCCCTGCCCTCGGCCACGACGCGGGCCAGCGCCTCGTCGAGCTGCGGGCCGCAGTCGCAGCGCTCGCTGCCGAAGACGTCGCCGGTGAGGCACTCGCTGTGCACCCGCGTGAGCACCGGCTCGTCGCCCGAGATGTCGCCGTGCACCAGCGCGACGTGCTCGCTGCCGTCGATGGTGATCCGGTAGCCGTACGCGGTGAACTCGCCGTGCCGGGTGGGCAGCCGGGTCTCCGCCACGCGTACGACGTGACGGCCGTGCCGGCGGCGGTAGCGCACCAGGTCCTCGATCGAGATCATCGCCAGGCCGTGCTCGTCGGCGAACTCGCGCAGCTCTGGGCCGCGCTTCATCGTGCCGTCGTCGTTGACGACCTCCACGAGCACGCCGGCCGGCGTCAGGCCGGCGAGCCGGGCCAGGTCGACGGCCGCCTCGGTGTGGCCGCGGCGGACCAGCACGCCGCCCTCGCGGTAGCGCAGCGGGAACACGTGACCGGGTCGGGTCAGCTCCCACGGCTCGGTCGCCGAGTCGGCCAGCGTGCGGGCCGTGTGGGCGCGGTCGGCGGCGCTGATGCCGGTGCTGACGCCGTCGCGGGCGTCCACCGAGATCGTGTACGCGGTGCGCAGCTTGTCCTTGTTGTGCGGGGTCATCAGCGGGATCTCGAGCCGCTCGAGCATGTCGCCCGGCATCGGCACGCAGATCACGCCGCTGGAGTGGCGGATCGTGAAGGCCATCAGCTCCGGCGTCGCCTTGGCGGCGGCGAAGATGATGTCGCCCTCGTTCTCGCGGTCCTCGTCGTCGACGACCACCACCGCCTTGCCGGCGGCGATGTCCTCGATGGCCCGCTCGACGGAGTCCAGGCGCACGCTGCTGGTGGGGTCGCTCATACCGAGACCACCTGCTGGTCCTGGTCGGTGTCGTCGTGGACGTCCGTCACGGTGAGGGTCGCTCGCCACCACACGAAGAAGCCGATCACCACGAAGACGGCGTAGAAGAGGTACATCCCGGCGGTCGGGTAGTAGCCCGCCTGGATGAGCGTGGTCACGCCGACGATGTCGACAAGCATCCAGACCAGCCAGAACTCGACCCACCCGCGCGCCATGCCGTACGTCGCGAGCATCGAGCCGGCGAGGATCCAGGCCTCGGTCGTCGGGCCCCACGAGCCGAGCACCTGGGTGAGGAGGACGTACGCCGCCGCGTAGCCGACGACGCCGAGCACGACGAGCTGGCCGCGCTCGGACCACGTCGCCCAGCGCGGAGCGATGGCGCCACCGTCGGAGGCTCCGCCCGAGCGGCGCAGCTGCGACCACCGCCACCAGCCGTACACCGACACGGCGGCGAAGAACACCTGGCGTCCGGCCTGGCCCCACAGCGGCTCCTCGATGGAGCCGGAGAACTCGCCGGTGGCGAAGACGGTGAAGAGCAGCACGTTGCCGACGAGGCCGACCGGCCATGCCCAGAGCAGGCGCTTCATGCCGAGGATCGCGCTGGCGAGTCCGAAGAGGTTGCCGATCACCTCGCGGGCGCCGAGCGCACCGCCGGGCACCGGGATGGTGCCGTGGATCAGCCATTCGAGCAGGTTCATCGGGGGTTCTCCTGGGGGTCAGGTGCGGGGGTGAAGCGGTCGACGAGGCCACTGGTGAGCAGCTTCTCGACGTGCTTGGCGATGACGTCGGCCTCGAGGTTGACCAGGTCGCCGGGCCGGCGGCTGCCGAGCGTCGTCCGGGCCAAGGTCTCGGGGATGAGGCTGACGGTGAAGCTGGTCTCGCCGGCCTCGACGACCGTGAGGCTCACGCCGTCGACGGTGATCGAGCCCTTGTCGACGAGGTAGCGCGACAGGTGGGCGGGCAGGGAGATCTCGACGACGTCCCAGTGCTCGCTGGGCGAGCGGGAGATGACCTCGCCGACGCCGTCGACGTGGCCCTGCACGATGTGGCCGCCCAGTCGCTTGTCGACGGTGACCGCGCGCTCGAGGTTGACCCGGTCCCCGGGCACGACGCCGCGCAGCGAGGTCTTGTCGAGCGTCTCCTGCATGAGGTCGGCGGTCCACCGGCCGTCCCCGAGCTCGGAGACCGTGAGGCAGCAGCCGTTGACCGAGATCGAGTCGCCGAGCACCGTGCCCCCGAGGACGGTGATGGCCGCGACGGTGAGCCGGATGGCGTCGCCCTGGTCGGTGACCTCGGCGATCGAGCCGAGCTCCTCGACGATTCCGGTGAACATCAGCTGCTCCTGTGGTCGTGGGTCGGGGTCATGGTCAGTCGCACGTTGGTGTCCTCGCCGTCGTGGCCCTGGAGGACCGTCACGTCGGACACGTGCAGGTGGAGGGCGTCGGCGATGGTGCCGATCCCGAGGTCGGCGACGGCGCTCGTGCCGGCGCCGAGCAGCATCGGGGCGACGTACGCGACGACCTCGTCGACGAGGCCGGCACCCAGGAAGGCACGCGCGAGCGTGGGCCCGCCCTCGAGGAAGACGTGCTGGCGGTCGCGGGCGCGGAGACTCGCGAGCGCCTCCTGCGGGTCGCGGGTGCGCAGGTGCACGGTCTCGGCGCGATCGTTGAAGATCCGGCGGTCGGTCGGGAGGTCGCGCAGGCCCATCACGGCGCGCAGCGGCTGCGTGGCAACCGGCTCGTCGACCTCGTCGCGGACCGTGAGCTCGGGGTCGTCGACCTCGACGGTGGCGGTGCCGACCAGCATCGTGTCGCAGAGTCCGCGCAGGCGGTGGGTGTCGAGGCGCGCGGCGCGGCTGGACACCCAGCGGCTCGTGCCGTCGGACGCGGCGCTGCGACCGTCGAGCGTCGTGGCGAACTTCCACGTCACGAAGGGCCGCTGGTGCTCGACCGCGAAGCTCCAGACCCGGTTGACCGCGCGCGACTCGTCGGCCATGACGCCGCCCTCGACCTCGATGCCGGCCTCGCGCAGCCGGTCGGCGCCGCCCCGGGCGACCGGGTTGGCGTCGGACTGCGCGAACACGACACGACGTACGCCGGCAGCGACCAGCGCCTCGGTGCAGGGTCCGGTGCGACCGGTGTGGTTGCACGGCTCGAGGGTGACGACGGCCGTCGCGCCGCGTACGGCCTCGCCGGCAGCGGCGAGGGCGTCGACCTCGGCGTGGGCCGAGCCCGCGCCGCGATGGAAGCCCTCGGCGATCGTCGTACCGTCCCTGGCGAGCAGCACGCACCCCACGCGCGGGTTGGGACCGAGCGGGACGCCGGGCGTGACGGCGAGCGCCAGGGCGCGCCGCATGGCGCTGCGCTCTGCCTCGCTGCTCGTCATCTCCGCCTCCGGTCCGGGTGGTACGGACTCTCAGGGGGCAGGAGACGGAGCACGCTCCCGCAGATCGGGGATGCGTACGAGCCGTCAGCGTGCACTTCTCATCCGGACTGTGACCGTCGGTCCAGGATTTCCACCTGGTCAACCGGCCACTGGGTGTGGTCGGGTCGCGGACTGTGACCGCCGGTGCGGATTTCCACCGCCCCCAGAGCACGCAAGCTCTTGTGGACGGAACTCTGCCACAGCGCGGCGCATTCCCTCGCCGGTGTCCGGCCGTGACGTGCGCAACACCTTCCGTGGTCCCGGTCGGCGCTCGCGATCACCCGGGTCGGTTCAGGACATCCCTCAGATGTCGTCGAGGAAGCGGTCGAAGACGCGCGCGCCGAACTCGAGCGCGTCGACCGGCACCCGCTCGTCGACGCCGTGGAAGAGCGCGGTGAAGTCGAGGTCGGCCGGCAGCCGCAGGGGCGCGAAGCCGTACGACCGCATGTCGAGCTTGCGGAAGTGCTTGGCGTCCGTGCCGCCGCTCATCAGGAACGGCGCGACGAGGGCCTCGGGGTCCTCGGCCATCAGGCTGCGGGTCATCGCGGCGACCAGGTCGCCGTCGTACGGCGTCTCCCACGGGTCCTGCTTGGACTCGAAGTCGAACTCGATGCCGTCGCCGGCGAGCTCGTGGAGGGTCGCGAAGAACTCGTCCTCGTAGCCGGGCAGGAAGCGGCCGTCGATCGTGGCGTGGGCGTCGGTCGGGATGACGTTGGTCTTGTAGCCGGCCTTGAGCATCGTCGGGTTGGCGGTGTTGCGGATGACCGCGCCGATCATCTTGGCGGCGTCGCCGAACTCCTCGACGAGCGCCTCGGCGTTGTCGGGCGTCGCCTCGGTGCCGGCCAGCTCGCCGATGGTCGCGAGCAGCACCTCCATGGTCGGGGTGAGTCGGACCGGCCACTGGTGGGCACCGATCCGGCCGACGGCGCCCGCGAGCCGGGTCACCGCGTTGTCGGCGTTGATCATCGAGCCGTGCCCGGCGCGACCGCGAGCGGTGAGGCGCATCCAGGCCATGCCCTTCTCGGCGGCCTCGATCAGGTAGACCCGACGGCCGCGGACGGTCGCGGAGAAGCCGCCGACCTCGCCGACGGCCTCGGTGCAGTCGGCGAGGAGGTCGGCGTGCTGCTCGACGAGCAGCTTCGCGCCGTGGCCGCCGCCCGCCTCCTCGTCGGCGGTGAAGCAGAGCACGACCTCGCGGTCCGGTGCCGCTCCGGCGGCGGCCCGCGCCCGTACGACGCTGAGGAGCATCGCGTCGAAGTCCTTCATGTCGACCGCGCCACGACCCCAGACCTGGCCGTCCTCGACCTCGCCGCTGAACGGGTCGACCCGCCAGTCCGACGCCTCGGCAGGTACGACGTCGAGGTGGCCGTGGAGCAGCAGCGGGGCACGGCCGTCGCCACCGCCCCAGCGCGCGACCACGTTGGCCCGACCGGGCTGCCCCTCGATCACCTGGCTGTCGATCCCGACCTCGTCGAGGAGCCCGGCGACGTACTCCGCGGCCTTGCGCTCCCCCGGACCGTCGTCGGTCCCGTAGTTGGACGTGTCGATGCGGATGAGCTCCTGGCAGAGCTGCACGACCTCCTTCGCGGGGTCGTAGGAGAGGTCCCGGGAAGGCTGTGCGGAAGCGGCATCCATGCCGTCCATCCTGCCCCAGAGCGGGGCACCTCCCCGATTGAATGTCGAGCCGATCGCTTTGCTACTGTTCTCCAGCACTCGTCCGGGTGGCGGAATTGGCAGACGCGCTAGCTTGAGGTGCTAGTGCCCGTATTAGGGCGTGGGGGTTCAAGTCCCCCCTCGGACACTGAGAAGGCTCCGGCTCCACGGAGCCTTTTCTTCATTTCAGCTCGACAGACAGAGAACCCCAGGCCATCGGCCTGGGGTTCTCCGCTTGGGGCCTCGGCGCCGTCAGTCCTTGAACGCGTCGACGACGGCCTGGTCGATCGTCCGTACGGGTCCGGTGAACCACTTCTTCGCCGAGACGGTCCACCAGATGAAGAGCACGAGTAGCACGGCGAGCACCATGATCGGTGCGTAGTTGACCGCCGCCCAGTCGAACTCGTCGCGCCACGGCGCCCCGAACGGCGACGTGGGCATCATCAGCATGAAGCTGACGACGACGATCTCGATGACGGCGACGAGGTTCATCCACTTGTACTTGCTGCCGTTGTTCCAGCTGCCGACCTCGAACGAGTCGCCGGCCCGCCAGCGCAGGAAGATCGGGATGGCGAAGGAGACGTAGAGGCCGATGACCGACACCGAGGTGACGGCGTAGAACGCGGTCGGGATGCCGTTGACCGACTTCAGTGCCGGGAGCGTGATGATCGCGCCGAGCACAGCCGCGAAGATGACGGCGTTGGCCGGCGTGCGCTGGGCGTTGACCTTGGACCAGTAGCGCGAGCCGGGGACCGCCCGGTCACGGCTGAAGGCGAACATCATCCGCGACGTCGACGTCAGGCAGGCCGTGGCGCAGAACAGCTGCGCGGCCGACGAGATGAAGAGCAGCAGGCCGCCCCAGGTGGAGCCGAGGGCGGTGTCGAAGACGTACGCGACACCACCGGCGGGGATGCTCGCGTAGTCGGGGACGCCGTCGACCTGCGGGATCGCGAAGGTGACCGCGAGCAGCAGGATGTAGCCGCCGACGGCGGAGTAGAAGATCGACTGCCAGATGGCCTTGGCGGCGGTCTTGGCCGCGCCCTGCGTCTCCTCGGACAGGTGCACCGAGGCGTCGAACCCGGTGATCGTGTACTGCGTGAGGATGAAGCCGAACGGAATGATGGCGAAGAAGTAGACGAGGCCGCTCGTCGACCCGTCCGCCCACCCGGAGCCGTTGAACTTGTCGGTGAAGACCTGGGACACGCTGAGGTGCTGGTCGGGGACGATGATCAGGACGAGGACGAGGAACGCGGCGCCCGCGACGTGCCACCACACCGAGACGTTGTTGATCACCGCGAGCAGGTGGCTCGAGAAGATGTTGACCACGGTGATGAACGCGAGGATCACCAGGAAGAACACGAACACCACGTTGAGCGAGAACTCGTCCTGCCAGCCCCAGGCCAGGAAGGTCAGGTGGAAGAATGTGGCGCACCCGTACGCGACCGAGGCGGTCACGGCGACGAGACCGATCAGGTTGAGCCAGCCGGTGAAGAACCCGGCTGCGGGTCCGCCGAGCTTGGACGCCCAGTAGTAGATGCCACCCGACGTCGGCATCGCCGAGACGAGCTCGGACATCGTGAAGCCGATGATGAGGATGAAGACCGAGATGATCGGCCACGACCACGAGATCGAGACCGGCCCGCCGTTCGCGATGCCGGCTCCATAGGTGGTCAGGCAGCCGGCGAGGATCGAGATGATCGAGAACGAGATCGCGAAGTTGGAGAAGCCGGACCAGGATCGGGCGAGCTCCTGGCTGTAGCCGAGCTTGGCCAGGTGCTTCTCGTCGTCGGTCAGCTCCCGTTCTCCGTCGGACCTTGCAGCGGACTCTGCAGCGGACATGGGCGCACCTCTCGCGGGGTCAGTGGGTGATCGGCACGCTAGACCCGGCCGAACCGCTTGTGAATAGTCCCGTGTAAAATTGGTATGAACTCCGACCATTGACGTTCGGCTGGAACCTGCACAGACTGGCCCGCATGACCGCCCAGCCGGACGAGCACCTCACTGCCGCGGTGCTCCGGCCAGTGCGCGGACACCATGCGTTCGAGGCGTGTGTCGAACAGCTCGCGACCGCGATCCGGCTCGGGGTCTACCCCGTCGGGAGCCTGCTACCGCCCGAGCGTGAGCTCGCCGAGCGGCTCGCGGTCAGCCGCGCCACGCTGCGCGAGGCCATCGCGGCGCTGCGGCAGGCGGGGCTCGTCGAGACGAAGCGCGGCCGGGGCGGCGGGTCGATGGTGACCTCCCAGGCGCGCGGCCGGTTCACCGGCGGGCTGGCGAAGGTCTCGGCCGCCACGAAGTCCGAGTGGCTCGACGCGCTGGAGTTCCGGCGGGTGGTCGAGCCGGGCGCCGCGCACCTCGCCGCGAGCCGGCCCCTGACCGATCCCGACCGCGACCGACTGGTCCAGACCGAAGAGGCGGTCCACGGAGCCTCCGGCAAGCGCGCACACCGCCAGGCCGACACCCGGCTGCACCTGACGATCGCCTCGCTGAGCGGCTCTGCCCGGCTGCAGGAGGCCGTCACATCGGTGCAGTCCACCCTCGACTCGATGCTCGGCGCGATCCCCGCGCTGGAGCCCAACATCGGCCACTCGCACCGCCAGCACCGCCAGATCTGCAAGGCCATCACCGACGGGCGCCCCGACCGGGCCCGCCAGGTGATGGAGGACCACTGCGACGACACCGCCGCGCTCCTGCGCGGCCTGCTCGTCTGACCCCTCCGTACATCGCCGCCCCGCCCACCGCTTGGAGACCTCGTGACCACACGCAACGACCGGCACCTCACCATGGAAGCGCTCAGCCAGCGCATCGAGTCCGGCGACGTCGACACGGTCGTGCTGGCCTTCACCGACATGCAGGGCCGGCTCCAGGGCAAGCGGCTGCACGGGCGCTACTTCCTCGACCACGTGGTCGGGCACGGCACCGAGGGCTGCAACTACCTCCTGGCCGTCGACGTTGACATGAACACCGTCGACGGCTACGCGATGACGTCGTGGGAGCAGGGCTACGGCGACATGGAGTTCGCCATGGACGAGCAGACCATCCGGCTGCTGCCGTGGCTGCCCGCGACCGCGATGGTCCAGTGCGACCTCGAGTGGGCCGACCACCGGCCGGTGGCGGCCAGCCCGCGCGCGATCCTCAAGACCCAGCTCGACCGGCTCGCCGAGCGCGGCCTGGTCGCACTGGCCGGCACCGAGCTCGAGCTCGTCATCTACGACGACACCTACGAGGAGGCCTGGCGCAAGCGCTACCAGGACCTCACGCCGGCCAACCAGTACAACGTCGACTACTCGATCCTCGGCACCACGCGCGTCGAACCGCTGCTGCGCGACATCCGCAACCACATGTACGCCGCCGGGCTCGACGTCGAGGGCGCCAAGGGCGAGTGCAACTTCGGCCAGCACGAGGTCGGCTTCCTCTTCAACGACGCCCTCACCACCGCCGACAACCACGCGGTCTACAAGAACGCCGCCAAGGAGATCGCCGCCCAGCACGGCAAGTCCGTCACCTTCATGGCCAAGCCCAACCAGCGCGAGGGCAACTCGTGCCACATCCACATGTCGTTCCGCGGCGACGACGGCGAGCTCGTCTTCTGGGACAAGGAGAAGGACGCGCGTACGCCGATGTACGACCGGTTCATCGCCGGCGTCCTTGCGACCGCGGCCGACTTCACTCTCTTCTTCGCTCCCAACATCAACTCCTACAAGCGGTTCGCCGACGGCTCCTTCGCCCCGACGACGCTGGGCTGGGGCCTCGACAACCGCACCTGCGCGATGCGGCTGGTGGGCCGCGGGGCCGGCGCCCGGACGGAGAACCGGATCCCCGGCGCCGACGCCAACCCCTACCTCGCCCTCGCGGCGATGATCGCGGGCGGACTGCACGGGATCGACGAGGAGCTCGAGCTCGAGCCGGAGCTCACTGGCAACGCGTACGCCTCCGACAAGCCGCGAGTGCCGAGCACGATGGGCGCGGCTCGCGAGAGGTTCCACACATCCGCGGTGGTCCGCGCCGCCCTGGGCGACGAGGTCGTCGAGCACTACGCCAACATGGCCGACATCGAGCTGGCGGCGTACAACGCCACCGTCACCGACTGGGAGCTCGTACGCGGCTTCGAGAGGCTGTGAGACACCACCCATGAGCACATTGATCAACCCGACCACCGGCGTCGAGCTCGACCATTCCCCCGCCTCCGCCACCCTCGTCGAGGCCGACGCTGCCATCGCGCGGGCGCACGACGCCTTCCCTGCCTGGCGCGACGTCGCACCCGGCGAGCGGGCCCGGCTGCTGCGCGCGTTCGCCGCGATCGTCGACGCCCACCTCGAGGAGCTGGCCCAGCTCGAGGTCCTCAACGCCGGCCACACGATCGGCAACGCGCGGTGGGAGGCGGGCAACGTCCGCGACTGCCTCAACTACTACTCGGCGGCGCCCGAGCGACTCTTCGGCCGCCAGATCCCGGTCGCCGGCGGCACGGACGTGACCTTCCACGAGCCGCTCGGCGTCGTCGGCATCATCGTGCCCTGGAACTTCCCGATGCCGATCGCCGCGTGGGGGTTCGCACCCGCGCTGGCGGCCGGCAACACGGTCGTCCTCAAGCCCGCGGAGCTCACCCCGCTCACAGCGATCCGGATCGGGGAGCTCGCCGTCGAGGCAGGCCTGCCCGAGGGTGTGCTGACCATCGTGCCCGGCAAGGGCTCGGTCGTCGGGGAGCGCTTCGTGACCCACCCGCTGGTGCGCAAGGTCTGCTTCACCGGCTCCACGGGCGTCGGCAAGAAGATCATGGCCGGCTGTGCCGACCAGGTGAAGCGCGTGACACTCGAGCTCGGCGGCAAGAGCGCCAACATCGTCTTCGCCGACACCGACGTCGCTGCGGCCGCCGCGAGTGCGCCGTCCGCCGTCTTCGACAACGCTGGGCAGGACTGCTGCGCCCGCTCGCGGATCCTCGTGCAGCGCTCGGCGTACGACGAGTTCGTGGGGCGGCTCGAGACGGCGGTCAGGGCGTTCAGGGTCATCGACCCCGCCGACGAGCAGAGCGAGATGGGACCGATGGTCTCGGCCGGGCAGCGCGACGCCGTGCAGGCCTACCTCGACACCGCCACGGTCGCCTTCACCGGCAGCGCACCCGACGGGCCGGGCTGGTGGCTGCCGCCGACCGTCGTCGAGACCACCGACACCCGCGACGCGATCTGGCAGGAGGAGGTCTTCGGCCCGGTCGTCGCGGTGATGGCCTTCGACGACGAGGACGAGGCGATCACCCTCGCCAACGACTCCGACTACGGCCTGTCCGGCTCGATCTTCACCTCCGACGTGGGACGCGCACTCCGGGTCGCCCGTCGCGTCGAGGCCGGCAACCTCTCGGTCAACAGCCACTCCTCGGTGCGCTACTGGACGCCGTTCGGCGGCTACAAGCAGTCCGGCCTCGGCCGCGAGCTCGGACCGGACGCGCCGAACGCGTTCACCGAGGAGAAGAACGTCTTCATCGCCCACTGACCCGACGAGCAGATCTCGACACGCCGCTCCTCGCGGCTACTCGATCAACGAACGGAGAGACATGACAGGCAGGATCCAGGACCGCGTAGCGGTCGTCACCGGCGGCTGCAGCGGCATCGGCCTGGCGACCGTACGCCGCTTCGTCGAGGAGGGCGCGCGGGTCGTGATCGGCGACATCGACGACGCCTCGGGTGCAGCGCTGGTCGCCGAGCTCGGCGCCGACGTGGTGACGTACGTCCACGTCGACGTGACGTCCAAGGACGAGGTCGACGCGCTCTTCCGGACGGCCAAGGACACCTACGGCTCGGTCGACATCGCGTTCAACAACGCCGGCATCTCGCCGCCGGAGGACGACTCGATCCTCGACACCGACCTCGACGCGTGGCGCAAGGTGCAGGAGGTCAACCTCACCAGCGTCTACCTGTGCTGCAAGGCCGCGCTCCCCTACATGCTCGAGCAGAAGCGCGGCTCGATCATCAACACCGCGTCCTTCGTCGCCGTGATGGGTGCCGCCACCTCGCAGATCTCCTACTCCGCGTCCAAGGGCGGCGTGCTGTCGATGTCGCGCGAGCTCGGCGTGCAGTTCGCCCGCGAGGGCGTGCGGGTCAACGCGCTGTGCCCCGGCCCGGTCAACACACCACTGCTCAAGGAGCTCTTCGCGAGCGACGCAGAGCGGGCGGCGCGGCGACTGGTGCACGTGCCGATGGGCCGGTTCGGCGAGCCCGAGGAGATGGCCAATGCCGTGCTCTTCCTCGCCTCCGACGAGTCGAGCTTCATGACGGCCAGCACCTTCCTCGTCGACGGCGGCATCTCGGGCGCCTACGTCACGCCGATCTGAGGCCTGACCCGTGGACGCACCAGTCGTCGGACTCACGACGTACCGCCAGCAGGCGGCCTGGGGGGTCTGGGACACCCGGGCCGACCTGCTACCCAGTGAGTACGCCGTCGCGGTGGAGGCCGCGGGCGGCGTGCCCCTGCTGCTGCCACCCGTCGCGCTCCCCTCCGCGGCCGAGCGGATCGTCGCGCGGATCGACGCGCTCGTCATCTCGGGCGGGGCCGACGTCGATCCGGGGAGGTACGGCGCCGCGCCGCACGAGCGTACGGCCGGCTGGCAGCCCGAGCGCGACGCGTGGGAGCTCGCACTGCTCACCGCCGCCGACGAGGTCGGCCTGCCGGTGCTGGGGATCTGCCGCGGCATGCAGCTGATGGCGGTGCACGCCGGCGGGACGCTCGACCAGCACACGCCCGACCTGGTCGGCCACGACGACCACTCCCCCGGCGGCGACGTCTACGGCGACGTGGAGGTGGAGACGGAGCCCGGCTCGCTGCTGGCCGAGCTGGTGGGGCCGCGGGTCGAGGTCAGTTGCCACCACCACCAGTCCGTCGCCAGCCACCCCGGCTTCACCGCGGTCGCCCGGGCGGACGACGGCACCGTCGAGGCGATGGAGTCGACCTCCGACCGCTGGCGCCTCGCCGTGCAGTGGCACCCCGAGACGCGGGTCGAGGTCGGCCTGATGGCCGGCTTGGTCGACGCGGCCCGCCGCCACACCGCCCCCTGACCCGTCACCTGGCGGCGCGGTTGCGCCTCAGCGTCGCGGGGAGCGTCAGCAGGACAGCGAGCGCGACGCCGACGAACAGGCCGATCGAGTTGGCCGCGACGTCGCGGGGGTCGGACACGCGGCCCGGGATCTCCTTCTGGACCGCCTCGATCATCGAGGTCAGCACGATGCCGGCCATGATCGCCACGAACCACAGCCGGGTCCCGACCAGGAGCAGCAGGAAGACGCCGAGGGGGACGAAGAGACCGATGTTCGCGAGGAACTCGATCCGCTCGACGCTGAGCCTGAAGGTCAGTGGGTCGAGCTCCGGATAGCGCTGCAGGCGGGCGAGCACCCGCGCGGCGAAGTCCGAGTAGTCGGGCGTCTCCGACCCCGGCGTCAGCGTCACGAGGCCGACGAAGCCCAGGTAGAGCACGGTCAGCAGGCTGAGGAAGGGATGTCGGTGCAGCACCCCACCCATCATCCGGGTCGGACCCAGCCAGTCAGCCGAAGGCCACGCCGGTCAGCTCCTCGGACACCGTCCAGAGTCGAGCGGCGTCGTCCGTGCTGCGCAGCGGAGTCCACAGCTCCTGCGGGCCGGGCGGGCCGCCGGCGTTGCCCGGCCATTGCGGGCCGTAGAAGCCGCCGTCGTCGCCGGAGGTCGCGCAGCGTGATGGCCCTCCGTGGTCCCGGCTCGCGCGCCGCGCACCTCGCCGACCTGCTGCTCGAGCGCAGCGAGGAGTTCCGCAAGCGGTGGGCGGCGCACGAGGTCGGCATCCGGCCGCACGAGGTCAAGCGCTACCTGCACCCGTCGGTCGGCCCGCTGGAGTTGAGCTGCCAGATCGTGCAGGACCCGTTCCAGTCGCACTCCCTGCTCGTCTACACCGCGACGCCCGGCAGCCCGAGCCACGAGCGCCTGATGCTCCTCGCCGCGGCCGACGCGCCCGCGTGACCCCCGTCAGCCGGCGGTGACGCGCAGCGTGGCGAGGGTGGGGTCGGCGGCGTACGCGATCCTGATCCCGGCGGCTCGCGCGTGCTCGAGCGCGCGCAACGTCTCCTCGGTGACCCGTTCGCCGGGGGCGAGGACCGGGATGCCGGGCGGGTAGGGCGCGACCAGCTCGGCGCTGGTCCGGCCGACGGCCTCGGCGATCGGCACGGTCTCGGCGGCCGCGAAGAACGCCCGGCGCGGCGGCACGACGGTGACCGGCTCTGAACGAACGCCGTACGCCGCCGGGCCGACGACGGCGCGGGCCGGCCCACGGTGCTGCGCGACCGACGCAACGACCGCGTCGGTCAGGGCGGTGAGGGTGGCCGCCGTGTCTGCGAGGGAGACGACAGCGACCAGCACGTCGCGGTCGGCGGACTCGACCGGGAGGCCCGCTGCCAACAGGTCCTGCTCGACCGCGTTGCCGTCGGCGCCACTGGCCGACAGCACGACGGTGAGCTTGAGCGGGTCGACCTGCGGGCCGTCGAGGACCGTGAGACCGGGCACGGCACGGAGGCGGTCTCGGGCCGAACGCGTTGCCGCCATCGCGGCGCCGAGCAGCTCCTCGCCGTCGCGCTCGAGCAGCGCCCGGGCGGCGTCCGTGCTGGCCAGGATGGCGCCGGCGGGGCTGGTCGTGGCGGTCGCCTCGACTCCGGCCTCGAAGCGCGCGGGATCGATCCGCTCGGTGCGGGCCAGGATGATCGCGGCCTGGCTCCACGCGGGCAGCGTCTTGTGCGCGCTGGTCACCATCGCGTCCGCACCGAGCTGGAGGGCATGGCGCGGCAGGTCGGGGTGGAAGCCGAAGTGCGCGGACCAGGCGGCGTCGACCACCAGTGGTACGTCGTGTTCGTGCGCCGCCTCGGCCAGTCCGGCGACGTCGCCCACCGTGCCGACGTACGACGGGTCGCCGACGAAGACCGCCCGCGCCTCGGGGTGGGCAACGAGCGCACGGCGTACGGTCTCGGGCGCCACGCCCAGCGGCAGGCCCGTCGCCGGATCGACCTCCGGCCGCACCCACACGGGCGTCAGACCCGCGAGCACCAGCCCCAGCAGCATCGAGCGGTGCAGGGTGCGGCTCACCACCACGGTGTCGCCGTCGTCGGCCACCGCCAGCGCCACGGCCTGGTTGGCGTGGGTGGCGCCACCGGTCGAGAACCGGCAGACGTCGGCGCCCCAGAGCCGGGCCGCACGCGACTCGGCATCGGCGAGCACACCGGTGCTGAGCTTCATCGTGTCGAGCCCGGCATAGAGCGGCACGTCGCCGGCGACGACGTCGCCGACCAGGTCGGTGCGCTGCTTGTGACCCGGGATCGTGAACGGCGTCGGTGGGGACTCGTGGAACCGCAGCCACGCATCGAGCAGCGGCGCGTCTGCGCGCAGCCCGCGCGGGTCGGTCGGCATGGGCCGCAGCCTAGGACCCACCCGTGCGGGCACGCGTGCCGATCAGTCGGACTCCCAGTAGGGGCCCTTGCTGTAGTTGTCGCGCTCGATCGTGGTGACGGGCCGGCGCTCGGTGACCCAGCGCCCGTCGCGCTCCACGCGGAAGGTGGAGTACGTCGTCGTGTACGCGTCGCGCGAGTTGCGGTCGTGGTCCCACTGGTAGTCGAAGTTGCGGACGTACTTCCGCGCCACGCGACGACCCCGGACCGTCAGCCACAGCTCGTCGTTGGCGGTGCTGAGGCTGGCCCAGTTCGACGAGCCGGTGAGCACCATCTCGGTGCCCTGCACGCCGTTGTAGGTGCCCTGGATGACGAAGTACTTCTGGTGGCTGTAGTAGTCGAGGATCAGGTCGTCCTCGCCGTCCTTGTTGAGGTCGAAGTCGTCCTCGGTGTTGTAGTCCAGACCGGTCGAGCGCAGCGGGATCCGTCCGCGCGCCGTCGGCGCACCCAGGATCTGCTTGGTGTGGTAGCCGATGAGCCCGTAGCTGACCCGGAAGTCGCAGCCCTCGGCGAACTTGTTGCGGACCGCCGTGGCCAGGTAGTCACCGCGACGCCCACGCATGGTGTGCATCGACAGGGCGAGGCGGGTCCGGGTGACTCCCCCGGCGCCGTCGGGGGTGAGGCACTGGATCTTGCCGAGCATGTCGAGGACGAGGTCGTTCTTCGGCCCGGACAGCTTCGGGAACGCCCAGACGGTGTGCTTGTCGACGGAGTCGTCGCAGACCGGTCCCAGCGGCGTCCCGCAGAAGAACCGGGGCGGGCGGCGCGTGTCGAAGTCCTTCTTCATGTTGTTGAACAGCGACACGTACTTCCGGAACAGGATGTGGTCGCCGGAGGTGAAGTAGAGGTCGTTCCACTGGTGCAGGGCGGCGTTGAGCATCATGTTCGCCGACCCGACGGCGACGACGTCCTGGGACTTGCCGGACTGCGTGAACGAGTAGAACTTCGAGTGCAGGTTGTTGAACTCGTTCTCGGTGCTGCGGCAGCTCGCCACGCACTTGTAGATGAAGTTCTTCTTGTTCCGGTTGGTGCCGATCTCGGCCCGGATCACCTGCATGGCGCGGGTGTCCTGGTGGTCGTTGAGCAGCATCTGCACCTTGACCCCGCGACGGTGCGCCGCGATGAGCGCGTTCGCCACCGGCATCCGGTCGAAGGAGTAGACCGCGATCCTGATGATCGACCCGCGGCGGGTGTGGCGGATCGTCTTGATGACCTGCTGCTCGATCCGGAAGTGACCCGCCTTGCGGTGGGGGTCGTTGAAAAACGGGCCGTTGGGGGCCTTCCACTGGCGCTTCGCGGCGACCTTGGTCGCGACGGGGGCGGTCGCGCCCTGGCTCACGGAGAGGTCACCGGCCCGGATCGCCGAGGCCGGCGAGCCGGCCACCAGCGCGGTGCCGAGCACCAGGCTCGCAGTGATCAGCAGCGTCGCGATCTTCGACACGGACACACCTTCCTCGGTTGCACAGGCTTTGACGACAGCGGCAACGGGTGAGACCAGCACCCCCGTGTGGGCTAACTGCACGTCATCGATGCCGCTCCGGTCAAAACGGGACGGCTCGCACCACCGTCGGAGGGGTGGGGGAAGGTGTCCCCATGTCGCGCATCCAGGTCTCCCGGTTGCCCGACGAGCGCGTACGGTTGGTCGAGGACGGCACCGAGCACGTGATGGACCTCACCGACCTGCCGGCGTACGTCGCCGAGCGCGAGTCGGCCGGCGCTCCGCGCTGGGTCTGGGACGACACTGCCCGGTGGTACCCGCTGCTCCTGGCCGCCGACGTCCGCGTCGAGCGCTGCCACGACCTGCGGCTGTGCCACCGCCTGCTGCGCCGCGCGCCGGCGGTCGACGAGCGCCTGCTCGAGGGCGAGGAGTCCTGGTTGTGGGACCGGCTCCGAGCAGCGGAGCCGACGGATCCCATGCTCTTCAGCGCCGACGACGCCTCCGAGCACCTGCGCGCCGACATCGAGGACGCCCGTCAGGTCGCCACAATCGAGGCGTCACCCGAGTCCGCCCGGCTCGAGCTGCTGGTCGCGGCGGAGTCGGCCGGCGCGCTCGCGGCCGCCGAGATGACACATGCCGGCGTGCCGTGGCGGGTGGACGTGCACGAGGCGCTGCTGACCGAGTTGCTCGGACCACGACCGCCACGCGGGGCCCGGCCCCGCCTGCTGGAGGAGCTCGCGGACGACGTACGCCGGCTCCTCGAGACGCCCGGCCTCAACCCCGACTCCCGCCCCCACCTCCTGGCCGCGCTGCGCCGGGCCGGGATCGAGGTCCCCGACACCCGGCGCTCGACCCTTCGTGCCGTCGACCACCCGGTCGTCGAGCCGCTCGTGCGCTACAAGCAGCTGGCGCACCTGTTCTCCACCAACGGCTGGGCGTGGATCGACCAGTGGGTCAGCGGCGGGCGGTTCCGGCCGGTCTACCAGCCGGCGGGCTCCGCCACCGGGCGCTGGTCGTCCAACGGGGGCGGCGCACTGTCCTTCCCGGTGCAGGTGCGCTCGGCCGCGGTCGCCGACGACGACTGGGTGCTCGTGGTCGCCGACGTCGCCCAGCTCGAGCCGCGCGTGCTCGCCGGGATGAGCGGCGACCGGGCGCTGGCGCGGGCCGCCCGCGGCGCCGACCTCTACCAGGGCATGGTCGACGACGGCGCCGTCGCGACCCGGCAGGACGCGAAGCTCGGCCTCCTCGGCGCGATGTACGGCGCGACCAGCGGCGAGAGCGGCCGGATGGTCGCCGGGCTGACCCGCCGCTACCCCGCCGCCTTCGGTCTCGTCGAGGAGGCAGCTCGCGCGGGCGAGCGCGGCCAGGTCGTGCGTACGCTCCTGGGCCGCGGCTGCCCGGCCCTCGGCGGCGGGTCGTGGGACGAGTCGCCCGACGCACCACCCGCCGACCTCGACGACCAGGACCGGCACCGCCGGGCCTACGGCCGGTTCACCCGCAACTTCGTCGTCCAGGGCACCGGCGCCGAGTGGGCGTCGTGCTGGATCGCCGACCTGCGCAACCGCCTCTGGCGACTCGGGGCCGACGGACCGCTCGACGCCCGGCCCCACCTGGTCTTCTTCCTCCACGACGAGGTCGTCGTCCACTGTCCCGCGGCGCTCGCCGACGCGGTCGCCGCCGAGGTCACCGCGGCCGCTTCGGCCGCAGGCGCGCTGCTCTTCCGCGAGCTGGCCGTCGACTTCCCGCTCAACGTGTCGGTCGTCCGGTCGTACGCCGACGCCGGCAAGCCCGGCGCCCCTGCCTCGGCCGACGTGTGAGCCTCCTCTCGTCCTGAGCGGGGCGACGTACTCCCGGTTTGCTCGATGTCGAGATTGTTGGTCTGGTCCTCGAATGGCTATTCGCACCGCAGCACCCGATTCCGCGGCGCCGGCCGGGCCCGACAGCCCGCCGGCGACCGACGACCTCCATCCCGCGCTCGACGCGTCGATCGAGCTGAGCGAGCCCCGCGGTTCCGGCCTCGACAAGGTCGTGTTCGGCGTCACCGCGCTCATCGCCGTCGGCTTCCTCGTCTGGGGCCTGGTCAGCACCGCCTCGCTCAGCAGCGCGTCCGAGCGCGGGCTGGCGTGGACGATGACCAACACGGGGTGGATCTTCGTGCTGACCGCGTCGGCGTTCGTCGTGTTCGTGATCTGGCTGGCGATGGGCCGCTTCGGCAACATCCCGCTGGGCCGCGACGACGAGCAGCCGGAGTTCCGGACGGTGTCGTGGATCGCGATGATGTTCAGCGCCGGGATGGGCATCGGCCTGATGTTCTACGGCGTCAGCGAGCCGGTCAGCCACTTCGCCACTCCCCCGCCGGGGACGGGGGCGACGGGCAGCGCGCAGACCGCCATGGCCACCACCCTCTTCCACTGGACGCTGCACCCGTGGGCGATCTACGCCGTCGTCGGACTCGCGATCGCGTACGGCACCTACCGCAAGGGCCGCGTCCAGCTGGTCAGCGCCGCCTTCGAGCCGCTCCTCGGCTCGCGCGCCCACGGTCCCGCCGGCAAGGTCATCGACATGCTCGCGATCTTCGCGACCCTCTTCGGCTCGGCCGCCTCGCTCGGCCTCGGCGCCCTCCAGATCCGCAGCGGCCTGGAGATCGTCGGCGGCATCGGCGGCGCCGGCAACACGGTGCTCGTCGCGATCATCGCCCTGCTCACGGTGGCGTTCGTGCTCTCCGCAGTGTCGGGCGTCGCCAAGGGCATCCAGTACCTCTCCAACATCAACATGGTCCTGGCCCTCGTGCTGGCCGCCTTCGTGTTCGTGGTCGGCCCGACGGTCTTCATGCTCAACCTGCTCCCGACCGCCATCGGCAGCTACGCCGGCCAGCTTCCCGAGATGGCCTCGCGCACCGGCGCCGAGGGTGCCGCGGTGAGTGAGTGGCTCGCCGGCTGGACAGTCTTCTACTGGGCCTGGTGGCTCTCGTGGACCCCGTTCGTGGGCATGTTCATCGCCCGCATCTCGCGCGGTCGCACCATCCGCCAGTTCGTCACCGGCGTGCTGCTGGTGCCGAGCCTGGTCAGCCTGGTCTGGTTCGCGATCTTCGGCGGCGCCGCCATCAAGCTCCAGCAGGACGGCGTCGACATCGCCGGCGCGGGCGGCATCGAGTCGCAGCTGTTCACCGTGCTCGACCAGTTCCCGCTCGCGACCGTGTCCAGCATCCTGGTCATGGTGCTCGTGGCGATCTTCTTCGTCTCCGGTGCCGACGCGGCGTCCATCGTGATGGGGTCGCTCTCGGAGAAGGGCGCGCTCGAGCCGCGCAAGCCGACCGTCATCTTCTGGGGCGTCGCCACCGGTCTCGTCGCGATCGTGATGCTGCTCGCCGGTGGCGAGGACGCGCTCAGCGGGCTGCAGACGATCACCATCATCGCGGCCCTGCCGTTCGTGCTCGTGATGGTCGCCCTCGCCGTGGCGCTCGTGAAGGACCTCTCCAACGACCCGCTCGTCGTCCGCCGCCAGTACGCCATCGAGGCGGTCGAGGCCGCCGTGGTCACGGGCATCACCGAGCACGGCGACGACTTCGTGCTGGCGGTCGAGAAGGACCCGGAGGCCTGAGCCGTAGGGTCGTTCCCATGACCCTGACCATCGGCTTCGTCACCGGCGCGACCCCGGACAAGTGGGCGCGCAACTGGCGGGACCAGCGGCGTGAGCGCCTGGAGCTCGTGCCGGTGACGGAGGCCGAGCAGCTCGACGGCGTGCGCGACGGCGGCCTCGACATGGCGCTGGTCCGGCTGCCCGCGGACACCGACGGCCTGCACTGCGTACGCCTCTACGACGAGCTGCAGGTCGCGGTCGCGTCCCGCGAGCACCTGATCGCCGCCACGGACGACGAGATCGCCACCGGCGACCTCGTCGACGAGCAGCTCGTACGCCCCCACTCGAGCGGCTGGCGACCCGAGGCCGACCAGCTCGACTGGCCGCCTATGTCAGAGCAGGACGCGATCGAGACCGTCGCCGCCGGCACGGGCGTCGTCATCCTGCCGATGTCGGTCGCGCGGCTCCACCAGCGCAAGGACGTCGTGACCCGGGTCGTCGCCGACCTCGACCCGACGACGATCGCGTTGGTCTGGAAGCTCGAGCGCGACGACGACGTGACGCAGGCGTTCGTCGGGGTGACCAAGGGACGTACGGCCCGGTCGTCCCGCTGACGCGAGGACGGTCAGTCGGCGACGAAGACCAGGAAGCCCAGCATCACGAGAAGGATCGGCATCAGCACCCAGAAGTACCTGAGGTCGAAGTACTTCTTCTTCTCGTTCGGATCCCACGGACCCTGCGGATCATGACTCCCCGGATTGATGATCATGCTTCACCATCTCACGGCCGGCGGGACGTCATACGGACGGCGCAACCGCCAACCCGTTCCGTATGACGTCCGGGGCAAGGTTCAGTCGCGGTGCTTGCCCCGCCGCGAGTGGGGCGTCGCCATGACCTCGCGCACCCGCTGCTCGTCGAAGTCCTCGCCGAGCCAGTCGAACAGGCCGACCAACGAACCGGGGTCGGCGACGTAGTCGTCGTAGTGGACGCGATGGACGCTGTCGCCCAGCCCCTCGGCGGCCGCGAGCATCGTCGCCTCGATGCGCTGCACCTGTCCGAGCGGGTCGTCCTTGTGCGTCCAGTAGTTGCTGGCGGCGACGTCCTCGAGGTTGCGGGTGTTGAGCACGAACCGCGCGCCGGGGAAGACCTGGCGGAGGAACGCGACGTAGTCGGGGAGGTCGTCGTCGTACCAGCGGATCTCCTTGTAGCCCGTCACCCGCGTGTCCGGCTCGGGGCGCAGCAGCGTGGCCTCGGCGAGGGCGCGGATGTGCGCGAGCGACGCCTCCTCGGGGAAGGACTCGATGCCGAACCACGGATGCGTCGGCTCGCTCGCGCGAGCCGGGTCGACGCGCGCCTTCTCGGCGAGGCCACTGCGGTGGAACTCGTAGAGGTGCCGCATCGCGTGGCGGTTCTCGCCGCGCAGCAGCCAGCCGGGGATCGAGTTGAGGATGCCCATCAGCAGCGTCGAGCCCGACCGGCCGTACGTCATCACGAAGACGTGGTCCATCACCACGACCTGTCGAGCGGACGGCCCTCGTGGAACCCGGCGGCGGACTGCACGCCCACCAGCGCGCGCTCGTGGAGCTCGGCGAGGTTGCTCGCTCCGGCGTACGCGCACGACGACCGTACGCCCGAGCAGATCTGGTCGATGAGGTCCTCGACGCCCGGGCGCTGCGGGTCGAGGTACATCCGCGACGACGAGATGCCCTCCTCGTAGAGCCCCTTGCGCGCCCGGTCGTACGACGACTCGCCGGAGGTGCGGTTGGCCACTGCGCGGGCCGACGCCATCCCGAACGAGACCTTGAACGGGCGACCGTCGGCGTCGAGCATGAGGTCGCCCGGCGACTCGTGGGTGCCGGCGAACCACGACCCGATCATCACCGAGGAGGCGCCCGCCGCGAGGGCCAGCGCGACGTCGCGCGGGTGGCGTACGCCCCCGTCTGCCCACACGTGCTTGCCGAGCTCACGCGCTGCGGCGGCGCAGTCGAGGACGGCGGAGAACTGCGGACGGCCGACCCCGGTCATCATCCGGGTCGTGCACATCGCGCCGGGACCGACGCCGACCTTGACGATGTCGGCGCCCGCCTCGACCAGGGCGCGGGTGCCCTCGGCGGAGACGACGTTGCCGGCGGCGATCGGCACTGTCGGCGACAGCGCGCGTACGGCCTGCAGGGCCTGTACCATCCGGTCCTGGTGGCCGTGGGCGGTGTCCACGACGAGGCAGTCGACGCCCGCCGCGAGCAGCTCGGCGGCCCGGTCGGCCACGTCACCGTTGACGCCGACGGCTGCCGCGATGCGCAGGCCGCCGGACGCGTCGCGGGCCGGCGAGTAGAGCGTGGCCCGCAGGGCACCGAGCCGGGTGAGCACGCCCACCAGCTCGCCGGACGCCGAGACGGCGACGGCCAGTGGCGCCTTCGCCCGCTCGATGGCGTCGTAGACCTCGCGCGGGTCGGTGGTGGCGGAGACGGTCACCACGGCCGCGTTCATCACCGAGCCCACCTGGGCGAAGCGGTCCACGTCGCTGCAGTCGGCCTCGGAGACGACGCCGACGGGGCGGCCGTCCTGGACGACGACAGCGGCCCTGTGCGCGCGCTTGGGGATCAGCGCCAGCGCCTCGGCGACCGTCTGGTCGGGACGCAGCTCGATCGGGGTGTCGAAGACGTGGTGGCGCTGCTTGACCCAGCGCACCACGTCGGCGACCACCGGGATCGGGATGTCCTGCGGGATCACCGTGATGCCGCCGCGCCGCGCGACGGTCTCGGCCATCCGCTTGCCGGCGATGGCCGTCATGTTGGCCACGACGAGCGGCAGCGTGGCGCCGGTGCCGTCGGAGGTGGCCAGGTCGACGTCGTAGCGGCTGGCGACCGATGACGAACGGGGCACCATGAAGACGTCGTCGTAGGTGAGGTCGTGCGACGGCGGGTCGTGAAGGAACTGCACGTGGGCGAACTCTACGCGGCGGGGAGCTTCCGGGGCCGCAGCCCGACGTCCGCGAGCTCGAGCGCTGCGAGACGTCGTACGACCTCGGGGTCGCGGGCGCGCCAGGCACCGGCCGGGTCGTCGCTGACCTTCGCCAGCACTCGCATCGGCTGGTTGGCGAGCGCCCGGAGCGCGAAGAGGTCGAGGTCCTCCTGGGCGTCGATGAACTGCGCCCCCGCGGTCGCCTCCCGGATGAAGCGCCATCGCAGCGGCAGGTGGATGACCGACACGATGAGGATCGGGATGAGCGCGACGGAGAGGCCGAGCAGCAGGGCCAGCCGCTCCACAGCCGCCACCGTGTCGCGCCCGGCGGAGGCGATCCCGTCGGAGGCGTCGGCCGCCTTGTCGAACGGCACCGCGAGCTCGTCCCCGACCAGGGGGGCCTCACCGAGGCGACCGCCCGCATCGCGGAGCTGCTCGGCCATCGAGGTCGCGGCCGAGTCGGTCTGTCGCGCCGGGCCGGCGAGCTCCATCGTGCCGTCGTGCACGGCCATCCCGATCCAGACCCACAGCACCAACCACGCGACGAACAGCAGGTCGACGATCACCTGGACGGTGCGGCGGACAGGGGTGTCGGCGAAGAGCTTCATGCTCCCCACCTTCTCAGCCCGGCGCGTCAGCCCTGTGCGGCCGCGGCCTCCTGCAGCGCGCGCCACGTGAGGTCGATGTCAGCGGCGGTCGTACGCCAGCTGCCGACCGCCAGCCGGATGGCCGCGCGACCGTTGACCGTCGTGTGGCTGAGGTAGGCCACCCCGGAGGCGTTGACCGCCTCCATCGCCGCCAGGGTCTGCTCGTCACCGCTCGCCAGCCGGAACACGACCAGGGACAGCGCGGGCTCGGTGACCATCTCGAAGCGGTCGTCGGCGGCCACGAGGTCGGCGACGTGCTCGGCCAGCTCGACGCCGCTGCGGATGTGGGCGCGCAGCCCCTCGAGCCCGTACGTGCGCATCACCGCCCACAGCTTGATCGCGCGGAACCGGCGCCCCAGCTGCGGGTGCCAGTCGCGGTAGTCGACGACCTCGCCCGACTCCGTGGCCGCGTTGCGGAGGTACTCCGGCAGGATCGAGAGCGCACCGGTCAGCGCCGCCCGGTCGCGCACCCAGAACGTGCTGCAGTCGAACGTCGTGAGCAGCCACTTGTGCGGGTTGGTGACGAACGAGTCGGCCGCCTCGACGCCCGCGAGGTGGTCACGGTGCTCGGGGCACACCGCCGCGACACCGGCCCACGCCGCGTCCACGTGCAGCCACACGCCCCACTCGCGGACGACCTCGGCGACCGCCGCGATGTCGTCCATCGCACCGGTCGACGTGCTGCCGGCGGCGACGTGCACCATGACCGGCCGGAGACCGGCTTCGACGTCCTCGACGATGGCGTCGCGCAGGGCGTCGACGTCCATCGCCTGCGTCACCGGGTCGATGTCGATCGACCGCACGGCGTCCTCGCCGAGGCCAGCGATCATCGCGGCCTTCACCAGCGACGAGTGCGCCTGGGTGGAGCCGTACACCCGCCACGGGACGTCCCCCAGGCCGTGCACGCGTACGTCTCCCTCACTGGCGCGGTGGAGCGCCGACAGCAGCGCCGTGAAGGTCGCGGTGGAGGCGGTGTCCTGGATGACGCCGCCACCGGCGCCGTCGCTGCGGAACGCGTCCGGGAGGCCCAGCGCCTCGGCGAACCAGTCCAGGACGACCTGCTCCACCTCGGTGACCGCCGGGCTGGTCGCCCAGATCATCCCCTGGGCGCCGATGCCGCTCGAGAGCAGGTCGCCGAGGATCGCCGCCGGCGACGAGTTGGCCGGGAAGTAGGCGAAGAACCGCGGGTGCTGCCAGTGCGTGAGGCCCGGCACGACGATGCGGTCGAGGTCGGCGAGCACGGCCTCGAACGGCTCGCCGGTCTCCGGCGCCGACGTCGGGAGCTCGCGGCGTACGTCACCGGGCGCGACCTGGGCGCGCACCGGCAGGTCGTCGAGTGATGCCCAGTAGTCGGCGATCCAGTCGATCGCGGCGTGCCCCTGGCGACGGAACTCATCGGGCGTCATGTGGTCTGCCATAGCGCGAACGTACCGGGGCAGGTTGGGTCGTCGTACTCAGCACCGATCGGGTACGACGGCAGGTCCGCGGGAGCGCGGGCGACACGAGACTTCACCCATGCCCAAGACCGACACCACCGCCAAGAACACCACTGCCTTCGCCGCCCAGGCCGCGATCTCCTTCGGCGCCTCGCTCTTCGCGATGCTGGTCGCCGTCTACTTCATGGAAGCCGATCCCTGGATCAAGGGGTTCCTCGCCCTCGGCACCCTCTACCTGACCACGTCGGCCTTCACGCTCGCCAAGGTCATCCGCGACCAGCAGGAGGACCAACGGGTCTTCCACCGCATCGACCAGGCCCGCGTCGACCGTCTCCTCGCCGAGCACGACCCCTTCAAGTCCGTCTCCTGACCCACCACACACACGAGGCCCCCTCCCAGATCGCCCGGGAGGGGGCCTCGTCGTGTGTCGGGTGGGGGAAGTCTTGCGGGATGGGGGCGTTGCAACGGCCCAACCGCGCGGGAGTCACCGCTCAAGCGGGGACTCCGACAGACCCAGCCCTACTTCAGCTCAGAGCTCGTCAGCCCGAGGATCCGGCGGGCCACGATGAGCTGCTGGATCTGCTGGGTGCCCTCGAAGATGTCGAGGATCTTGGAGTCTCGTGCCCACTTCTCCAGCAGCTCGCCCTCGCTGTAGCCGAGGGTGCCGCAGAGCTGGACGCACGAGAGCGTCACGTCGGAGCCGACCCGGCCGGCCTTGGCCTTGGCCATCGAGGCCTCGAGCGAGTTGGGCTTGCGGTTGTCGGCCATCCACGCCGCCTGCATCATCAGCAGCTGGGCGCCCTCCCAGTCCGCCTCGAGCTGCAGGAACTTCGCGGCTGCGGCCACCTGGCGCTCGGCCGGGCGGTCGTAGTCGATGGTGACGCCGGCCTGCTCGAGCAGGTCGCGGGTCAGGTCGAGCGAGGCCCGGGCGCACCCGATCGCCATCGCGGCCACCAGCGGACGGGTGTTGTCGAAGGTCGCCATCGCACCGGCGAAGCCCGACTTGGTGTCGATCTCCGGCGAGCCGAGGAGGTCCTCGGCCGGCACGCGGCAGTCGGTGAAGGTGATCGCCGCGGTGTCGGAGGCGCGGATGCCGAGCTTGTGCTCGAGCCGCTCGACCTTGAGGCCGGGGTTGTTCTTGCGGACGAGGAACGACTTGATCGCCGCGCGGCCGAGCTCCTTGTCGAGCGTGGCCCACACGACGACGCTGTCGGCGCGGTCGCCGGAGGTGACGTAGATCTTCTCGCCGTTGATGACGTACTCGTCACCGTCCTTGACCGCCGTGGTCGCGAGGTTGGCCGAGTCCGAGCCGATGCCGGGCTCGGTGATCGCCATCGCGGCCCACGTGCCCTTGTAGCGCTCGAGCTGCTCCTCGTTGGCGACCGACGCGATCGCGGAGTTGCCCAGGCCCTGGCGCGGCATCGAGAGCAGCAGCGCGGTATCGCCCCAGCACATCTCGGCAACCGACAGCACCGAGGCGAGGTTGGCGCCGTTGCGCACCTTCGACGGGTCCTTGTCGGGCGTCTCGTCACGACGTACGCCGCCCGCGCCGGCGCCGCCGGTCGCGCCGGTCTCACTCACGCCGTCGATCAGCGCGGCGAGCATGTCGAGCTCCTTGGGGTACTCGTGCTCGGCGCGGTCGTACTTGCGCGAGATCGGGCGGAGCATGTTCATCGCCAGCTGGTGGGCCTGGTCGATGAGCTGCGCCTGCTTCTTCGGGGTCTCGAGGTTGATCATCAGACCAGCACCGCACCTTCCATGATCCCGACGGCCCGCAGGTCGCGGTACCACCGTTCGACCGGGTGTTCCTTGACGAAGCCGTGGCCGCCGAGCAGCTGCACGCCGTCGAGGCCGATGCGCATGCCCTTCTCCGAGCAGAGCTGGCGCGCCAGCGCGACCTCGCGGGCGAAGTCCTGGCCGCGGGTGGCGCGGGAGGCGGCCTTCCAGGTCAGCAGGCGCATCGCCTGCAGCTCGATGGCGATGTCGGCGACCATGAACGCCACCGACTGGCGGTGGCTGATCGGCTCGCCGAACGCCTGGCGCTCGTTGACGTAGTCCTTGACGTAGTCGAGGACCGCCTGGCCGGTGCCGACCGCGAGGGCGCACCACGCGAGCCGCGAGAGGCGTACGCACTCGGTGTAGGCCACGCCGTCGGTGTCGCCGAGGAGCGCCTCCGCACCGACGCGTACGCCGGTGAGGTGCAGGCGCGAGAGCGCCGCGGCGCGCAGGCCCATGGACGGGTCTGCCTCGACCTCGAGCCCCTCGGTGCCGGACTCGACGAGGAAGAGCGCCGGCGTGCCGTCGAGCATCGCGGCGACGACGAACAGCTCGGCCTCGGCACCGCGGACGACCGCGGACTTCACGCCGTCGAGCACGAAGCCGTCACCGTCGCGCAGCGCGGTCGTGGACAGCTCGAACGGGTCGAAGAGGACCGTCGGCTCCGCGATCGTCAGGGCGGCCGTGGGGACGTCGGTGCCGGTGAAGGCCGGCAGGTAGGTCTGCTGCTGCTCGTCGGTGCCCCAGAGCCCGAGAGCCGTGGCGACGGCGCCGGGAGAGAGCGCGGCCACGGCGAGGCCCATGTCGCCCTTGGCCAGCGCCTCGGCGACGAGGGTGCCCGCCATCGCGGAGCGCTCCTCCATGATCCCGCCGAGCGACTCGGGCACGCCGAGACCGGGGAGGCCGACCTCCTGGGCTGCCGCGAGCACCTCGGCGGGTGCGGCGCACGCCTCGTCGGCCGCCGCGGCGGCCGGGCGGAACAGCTCGGCGGCGAGCTCCTGCACGACGTCGACGAGCATGCTCTCGTCCTCGGTCGGGGTCAGGTCGAAGACGCCGCGCGACGGCGCGTTGGCGGGCCGCTCCCCTGCGGTGCGCCGACCTGCCCGGGCGTACGTGCGACCGGCCGCGGTGGCGACGCGGAAGCCGTTGCGGGTGGTGGAGTAGACGGCCTGCTCGGTCTGCTTGCGCAGGCCGACGCGGTCGATGAGGTCGCTCTGCGCGAGCCGGTTGACGGCGGCGATGGCGTACCCGATGGGATCGCGCGTCTCGCGGGACGACAACCCGTGACGACCGCCGGGCCGGAGGCTGCTGAGGAAGGACATGAGCCAAATGTAACTCTGAGTTACACCCTTGACCAGCGGCGCGTACGTGGTGCCCGTCACCCGGGGTGCGACCACTACGATCCACCGCATGCCCGACGAGCAGCCGACCGACGACCACTCCGACGTGCTGACGCCCCACGGCCCGCTCCCCACCGGCGGATCGCCCCGCGCGATCACCCGCTGGGGCACGCCCGTCATGCACCGCGCGCAGCAGCAGGTGACGGCGTACGACGACGCGCTCGCGACGCTGGCGGCCGACATGGTGGCCACGATGTACGCCGCCGACGGCGTCGGCCTGGCCGCCTGCCAGGTGGGCGAGGACGTCGCGATGTTCGTCTTCGACTGTCCCGACGACGAGGGTGTCCGCACCGTCGGCGTGGTCTGCAACCCGGTCCTCACGCTGCCCGAGGGCAAGGACCGCCAGCTCGACTCCGACGAGGAGGGCTGCCTCTCCTACCCCGGCTCGTTCGAGCCGTGCGCGCGCCCCGACTGGGCCCGCGTCGACGGCTTCGGCCTCGACGGCGAGCCGGTGTCCTTCGATGGCGACGGACTCCTGGCCCGCTGCCTCCAGCACGAGACCGACCACACCCTCGGCACCGTCTTCGGCGACCGCCTCTCGGCCAAGTCCCGCAAGAAGCTCGGCAAGAAGCACGACGCCGCAGCGGAGGACTACCCCCTCACCTGGCCGGCCTCGTCGTGAACGACCTCCGCGTCACGCGCGAGAACGCCCGCTTCCAGCAGTGGGAGGCGCTGCTCACCAACCGCTCCAAGCGGCACCGCACCCGCGAGTTCCTCGTGCAGGGCGTCCGCCCGATCACGCGGGCGGTCGAGGAGGGCTGGACCGTACGCGCCCTGCTGCGCGCGGACGGCACGTCGTCCACCTGGGCCGACGACCTCTGGGCGGGCACCGACGCCGAGCGGGTGCTGCTCTCCCCCTACCTCCACGCCCGGCTCAGCGGTCGCGAGGACGGCGCCGAGCTCGTCGCCGTGATCGAGATGCCCGACGACGGGGTGTCGCGGCTCGAGGGCTCCTCGCGGCCCCACGGACCGATCGTCGTCTTCGACCGGCCGACCAGCCCCGGCAACATCGGCACGCTCGCCCGGTCGGCGGACGCCTTCGGCGCCTCGGCGCTCGTCGTCACCGGCCACGCGGCCGACCCGTACGACCCGCAGGCCGTCCGCGCCAGCACCGGCTCGCTCTTCGCGCTGACCGTGCTCCGCGTGCCCGGCCCCGGGCCGGTGGTCGAGCACGCGCACGCCCACGGCTACCGGATCGTCGGCACCGACGAGGAGGGCAGCGCGCTCGCCGACGTCGACCTCGGCGGCCGGGTCGTGGTCGTCGTCGGCAACGAGACCCACGGCCTCTCCTCGCAGTGGCGCGCGGTCTGCGACGACGTGGCGAGCATCCCGATGGTCGGCTCGGCGTCGTCGCTCAACGCGGCGGTGGCGGGATCGATCGTGCTCCACGAAGCGCTGCGTCAGCGCGGCTGAGCCATGAGGTGTGGCGATGCGGCGGTCCGGACCGCCGCATCGTGACACGTCCGATCAGCGCCGGGCCGCGATGTAGCAGGCGACCGCGGTGGCCGCGGCGACGTTGAGCGAGTCGATGCCGGCGCGCATCGGGATGATCGCCCGTCGGTCGGCGGAGGACTCCCAGCGGGTGGACAGCCCGTGGCCCTCCGACCCGAGCACCAGGGCGAGCCGGTCGACTCCGGCGACCGCCTCCTCGATCGGCACCGAGTCGGGCGACAGCGTGAGCGCGACGCTGGTGAACCCGCGCCGGGCGAGGTCCGGCAGGGCGTCGTACCAGTCCGGCAGCCGCGTCCAGGGCGTGGTGAAGACGGCGCCCATGCCGACCTTGATGGACCGGCGGTAGAGCGGGTCGGCGCAGCGCGGCGCCAGCAGGACGGCGTCGAAGCCGAGCGCCGCGCCGGAGCGGAAGATCGCGCCGACGTTGGTGTGGTCGACGAGGTCCTCGAGCACCAGGACCGAGCGGGCACCGGCCAGCACGTCGTCGACGGGCGGCAGCGGCCGCCGGTGGAGCGACGCGAGCGCTCCCCGGTGCACGTGGAAGCCGGTGACCTGCTCGATGAGGGCCTCGGACAGGACGTAGACGGGGGCGTCGCCCGATCCGAGCACGTCGGCCAGGCCGTCGAGCCACCGCGGCGCCATCAGGAAGGAGCGCGGCGCGTAGCCCGCCTCGATCGAGCGGCGGACGACCTTCTCGCCCTCGGCGAGGAACAGGCCGTGCTCGGCCTCGAGGCTCTTGCGCAGCTCCACGTCGCGCAGGTCGCGGTAGTCGGCCAGGCGTGGGTCGTCGGCGTCGGCGATCTCGACGAGCTGCGGGGCGTCAGGCACGCCCGTAGTGTGCCGGACGCGCGACCGCGACCACTTCTCCGATCACGATGATCGCCGGCGGCACCACGCGGTGCGTGGCGAGGTCGTCGGCGAGTGACCCGAGGGTGCTCAGCACCGTGCGCTCGGTCGGCATGGTGCCGTCGACGATGACGGCCGCGGGCGTGTCGGCGGACCTGCCGCCCCCGACGAGGGCGGCGGCGATCGCGGGTGCGTTGTCGACGGCCATCAGCAGGACGATCGTGCCGCGCATCCGGGCCACCGCGTCCCACGCGACGAGCGAGTCCGGGTGGCCGGGCGGGAGGTGCCCGGAGATCACGGTGAACTCGTGGGCCACTCCGCGGTGGGTGACCGGGATGCCCACGCGGGCCGGGACCGAGAGCGCGGACGTCAGGCCGGGTACGACGGTGACGGGCACGTCGGCGGCGGCGCAGGCCAGCAGCTCCTCGAAGCCGCGACCGAACACGAAGCTGTCCCCGCCCTTGAAGCGTACGACGCGCTTGCCGGCGCGGGCGCGGGCGACGATCACCTCGTTGATGGCGTCCTGCGACGCCGAGCGACCGCGCGGCAGCTTGGCCACGTCGATGAGCTCGACGTGCGGGCCCAGCTCGTCGAGGAGCTCGCGCGGGGCGAGCCGGTCGGCGACGACGACGTCGGCCGAGGCGAGCGCGTGGCGGGCGGCGACGGTGACGAAGTCGGGCTCGCCGGGTCCACCGCCGACCAGGACGACCCCCGGGCTCCGGTCGTGGGCGTCGGTGGCGGTCAGGTGGCCGTCGCGCAGGGCCGTGACGATGTCGTCGCGCAGCGCCGCCGACTTGCGGGGCTCTCGGTTGCCCAGCACGCCGATGGTGACGCTCCCGTGGTGCCCGACGGCGGGCGTCCACGCGGATCCGCCGAGGGCATCGTCGGCGCGTACGCAGAAGGTGTGCCGGCTCTCGGCGGCGGCGGCGACCCGGGCGTTGACGGCCGGGTCGTCGGTGACGGCCACGACGTACCAGGCACCGTCGAGGTCGGTCTCGGTGAAGTCGCGCAGGTGCAGCGTCAGCTCGCCGGCAAGTCCCTCGAGCGCCGGGGTGACCTCGGGGCTGACCAGCGTGACCTCGGCGCCCGCGGCCAGGAAGGTCGGCACCCGCCGCTGGGCGACGTGTCCCCCGCCGACCACGACGACCTTCCGTCCGGCCAGGACGAGTCCGGCGAGGTAGGGATGCGGGTCGGTCATGGTCCATTGTCTCCGGGCCGGTCATGGAGGGCGTGGCTAGGTTCGAGGGATGAGCACTGGCATCGAACGACCCGTGGCCCCCAACCCCTACGAGTACCTGCCGCAGACCGCGTCCTTCACCGTCACCAGCGACGACGTGACCGACGGCGCCGCGCTGAAGGACGATCAGGTGGCGGCCCTCGGCAACACCTCGCCCCAGCTGAGCTGGTCCGGGGCGCCCGAGGGGACGCAGTCCTACGTGGTGACCTGCTTCGACCCCGACGCTCCGACCCCCAGCGGCTTCTGGCACTGGGTCCTCGTCGACGTCCCGGCCGACGTGACGTCCCTCGACACCGGCGCCGCGTCCGGCACCCTCCCGGGCGAGGCGTTCCACGTCCGCAACGACGGCGGCGAGTCGGGCTTCATGGGCGCGGCCCCGCCGGAGGGCGACCACCCGCACCGCTACTTCTTCGTGGTGCACGCCGTCGGGGCGCCGAGCCTCGGTGTCGACGCGGACGCCTCCCCGGCAGTCGTCTCCTTCAACCTGGCGTTCAAGACGCTCGGCCGCGCGATCGTGCACGGCACCTACCAGCACTGACCCACCCAGCACGCAGCACCAGGCCCGTACGGGGCCCGATGGTCGAGACCTTCATGGTCCAGACCACCGGGCCCCTTTTTCGTGTTCCGCCTCTCGAGCGCAGCACGCGCGCTTTGATCTGCACCGAGACGTTTCTCGCCCGTTCGTAGCCCGAAACTTGACGTAGCACCCCTTGTTACAAGATTCTCTCAAGATCCACTCCCCCGCTCTCGTGGATCCGCCCCGGAGGAATGACCGTGCCCCACTCCCGCTCCCTTGCCCGGCTCGCGACGATCGCCGTCGCTGCAGCCGCGGTGTGCAGTGTCCCGGCGGCCGCCGACGCGAAGGACTGGTCCGGCCCGCGGAGCACGGCGAACTGGTCCGGCCCGCGGACCGCAGCGCACGTGGTCACCAGCGCCGGTGGCGACCTCGACGACACCTCCGACGCCGTCGCGACCGACGCCCTCGAGGACGCACTGATGGCGGAGATCAACGAGGCGCGTGCGGCCAACGGCCTGCGCAAGATCTGGAACTTCGACGCGTGCACCGACCAGCTCGCCGAGGAGTGGGGCCAGCAGATCGCCCGCACCGGGCTCTTCGAGCACCGGGACCAGAACGAGGTCATCCGCAGGTGCAACAACTCGTGGGCCGGCGAGACGCTGGTGCGCGGTGTGGGTCTCACCCCTGACGTCATGGTCGACCTCTGGCTCGACTCCCCCGGCCACCGCGAGATCCTCCTCAACCCCCGCGCGCGCCGCGCCGGCGTGTCCATCGACCAGGACAGCCAGGGCCGCGTGATCGGCGTGGTCAACCTCGTGCGGCACACCAGCTGACGGCCGATCCCGGCCAGCACGCGTACGAGGTGCGCGTGTCACCACACATGTGAGACGATCCCCGACCCCCTCGTGGGTGGGCCGGGGATCGTCTTTCATGAAGGGGTCGCGTTGTGAGGGGTGGGGGGATGTTGCACGTCGCCGTCGCGACCCGCACCTTCCGCCGCTACTCGACCTATCGGGCGGCTACCCTCGCCGGCATCTTCACCAATTCCGTCTTCGGCGTCATCTACTCCTACGCCTACCTCGCGCTGTGGAACGAGAACCCGACGGCGGGTGGCTACGACGCGCAGGACGCGGTGACGTACGTCTGGCTCGGGCAGGCGCTGCTGATGACCATCGCCCTCTGGGGCGGCGGCACCACCGACGACCTCGCCGAGCGGGTCCGCACCGGCGACATCGCGATCGACCTCTACCGCCCCGTCGGCCTGGTCGGGTGGTACCTCGCGAGCGACCTCGGCCGGGCGGCGTACCACCTGCTCACGCGCGGCTTCGGGCCGACGCTGATCGGCATCGTCGTCTTCGACATCGCGCTGCCCGCGTCGCCGCTCCACGCCGTCGCGTTCGCCGTGTCGCTGGTGCTCGCCGTCATCGTGAGCTTCGCGATCCGGTTCCTCGTGGCCAGCACCGCGTTCTGGCTGCTCGACCAGTCGGGCGTGAAGGTGATGAGCGGCGCGTTCGCGATCTTCTTCAGCGGGATGATGCTGCCGCTGGTGCTCTTCCCCGGCTGGCTCGGCACCCTCTCCAACGCGTTGCCGTGGGCGTCGTACGTCCAGGTGCCGGCCGACATCTGGCTCGGCAAGCACGTCGGCACGGGGCTGCTGGCCGCGCTCGGCTTCCAGGTCTTCTGGGCCGTGGTGCTGCTGGCCGCCTGCCAGGGCGTCCTGCGGCTCGCGACCCGCAAGGTGGTGGTGCAGGGTGGTTGACCTGACCCACCTGCGCACCTACGGCCAGATCGCCTGGCTCTGGATCCGCGCCGCCTGGCAGTACCCCACGTCGTTCGTGCTCCTCGCGGTCGGCAACGGGATGATCACCGGGCTGGACTTCGTCGGCCTCTGGATCATGTTCGCCCACCTCAACGACCTCGAGGGGTTCACGCTGCACGAGGTGGCGCTACTCTACGGCAGCGCCTCGCTGGCCCTCGCGTTCGCCGACACTGCGATCGGCAGCGTCGAGCGGATCGGCACGTACATCCGCACCGGTCGCCTTGACCAGATGATGACCAAGCCGGTGCCGCTGCTGGTGCAGGTCTGCGCCGACCAGTTCACCCTCCGCCGGCTCGGCCGGCTGACCCAGGCGAGCGTGGTGTTCGGGTGGGCGTGCACGTACGTCGACTGGACGCCGCTGAGGGTCGTGGTGGCCGTGTCGATGCTCGTCAGCGGCGCGCTCGTGTTCTTCGGCCTCTTCGTCGGCTTCTCCTGCATCCAGTTCTGGACGACGGACGCCACCGAGTTCGCCAACGCCTTCACCTACGGCGGTGCGACTGTCACCCAGTACCCCCTCAACATCTTCCCGCGCGAGGTGATGGTCGGGCTGACGTTCGTGATTCCCGTCGCCTTCGTGAACTGGTATCCCTGTCTCTACCTCCTCGGTCGCCCCGACCCCTTCGGCAACCCGGAGGTCCTGCAGTTCGCGTCACCGCTCGCCGGCGTGCTGACGATGGCGGCCGCCCTGCTCGTGTGGCGCTCCGGCGTCCGCCACTACACCTCCACCGGGAGCTGACATGTCGTCCGACCCAGGACCGCTGATCGACGTACGCGACCTCGCGCGCACCTTCGACGTACGCCGTCGGGTCGAGGGAAAGCGCCGCCGGGTGCGTGACGAGGTGCACGCCGTCCACGACCTCACCTTCTCCGTCGCGGCCGGCGAGATGGTCGGCTACATCGGGCCCAACGGGGCCGGCAAGTCGACGACCATCAAGATGCTGACCGGCATCCTCGTGCCCACCGGCGGACAGGTCCGCGTGGGCGGGCTCGACCCCAGTCGCGAGCGCGTCCAGCTCGCCCGCCGGATCGGGGTGGTCTTCGGCCAGCGCTCGACGCTCTGGTGGGACCTGCCGTTGCGCGACTCGTTCGACCTGCTCCAGAAGATGTACCGCATCCCACCGGCGCGCTACCGCGAGAACCTGGCCCGATTCGTCGAGCTCCTCGACCTCGGCGCCCAGCTCGACACCCCGGTGCGCCAGCTCAGCCTCGGCCAGCGGATGCGCGGCGACATCACTGCGGCACTGCTCCACGACCCCGAGGTGATCTACCTCGACGAGCCCACGATCGGCCTCGACGTGGTGAGCAAGGGCCGGCTGCGCGAGTTCCTCCGCGCGCTCAACCAGGAGCGCGGCACGACGCTCCTGCTGACCACCCACGACCTGCAGGACATCGAGGCCCTCTGCGACCGCGTGATCGTGATCGACCACGGCACGAGCGTGTACGACGGCTCGCTGGCCGGGCTGCACGCCCAGGGCGGCTCCTCCCGCACTCTGGTCGTCGACCTGGTCGACGAGGCCGCGCCCATCGACGTACCCGGGGCCCAGGTCCGCAACGTCGAGGGACCGCGGCAGTGGCTGTCCTTCCCCAGCGACGCTAGCGCCGCGCCGATCGTCGCGGCGGTGGCGTCGGCGTACGACGTCGCGGACCTCTCCATCCAGGAGCCCGACATCGAGGACGTCATCCGCGAGCTCTACTCCCGGGGCGCCTGAGGCGTCAGCCCAGGCCGCGGTGCCGCTCGGAGTCGCGCTCGGGCGAGGTCAGCGGCTGGCGCTCGAGGACGAGCATGGCCCGGTCGTCGTCGCCGCGGGGCACCTTCTTGAGCACCCGTCGGGGCATGCCGGTGAAGCCGCGGGCGTCGACGGCCTGCAGTGCCACGTCGCGCAGCCAGTCGATGCCGTCGTCGAGGTCACGGTCGGCGGTCTCGATGACGCCGTCGGTGTAGAACATGAGCGCCTCACCCGGACGGAGCCGCCCGCGGCTCGGGGTGAAGTCGGCCTCGGGGATGACGCCCAGCGCCATCCCCCGGGCGTTGTCGACCGTCCAGCCACGCTGCCCCAGGTGCCAGTGGAGCGCCGGCGGGTGGCCGGCGCTGGTGATCGTGTAGTCGCCGGTGACGAGGTCGACCTTGATGTGGACCGCGGTGGCGAGGGACTCGTCGGACTCCTGGCGGAGCAGGAACTGGTTGGCCGCCGACATCAGCTCGGCGGGCGGGAGCGCGCCGATGAGCCCGCCCAGGGCACCGGCGAACTGCAGCGCCTGCGGCCCCACCGAGGTGCCCTTGCCGCACACGTCGACCAGCGCCATCTCCAGCCAGCGCCCCTCGCGCAGGTCGGCGACGAGGAAGTCGCCGGCATAGCTGGGGCCGTTGGCGGTGATGGTGGCCGACTGCGTACGCCAGCCGTCGGGCAGCGGCGGCACGACGCCCTGGCGCTGGAGCCGGTCTCGCAACTGGCTCAGCACTGCCTCGCTGAGCGCCATCGGCAGGCCGGAGCGCTGCTTGCTCGCCTGGTAGAGCGCGAGCAGGAGGCCGACGGCGAGGATGACGAGCCCCGTGGACCTGTGGGCCGTCGCGAAGCTGCTCTCGACCGAGGTCCACCACGCGACGACGCCCAGGACGAGACCCAGCACCAGCAGCGGGACGAACCGCAGCAGCATCGTGCCGAGCATGAGGAAAAGGAACCAGAGCGAGACCGGCACGACCACCCGGGTCAGCGCGCCGATGGTCACCGCCACGACGATGAGCGTGACGAGGATCAGAAGGAGGAACGCCTGGCTCGCCCGCGACCCCGTACGCCAGCCGTCGACCCGCTGACGGACATAGGTGGAGGACCCGCGCACCAGGGACTCCCACGCGTTCGACACGGCTGCAGGGTAGAGCCCGGCTCACGGCCCTCGCGGTCGAACCACGAAAACCGCGGGAGCCTCGCGAGCGGCCCGTACACGCGCCACTAGGGTTGCCCCATGCCTCCGGAGCCCCTGCAGGCCGACGTCCTCGGTCCTGACTACCGGGTAGAGACGATCTCGCTCCCGCCGGACAGCGAGGGGTCCGTGGTCGCCACGCTGGTGACGCTCGAGCCGGACCGGCCCAACGGACGGGCCGTGCTGCACGTGCACGGCTTCGCCGACTACTTCTTCCACACCGAGTACGCCCGGTGGTGGGCCGACCGCGGCTACACCTTCTACGCCGTCGACCTCCGCAAGTACGGCCGGTCACTGCGCGAGCACCAGACCCCCAACTACGTCTCGGACCTGCACGAGTACTTCGCCGAGATCGACCTCGCCTGGTGGCGCATCACCCAGCGCGACGGGCACCGCGAGGTGATCGTGTCGGGACACTCGACGGGCGGCCTGACGGTGCCCCTCTGGGCGCACGAGCGCCGACCGGCGGAGCTGACGGCGATGGTGCTGAACTCGCCGTGGTTCGACATGCAGGGAGCCGCCTGGCTGCGCAGCCCGGCCGCGCGCGTGGCCATCGAGCGGCTCGGCACCTCCCGGCCCATGCGGGAGATCCCGCGCAAGGTCAGCCCGGTCTACGGCCACTCGCTCCACGTCGAGCACGGCGGCGAGTGGGACTACGACCTGGCGTGGAAGCCGCTCGAGTCCCGCCCCGTGTACGTCGGCTGGCTCCGAGCAGTGCGCCGCGGCCACGCGCAACTGCACGCCGGGCTGGACGTGACCTGCCCGATCCTGGTGCTGTCGTCGGCGCGCTCCTGGTTCGGCGAGCAGACCGACGAGACCGTGACGACCCACGACATCGTCCTCGACGTCGAGCAGATCCGGCGGTGGGCCTCGTCCGTCGGCCGGCACGTCACCTCGATCGGGATCGACGGCGCCATGCACGACGTGGTGCTGTCTCGGCCCGAGATCCGCGCACAGGCGTACGACGCACTCGAGAGGTGGCTGGGTGCCTGGGTGGAGCGCTCGTCAGTCAGCCCGGACGCCGGCGACGCGCACTCCTAGCCCCTTTCCTGACGGTCTGTCCCGGAAGTCAGGATCTGTTCGTGACCTGTCTGGTCCAGCCGTACACCCTTGGTAACACAGCGGTAACAATCAGCCACTGAATGGTGACAACGCCAGCGGGAGATCCCTCCCGATCTCACTGTGGGCAGCGCGTCGCGCCGCGATGTCTCTATGTGGGGAGAAGAACATGCACGTGTACAGCAAGCTGGGGGGAGCCGCTCTCGCGGTCGCCGTCGGCATCAGTTCGACCATGCTCGTCGCAGGGCCGGCCGAGGCCGCCAAGCCGACCCGGATCAAGGGGTCCGTCACCTCGGAGGACGGCACCCCGCTTCCCGGCATCGTGGTGACCACGCTCGCCGACCCCGCCGGCACCGGCCAGTGGGTCGCGGTGGACGACGCGGTCACCGGCCTCGGCGGCGGATACAACGTCGGCAAGCTCGACGACGGCATCTACCGCGTGCGGTTCGACGACCCGACGGGCGCGTACGCCACGGAGTTCTACAACGACGCCCCCCGCATCGAGTCCGCCGCCCCGGTGGACCTCACGAACGGCGGCTTCCCGACGCTCGCGACCGCGAAGCTCGCCGGTGCAGCCCACCTGGTCGGCACCGTCACCGGGAGCGACACCAACGGCGTTGCCGGGGCAGAGGTGACGGCGTACGTCCGCCAGGGCGCCTCCGCATGGACGTCCTTCCGGACGGTCGTGGCCGGCTCCGACGGCACCTACGACATCGGCGGCCTGTCCGCCGGCGAGTACACGCTCGGCTTCCGCGACCCCGCCTCCAACGTCACCGAGTACTGGAACGACCGCGCCGCGATCGCCGACGCCGACCCCGTGACGGTCCCGAGCGCCGGACGTTACGACGTGTCCCTGGCGACGCCCACGCCGCCGACGCCGACGCCCACCCCGACGCCGACGCCGACGCCGACTCCGACGCCGACTCCGACGCCGACGCCGACTCCCACGGTGACCCCGACCCCGACCCCGACACCCGTGGCACCGGTCGTGGTGACGACGACCCCGACGGCTGCTGCGGTCACGGTCATCAAGCGGCCGCGCATCAAGGGCCTCGCCGAGGTGGGCGAGCGGCTGCGGGTGACCAAGGGGACCTGGAACCCCACGTCGGTCACGCGCACGGTGCAGTGGCTCGCCAACGGCAAGAGGATCAAGAACGCGACGAAGAACCGCCTGCGCCTGACCAGCAAGCTGGTCGGCAAGAGGATCTCGGTGCGGGTCGTCGCCACGGCCGCGGGCCGCACGCCGGTCACCGTGACGACGCGCAGGACCAAGCGCATCGCCGACTGAACGGGTCCTGCCGCCCCTCCACCTCAGGCAGGGGCGGCAGGCACCATCGAGCGACGACTGTCAGACGAGCAGGACCACCAGCGCGGTCACGCCGACGACGGCGATCACGGCCCGCAGCAGGCCGGGCGGCAGTCGGCGGCCGACCGTCGCCCCGAGCTGGCCTCCGACGACCGAGCCCAGGGCGATGAGGCCCGCGACCAGCCAGTCGATGTCCGCGGCGGCGATGAAGACGGTCGCCGCGACGGCGTTGACGAGCAGGGCGAGGACGTTCTTGGTCGCCGTGTGCCGCTGCATCGAGTCGACCACCCCGATGCCCAGGACCGCCATCAGCAGGACGCCCTGCGCGGCACCGAAGTAGCCGCCGTACACCCCCGTCGCAGCCACGGCCGGCCACACCCACCAGACGCCGTGGTCGGGGATGCCGCCGCGCGACTCGGCACGCGCGGCCACGGCGCGCTGGATCCGCGGCCCGAAGACGACGAGCAGCACGCCGAGCAGGATCAGCACCGGCACGATGGCGTCGAACGCCGCCGACGGCAGCACGAGCAGCAGCACCGCGCCGACGATCCCGCCGATGAGGGACGCCGATCCCAGCCGCAGCACGCGCGAGCGCTGTCCCACCAGCTCGCGCCGGTAGCCGACGACGCCGGACAGGCTGCCGGGCACGAGCCCGACGGTGTTGCTGACGTTGGCGGTCACCGGAGGTACGCCGAACGCCAGCAGGGTCGGGAACGTGATCAACGTTCCCGACCCCACCACTGCGTTGATGGTGCCGGCCGCCACTCCTGCGAGCGTGACCAGCACGGCCTCGAGCGGACTCACGCCGTGGGAGGCTCCCCCGCCGTGCCCTCACTCGGCGCCGGGTCGACCGGGGTCGCGCGGGTCTGGCTGGCCGACTCGGCGGCCGCGATGGCGTCCTGCACGGCCTTGCTGGTGGCGCTGAGCTCGTTGTCACCGGACGAGCGCGGCAGCTGGGGCTCCGTGGGTCCCATGTCGACGCGCGTACGCGGCGTGGCGTCCTTCGGGATACCGGCGATCTCGTGGATCGAGGAGCCGAGGCCCTCGAGGGCCTTGGTGATCTCGGACGGGATGACCCACACCTTGTTGGCGCTGCCCTCGGCGATCTTCGGCATCATCTGGAGGTACTGGTAGGCCAGCAGCGACTGGTCGGGCTGACCGTCGTGGATCGCCTGGAAGACGGTCTGGATGGCCTGGCCCTCACCCTGCGCACGCAGGATCGAGGCCTCGCGGTCGGCTTGCGCGCGCAGGATCTGCGACTCGCGGTCACCCTCGGCGTTGAGGATCTGCGACTGCTTCGAGCCCTCGGCCGTGAGGATCGCGGCCTGTCGCTGGCCCTCGGCGGTGAGGATGACGGCGCGCTTCTCGCGGTCGGCGCGCATCTGCTTCTCCATCGAGTCCTTGATGGAGGGCGGCGGGTCGATGCCCTTGAGCTCCACGCGGTTCACGCGGATGCCCCACTTGCCGGTGGCCTCGTCGAGGACGCCGCGCAGGCCGGAGTTGATGGAGTCGCGGCTGGTCAGCGTCTCCTCGAGGTCCATGCCACCGACGATGTTGCGCAGGGTGGTCATGGTGAGCTGCTCGATGGCCTGGATGTAGTTGGCGATCTCGTAGGTCGCGGCCACCGGGTCGGTGACCTGGAAGTAGATGACGGTGTCGATAGAGACGACGAGGTTGTCCTCGGTGATCACCGGCTGCGGCGGGAAGCTCACGACCTGCTCGCGCAGGTCGATGAGGTAGCGCAGCTTGTCCATGAAGGGCACGAGGATGTTGAGGCCCGCAGGCAGCGTGGCCTTGTACTTGCCGAAGCGCTCGACGACGGCGGCGCGTGCCTGGGGCACGATCTTGACCGTCTTCGAGAGCATGACGACGACGAATACGACGACGAGCAGGAACAGGACCAACAGGGCTGTGGGCATTCGGTTCTCCCCCGGGTGTGGTGTAGCGGTGGTGTGGCGGTGCCGTGCTCAGGACTCGAGCGTGGCCACGGGGTGGACGTAGGCCGTCGCACCCTTGATCTGCAGGATCTCGACCGTCTCACCGGGCGCGATCCTCAGGTTCTCGTCGTACGGCAGGGCGGTCCACGTCTCGCCGCCGGCCTTGATGCGACCCGCGTTGAGACCGGTGATCTCCTCGGTGACCATGCACCGGGTGCCGACCAGTTTGCCGTGGCCGAGGGACAGCTCCGGCCCGGCGTGGAGGCGCTTGATGAAGGCCGGACGTACGAGCGAGAGGGCCGCGACGGACGCGGCGAGCGCCAGCAGGATCTGCGCAACGACCGGGAGTCCGATGAGGGCGGCCACCATGCCGATCACGGCGCCGGCCGCGAGCATGGCGAGGATCAGGTCCAGGCTGAACATCTCGGCGACCCCGAGCGCGATCGACAGCGCCAGCCAGGTCTCCCAGAGGTGGTCGCGGATCCAGTCCATGACCAGACCCTATCCAGTCGTGCGCAGCGCGGGCCGGACCTCGGCCCTGCTAATCCTGGCGGATCCGCTGCGCCGGTCGGCGGCGTGCGGCGTACCGGTCGTCGGCACGGGTCAGCAGCAGCGGCATGCCGAACGTCTCCGACAGCGTCTCGGCGGTCACGACGTCCTCGACCGGGCCGGCGTCGACCACCCGTCCCTCGCGCAGCAGCAGGGCGTGGGTGAAGCCGGGCGGGATCTCCTCGACGTGGTGCGACACCAGGACGGTGGCGGGCGAGTCGGGGTCGAGGGCGAGCTCGGACAGCGTCGCGACGAGGTCCTCGCGACCGCCGAGGTCGAGCCCGGCGGCGGGCTCGTCGAGGAGGAGCAGCTCGGGGTCGGTCATCAGCGCCCGCGCGATCTGCACCCGCTTGCGCTCGCCCTCGCTCAGCGTGCCGAAGGTGCGCTCGGCCAGGTGGCTCGCGCCCACCTCGGTGAGGAGCTGGGCGGCGCGGTCGTGGTCGAGGTCGGCGTAGTGCTCACGCCACCGACCGACCACGCCGTAGGACGCGGAGACGACCACGTCGCGGACCAGCTCGGACCGGGGGATCCGGTCGGCCAGCGCGGCGCTCGTCAGCCCGATGCGCGGGCGGAGGTCGAAGACGTCGGTGGTGCCGAGCACCTCGTCGAGGATGCCGGCCACGCCGGCGGTCGGGTGAAGCTGTGCAGCGGCCACCTGGAGCAGCGTCGTCTTGCCGGCGCCGTTGGGCCCGAGGACCACCCAGCGCTCGTCCTCCTCGACCTCCCAGCTGACGTCATCGAGCAGGAGGGACCGGCCACGGCGCACGGTGACCCCTGCGAACTCGATGACCGCGACCATGGGCGTCACCCTATCCAGCGCGCGGGCCGCGCCCCGGCCTGACACGACGGCCGGACGGCGGCGGGATGACGGCGGGTAGCCTCGCCCGCGATGTCGACGTCCCCGCTCGCGCTCCCCCACTCCGCGGTCCTGGCCTGGTGGCTGACCGCGTGGCTGCGCGGGCACGAGCAGACCGACCACGTGCTCGACGTCCTCGCCGGTGACACGCACCTCCTCGAGGGCGGCTCGGCGCTCGACCTGCTGGCGCTCGCGCGGTCCCGCGGGGCGGCGTACGCCGGGCTCGCGCTGCCGGTCGAGGGCGATCCGCTCGGCCTCGGTGGGCCGCGCGACTTCAACGCCGCCGCGATGGACGCGGGCCAGGCGGTCGTGGCGGGCAGCCTCGGGCTGGTGCCCGAGGAGCAGGGCGAGACCGTGCAGTGGCGGGCCTTCGAGGCCGACCGACGCCAGCTGCCCGACGTGGGCGAGGCCGACCGTACGCTGCGCGAGGCGCTGCTCGGGGCGGCCGACAGCCTGGCCGGCCTCGACGTCGCACGCTGGCGCCCCGAGGCCGCCGACGCCCTGATGAACCTGCACCACCGACCGACCGTCGAGGCACCGCTCGGCACCCCGACCCGATGCGTCAACCTGGCCGCCCGGGGGCTGCAGGCCTGGGCCATCGTCGACCTGGCGCTCGTCGACGACGGCGGCGCGCTGTCGTCGTACGAGGTCGACCAGCGCCGCGGCGTGCTGCAGCCGCTGGGTCGGGCGGCCCGTCGCGCGCTGGTCGCGGCCTGCTCGCCCGAGGTGTGGCCGGACCGCTGATGTAGCACCGACGCGCCCGGTGGGCGGACGTCCCGCGGGTCCGTGGTGCGGGCAGGACTAGCCTTCCCCACACCATGGAAGACCAGCCGAAGACTCTCCTGGTCACCCTCACGGGCAAGGACCGGCCCGGCGTCACCTCCGCGATCTTCGCGGCGCTCGCGGCGGCGGGGGTCGAGGTCATCGACATCGAGCAGATCGTGCTGCGGCGCAGGCTCGTGCTCGGCATCCTGGTCACCGCACCGCGGGACTGGAAGAAGCTCCGCGACGTCATCGAGCGCACCGCGACCGATCTGGACATGAACGTCGAGGTCGACCGCGGCGCCGGCGACAACCGGAGCCGCTCCGGCGACCGCTCCCACATCACGATCATCGGCAAGCCGCTGAAGGCCTCGGCGATGGCCGCGATCGCCGGCCGGATCGCCGACTCGGGCGCCAACATCGACAAGATCGAGCGGATGGCGCGCTACCCCGTGACCGCGATCGAGCTGCACGTGTCGGGCGCACCTGCCGACCGGCTCCGCCCGCTGCTGGCCGCCGAGGCGGTCCGGCAGGGCATCGACCTCGCCGTGCAGCGCGACTCCCTGCACCGCCGCGGCATCCGGCTGATCGTGATGGACGTCGACTCGACCCTCATCCAGGGTGAGGTGATCGAGATGATCGCCGCCCATGCCGGTCAGGAGGCCGAGGTCGCGCGGGTGACCGAGGCGGCGATGCGCGGCGAGCTCGACTTCGAGACGTCGCTGCGCGAACGAGTGGCGCTGCTGGCCGGTGTGCCCGCGACCGCCCTCGACGAGGTCTACGACGCGATCGAGCTCGCCCCGGGTGCCCGGACCATGGTCCGTACGCTCCGGCGGCTGGGCTACCGCTTCGCGATCGTGTCGGGCGGCTTCACGCAGATCACGGACCGCCTCGCCGCGGACCTCGGCATCCACTTCGCCCGCGCCAACGAGCTCGAGATCGTCGACGGTGTTCTCACCGGCCGCATCCTCGGCGAGGTCGTCGACCGCGCCGGGAAGGCCGTCGCGCTGCGGGAGTTCGCGACGGAGGTCGGCGTGCCGCTCGACGCCGTGATCGCGATCGGCGACGGCGCCAACGACCTCGACATGCTCAACGCGGCCGGGCTCGGCATCGCGTACAACGCCAAGCCGGTCGTACGCGACGCGGCGGACACGTCGGTCAACGTCCCCTACCTCGACGCGATCCTCTACCTGCTCGGCATCTCCCGCGAGCAGATCGAGGACGCCGACGCGGCGGTCGGGATCGTCACGCCTGCTCCCCCACTGGGCCTCGACGACTGAGGATCCCCACCGCAACACAGCCGCCAATGTCGTCGTCCAGCTCGACGTCGGCCTCGAGGCCCCCGGCCTGCATGGCGGCGGTCGTCAGCGCCGCCTGGGACGGACTGGTCTCGACGAGCAGCACGCCGCCGGGCGCCAGCCAGTCGGCCGCACCGGCAGCCAGTCGACGGTGCAGGTCGACTCCGTCCGCGCCACCGTCGAGGGCGGCCCTCGGCTCGTGGTCGCGGGCCTCGGGCGGCATGTCGGCGATCCGGTCGGTCGGCACGTAGGGCGCGTTGGCCACCAGTACGTCGACCCGGCCGCGCAGGGCGGTCGGCAGCGCGGCGTACAGGTCGCCGAGGTGCGCAGCGGACGTCGGTGCGTTGAGCCGGGCGCAGTCCAGCGCGACCTCGCTCAGATCCGCCACGTGCAGCTCGACCGGGAGGTCCGCCAACGCGGCGGCCACCGGCGCGACCCCGCAGCACATCTCGACGACCACCGGCGGAGCGACCGTCCGCGGTGCCGCGACCAACATGCGCGTCAGCCGCGCGAGCAGCTCGGTGCGGCGCCGCGGGACGAAGACGCCAGGCGCGACCACGAGTCGGCGGCCCAGGAACTCGACCCAGCCGAGCACCGTCTCCAGCGGCTCACCGGCGACCCGGCGCGCGACGAGCGCCTCCAGCTCCTCAGGACCGGCCGCGGCGGCCTCCAGCAGGGCCGCCTCGTCCTCGGCCCACACGCACCCGGCGGCCCGCAGTCGGGCGACGACGTCGGGACCGCTCACGCATCCCCTGCGTGGAAGGCCTCGAGCCGCCCCGTCCCGGGGCCGAGATCGGCCCACGGGCCCTCGACGGTGAACACGACCAGGGCCGAGGTCGGGAAGCCGCGGGTGACCATGCCGGTGGTGGCGTCCGGGTCACCCTCGCCGTCGTCGATCAGTTCCGCGACGTACGCCATGGTGGGGTTGTGGCCGATCACAATGAGCGACGTCACGGCCGGGTCGGTCTCGCGCAGCAGGTCGAAGGCGGAGTCCGATCCCGCGGCGTAGAGGCCCGCCGAGAAGTCGACGGTGGACTCGTCCCAGCCGGCCCCGCCGGAGACCTGCTCCCAGGTCTGGCGCGTGCGTACGGCGTCGGAGACGAGCGCCAGGTCAGGCGCGATCCCCTGCCCGCGCAACCAGCGCCCGGCAGCCTCCGCGTCGGCCCTCCCGCGGGATGCCAGCGGACGTTCGTGGTCCGAGGGCGCGGTCGCCTCGGCCTTGGCGTGACGCATGATGACGAGCCGTCGCGAGGCTCCGCTCCCGAGGTCCAAGCCTGACTCCTGCATCGGCCCACCCTTGCAGCCGCTAGCCTGCCTGTCATGCCCAGCGGACCACTCATGATCATCGGTGGTGCCGAGGACAAGGTGCGCAAGCCGACGATCCTCAAGCACTTCGTCGCCCTGAGCGGTGGTCCGGACGCCCGGATCGCCGTCATCCCGACAGCGTCTTCCCTGGGGCGGGAGGTGGTCGATGTCTACGACGCGCTCTTCTCCAAGTTCGGCGCGGCGCGCGTCGACGCCGTACGTCCGGAGTCGCGCGAGCAGGCCCACGACCCCGCACTGGTCAAGGCGCTGGACGAGGCGACCGGCATCTTCATGACGGGCGGCAACCAGCTCAAGCTGTCGTCGATCATCTGCGGCACGCCGGTCGGAGACGCGATCCTGCGGGCCCACGACCGCGGCGCAGTGGTGGCCGGCACGTCGGCGGGGGCGAGCATCCAGTCCTCCCACATGGTGGCCTTCGGCGTCGGCGGTGCGACCCCCAAGCAGCGGATGACGCAAGTCGCCGCCGGGCTCGGACTGGTGGACTCGACCGTGATCGACCAGCACTTCGACCAGCGCAACCGCTACGGCCGGCTGCTGATGATCGTGTCCCAGAGCCCTCAGCTGCTCGGGATCGGCGTCGACGAGGACACCTGCGGACTCGTCGAGGACGTCGACGGCGACATGGTCATGCGGGTGCTCGGCAAGGGCGCCGTGACGATCTTCGACGGCGCGCGGATGACCTCCAACGCCTACGAGGCCAAGCGGTCCTCGCCCCTCCTCGCCAGCGGCGTGATCTTCCACGTCCTCCCCGAGGGCGCCGTGTTCAACCTCTCGACCCGCACCCTGGTGCCGCAGGAGCCGGTGGTTGCCGGCGAGGACGCCGAGGAGCTCGCCGAGGCCACCCGCGACCTGCGCCAGCTCGTCCGCGACATCGCTGCGGCCGACGCCGCCCCCGCCGCGATCCGGCGGCGCCTCGCGCTGAGACGGACCCGCTCCACGCCCCCGACCACGCCCGACCAGGGAGACCCCTCATGAGTGAGCGACCCACTCCGGACCTCGAGATCATCGAGACGCGCGTCTACCGCGGCGCCAATGTCTGGTCCTACGACAAGTCGATCCACCTGGTGGTCGATCTCGGGTCGCTCGAGCAGTTCCCCACCAACACCATCCCCGGGTTCAGCGAGGACCTGGTCTCGATGCTGCCGGGCCTGCGCGAGCACTCGTGCTCGCGCGGACGCCGCGGCGGCTTCCTCGAGCGGCTCAACGAGGGCACGTGGCTCGGCCACGTCGCCGAGCACGTGGCGCTGGCCCTGCAGCAGCTGGTCGGGCACGACATCCGGCGGGGCAAGACGCGCGCCGTCAAGGGCCAGCCCGGCCACTACAACATCATCTACGGCTACGTCGACGAGAACGTCGGCCTGACCGCAGGACGCCTCGCCGTACGCCTGGTCAACCACCTCGTCGAGGGCGACCCCGACTTCGAGTGGGAGACCGAGCGCGACGAGTTCATCCGCCGCGCGGAGCGCACCGCGTTCGGCCCGTCGACGCAGGCGATCGTCGACGAGGCGGTGTCGCGCGACATCCCCTGGATCCGGCTCAACCAGTACTCCCTCGTCCAGCTCGGCCAGGGCGTCCACGCCAAGCGCATCCGCGCGACGATGACGTCCGAGACCTCGTCGATCGCCGTCGACATCGCCTCCGACAAGGACCTCACCACCAAGCTCCTCGGCGCGGCCGGCCTGCCGGTGCCCAAGCAGGAGTCGGTGCGCTCGGAGGACCAGGCCGTCGCGGCCGCCCGCCGGATCGGCTTCCCCGTCGTCCTCAAGCCGCTCGACGGCAACCACGGTCGCGGCGTCTGCCTCGACCTGCAGGACGACGACGACGTACGCGCCGCCTTCCCGATCGCCGAGGGCCAGTCGCGTCGCGGCACCGTCATCGTCGAGTCGTTCGTGACCGGCAAGGACTACCGCTGCCTGATCATCGACGGCCGGATGGTCGCCATCGCCGAGCGCGTGCCCGCCTCGGTGACGGGCGACGGCACGTCGACCGTACGGTCGCTCGTCGACCTCACCAACGCCGACCCGCGGCGCGGTGTCGGCCACGAGAAGGTGCTCACCCGGATCAAGGTCGACGACGCCGCCATCGAGGTGCTCGCCGACCAGGGCCACACGCTCGACTCGGTGCCCGCCGAGGGCGAGATGGTGAAGCTGGCGCTGACCGGCAACATGTCGACCGGCGGCATCTCGATCGACCGCACCTTCGAGGCGCACCCGGAGAACGTCGAGATCGCCGAGGAGGCCGCCCGCATGGTCGGCCTCGACATCGCCGGCATCGACTTCATCTGCCCCGACATCACCGAGCCCGTACGCGAGGCGGGCGGCGCGATCTGCGAGGTCAACGCGGCGCCGGGCTTCCGGATGCACACGCACCCGACGATCGGTGAGCCGCAGTTCATCGCCAAGCCGGTCGTCGACATGCTCTTCCCGCCGGGCGCGACCTCGCGGATCCCGATCGTCGCCGTCACCGGCACCAACGGCAAGACCACCACGAGCCGGATGATCGCCCACATCTTCAAGGGCCTCGGCCGCAAGGTGGGCATGACCTCCACCGACGGTGTCGTCATCGACGAGCGCCTGGTGATCCGGGCCGACGCGTCCGGTCCGCGCTCGGCGCGGATGGTGCTGCAGAACCCCCGCGTCGACTTTGCGGTCTTCGAGGTCGCCCGCGGCGGCATCCTGCGCGAGGGCCTCGGCTACGAGCGCAACGACGTCGCGGTCGTGCTCAACGTCCAGCCCGACCACCTCGGCCTCCGCGGCATCGACACCGTGGAGCAGCTCGCGGATGTCAAGGCGGTCATCGTCGAGGCGGTGCCGCGCGACGGCCACGCCGTGCTCAACGCCGACGACCCGCTGGTGCGCGAGATGCGTCGCAAGTGCTCGGGCCAGGTCGTCTGGTTCTCGATGGAGGAGCCGGGCAGCGAGGTGCGCGACATGATCGACGCGCACTGCCGTCGCGGCGGGAAGGCCATCGTGCTCAACCCGACCGAGCGCGGCGAGATGATGGTCGTCCAGCACGGCCGCCGCGAGATGCAGCTGGCGTGGACCCACCTGCTGCCGGCGACGTTCAACGGGCGCGCCCGGATGAACGTGCAGAACTCGCTGGCCGCTGCGGCCGCGGCGTTCGCCGCCGGTGCCCCGCTGCACGACATCCGCCAGGGGCTGCGCACCTTCTCGACGAACTACTACCTCTCCCCCGGCCGCCTCAACGAGGTGGACGTCAACGGCGTGAACGTGATCGTCGACTACTGCCACAACGCGCCCGGCATGAAGATGCTCGGCGACTTCGTGGACCGCGTCGGCGACTCGCTCGAGTCCTCGCACGACCTGGCCCGCCCCTCGCGTATCGGCATCATCGCCACCGCGGGCGACCGGCGCGACCAGGACATGGTCGAGCTCGGCACGATCGCCGCCCAGCACTTCGACGTGTGCATCATCCGCGAGGACGTCGCGCTCCGCGGCCGCGAGCGCGGTGCGACCGCGCAGCTGGTGCTGGACGGCGTACGGGCTGCGATGGACGACGGGGCGCGCTGCAAGCAGGCCGAGATGGTGCTCGACGAGATCGAGGCCGTCCGCCACGCGATGAGCCGTGCGAACGCCGGCGACCTCGTCGTCGTCTGCGTCGACAAGCACGCCGAGGTCATGTCGGAGCTGGAGAACTGGTCCGACGTCGCCCAGGCCGGCTCCGGCGGCAACCCCGACGCGCCCTCGGCCGACCCGGACTACACACCGCCCACCACCACCGAGTCCTGAGTGCGGCTCCTCGACCTCTCCGACCTCCCCCACCGCCCCATCGAGGCGCACGGGAGTCACGGGTTCTCGGTCGGTGCGTTCGGGATCAGCGCCGACGCCCACCTGATCGCCGTCGCCCTCGTCCCCGGCGGCACGATCGGTCGCCACCCCGCGGCCGGACGGCAGCTGCTGGTCGTGCTCACCGGCGAGGCCGAGGTCAGCGGTGCGGAGCTGACCGTACGCCGCATCGGCCCCGGCCAGGCCGCAGTCTGGGAGCCAGGCGAGGTCCACGAGACCCGCTCGCCCCGCGGGATGACGGGGATGATCGTCGAGGGCGACCTCGACATCGGCGCCCCCGGCGAACAGGTCGACCCCGGCGACGTCTGACCCTTGCTTGTCGCCTCTCTGGGAGCGGTGCGTGAGACATGTTCTCGGCGTTCTGAAGGTGTCTCACCACCGCTCCGCGCCCCGCCTGCCGAGCGGTGGCCCAGCCACCTTCGTGCGCCAGGAAGTGTCGCTCCACCACCGCTCGGGCACGTGTCGGCGTACGACGCGCGCGGCAGCGGTGGTCCAGCCACAGTCGACGCCCGGAGAGTGTGGCTCAGCCACCGCTCGCCTCGCTGGGAGCGGTGAGTGAGGGGCATTCCGACACGTCGGCGTACGCCTCACGCACCGCCCATGGGCGTGTCGGCGTACGACGCGCCCGGCAGCGGTCAGTGAGGCGCCTTCCAGCGGATCGCAACCCGCCTCACTCACCGCCCACGGTCGCCGCGCCTCGCGAGCGGTGGCCCATCCACCTTCGTACGCCACGAAATGTCGCTCCACCACCGCTTGGGTGCGTGTCGGCGTACGACGCGCCCGGCAGCGGTGGTCCACCCACAGTCGAGGCCCGGAGAGTGTGGGTCAGCCACCGCTCGTCGGGGCATCAGTCGGGGCATCAGCCGGGGCATCGGCCGGGGCATCGGCCGGCACCGCGACCTCGGCGGGCACCACCCGCTCACCGAGGAGCGCCACACCTAGGGCCCCCACAAGAGACACCAGCGCGGTCACGATCACGGCGCGGTGCCAGCCGTCGACCAGCGCCTGGGCGGTGACCGCACCGACGGGCGCAGCGACGACCGAGACGACGGTGACGCCGAGGGCGGAGCCGAGGTAGCGCGCGGTGTTGTTGGCGCCGCTGCCGAGACCGGCCTGGCCCGGCGGGACGCTGGCCACGCTCTCGCGACCCATCGCCGCGTTGAGCACGCCGGTGGCGATGCCGGCGAGCAGGAGGCCGGGGACGAAGGCCGCGGGGCCGCTGGTCGTGCCCACGCCCAGCACCAGCAGCTGGCCGACGCCGATCACGAGCAGCGCGCCGGCCATCTGGTTGCGGCCGCTCCAGCTCGCGGGGAGCCGACGCGCGCCGATCGCCGTCACCACGCTGGGTGCCGACCAGGCCAGCATCAGCCAGGCGGCGGTCGTGGCGGAGATGCCGAGACCCGCGCCGACGAACCCGGCGACGTACGACATCAGCGCGATGATGCCGGCCCCGGTGGCCAGGCCGGCGATGTTCACCGCGCGGAAGGCGGGTCGGTGGAGGAGGCCGAGGTCGAGCATCGGGTGGGTCGAGCGTCGCTCGACGAGCACGAAGCCCGCCAGCAGCGCCAGGCCCGCGGCGAGCAGCAGCACCGGAACCGCACCCCACCCACCGCGGCCCTCGGTGAGCCCGGCGAGCACGGCAGCGGTCCCGGACGCCATCAGCACGACGCCGGCGACGTCGAGCGGCGCCCGGTGCGCGCTGCGCGATTCCGGGCAACCCCGGCCGGCCACCGCCAGCGCCAGCCCCGCGACGCCCAGGACGACGTACACGTCGCGCCACGAGTGGAGCAGGCCCAGGTAGTTGCCCAGGAGCGGACCGATGGCGATGCCGGCGCCGATGCTCGCGCCCCAGATGCCCGTCGCCCTCCCCCGCTCGACCGGGTCGGGGTGCGCCTCGGCGATCATCCCCAGGCCGGCCGCGACGACGGCTGCGCCACCCGCGCCGGCGAACACGCGCGACACGACGAACGTGGTGACATCGCCTGCGACAGCGCCGAGGAGCGAGGACACGCCGAGCACCAGCGCGCCGATGACGAACCAGCGCCGCCGGCCGTAGTCGTCGGCCAGCCGGCCCGCGGTCAGCAGGAACGCGCCGAGGCCGATGCTCATCGAGCTCAGCACCCAGGTGCCGCCGGCATGTCCGGCGCCCAGCCCGGCGACGGTCTGGTTGAAGTTGGCCAGCGGGGCGGTGAAGGCGACCAGCACCGCGACCGTCCCGAGCGAGGCGGTGATCAGCGTGCGTCGGGCCGTCACGACACGTCCTTTAGTTCGATGAACAGACCAAACCACGATAGCATCGCTCCATGGCCCTTGGCACCGACTACCCGCGGCAGGACTGCGGCATCGCCCGCTCGCTCGAGCTGATCGGCGAGCGCTGGACGCTGCTGATCCTGCGCGACTGCTTCCTGGGCGTACGCCGCTTCACCGACTTCCAGACGCACCTCGACGTGTCCCGGGGCGTGCTGGCCTCCCGCCTCGACGCCCTCGTCGCCGAGGGGCTCCTCGAGCGGGTCGGCGACGGCCACCCGTCGTACGAGCTCACCGAGGACGCGATCGGTCTCTGGCCGGCCCTGCTCCTCCTCGCCCAGTGGGGCGACGAGCGCACCAGCCCCGGCCGCCCGCGGCGGACGTTCCACCACGTCGGGTGCGGGACCCTCGGTCGCGACGGACGGTGCACGACCTGCGACACCGCGCCGCATCCCCGTGACGTCGAGACCCGCCGGGGCCCAGGGGCCGACCCGACGCTCCGCGACGACGCCGTCTCCCGGGCACTCCGGGTGCCCCACCGGTTGCTGGAGCCCCTGCAGACCTGAGACGCGACGCTCAGCCGGCGTCGCCCGTGGTCGTGGCCTCCCGGAAGAGGTGGAGGATCGGCACCATGTCCTCGACGGCCATGCCGTCCACCCGGACCGTGAGTTGCCCCAGGGTCCCGCTGCCCACCCAACCGCACACGATGGCGCCCTCCAGCTCGGGCGGCACGTCGTCCACGCAGGCAGCGCCGCCGCCCTGCGGTCCCGGATCGACCACGTCTGCCGACTTCACTCCTGCCGCGCCGCTGACGTAGTCGGCGGGCGGGCGCTCACGTGCTCGCGGCGCGCACCTTCTGGGAGAGCGTCTCGGGCGAGTCGGGCGTGCCGCCGTGGGCGGCGATCCAGTCGTACGCCTCCTGCCGCTCGGCGTGGCACATCAGCCCGACGACGTCGCCGGCCTCGGCGCGGTCCACGAGCGCGGCCAGGCACTCGACCTCGGTGGTGTAGGTGTCGATGTCGGTGACGCCGACGCGCTCCGCCCCGGCCCGCAGCAGCTGGTCGATCTCGTCCATGGTGCGACCGCGGAGGTACCACTCCTTGTGGCCGATCGCGACCACGTCGCTGCCCTTGGCGCCGATCTCGCCCAGGGCGTCGATCAGTTCGTCGGTGCGGTCGCCCACGGCACCGAGGCCGAGCATGATGCGCGCACCGGGACGGCGTACGCCCGACATGATCTCGAGCAGCGCCTCGAGGCCGGCCTCGTTGTGGGCGAGGTCCATCACGACCGAGATGTCGCCGGGCAGCGAGAAGAAGTTCATCCGGCCCGGGTTGTGCTCGGCGTCGGGGCGGAACGACGTCAGGCCGGCGACGACGTCGGCACGCGGCAGCCCGATCGCGAGCGAGGCGGACGCGGCGGCGAGGGCGTTCTCGATGTTGAAGCGCGACAGCCCGGCCAGCGTCATCGGCACGTCGGCCAGCTCGACCAGCGGGTCGGGGTCGGCGCCGGGTGCGAGCACCGTGATCCACCCGTCGATGACCGTGGTCGCGCGGCCGCCGCCGTGGCTCAGCACCTCGCGTACGGCCGGCGAGTCGGGGTCGCGGCTGAAGATCCACGGCTGGGCCTGGATCACCGACTGCATGGCGAGCACGCGCGGGTCGTCGCCGTTGAGCACCGCCCAGCCGTCCTTGCGGGTGATCCGCGGGACGACCGACTTCACCTCGGCGAGCTGGTCGACGGTGTCGATGCCCTGCAGGCCGAGGTGGTCGGCGGTCACGTTGGTCACGACCGAGACGTCGTTGCGGGTGATGCCGATGCCCTTGAGCAGGATGCCGCCGCGGGCGGTCTCGGTCACGGCGAACTCGACGCCCTCCAGGCCGAGCGCCCGACCGGCGCCGGACGGGCCGGAGTAGTCGCCGGCCTCGACCAGCACGCCGTCGCGGTAGATGCCGTCGGTGTTCGACCACCCCACGACGAGCCCGCTGGTGCGGGCGATGTGGGCGATCATCCGGCTGGTGGTGGTCTTGCCGTTGGTGCCGGTGACGGCGACGACGGGGATCTTCGGGGTGATGGTCGTCGGACGGGCGCCCCTCTCGGCCGCGCGGACCTCCTCGGCAGCCGTGCTCACGGCCGACTCGACGTCGGGCGTCGGCAGCGCGTCGAGCGCGTGCGCGACGGCCTCCCCCAGCGCCTGGGCGCGCCCCCGGTTGCGCCACGGGAAGGCCACGACGACGACGTCGGGGTCGGAGGTCAGTCGGACGCGTACGGCGAGGCGGCGGGTGCCGGCCTCGTTGGCGATCGCGCGCACCAGCCGCTCGACCGCGCGCAGGGCGAACCGCTGGCGGAACCCGGACCCGGCCGCGCCGGGACGCGTCGTACGCAGCCCAATGCGTCGCGCGAACCGCAGCACCGTCTCGTCGCTCGCCTCGGTGATCGTCGAGACGTCGAGCGTCAGCTTCACCGCGGCTCGCGGGAAGTAGAGGTTGGGGCCTTCGAGGATGCGCAGCTCGACGAGTGAGGTCACGCGTGGAAACTATCGAACCGCTTCGTCGGGGCTGAGCCTGGTCTACCGATCGACGCCGTCGCGAGCGTCATCAGGCGGGTGTGATGGCAAGGCGGAGGGCCGAAGGCGGGCCGCCAGGCCCGTCGAGTGCTCGACAACGCAGCCAGCGCGCCCGCATGGTGGCGCGCAGCAGGCGAGAGATCGGTGGACCAGGCTAGAGCCCCATGGCGTGGAAGCCACCGTCGACGTGCACGATCTCGCCGGTCGTCGCCGGGAAGAAGTCGCTCAGCAGCGCGCACACGGCCTGCGCAGTGGGCGTGTGGTCGGTCTCGTCCCAGCCCAGCGGGGCGCGGTCCTTCCACGCCGACTCGAGGTCCCCGAAGCCCGGGATCGCCTTAGCGGCCAGGGTCTTGAGCGGCCCGGCCGAGACCAGGTTGCAGCGGATGCCCTCGGGACCGAGGTCACGAGCGACGTACCTACTGGTGTTTTCCAGGGCCGCCTTCGCGACGCCCATCCAGTCGTACGCCGGCCACGCGGTGGTCGCGTCGAAGGTAAGCCCGACGATGGAGCCGCCGCGCTGCATCAGCGGACGGGTCGCCACGGCGAGCGACTTGAGGGAGAAGGCCGAGACATGCACGGCCTGGGCGACGTCCTCCCACGGTCCGGTCATGAACTTGCCGCCGAGCAGCGTCTCCGGGTTGCCGTACGCGATGGAGTGGACGACGCCGTCGAGGCCGTCGACGTGCTCACGGACCTGGTCGGCGAGGCCGGCGAGGTGGTCGTCGTCGGTGACGTCGAGCTCGAGCACCGGCGCCTCCTGCGGCAGCCGCTTGGCGATCCGCTTGGTGATGTTGAGGGCGCGGCCGAAGTTGGAGATCAGCACCGTGGCGCCCTGCTCCTGCGCGACGCGTGCGGTGGCGAAGCCGATGGAGCTGTCCATCGTGACGCCGGCGACGAGGATGCGCTTGCCGTCGAGGATTCCCATGTGTGTGTGCCTTCTCTCTGGGTCAGGGGCGAAGCGGACGAAGCAGGGGTGGCGTCAGTGGCCCATGCCGAGGCCGCCGTCGACCGGGATGACGGCCCCGGTGACGTACGCGGCGCCGTCAGAGGCCAGCCAGGTGACGGCCGAGGCGACCTCGGCCGGCGAGGCGTAGCGACCGAGCGGCACCTGCGTCTTGATGAGGGCCTTCTGGTCGTCGGTCAGCACGTCGGTCATGTCGGTCTCGACGAAGCCGGGGGCAACCACGTTGGTGGTGATTGAGCGGCTGCCGAGCTCGCGCGCCAGCGAGCGCGCCATCCCGACGAGCCCGGCCTTGGACGCGGCGTAGTTGACCTGGCCGGCGGAGCCGAGCAGGCCCACGACCGACGAGATGAAGATGATCCGGCCGCGGCGCAGCCGGAGCATGCCCTTGGCGGCGCGCTTGGCGAGGCGGAAGGTCCCGGTGAGGTTGGTGTCGATGACCGAGGACCAGTCGCCCTCGCTCATCCGGAGGATCAGCGTGTCCTTAGTGATCCCGGCGTTGGCAACGAGCACCTCGACCGGACCGTGCGCCTCCTCGACCTGCTTGAACGCCGCCTCGACGGCGTCCGGGTCGGTGATGTCGCACCGCACGTCGAGGGCGCCCTCGGGGGCACCGCCGTTGCGCGTGGTGACGGCGACCTTGTCGCCCTGGGCGATGAACGCCTCGGCGATCGCGCGGCCGATGCCGCGGTTGCCGCCGGTGACCAGGACGGAACGGGGCTCAGTGCTGGGAATCTCGCTCACGCTCCACGACGCTAGTGATTACCGAGGGGTACGACGAACTCGGCCGGGCCTCGACGTGGGCTGGGCTCGCTTACTCGTCCTCGAGCCGGAAGCCGACCTTCATGCCGACCTGGAAGTGCTCGACCACGCCGTCCTTGGCCTGGCCGCGCATCTGGGTGACCTCGAACCAGTCGATGTGGCGCAGCGTCTGACCGGCACGCTCGATGCCGTTGCGGATCGCCTGGTCGATGCCGTCGGGCGACGTGCCGACGATCTCGGTGACGCGGTAGGTGCGGTTGGACATGGCGTACTCCTCCTGCTGGGACGACCCGCTGGTGGCGGCTGCTCAAGGGCCGTCGCCGGCCCGTGTCTCGGCGAGCCTAGCGACGTACAGTGGAGGTCATGGCCAAGGCTGAGGCAGTACGCATCACCACTGCTCGCAGCAGTGCCGCCGACGACATGCGATCGCGCCAGGTGCGCTACGCCGTCTCGATGAGCATCCGCATGGTGTGCTTCTTCGCGGCCGTAATCGTCGGACCGGGTGTCTTCCGATGGATCCTGGTCGCGGCCGCCGTCTTCCTGCCGTTCTTCGCGGTGGTGATTGCCAACGCCGGAGACCAGCGCGACGACGGATTCCGTCTGCCGGACAGCCCCGGCGCCCATGAACTGACGGCCGGCGAGCCACAGGATTGACGAAAATTTGCCGAAAGCCCGTCCTCCTAAAGTTTGGTTTTCACCAACCGCCGTGGAATGATCTGGCTCGCGAGCGCAGCATCCCCCGTCTGTGCTCGCTTCTGAGGTGCCGGACAGCTTCCCCCCGTGGCTGTCCGGCACCTCTACTTATTTGCTCTGTGCCCGACCCTCGAATCCTGCCTCCGGGAGGCCCCGTGACGGACACCTCGATGGGCCCGGAGCGAGCCGTCTGCTCGGCGAAGGGCTGCCAGGCGGACGCCGCGTGGGACCTGCAGTGGAACAACCCCAAGATCCACACCCCCGACCGCCGCAAGTCCTGGCTCGCGTGCGACGAGCACCGCACCTCGCTCTCTGACTTCCTCGGGGCGCGGGGGTTCCTCAAGGACGTCGTGGGGTACTCCCCCGGGGCTTAGGTCGCTCGCCCGCTTCTACACGACGAACAGGTACGCCAGCACGACGTACGTGGCGATCGGTGCGGCTATCGCCAGCACTCCCAGCACCAGCCCCGGGCGACACGTGCCGCGGTTGGAGGCCGTGCCGGTCCGGACCTGGGACGGGGCCGATGGAGCTGCAGGCGGTGGCTGTGACGCCGGGCATGGGGTGATGGAGCGGGCAGTGTGCGCTTCGCCGTTGACAAGAAGTTCCGCCTTGGCATAGCACTACGGGTGGCGACGTCTGGAACCTCGTTAACTACATCGAGCCGACCCTGGATGCTCCGGAGGGCTTGTTGGTCTACTCCTTCGTCAGGGGCATCCTCAGCCCGCCGATGGTCCGGTGGACGAAAGTCGAGGCTCAAGCTGGGCCGCCGCGGGTCGACAATCAATCATGTACTTCGCCGCTGACATGCTGCCTCGTCAGTGTCAATAGACCTTCCGCATCGCATCCTTACTTTTCCTGTCCATTCGATTCAGGTCGGCCCCGTTGCGCTAGAAATATCAGTCCGTAGAGCGCCGGTGCGAGCAATGTCAGGGCGACGCATACCCACTCCAGAGCAAGGCTGGTACCACTGAGGTCAGGTCCGAGGATGATCGCCGCTACCCCTGCGCCGAATAGCAGTACCGGAAGCGTGCCGTCCAAGAGGACGGCACCCGCGCTCCTCGACAGCCACGACCGCTTGCCATGCTGCTCTTCCCACGAGTGCGCGTAGTCGCTTAGGGCCATCACCTCTGGCCAGACCGTTGTGCGCAAGTAGCTGCCGATTCGGTCGATTTGGAAGGACTCGCTCAACTGAAGAATGCACAGCACCAGGCCAAGCGGCGGCACTACCGTAAGCAGCCGTGCGTCGCCATCGCCGCCCAAGGCGAAGGAAAAGAGACCTGCGTAAGCGGCCAACGCAATACTGACGATGTTCTTCTGAGTTTGGCGCAGGTTAAGGATCTCGGCTCGGAGTGCGTCAAACTCGGCCAGTGCCGCACTGAACCGTCGCTCCATGGACACGTGGGTCCCCCTGGACTACATCTCGCCGCTTGGCAGGGTCTCTTGATCGACTATTCGGATGTGGATCAGCTGTTGCGTCGCGCTACTTACAATCAACTCTGCCTGCAACTGCCGGACTTCCAGTTCCGCGCGGTCGACGTCGGCTCGCAACGCACTAAGTGGATCGGGAACCCCTGGCGTCTTCAGGTCATCGATCTTCTTTTGCATCTCGAGCATGTCAAGTTCGGACTTTTTGCGGGCCAGCGCGGCGGCTCCGTCCGACGGCGGTAGAAGGGCCTTTGCCGTCTCCATCCCGCTTTTGAGTTCGGCTGGGATGGACGCAAGGGCCGCAGCGCGCTCGCCGCTGGCGTCCGTCCGCTCGACCTTGACGTTCTTCAAGAACCCTTCGTCATCGAACGCAACCGTAGTCTTGGAGTCGCCGTCAGGCTTCTCGCCACCGAAAATCCCCTGTCGACTTGGCCGCAGTGGAACTGTCGACTCAGTTCCGCGAACAAGGACGGCCTTCTGCACGCGACTCATCTGCGTCAACTTGAATGTCCCTTTAAGCTCCCCCGGTTCGGCCGCCCATGTGGTGAGCAGGGCCAGCCGGGACCGGCGATAAACGAGGTGCTCCTTGTTGAAGTCATCAGGAATCCCTATCGTCTCGTCGTTTGCATCTTTCGCGGGATCCGTGTCGAGGAAGTCGCAACTCACGATGACCCGAAGTTGGTCGAGCACCTTCCACCATCCGGGCTGATTCTGACCTGGAGCCACCGCCACGACGCTCAACAGGCCCGCTTCTGTGGGCAGTTGGCTGAGGCGCAACCGCCGATAGACCGTGGCGAGTGTGTGCGCGGTGGCGGGCCCGTTCAGCCATCGCAGGTATTTGGTCTCCGTCTCAGCCAACCTCGAGCGGACGATCCCGAGTGAACGCTCAAGCGCACGAAGCGCATCGGCTGACGGCACCGGCTCATGCACAACAGCTAGAGCTCGATCGGCGATCGCACGCTGCAGCAGCGCTTCGCCCCATCGAAGATCGGCGAGCAGCCGCGCATCGGTTGGGTGGCCTTTGACATAGTCAGCGTGCACTCCCAACTCTTCTGGCGTCGGCGAATGCCCGATCGCTGGCGCAGTGCGTGTGATCCCGAGTCGACCGCTGACCGCCAACGCCGCGAGCGCCGCTGCGGGCGCTGCAGCCGGGGCGACTAGCCCTAAGGCAACTGGTCCCAGGGTGTATGCCGCGAACGCGCCAATGCGGATTAGGGATTGGAGCTTGTCAGCGGTCTGGTCGTCGACTGCGGAATCTGCGGTCACCAGGCGACCGTCTGCATGCAATGTAACGTCAGCCGTCGTCTTCGCGCCGTCAGGCTTTGGAATTGTCAATGACCATGTTCGTGCCGGATCGGCAGTCACCTCGATTGCCACGGAAGCTGACCTGGAAATGACCGGCTCAAGCGAGATCAGTTTGTTGGTTACGGCCGTGACCGTCCCTGCGATCGTGACTTGAGTGAGAGGTAGCCGGTAGACAAGCTCCGTGTCGCCCATTGAGTCTCCAAGCTTCTTAGGGCTTCGAACGGTGGCACCGTAATGACGTCTTGACAACCGTACGAATGGAACGGCTTGAACATGTCTAGACCGTGAGCGCAATTTCAGAACTTGTCGCTAAGCCTGCCCGCTTGCCGCAAATGATGGCTCGTCGGCAGAGTTGCACCAAATTCCATGAGCTAACAGCCGAGCAAGGCACCCGCAGTCCTCATGCGAAACCGAGACTCCCTGCCGCCAGGCAGCCCGGCCTCAGGCCGTAATAGCGCTCGAGTCGCCGGCGAGCAGCTGATCCCGCAGCGCGGCCAACTCGGAGACCGCAGCCAGGAAGCGGACCGTGCTGTCGCCGACGTGGAGGTCGTCGAAGTAGTGGTGGCGCATGGCCAGCCGGTCGAGGTGATGCGTGTCGTGGTCGAGGCGGGAGCCGAGGAGCTCCGACAGCGACTCCAGGCTGGGCTCGTCGATGACGTCCGCGCAGCGGCTGATCGGGGCCAGCTGACGGAGCCAGTCGGGCTCGCCATGGGGATCGGTGATGAAGATCGGCTTGTCCGTGTGGAGGTAGAGCCAGTCGAGGCCCACCGAGGACACGTCGGTGATGAACGCGTCGCTGCCGGGCATCACCGCGAGGATGTCGCCGGTCAGGACCTGCGTGTGGCCGGCGTCTGGTTCGAGACGCGCGGCCTCGTCGATCATCCGGAGGATGGCGCGGTGCGCGTCGGCGACGGCAGGGGTGAGGCTGGTCGTGACCTTGGGGTGGGGCTTGTAGACCAGTCGTACGTCGGGCACCTCGAGGATCGCCTGGACGATCGACTCCCCCAGCGTGTCGACCGAGGTGTAGTCGTTGAAGTCGGCGTCGCCCTCCCACGTGGGGGCGTACATCACGGTTCGCCGCGGACTCGGCGCCAGGAGCGGCGTACGCGGCAGGTCGAGCTGCGGGCGGCCGATCCGCACCAGCCGTGTGGCGTCGAAGTCGATCAGGCCGGAGAGGTAGCGCTGGACCGCGGCGTCTCCCGCGACAAACACCCGGTCGTAGGCCTTGGCGTTGTTGCTCGCCATCGACTGCTTGTCGCTCTCGCCGTGGTTGATGTGGACGTGGAGCATGCGGGTGTCGACGAGGGACTCGAAGTTGAGCGCCTGGTTGTTGCAGTAGAGGACGACCTTCGCGTGGAGCTCGGCGTAGAGCTCGCTGAGGTCGGAGAACGTGGCAGCGGTGAACAACGGGAGGTCCGTACGCGCCGCGATCAGCGCCGCGGACTCGGGGTCGCGCACCACCAGGCCGACCGACTGGACGTCGTCCAGCACCTCGAGGACCTCCAGCCACTGGGTCAGCTGGTAGGTCAGGGAGGGGTCGCCTGCGAAGTAGGCGATCACGGACACGTCGTTCACGAACAGATTGTAGTCCGCGTGCACCTCAGCCGCCGATTGCGGACATCGGGCGATCAGGCTGGAGGAACGTCACGTCGTCGATGCCGTGGCCGGCACGCTTACCGAGCATCGCGACGACCCACCGATCGGCGATCTCCACGTCGGTCGCACCGGTCCGCAGCGCCGTACGCAGGTCGGACTCCTCGCGCGCGAAAAGGCAGTTGCGGATCTGGCCGTCGGCGGTGAGGCGTACGCGGTCGCAGTCGCCGCAGAACGGGCGGGTGACCGAGGCGATGATGCCCACGGTCGACGGTCCGCCGTCGACGTCGAACAGCTCGGCGGGCGCACTCCCCCGCGGCTCGCCGTGGGGCGTCAAGGTGAACTCGGCGGTCAGCTGCTCGAAGATCTCGTCGGCCGTCACCATCGCGGCGCGGCTCCAGTCGTGCTGGGCGTCGAGCGGCATCTGCTCGATGAAGCGCAGCTCGTAGCCGTGGTCGACCGCCCAGTGCAGCAGCTCGGCCGCCTGGTCGGCGTTGGTGCCGCGCAGCAGCACCGCGTTCAGCTTGATCGGGCCGAGCCCGGCAGCCTTCGCCGCCTCGAGTCCCTCGACGACGTCCTTGAGCCGGTCGCGCCGGGTGATCGTGTGGAAGGTCTCCGGGCGGACCGTGTCGATGCTGGCGTTGATCCGATCGAGGCCGGCGTCCTTGAGGGCCTGCGCGGTGCGGGTCAGGCCCAGGGCGTTCGTGGTCAGCGACGTCTCGACGCCGAGCGCGTGCGTACGGGCGACGATGTCGACCAGCCCACGGCGCAGGAGCGGCTCTCCCCCGGTGAAACGCACCTCGGCGACCCCGAGGTGCTGCACACCGATGGTGATCAGCCGGACGACCTCGTCGTCGGTCAGCGTCTGGTCGGTCGGCAGCCAGTCGAGGCCCTCGGCCGGCATGCAGTAGTTGCACCGCAGGTTGCACCGGTCGGTCAGCGAGACGCGCAGGTCCGTCGCCACGCGGCCGAAGCGGTCTGCCAGAGGTGTCGTCACACACCCCAGCCTATCGGGGCGGCCCTCAGCGGCTCAGGTCGCGCCGGATAACCTCGGGTGGTGCACCAGCTGCGGTTCCTCGTCTCGCGACGCTGGATCGCCTTCTTGCTCGTCGTCGTGTTCCTCGCGTGGGTCGCCTGGCGGCTCGGCGAGTGGCAGTTCCACCGCCTCGACGACCGCCGCGAGCGCAACGCGATCATCGAGCGCAACGAGAAGGCCGGACCGCAGCCGATCGCCGAGGTGCTGGCACCCGGTGAGCCCGTCACCGCGCAGTCCGAGTGGCGGATCGTCGAGGCGACCGGCACGTACGCCGTCGACGACACCGTGATCGTGCGCTACCGCACCCGTGACGGCGAGGCCGGCGTGGACGTCGTGGTGCCGCTGGAGCTGGCCGACGGCACGAGCGTGCTGGTGGACCGCGGGTGGTACGCCACCGACAACCGCGGTGCCACCACGGAGGACGTACCCGCTCCGCCCGACGGTGAGGTCACCGTGACGGGATGGGTGCGCCGCGACGCCGAGGGCGACAGCACCGAGGTCAGCAGCCAGTCGACCCGCGCCGTGAACAGCGTCGAGATCGGGGACGCGCTCGGTCGCGAGGTGCTCAGCGGCTGGGTCGACCTGCGCACCGAGTCCCCCGAGCCGGCCGAGGCGCTGCTGCCGGTCGAGCTGCCCGAGCTCAACAACGGGCCGCACTTCTTCTACGGCCTGCAGTGGTGGTTCTTCGGGGCGCTGGCGGTCTTCGGGTTCGTCTTCCTCGTGTACGACGAACTGCGCGGCGGTCGCGGTCCGGTGAAGCCCGCTGCGTCGAGACCGGCCAAGCCCCCGGCCCCGCGACGGAAGACCTGGCGCGAACGACTGGACTCCGCGAGCGAGGACGATGATTCAGAGGGCCCGCAGCAGCCCGCCGTCGACGGGAAGCATCACGCCCGTCAGGAATGAGGCGGAGGGCGACAGCAGGAACGCCGCCACGGTGCCGAACTCCGCCGGCTCGCCGTAGCGCCCCAGCGGGATGGTCGCCTCCGCTGCCCGGCGGGCGGCCTCGGCGTCACCGGTCGAGGCGTCGAGCTCCGCGACCCGGTCCGTGGCGATGCGACCCGGCAGCAGGCAGTTGATGCGTACGCCGCGCGGGCCGAGCTCGTCGGCGAGCGTCTTCGCCACCATCGCGAGGCCGGGGCGCAACCCGTTGGAGATCGCCATCCCCGGCAGCGGCACCCGCACGCTCGAGGACAGGACCAGGCCGAGCGACCCGCCCGACGGGAGCGCGGCGCCGACCTCGCGAGCGAGGCGTACGGCTCCGAGGAACACGGACTCGAAGGCGGCGCTCCACTGCTCGTCGGTGATGGCGCCCACCGGCCCCTTGGGCGGTCCGCCGACGCTGATGAGGGCACCGTCGACACGGCCCCACGCATCCTCGGCGGCCGCGAGCAGGCGGGCCGGTGTCTCCCGATCGGCGTTGTCGGCGACCACGCCGACGGCCGCGTCACGGCAGGCGGACTCGTTCAGCGTCGCGACCGCCTCGTCGAGCGACTCCTGCGAGCGGCCCGAGATCACCACGCGCGCACCCTCGGCGACCAGCGCATCGGCACTGGCCCTGCCGAGGCCGCGGGCTCCTCCGGTGACGAGGAAGACGCGGTCGGTCAGCTGGAGGTCCATCCCCACAAACTAGCCAAGGCCTAGAGAGCGGGAGCGGTCGTCTCCTCGCGGAACTGGGTCGCGTGGAGGGTGGCGTAGAGCCCGCCCGCGGCGAGGAGCTCGGCGTGCGTGCCCTGCTGGACCACGCGGCCGTCGTCGAGCACCAGGATCAGGTCGGCGTTGCGGACGGTGGAGAGCCGGTGGGCGATCACGAGCGACGTACGCCCCTCGAGGGCCGCGTCGAGCGCTTGCTGGACCGCGGCCTCGGACTCGCTGTCGAGGTGGGCGGTCGCCTCGTCGAGGACGACGATCGCGGGCGCCTTGAGCAGCAGCCGGGCGATCGCGAGGCGCTGCCGCTCGCCGCCGCTGAGCCGGTAGCCCCGGTCGCCGACGACCGTGTCGAGGCCGTCGGGCAGCGACCGGACGAGCGAGGCGATCTGCGCGGCCTCCAGGGCGGCCCAGACATCCGCCTCGGCCGCGCCGGGGCGGGCGTAGAGCAGGTTGGCCCGGATCGTGTCGTGGAACATGTGCGCGTCCTGGGTGACGTAGCCGACGACGTCCTCCAGCGACTGGAGGGTCACGTCGCGTACGTCGTGGCCGCCGACCCGTACGGCCCCCGACTCGACGTCGTAGAGCCGGGCGACGAGGTGGGTGACGGTCGTCTTGCCGGCGCCGGACGGACCGACCAGCGCGACCATCCGGCCGGGCTCGGCGACGAACGAGACGTCGTGGAGGACCTGACCGCTGTCGCGCGACTCGGTGCGCGCCACGGTCTCGAGGGAGGCCAGCGAGATCTGGTCGGCGCGGGGGTAGGTAAAGGCGACGTGGTCGAACTCGAGCCGCGACGCACTGGCCGGCAGCGCGACCGCGCCGGGCTTCTCCTGGATCAGCGACGGCAGGTCGAGCACCTCGAAGACCCGGTCGAAGCTGACGAAGGCCGTCATCACGTCGATGCGCACGTTGGAGAGCCCCTGCAGCGGGCCGAGCAGCCGGGTCAGCAGCACGCCGAGGGCGACGATGGTGCCGACGGACAGGTCGCCGCGGATGGCCAGCCAGCCGCCGATGCCGTAGACCATCGCGGTCGCGAGCGACGGCACGAGCGTCATCGCCGCGAAGAAGATCCGCGTCAGCAGCGAGATCCGGATGCCGAGGTCGCGCACGACCGCGGCCTTCTGGGCGTACGACACGTCCTCCGCCTCGCGGCGACCGAAGAGCTTCAGCAGCATCGCGCCGCCGACGTTGAAGCGCTCCGTCATCGCGTTGCCGAGGTCGGCGTTGCCGTCCATCTGCGCGCGGGACAGGTCGGCGAGCCTCGTGCCGACCAGCCGCGAGGCGAGCAGGAGGATCGGGAACAGCGCCAGGCACAGCACCGTCACCGGCCAGCTGAGGAACAGCATCGTCACGCCGACGACGATCGCCGCGATGATGTTGGAGACGGTGCCCTGCAGCGTCGAGGTGAACGCCCGCTGGGCGCCGATGACGTCGTTGTTGAGCCGGCTCACCAGCGCGCCGGTCTGGGTGCGGGTGAAGAACGCGAGCGACTGGCGTTGCACGTGGGCGAAGACCTGGGTGCGGAGGTCGTAGATCAGGCCCTCACCGATGCGGCTCGACAGCCACCCGGTGATCAGGCCGAAGCCGGCGTCGACGACTGCCACGACCGCCACCAGGGCGGCGAGCCAGACGACCAGCGACGTGTCGCCGGAGCTGACGCCGTCGTCGATGATCGCCTTGAGCAGCAGCGGCGGGACCACCACGAGCGCGGCGTCGACGACGGTCACTCCCAGGAACGCGCCGATCAGCCTGCGGTGCGGACCGGCGAAGGCCAGCACGCGGCGTACGGTCTTGCGCTCGAGCTTGGACTCGGTGGCGCTGCGGTCGCTGCGCAGGTGTCGCCAGGGCGGCCCGCCCATTCCCATCGACATTCCTGCTCCTCTGTTGTTCTCTCCATCGAACCACCCGGATCCGACAGTTGTTCCTTCCGCTGGTGCGTCACGCGCCGGGGGACGAAACTGGTGTGGCCGGCGAGTGGAAGTCCGCGCCGCCTCGGGACTGTGTCAGGTCGGGAGGTGGTGTCATGAGGCGGGACGGGAGCGACGTCGACTTCGACGCGTTCTTCCTCCACGAGTTCCCCAGGGTCGCGCGCACCGTCCACCACATCGTCGGCGACCGGGCGCGGGCCGAGGAGCTCACCCAGGACGCCTTCATCGAGCTGTTGCGCCACTGGCGGACCGTCGCCGAGTACGACCGCCCGGACCTGTGGTTGCGGCGCGTGGCGATCCGCAAGGCCCAGCGCGAGCGGCACCGGGGGTGGCGGCGCCGCGAGCTCGAGGTGCTCACCGCTCCCACCGAGACTGTCGACGGCCCGCCCACCCCGGCGCCTGAGGTGCTGGCGGCCGTACGACGTCTCGCCCCGGGCCAGCGCACCGTCGTCGTCCTCTTCTACTTCGAGGACCGCCCGATGTCGGAGATCGCCGAGATCCTCGGTATCAAGGAGTCCACCGGATGGAGCCAGCTCCACACCGCGCGCCGGCACCTGGCCGACACGCTGGAGGAAGAGGTGTCCGATGTCATCCGTTGACGACCGGCTGCGGGAGGCCTTCGGGACCGCCGACGACGAGTGGGTGCGACGGGCCCCTGCCGCCCAGGGCGAGCTGCGCGCGCGGCACCGGCACGGGCAGCGCATACGTCGTGGCCTCGCCGCAGGTGCCGTGGCGGCAGTGGCCTCGGCGGCGACGGTGGTGGCGCTGACCGCCGGAGACGGCCGGGGCCCCCGGGGTGTCGAGCCGGCCGAGCCGACGACACCGGCTGTCACTCCCGCGGTGACGTCCTCGCTCGAGGGCAAGTGGACATCCGGCCCGTTGAGAGCCTCCGACGTCCGAGCGGCCGCCCGTGCCGCGGGAGCTCCCGAGGCAGCCGCCGCCATGCTGACCGACCTCCCACGGGCGCCGTTCCGGGTGGTGGTCGCGGTGCGAGGCGCCAGCCTCTCGACGTACGTGCAGGGAGCTGGTGGTCGGCGGGTGGACCTCGACCAGGAGTCCATCGCCGTCGAGGGCGGACTCATGACCGTACGGCCCTTCACCATCTCGGCGGAGACGGTGCACGCGTGGGAGATCAGCGGTGACACGCTGACGTTGGACTTCCGCTCGACCACCGAGCCGGACAACGACGCCGGCGTGCCGGGTGAGGCCTGGCAGCGCCTGCTCTACGACACGGTCAGCCTCACCCGTTGACGTCGTCTCGCACTAGACGCCGGGCTCGACCCGCGGGTGGCGACCGATGATGGTGGCACCACCCAGGAGCTGCGGTGCGGAGGACCCGTCCGCCGGGACCGTCAGCAGCACCCCGCCCTGGAAGGAGTCGGGCAGCTTCCCGCTGAAGACGAGGTGGGCGCTGTCTGCCCGCCAGGTCGGTTCATCGGCGTACCCGCCTGAGCCCGAGAGGTGCGTCACCTGGCGGGGCTCGCCGCCGATGGCCGGGATGACGAAGAGGTCCGCGGTCTCTGCGTCCGGTCGCTCGAGGCCGGAGAAGACGATCGTCGCGCCGTCGGGGCTCCAGTCGGGCGTCACCGCGAAGATGTCCGGCGCGGTCAGCGGAGGTCCGGCCTTCCTCGAGTCGAGAACAATGACACGCAGGGAGACACCATCGACCTCCGCCTCCAGTCCGGTGCTCACCTTGTGGACGTCCTCGAACACGATCTGCGAACCGTCCGGCGACCAGCGCGCGCCCGATGTGAACGTGCGTGCCCGCGGCGGCAGGATCACCGACACCTCGCCGGTGTCCACGTCCACCACCTCGAGTGAGCTGAGGCCGTTGCGGCCCCGGGCGACGGTGCGGCTGTATACGACGCTCGACCCGTCGGGCGACCAGTCCGGGTCGTCGAGCCAGGCGCACGCTCGCCTGCAGGGCAGGAGCTCGCGCGCGTTGCCACCATCCGCGTCGGCGACCCAGAGCGACTCACGGCTCCCGTCGTCGAGGGCGAAGACGACCTGGCTGCCGTCCGGCGACCAGTCCGGGTTGGTCTGGTTGCCGCCGGGCAGGTCGTCCAGCGGGTACGTCACGTGCGACCCGTCGAGGAAGGCCAGCGCGACCAGGGTGTGCTCGCCCTGCGCCTGGAACAGCACCCGCGGCTCGGGCGGCTCCGCGCTGGCGGCTTCAGCGCCGCCGGCGCCCTGTGACGAGCAGCCGGCCAGGGTGAGGACCGCGGCGGCGGTCGTGAGTGCGTACGTGCGGCGGGTCGCCGATCCGGGTGAGGAGGTCATACCCCTTCACAGTCGCCGGACCCGCGTTCCTGCCACGCCCGGCCGACCGGTCCAGACGGGTCAGACGAAAGCAGCCGCGACGGCGCGGAAGCGGCGCACCTGCGCCTCGCGCTCGAGGCGGCGCTGCTCGTCGAGGTCGCGGTCGGCCGCGCCCTGGAGCATGGCCTTGGTCTCGGGCACGACTCCCGGCATGGGTGCCACAAGGGCCGCGACGAGGTCGGTGACAGCGGAGTCGAGGTCGGCGGCCGGGACCGCCGCAGTGGCCAGGCCGATGCGCAGTGCCTCGTCGGCGGGCACGACCCGGGCGGTCGCGCAGATCTCCAGCGCGCGGGCGTAGCCGACGTGCTCGACGAGCGGCTTGGTGCCGGTCAGGTCGGGGACGAGGCCGAGCGCGGACTCCTTCATCGAGAACTTCGCGTCGTCCGCCACCACGCGCAGGTCGCACGACAGGGCGAGCTGGAAGCCGGCGCCGATCGCGTAGCCGCGCACCTTGGCGATGGAGACGAACCGAGGGTCGCGCAGCCACGTGAAGCCGCGCTGGAACTCCTCGATGCGGGCGGCCATCTCCTCGTCGCTGAGCGACAGGAGCCCGATGACGCTCTCCTCCCCCGACGTCGACGGGTCGAGCATCGCCCGGTCGAGTCCGGCGGAGAAGGTCTCGCCCTCCCCCGTCACCACGACCACGCGTACGTCGTCGGGCAGGGTGCGGCCGATCTCGCCGAGCGCCAGCCACATGGCCGGCGTCTGGGCGTTACGGACATCGGGACGGTCCAGCGTCACCGTGGCGACCGGGCCCTCGATCTCGAGACGGAGACCGACGGCGGCAAGGTCCTCGGGAGTCATGCCCCGAGGTTACTACTCGTGAGTAACGTCAGGCGAGCGAGACCAGGTCGGCGTACTCGTCCGACCAGAGGTCCTCGTCGCCGTCGGGCAGCAGCAGGACGCGGTCGGGCGAGAGCGCGCGGACGGCACCCTCGTCGTGGGTGACGAGGATGATCGCGCCGGTGTAGCTGCGGATCGCGTGCAGCACCTCTTCGCGGGAGGCCGGGTCGAGGTTGTTGGTGGGCTCGTCGAGCAGCAGCACGTTGGCGCTGGAGACGACGAGGATCGCGAGCGCGAGCCGGGTCTTCTCACCACCGGAGAGCACGCCGGCGGGCTTGTGGGCATCGTCGCCGGAGAAGAGGAACGAGCCGAGCACGGAGCGGGCCTGGGTGTCGGTGAGCTCCGGCGCAGCGGAGTGCATGTTCTCCAGCACGGTGCGGTTGACGTCGAGCGTCTCGTGCTCCTGGGCGTAGTAGCCCATCTTGAGCCCGTAGCCCGGCACGACCTCGCCGGTGTCGGGCTGGTCGACGCCGGCCAGGATCCGCAGCATCGTGGTCTTGCCGGCGCCGTTGAGGCCGAGGATGACCACGCGGCTCCCCCGGTCGATCGCGAGGTCGACGGCGGTGAAGACCTCGAGCGAGCCGTAGGACTTCGACAGCTCCGAGCCCATGAGCGGCGTCTTGCCGCACGGCGCGGGGTCGGGGAACGCGATCCGCGCGACCTTGTCGGCCGTACGCTCGCCCTCGATGCCGGCCATCATCTTCTCGGCGCGCTTGAGCATCGACTGCGCGGCCTGGGCCTTCGTCGCCTTGGCGCGCATCTTGTTGGCCTGGTCGGTGAGGACCTTGGCCTTGTTCTCGGCGTTCGAGCGCTCGCGCTTGCGGCGCTTCTCGTCGTCCTCGCGCTGGGTGAGGTAGTTGTGCCAGCCCATGTTGTAGACGTCGATCACGGTGCGGTTGGCGTCGAGGTGGAAGACCTTGTTGACCGTCGCCTCGAGCAGCGCGTTGTCGTGGCTGATGACCACGAACCCGCCGCGGTGCGCCTTGAGGAAGTCGCGCAGCCAGACGATCGAGTCGGCATCGAGGTGGTTGGTCGGCTCGTCGAGGAGCATGATCTCGGCGCCGGAGAACAGGATGCGGGCCAGCTCGACGCGGCGACGCTGGCCACCGGACAGGGTGCCGATCGGCTGAGCCAGGATCCGCTCCTCGATCCCGAGCGCGGCCGCCATCTGCGCGGCCTCCGACTCGGCGGCGTACCCGCCACCGGCGTGCAGCTCGGCGTCGGCGCGCGTCCACCGCTTCATCCCACGCTCGTGGATCTTCTGGTCCTCGCTGGCCATGTCGACCTCGGCCTCGCGGAGACGGCGTACGACGTCGTCGAGACCGCGCGCGGAGAGGATCCGGTCGCGGGCGAGCACCTGGGGGTCACCGACCCGCGGGTCCTGCGGCAGGTAGCCGACGTCGCCGCCACGCAGCACCTGCCCGGACGCGGGCTCGCCCTCGCCCGCGAGGATGCGGGTGAGGGTCGTCTTGCCGGCTCCGTTGCGCCCCACGAGGCCGACCTTGTCGCCTGCGGCGATCCGGAAGGTGACGTCCTCCATGAGGAGCCGCGCGCCGGCTCTGACCTCGAGCTTCTGGGCGGTGATCATCTTGGCTGCATCCTACGAAGGGGTGGCTCCGGGAGCCCCATCCGCGGCTCAGGCACTACTGTGCGATCAGGCACACCGCCTGCTCAGAGCACCGCGTGCACACGTCGAAAGGCACTCCCATGCGCTTCAACCCGAAGGCCCGACTCGACACCTCGCGCGTCGGCGACGGTGGCGGTGGCGGCGGCGGTGGCGGCGGGATGCGCATCCCGATGCCGGGCGGCACCCGGGCCGGCGGCGGCATCGGCGCGGTGATCATCGTCATCCTCTTCCTGGTCCTCCAGCAGTGCGCCGGCGGCGGCCTGCCGAGCCCCGGCGGCGGCACCGACACGACCTCGTCGGGCACCGACGCCAGCCGGATGGACGACTCCGAGCGCTACGCCAACTGCAAGACCGGCGCCGACGCCAACACCGACGAGGACTGCGCGCGCGTGGGCGTCGAGAACTCCCTCGTCGCCTACTGGGAGAAGACGCTGCCCGAGCAGTCGGACGTGGCGTTCGAGCCCGCGACGATGCGGACCTTCAGCGGCGCCGTCGGGACCGGCTGCGGTGAGGCGTCGTCGGACGTCGGCCCGTTCTACTGCCCGCCCGACAAGCGGATCTACCTCGACACGACCTTCTTCCGCGACGTGCTGGAGGGTCAGCTCGGCGGCCAGGGCGGCGACTTCGTCGAGCCCTACGTGATCGGCCACGAGTACGGGCACCACATCCAGAACCTGATGGGCACGATGGGCCAGGTCCGCACCCAGCAGGGCGCCGACTCCGACGCCGTACGCCTCGAGCTGCAGGCCGACTGCTACGCCGGCATGTGGACCAAGTACGCCGAGGACAGCGAGTTCATCACCCTCGACGACACGGACGTCCCGGAGGCGCTCGACTCGGCCAAGGCCGTCGGCGACGACCGGATCCAGCAGAAGTCGGGCCAGGGCGTCGACCCCGAGGGCTGGACCCACGGCTCGGCCGAGCAGCGGATGGCGTGGTTCACGACCGGCTACGAGCAGGGCACGCTCGAGGCCTGCGACACGTTCGCCGCCGACCAGCTCTGAGGGCCCTGACACCGCAAGGTCAGGCGAGCAGCGCCTCGATCTGGTCGACCTGGCGCTGCATCGCGCGGATGTACGGCGCGACGCTGGGGTGCCGGAACTTGCCGGCGAGGGCTCCCTCGCCGTCCGCGACGCGTGCCAGCGCCCAGTCCAGCCGCGTGAGCGCGGTGTAGACGGCCATCACGCGGGCGCCCGTACGGACGTCGTCGGTGGTGGCTAGGCCCGCGGGCAGCCGGGCGACGTACGCCTCGACGAGCGGGTCGACCTCCTCGCGCGTGGCCAGCGACAGGTAGCCGAGGTCGGCGCCGACCGGGCCCCGGCCCAGGTGCGCCCAGTCGATGGCGATCGCGCCGTCGTCGTGTGCGGCACGTCCCGGGATGTTCGCGGCGGACGGGTCCCCGTGCTGGGCGACCTGCGGCAACGCGTCGCACACGTCGAGCCACTGGGTGCGGTGGGACCACAGGTGGTCGGCGATGTCGGCCATCGGCGTACGCGCGAGGGTCCGCCAGCCGCCACGGTGCGCGACGAGCGCGAGCCGGCTGCGCAGCTGGTCGCGGGCCAGCCAGGAGTGGTCGCCCAGGTCGGTCGCCGCGAACCTGCCGAGGCAGGCCGCGAGCCAGAGCCCGGGCGCCACCACGTGCCCCACGCGGGCGTGGACGAGCGTGATGCCCTCGTCGTCCTCCTCGACGCGCACGACCGGCGCCTCGCGCAGCCCGGGTGCGCCAGCGACCACGCCGCTGAGGGCGACGTCGGCGGCTCGGCGCCAGTAGTTCACGTCGGACGGGACCAGGGCACCGTGCGCGTCGACCGGGTCGGGGCAGCGCAGGCGCTTGACGACGACGTCGCGGCCACCGACGGTGGCCGACCAGACGCCGGCCGTCGCCGGCCCCGCACCCGGGAGCGGCTGCCATCCCGGCTCGGGTTGCCACATGTGCGTGACGCTAGCCGATGTCGCGGCTCCGGTAGCGCGTCCACGCCACGCCGAGCACGAGCGCGGTCAGCGCCGTCATGAGCAGCTCGGGCGTCCAGGCGAACGCCTCGGCGGGGTACTTCGGCACGTGGTGGAACGGCGAGAGCCCGAGCACCCAGTCGGGCAGCTCGAGCCCTGCGCCCACCTGGCCGAGGGTGACGCAGGCCGCCAGCACGGCCCAGCCGGCAACCGCCCAGCGGCTGCGGACGGACAGCAGGAGCAGCGCGACCGCGAGGACGACCCAGACCGCCGGAGCCTGGACCAGCGCCGCACCGACGGCGCCCACGCCGTCGCCGCGGCCGACCGCGGTCGCCGCACCGGAGACCAGCAGCAGCCACGTGCTGCCGAGCAGGGCGGCGCTGGCGACGGCCACAAGCACGGCGGCGCGCGACGTGGCGGTCGCCAGGACGGTCTCCGTACGCCCGTCGTGCTCGTCGCCGGCCGCGCGCGTCACGGCGCCGATGCCGAAGCAGGTGATGACGACGGCGACCACCGACGCGAGCGCGAAGACGAGCGAGTCCTGGAGGCCACCGACGCCGCCCATCGCCTCGATGATCGGACGGGTGCGGTCGGTGTCGAGCAGGTCTCCGATGCCGGGCACGATCGAGCCCATCGCGATGCCGATCGCGCCGATGCCCACCGTCCAGCCGGCCAGGCCGGTGCGTTGCTGCCGCCACACGAGCGCCAGGGCATCACCCAGCCGCGGGGCTCCTCGAGCCGGGCCGGGGCGGTCCGGCAGCACGCCCGCGCCGAGGTCGCGGCGGCGGCGCAGCGCGAGACCGGCGGCGGTGAGGACGAGGGCGAGCACGGGATAGCCGACGAGCAGCCACGCTCGCGGCTCGGACCAGGCGCTCAGCTGCGTGCCCCAGCCGAAGGGCGTGAGCCACGACAGCCAGGAGGCCGACGTGTCGCCGATCGCGCGCAGCACGTAGAGCACGCCGACCACCGCCGACGCGATGAAGCCGACGGTGCGAGCGCTGCTCGAGAGCTGGGCCGACAGGACCGCGATGCCCGCCCCCACGTGGCCGATGCCAGCCCAGGAGGCGCCGAACAGCACGGACCCCATGGCTGGGAGGCCGCAGGCGATGTTGCCGACGGCGGCGAGGGTACCGACCAGCAGCGAGGCCAGTGCCGCCTCCAGCAGGGCGGCCGCGACCGGGGCGTCCGCACCGACGGCGGTGGCGCCCACCAGCTCCGCCCGTCCGGTCTCCTCCTCGACGCGCGTGTGGCGGCGTACGACGACCACGGACATGAACGCGACGAACACGGCGTAGAGCACGGTCATCTTCGTCATCGACAGCTCTCCGAGGCTGGTGGTGTCGAGGATCGGGCCGTAGAGCGCGACGATCGCCGGGCTCGCGTTCAGCGCTTCCGCGGCCGCCACCCGCTCCCCCGCAGTCGCGTAGAGCGGACCGGTGGCCGCGGCACTCGCGACCACGGTCGCGGTGAGGAGCAGCACCCAGACCGGCACCAGCACGCGGTCGCGGCGCAGCGCGAACCGCAGGAGCAGCCCGGTGCCCCGTAGCCGGTCGGTCACTCCCCTCACCCGCCCGTGCTCCGGTAGGCGTCGAGGAAGAGCTCCTCGAGGGTCGGTGGCGCGCTGGTCAGCGAGACCACGCCCGCGGCGTCGAGCGCCTTCAGCAGCAGGGGCAGGCCGACGGGATCGACCGAGGCCGAGACGACGCGGCCGTCGACCTCGACGTCGTGGACCCCGGCGAGGTCGGTGAGGTCGGGCAGCGGGCCCGACACCTCGGCGCGTACGCGGTTGCGGCGCAGGTGGCGCAGCTCGGTGAGCGTGCCGGACTCCACGGTCCGTCCGCGGCGGATGATCGTGACTCGGTCGGCGAGCCGCTCCACCTCGCTCAGGATGTGGCTGGAGAGCAGCACCGTCGTGCCCTCGGCCTTGCGCTCGGCGAGGCACTCGTTGAAGACCTGCTCCATCAGCGGGTCGAGCCCCGAGGTCGGCTCGTCGAGGACGAGCAGGTCGGTCGGAGCGGCGAAGGCCGCGACGAGCGCCACCTTCTGCCGGTTGCCCTTGGAGTAGGCGCGGCCCTTCTTGGTCGGGTCGAACTCGAAGCGCTGGAGCAGCTCGTCGCGCCGGGTGGCGCGCGGGTCGAGGTCGCGCATCCGCAGGAGCAGGTCGATGGTCTCGCCACCGGAGAGGTTCGGCCAGACGCTGACGTCGCCCGGGACGTACGCGAGGCGGCGGTGGATCGCCGTGGCGTCGCGCCACGGGTCGAGCCCGAACACGGTCGTCGTGCCACCGTCGGCGCGCAGCAGGCCGAGCAGCACCCGGATGGTCGTGGACTTGCCGGCGCCGTTGGGACCGAGGAAGCCGTGCACCTCCCCCGCGGAGACCGACAGCTCGAGGCCGTCGAGGGCCCGCGCCCTGCCGAACAGCTTCACCAGGTCGTGGACCTCGATCGCGTTGCTCACGACCTCCACCGTACGACTCCTAAGCGTTGGCGACGTCGACCAGGATCGCCTGCGCGTCGAGGATCGCCCGGTCCAGCACCGCGCGGCGCGGGTCGGGCACCGCGAGCCACGGCCCGACGACGGCCAGGGTCGCGAGTCGCGCGTCGGCGAGCACCGCCTCGACCGCGGTGTGGTCGCCGCCGGTCACCACGGTGCGAACGCCGCCGACGATGCGCGCGGCGTGGTCGGCAGCGGCCTCGTACGCCTGTCGCGCCTGGTTGTCGCGGCGGCGGGCGAAGCGCTGCTGGCTCTGGCCGCCCGCCTTGGTGCGACCCTGCACGTGGCGCTGGCCGATCTTGTGCTCGACCATCGCGACACCTGCCATCCGCGCGACGGCGAAGCCGCCCTTGCGGACGAGCAGCACGCCCCACTGGGCCGGGGTTTCCGCGGCCGCGCCGAACGCTCCTGCCTCCGCCGGTCCGGCGTACGCCGTGTCGAACGGCAGGCGAGCCGAGAAGTGCGAACCGTCCTCGGCCTGCCCGCGCAACGCGTCCTCCATCACGACGAGCGGAGTCGGACCATGGCTCGCGACGAAGTTGTCGACCCACCTCTCCCAGCGGACGGTCGGGACGAGGACTGTGGCCATCGAGGTCAGAGGAAGTCGAGCGGGTCGAACTCGTCGATCGGGATGATCCGGACTCGCGGCAGCGGCGTGTTGAAGGCGCCGAGGTCGTACTCGAGGTCGAAGATCCGCAGGCCCGGGAGGTTGCGGAACTGCGCGTTGACGAACTCCGTGAAGCCGATGACACCGACCTGGCGGCTGCCGTCACACAGCGCCGAGACCTGATCGACGAAGTCCCCGTCGTGGCTGACCAGCACTACGTCAGCCTCACGGTCGACGAGGGCCTCGGCGGTGCGCTGGATGGCGATGTCGACGACCTTGCCGTCACCCGTCAGCGGGATCGGCTTGAACCCGATCGCCAGCAGGGCCTGGACGAAGCTCATCGGCATCTCGGTGCTCGCGGCGAGGAAGAACAGGCCGGTGACGTCCTGGTCGAAGGCCCGCTCGGCCCACTCCAGCAGCCGGTCCCACCGGGGCCGCTCCTCCGGCCGCGGACGGCGGCCGAGGATGGAGGTGCCCAGGGTGGCGTCGATGTTCTCCCCGTCGACGAGGAGGTAGGTCATCCGCTCGGCCATGCGAGGACTCTCCCACACGGCTGATCGACTCAGGGCTGGTAGACGACCTTGAAGCTCTCGACGACCTCGTCGCCCGACACCGTCACGTCCGACACCTCGACGAGCGCCCGCGGCACGCCGGAGCCGTCGCAGAGGATCGAGAGTGTCCCGGTCTCCGGGTACTCATCGGCGTAGTCCTCGCCCGGTGCGGTGGTGCTGCCCTCGTCGTCGGCGAGCACCTGCGCGACGAACGCGTCTGACTCCTCCGCCGAGTCGCCGTACGCCCACGCCGGGGGCGGCACGGACTCGAGGGTGGTCGGCCCGAAGTACGTCGGCGCCGCGTTGAGCTTGGCGTGGTAGCGCGCGAGCTCCCAGAAGACGCGCAGCTCCTCGTGGTCGAACTCAACTTCGGACAGGTCGACCTCGGGCTCATCCATGCCCGAAGGGTAGCGAGTCAAGCCACGGCCGCGACCCAGGCCGCGAACGCCCGGGCCTCGTCCATCGCCTCGGACGTCGGCGCGTCGGCGGGGTCGAAACCACGGTCGCGGTCGGCCTGCACCTGCTGGAGCAGCGGTCGCCAGCGCGGGTCGCCGTGCATCATCGACCAGCGCAGGGCGTCGCGCTTGCTGGCGACCTGCGCCGTACGGACGGTGTAGAGGCTCCGGCACGCCTGGACGACCAGGTAGCGCTGGCACCACGCGATGCTCGGCGGGCACCACCCCAGGACGTCGTCGGTGAGCGTGGCCAGCCCGGCTCGGGCCCGGTCGCGCAGCACGTCGTCGGGGACCGGGTCGACCAGGTCGACCGGGCAGGGTCCGACGAGGGTGATGCCGTGCTCGCGCATGATCCATTGAGCCCAGGGCTGGTTGCAGTGGTCGGACCAGATCAGCTCGTCGGAGCCGTGGTCGGCGTACAGCCACTCGCGACCCAGGCCGTCGACCGTGCGCAGGTCGTCGGCGACGGCGTACGACCCCTCGAGGTGGCGGTTCCAGTGGCCGTCGCGGTGCGGGAGGTCGTGGTGCAGCTCCCGGAGAGCGGCCTCCTGCTCGGCATCCGGCCGCTCGCGCACCACGACGAGGAAGTCGCAGTCGCTGTGCAGGTCACCCGCCCCGAGCGCGAAGGACCCCTGGAGGTACGCACCGACGAACGACCCACCGAGCGCCTCCTGGGCGCCGGTGACGAGGTCGTGCAGCACGCCGTTGAGCTCGGCGTAGCGCGTGGGGTGAGGGTTGAGCACGCGAAGAGTGTGCGCCTCCGCCGGGCGCGGTGCCACGGATTATCGACTGCCGACACCCTGGCCCGTGTTGCCGCGCGTGGCTACCGTCGATGGTCCACACCTGCTCGGAGGTCTCCATGTCCCGTCTGCTCGCATCCGGCGCCGTTGCCGTCCTCAGCCTCACCCTCGTCTCCGGCGTGCAGCCGGCGAACGCCGTCCGGGCCACGCCCGACGGCTCCTTCCCCGCGCGGCTCGAGCTGCCCGACGGCTTCCAGCCCGAGGGCATCGCGACCGGCGCGGGCCCGACCGCGTGGCTGGGCTCACGCGCCGACGGCGACATCTATGAGCTGTCGCTGCGCACCGGCGAGGGCAGGACCATCAGCGAGGGACCGGGCACGCCGTCGCTCGGGTTGAAGCACGACCGCGACGGCCGCCTGTACGTCGCCGGCGGCACCTCCGGCACGGCTCGCGTCATCGACACCGAGACCGGGGCCGTGCTCCGGGACATCCCCCTCGCCACGGCCCCCAGCTTCGTCAACGACGTCGTGCTGACCAAGGGCGCCGCGTGGTTCACCGACTCCAACCGCGCGCAGCTCTACCGCGTGGACCGCTCCCCCGACGGCGAACCGGCAACGATCGCGACCACGGTGCCGCTCACGGGCGAGTGGGTGCAGGGCGCCGGGCTCGGCGGCAACGGCATCAGCACGACACCCACCGGTCACGCCCTCCTGGTGGTGAACTCCACCAGCGGCCTGCTCTACCGGGTCGAGCCCGCCACCGGCGTGGCCACCGAGGTGGACCTCGGCGGCGCGTCGCTGACCATGGGCGACGGCCTGCTGCGCCACGGCCGCACGCTGTACGTCGTACGCAACCGGGCCAACGAGATCGCCGTCATCCGGCTCTCGAAGTCGGGCCTGACCGGCCGACTGGTCCGTACGATCGATGCGGACGACCTCGCCGGGACGACGAGCTTCGATGTGCCGACGACCGTGGGCCGCTTCGGCTCGCGCCTCTACCTCCCCAACGCGCGCTTCACCACGCCCCCCACCCCGACGACGGACTACTGGGTGACCGAGGTGCCGGCGCGCGCGGGCGACTGACTGAGCTCTCGGGCGGTGGCCGAGCCACCTTTGCGGCGCCGCAAAGGTGGCTGGATCACCGCACACCGGTCAGTCGTCGACCGCCCCGCATCTCGGCGGTGGCCGAGCCACACTCCAAGCGCTGCGAAGGTGGCTGGATCACCGCTCGGCGGCGACCGACCTCAGACGTTGAAGCCGAGCGCCCGCAGCTGCTCGCGGCCGTCGTCGGTGATCTTGTCCGGGCCCCACGGGGGCATCCAGACCCAGTTGATCGCGACGTCGTTGACGAGGCCCTCGAGGGCGGCGTTGGTCTGGTCCATGATCACGTCGGTCAGCGGGCAGGCCGCCGAGGTCAGGGTCATGTCGAGGACGGCGTTGCTGCCCTCGTCGATGTGTACGCCGTAGACCAGGCCGAGGTCGACGACGTTGATGCCGAGCTCGGGGTCGACGACGTCCTTCATCGCCTCGGTGACGTCGTCGACGGTGACGGTCGACGTGCCACCGCCGGTCGCCTCGGGGACCTCGGGCAGGTCGGAGTGGTCGGGCAGCTGGGACTCGCTCATGCGGTCTCTCCTTCGTCTGTGGCCTGGGCCTGAGTGGTCGCGTCCTTCCACGCCATCCAGGAGAGCAGCGCGCACTTCACGCGTGCGGGGAACTTGGCGACACCGGCGAACGCGATGCCGTCCTCGAGGACGTCCTCGTCGGGTTCGACCTGCCCCTTGCCCTGCATGAGCTCGAGGAAGGTCTGGTGGATCGTCATCGCCTCGTCGACCGGCTTGCCGATCACGAGGTCGGTCAGCACGGAGGCCGAGGCCTGCGAGATGGAGCAGCCGACGCTGTCGTACGACACGTCCTCGACGACACCATCGGACAGGTGCACCCGGAGGGTGACCTCGTCGCCACAGGTCGGGTTGACGTGGTGGACCTGCGCCTCGAACGGGTCGCGCAGGCCCTTGTGGTGCGGGTTCTTGTAGTGGTCCAGGATGATCTCCTGGTACAGGTTGTCGAGCTCGGCACTCATGGGATCAGCCCACCTTGAAGTAGCTGCGGGTGTGGTGGAGCGCCTCGATGAGCGCGTCGATCTCGGCCGGGGTCGTGTAGAGGTACGACGACATCCGCGTCGTGCTCTGCACCCCGAAGCGCGCGTGCGCCGGCTTGGCGCAGTGGTGGCCGGCGCGCACGGCGACGCCGCGCGAGTCGAGCACCTGCGCGATGTCGTGCGGGTGCACGCCGTCGAGCTCGAAGGAGATCGCTCCGCCGCGCTGCGTGGCGTCGAGCGGACCGAGCACGGTCACGCCCGGCACGGACTGCAGCCCGTCGAGGGCGTACGCCGTGATCGTCTGCTCGTGGCGGTGGATCGCGTCGAGCCCGATGTGGCCGAGGTAGTCGACGGCGGCACCGAGGCCGACCGCCTCGACGATCGGCGGGGTGCCTGCCTCGAAGCGGTGGGGCGCCTTGGCGTACGTCGAGCGCGCCATCGTCACCGTCTCGATCATCTCGCCGCCGCCGTGGAAGGGCGGGAGCTCGTTGAGCAGCTCCTCGCGACCCCACAGCACGCCGATGCCCGTCGGGCCGCAGACCTTGTGGCCGGTGAAGACCAGGAAGTCGCAGTCCACGGCCTGTACGTCGACCGGGAGCTGGGGCGCGGCCTGCGAGGCGTCGATCACCGAGAGGGCGCCGAACGCCCGGGCGCGAGCCACCAGGTCGACGACCGGGTTGATCGTGCCGAGCATGTTGGACACCCACGTGAAGGCGACGACCTTGGTGTGCTCGTCGACGAGCTGGTCGGCGTTGCTCAGGTCGAGCTCACCGCCGTCGGTCAGGCCGAACCAGCGCAGCTCCGCACCCGAGCGCTCGCACGCCAGCTGCCACGACACGATGTTGGAGTGGTGCTCCATCTCGGTGATGACGACGTTGTCGCCGGGGCCGAGGTCGATCGTGCGCGCAAGCAGGTTGAGCGCCTCGGTGGCGTTCTTGGTGAAGATCACCTCGTTGCGCGAGCGCGCATTGAGGAAGGTCGCCACCTTGTCGCGAGCGCCCTCGTACGCCTCGGTCGACTCCGCGCCGAGCTGGTGCATCGCGCGGGCGATGTTGGCGTTGTGCCGCTCGAGGTGGTCGACCATCGTGTCGATGACGACCTGCGGCTTCTGCGAGGTGTTGGCGCTGTCGAGGTAGACCAGCGGCTGCCCGCCCGCGAGCGTGCGCTCGAGGATGGGGAAGTCCTTGCGGATCACGTCGAGATCCGGAAGCAGTCCTTCCATCGTCAATACCTCGTTTCGGCGGAGTGAGAAGTGGTGCTGGTCAGGCAGTGACGGCGTTGACGTACTTGTCGTAGCCATTGGCCTCGAGCTGGTCGGCGAGCTCCTTGCCGCCGGACTCGGCGACCTTGCCGTCGACGAAGACGTGGACGAAATCGGGCTCGATGTAGCGCAGGATGCGGGTGTAGTGCGTGATCAGCAGGACACCCTTGCCCTCGCGCGCACGGAAGCGGTTGACGCCCTCTGAGACGGTCTTGAGCGCGTCGATGTCGAGGCCGGAGTCGGTCTCGTCGAGGACGGCGACCTTCGGGTCGAGCAGCTCGAGCTGCGCGATCTCGTGGCGCTTCTTCTCCCCACCCGAGAAGCCCTCGTTGACGTTGCGGGTGCCGAACGACGGGTCGAGGTTGAGCTGCTCGAGCGCGGCGTTGACGTCCTTGACCCACGTACGGAGCTTGGGAGCCTCACCGTCGATGGCGGTCTTCGCGGTGCGCAGGAAGTTCGACACCGAGACGCCGGGCACCTCGACGGGGTACTGCATGGCGAGGAACAGGCCGGCGCGGGCACGCTCGTCGACGGACAGCGAGAGGACGTCCTGGCCGTCGAGGGTCACCGTGCCGCCGGTGATCGTGTACTTCGGGTGGCCGGCGATCGAGTACGCCAGCGTCGACTTGCCGGAGCCGTTGGGCCCCATGATCGCGTGGGTCTCGCCGTCGTTGATCGTCAGCGTGACGCCCTTGAGGATCTCCTTGGGGCCGTCCTCGGTGTCGACGGTGACGTGCAGGTCGTTGATCTCGAGCTTGCTCATGCGGGGGTGACTCCGTTCAGGGTGGTCTCGGTGTCGACGAAGATCTCGGTGCCGCGTACGTCGACGGGGAAGGTGGCGACCGGTTCGGTCGCCGGGAAGTTGGTGGGCTTGCCGGTGCGCAGGTCGAACATCGACCCGTGCAGCCAGCACTCGATCTGGCAGTCGGCCACCTCGCCCTCGCTGAGGGCGACCTCGGCGTGGCTGCAGGTGTTCTCGATTGCGAAGACCTCGTCGCCGTTGCGGGCGATGGCGATGTCGTAGCGGCCGACGGTGACCGCCAGGGCCTGGTCGGCCTGGACCTCGTCCAGCGCGCAGGCGCGCTCGTACGTCATCGCGGGGTCCCCGCGGCGTTGTCGGCGGAAGGAGCGGAGCGGGAGGAGCCGAGAACGTCGTGGGGTGCATTGTCGTCCTGCCCGAACGCGGCGAGGGACCCCAGGTCCTTGAGGACGTTCTTGGCGAGCTCGGCCTCGACGGTGGTGAGCAGCCGCTCCTCGATGGAGGGCACGCCCACCTGGCGGATCAGGTCGTTGAAGAAGCCGTGCACGACGAGGCGCTGGGCCTCCTTCTCGGAGATGCCGCGCGATTGGAGGTAGAACAGCTGCGTGTCGTCGAAGCGCGCGGTGGCCGAGGCGTGCCCGGCACCCTCGATCTCACCGGTCTCGATCTCGAGGTTGGGGATCGAGTCGGCCCGGCAGCCGTCGGTGAGGACCAGGTTGCGGTTCTCCTCGTAGGTCTCGATGCCCTCGGCGACCTTGCGGATCAGCACGTTGCCGACCCACACGGTGTGCGCCTTCTCGCCCTGCAGCGCGCCCTTGTAGACGGCGTGCGACTTGGTGCGAGGGGCGGTGTGGTCGGCGAAGATTCGGTGCTCGATGTGCTGACCGGCGTCGGCGAAGTAGAGCCCGAGCAGCTCCGCGGAGCCGCCGGGACCGTCGTACGTCACGTTGGCGTCCATCCGCACGAGGTCACCGCCGAAGGAGATCGCGGCGTGCTTGTACGTCGCGTCGCGACCCACCCGCGCCTGGTGGTGCGAGAGGTGCACGGCGTCGTCGGCCCAGTCCTGGATCGACACGACCGTGACGTCGGCGCCGTCGCCCACGGCGATCTCGACGACCGCGGCGACAGTGGACGAACCGGTGTGGTTGAGCACCACGATCGCCTTGCTGTGCCTGCCGAAGCGCATCGCGACATGGCCGGCCTCCGTGACGCCGGCGTCCGTGCCGTCGAGGTCGACGACGATCGGCTCGGCCACCTCGGTGTCGGCCGGCACGTCGATGAGCAGGGTCGAGGGGACCTCCGCGAGAACTCGCGCAGCCCAACGGGTGTTGGGCACGAGGCCGGAGATGCCGCGCAGGCCGCGGGCCTCGTCGCCGGAGACACCCTCGACGCGGACACCCTCCTGGGTGTTCCACGTCGAGGTGGTCGCCGAGCGCATGAACTCCGCGTCGGCGTGCAGGCCCTTCAGCCGCTTGAGCGGCGTGAAGCGCCAGATCTCCTCGCGACCGGTGGGGACCTCGTGGTCGGCGACGTCGAACGAGCCCTCCGGGTGGAGGTGGCTGTCGACGTGGTCGTGCTCGGGAGCCAGCTCCAGGGCGGAGCGGACTGAGTCGGTGGTGACGGTCAAAGCTCTACTTTCTACGTACGGGCGTGGGGACTGCGCGGCCGGCGATCAGCCGACGGCGCCTTCCATCTGCAGCTCGATCAGGCGGTTGAGCTCGAGGGCGTACTCCATCGGGAGCTCCTTGGCGATCGGCTCGACGAAGCCGCGGACGATCATCGCCATCGCCTCGTCCTGCTCCATGCCACGCGACATGAGGTAGAAGAGCTGGTCGTCGGAGACCTTGGAGACGCTCGCCTCGTGGCCCATGGACACGTCGTCCTCGCGGATGTCGACGTAGGGGTAGGTGTCGCTGCGGCTGATCTGGTCGACGAGCAGCGCGTCGCACAGCACGTTGGACTTCGAGCCATACGCGCCCTCGTTGATCTGGATCAGGCCGCGGTACGACGTACGCCCGCCGCCGCGCGCCACCGACTTGCTCAGGATCGAGCTCGACGTGTGGGGAGCCGCGTGCACCATCTTGGCGCCGGCGTCCTGGTGCTGGCCCTCGCCGGCGAACGCGATGGACAGCGTCTCGCCCTTGGCGTGCTCGCCCATGAGGTAGATGGCGGGGTACTTCATCGTCACCTTGGAGCCGATGTTGCCGTCGACCCACTCCATCGTCGCGCCGGCGTCGCACGTGGCGCGCTTGGTGACGAGGTTGTAGACGTTGTTCGACCAGTTCTGGATGGTCGTGTAGCGGCAGCGACCACCCTTCTTGACGATGATCTCGACGACCGCGGAGTGCAGCGAGTCCGACGAGTAGATCGGCGCGGTGCAGCCCTCGACGTAGTGCACGTAGGCGTCCTCGTCGACGATGATCAGCGTGCGCTCGAACTGGCCCATGTTCTCGGTGTTGATCCGGAAGTAGGCCTGCAGCGGGATGTCGACGTGCACACCCTTCGGCACGTAGATGAAGGAGCCGCCCGACCACACCGAGGTGTTGAGGGCCGAGAACTTGTTGTCGCCGACGGGGATGACGGTGCCGAAGTACTCCTTGAAGAGCTCCTCGTGCTCCTTCAGCGCGGTGTCGGTGTCGACGAAGATGACGCCCTGCTCCTCGAGGTCCTCGCGGATCGAGTGGTAGACGACCTCCGACTCGTACTGCGCGGCCACGCCGGAGACGAGGCGCTGCTTCTCGGCCTCCGGGATGCCGAGGCGGTCATAGGTGTTCTTGATGTCCTCGGGCAGGTCGTCCCAGGTGGCCGCCTGCTTCTCGCTGGACCGCACGAAGTACTTGATGTTGTCGAAGTCGATCGTGCTGAGGTCCGAGCCCCACGTGGGCATGGGCTTGCGGTGGAAGAGCTTGAGTCCCTTGAGCCGGAGGTCGAGCATCCACTGCGGCTCGTTCTTGAGGCCCGAGATGTTGCGGACGACGTCCTCGCTGAGGCCACGCTTGGCGATCGAGCCCGCCGCGTCGCTGTCGGACCAGCCGAACTCGTAGTTGCCGATGCCCTTGAGCGTCGGGTTGAGCTCTTCGATGGAGGTCATGCCTTCTCCTTCTTCGGGGTCTGGGGGATGCACGTGGTGCACACGCCGTCGCCGTGGGCGATGGTCGCCAACCGCTGGACGTGGGTGCCGAGCACCGCGGCGATGGCCTCGGTCTCGGCCTCGCAGAGCTGCGGGAACTCGTGGGCGACGTGGGAGACGGGGCAGTGCTGCTGGCACAGCTGCTCCCCCACGACCGGCATGTCGCGTACGGACGCCGCGTAGCCGTTCTGGGTGAAGACCCGGGCGAGCGCCTCGGCGGGCGTCAGCTCGGGGTCGAGCGCGGTGAGCGCGGCGTAGTCGCGCCCGACGAACGCGACGCGGCGTCGGGCGAACTCGACGACCGCCTCCTCGCCCTGTGTCTCGGCGAGGAACCGCATCGCCTGGACGGCGAGGTCGTCGTACTGCTGGTCGAAGCTGTCGCGACCCACCTCGGTCAGCGCAAACACCTTGGCCGGGCGACCGCGCCCGCGTGCGCCGTAGACCTTCTGCTCGCGCGACTCGACGACGTCCTCGGCCATCAGGTGGTCGAGGTGCCGGCGTACGGCGGCCGGAGTCAGGTCGAGCAGGAGGGCCAGGTCGGCGGCCGTCGATGGGCCGTTCTCGAGGATCGTGCGGGCCACGCGGTCGCGAGTGGGCGCATCGCCCTCACGCTGTGCCGTCGACGTCCTCACGAATTCCACAACGACAGTGTGTCGTTAATGCTTCCCGGCATTCAAGCAAGGGTCACCTAAGTGCCTGGACCGGAGACGCCGGCGGGCGTGACCCCTGGAGGTGTCACGCCCGCCGAACGGGTGTTGCTGCTGCTTCTCAGGTCAGGGCACGGTCACCGTGACGAAGGTCGGAGCGAGTGCCCCGTCGTACTCGAACGCGCCCAGGTAGCGGCCCGTGGTGAGCCCGGACCACGTCGCCTTGAACGTGGTCTTCTGACCCTGGACCACGTCGACCGGGTCCGGTGTGGCGGCGAACCCACCGAGCACCGTGGCCGGCGTGACCAGGTAGCGGTCGTAGCGGTAGGCGATACCGCTCTCACCCGTCGCCGCTGCGTAGCCGTCGACGTCGACCCGGTACTTGCCTGCCACCGGGTTGGTGAGGGTGACGCGCTCGTCCGCCGACCCGGTGGCCGACTGGCCGACCAGCTCGACCGGGACGCCCGCGTCGTTGAGGCGGTAGACGTAGAGGTCCAGGTCCGCCCCGTTGTTGGTCGCGTCCACGTCGAAGCGGGCGAACTTGGTGCCCGCCTCGATCGTGACCGCGTCGTTGGACACCGCGCCGACCGCCAGGGTGCCCGCGACGGTGGTCGCCCGGGCGAGTCCGCTCGGCTTGACGTCGAGCTTGCCGGTGAAGCCGGCCGTGATGGCGACGTCGGCGGTGCTGGTGGCACCCGCGCCCGTGACCTCGGCCGGGGCCGAGACCGACACCGGTCGCAGAGCGATCGGAAGCCGGACCGTCGTGGTCCCGGTGAGCGTCGCGAAACCGGTCGAGAACTGACCCAGCGTCGCCGTCGTCGTGGTGAAGGTGAAGGTCACCGTCTCCTTCGCCCCGGCAGCGAGCGTGAAGCTCGCGTCGCCGCTCGAGTCGGCAATCGCCACGTCGAAGCCCGGCACCGAGGCCGCGACGTTCCACGTGCCCGCCTTGACCGCGGTGAACGTGCGCTTGATCACGACACTGGACGTCACCTGGCCCTTGGCCATCGACGGGATGTTGAGGTCCGTCGCAGCCACCGCCGGGATCGAGTCGAGGTCCGGGTCGTCGAAGAAGGCACCCTGACCCCTCAGGAAGCCGATCCACTCGGCCGCGCCCGAAGTGACGACGAGGCCCGGGTCGAAGAACTTCGTCGGGTCGACGTGACCGGCACCCTCGTTGAACGGGTTGGTGTCGGGCGAGCCGTTGGCGTTCTTGAGGTCGTACGCAGTCGTCATCATGGCCGACTTGACTGCCATCGGGGTCCAGGTCGGGTTCTTGCTCAGGATGAAGGCTGCGAGACCCGCGATGTGCGGGCTCGACATCGAGGTGCCCGAGTAGAGGTCGAAGTTGCGACCCCCACCGGACGCCGGCGCCACTGCGGCCAGCACGCTGACGCCGGGAGCCGAGATGTCCGGCTTGATGACGTCCGAGCTGTTGGCGATGGCGGGGCCGCGCGAGGAGAACCCGGCAACCTGCGGGAGCGGGGTCTCGACACCGGTCGTGTTGGTGAGCTCGAACGCCGCAGTGGCGCCCGCCGTCTTCGAGTAGGCCTGCACAGCGCCGTCGAGGTCGTTGATGTGCACCGTCGGCACCGAGTGGAAGTCGGCGTCGAGGCTGCCCGCCGTGGCGTTGGCCAGGATCATGGCCACACCACCGGCGCGCTTGACCTCAGCGCTCTTCGCCACACGGTCGAAGCCGCCGCGCACGCACAGCACGATCTTGCCGGCCGCCTTGGCCGGGTCGAGCGTGTTCGGACCGCAGAGGTTGAGGTTGGACGCGTTGGCGCCAGCGACCCCTGCAAGGGTGGAGCTCACCAGTGCGGTCTTCGCGACCGGGGTGTCCGCGATCGACGCGCCCTTGTACTTCGCCTCGTTGCCGAGGACGACGGTGTTCTCGTAGTTGACGTGCGTGGAGGCCGCCACCGTGGTCAGCCACGGGCTGTTGTGGGCGACGGTCGAGGCGGTCGGTCCGCTGTTGCCGGCGGACGCGGCCACGAAGATCCCGGAGGCCGCGGCGCCCAGGAAGGCGAACTCCACTGCGTCGATGACCGTGTCGGTCGCGCCGGAGATCGAGTAGTTGATGACGTCCACGCCGTCGGCGATGGCGTCGTCGACCGCGGAGAGGGTCGAGGAGGTGTAGCAGCCACCCGTGTCGGGGTCGAGGTCGCTGAAGCAGACCTTGTACGCCGCGATCTTGGCCGCCGGCGCCATGCCGCTGACCTTGCCGAAGTAGCGACCCTCGACGCTCGCGTCGACCCCGTTGTTGCCGGCAGCAGTGCTGGCGGTGTGGGAACCGTGGCCGTCACCGTCGCGGGTCGAGATGAACTCGGCGCCGAAGCGCTCCTGCGGGGGCACGCTGTCGAGGAAGGCGTCGGGGTAGTAGCGCGCTCCGACGATCTTGCTGTTGCAGTCGTCGACGTTCCACTTCTGGCCCGGCTGGCACACGCCACGGAAGATGCCGCCGTCGGCCTTCTTCATGTAGATCGTGTTGCCCTTGCGGTACAGGTCGAACGGACCCGTCGGGTTCCGGTCGATCTTTGAGCCCGCGAAGGAGGCGGACTCGGGCCAGATGCCGGAGTCGAGGATGCCGACGACGGTGCCCTTGCCTGCGGTGGCGACGCCACCTGTCTTGTCCCAGACGCCAGCCGTGCCGCCGGGGCCGACTAGGCCGAGGAACTCGGGGGACTTGTAGGTGTCGAGGCTGAAGGCCGTGTCCTTCACGACCATCAGGACGTCGCGCGACTGGGACAGGTCGGTGGCCTGCTTGCCGGTGAGACGCGCGGTGAAGGAGCTGGCGGAGAGCGTCGATCGGCTCATCACCTCGGCGCCCACCGCGGCGGCCACACCGTTCTGACGCTTGGTCAGGTACGACTGGTAGTCGGCGACCTTGGCGGTCTGGGCGTCGAACGACCTGCCGTTGGGCGACGCGGTCGCCTGGAGGCCGTTGACCCCTCCGTCGTAGCGGGTGGCACCCGGGTCGTTGAGCAGCACGACGTAGCGACCCGCAGCGAGGGTCGAGGCCCTGGGTGCGACCGCCGAGGTGATCGTCCGGTCATTCTTCTTGGTCGCGGCGGAAGCGCCCGGCACGCCCGCAGCAAGGCCGCACACCACTGCGGCCGTCGTCAGTACGGCGAGGCCGCGTCGCGCGGCCCGCCCGGTGAAGTGGATCGACACGAGAAATTCCTCCGAAGGCTCTCCGCTGGCGAACGGCTCGCCAGGTGGCCCACGCGCGTGCCGGATCGCGGCACGGTGCGAGCCTCCTCACACAAGGCCATGACGGTGGACCAGTCAAGGCTTCCCGGGTCAAAAGTGGTCGGATGGCTGCAAACTCCCTCCCTAGGGTGTAGGGCACGGCCGTGACGACTGTCTCGTCGACGCCGACGCGGGTGGATGGAGGACGGCTCCCTAGACTGACCGCGTGTCCACCGCTGCGCCCGCCGTCTCGGTCGACGGGCTCGTGATGCGCTACGGCGACAAGGTGGCCGTGGACGGCCTCTCGCTCGAGGTGGCCCGCGGGTCGATCACCGCGGTCCTCGGTCCCAACGGCGCCGGGAAGACCACGGTCCTCGAGACCTGTGAGGGCTACCGCGCCCCGCAGCAGGGCACGGTCCGCGTGCTCGGCCTCGATCCGCAGCGCGATCGCGCCCGGCTCCTTCCACGCATCGGCGTCATGCTCCAGGCGGGCGGTGCGTGGAGCGGCGTACGCGCCCACGAGATGCTGGCACACATGGCGTCGCTGCACGCCCACCCCCTCGACACCGCGATGCTCAGCGAGCGGCTCGGCCTGGCCGACTGTGGGAAGACGCCGTACCGGCGACTGTCCGGCGGGCAGCAGCAGCGGCTCGGCCTCGCGATCGCGCTGGTCGGCCGACCGGAGCTGGTCTTCGTCGACGAGCCCACCGCCGGGATGGACCCGCAGGCACGACGTACGACGTGGGAGCTGCTCGAGGAGGTACGCGCCGATGGCGTCACCGTCGTGCTGACCACCCACCACATGGACGAGGCGGAGCACCTCGCCGACCTGATCCACATCCTCGACCGCGGCACGGTGATCGCGAGCGGCACGCCGGGCGAGCTGACCCGCGACGGCCGCACGGCCACCATCCGGCTTGTCGTCAACCGACCCTTCCCTGACGGCGCGCCCGAGTCGTTGCGCGCCGAGCTCGGCCCCGGGACGGAGGTGCGCCAGCTCGACGACGTGAGCATGCTCATCCACGGACCTGCCGACTCGATGACGCTCGGCCGGGTCTCGCGCTGGTGCGAGGAGCACGACGTGCTCCCCCAGACGCTCAACCTCGGCCAGCGCAACCTCGAGGACGTCTTCCTCGAGCTCACCGGACGGGAGCTGGCGACGTGAACACCTTCGCCCCCGCACCCGGCGGAGCCGCCCTGTCGCGGATGGTGCTGTCGCAGGCACGGATGGAGGCGCGGCTGATGCTGCGCAACGGCGAGCAGCTGCTCCTGGCCATTGTCATCCCGGTCATCGTCCTCGTCGGAGGCGTCGCCGCTGCCGGCCGCATCGGGCTCGACCTCGACGGGCACCGCGCCGTCGACATCCTCACCCCCGGCGTGCTGGCGCTCGCGGTGATGTCCACCGCCTTCACCTCCGTCGCGATCTCGACCGGCTTCGAGCGGCGCTACGGCGTGATCAAGCTGCTCGGCTCCTCGCCGCTGCCGCGGCACGGCCTGCTCCTGGGCAAGGTCGTCGCGCTCCTCAACGTCGTCGTGCTGCAGCTCGTCGTGCTCGTCGTCGTCGGCCTCGCGCTGGGCTGGGAGCCGACGCTGGCCCATCCCCCGCGATCCGTGCTCGCGCTGGTCCTGTCGGTGGCGTTCGGGACCGCGGCGTTCGCCGCGCTCGGGCTGTTCGTCGCGGGCGTGCTGCGGGCCGAGGCGACCCTGGCCCTCGCCAACCTCGTCTACCTCCTGCTGATGGCCGGCGGCGGCATCGTCCTGCCGGCGTCCACCTACGGATCGGCGTCGGGCGTGGTCCAGTGGCTGCCCTCCGGCGCGCTCGGCGAGGCGATGCGGGCGGCGCTCGTCGACGCCACCGTCGACGGGCGCTCCCTGATCGTCCTCGCGATCTGGGCCGCAGTCGGCACCGTGCTGACCGCCCGGACCTTCAGGTGGGAGTGATGGACGCCCTTCTCTCTCGGCTCGCCCGGCACCTCTGGCCTCTCGCACTGGCCAACCTCGTCGCCAACATCGGCATCGTCGTCACCGGCGCCGCGGTCCGGCTGACCGGCTCGGGGCTCGGCTGCCCGACGTGGCCGCGCTGCTCCGACGCGTCGTACGTCGCCCACGGCGAGCTCGGCATCCACGGCGTCATCGAGTTCGGCAACCGGATGCTGACCTTCGCCCTGGCTGCGGTCGCCGTGCTGTGCTTCCTCGCCGCCCTCGGGGCCGCGCACCGCCGCGCGACGCGGCTGTCGCTCGTCGTCGGCCTCGGGATCCCCCTGCAGGCGGTGATCGGCGGCATCACCGTGCTCACCGACCTGAACCCGTGGATCGTCGCCGGTCACTTCCTGCTGTCGATGGCGATGATCATGGTCTGCGTCGCGCTCGTCGACGAGCTGCGCAGCCCCGACCGCGGCGCGGCCCCTCCCCTGCCACGTGCCCTCGCCTGGTCGACGTTGGCCGTCGGATGGGTGGTGCTCTACCTCGGCACGGTCGTCACCGGCGCCGGTCCCCATGCCGGCGACACCGAGTCGCCGCGCAACGGGCTCGACCCTGCGGCGGTCGCGCACGTCCACTCGTACGCGGTGTACGTCCTCGTCGCCCTCACGGTCGCGCTGCTGGTCGTCGCCGTACGCGGTGGGCACCGCTGGCTGGCCACCGTGACCTCGCTGGTGCTGCTGATCGAGGTGCTGCAGGGCGTGCTCGGGTGGGTGCAGTACTGGCTCGACCTGCCGGTCGGGCTGGTCGCGCTCCACATGCTCGGAGCTGCCCTCCTCGCGGCCGGGCTGGCCCGGATCGCGCTGGCCGTCCTGCCCCACCGCGCGAGCCACGAGGCCCGCGCCGACGGGCAGGAGCAGCCGCACGCAGCGACGCGGCTCCCCTAGACCGGGACCAGCCCGGGACTACCGGCCGAGCTTGCGCGCGAACACCACGGTGCGCTTGGAGTAGTCGTCGGCCTTGCAGCCGACGAGGACGATCCTCGGCGGGCCCGACACGGAGTAGAGCGAGCCCATCCTCCGCTGTGCCGGCCAGAACTCCCGCCGGGTCACCTCGAACCAGCAGCCGGCGACCTTGATCCGGTCGCCCCGGCGCAGCTGCCCCCACCTGTCGGCGACCCCGTTGCCGGCGCGCCACGCGTGCCCGGCGTACAGGGTGCTGCCGCTGGGGTCGCAGGGCGGATCGCCCTTCGACCACGTGTAGACAGCGCCGTTGAGGCGCGAGCCCACGGCGAGCGTGCCGCCACGCGAGGCCACCCGGACCACCACGGCGTCCGTGCCGGTCCGGGCGATCGTGAGCCGGTCAGGGGCGGCGGACTGCGCCGCACCCTGACCGGCAAGCACCGTCGCGCACAGCGTCAGCAGGGACCGAGCGAGCGCGTTGCGACGCATCACGACCCGGTGTGGGGCGCGACCTGGGGAGCCTGGGCGCACGCCTTGCGGGTGAACGACAGCTTCCAGACCGACTTGCCCTGCAGCTGGTACGTCGCGTCGGCCGCGCTCGCGCGGACGGTCACCGAGCGGGTGCGCGCCTTGAGCCAGACGCCCTGGCGGATCACCTTGCCGTTGACCTTGTAGACGACGCCGGCGTTCCTGGCGACCTTGAAGAGGTCGCTCTCGCGACCGCACTTGTCGATCCAGCGCGCGCCCGCCTTCACCACGAGCAGCTCAGCGGGGAGCACCTCGGGCAGCGCCACGACGGGCGGCGTCACCACCGGCGGCGTGACGACCGGCGGGGTCGTGGGCGGCGTCGGGCACGCGACGTTGCTGTCGGTCGGGACCGGCAGGGTCACGCTCTGCTGACCGTTGGGGAACGCGAAGCCCGGGTTGGCGGTGATGGTGAGGCTGCCGTCGGGGTTGGTCTTCGAGGTCCACTGGCCGGTCGGCACCGTGCCGTAACGAGCGTTGCCCGGGCCGCAGTCATCGATGACCGGAACGGTGGGCACCGTCACCGGGCACGGCGTGTTGCTGTCCGTCGGCTTGGCATAGGTGACCGTCGTCTGGCCGTTGGTGAACCGGTAGCCCTGGTTGGCGGTGATGGTGAGGCTGCCGTCGGGGTTGGTCTTCGAGGTCCACGGACCGCTCGGGACGGTACCGAATCGGGCGTTGCCCGGACCGCAGTCGTCGATGACGGGCACCGTGGGTGCCTTGACCGTGGTGATGATGCAGGCGTCGGAGAACTCGCTCACCTCGACCGCGTCGGAGTTGGTCGAGTAGATGTTGTTGCCGTCCCGGACCCACTTGCCCGTCAGCGTGAGGTTGAGGGCCGCGGTCGGCTTCGTGGTCACGGTCTCGGTGAAGGTGCGCGTCTGCGATCCGGTGAGTCCCGTACCGACGGGGACGACAGACGTCCGGTTGGACGCCGTGATCGTCTCCGCGATCGTCTCGCTGTTGACCACGGTCCAGCTGACGGTCCAGCCCCCGCCGTCCTTGCACGTGGTCGTGCCGGTGATCGTGTTGTGGTGCGCGCTCGCGGCTCCCGCGATGCCGACGACGGCGAACCCCACCGCCAGCACCAGCGTCACGATCCTCGACACCGCCCGGTGCCCCCTGTTCCCCTGCCCTGCTTGCACTGCAGTCATGCCCGTACTCCCCTGATTGCCCGGGACAGGCCGAATGCCTCCCCGCTCCTCGATTGAACGAGACTTAGGGCGTCCTAACACGGGGCAAGGGCTCAAGAAGATGTCTAGGGATCGTCAGTCCCCGTTGATCTCTCCCAGAGGGTGTCAGCGTCCGAGCAAGGGGTCCAGCGCCACCGCGACGAACAGCAGCGACAGGTAGAGGTTCGAGGCGTGGAAGAGCCGCATCGGGTTGATGTCTCCGAGTGCGTCGGAGCCCTTCGCGCGTGACCACATCCGGTGCGCCTCGACGAGGAAGACGGCGCCGAGCACGGCCGCGGCGACCGGGTAGATCAGGCTCGTGCCGGCGACCGGCCAGAGCAGGAGCGACGTGGCCACCATGACCCAGCTGTAGAGGACGACCTGTCGGCCGACCTCGGCGGCGGGCTTGACGACCGGCAGCATCGGGACGTCGACGTTGCGGTAGTCCTCGCGGTACCTCAGGGCCAGCGCCCAGGTGTGCGGCGGCGTCCAGAAGAAGACGACCAGGAACAGCACGACCGGGGTCCAGGCGAGCTCGCCCGTCACTGCGGTCCAGCCGATGAGGGCCGGGAAGCAGCCGGCGAGCCCGCCCCACACGATGTTCTGGGTGGTGCGGCGCTTGAGCAGCATCGTGTAGACGAAGACGTAGAACGCGTTGGCCAGCACTGACAGCCCCGCCGACAGCCAGTTGACCCACAGTCCGAGGACGACGGTCGACAGCACGGCCAGCACGGTCGCGAAGACCAGGGCCGACAGCGGCGAGACGATGTGGCGCGGCAGGGCCCGGCGACGGGTGCGGCGCATCTGCTCGTCGATGTCGCGGTCGTAGACGCAGTTGTACGCCGACGCGGAACCGGCCGACAGGGTCCCGCCGACGACGGTCGCCGCCACCAGCGCGAGCGACGGGATGCCGCGCTCGGCGAAGAACATCACCGGCACGGTGGTGAGCAGCAGCAGCTCGATGACCCGCGGCTTCGTCAGCCCGACGTACGCCGCGACGACGTCGCGCCACGACGGAGAGCCCTCGACCGGGTGCCCGTCGTCACCGGTCGACGGCCGGGCTGACGCATCGGCGTGCGGGCCGGCTTGGGACACGGTGGGAGACCTCGCGGGACGGGTGCGGATGGGACGGTGACATCGGGGAACCGAAGGGTTCGAACCGCCTGCGAATCCGGCGTTCTGGGCCACCCTCGGGTGGGGTCGAGTCTACTCGGCCACGGCGCTAGGCTCGCAGTCGAGGGGCCTGTGCTCCCTGCTGCACTCCACCGAGAGGAACTGCGTTGACCGAGAAGTCCGCCCTGCCCGCCACGCTCCAGTGGAACGAGCTCGACGACCGAGCGGTCGACACGTCCCGCGTGCTGGCGATGGATGCGGTGCAGAAGGTCGGCAACGGCCACCCCGGCACCGCGATGAGCCTGGCGCCCGTGGCGTACCTCCTCTTCCAGAAGGTGATGCGGCACGACCCCGCCGATCCCGAGTGGATCGCGCGCGACCGCTTCGTGCTCTCGTGCGGCCACTCGAGCATCACCCTCTACACCCAGCTCTTCCTCGGCGGGTTCGGCCTCGACCTCGATGACCTCAAGGCGCTGCGCACGTGGGGCTCGAAGACGCCGGGCCACCCCGAGCTCGGCCACACCGCCGGTGTCGAGGTGACGACCGGTCCACTCGGCCAGGGTGTCGGCAACGCCGTCGGCATGGCGATGTCGGCCCGTCGTGTCCACGGCATGCTGGACGCCACTGCCTCCCCCAGCGAGGGCCTGTTCGACCACCAGGTCTACGCGATCGCCTCCGACGGTGACCTCGAGGAGGGCGTCAGCTCCGAGGCGAGCTCGATCGCCGGCACGCAGAAGCTCGGCAACCTCACCCTCATCTACGACCGCAACCGGATCTCCATCGAGGGTGACACCGACATCGCGTTCACCGAGGACGTCGCCGCGCGCTACAAGGCGTACGGCTGGCACGTCCAGACGGTCGACTGGACCAACGGCGGCACGGACTACGTCGAGGACGTACCTGCTCTCTACTCCGCGATCCGCAAGGCCCACGCCGTCGACGACCAGCCCTCGCTGATCGTCCTCGACACCGTCATCGCCTGGCCCGCCCCGAGCGCCCAGGGCACCGAGGCCGCCCACGGCAGCGCGCTCGGCGCCGACGAGGTCGCCGCCACCAAAAAGATCATCGGCTTCGACCCCGAGCAGACCTTCGAGATCCCGCCCGGCGTCCTGGAGCACACCCGCGAGCTGCGCGAGCGCGGCGCCGCGTGGGGTGCGGAGTGGGACGAGAAGTACGCCGCGTGGTCCTCCGCGCACCCGGAGTCGGCCGAGCTGCTCCACCGGCTCAAGCGCCGCGAGATGCCCGCCGATCTCGCTGCCGCACTGCCGACCTTCCCCGCTGACGAGAAGGGCGTCGCCACGCGGTCCGCGTCCGGCAAGGTCATCAACGCCCTCGCACCGGTGCTGCCCGAGCTCTGGGGCGGCTCGGCCGACCTGGCCGGCTCCAACAACACCACCATCAGCAGCGCCCCGTCCGTCGGCCCCGTCGTCGCCGAGGTGGGCGAGTGGAGCACCGACCCGTACGCCGGCCGCGTCCTGCACTTCGGCATCCGCGAGCACGGCATGGGCGCGATCATGAACGGCATCGCCGCGGATCGGCTCACCCGCGTCTTCGGCGGCACGTTCCTCACCTTCTCCGACTACATGCGCGGATCCGTGCGCGTGGCCGCGCTGAGCAAGCTGCCGGTCACCTACGTCTGGACGCACGACTCCATCGGCCTGGGCGAGGACGGCCCCACGCACCAGCCGATCGAGCACCTGGCCGCGCTGCGCGCCATGCCCGGCCTGGACGTCGTACGCCCTGCGGACGCCAACGAGACGGTCGCCGCATGGCAGACGATCCTGTCCCACACCGACCGGCCGGCTGCGCTGGCGCTGACCCGTCAGAACGTGCCCGTCTTCCCGCGAGGGACCGACGGTTTCGCCACGACCGAGGGCGTCGAACGCGGCGGCTACGTCCTCATCGACGCCGAGAAGGGCACCCCCGACGTGGTGTTGATCGGCACCGGCTCGGAGGTCCAGCTCGCGGTCGAGGCACGCACGCTGCTGGCTGCCGACGGGATCGGCGCCCGCGTGGTGTCGCTGCCCTGCCTCGAGTGGTTCGAGGACCAGGACCAGGCCTACCGCGACATGGTGCTGCCGCCCACGGTCAAGGCCCGGGTGTCCGTCGAGGCCGGCGTCAAGCAGGGCTGGCGCGAGCTCGTCGGCGACCACGGCCGGATCATCTCGATCGACCACTACGGCGCCTCGGCCGACTACGCCCGGATCTACAACGAGTTCGGCGTCACCGCGATCGCGGTCGCCGACGCGGCTCGCGACAGCGTCGCCGCCGCGAACGCCTGACCCCACTGACCACACTGCACACGGGAGGACCACCCATGAACGACCGTCTGAAGGCCCTGGCCGACGCCGGGGTGTCCATCTGGCTCGACGACCTGTCCCGCGAGCGCCTGGAGACCGGCAACCTCGCCGACCTGGTGAAGAACAGCAACGTGGTGGGCGTGACGACCAACCCGGCCATCTTCCAGGCGGCGCTGGCCGAGGGCGAGCGCTACGACGCGCAGGTCCGCGAGCTCGCCGCCGCGGGTGCCGACGTCGACAAAGCGACGCAGAGCATCACGACCGACGACGTGCGCGAGGCCTGCAAGGTGATGCGCCCGGTCTTCGACGCCACCGACGGCGTCGACGGCCGCGTCTCGATCGAGGTCTCCCCCGGCTTCGCCCACGACACCGACGAGACGGTCAAGGAGGCCGCCGAGCTCTGGAAGATCGTCGGTGAGCCCAACGTGCTCATCAAGATCCCGGGCACCCCGGAGGGCTGGCCGGCCATCACCGAGACGATCGGGGCCGGCATCTCGGTCAACGTCACGCTGATCTTCGGGCTCGAGCAGTACCGCAACGTGATGGAGGCGTACGTCTCCGGGCTCGAGAAGGCGCTCGACAACGGGCACGACCTGGCCGACATCCACTCGGTGGCGTCGTTCTTCGTCTCGCGCGTCGACTCCGAGATCGACAAGCGCCTCGAGGCGACGACCGAGGGTCCGGGCACCGACCCCGACCTGCGCGGCAAGGCCGGCGTCGCCAACGCCCGGCTCGCCTTCCAGATGTACGAGGAGTTCTTCAGCGGCGCGCGCTGGGAGAAGCTCGAGGCCGAGGGTGCCCGCAAGCAGCGGCCGCTGTGGGCCTCGACCGGGGTCAAGAACCCCGACTACGACGACACGATGTACGTCGTCGACCTGGTCGTCGAGGACACCGTCAACACGATGCCCGAGAAGACCCTCGACGCTGTCGCCGACCACGGCGAGGTCCGGGGTGACCGGATCCGCCCGTTCTACGACGACGCCGCCGCCCACATGGCGGCCCTGGCCGAGGCGGGGATCGACTACGACGAGGTCATCGAGGTGCTGATCAAGGAAGGCGTCGACAAGTTCGTCGTTGCCTGGGACGAGCTCCAGACGACCCTGTCGGCGTCGCTCGAGGCCGCTCGGGCATGAGCGAGGCGGTCGACCCGAGCACGACGGCCGCCTGGGCCGACCTGGCCCGACTCGCCGCGGCGTACGAGCCGGACCTGCGCAGCGCCCTCACGGCCTCGTGGGTCGACCGGCAGACTCTGGACGCGGCCGACCTGCGGGTCGACCTGTCCAAGAACCTCCTCGACGACGAGGTCGGTGCGGCCCTGCTGCGACTCGCCGACGAGGTCGACCTCCCGGCCCGCCGCGAGGCGATGTTCGCCGGCGAGCACATCAACGTCACCGAGGACCGGGCGGTGCTCCACACGGCGCTCCGCCTGCCGCGGTCCGCCTCGCTCACCGTCGACGGCCAGGACGTCGTGACCGACGTGCACGAGGTGCTGGACCGCGCGTTCGCCTTCGCCGAGCGCGTGCGCTCCGGCGACTGGACCGGTGTCACCGGCAGGCGGATCGAGACGGTCGTCAACATCGGCATCGGCGGCTCCGACCTCGGCCCGGTCATGGCGTACGAGGCGCTGGCGCCCTACCGGCAGGACGGCCTCACCTGCCGCTTCATCAGCAACATCGACCCGACCGACGCCGGCCAGACGCTGACCGGGCTCGACCCCGAGACGACGCTGTTCATCGTCTCCAGCAAGACCTTCGGCACGCTCGAGACGCTCACCAACGCCCGGCTCTGCAAGGCGTGGCTCCTCGACCGGCTGCCCGCCGACGCCGACCCCGGTGAAGCCGTCGCTCGACACTTCGTCGCCGTCTCGACGGCGCTCGACAAGGTCGCCGACTTCGGCATCGACACTGACAACGCCTTCGGCTTCTGGGACTGGGTCGGCGGTCGCTACTCGATGGACTCCGCCATCGGGCTGTCGCTCGTCATCGCCATCGGCCCCGATCGCTTCGCCGAGCTGCTGGCCGGCTTCCACGCCATGGACGAGCACTTCCGCACCGCTCCCGCCGAGGCCAACGTGCCACTGCGGATGGGCCTGCTCAACGTCTGGTACGTCAACTTCCTCGGCGCACACACGCACGCCGTGCTCCCCTACGCGCAGCTGCTGCACCGGTTCCCGGCGTACCTCCAGCAGCTGACCATGGAGTCCAACGGCAAGGGCGTGCGGTGGGACGGCGAGGCCGTCGGCTACGACACCGGCGAGGTGTTCTGGGGCGAGCCCGGCACCAACGGGCAGCACGCGTTCTACCAGCTGATCCACCAGGGCACGCGGCTCGTGCCGGCCGACTTCATCGCCTTCGCGCGCCCGGCGTACGCCCTGCAGGACGGCGACGCCGACGTGCACGAGCTCTTGCTCTCCAACTTCTTCGCCCAGACCAAGGCGCTCGCGTTCGGCAAGACCGCCGACGAGGTGCGTGCCGAGGGGGTTGCCGAGGAGCTGGTCTCGGCGCGGACCTTCCCCGGCAACCGGCCGACCACGTCGATCATGGCGCCGGAGCTCACGCCGTCGGTGCTCGGCCAGCTGATCGCGCTCTACGAGCACATCACCTTCGTCGAGGGCGCGGTGTGGGGCGTCGACAGCTTCGACCAGTGGGGCGTCGAGCTCGGTAAGCAGCTGGCCCAGGAGCTGCGTCCCGCCGTCTCCGGCGACGCCGACGTCCTCGCCCGGCAGGACCCGTCCACCCAGTCCCTGATCGGCTACTTCCAGGAGCACCGCGACTGATGACGTACACCAACCCCCTGCGCGACCCGCAGGACCGCAGGCTCCCGCGCATCGCCGGACCCTGCGGCATGGTGCTCTTCGGAGTGACCGGCGACCTGTCGCGCAAGAAGGTCATGCCGGCGATCTACGACCTCGCCAACCGCGGCCTGCTGCCGCCGGGCTTCAGCCTCGTCGGCTTCGCCCGGCGCGACTGGGCCGATCAGGACTTCGCGCAGATCGTGCACGACGCGGTCAAGGAGTACGCGCGTACGCCCTTCCGGGAGGAGGTCTGGAAGCAGCTGTCGGAGGGCTTCCGCTTCGTGCCCGGCAACTTCGACGACGACGACGCGTTCGAGCAGCTGCGCCGTACTGTCGAGGAGCTCGACCAGCTCCGCGGCACCGGCGGCAACATGGCGTTCTACCTCGCGATCCCGCCGGGCTTCTTCGGCAACGTGGTCGGCCAGCTCAAGGAGCACGGGCTCGCCGAGCAGGGCCTGGACCAGTGGCGGCGCGTGGTGGTGGAGAAGCCGTTTGGCCACGACCTCGAGTCGGCCCGCGAGCTCAACGCGACCCTCGCCGACGTCTTCCCGTCCGGCTCGATCTTCCGCATCGACCACTACCTCGGCAAGGAGACGGTGCAGAACATCCTGGCGATGCGGTTCGCCAACAACATGTTCGAGCCGATCTGGAACTCCAACTACGTCGACCACGTGCAGATCACGATGGCCGAGGACATCGGCATCGGCGGACGCGCCGGCTACTACGACGGCATCGGCGCCGCGCGCGACGTCATCCAGAACCATCTCCTCCAGCTGATGGCGCTCGTCGCGATGGAGGAGCCCGTCGCCTTCGACGCCGAGAGCCTGCGCATCGAGAAGCAGAAGGTGCTCGCCTCCGCGCAGCTGCCGCCCCGCCTCGACACGACGACCGCACGCGGGCAGTACGCCGCGGGCTGGGCCGGCGGCGAGAAGGTCATCGGGTTCACCGAGGAGGAGGGCATCAAGAAGACGTCCGCCACCGAGACCTTCGCCGCCATCACGGTCCACGTGGAGACCCGCCGCTGGGCCGGCGTCCCGTTCTACCTCCGCACGGGCAAGCGCCTCGGGCGTCGGGTCACCGAGGTGGCCGTGGTCTTCAAGCGGGCGCCGCACCTTCCGTTCACCTCGACGGCCACCGAGGACCTCACCCAGAACGCGCTGGTCATCCGCGTGCAGCCCGACGAGGGCATGACGATGCGCTTCGGGTCCAAGGTCCCGGGCACCGCGATGGAGATCCGCGACGTCAACATGGACTTCGCCTACGGCGGGTCGTTCACCGAGGCCAGCGCCGAGGCGTACGAGCGCCTCATCCTCGACGTCCTGCTCGGCGACCCGCCGCTCTTCCCGCGCCACGAGGAGGTCGAGCTCTCGTGGAAGCTCCTCGACCCGGTCATCGCCCACTGGGCGAAGAAGGGTCGGCCCGAGGCGTACGAGTCCGGCACCTGGGGACCCGAGTCCGCGGAGAAGATGCTCGCCCGTGACGGACGCACCTGGCGGAGGCCTTGATGATCGAACTGACCGACACCAACTCGTCGAAGATCGCGGCGGAGTTCGTCCAGGCCCGCACCCGTGCCGGCAGTCCGGCGATGGGCATGGTGATGACGCTGATCATCGTTGCCCCCGAAGATGACGCAGCCGAGGCCATGTTGGCCGCCAAGCGCGCCTCGCGCGAGCACCCCTCGCGCGTGCTCGGCGTGATCCTCGGTGACGCGCGCGGCGCGGGCCACGTCAACGCCCAGGTCGGCAGCGGCGACGGTTGGGGCGGCGAGACCGCCCTCATCCGGCTCAAGGGCGAGGTGGTCAGGCACGCCGAGTCGGTGGTGCTCCCGCTGCTCCTGCCCGACTCCCCTGTCGCCATCTGGTGGCCCACCACCCCGCCGGCCGATGCTGCCACCGACCCGCTGGGCGCCCTGGCCCAGCGGCGGATCACCGACTCGGCCGCCGTGTCGCGCGGCAAGTCCACGGCGATGCTGAGCCAGTGCGAGTCGTACGCACCCGGCAACACCGACCTGAGCTGGACCCGGCTCACCCCGTGGCGAGCACTCCTCGCTGCGGCCCTCGACCAGCACCCCCTGAAGGTCTCCGGCGCGAAGGTGACGGCCGAGCGGGTCAGCCCCAGCGCCGACCTGCTGGTCGCCTGGCTCGCCGACCGGCTCAAGGTCGACGTGGCCCGCGGCACCTCCGACGGCCCCGGCATCACCGAGGTCAGCATGGACACCAAGGAGGGGCCGATCCGCATCTCGCGGGCCGACGGCCGGCTCGCGACGTTCACCTCGCCGGACCGCCCGGACCGGCCCGTCGCCCTCAAGCGCCGCGAGGTCCCTGCCCTGCTGGCGGAGGAGCTGCGTCGCCTCGACGAGGACGACGTGTACGCCGCCACCGCCGCCCGCCTGGTCAAGCTGCGGGGCTCGAAGTGACCGCACCCGAGGTCCGTCGCCACGACGACTCCGACTCCCTCGTCGGCGACGTCGCCTCCGCGCTGCTCGACCGTCTCGAGTCCGCGCAGGCTCGCGGCGAGGTGCCGCAGATCGGGCTCACCGGTGGTTCGATCGCCGAAGAGCTCCACCGCGAGCTGGCCCGGCGCGCACAGGACTCCTCCGTCGACTGGTCGCGCGTCGTGTTCTGGTGGGGCGACGAGCGCTTCGTGCCGGCCGCCTCCCCCGACCGCAATGCCCGCCAGGCACGCGAGGCGCTGCTCGACCACGTCGGCGTCGACCCGGCGAACGTCCACGAGGTCCCGGCGAGCGACCAGGTGGACTCGGCCGAGGAAGCGGCTGCCGCGTACAGCGCCACCCTGCGCTCGGAGGGTGCCGGCTTCTTCGAGGTGCTGATGCTCGGCATCGGCCCCGACGGCCACTGCGCCTCCCTCTTCCCCGGCCACCCGGGCCTCCAGGCCCGCGACGCCATCGCCATCGCCGTCCACGACTCCCCCAAGCCCCCGCCCGACCGCGTCACCCTGACCTTCGAGGCGATGGAACGCTGCCGCGCCGTCTGGTTCATCGCCAGCGGCGAGGGCAAGGCTGACGCCGTCGCACGCGCCCTCGCCCCCGACGGCTCCGTCGAGGAGACGCCCGCCCGCGGCGTACGCGGTGATGAGACCATCTGGTGGCTCGACGACCCCGCCGCCTCCGCCCTCCCCACGTGACCGGGCACTTCGTGCCGGTCCTGACAGGTGACCGGGCACTTCGTGCCCGTCCTGACAGGTGACCGGGCACTTCGTGCCCGTCCTGACGGGTGAGCGGGCACTTCGTGCCCGTCCGCTCAACGCGAGAGGTCGATGTACGAGGTGTGTCGACCAGGCTGTGCCTTATCAGCTCGCATGAACCCATGTCTCAAGCGGTCGGCCGCCACCAGTTCTCTCCCATAGACGTGGACCTTGGTGAAGACGTCGATGTTCCAGTTGCGCCGTTCCTCGAGCCAGGCGATCCGGCCATCGTCGTGCACCCGCTCCTCCTCGCCATGGAACTGCTCGCCGAAGTACTCGCCGCCGTAGGAGACCTCGGAGTTGCCTACGTCGATGCGGTACTTCGGCGTGCCGTCGTCGTCGTACACCCAGATCTGCGTCTCGGGCGTCCCGATGTCGGCGTCGAACCAGTGCAGGCGCAGTGCGCTCTCGGGCTGTGACTCGGCCTTGCGATCTCCGAGCGGCGCGAGCTCGCGGAGCTGGAGAACGCCGCGAAAGCCCTTGAAGCGATCGATCTCGGCGAGCAACCTGTCATGGTCGAGGCCCTGACGCAGGAACCCGTCGATGGCACCGAGTGCATCGAAGCGCCACAACAACCGACCGAGGTCGCACGCAGTCCGGAGCTGGGAGGTCACCTGGAGGCCTTCGATCACCGTCAGGTCCCGTGGCTCGAAGGCTCGGATGCCGCTGGTGACGCCGGGGCGCCGCATCCGGCTGCCAGTGCTGCTGAAGAGGTCCAGCTCGGGCATCAAATGGATCGCGGAGCGAGGCAGCGCGTCAACCCCGTGGACCCAAGCGGCCGTACGGTCCACGACAACCGCGTGGTCGGGCACGATCAGCTTCAAGGCGCGCACACGCAACTTCAGCGAGTCCTCGACCTGACCGGCCACGAAGACGCCCCGGAGCAGAGGCCTGAGGAGCCCTCGCTCCACGAGTCGACGCCGGAGGCTTGCGCCGATGCCGAGGTCGTCGGCTTCGACAGCCGTGAACGGACGGTCCAACGGAACTGGCGCGTCGCTGCCAAGGAGGACAGCATCTCGAGCCCAGGGTGGCATGACGTGCATGCGACCACTGTGCCGCCTATGCACCTGACGCCGCTCGCGTCATCCACAGCCTCGGGCACGACGTGCCCGGTCACCTCGCCAAACGGGCACGAAGTGCCCGGTCACCTCGCCAGACGGGCACGAAGTGCCCGGTCACCCTGCCAGACGGGCACGAAGTGCCCGGTCAGAAGATGATCTCGCCGGCCTTGCGGCGGCTGCGGAGGAGGGCGACGGCCTCGTCAAGGATGTCGGCCGCCTCGGTCTCGCTGCGACGCTCCTTCACGTAGGCGAGGTGCGTCTTGTACGGCTCGATCTTCGGCGCCGGGGGCGGGTTCTCGCTGTCCAGGCTGGCCGGGAGGCCGCACTTGGGGCAGTCCCACGACTCGGGCACGTTGGCCTCGATGGCGAACGTCACGACCGAGCGGTGGTCGTGGCTGCAGAAGTAGGTGACGGTCTGCCGCGGCGCGGCATCACCGCGCTCGGCCTCACCCATCGGGCCCGCTCCGACCCGGCTACCCCGGATCGCGTTTCCAGCACCAGCCACGACGGCTCCTTCGAAAGAGTGGGGGGACTCAGTTGCCCGCGTAGGCCTTGAGAAGGCCCAGGGCGACGATGCATGCGAACCAGATGACGCCGACACCGACCGTGAACCGATCGAGGTTGCGCTCGGCAACCGACGATCCCCCCAGGCTGCTGGAGACGCCACCACCGAACATGTCGGAGAGGCCACCACCGCGGCCCTTGTGGAGCAGCACCAGCAGGATCATGATCGCGCTCGCTAGAACGAGCAGGACGGTGAACAGCAGAATCACGAGCGGAAGCCTACGTCACGACCACGGCGAAGTGAGCGGCGCCTCACAGCACGGGCATGTCGTAGAAGCGGCAGATGCCGCCGAACTCGTCGACCTGCAGGCTGGCGCCGCCGACGAGGCACCCGTCGACGTCGACCTTCTCCATGATCCCGCCCACGTTGGCGGCCTTGACCGAACCGCCGTAGAGGATCCGCAGCGAGTCGGCAGCGCCGTCGCCGTGCACCTCGCGTACGCGCTCGCGGATGGCCGCGCAGACCTCCTGCGCGTCGTCGGGCGTGGCCACCTCGCCGGTGCCGATGGCCCACACCGGCTCGTACGCCACGACGAGGCCGGCGACCTGCTCGGCGGTGAAGCCGTCGAGCGAGCCGTCGACCTGCGACAGCGTGAAGGGCACGTGCTCGCCTGCCTGGCGCACGTCGAGCCCCTCGCCCACGCACACGATCGGGGTCATCCCCGCCGCGAGTGACTTGTGAGCCTTGGCGTTGACCAGCTCGTCGCTCTCCTGGTGGTGCATCCGCCGCTCGGAGTGGCCGACCACGACGTAGGAGCAGCCCAGCTTGCTGAGCATCGCCGCGGAGATCTCACCCGTGTACGCGCCGTCGTCGTGGACGGACACGTCCTGCGCGCCGTAGCGGATCGACAGTCGGTCGCCGTCGACCATCGTCTGCACCGAGCGGATGTCGGTGAACGGCGGGACCACGACGACCTCGACCTTGCCGTAGTCGTGGCGCTTGTCGGACAGCGTCCAGGCGAGCTTCTGGACCATCACCACCGCTTCCTGGTGGTTGAGGTTCATCTTCCAGTTGCCCGCCATCAGCGGGGTGCGGTCGTTCTTCGGAGCCACGGTCAGTCCCTTTCGAGTACAGCGATGCCCGGGAGCTCCTTGCCCTCCAGGAACTCCAGCGAGGCGCCGCCGCCCGTGGAGATGTGGCCGAACGCGGCCTCGTCGAAGCCCAGCTGGCGTACGGCCGCGGCCGAGTCGCCGCCGCCGACGACGGAGAGGCCGTCCACCTCGGTCAGCGCCTGCGCGACGGCACGCGTGCCCTCGGCGAACGCGTCGACCTCGAAGACGCCCATCGGGCCGTTCCAGAACACCGTCTTCGCGTCGGCCAGCGCGGCCGCGAAGGCCCGCGCCGACTCGGGCCCGATGTCGAGACCGAGTGCGTCGGCCGGGATCTCGGTCGCGGGTACGACGCTGGGCTCGGGCGCGCGGTCGTCGGACGGGAACGCCGTGTCGACGACGACGTCGGTCGGCAGGACGATCTCGACGCCCCGGTCCGCGGCCTCTTCGAGGTAGCGGGTGCAGGTGTCGAGCTGGTCCTCCTCGAGCAGGCTCTTGCCGACCTCGTGGCCCTGGGCCTTGAGGAAGGTGAAGACCATGCCGCCACCGATGAGGATCTTGTCGGCCTTGTCGATCAGGTTGTCGATCACGCCGAGCTTGTCGGAGACCTTCGAGCCGCCGAGGACGACGACGTAGGGGCGCTCCGGGTGCTCGGTGAGCTTGCGCAGCACCTCGACCTCCGCAGCGACCAGGCCGCCCATCGCCGACGGCAGCCGGAGCGCGACGTCGTACACGCTGGCCTGCTTGCGGTGCACGACACCGAAGCCGTCGGAGACGAACGCGTCGGCCAGCTGCGCGAGCTGGTCGGCGAACGAGCCGCGGATGGCGTCGTCCTTGCTGGTCTCGCCGTCGTTGAAGCGGACGTTCTCGAGCACGGCGATGTCGCCGTCCTGGAGCCCGGCGACAGTCTCCGAGGCGCTCGCACCCACGGTGTCGGTCGCGAACGCCACGGGCCGCTCGAGCAGCTCGGAGAGCCGCGCGGCCACCGGCCCGAGGGAGTACTTCGGGTCCGGCGAGCCGTCGGGGCGGCCCAGGTGGGCGGTGACGACCACCCGGGCACCCGCGTCGGACAGCTGCGCGATCGTCGGGACGCTGGCGCGGATGCGGCCGTCGTCGGTGATGGTGGTGCCGTCGAGGGGCACGTTGAGGTCCGAGCGGACCAGGACGCGCTTGCCCGTCAGGTCACCCAGGGACTCGATGCCTGCAGTGGTCGACATCGTGGTCAGAGCGTCGCGCCGACGTGACCGATCAGGTCGACGAGGCGGTTGGAGTAGCCCCACTCGTTGTCGTACCAGCCGACGACCTTCACCTGGTTGCCGATGACCTTGGTCAGCGGGGCGTCGAAGATGCACGAGGCCGGGTCGGTGACGATGTCGGAGGACACGATCGGGTCGGTCGAGTACTTGAGGAAGACGCCGTCGGCGGCCTTCTCGATGATCGCGTTGACCTCCTCGACCGTGGTCTCACGGCCGGCCTCGAAGGTGAGGTCGGTGGCCGAGCCCGTCGGCACGGGCACGCGGAGCGCGAAGCCGTCGAGCTTGCCCTTGAGCTCGGGGAGCACGAGGCCGATGGCCTTGGCGGCACCGGTCGAGGTGGGGATGATGTTGAGCGCGGCCGCCCGGGCGCGACGCAGGTCCTTGTGGATGTTGTCCTGCAGGTTCTGGTCGGCGGTGTAGGCGTGGATGGTGGTCATCAGGCCCTTGACGATGCCGAGCTCGTCGTTGAGCGCCTTGGCCATCGGGCCGAGGCAGTTGGTCGTGCAGGACGCGTTGGAGATGACGTGGTGCGACGCTGCGTCGTAGTCCTCGTGGTTGACGCCCATCACGATGGTGATGTCCTCGTTGGAGGCGGGCGCCGAGATGATGACCTTCTTGGCGCCGGCGTCGATGTGGGCCTTGGCCTTGGTGGCGTCGGTGAAGAATCCGGTCGACTCGACGACGACGTCGACGTCGAGGTCGCCCCACGGGATGTTGGCGGGGTCGCGCTCGGCGAAGGCGCGGATGACCTGGTCGCCGACCTTGATCGAGGACTCGTCGCTCGACACGTCGGCGTCGAGGCGACCCAGGATCGAGTCGTACTTGAGCAGGTGCGCCAGCACCGCGTTGTCGGTGAGGTCGTTGACGCCGACGATCTCGATGTCGGCGCCCGAGGCGCGGACGGCGCGGAAGAAGTTGCGGCCGATGCGGCCGAAGCCGTTGATGCCTACGCGAACGGTCATGGGTGCATGTCTCCTTGGTGTGGGGCCTTCAGTGACCCCGTGGACAACTCTGGCCTTTGGTGACCGGCTCCGACCTTATCGGTTGCCGATGAGCCCGATGTGCGGAGTCTTCCGCGGTACGGACAGGTAACTTGGATCGTTCCAATACTCGGGACGAGCGTCACAACGGCGTACGTCGGGCGAGTCAGCGGCTCAGCTGGTTTCGCCCCGACTGCTCAAGCATCCTCGGCGAGCATTTCCGGGGTCAGCGACGACTCGGTGTCGGGGATGCCGAGCTCCTCGGCGCGCTTGTCGGCCATCGCGAGCAGGCGACGGATGCGCCCGGCGATCGCGTCCTTGGTCAGCACCGGCTCGTGGAGCTGGCCGAGCTCCTCCAGGGAGGCCTGCTTGTGCTCGAGGCGGAGGTGGCCGGCCTGGCGGAGGTGGTCGGGGATCTCGTCGCTGAGGATCTCGAGCGCCCGCTCCACCCGGGCCCCGGCGGCGACCGCGGCGCGCGCCGAGCGGCGCAGGTTGGCGTCGTCGAAGTTGGCCAGGCGGTTGGCGGTCGCGCGCACCTCGCGGCGCATCCGGCGCTCCTCCCACGCCATCAGCGACTCGTGGGCGCCGAGGCGGGTCAGCAGGGCGCCGATGGCGTCGCCGTCGCGGATGACGACCCGGTCGACGCCGCGCACCTCGCGTGCCTTGGCCGAGATGCCGAGCCGGCGGGCGACACCCACGATCGCGAGGGCCGCCTCGGGGCCGGGGCAGGTGATCTCGAGCGACGACGAGCGACCGGGCTCGGTGAGCGACCCGTGGGCCAGGAACGCACCGCGCCAGGCGGCCACGGCGTCACAGCCGCCGCCACTGACGACAGCAGGCGGCAGACCGCGTACGGGGCGACCGCGCTGGTCGAGCAGGCCGGTCTGCCGGGCGAGCGCCTCACCGTCCTTGGTGACCCGGACGATGTAGCGGCTGCCCTTGCGGATGCCGTTGCCCTGCACCATCACGACGTCGGAGGGGTGGCCGTAGACCTCGGAGATGTCCTTGCGCAGCCGGCGGGCCGCCGCACCCGTGTCGAGCTCGGCCTCGACCACGATCCGACCACTCACGATGTGGAGACCGCCCGCGAATCGGAGCATCGAGGCGACCTCGGCCTTGCGGCAGCAGGTCTTGGTGATCTGGGTGGAGGCGAGCTCGGCCTTCACCTGTGCCGTCATTGCCATGGACGGAATCCTGCCATGCTGGTCAACGACCCTCGACCGGCGAGGTGGAGACGCCTCAGCTGCCCTCGACGATGCGCCCGAAAGCGGCCGCGAGCAGGTCGGGATCGTGCCGTGGCTCCCCCGGTACGGCGATGTCCTCGACGACCAGCCGGGCACCCCGGTCGGCGACGACCTTCTCCAGCCGCTCGCGGTCGCCGCCCACGGCCGAGGAGTCCACGAGGACGGCGTGCACGGTGAGGTCGGGGGCGTGCTCGTAGAGCACCGCGAGGTGGTCGGCCGGCCCGAAACCGGTCGTCTCCCCCGCCTGTGCCTCGAGGTTGAGCACGACGATGAGCCGACCCTCGGTCTCGGCCAGCGCGCGCCGCAGTCCCGGCACCATCAGGTGCGGGATGACCGAGGAGAACCACGATCCCGGCCCCAGCACGACCCACTCGGCCGCGCGGATGGCCGCCATCGCCTCCTCGCAGGCCTCGGGATCCTCGGGGACGAGCGCGACGGACTCGATCTGGCCGTCGGTCGTGGCGACCTCGACCTGGCCGCGGACGACGGTGATGTCGTCCGGGCGTGCGGGATCGGCGCCCCGCACCCGTGCGGAGATGTCCATCGGCGTGGTCGCCATCGGGAGCACCCGGCCGTGGGCGCCGAGGAGGCGCCCCACCCAGTCGAGCGCGCGGACGTGGTCACCCATCAGCTCCCACAGCGACACGATCAGGAGGTTGCCGACGACGTGCCCCTGCATCTCGCCCTCACCAGCGAAACGGTGCTGCAGGACGTCGGCCCACGTCCGGCCCCACTCGTCATCGCCACAGAGGGCGGCGAGCGCCATCCGCAGGTCTCCCGGAGGGAGCACCCCGAACTCGCCCCGCAGCCGGCCCGACGAGCCGCCGTTGTCGGCGACGGTCACGACTGCCGTCAGGTCGTCGATCGTGAGGTCGTCGTGGAGCCGGCGGAGTGCGGACAGGGTGGCGAACAGTCCGTGCCCGCCGCCCAGGGCGACCGCGGCCTGCGCGGTCCCGCGGGCCACGTCACTCCCTGCCGAGGTCGCGGTGGGCGGTCCGTACGTCGTAGCCGCCGTCGCGGAGCCGCGCGGCGATCGCCTCCGTCATGGCCACGCTGCGGTGCTTGCCGCCGGTGCAGCCCACGGCGACCTGCATGAACCGCTTGCCCTCGCGGACGTAGCCCTCGGCGACCGTGCCGAGGACGGGGAGGTACTGCTCCAGGAAGGTGCTGGCACCGGGTTGGGACAGGACGTAGTCGGCGACGGCGGAGTCCCGACCGTTCTGCGGTCGCAGCTCGGGCACCCAGTGGGGGTTGGGCAGGAACCGCATGTCGGCCACCCAGTCGGCGTCCACGGGGATGCCGTACTTGAAGCCGAAGCTGATCACCGTCACCTTGAGCCGCGTCGAGGCCGCGGTGCCGAAGAGCTCGGCGATGCGGTCCTGCAGCTCGTGGACGTTGAAGTTCGAGGTGTCGAGCAGCACGTCGGCGTCGCCGCGGATGTCGGCCATCGCGACCCGCTCGCGCTGGAGGCCGTGGAGCAGGCGACCGCTGCCCTGGAGCGGGTGCGGCCGGCGGGCCGCCTCCTGCCGGCGCACGAGGACGTCCTCGGTGGCCTCGAGGAACAGCAGCGTCGTCGGGCGCCCGGTGACCTGCTGGTGCCGGTTGGCCTGGAGGGAGTCGAAGAACGAGCCCGACCGTACGTCGACCACGACCGCGATCGGCTGGTCGATGCCGCGGCTGTCGTCGACGAGCCGCACGACGTCGCGCACCAGCGTCGGTGGGAGGTTGTCGACCACGAAGTAGCCGAGGTCCTCGAGCTCCTTGGCGGCCGTGCTGCGGCCGGCACCGGTCATCCCGGTGACGATCACCAGCTCGCCGGGTGTCGCCTCGACCATGTCCTCAGTCCTCCTCGAGCAGCTCGCCGGTGGCCGTGTTGACCCGCGGCTGGGACGCAGTCTTGCGGGTCGCGTCGGCCTTCGCGACCGCATCCTTGATCGCCGTCGCCGTCCGCGGGCCGATGCCCGGCACGAGCGCGATCGCGTCGGGCTCGGCCTCGCGCAGCTTCTTGAGCGACCCGAAGTGCTTGAGCAGCGTCTTGCGGCGGACCTCGCCGAGGCCGGGCACGTCGTCGAGCATGCTCTCGACCATCGACTTGGAGCGGCGGCCGCGGTGGTGGTTGATCGCGAAGCGGTGGGCCTCGTCGCGGATCCGCTGCAGCAGGTAGAGGCCCTCGCTGGTGCGCGCCATGATCACCGGGTCCTCCTCCCCCGGCAGCCACACCTCCTCGAGCCGCTTGGCCAACCCGCAGACCGGGATGTCGTTGACGCCGAGCTCGGCGAGCGCCTGCTGGGCGGCGGCCACCTGGGGCGGGCCGCCGTCGACCACGACGAGCGAGGGGGCGTACGCGAACTTGCGCGGGCGACCTGTTTCAGGATCGACGAGCATGGGGCCGGAGTCGGTCGCCACCGTCTCGCTCCGCGCCTGCTCGTCGAGCAGTCGCTTGAACCGTCGGGTGATCACCTCGTGCATGGACGCGACGTCGTTCTGCCCGTCGACGCCGCGGATGACGAAGCGCCGGTACTCCGACTTGCGGGACAGGCCGTCCTCGAAGACGACCATCGACGCGACCACCTCGGTGCCCTGGAGGTTGGAGACGTCGTAGCACTCGATGCGCAGCGGCACCTCGTCGAGGGCGAGCGCCTTCTGGATCTCCTCGAGCGCGCGGTTGCGGGTGGTGAGGTCGCTGGCGCGCTTGGTCTTGTGGAGCGCGAGCGCCTGCGCGGCGTTGTTGGCGACGGTCTGCTGCAGGTCGCGCTTGTCACCGCGCTGCGGCACCCGGATCGCCACCTTGCTCCCCCGCCGCTCGGACAGCAGCTCCTCCAGCACGCCGGCGTCCGGCGGGAGCATCGGCACCAGCACCTCGCGCGGGATCGTGTCCCCGCTGTCGTCGTGGCCGACGCCGCCGTAGAGCTGCAGCAGGAAGTCCTGGACGAGCTCGGGCGTGCCGCCCTCGTCCATCCGGTCGGCCACCCAGCCTCGCTGACCGCGGATCCGGCCGCCCCGGACGTAGAAGATCTGGACAGCCACCTCGAGCGGGTCCTCGACGAGGGCGATCACGTCGGCGTCGGCGCCGTCGCCCAGCACGACCGCCTGCTTCTCCAGGGCCCGCTCCATGGCGCCGAGGTCGTCGCGCAGCCGAGCGGCCTTCTCGAAGTCGAGCGCCTCGCTGGCGGCGTACATCTCCTTGCGGATCCGCGCCATGAACGGCTTGGTCTGGCCGCCCATGAAGTCGCAGAAGTCGTCGACGATGCGGCGGTGCTCCTCCTCGGAGACGTTGCCGACGCAGGGGGCCGAGCACTTGTCGATGTAGCCGAGGAGGCACGGCCGGCCGATCTGCGCCGAGCGCTTGAAGACGCCGTTGGAGCACGAGCGCATCGGGAAGACGCGCAGCAGGATGTCGACGGTCTCGCGGATGGCCCAGGCGTGGCTGTAGGGGCCGAAGTAGCGGGTGCCCTTGCGCTTGGCGCCGCGCCCGACCATCACGCGCGGGAACTCGTCGCCGACCGTGACCGCGAGCCACGGGTAGGACTTGTCGTCGCGGTACTTGACGTTGAAGCGCGGGTCGAACTCCTTGATCCAGCTGTACTCCAGCTGAAGCGCCTCGACCTCGGTGTCGACGACGGTCCACTCGACGCTGGCGCCGGTGCTGACCATGGTCGCCGTACGGGGGTGCAGGTTGCCGATGTCCTGGAAGTAGGACGACAGGCGAGCGCGCAGGCTCTTGGCCTTGCCGACGTAGATCACGCGACCCTTGGCGTCGCGGAACCGGTAGACCCCCGGGCGGGTGGGAATCGACCCGGGCGCGGGTCGATAGGAGCTCGGCGTGGCCACCCGCCAACCCTACGGGCGGCCCCCGACACCGGAGGCCGCCCGGGTGGGCTCAGCCGAGCGTCACTTGATCTTCGTGGCCCGCGACGTCGCGCTGGCCTTCTTGAACGCCTTCTTGGTCCCGGTGACCTTGACCTTGAGCTTGTCGCCCTTCAGCGAGCGGGTGATGCGGAGCTTCTTGCCCGTGGCACCGCGGATCGCCAACTTGTCGGAGAACCACTGGTAGCGGAACTTCGTCCCGTTGGTCCAGCCCGACGTCCGCGCCACGACGCGCTTGCCCACCTTGGCCTTGCCGCCGATCGTGGGCCGCGGCGAGGCCAGCTTGCCGATGCGCACCTTGCGCGTGGACTCCGACCGCGAGTAGTCGTTCGTCGCGAACCCGGTCGCGCGGGGATACTCCAGGACCTGGATCCTCTTGCCGAGGTCCTTGGCCGTCAGCCGGTACGTCGCCGCCGTGGCGCCCTTGATGGCCTTGCCGTTGCGCGTCCACTTGTATGTCGGCGCGTAGCCGGCGGGCTTGTCGCCGAAGTAGTCCACCCAGTCGAGGCCGAGCGCGGTCAGCGTCTGGCCGACGCGCGCCTTGCCGCTGATCTCGGCGTAGCGGCGCTCACCGCTGGCGTACCAGTCCGCCGGAGCCACCACCTGGGAAGCCTGGGCCTGGGGACTCGGGTCGCGGCCCACGGCGTAGCCCGTGGCGATGACGCCGAGCGTCCCACCGGCCATCCCCGGGGACGGGGTGTACGTCGAGTCGTCGGCCTGCGGGATCGCCTGACCGTTGAAGGTCCACTGGTAGCGAGCCGCGGTGGCGCCGGGGATCGAGACCGACGCCGTCACCTGGCGGTTGACGGTGGGGGCGCCGATGGTCACAGAGCCGGCAGGGAGCGGCGGCTTGGCCGTCCTGTCGATCCGGACCGTGTTGGCTCCGGTCGCCGTCAGCGTGACGCTGGCGCCCTGGTTGGTCCAGGTCTCGTTCAGCTGCAGCGAGCCATCGCCACCGGAGGTGCCGACCAGGTAGGCGCCGCGCAGGGCGTCCTCGCGCTCGATGACCAGGCCGGGCCGATAGCCCTGCCCGAACTTGCCGCCCGTGTAGTTGCACGTGTCCGGCGCGGAGTAGCAGGTGCCGGCGTCCGCACCGGCACCGTCGCGGTAGTCGACGAAGTAGCGCTTGCCGTCGTCGGGGTTGATGAAGTGGACCCCGCGCTGGCCGCTCGCCGAGGCGCGCGGAGCAAGCGTGAAGGTGCCGCCGGCAGAGCCGTCGACCGCCTCACCGGCGGCGAGGATGCCCTGCTCCATGCGGTAGATCGTGCCGAGCGCGGGGCTGAGGCGGTTGACGACCGACGTGCCCATCACCTCGTAGAGGTCGCCGTACTCGATGTCGTTGTTGGCGTGCTGCAGGCCGACGTTGTGGCCGTACTCGTGCTCGAGGACGGTGCGGAAGCCCGTGCCCGCGTTGGCCTCGATGATCACCGGTCCGCCGTTGGCCAGCGAGGTGCCGAGGCGGCCGCGGCCGCTGGCCTCGCCGGCGCCGCACCCGTCGGGCACCACAACCACGAGGTGGTTCGGCGAGCGGCCGGAGAAGTCCACGCCGGGGAAGGCCTGTCCGGCCACATCCGCGGCGATCTCGCTGAAGCCGTCGCCGTTGTTGCGGAGGCCGCAGCCCGCCTCGAACGAGCTCGCGCCCGAGGTGACCGGGGCGATTCCGGAGGCGGTGGTCCAGGTCGGGATCACCCCGCCGGACTGACCGACCCACCACTGCTGGGCCTGGCCGAGCCCGTCGAGGATCTGCTGGTCGGTCTGCTTGAAGTCGGCACCCCAGTTGACGATCCGGGCGACGTACGTCGTGTGGGCCGTGGCCGCCGCCGACGGGGCGCGCGCGGCGACCCGGGAGTCGACGACGGTGAGCGGGGTGCCGGACGAGGCCGCCCGGGCGAGCGTCCGCGACCGCAGCGAGCCGGTGAGCGTACGACCGCTGCCGGCGCCGGGCAGCGCGACCGTCCCGGCGAACCGGGACAGCGGCTCGGCGGTGAAGCCCTCGGCGAGTTCGACGGTGCGACCCGACGGCAGCAGCAGCGAGTAGCGGTCCGGGTTGCCGTCCTCGCCGGCCAGCACGACGACCGTGCCGCGGACCTCGACGGTGTCGCGCGTCGGGGCGGGCTGCGCGGATGCCGCGCCCTGCGCCGGCGCCAGGAGGGCGGCGGTGACGGCGGCGGCCGTCGCGATGGTGGTGCTTCGAACAACCCGACGTGACATGTGGTGCTCCCCCTGTGCGCGCGCCCACTGGTCAGGGCGTGTCGGGAGCATCATGTCTCCGCGCTGGCCTCCTCAAACCCTCGGGGACCAGCCGGCCGGTCCTACGCCTGGGAGATCGAGTCCCCGTCGACGGTGATCTTCACCGCGGCGAGCGCGGCACTGGCCGGCCCGGACTGGGGCGAGCCGTCGTCCAGGGAGAACTTGCTGCCGTGGCACGGGCACGGGATGTCGCCCTCGGTGCTCGTCTCCACCAGGCAGCCCTGGTGGGTGCACACGGCGGTGAACGCCTTGAAGTCGCCCTCGGTCGGCTGGGTCAGGACGATCTTGGAAGCCGCGACCACGAAGCAGCCGCCGACCGGCACGTCGGAGGTGCTGGCGAGCGCCGCGCCACCCCCGGAGGACCCGGTGTCCTCGCTCGGCGAGGACGACTCCTCGGAGGGAGCGCTCGAGGAGGACGGGTCGGTGGCGGTCGAGGTGGAGTCGTCGCCGCACGCGGCCAGCAGCGGGACACCGACGGCCACTGCTGCGGATCCGGAGAGGGCACGTCGTCGGTTGATGGCGGTCATGCGGGGTCCCCGCGGCGTTCTTCGGGGGAGCGGAGCGGAGGAGATGAACGTCGTGGGGTGCTCATGCGGTCAGAGACTAGCCAGAGGACCTGTGAGGACCCTGTGACTACTTCTTCGTCGACCTCGTCGCGACGGCCTTCTTGGCGACAGCCTTCTTGGCAGGCGCCTTCTTGGCAGCGGCCTTCTTGGCCGGAGCGTGGGCTGCCGCCGCCTTCTTGGCCGCCCGCTCCGCCGCCGCCACCTTCTTGGCCGCGGCCTTGGTGATCGGCCGGGTGACCTCGACCGGCTTGACCTTGCCGCGGGGCTGCTTGGCCCCGCGCCCCTCGAGGATCGGCTTGAGGAAGGCGCCGGTGTAGCTCGCGCCGACTGCCGCGACCTCCTCGGGCGTGCCCTCGGCCACGACGTAGCCACCGCGCGACCCGCCCTCGGGACCCATGTCGATGAGCCAGTCGGCGGTCTTGATGACGTCGAGGTTGTGCTCGATCACGAGCACGGTGTTGCCCTTGTCGACGAGGCCGGAGAGCACGTGGAGGAGCTTGCGGATGTCCTCGAAGTGGAGGCCGGTGGTCGGCTCGTCGAGGACGTAGACCGTGCGGCCGGTCGAGCGCTTCTGGAGCTCGCTCGCGAGCTTGACGCGCTGGGCCTCGCCGCCGGAGAGGGTGGTGGCCGGCTGGCCGAGACGGACGTAGCCGAGCCCGACCTCACCGAGCGTCGTCATGTGGCGCGCGATCGGCGGGACGGCGGCGAAGAAGTCGGCCGCCTCCTCGATCGGCATGTCGAGGACCTCGGCGATGGTCTTGCCCTTGTAGTGGACCTCGAGCGTCTCGCGGTTGTAGCGGGCTCCGTGGCAGACCTCGCACGGGACGTAGACGTCCGGCAGGAAGTTCATCTCGATCTTGATCGTGCCGTCGCCCGCGCACGCCTCGCAGCGCCCGCCCTTGACGTTGAAGGAGAACCGACCCTGGAGGTAGCCGCGCATCTTGGCCTCCGGGGTGGAGGCGAAGAGGCGACGGACGTGGTCGAAGACGCCGGTGTACGTCGCCGGGTTGGAGCGCGGGGTGCGACCGATCGGCGACTGGTCGACATGGATGACCTTGTCGACGTGCTCGAGGCCGGTGATCTTGGTGTGGCGGCCCGGCACTGATCGGGCGTTGTAGATCTGCTTGGCCAGCGACGTGTAGAGGATGTCGTTGACGAGCGTCGACTTGCCGGAACCCGAGACGCCGGTGACGGCGGTGAAGACACCGAGCGGGAAGCTGACGTCGACGTCCTGCAGGTTGTGCTCGCGCGCCCCGTGGACGGTCAGCTCGCGACCGACGGTGCGCGGGCGGCGTACGGCCGGGATCGGGATCTCGCGCCGACCGCTGAGGTACTGGCCGGTGATCGAGTCGGGGTGGGTGAGCAGGTCCTCGACCGAGCCGGAGTGGACGACCTGGCCGCCGTGCTCGCCGGCGCCCGGGCCGATGTCGACGACCCAGTCGGCGACGCGCACGGTGTCCTCGTCGTGCTCGACGACGATCAGGGTGTTGCCGAGGTCCTTGAGCCGGAGCAGGGTCTCGATCAGCCGGTGGTTGTCGCGCTGGTGGAGGCCGATCGAGGGCTCGTCGAGGACGTAGAGCACGCCGACGAGGCCGGCGCCGATCTGCGTCGCGAGCCGGATGCGCTGGGCCTCGCCGCCGGACAGCGAGCCGCTGGGCCGGTCGAGCGAGAGGTAGTCGAGGCCGACGTCGAGCAGGAACCGCAGGCGCTCCTGGATCTCCTTGAGCACCCGCTCACCGATCTGGCGCTCACGGGCGGAGAGCTCGACGGTGCGGAGGTAGTCGGCCGTCTCGTCGATCGACATCGCGCAGACCTCGGCGATGTTCTTGCCGCCCTGGTCCTTGGCGCCGAGGGTCACCGACACCGAGACCGGCTTGAGCCGGGTGCCCTGGCAGGCGGGGCACGGGACCTCGCGCATGAAGCCCTCGAACCGCTCGCGGCTCGTGTCGGACTCCGCCTCCTTGTGGCGACGCTCGACATAGGGGCGGACGCCCTCGAACGCGGCGTAGTAGGCGCGCTCGCGGCCGTAGCGGTTCTTCGTGACGACGTGGACCTTGGTCTTGTGGCCCTCGAGGAGCGACGTACGTGCGGTGGGCGAGAGCTTGTCCCACGGGGTGTTGAGGTCGAAGCCGAGCTCCTCGCCGAGCGCGTTGACCAGGCGGAGGAAGTAGTCGGCGACGTGGGCGCCGCTCCACGGCGCGATCGCGCCCTCGCCGAGGGTGGCGCCGGCGTCGGGGATCACCAGCTCCGGGTCGACCTCCATCTTGGTGCCGAGGCCGGAGCACACCGTGCAGGCGCCGAAGGGCGAGTTGAAGGAGAACGACCGGGGCTCGAGGTCGTCGGTGTCGATGGCGTGGTCATTGGGGCACGACATCTTCTCGGAGAACTTCATCTCCCGGCCGGGGTCCTTGGCGTCGAGGTCGACGAAGTCGAACGCGACCAGCCCGCCGGCGAGCCCGAGCGCGGTCTCGACCGAGTCGGTGAGCCGGCGCTTGGAGGACTCCTTGACCGCGAGGCGGTCGATCACGACCTCGATCGTGTGCTTGAGCTTCTTGTCGAGCGTCGGCGGCTCGTCGAGCCCGTAGGTCTCGCCGTCGACGCGCGCGCGGCTGAACCCCTGCTGCTGCAGCTGGCGGAACAGCTCGACGTACTCCCCCTTGCGACCGCGGATGACGGGCGCGAGCACCTGGAAGCGCCGACCTTCCTCGAGGCCGAGGATCCGGTCGACGATCTGCTGCGGCGTCTGCCGCTCGATCGGGGCGCCGCAGGTCGGGCAGTGGGCGCGACCGGCGCGGGCGTAGAGCAGGCGGAGATAGTCGTAGACCTCGGTGATCGTGCCAACCGTGGAGCGCGGGTTCTTGGAGGTCGACTTCTGGTCGATGCTGACCGCGGGGCTCAGGCCCTCGATGAAGTCGACGTCGGGCTTGTCCATCTGGCCGAGGAACTGGCGGGCGTACGCCGACAGCGACTCGACGTAGCGGCGCTGGCCCTCGGCGAAGATCGTGTCGAACGCGAGGCTGGACTTGCCCGACCCGGAGAGTCCGGTGAACACGATGAGGGAGTCGCGCGGGAGGTCGAGCGAGACGTCCTTCAGGTTGTGCTCACGGGCGCCCCGGATGATGAGCTGGTCGGCCACTGTGGTCCTCTGTCTGGTCCTTGACAACGAGCGTGATGGAGTCGAACACATGTTCGTCTCGATGGCGCGCCGAGGTCAAGCCGACGCACCGGACCACCCTATGACCCCCTACCGACAGCGGGCCCATCGTCCACCCGGCGGGGTGGTGGCCCGGAGTGGCACGATGGGTCCCGTGACGCACGATGCGGGCCTCGCCCCCCACCTCGCAGACCTCCTCGCGGAGGCCGACCAAGCACTCGTCCGCACCGTCGACGGCCTCCCGGACGACGCGTACGCCGAGCCGTCCCTCCTCCCCGACTGGACGCGCGCCCATGTGGTCGCGCACCTGACGCTCAACGCGGAGGGACTGGCAGGCGTGCTCCACGGAGCTCACCTCGGCCACCCGCGGACGATGTACTCGTCCCTGGAGGCGCGCAACGGCGACATCGCCGAGCTCGCGACCACCGACCCGGCCGACCTGCGCGAGCGGTTCCTCACGTCGGTCGGGGTCCTGGGCGAGGCGCTCGGCGCGATGGTCGACGACGACTGGGACGGTCGGTTCGAGCGGGTGCCGGGTGCCGGGACGGACATCTCCGTCGCCCAGGTGCCGCTCATGCGGCTGCGGGAGGCCGAGATCCACCACGCCGACCTCGGAGCGGACTACACCGCCGCCGACTGGCCGGAGGCGTTCCGCGTCATCCTGCTGGAGTCGATGACCAAGCGTCCCTACCCCGCGCCCTTCGAGGCCCGACCCACCGACCTCGACCGCACCTGGCACTACGGCGAGGGCGGTGGCGGACCCGTCGTGACCGGCACGTCGGCCGCCATCGGCTGGTGGCTCACCGGTCGCGGCAGCGGCGAGGGCGTCTCGTCCGACACAGGATCACTCCCGGAGGTGGAGTCATGGTGAACGAGTCCTACACAGGGGACGTGTCCCCCGGCGGCGAGCCGCACATCCGTACGCTCGGCTGCCTGACCCTGACCAAGGTCGCGGTCGACCCGGAGATGTCCAACAACTGCTATCTCCTCCACTGCGGCGAGACCGACGAGCTGGTGCTCATCGACGCGGCCGCCGAGCCCGAGCGGCTGCTCGAGCTCATCGGCGAGCGCTCGCTCACCTCGATCGTCACCACGCACCAGCACTGGGACCACCACCGTGGCCTGGCCGCTGTCGCGGCGGCCCATCCCGACGCCACCGTGGTGGCCGGGGCGCCCGACGCCGACGCCATCGAGGAGCAGACCGGCGTCACCGTCGACCGCCGGGTCGGGGAGGGCGACAAGGTCGCGGTCGGCACCTGCGACCTCCTGGTGATCCCCATCGCCGGCCACACGCCCGGTTCGATCGCGTTGCTCCTCGACGACCACACCGCCTCGTCCGAGCCGCACCTCTTCACCGGCGACTCCCTCTTCCCCGGCGGCGTCGGTGCGACGCGCGGCAACGCCGACGCGTTCACCCAGCTCATCGGCGAGGTCGAGACCAAGATCTTCGGGCGGCTCCCCGACGAGACGCTGTTCTACCCCGGCCACGGCGGTGACGGCGTCCTCGGCGACGAGCGGCCCCACCTCGAGGAGTGGCGCTCCCGCGGCTGGTAGGTCGCCGACGTGAGTCGGCGGCGCAACCGTGGCACGCTTGAGGCATGAGCACCCGCGAGCTGACCCTGGCCGACTTCGAGCAGACCGTCAGCGGCGAGGGCATCGTCCTCGTCGACTTCTGGGCTGCCTGGTGCGGACCGTGCCGCCAATTCGCGCCGATCTTCGAGAAGGCGGCCGAGGACAACCCCGACATCGTCTTCGGCAAGGTCGACACCGAGGCCGAGCAGCAGCTGGCCCAGATGGCGGCGATCACCTCCATCCCCACCCTGATGCTCTTCCGCGACGGCGTCCTGCTCTTCAACCAGGCCGGCGCGCTGCCGCCGCAGGCGCTCGGCGGCGTGATCGCCCAGGCCCGCGAGCTCGACATGGACGCCGTACGCCAGGAGGTGGAGGCCGCGCAGGAGGCTGCCGCCAACGGCCCCCAGGACGAGGTCGGCCTCGACGACTTCGCCGCGGCGCACAGCCAGGGTGCGTACGTCGTCGACGTCCGCGAGGCGGCCGAGGTGGCGGGCGGACGCGTGCCCGGCGCCGTCCACATCCCGATGAACGACATCCCCGCGCGGGCCGCCGAGCTGCCGAAGGACGCGCCGTTCTTCGTGATCTGCGCCGTCGGCAGCCGCAGCCGCCAGGTGGTCGACCACCTGCGGGCCCAAGGGCTCAACGCGCTCAACGTCGACGGTGGCACCCACGGCTGGGCGCAGCGCGGCTGGCCGCTGGAGAGCTGACCGGGCTCAGGGCATCTGGCGTCGGATCGCTGGGATAACCTCGGCGCGTGCTCATCTCCGACTCCCAGAGGGTCCTCTTCGTCCACGTCCCGAAGACGGGCGGCGTCTCGGTCGAGGACACGGTCAAGGAGGCCTGCCCCGACGCGCGCAAGGTGAGCAAGAAGATCGGGCGCCACGCGACGCTCGGCAAGATCCTGCGCAATGAGCCGCAGGTGCTCGACTACTGGACCTTCGGCTTCGTCCGCAACCCGTGGGCGCGCATGGTGTCGTGGTACTCGATGATCTCCGCGTGGGACCGGCGTCACGGCCCGGCCAGCGGCAAACCGCAGGACGTCCGGCACGGCTCGATGCGCGACGGCAACGAAATGTGGCGCGCTGCGGCGGCGTACTCCGGCTTCGACGAGTTCGTCATGCGAGGCACCGAGGAGCTCCCCCGCGTCGGCGCCCCTCAGATCACCTACCTGCGCGCGCCGAAGTTCGAGCGCGAGGTCGACTTCATCGGCCGTACGGAGAACTTCGTCGCCGACCTCCAGCGCGTGCAGGTCCAGCTCGGCCTGGAGCCGACGACGCCGGTGCACAAGAACAAGTCCAAGCACGGCACCTACCACGACTACTACACCGACGAGACGCGCCAGCGCATCGCCGAGGTCTACGCCGAGGACATCGACCTCTTCGGCTACACCTACTAGGGACCTGAGCCCCTACTGGGGCCGCTTCGCCAGCCTCGTCCCGCGTGCGCCGGACCACACGCCCGTGTCGTCGAGCCGCCGCCACACGTCGTACTCCGGTGCGAACCATGCCTCGAGCCGCTCGCGCGTGTCCGCGGTGAGCTCGCCGCGCTCGGCGGCGGACACGTTGCGGCGCTCGAACTCCAGCGGCTCGCCCACCCGCTCGGCGAACCACGCCGACCACACCTCCGGCCGGTCGACGCTGAAGATGCGGTCCACCGCGACGGCTCCCTGTGCGCGGATGAACCTCGCCGGGCGGCCGGCGGGGACGGGCGCCTCGTCGTCGCCCGCGACGTAGCGCAGGGCGAACTCCTCGAACGTCACGTCAGCGGTCGACTGCTTGCTGGCATCACGCGCCCGGTAGCGCCACCACGACTCCAGCCACTCGATCGGCTCGCGGAACATCGTGACCAGCTCGTACGACTCGCGCGGGTGACCCTGCGAGGCCAGCTCCTCCGCCCGGGTGTGGACGAAGCCGCGGGCCGGCAGGTGCTTCTGGGCCGGCGGCGAGCCGACGACCTCGGTGGCGTACGGCGTCAGCGTCCGCTCCAGCGACGTGCTCGCGGTCTTCGGCAGGGCGAGGAGCACGAAGTCCCGGCCGGGTCCGAGCCCCAGGAACGTCATCACCCGCCGATCATCCCCCATCGCGGTCACCGGCTCTGCCTGCTACCCGTGAGTGGGTTAGCCTCGCGCCGTGTTGATCTCAGACGCCCGTCGCGCGCTCTTCGTGCACGTGCCCAAGACCGGCGGCGTGTCGGTCGGCGTCGCGTTCGAGCGCTGCTGCCCCGACGCGCGCAGCAAGACGCCCGGGGTCACGCCGCCGCTCGGCCGGCACGCGCCGTACGCGCGCATCCTCCGCGCGGAGCCCCGGACGGCCGACTACTGGTCGTTCGGCTTCGTCCGCAACCCGTGGGCGCGGATGGTGTCGTGGTGGTCGATGATCGACGACTGGGACCGCGAGTGGGGCCCGTCGAGCGGGAAGCCGCAGGGTGAGGCCGCCGTGAAGATGCGCGGCAACGACATGTGGCGCGCCGCCGCCGCGTACTCCGGGTTCGAGGAGTTCGTGCTGCGCGGCACTGAGGAGCTGCCCCGCGTCGGCCGGCCGCAGGTCGACTACCTCCGCACGCCCGACCGCGAGGTCGACTTCGTCGGCCGCACCGAGCGATTCGCGGAGGATCTGCAAGAGGTGGAGCGACGCCTCGGCGCCGAGCCCACCCGCGTGCCGCACCGCAACAAGTCGCCCCACGGCGGCTACCACGACTACTACTCCCCCGCCGCCCGCGACAAGGTCGCCGAGGTGTACGCCGCCGACCTCGAGGCCTTCGGCTACACGTTCTGAGCCGCCCGGCCCGGACGTACGGACACCGGGCCAGGCGGCTGCCTGACCCGGTGTCCGGTGTCACTTCTCGCGCTGGGTTCAGCTCGCCCGGTACTGCGTCCAGGCGTCGCTCATGCGAGCGACCTGACCACCCGTGAACTGGTACATGCAGGAGTCCTGCGTGTAGTCCATGTAGTTGTGGATCGGGTCGACACCGGGCGAGGCGCAGGTGTCGGCGCCGACCGGGCAGTTGAACTGCGGCCCGGCCTCGGCCGGGGTGTCGGCGACCTGGTCGCCGGGGCCGTTGCAGCCGCCCTGGAACGTGTGGAACAGCGCCAGCCAGTGGCCGACCTCGTGCGGCAGCGTGTCGCCCTCGGCGTAGATGCCGGCCTTGCCACCCGGCATCGACTCGTCGAGGATCACGACGCCGTCGTCGGTGCTGTCGGTGTTCTTCGGGAACGTCGCCCAGCCCAGGAGGTCCTGGCCGATGTTGGCCGTCCACACGTTGAGGGTCTCGTTGCCGCCCACCCGGGTCGCGGCCTTCATCTCCGTCTCGACCTTGCCGGGCACCACGCCGTACCACGCGTCGTTGAAGGCGAAGTCGATCTCGACGAGGTCGAACGAGAACGGCGTCACGGCGGACGACTTCTTGCCGGTGCGACCCGCGTAGGCCTCGTTGAGCACGGCGACCTGGTTGGTCACCAGGCGGGTGAGTCGGTCCTCGGCCCTCGTGCTGTTGCCCGCCTCTGCGGCGGGCAGCACTACGTGGAAGTAGGTCGGGATCGTGATCGAACCGGCAGCGAGCGTCGCGGAGTCGGCGAGGTTGACGTACTCCTCGCCGGTGCCGGTGAAGCCCTGGGGCTCGAGCTTCTTGGAGCCCTGGCGCACGCGGGCGTTGGCGGCGTCGGAGTGGCTGTCGGCGCACGCGGCTGCCCCGGGGGACAGCGACAGCGCGGTGGCCGGGATCGCGGCGGTCGCGGAGAGCGTCGTGGCGGCGAGCGCCATCGAGCCGGCGACCACGAGGCCACGAAGGGGACGGGAGTGTCGCATCCGTTGAACACCTGTCTGTGGGGATCTGGGAACCGCAGCAACCTAACCGCTCGGTCGGTAAAACGGATAGACCCTCAGGTGTGGACGCTGGACAGGCTCTTCCCACGGGCGTCGCAGGCTGCAAGGTTTCCGGTCGTGGACGCACTCGACACCTGGACCCGCTCCGAGCACACCGCCGACGTCAACGGGGAGCCGACGACGCACCCGGTCTGGCGCAAGGGCACCGGCCCCGGTGTCATCGTGATCCATGAGATCCCGGGGCTCACGACCGGCGTGATCGGGTTCGGCCAGGAGCTGGTCGACGCGGGCTACACGGTGCTGCTGCCCCACCTCTTCGGCCCTGCCGGGCGCCCGTTCAACAACCTCGACGTCATGCGTACGATGCCGAAGGTCTGCGTCAGCCGGGAGTTCACCAAGCTCGCGACGGGCGTCACGACCCCCGTCGCCGGGTGGCTCCGCTCCCTGGCCCGCGACCTCCACGCCGAGCTCGGCGGACCCGGCGTCGGCGCGCTGGGGATGTGCTTCACCGGTGGCTTCGCGCTCGCGATGATGGTCGACGAATCCACGGTCGCGCCGGTCGTCTGCCAGCCCAGCGCGCCCTTCGTGCCCTTCCCCGGCCGCGGCGCCGACCTCAACCTCTCCCCCGCCGACGCGGAGGTCGTGCGCCGTCGGGCGGGCGAGGGCTGCCCCGTCCTCGGCATCCGCTACGCCTCCGACCCGCTCCCCGGGACCCGCTTCGACACCCTCACCACCCTCATCGGCGACGCCTTCATCCGGGTCGACCTCGAGGGCAAGGGCCACTCGACAGTCACCGAGCACCGTTCCCAGCGTGCCGTCGACGCGGTGCTCGAGTTCTTCGGCGAGCGGCTGACCTCCTAGCTCTCTCCGCCCTTCCGTCGGGGTAGTCCAGTGAGGGTTGGCTGCGGAGCCGACGTACTCCAGTGAGCGATGGCTGTCCGTGGCACGTAGGACGACCATCCGTCACTGGACTACCTAGGGCGGCCTTGATCCCGTACCCCGGGGTCAGGGCTTGTCCGCCACGCTCACCGGCGGGAGGCCGAGGTCGGCGCGGGCACGGTCGACGACCTCCTGCACGAACGCGCCCTTGGCCGCGGTGTACGTCCGACCCCACGTGCCGTCCGCCCACAGGGTCTGCTTGAGCTCGGCATAGCGCCGTCGATCCTCGTCGTGGGCGCGTAGCCAGGCGACGAAGAGATGCTGGTGGGCGGTGTCCCACGCCTCCGCCGGGAAGAAGTGGGCGATGTGGGTGCGTACTGCCCCCTCGAGGCGCATCCGGACGCCGTGGCTGCTGACGCTGGAGCCGACCTGCAGCCAGCCCGCCGACGCGAGTGCGTCGTCGTACGCCGCGAGGGCGGCATCCGGCGCGATCCGCACGGCGAGGTCGATCACCGGCTTGGCGAGGAGGCCCGGCACAGCGGTGGACCCGATGTGCTCCACCGTCCAGGCCGGTCCGAGGACAGCGACCAGGCCGCCGCGGGCCGCCTCGAACTGAGAAGGCCACGTGTCGTCGTACGCGACGAGTCCGTCGACCGGGTACCTGGCGGGCTCGTCCATCAGCTATCGCGCGACGCACTCAGCCGCCGGTACCCCGCCTCATCGGCATGCATCCCAGCCATCGGACAGGACACTAGTACTGGCCAGTAGATTGGGTCGGGTGAGTTTTCTGAGCCGCCAGAGCATCGTCGCCGCCCTGACCGCCAATGCCGTCCGGCCGCCGCGCCACCATCGTGCGGAGCTCCCGGCCTTCGTCGCCGGCTGGCTCGTCAGCGAGACCGCGCCGCAGATGCTCGCGCTCACTGCCCTCGACGTCGCCACGCACCTGACGCGCGGCCGCCGCAAGGGCGTACGCGCCAAGGCCGGCCTGGCGCTGGCCGGCGCGAGCGCGCTCGGTCTGGCCCACATCGTGCGCCAGAGCCGCCGGGCCAAGGACGGCTTCGAGGACGCGCTGGTCGAGGGACTCGGCGTGGACTACGTCGAGCAGCTCGACCAGGTTCCGACGCCGGCCGACCTCGCGACGCCGTGGCGCAAGATGGCTCGGCCCTTAAACTTCGCCGACGAGGGTGTCCGGGTGATCAGCGACCTGCCCTACTCCGAGGCGGGCAAGCGCGGCCACCTCGACCTCTACCTTCCTGCCGGCGAGGACGCGATCACGGACGCGCCGGTCCTCCTGCAGATCCACGGCGGTGCCTGGTCGATCGGTGAGAAGGAGCACCAGGGCCGACCGCTGATGAACCAGATGGCCGCCAAGGGCTGGATCTGCGTGGCGATCAACTACCGCCTCTCGCCCCGCGACGCCTGGCCGGCGCACATCGTCGACGTCAAGCGCGCCATCGCCTGGATCAAGGACAACATCGCCGAGTATGGCGGCGACCCCGACTACCTCGCCGTCACGGGCGGCTCGGCCGGCGGGCACCTCACCGCCCTGGCCGCACTGACCGCTGGCGATCCGGAGTTCCAACCCGGGTTCGAGGACGCGGACACCAGCGTCCAGGCGGCCGTGCCGTTCTACGGCATCTACGACTTCGCCGGCTCGACCGGACTCTCGAACGCGATCGGGATGCGCGACACGTTCCTCGGCCCGCGCGTCATGCAGACGACCTGGCAGGACGCACCCGACGTCTACGAGGCGGCGTCCCCGATCCTCCGCATCACCCCGGACGCGCCGGACTTCTTCGTCATCCACGGCGAGCTCGACACGCTCGTCGCGGTCGACCAGGCCCGTCTCTTCGTCGCCGAGCTGAGGCGGACGTCGACGAAGTCGGTCGTCTACGCCGAGCTCCCCGGCACCCAGCACGCCTTCGACGTCTTCCACTCGATCCGCAGCGCGTACGCCGTCCACGCGGTCGACCGCTACCTGACCTGGCACTGGAACACCTGGCGCCACGGCCTCGAGGCCGATAGCGGTGTCGATCCGGAGGAGCTCTCGGGAGACCGCCCCGCCTGACCGCTCACGCCTGGGTGATGAATCCGACCTGGTTGCCGGCCGGGTCGGACAGCAGCGCCAGCGACGTGCCTCCGCCGACCGCCGTGACCGGGCGTACGACGGTCCCGCCGGCCGCCTCGACCTCGGCGACCTTCGCGTCGAGGTCGTCGGTCATCCAGTAGACGACAGGCCCGGTCATCTGGTCCCGCTCGCCGTTCGGGTTGAGGCCGATCTCCTGGCCGTCGAGGTTGAAGCCGACGTAGTAGGGCGTCTCGGTGTGTGCGGCTCGGCGCCCCACGCGACCCGGGAGAACGCCGTCGCGGCGGCGAGGTCGGGGGTGGGGATGACGATCGTGTGGTTGCTCATGGCTGCTCCTGGGGTAGTGGCGTGCTTCTCCCCTACGACGAGCGGCGGCGGGCGAGTGTGACCACGCGCGCTAGGGGCGAGCCGCATGCCCAACGACTCGGGCGCGGTCTCCACGAAGCCCGCGGACTCGTACAGCCGGCGTCCGGGCTCATCGGCCAGGAGCGTGACGTACGCGCCCTCAGGCGCAGCAGCTTCGATCTGCGCGATCAGGTCGGCGAGCACGCGCCTGCCCAGCCCTCGCCCCTGGTCCTCGGGAAGTGTCGCCATGTCGGCGACGTGGAAGTACCACCCGCCGTCGCCGATCACGCGGCCCATCGCGACAGCCCGTCCATCACGACGTACGACGCTCCAGCACCAGCTGCCCGTCAGCGCGCCGGCGCCCTGCGCGGGCGACTTCGGCGACAGGCCGGACGTCGTGCGCAGGTGAAGGTAGTCATCCAACGTCGGCGGAGTCCTGGTCAGCTCGTCGGCGGTGTCAGGTGTGCTCACCCGACCGAGGCTAGGTGGCCGTCGTCACGCGAGCACAGAGCGGCCCTCGTGATCCGCCTGGTGGATCACGGGCACCGCACTGACTCCCGCCCGTACCCGCCGCAACTAGGCTCGCGCCGTGATGCCCGCAGACCTGCTCGAGCACGCGCGCGCGGCCAAGGGCTTCATGCCCGAGGACGAGGGCGCGCTGCTGCACCGGTGGGCGCGCGACCGGCTGCCGCACGGCCCAGCACTCGAGGTCGGCACCTACTGCGGCAAGTCGGCGATCTGGCTCGGGGCCGCCGCCCGCGAGGTCGGCGGGACGGTCTTCACCGTCGACCACCACCGCGGCTCGGAGGAGAACCAGGCCGGCTGGGAGCACCACGACGACAGCCTCGTCGACGCCGACCTCGGCGTGATGGACACCCTGCCGACCTTCCGGCGCGCGATCCGCAACGCCGGGTTGGAGGAGCAGGTCGTCGCGGTCGTCGGGCGCTCGGAGGTCGTGAGCCGCTGGTGGCGTACGCCCCTGTCGTTGCTCTTCATCGACGGCGGGCACGGCGTCGAGCCGGCCCGCTCCGACTTCCGCGGCTGGGCGCACCACGTGATGGCGGACGGCGTGCTGGTCATCCACGACGTCTTTCCCTACCCGGCCGACGGCGGCCGCCCGCCGTACGAGGACATCTACCTCCCGGCGCTGGCGAGCGGCGCGTTCACCGAGGTGGACGTCGTCGGCTCGATGCGGGTGCTACGCCGTACGTCGGGCGAGGCCGGCGACCCGCTCACCTGACGCGCAGCCGCACTCCAGGCCGATCTCGGCGAAGTCAGGAGCAAGGGTCGTGCCGCGCATGATGTCGGCGCCGGGCGTCGTGTCGGACAGGGCGTCCACGGCCAGGATCACCGCCGCGGCGGTGTACGTCGTCTGCTCCCCCGGCCAGTTCACGCCCACCTCGTCGACATCTGTGGGGAAGACGTAGCCGGTCCAGTAGGACCCCTCGTCGGTGCGCAGGTGCTGCATGTCGGCGAGCAGCCGCAGCGCCCGGTCGCGGTCGCCGATCGCCTCGAGCGCCAGCACCAGCTCGCACGTCTCCGCGCCGGTGACCCACGGGTTGGCGGAGACGCAGCGGATGCCCAGGCCGGGCTCGACGAAGGTGCCCCACCGCTCGGCGAGCAGTGCGTACGCCGCGTCGCCGCGGACCGCGCCACCGAGGACGGGGTAGTACCAGTCCATCGAGAAGGTCGACTTGTCCAGGAAGAGGTCGCGGTGCTCGCGCAGCGCGTGGCCCAGCCGCCCGCCGGCCAGCTCCCACTCGACCTGCGGCTCCCCCACCAGCTCGGCCATCGCGACGCCGGCACGGAGCGAGTGGTGGATGCTCGACGACCCGGCGAGCAGCGCCTCCTCGTTGACCGACGCAGGGGCGCCGTCGCGCCACTCCTGCGACCACGCGATGCCGCCGAACGGCAGCTGCAGGGACACGACGTGGTCGAGCGCGCGCCGCACCGTCGGCCACATGAGGCGTACGAACGCCGCGTCGCGGGTGACCAGCCAGTGGTGCCACGTGGCGACCGCGACGTACGCCGTCATGTTGGACTCGCCGGAGTGGTCCTCGACCTCGCCGGCGACGATCTTCATCGGCCACGAGCCGTCGGCCCGCTGGGTGTCGCGCACCCACGCGAACGCGCGCTCCGCGGCCTTGCGGCGGCCGCCGACGAGCAGCCCCATCGCGGACTCGAGGTGGTTCCAGACGTCGGTGTGCTCACCGCGCGACCACGGGATCGCCCCGGACGGCTCCTGGACGGCCTCGATGGACGCGGCGGTCTGCTCGACCTGCGCCCGGGTGAGGATCCCGTCGAGCGACGGGACCGTCACGCGACCGGCTTCTGGAAGTAGAGCACCAGGCTCTTGCCGATGAGTGGGTCGAGGACCTTGCCGACCAGCTGCAGAGAGCGCGGGTTCTCCATGATCTCCCGGACCAGGAGCTTGTGGTACCCCTTGGCGAGCGGATGGTCGTCGTTGGTGACACCGACCGCGCACTTGATCCACCAGTAGGGCGCGTGGAGGCCGTGGGCGTAGCCCTTGCCGGTGAAGACCATCGCGTCGCCGGGGGTGCCGTCGTTGGCGCGACCGGCCTTGGTCACCTTGTCGACGAGCTCCTCGGCCGTGTAGATCCGGACGTGGCCACCCTCCGCGTTGTGGTAGTCGTCGGAGAGCTTCCAGTTGATCACCTCGGGCAGCCACCGCGGCACCGAGACCGCCAGCGTGCCGCCGGGGCGCAGCACCCGCACCAGCTCCTTGATCGCCGCGACGTCGGCGTGGATGTGCTCGAGCACCTCGGCCGCGACGATGCGGTCGAACTCGCCGTCGGCGAAGGGCAGCGCGAGCGCGTCACCCTCCTTGACGTCGGCCTCGGCGCCCGCGGGCACCTCCCCGGCGTCACGCATGGCGGCGAACCACTCCCGTACGGTCGCGAGCTCGTCGGCGTCCTGGTCGAACGCGATGACGTCGGCGCCCCGCTTGTACATCTCGAACGCGTGCCGGCCGGCTCCGCAGCCCATGTCGAGCACGCGGTCGCCCGGGCGCAGCCCGAGCCGGTCGAAGTCAACGGTCAGCACGGCGCTGCTCCTCGCTGGTGCGCTGCTCGATCTTGAAGGCGGCGATGGTCTCCTCGTAGGCGGCGGCGGTGGCCTCGGCCACGGCGCGCCAGCTGAACAGCTCCTGCACGCGGGCCCGGCCCGCGGTGCCCATGCTCGTACGTCGCTCGGGGTCGTCGAGCAACGCGGCGATCGCCGACGTCAGCTCGCCGACGTCACCGGGAGTCACCAGGTCGGCGCAGACGCCGTCCTCGCCCACGACCTCCGGGATGGCGCCCGCCCGCGACACCACGAGCGGCGTGGCGCAGGCCATCAGCTCGGCGGTGGGCAGCGAGAAGCCCTCGTAGAGCGACGGCACGCAGGCGAGCTCGGCGGACCCCATCACCTCGACGAGCTCCTGGTCGCTGACCCCGCTCACGAAGCTCACCCTGTCGACGATGCCGAGGTCGTCGATCAGCCGCTCGGTGCGGCCGCCGGGCTCGGGCCGGGTGACCAGCACCAGCGAGACATCGCGCTCGACGCTCAGCTTGGCGAAGGCCTCGAGCAGGGTCGCGATGCCCTTCATCGGCGCGTCCGCGCTGGCCATCGCCAGGATCCGGCCGGGCACACGAGGTGCGGTCGGCGGCACGAAGACGTCGTCGACCCCGAGCAGGATGGTCTGCATCCGGGCCGGGTCGACGCCGAAGTCGCGCGCGATGTCGCGCCGCGACGAGTCGGACGGTGTGAGGACCTTGCGCAGCCGCTTGGCGACCCTGGTCTGCATCCTCAGGAAGCCGTACCACCGGCGCAGCGTCAGCCGCTTGCGCCAGTTCGGCGCCGTCTGCAGGTCGATCTGCCGGTCCATCGTGATCGGGTGGTGGATCGTGGCGATGACCGGCAGGCCGAGGGCCTCCAGCTCCAGGATCCCGGTGCCGAGCACCTGGTTGTCGTGGGCGATGTCGAAGTCGCCGGCGCGCTCCTTCATCAGTCGCGCGATCCGCGTGCTGAAGGTCTTCGGCTCGGGGAAACCGGCCGCACACATGGTGAGGAACTCCTCGACGTCGATGAGGTCGCGGAACTCCCGCAGGTGCGGCACCCGGAACGGGTCGGGCTCGCGGTAGAGGTCGAGGCTGGGCACCTCGGTCAGCCGGACGCCCTCGTCGAGCTCGGGATAGGGCTGGCCGGAGAAGACCTCGACGTCGTGCCCGAGGCGGACCAGCTCGCGACTGAGGTGACGGACGTAGACGCCCTGGCCGCCGCAGTGCGGCTTGCTCCGGTAGGACAGCAGGGCGATGCGCACGGGGTCATTATGCCTACTGACCGGTAGGGCCCGGCGCGCTCACCCCTCGCTGGGCTCAGCCCTCGCTCGAATGGCCGGGGAACACGTGTGCGGACGGATCGATCGTGACGGCCGCGTTGTTGACCGCCGTCGCGGCCTCGCCGAACCCGACCGCGATCAGCCGGACCTTGCCCGGGTAGTCGGTGATGTCACCGGCCGCGAAGACGCGCTGCAGGTTGGTCCTCATCGCGGAGTCGACGACGACGTGCCGCTTGGACGTGACCAGCCCCCACTGCTGGATGGCACCGAGGTCGGCGATGAAGCCGAGCGCGGCGACGAGCGCCTGCGCCTTGACCACGCGGGGCTCCTGGCCGTCGACACTGATCTCCACCTCCTCGAGGTGCGCGTCGCCGCGCAGCTCGGTGACCTGGGCGTTGGTGACGATCTCGACACTCGACTCCTTGACCGCCGAGACCGTGCGCTCGTGGGCACGGAACGCGTCGCGACGGTGCACCAGGGTCACGGAGGAGGCGACGGGCTCGAGGTGCTGCGCCCAGTCGAAGGCGCTGTCCCCTCCCCCGACGATGACGACATCCTTGCCGGCGTACGGCGCGAAGCTCGGCACGAAGAACTCCATGCCGCGCCCCACCCAGCCCTCGCCGGCGGGCAGCGGCCGCGGGCTGAACTTCCCGATGCCCGAGGTGATGAGCACGGCGCCGGCGGTGACCCGCGTGCCCTCGTCGAGGGTGACCACGACGTGGTCGTCCGCGTGCTCGAGCATGGTGGCGGTGCGGTCGAGGAGGTACGTCGGGTGGGCCGTCGCCGCCTGCTCGACGAGCCCCTCCACGAGGTCGCGCCCCTTGACGCTCGGGAAGCCGGCGACGTCGAGGATCGCCTTCTCGGGGTACATCGCCGTGATCTGGCCGCCCAGCTCCGGCAGCGAGTCGACGACCGCGACGCTCATCCCCCGGAAGCCGGCGTAGTAGGCGGAGTAGAGACCGGTCGGGCCGGCTCCGATGATCAGCAGGTCCGTCGTCACGTCGTCCACGCCGCGATCCTCCCGTCCGGACGGTGTGCCCACAAGGGGCGTGTCATCGATCACGGCTCAGAGCGCATCGAGCTCGTCGACCAGCCAGTCGCCGTCGACGTGCCGCAGCGTCACCAGGACCCGGTCGAGGTCGAGGGTGGGCTTCTCGAGGTCGTCGCCGGACGTGCTCTGGTTCACGAACACCAGCACCCGGGCGTACGACGTCGACGCCGTCACGAGCGCCGTGTCGACGATCTCGGCCGTGGCGACCGTGTGCTCGCGGCGGCTGCTGGTGCCGACGCCGGCCATCGTGCGGTCGTAGCGCCGCTGCATGTCGCTCGTCATCAGCGACCGCGCCTTCGTACGGTCGTCTCCGAGCGTGTCCCAGGAGTAGCTGTAGGCGGCCTTCGCCGCCTTCGCGGCGGCGTCGCGGGCAGCTGACTTGACCTCCGCCGAGGCGATCGAGGCCTCGGACGACTCGGCCGTGCTCACCGTCGGGGCCGCCCCGCCCTGGTCGCGCACCAGCCAGAAGAGGACCGCCGCGGCGAGGAGGACGAGGACGGCGAGGACCCTCGCGGTCAGCCGCTGCGTCGCGGTCACCGGACGAACTCCACGTTGCTGGTGAGCCACCGGTCGCCCTCGCGCACCAGGGAGAGCCGCAGCCGGTAGTAGCGGACCTGGCCCTCGTTGCCCGTCGTGGTGTTGGTGACCGTGCTGTTGGCCGCGATGAGCACGTCGCCCGCGTCGTCGGTGAAACCGCCGACGCCGAGCGCGACGACCTCGGCGGTCGAGGTGGCCTCGGTCCGGATGGCCTCGCTCGTGAGCATCTCGCGCTGCGACTCGTACTGCTTCTTGAAGCGGCCCGTGGCGCCGGAGAGGACGGCGTCGACAAGCGGGTCCATGTTCTCGTGGTCGACCGTCAGGAAGGCCAGGGCCTCGGCGCGCGCAGCCGCAGCGATGTCGTGCTGGGTCTGGGTGAGCTCGGCGTCGGCGGTGTCGCGTGAGCCGACCAGCACCCCGATGCCGACGAGCAGGCCGACGAGCACGAGCACGAGCGCTCCGATCACCCACCTGCCGACGCGCGCTTCCACGCGGCGAACCTAGCGGAGCGGAGCGACGCAGCGCCGCTGATCCGGCTCCCTAGACTGCGTTGTCGTGACCACTCCGATCCGGCACCTCACCGCCCACCCGTCGGCGATGCTGCTCGGCGCGCAGCTGCTGCAGGTGCTGGCGTACCCCTTCCTGGGCGAGTCGCGTGTCGGCGGGGCGATCCTGGGGGTCATCGGGATGCTCGCCGTGGGGTCCGCGGTCCTCGCCGTGCGACGTACGCCGAACGTGAGCCGGGTCGTGTTCTTCCTGGGCGCGCCGACGATCGTCTTCACCCTGCTCGAGGCGACCTTCTACGAGAACAGCACGATCATCCTGGTGTCGGGCCTGCTGCACGCGCCGTTCTACTTCTACGTCTCGTACGCGATGCTGCGGTACCTGTTCCACGACGACGTCGTCACCACCGACGAGTACTACGCGACCGGTGCCGCCTTCACCGTGGTCGCGTGGGGCTTCACCTACCTCTTCGCAGCGGTGCAGGTGGTGTGGCCCGACTCCTACATCAACGCCGACGGCTTCGACCGGTCGTGGTTCGAGCTGCTCTACCTGTCGTTCTCCACGCTGACGAGCGTCGGGCTGTCGGACATCGTCGCTGTCGGCGAGCAGGCCAGGTCCCTGCTGATGGTGGAGATGATGGTGGGCGTCTTCTACATCGCCATGGTCGTCTCGCGCATGGTCGGGCTGACGATGATGCGGCGCCGCCGCTGAGGGTGGACCCCACCCCCGCGGGGTGTGCGGGGATGGCCACGTGAGCAGTGAGCGGGCCGGCTCAGGCGTCCCAGCCGTCGGGCCTGTCCCGCTTCGGCAGCCGGGACACGACGAGCCGGTAGGACTCCTGCACCGCCTCGACGAGCTCGTCGTCGGGGATGGCGCCGCCCAGCACGAGGTCGTTCCAACCCGAACGGCCGATGTACGCCATCACGCTCGCGTCGTGGGGATAGCGGTCGAGCCACTCGTCGGCGACCTCGCGGGTCGCTGCGGCCTTGACGCCGACCTTGTCGACACCGAGGAACGCGAAGATCTTGCCGCGCTGTCCCGCGCCGACCTTGAAGACCGGGTGCTCGTGGTCCCACGGATTGTCGGGCCAGGCGCCGGGGAAGCCGGCACACAGCTCCTGCACCTGCGTCACGTCCACCCGTCGCCCCTCACTCGGCTCAGTCGTCGGAGCCCTCGTCCTCCTCGTCGTCGAGGAGGCCTTCCCGCTCGGCAGCCTTCACGATCCGGCGGACGTTGTCGATCGCGCCGCAGTCGGCGTCGAGCTGCTGGTTGCGCTCGGTGGCGAAGGCCAGGCCGAGCTCGGCACGAACCTGCTCGCCGACGTCCTCGCGAGCCGGGTTGAGGATCGTGAGCTCCTCCTCGGTGAGGTGGTGGTTGATCACCTTGGCCAGCTCCTCCACCGCGTCGTCGAAGGCCTGCGTGTCGGTGCCCTTGAGCTCGAGCACCGCGAGCATCGCCTCGTGGCCCTCGGCGTGCTCCTCCTCGCCGTGCTCGGCCTCGTGCTCGGTGATCGCGTCCTTGCGCTGGAGCTTCGGGTAGACGTGCTTCTCCTCAGCCTCCGCGTGCGCCACGTGGAGGGCGGCCAGCGCCTTGCGTACGCCGTCGCGGTCCGAGGTGCTGTCGCGCAGGTCGCGCAGGAGGGTCTCGAAGCGGCGGTGGTCCTCGAGGATCAGGTCGATGACGTCGCCGGAGACCGGGCGACCGAGGTCGATGGGAGTGCTCATGCTCGCGAACCTAGCGAGCCGTTCCGACGACGGCACGCCACCCACATCCCGAGGGGTGGGGCGGGTGCCTACGATGGTCCGGTGCCAGGCATCGAGGTGTGGAGCCAGTTCGACCACGACCCGCGCATTGCCGCCAACACGACGATGCGCGCGTCGGACCGCGACCGCGCGGTCATCGAGACCGTGCTGGCCGACGCCTTCGCCGAGGGACGCATCACGCGAGCGGAGTACGACGAGCGCACCGACGCCGCGATGGCCAGTCGCACCCTCGGCGAGCTGATGCCCCTCGTCGACGACCTGCCGGTCGGCCGCGCCCAGCAGTCGAGCATCCCCGAGGAGGCGGTGCGCGCCTACGTCCAGGCCCGTCGCTCGGCGATCTGGGGCTTCCTGTCGGCCTCGCTGATCTGTTGGGTGATCTGGGTCGCGACCAGCTTCGGCGGCGACGGCTTCAACGCCCAGTTCCCCTGGCCGCTCTTCGTGATGCTCGGCACCGGGCTCAACGCCGGCCGGGTGGCGTGGCAGCGCGACGAGATCATCGAGGAGGAGACGCGCCGCCTGGAGAAGAAGGAGCGCAAGGAGCTCAAGCGGCGCGACGAGCTGGGCTGAGTGCGGATCTCCAAGCGCAAGTGGGCGCCGGCCACGTCGACCTTCGACGAGGCATTCAGCTGGCAGGTCGTTCCCCTGGGCGCCGATCGGCACGGCACGTGGCTGGGCTCGCGACGCGGCAACCCGGTGCGGCAACGCGACGGCCGCATCGAGCAGCAGCCGCACGACGCGGTCTGGCTGGTCGTCGAGGGCGCATGGTGGCTGACCGCCTTCTGGTTCACCGCGGAGACCGACCTCACCATCGACGTGTGCACACCGCCCGTGCTCGATGAGTCGACCTGGTCATTCACCGACCTCGAGCTGGACCTGTTCCGGGCGGCCGACGGCCGTGCCGGAATCGTGGACCAGGACGAGTTCGACCTGATCGCCGCGTCGGGCACGCTCAGCCAGCACGAGATCGAGACGGCTGAGACGACCGCGCGTGTACTGCTCCCGCTCGTCGAGCAGCGGTCCGAGCCTTTCGACGACACCGCGCTGGCCTGGCTGCGGATGCTCCGCGAGCTGGAGGCCTGACGCGGGGCAGGTCATGCCGGCTTTCGGTCCGCTCGTACTGTCGAGCCGGACGAGCACCTGCTCGTCGTCACCCAGCAGAACGAGGCCGTCACCATGCCCCAGCCCACGACCGCCATCGCAGGCGCGACCGGGGATCTCGGCGCCAGGATCACCCGCGCCCTGGTGGCGCGCGGAGCGTCCGTACGCGCGCTCGTACGCCACGACGCCGGACCCGAGGTGCTCCAGCAGGTGCGCGACCTGGGCGCCGAACCGGCCGTCGCCGATGTCTCGGACGTCTCGTCGATGGCGGAGGCCTGCCGCGGTGCCGACTGCGTCGTGTCCGCGCTCAACGGCCTGCGCGACGTGATCGTCGACCGGCAGAGCGTGCTGCTCGACGCCGCCGTCGCGGCGGGAGTACCGCGATTCATCCCGTCGGACTACTCCGCGGACTTCACCACCACGCCGCCCGGCGACAACCGCAACCTGGACCTGCGACGGGAGTTCATGGGCCGTGCCGACCGGGCGCCCATCCGGGTGACGTCGATCCTCAACGGCGCCTTCATGGACATGCTGGGTGCCGAGATGCCGATCATCCAGCCGCGGATCAAGCGGGTGCTCTTCTGGGAGGACAAGGACCAGCTCCTCGACTTCACCACCAAGGACGACGTCGCGGCCTTCACCGCTGCGGCCGCCCTGGACCCCACCACCCCGCGCGCGCTCCGCATCTCCGGGGACACCCTGAGCGTGCGAGACCTCGCCGGCACCCTGACCCGTACGACGGGCGATCGCTACCGGCCCCTGCGGGTGGGCAGCGTCACGAGTCTCAGCCTCCTGATCGGAGCGATCAGGACGGTCGCCCCTGCGCATGGCGAGGTGTTCCCGGCGTGGCAGGGCATGCAGTACACCCGCGACATGTTCTCGGGCCGCGTACAGCTCGGCTCGCTCGACAACGACCGCTACCCCGAGCTGACTTTCACGACGGTCGACGACAAGTTCACCCGGCGCGAGCTGGAGTCCGCTGCTCGCTAGGCCGGGTCTTCAGGTCGCCGGCGCTTGTGCGGTGCTTGTGACGCGTTTCCCGCACCACCATCACCGCGCAGCGGTAGTCGCTGGGCCTCGCTCAGCGCCCCCTCCTCACTTCGTCGCTTCCATCATCTGGCGCAGTTCCTTCTTGAGATCGCTGATCTCGTCGCGGAGGCGGGCGGCGACCTCGAACTGCAGCTCGGCAGCCGCGGTCCTCATCTGGTCGGTCAGCGCCTGGATGAGCTCGGCCAGGTCGCTGCTCGGGATGCCGGCGGTGTCGGGCATGTCCTTGTGGATCCTCGACAGGGCGGGCGTCGGCGACTTGCCGGCCTTCACGCCTCCCGCGCGACCCTTCTGACCGACGTCGGCCCAGGTGCGCAACAGCTCCTCGGTGTTCTCGTCCTCGCGGGCGAGCATCTCGGTGATGTCGGCGATCTTCTTGCGCAGCGGCTGGGGGTCGAGCCCGCGCTCGGTGTTGTAGGCGACCTGGATAGCCCGGCGACGGTTGGTCTCGCCGATCGCCATCTCCATCGACGGCGTGATCTTGTCGGCGTACATGTGGACCTGGCCGGAGACGTTGCGCGCTGCGCGGCCGATGGTCTGGATGAGCGACTTGTCGGAGCGCAGGAAGCCCTCCTTGTCGGCGTCGAGGATCGCGACCAGCGACACCTCGGGCAGGTCGAGGCCCTCGCGGAGCAGGTTGATGCCGACGAGCACGTCGTACTCCCCCATCCGCAGCTCGCGCAGCAGCTCGATGCGCCGCAGCGTGTCGACCTCGGAGTGGAGGTAGCGGGTGCGGATGCCGGCGTCGAGGAGGTAGTCGGTGAGGTCCTCGGACATCTTCTTGGTCAGCGTCGTGACCAGGACGCGCTCGTTCTTGTCGGTGCGCTCGCGGATCTCGTAGATGAGGTCGTCGATCTGGCCCTTGGTGGGCTTCACCACGACCTCGGGGTCGATCAGGCCGGTCGGGCGGATGATCTGCTGGACGGTGCCGTCGATGCCGCCGACCTTGTCGAGCTCGTAGTTGCCCGGGGTCGCGGAGAGGTAGATCGTCTGGCCGATGCGGTCGAGGAACTCCTCCCACCGCAGCGGGCGGTTGTCCATCGCGCTCGGCAGCCGGAAGCCGTGGTCGACCAGGTTGCGCTTGCGCGACATGTCGCCCTCGTACATCCCGCCGATCTGCGGCACGGCCACGTGGGACTCGTCGACCACGAGCACGAAGTCCTCGGGGAAGTAGTCGAGCAGTGTGTTGGGCGCGCTGCCGGGCTTGCGGCCGTCCATGTGCATCGAGTAGTTCTCGATGCCCGAGCACGAGCCGACCTGCCGCATCATCTCGACGTCGTACGTCGTGCGCATCCGCAGTCGCTGCGCCTCGAGCAGCTTGCCCTGCCTCTCGAACACCGCGAGCTGGTCGGCGAGCTCGAGCTCGATGCCCGTGATCGCCTTCTCCATGCGCTCGGGACCGGCGACGTAGTGGGTGGCGGGGAAGACGTGGAGCTCGGTGTCCTCGGAGATCACCTCGCCGCTGATCGGGTGGAGCGTCATCAGCCGCTCGATCTCGTCGCCGAAGAACTCCACGCGCACCGCGAGCTCCTCGTAGACCGGGAAGATCTCGAGGGTGTCGCCGCGCACCCGGAACGTGCCGCGGGTGAACGACATGTCGTTGCGGGTGTACTGGATCTCAACCAGCCGGCGGAGCACCGAGTCGCGGTCGTGCTCCTCGCCGACCTTGAGCCGCAGCATCCGGTCGACGTACTCCTGCGGGGTGCCGAGGCCGTAGATGCAGGACACTGTCGAGACCACGATCGTGTCGCGGCGGGTGAGCAGGCTGTTGGTCGCGCTGTGGCGCAGCCGCTCGACCTCCTCGTTGATCGAGGAGTCCTTCTCGATGTAGGTGTCGGTCTGGGGGACGTAGGCCTCGGGCTGGTAGTAGTCGTAGTAGGAGACGAAGTACTCGATCGCGTTGTCCGGGAACAGCTGGCGCAGCTCGTTGGCGAACTGCGCGGCGAGCGTCTTGTTGGGCTGGAGCACCAGCACCGGACGCTGGACCTGCTCGGCCACCCAGGCAACCGTCGCGGTCTTGCCGGTGCCGGTCGCGCCGAGCAGCACGATGTCCTGCTCGCCGCCCTGGATGCGCTCGACGATGTCCTCGATCGCGGCCGGCTGGTCGCCGGAGGGCGAGTAGTCGGAGACCACCTTGAAGGGGGCCACCCGGCGCTGGAGATCGGTGACTGGACGCATGCGTCGAGCCTACGGGCAGCCACCGACAGCGACCCGTTCGCCGATCGTGACCCGGGCATGATCCGTGAGGTGCACACTCACGGCATGGGGGTACGACAGGGTCTCGGCGCGGTGGCGCTCGTGTTCGGGTTGGCGGTCGCCGGAGGCTCGGCCGCCGGGGGTGAGGCGGACGTCGACCTGGGCGGCACCTGGGTGCTCGTGGCCGGTCGGACGGCCGCAGGTCCGCTCGCGGTGAGTAGGTACGCCCACGTCACCCTGACTTTCGACGCCGACAACCTGGGTGGCAAGGGGGCATGCAACGACTACGGCGCCGACTACGAGCTCGACGGCCACTCCTTCGACGTCATCGGCCCCGGCATCGAACAGACCTCCATGGGCTGCAGCGAGGAGCAGGAGGCACTGGACTCTGCGTACTTCTCAGCGCTCACCGGGGCCGATGCCGTCGCCCGAGACGGCGACACCCTGACCATGACCGGCGAGGACGTCGAGCTCGAGCTGCGACTCGTGGCGCCGTGGCCGCGGGCCGAGGTCGTCGACAAGCTGTGGCGGCTCGCCACCTGGACCGACGACGCTGGCGTCGTCCACCGGCCGGCGTGGAAGCCCGGACTGCGACCGTTCATCCGGTTCGACGACAACGGGGGTGCCAGCGGTCGCATCTCCGCCAGCACCGGCTGCCGGGTGCTGGAAGGTCGCTGGCGGATGTCGCGCGGCGCCCCGTACATCGCCCGCGCGGAATGGCGCGGCGACTGCCCCGACCGGCTGATGGACCAGGAGATGGCAATCAACAGCGTGCTGTCCGAGCCGGTCCTCGACGTGCGCACCGGGGACCGTGGTCCGAAGCTGGTCATCCGCTACGCCCACGTCAACGGTCCGGCCAAGGTCGTCTACCGCCACTGACCGCCCGGCGCGTCGGACGACCAGAAGTCTGCCGACCCACGCCCGGCCAGGCTCAGCCCCCGGGCCGTCGTACGACTTTGTCCTGTCCGACGCGCCGGTCCTACGCTCGCGTCATGCTCTCGGACGACGGAAGGCCCTCGGACCGCGTGCTCGACCTGTTCGCCGCGGAGGGCGTGCTCGAACGCCTCGCCGGCGGGCGGGGCACGACCTGGCGCGCCGGCGATCTCGTGCTCTCCCCCGTCGACGGCTCGGCCCAGCTCGCCTGGCTCGCGCCGGTGCAGGCCAGGCTCGCGGTGCGGCTCGACGAGGAGGTGCCTCGTTCGCTCCGGCTCACCCTGCCCGTCCCGGCCCGCGACGGCCGCCTGGTGGTCGACGGCTGGGCGGCCACCCGCTTCGAGCACCGTACGACGCCGTGTCACGACCTCGCGACCCTGCGGGCGACGGCCCATCTCCTGCACGCCCGGCTGGCGAGCGTCGTCCCCGAGCGACCCGCCGCGCTCGACGCGCGGACGGACCAGTGGGCGGTGGCCGAGCGGCTGGCGTACGACGGCGCCGCCGCCGCGCGAGCCGCACAGGGCCGGCCCGAGCCCGGGTTCGCCGACCTCGCCGCCGCGCTCGTGGCCGGGCTCGACGACACCGACCTGGGCCGCGAGCAGGTCGTGCACGCCGACCTCGCAGGCAACGTGCTCCTCGATGCGACCGGCGTACCGCTCGTGATCGACTTCTCGCCCGCCTGGCGGTCGCCGCTCTGGGCCGAGGCGGTCTGCGTCCTCGACGCGGTCCTGTGGCTCGGCGCTCCGCCCGAGGCGCTCGACGAGTGGCGCTCCGGCGCGCACCGGCACGCGATGCTGCGCGCCGCGCTCTTCCGGGTGTTCTCCGACCAGCCGTGCGACGTCGCGCGCTACGCCGCCCTCGGTCTCACCTGAGCCCTAGGCTGCAGGTATGGAGAGCGACGGGGAGCCGGCCCACCGGAGCGGGCGTACGTCGACGGTGGTCCTGGGTGTGCTCTGGGCGATCCTGGGCGCGTGGCTCATCTCGTCCGGTGACACCGGGCCGGGAGTCGGGATGCTCCTCCTCGCTGGGGCGTACGGCTTGGCTTTCGTGTCGCCGCGCGTCGAGGCGTTCATGTACACCCCGATCTTCCGCAGGAAGAAGTGAGCGGCGACCGCTGGCCCGTGCTGGCTAGATTGTGCGCGTGACCGTCGCCCGCATGCTGACCGCCGCGCGACGGACTGCGTTGGGGCTGCTCGGGCTCCAGCTCACGGTCGCCATCGCGCTGTCCCTCGTCGACTCCTACCGGCGCCGCGGCAAGAAGCCCAAGGCGTTCCCGGTCACCGAGCCGGAGACCGTGCCGGTGGGCGGCGGGATGATCACGACGTACACCTTCGGGCGCGACCTCTACGACGACATGCTGGCCGCGATCGACGGCGCCAAGAAGCAGATCCTCTTCGAGACCTACATCTGGAAGGGCGACGAGATCGGGTGGAAGTTCAAGACCGCCCTGACCGCCGCAGCCGATCGTGGCGTCGACGTCCACTGCATCTACGACGGCTTCGCCAACGTGGTCGTCTCCCCCGCCTTCAAGCGCTTCTCCCCCTCGCTCAAGGTGATGCGCTACCCGATCTGGAACGCCGGCATCAAGTTCTGGGACCTGCGCCGCTACGGCCGCAACCACCGCAAGCTGCTGGTCGTCGACGAGGAGGTCGCCTTCCTCGGCGGCTACAACATCGGCTCGGCGTACGCCACCGAGTGGCGCGACACGCACGTACGGATCAGCGGTCCGGGCGTGTGGGACCTCAAGCGCGCGTTCGCGGACTTCTGGAACCTCAACCGGCGTCGGCGGCTCACCCGCAGTGAGCGGCCGCTGCTCATCGAGACCGCGTCCGAATGGGACCCGCAGATCCGCATCCACCGCAACATCCCGCGGCAGTGGACCTTCCCGATCCGGAGCATGTACCTCGAGGCGATCAACCGCGCGAGCCGCAACATCTGGCTGACCACGGCCTACTTCCTGCCCGACCAGGACTTCGTCGACTCGCTCGCCGACGCGGCGCTGCGCGGGGTCGACGTACGCATCCTGCTGCCGCTGAAGTCCAACCACATCGTGGCCGACTGGATCTCCCGCGGCTACTACGGCCAGCTGCTCGCGGCGGGCGTACGCATCCTGCGGTTCAAGGACGCGATGGTGCACGCCAAGACGGCCACCATCGACGGCAGCTGGGCGACCGTCGGCACGGCGAACATCGACCGGCTCAGCCTGCAGGGCAACTACGAGATCAACCTCGAGGTGATCGACCCCGACTTCGCGGCCGTGATGGAGCGGGTCTTCCGCAACGACGAGACCAACTGCCTCGAGCTGACCTTCGACGAGTGGCAGGCGCGCGACCTCAACCGGAAGTTCACCGAGAGCTTCCTCGCACCACTCCGCCCGCTGCTGTGAGCGGCCGGCTCTCCCCGCTGGGGGCGCCGGCCTTCCGGTGGTTCTTCATCGGGCAGGTCGTCAACCGGGCCGGATCCTCGATGGCGGGAGTGGCGCTGGCCTTCGCGGTCCTCGACATCGAGGACTCCGCGTCCGCCCTCGGGTGGGTGGTCGCGGCGTCGAGCGTGCCGACGGTCGTCTTCATGCTGCTGGGCGGCGCGATCGCCGACCGGATGCCGCGCGCCCTCGTGCTGCGCGGCTGCAACCTCGTCCAGGGAGTCGTGCAGGCACTCACGGCAGCCCTGGTCATCAGCGGGCACGCGGAGATCTGGCACCTCGTCGTCCTCCAGGCCGTGGCCGGCACCGTCTTCGCCGTGAGCTATCCCGCGTTCCTCGGGATGGTCCCGATCCTCCTGCCGCCCGAGGAGCGCAAGGCCGCCTTCCTGCTCATCGGCCAGGCCACGAGCGCGGTCGGCATCCTCGGACCGGCGATCTCGGGCGTCCTCGTGGCCACCGCGGGTCCGGGAGCGGCGCTGGCGATCGACGCTGCGACCTATCTGGTCGCAGCCGGCCTCCTCCTGCTCGTACGCCTCCCGCCGGGCGACCGCAGCCAGGCCAAGGCCAGCGTGATCGGCGACTTCGTCGCCGGTTGGTCGTACGCCCGGCAGCTGGGCTGGGTCATCCCGGGGGCGTCGTGCGCCCTCGTGTTCAACGCGCTCGTGAGCGGCGGCATCTACGTCCTCGGGCCCGTGATCGCCAACGACACCATCGGCAGCGAGGGCTGGGGCCTGGCCGGATCTGCGCAAGCGGTGGGCGTCTTCGTGGCCGCCTTCTTCCTCGCCAAGGCCAAGCTGACCAGGCCGATGAAGGCGATCATGGGCGCCTTCGTCCTCTGGTGCCTGCCGATGCTGGTGCTCGGCACCCACGTGAACATCTGGCTCCTCACGGCGTCCTTCGTCGTCGCCGGTGCAGCCCTGAGCCTGCTCGACCTCTCGTGGAACATGCTGGTGCAGGAGAAGGTGCCCGAGGCGATGCTCTCGCGGATCATGGCGATCGACGGGTTCTTCTCGTTCGTCGCCAACCCCATCGGCCAGGTGGCCGTGGGTCCGCTCGCCGGCGCCTTCGGCGCGAGTCGCGTGCTGATCGGCTTCTTCGCGATCGCCGTCCTCGTCGCCTGCTTCGCCCTCACCCGGCGCGTGCTCACCGACCTCACGCTGACCGGTGCGCCGCCGCCCGAGCTGTCGGGCTAACGCGTCGGGAGGTGCGTCGGGATGCTCATCCGCGGGCCACGTCGCGGCCGCGACTGGCCGCCGGCGATCGCCATCGCGGCGGCGCGACCGCGCTGCGGGCGATAGGGCTCGAGCAGCTCGCCCATCTCGTCGTCGGTGATGTCGTGGCCGACCAGCGCCCAGCCGACCCAGTTGGCGAGGTGGTAGTCGCCGAAGCTGACTGCATCGGCGTCGCCGAGGGCCCGCATGCGCACCTCGGCGCTGGTCCACACCCCGATCCCGCGGACCGTACGCAGCCGCGTGTCCGCCTCCTCGGCCGACACCTGGCTGACCCGCTCCAGCGACGGCGCGAGCCGGCAGGCGGTGACCATGGTCCTCGACTGCGCGGGTTGTACGCCGAGCCGCAGCCACTCCCACGACGGGATCGCCGCGATCGTCGCCGGGGTCGGCTGGAGCATCAGGCGCAGCGCCGCGACCGGACCGGGGGCGGGCTCCCCGTGACGGCGGACGAGCTCGCGGAACGAGCCGAACGCCTGCTTGCCGGTTACCTTCTGCTCGAGGATCGACGGCACCAGTGACTCCATCACCAGGCCGGTGCCACCGATGCGCCAGTGTCCGTGGCGTCGGATCCCTTCGGCGACCTGCGGGTGGTGGGCGACGAAGCCGGACGGGTCGTCGTCGGCACCGAGCAGGGCGGGCAGCCGGTCGAGCGCCCACTCCGCACCCGGTCCCCACGCGCGGGCGTGCACGTCGCCGGTCGACGGCCGGGCCTGGACGCACAGCGACGCCGGCCCCGTCGGCGTACGCAAGGCGCGCCAGATGCGGCCGGCGTCGTCCTCGCGCTGGGTCGGGTCACCGGCGCCGCGTCGCTGCGGGCGCAGCACCTGCGCGACCGAGCACGGCCAGTCGGGCACCCACGTGCGGGTCTGCTCGCCGGTCGTGAGGGCCATGGTGCGACGGTAGACGAGGCCACCGACCGCTCTGGCAGATAGGTTGCCAGCCATGGCCGAAACTCCGAACCAGCGCGACCTCGAGGACGGCATCCAGCGGGACTTCTCGCGGTCGATGTCCTACGGCGACTACCTCCGCCTCGACACCCTGCTCGCGGCCCAGCAGCCCCTGTCGGACCCACCGCAGCACGATGAGCTGCTCTTCATCATCCAGCACCAGACCAGCGAGCTCTGGCTCAAGCTGATGATCCACGAGCTGCGTTCGGCCCGTGCCCTGCTGCGCAGCGACGACCTCTCCCCCGCCCTCAAGCGGACGGCGCGGATCAAGCACATCCTGCACACGCTCACCGACCAGTGGTCGGTGCTCGCGACACTGACGCCGAGCGAGTACGCGGAGATCCGGCCGTTCCTCGCGACCAGCTCGGGCTTCCAGTCCGCGCAGTACCGCGAGGTCGAGTTCCTGCTCGGCAACAAGAACCCCGACATGGTCGACGTCTTCTCCCACGACGAAGCCGCCCGCACCACGCTCGCCGAGCTGCTGCACGAGCCGTCGCTCTACGACGAGTTCCTCGCCCACCTGGCCCGGCAGGGGTACGCCGTCCCGCTGCGGCTGCTCGACCGCGACTGGTCGCAGCCCCGCACGTCCGACTCCGAGCTGGTCGATCTCTTCGCGTCCGTGTACGCCGCACCCGCCGAGCACTGGGGCGTGTACGAGACCTGCGAGGAGCTCGTCGACGTCGAGGACGCCTTCCAGCAGTGGCGCTTCCGCCACCTCCAGGTCGTGCAGCGCGTCATCGGCCACAAGGTCGGCACCGGCGGCTCGTCGGGCGTCGACTTCCTGCGCCGGGCGCTCTCGCTCACGTTCTTCCCGGAGCTGTACGAGGTGCGGACGCGGATCGGGGAATGACCCGGGCGTGCGTCGCTTGGGTCCGAGTTTGATCGTGGATGCCGCGAGCAGACTTCGACCCAGACCGGCGGTCTCCAGCACTCGGCCTCCGTTGAGCAAGGCACGTCGACCTAGGCTGCGTACGTCGCTCGTCTCGGGCGAAGTCCGCAGCACCCGACCTCGAGTGAGGACCACGCCCGTGCCCGTCCGCAGCCTTCGGCAGGAGGAGGCCGTCGAGCGCGCGGCCCTCCTGTCGGTCACGTCGTACGACATCGCCATCGACCTCACCGGACTGGTCGACGGTCCTGACTTCCGGGCCGTCAGCACGATTCGCTTCACGGCCGCGGCGGGAGGATCGACGTTCGTCGACTGCTGCGCCCAGGTGGAGTCGGCCACGCTCAACGGCGAGCCGCTGCCCGCGGCCGAGGAGGGTCGGATCGCCCTCGCGGACCTGAGGCAGGACAACGTGCTGGTGATCGCCACGGTGCAGAGCGACACCACCCACGGGCGCGGCGTGCACCGCGCGGTGGACCCGGCCGACAAGAACGTCTACCTGTGGACGTCCTTCGAGCCCGACGAGGCGCGCTACGCGTGGGCCTGCTTCGACCAGCCCGACCTCAAGGCGCCCCACGCCTTCACCGTCACCGCACCGGCCACGTGGACCGTGGTCAGCAACTCGGGGGACCCGGCGATCGAGCACGTCGACGAGGGGCGGAGGTGGACGTTCGAGCCCACGCCGCCGCTGTCGACGTACAACCCGGTCGTGGTGGCCGGCCCCTTCGTGGAGGTGCGCCGGGAGGCGGACGGCTACGACCTCGGTCTGTACGCCCGGCAGACGCTGGCCTCCGCGCTGGAGCGCGACGCCGAGCAGCTGTTCACCCTCACCGCCCAGGGCCTGGCGTTCTTCGGCGAGCGGTTCGGCATGCCCTTCCCGCAGCGCAGCTACGACCAGGTGTTCCTGCCCGAGTTCGGCGGCGCGATGGAGAACTACGGCTGCGTCACCTGGGCCGACAGCATCCTGCAACGCCACGAGCCGACCACCAGCGAGTGGCAGGTCTTCGCCAACGTGCTGCTGCACGAGATGGCGCACATGTGGTTCGGCAACATCGTGACGATGCGCTGGTGGGACGACCTCTGGCTCAACGAGGCCTTCGCCGAGTTCGCCTGCATGTGGGCGGCCGAGCGGGCCACCGCCTACGGCGACACGGCTGCCAACAACCTGGTGGGCGACAAGCTGGCCGCCTACCTCGCCGACCAGGGGCCTGCCTCGCACCCCATCCGCCAGCCGGTGGCCACCGTGGCCGACGCCGAGTCGATCTTCGACTCCATCACCTACCCCAAGGGCGCGGCGGTGCTCAAGCAGCTCATGCACTTCGTGGGCGAGGACACCTTCTCGACCGGCATGAGCGCCTACTTCGCCGAGCACGCCTGGGGCAACACCACCCTCGACGACCTCGTCGCATCGCTGGAGCAGGCGAGTGGTCGAGACCTCCAGCCCTGGCGCATCGCCTGGCTCGAGACCGCCGGCGTCGACCGGCTCGGCATCGAGCACACGGCCGACGGCCTGGTGCTCACCGCCCATGGCGCCCACGGGGCGCCGCACCCGCAGGTCGTGGGCGTGGGCGCCTACCGCCGTACGGGCAACGTACTCGAGCAGGTCGGCTCGACCATGGTGGAGGTGGACGGTGAGCGCACCGCCGTCGAGGGCCTGCCCCAGGCCGACCTCTACCTCGTGAACCACGACGACACGACGTTCGCCACCAGCCGGCCCGACGCCGCGGGTCGCGAGGTGCTCATCAATCATCCGTCGGGCCTGCCCACCACCCTCGCGCGCGCCGTGGCGATGGCGACGGTGTGGGACATGCTGTCCAGCGGCGAGGCCACGGCAGCCGAGGTCGTGGGCGCGTACACCGACGTCCTGACGGTGGAGACCGTCGAGACCGTCGTCGAGCCGTGCCTCGAGCATGCCTTCGCAGCCGCCCAGCGGTGGGCACCCGAAGCTGAGCGGGTCGGCCTCGAGGCGCAGGTGGCGGCCGCCGCACGGCACCTGGTCGACACCGGGGTCTCGCGGCAGTCAGCACTGCGCATCCTGGCTCGTACGGCGACCGGTGCGGACGACCTCGCCCGGTTGCGCGAGCAGGTGGGCGACGACGTCGACCTGCAGTGGTACGTCCTCCAGCGCCGGGCCGAGCTCGGCGACGTGGACACCGACGCCGTGAATGCCCTGGAGGGGCGCGACCCCGACCCCGACGCGTGGATCCGCGGACTCTGTGTGCGCGCGAGCTCCCCGACTGCACAGGCGAAGGACGAGGCGTGGGCCGCGATGGTGGAGCGCACCGCGCCCATCCAGAACGTCAGCCAGATCTCGGACGCGTTCTGGCGCCCCGGCCAGGACGACGTGCTGACGCCGTACGCCGAGCGCTACGTCGCGGCGCTGCCGAGCCTTCACGAGGGCGGGATGATCCCCGGCCTGGCGCTCTCGTTCGTGCTCTTCCCCGTGTTCGCGATCGACGAGGCGTGGGTGGACCACGCCCGCGAGGTCGCAGCCGCCGACGCCGCACCCGTCGTGGTGGGCTCGCTCACCGAGCGCTCCGAAGAGGTGCTGCGGATGCTGCGCGCGAGGTCGCTGTGAGAAGTGGAGCGGACGCGAGGATTTGAACCTCGACCATCTCCCTGGAAGGGAGCCGTGCTGCAACTACACCACGTCCGCATGGCCAGGATCTTGCGAGCCTGACAGGTGACAAGTGTGCACCACTCCCGCGAGCGGGACGGTGCCGGGCTAGTTTGACGCCGTGTTCCACGTGATGTTCCTCGAGCCCCGGATCCCGCCCAACACGGGCAACGCGATCCGGCTCGCGGCGGCGACGGGCGTGACCCTGCACCTGGTCGAGCCCCTCGGCTTCGACCTGTCCGAGCCCCAGCTGAGGCGCGCGGGCCTCGACTACCACGACCTGGCCACGGTGGAGGTGCACGCCGACCTCGACGCGGCCCTCGCCAGCCCCGCGCTGGCCGGATCGCGGGTGTTCGCCTTCACCGCGCACGCGACCCGCTGGCACACCGACGTCGAGTTCGAGCCGGACGACGTGCTGCTGTTCGGACCGGAGCCGACCGGGTTGCCGCCCGAGGTGCTGGACCACGAGCGGGTCACCGATCGGCTCCGGATCCCGATGGTCCCAGGACGCAGGTCGCTCAACCTGGCGAACTCAGCGGCCGTCGTGACCTACGAGGCCTGGCGTCAGCACGGCTTCCCGGGAGCCCAGTAGCAACCAGCCTCAGAGCAGGCGACCGCACGTAGGCCACGGGGAGCGCCCGCGCTGCTGGAAGAGCAGCTTGGCCCGGTACGTCTGCTCGGCTGCGGAGGCGTTGGTGGGGAGGCCGGAACCGCCGACGCTCCCCCACGTGCCGAGGTCGAACTGGTAGAGCCCGTAGTAGCCGGCCGGGTTGACCGCGTTCGGGTTGCCGCCTGACTCGCAGTTGGCGAGAGCGCCCCAGTTGAGGCCGTCGGCGCCGGGCACGGAGTACGCCTCACGGCCCACGAGCACGCGGCGGGCGCGCGGCTCCTGGACGAGCTTCCGCTTGATCACGCGGTACTTCACGGGCTCGTCATTGTGGAGCGTCTGGATCGCGACGACCTTGCGGACGCCCGCGCGACCCGTGCTGACGACCTTGCGCTCGCCGGGCTCGAGCTTCGTCGTGAACAGCTCGACGGTGCCCTTGCGGACCTTGCTGAGCTTGGTCTTGCGCTCCTTCACGACCTCCGTCAGGCGTACGACGTCGCCCTCACGCAGCCGCTTGCGGTCTCCCGAGACCTCGTCCCCGTCGCGCAGCACGTCGACCAGGTCGTTGCCGTCGACCGGCACGCCGTACGCCTCGAGCACCTGGCCGGGCCACGTCTGGGGCGTGGTGGCGACCTCGACGGGAGCCGCGTCGGCCACCTTGAGGCGTACGTCGACGGCGTCATCCTGCGCGACGGCGCTACCGGGCACGAGGGTGAGCGCGAGCGCTGCTGCGGCGATGCCGGCAGAGAATCGCGGACGGGTGAACAGGGCGGGTGTGGTGGTGGCACGCATGTGCTTCGGACCTCACGGGGGTGTCGGGGCACGCCTCGGCGGCGTTCGGACGCGACGCCGTCGGTGGGCGTCGAGGCCGCGGCACGCATCCGCCTCGCGATGGGAGGCGCCTCGGTGAGGAGCGGTGCCTGCGGCATCTCCACCAGAACACGATCGCGGCGGGCATGTCGAATCACGAACCTGCTCTCGAGGTGCATCCAGTGACGCCTCTCACACGGAGAAGGGGTCAGAGGGTGACCCGCACCCGCCCACGAAGGGATGTCCCATGAAGCGCATGCTCGTTGCTGGTTCCATCGCCGCTCTCGCCCTGCTCGGTTCGGCCGGCGCCGCCCAGGCCGCTCCCTCCGACGCGGCGTGCTTCGGCGGGATCCACAAGGCCATCAACACCGCCGACGCCCTCGGCCTGGAGAACGTGGGCCAGCTGGTGAAGGCCGTGGGCGGCCAGGCCAAGAACGCCGCCGCCACCGGTCTCTGCGGCGGCTGACGCCCAACCCCGATCGGCGAAGGGCGTCCTGGTCCCCTGGCCGGGGCGCCCTTCGTCTTGTCACAGGTGTCGTATCGCCCCCTACCCGTTCGTCGTACTGGTGGAGGCCCCACCATGGGGCCTGAACGACGAGGAGACGACTGATGACGCACGCACCCGTGGCCCGCAGGATGTTCGACCTCACCGAACCGATCGCGCTGGTCAACTTCTTCTCCGACGAGCCGAACGAGGCGATGGCGGCGCTCGGCTTCCGGGGCTACTGGGACGGCTACTTCGCCGGTCGCTCCGCGCCACTGGGCGTGGTCCCGGCCGAGGTCGTCGACGCTGCCTTCTACAACTTCGCACCCGGTGAGGTCGCCCGCCATGTCCCGAAGGTCTGGGCGACCACCACCCCGGAGGCCGCGCACGCTGCCCGGCAACAGGGATGCGTCGCCGCGCTGGTGCGGATCCTCGGCGACCTCGTCGGCACCCCCGGCCTGTCGCGCGCGGCCGACCTCCTCACCCTGGCTGCGGTGAGCGCGCCCGTCGAGGGACGCGTGATGTACGCCGCCCTCCGCGCGCTCCCGATCCCCGACGAGCCGGTCGCCCGGCTGTGGCACGCGGCCAACATGCTGCGCGAGCACCGCGGAGACGGTCACATCGTCGCGCTGATGGCCGAGCAGATCGACCGGACCGAGGCCCACGTGCTCCTCGCCCTCGACATGGGGATCCACCCGGCCGAGACGTTCGGGCGGATCCACCACCTCCCGGCGAGCTATCTCGCGTCGGTGATGGACGGTCTGCGCTCGCGCGGGCTGGTGGACGCGTCTGGTCTCTTCACCGACGCAGGGCGCGCCTCCAAACACCTGATCGAGTCCCTGACCGACATCCTCGCCGAGCCGCCGTACGCCGTGCTGGGCCCCGTCGAGCTCGACGACCTGATCGCCTCGCTCGAGCCGATCGCGGCAAGGTTGCAGGAGACGGGATCGCGCTAGCTGCCGACCCGGAGCCGGATCGGCCTTTCGGCCGAGCCCCTGGCGGTGCTCCATCCCTACGCTGAGGGGGTGAGCAACCCACTGCGGTCCCTCCTGGAGGAGCCCCGGCCCTCGCCCCCGCCGGTCCGGGTGTGGCGGGACTGGGCCCTGCTCGCGGTCGTGTTGTTCTTCGGGGTGCTGGAGGGTGTCCTGCGTGACGACCTGTCGCTGCCGTGGCTGGCGGTGGTGGTGACGGTCGGACTGACGCCGGTGCTGCTGTGGCGACGCACCCATCCGCTCGCGATGGTCGTGACGGCCTTCGGCGTGGTCACGGTCATTGACCTGTGCTTGATCACCTTCGGTGCGCCGGCGCTCGACGTCTACACGATGCTCTACTTCCTGCTGCTGGCCTACGCACTCGTCCGATGGGGTTCCGGGCGGGAGGCGGTCGCGGGACTGGCGGTGATCCTGTTCTCCGGCACGGTGGCGTTCATCGGGAGCTGGACCGGGATCGGCGACGCCATCGGCGGGGTCGGGATCCTGATGTCCGCCTTTGCCCTGGGGTGGGCGGTCCGTTCCCAGCACGGTGCCCGGGAGCGACGGCTGGAGCAGGTGAAGTCGGACGAGCGGGTCCTGTTGGCGCGCGAGCTGCACGACACTGTGGCGCACCATGTTTCTGCGATCGCCATCCAGGCACAGGCGGGTCGCGCGCTCGCGGCGACCAACCCCTCGTCGCCGCTCGAGGCGCTGGAGGTGATCGAGGTGGAGGCGTCGCGCACGCTCGCGGAGATGCGGGCGATGGTCCGCGTGCTGCGCAACGGGGCACCGGTCGACTACGCCCCGCAGCCCGGTGTCGCCGACCTCGAGCGGCTGGCCGGTGCCTCGCCTGCCGGGCCGCGGGTGGCGATCAGCGTCTCGGGTGACCTCGCCGCCCTGCCGGCTGCGATCGACGCCGCTGTCTTCCGGATCGCCCAGGAGGCGGTCACCAATGCCCGGCGCCACGCCCGGAACGCCACCGTGATCGACGTACGTGTGGTCGGCGACCGGTCGATGGTCAACCTCGTCGTCCGCGACGACGGTGATCCGCGTCCGGCCGACCCCGCCCCCGAGGCGGGTTTCGGGCTCACCGGGATGGTGGAGCGCGCGCTGCTCCTGGGGGGCGTGTGCCAGGCGGGTCCCGGCCCCGGCCGCGGCTGGGCCGTCACCGCGACACTGCCGCGCACGGTGCCGGCGTGAGCATCCGGGTGGTGGTCGCCGACGACCAGGACCTCGTCCGGACCGGACTGCGGCTGATCCTCGGCACCCTGGACGGCATCGAGGTCGTCGGGGAGGCGCGCGACGGGCAGGAGGCGGTGCGGCTGGCTCGCGAGCTCCGTCCCGACGTGTGCCTGATGGACATCCGGATGCCCGTCCTCGACGGCGTCGAGGCGACGCGCCTGCTGGCCGGACCGGGCGTCGAGCACCCGATCGCGGTCGTCGTGATCACCACTTTCGACCTCGACGAGTACGTGCACGGCGCGCTGTCGGCCGGCGCCACCGGCTTCCTGCTGAAGGACGCCGGCCCCGAGCTGCTCGGCGAGGCGATCCGGGCGGCGACCCGGGGTGACTCGCTCATCTCGCCCAGCATCACCCGCCGGCTGCTGTCGACGTTCGCGGGCTCGGGTCGGTCATCGCCTCCCGTCCAGCCCATCGACCCGCTCACCGAACGCGAGGAGCAGGTGCTGCTCACCATCGCGCGGGGTCGTACGAACGCGGAGATCGCCGCCGAGCTGCACATCAGCCTCAGCACGGTGAAGACCCACATCGGCAGCCTCATGGCGAAGCTCGGTGCCCGCAACCGGGTGGAGATCGCGATGTGGGGGTACGAGACCGGCCGCGTCCGGGACTAGGGACAGCCCTCAGGGTCGAACCGTACTTTCGGCCGGGTCAGGACTGGCCTTCGAACCGATACGCGCACGACGTGATACCGCGAGGGTTGGGGCCATGATCACAGTCGATTCCCTGACCCGGACGTACGCCGGCTTCACCGCCGTCGACAACGTCTCCTTCACAGCACGGTCCGGTCGCGTGACCGGCTTCCTCGGTCCGAACGGTGCCGGCAAGTCCACCACCATGCGCGTCATGGTGGGGCTCACCACCGCAACGTCCGGCTCGGCGACCATCGACGGCGTCCGGTTCGCCGACCTCCCCAACCCCGGCCTCGAGGTGGGCGTCCTGCTCGACGCCTCTGCCCAGCACGCCGGCCGCACCGGACGCGAGATCCTCACCCTTGCCTCCGACACCATGGGCCTGCCCCGCGCCCGGGTCGACGAGATGATCGAGCTGGTGAGCCTGACCCCCACCGAGGCCGGGCGCCGCGTGCGCAACTACTCCCTCGGGATGCGTCAGCGTCTCGGCATCGCCACCGCGCTGCTCGGCGATCCGAGGGTGCTGATCCTCGACGAGCCCGCCAACGGGCTCGACCCCGCGGGCATCCGGTGGATGCGCGACCTCCTGACGGGCTTCGCCGGCCGGGGCGGCACGGTGCTGCTGTCCTCGCACCTGCTCCACGAGATCGAGGTCATCGCCGACGACCTGGTCGTGATCGGGAACGGCAAGATCGTCGCGTCCGGCACCAAGGAGGACCTCCTCGCCGCGGCCGGGACGCTCGCCCGCTCGGCGTCACCCCGCGACCTCGCCCACGCACTCGAGCAGGCCGGGATCCCCAGCACGCTCGCCGGGGACGGCTCGGTCCGTACGGACGCCGACCCCGCACAGGTCGGGGCCGTGGCCCTGGCCGCCGGCATCGCCCTCACCGAGCTCCGCTCCGCCGAGGGCGCCGGGCTCGAAGACATGTTCCTGTCGCTCACTGCCGACACCCAACGAGAAGGAGTTGCGGCATGACCGCCACGATCGTCCCCCCTGCCACCACCACGGAGACTGCACCTGCCCGCCGGGCGGTCCGTCCCATCCCGACCGCCCGGCTCGTCAGGATCGAGCTCCGCAAGATGTTCGACACGCGCTCGGGGTTCTGGATGCTCGTCAGCATCGGCGTCCTGTCGCTCGTCGCCACCGGGGCGGTCATCCTCTTCGCTCCCGATGACGCCGTGACGTACGACAGCTTCGCGACTGCGATCGGCTTCCCCATGTCGGTGATCCTGCCGATGATCGCGATCCTGGCCGTCACGAGCGAGTGGAGCCAGCGCAGCGGGCTCACCACGTTCACCCTGGTGCCCCACCGCGGACGCGTGATCGGCGCGAAGGCGATCGCGAGCGTCATCGTCGGCCTCGGCTCGATGGCCATCGCGTTCGCGGTCGGCGCCGTGGGCAACCTGGCCGGCTCCGCACTCGCCGGCGTCGACACCGTCTGGGACGTGTCGCTGTCCACCGCCCCGCAGATCGTGCTCGGCAACCTGGTCGGCATGGCGATCGGCTTCACGCTCGGCGTGGTGCTGAGGGCCTCGGCCGCGGCGATCGTGGGCTACTTCGTGGTCTCCCTCGTCATGCCGGGCATCCTCGTCCTCCTCGCGCAGGTGCGCTCGTGGTTCGAGGACCTGCAGCCGTGGATCGACTGGAACTACACGCAGGTGGAGCTCTTCGAGGGCGCCACGAACACCGGTGAGGAGTGGGCGATGCTCGGCTCGACGACGATGATCTGGATCGTCGTACCCCTCGTCATCGGGCTGCTGACCCTGCGCCGCTCCGAGGTCAAGTAGCCGGCTGCACCGCTCGATCGATCGTGGTGACCACGCTCGTCACCGAGGGCCGCTTCGGCGTGCTGGAGAACCCGAACCGGCAGGGCGGCTCGACAGGGGCGAGCCGACCCAGGTCGGTCCCACGCCACTCCCCCTCGATGGCCGAGACCGCCACCATCGCGGTCGCGCCGTACCACTCGCCCCGGTCGTTGCCGGCGGTCCCACGGGTCCGTACGCCCCGCAAGACGACGCGTGCGACCGGGTCGATGGCGCTGCACCAGGCAGGCGAGGTCGCGACGCGTGCGGGCACGAGGTCGAGCAGGGAGCCCAGCGGCGTACGCCCTCCGACCACACCAGGCGGAGCGACAGCGAGGGCGTGACGACCTGCCACCCGTCGGCAGTGTCCTCGACGGACACCGGCTCGATGACCTGCTCGTCGAAGGAGTACGTCGACGAGACGAACTCGCGGACCCGCTCGTCGGGCGCGAGCAGCACGCGGTGGCCGGCGGCGTCCTCGACCATCGCGTCGGCGAAGGTGCCCCAGGGCGAGTCGTCCCAGCGGCCGACGACGATCCGCACCCCGCTCGTACTGCCGACGCCGGCGATCCGCCCGGTGAAGCGCTCGCGGATCCGGCCCGGCTTCACTCCTGCACCAGACCAGCGGGGTCGACGCCGTCGGCCGCGAGCCCGCGGGCGACACCCGAGCGGTCCTCGTCGGAGCGGTTCTGGCTGAGCTTCGCCTTCGCCTCGACGGACTCGACGAGGAGCTCGACACCGACGATCGGGCGGAGGTTCTTGTCGATGTAGTCCGCCGGTGCGTCGGTGACGGCCCACGGCTCGTCGCGTGAGGACTCGTGACGGTCGGTGAGCCGGGTGACCAGCGCACGCACCCACTCGGGGTCGTCGTGGACGACGATCCGGCCGCGGAGGTGGACCACGGAGTAGTTCCACGTCGGCACGACCTTGCCGTGCTCGGCCTTGGTGGCATACCAGCTCGGCGAGACGTACGTGTCCGGCCCCGTGACGATTGCAAGCGCCGGTGAACCGTCGACGATCCGCCGCCAGTGGGCGTTGGCGCGGGCGAGGTGGCCGACGAGCCGGTCGCCCTCCCAGAGCACCGGCAGGAACGTCGCGTCGGGCACGCCGTCCGCACCCACCGTGACGAGCTGCGCGGTCGCGACGGCCTCGACGAAGGGGCGTACGGCGTCGGGCTCCATCACGTTGAAGCGCGGCACGTAGAGGGATGCGTCAGTCACTCGACCATCCTGCACTGCCCGTCGGGGGCAGCGGGTGTCGGTGGCGGGCGGCAGGATGGGCGCATGCTGCTCGCCGAGCTCGTCGCGACCTCCACCGCCGTCGCCGCCACCCGGTCCCGCAAGGCCAAGGTGGCCGCGCTCGCGGAGACCCTGCGGGGCGTCGAGCCGGCCGAGCTCGAGATCGTCGTGTCCTACCTCGGCGGCGCGCTGCGCCAGCGGCGTACGGGCCTGGGCTGGCGCGGCGTCAGCGACCTGCCCTCCGCCGCCGACGAGCCGTCGCTGACGGTGCTCGAGGTCCACCACGCGTTCGAGGCCATGTCGGGCCTCTCCGGAGCCGGGTCACAGATTGCGCGCAAGGAGGCGGTCACCGACCTCTTCGGCCGCGCCACCGCCGCCGAGCAGGCGTGGCTGCAGGCCGTCGTCACCGGCAACCTCCGCCAGGGAGCGCTGGACGCCGTCACCCAGGAGGCGGTCGCGCAGGTGGCCGAGGTGCCGCTCGCGGCCGTACGCCGTGCCGCGATGCTCGCCGGCAGCACGGTCGCGGCCGCCGGGGCGGCGTTCGAGGGCCAGGCGGCGCTGGATGCGATCGGGCTCGAGGTGGGCCGGCCGATCATGCCGATGCTCGCCTCCAGCGCGCCCGACGTCACGACGGCCATGGCCGGCCTCTCCGCCGACGGCGCGACCGAGGTCGCCATCGACGCCAAGCTCGACGGGATCCGGATCCAGGTGCACCGCGACGGCGACGACGTGCTCGTGGTGACCCGCAGCCTCGACGACATCACCGGTCGACTGCCCGAGGTGGTCGAGGTCGCCCGATCACTGCCGGCGACCCGTTTCGTGCTCGACGGCGAGGCACTGGCGCTGTCCGACGACGGGCGGCCGATGGCCTTCCAGGACACGGCCAGCCGGACGGCCCAGGACACTGGAGTCGCGGTCACGCCCCACTTCTTCGACCTGCTTCACCTGGACGGCCGCGACCTGCTCGACTCCCCCGGCCACGAGCGCCTCGCGGCCCTCGACGCGCTCGTGCCCGAGCAGCACCGCGTACGCCGCCTCGTCACCGCCGACGCGGCCGCCGCAGACGCCTTCGCCAGCGAGACCGTCGCCGCCGGGCACGAGGGTGTCGTGCTCAAGGACCTGTCCGCTCCGTACGCCGCCGGCCGCCGCGGCTCCGCGTGGGTGAAGGTCAAGCCGCGCCACACCCTCGACCTCGTCGTGCTCGCGGTCGAGTGGGGCTCGGGCCGGCGCCAGGGCTGGCTCTCCAACATCCACCTCGGCGCCCGCGACCAGTCGTCGGAGACCGGGTTCGTGATGCTCGGCAAGACGTTCAAGGGCATGACCGACGAGATGCTCGCCTGGCAGACCGAGCGGTTCACCGAGCTGGCGACGTCACCGGTCGACCGCAGCTCGTACGTCGTCCACGTCCGGCCCGAGCAGGTGGTGGAGATCGCCTTCGACGGCCTGCAGCGCTCGACGCGCTACCCCGGCGGCGTCGCGCTCAGGTTCGCGCGCGTCCTGCGCTACCGCGACGACAAGGGACCGGACGAGGCCGACACGATCGAGCAGGTCCGCGCTCACGTCCCCGGCTGAGGGCCGCTCCCGGGCCTCGCGGTGCAAGCAACGTTGCTTGCAGGCCCGGAGGCGTCACAGGTCGAGCAGGTAGAGCCGCAACGTCGCCGGACTGCCGTCGGGATGGCGGTCGGTGCCCGAGACGAACTCGCGCACGAACCGGAAGCCGGCCTTGTCCGCGACCCGCAGGGACGCGTCGTTCTCCGGGTCGGCGCGGATGGCTGCACGTCGGCCGATCCCGTCGCTCCGCAGCAGCGCACAGACGAGAGCGACCGCCTCCCCGGCCACGCCGCGGCCGCGCGCCCAGGGGTGGACGCAGTAGGAGAGGTTGACCTCGTCCGCCTCGAGGCCGTCGTCCAGGTCGGGGTCGAAGTCGACGTAGCCGCCCAGCCGGCCGTCGACCCACATCCCGTAGCCGCGCTTGCCGACCCCCGCCGCGGCGTTGTCGGCCAGCACGGCGAAGTGCTCCGCCGTTCCCTCGATCGTGCCGTAGCCACCGGTGAGCCACCGCACGACGAGCTCGTCCTCGCCGGCGTTGTGCGCCTCGACGTCCTCGGTCGTCAGCGGCCGGAGCTCGACCACCATCAGCCGCGCGGCTTCGCCAGCTTGCAGCCGGCCACCGAGAGGTCGAACCGCCGGTCCGCGCCTACACACGTGGTGAGCAGCCAGGTCTGCTGGCCGTAGTTCATGTTCTTCCGCATCACCACGCGCCCGCGCTGGTTCTCCTCGCAGGCCGAGTCGATGCACCGGCGGCCGCCGACGTACCCGGTGTTCGCGATCCCGACGACGAGGCCGGTCTCCCGCGACGCGATCGGCGACCCGGAGTAGCCGCCGCGGATCGCGCACCCGTCCTGGGCGGGCAGCCGGATCGAGCGCCACCAGTCCCACTCCCGCTCGTGGACCCGGTACGCCGTCCCGGTGGTCGTGCAGGCCCGCTGCTCGGTCCAGTAGCCCGACGGGATCCGGATCTCGTCACCGCGCGACGGGCCCTCGGTGGCGAGGGTGAGCGGGGTGACGCCCGCTGCGGCGAGGTCGGTGTAGGACTCCCGCAGCTCGTAGACGGCGAGATCGGTGCGATACATCGAGGCGTACGCCAGCCGCGTGCCGCGCACGGTGGTCGCGACGTCACCGCTGCCGTCGAGCAGCTCGATCTTCTTGTACTGCTTCTGGTCGACCAGCACCTCCCGAGCGCCGAGGAACGGGAAGCGGACGCAGTGGCCGTTGGTGATCACGACGGCCGGGTCCTCGGCGAGGGCCGACGCCCACCGCACCACCGCGCCGGAGCAGCCGGGCAGGCGCGCGGTCCCGGTGAACCGGTCGTCGGCGGCAGCGCCGGCCGACGCCGGTGGGGTGAAGGCCAGGCCGCCGAGGAGCGCGAGCAGGAGGCAGACGAGGAGGCGACGGAGTCCGAGAGAGGCCATGACGGCATGCAACCACACCCGGGGCTCGACGACCGCCCTCCCTAGACTGGCCCCATGAGCACCGAGTCGGCCCCGGCGACCGCCGGGCGCGGAGGCACCGCGGCCGCGCGCCGACGACTCCGCGAGACCGAGATCATCTCGGCCACCCGCCGGCTCTTCGACGAGCGCGGCGTCCGCGACGCCCAGATCGAGGACATCGCCCGGGCAGTCGGCATCAACCGGGCGATCATCTACCGGCACTTCACCGGCAAGGAGGAGCTCTTCAGCCTCACACTGGTGCAGTACCTCGACGAGCTGCGCGTCGCGCTCGAGGACGCGGCCGAGACGACGAGCGAGCCCCGCGCGCAGCTGGAGGCCCTCGTCGAGGCATTCGTCGGCTACGGCCTGGCCCACCCGGCCTTCGTCGATTGCGCCCAGTCGATCATGCGGCGCCCGGGCGGCGACCTGCTCGAGGAGGTCAGCGAGAGCGCGATGTACCGGCTCGGCCAGGCCATCAGCGGTTGCCTGTCGGTCCTGACCCGCACGATCGAGGCCGGCGCGCAGAGCGGCGACTTCCACGTCGAGGACCCGCGACTGCTGGCCAACATGCTCTACGCCAGCGGGCTCGGCACCCTCCAGCTCGGCCGGGTGGCGATGCTCGTCTCGGAGGAGGCGCCCGGCGTGCCGCGGATCAGCCGCGTGACGGCCGAGCAGGTGCGCGACCACATGGTCACGACCGCGCTGGCCGTGGCGGCCGGCGCGCCCGCCACCCGCTGAGCGAGGTACGGACCCTCAGCGCGAGAGGTGCCTGGCACGCGCGAAGCAGAACAGGCCGTACGCCGCGATACCGAGCGCGATCGCGGTGAGCAGCACCTGGCCGAAGGGCTGCTCGAGCACGGTCTGCAGCGCCTGGTCGAGCCCGCCGGATTTCTTCGCCTCGTGGGTGATGGCCGCGTAGCCGAAGAGCCCGCCGACGATGCCGATCGAGACGCCCTTGGCGATGTAGCCGACCTTGCCGAGCATGACGTACGCCGAACCGTCCTGGCCCGACTGACCCTGTGCATCGAGGTTCTCGCGGAACTTCTCCGTCCAGCCCCGGATGATGAGCGAGATGCCGTATCCGATGATCGCGAGGGCGATGGCGCCGACGATCAGCTGGCCGCCCGACAGGTTCATGATCTTGGCCGTCATCGAGTCGGTGCCGCCCTTGCCCCCACCGTCGCCGGTGGCGGTCTTGAACGCGCTGTACGCGATCACCCCGTAGATGATCGCCTTGCCCAGCGACGTCGCGCGCTTGCGCCAGCGCTTCGCGTCGTCCGACTCCTCGGGATAGCCGAAGGCGAACTCCAGCAGTCGCCAGACGACGAGGAAGAGCATCCCGATCGCGATGACCCACACCAGGAATCCCCCGAGCGGCTGCTCGGACAGGTAGTGCAGCGCGCCCGAGTTGGAGGTCTGGTCCTCCTTCTCACCGAACGCGAGCTGGAGGGCGAGCCAGCCGACCAACAGGTGCACGACGCCGTACGTCACCAGTCCGATCCGGATGGCGTAGTCCATCCACTTGCTCTGGTGGACGGACTCGGCAGTGTCGCTGGGGGCGTTCATGGCCTCAACCTAGGACGTACAACTGTTCACCGGCGACGTCCGGTCACCCCTGCGAGTGGTGCGAGTCAGACGAGGGTGGCGCGGTCGCGCAGCACCGAGCCGAGCAGGCCGTTGACGAATGCCGGTGAGTCGTCGGTGGAGAGGTCCTGCACCAGATGCAGCGCCTCGCTCACCGCGACGTTCTCCGGCACGTCCGCGTCGCCCCACAGCAGCTCGTAGACGCCGATGCGCAGGACGTTGCGGTCGACGACCGGCATCCGTGCGAGGGTCCAGCCCTTGCTGTAGGTCGTCAGGACCTCGTCGATGCGGGTCAGGTGCTCGGCGACACCGCGTACGAGCGTGCTGGTGTAGTCGTTGGTCGGGCCCTCACCGGCCTCGATGGCGCGGTCGAGCGCCACGACGGGGTCCTCGGAGCGGAGCTCGGAGGCGAACAGGATGTCCAGCGCGCGCTTGCGGGCCTTGGAACGGGCAGCCACCTGGGGCGCTCAGGCCTTGACGCGGCCGAGGTAGGACGAGTCGCGGGTGTCGACCTTGACCTTCTCGCCAGAGGTGATGAACAGGGGCACCGCGATCGTGTGACCGGTCTCCAGCGTGGCGGGCTTGGTGCCGCCGGTGGAGCGGTCGCCCTGCAGGCCCGGCTCGGTCTCGGCGATCAGCAGCTCGACGGAGGCGGGCAGCTCGATGAAGAGGACGCGGCCGTCGTTGGTGGCGACGATGGCCTCCTGGTTCTCCAGCATGAAGTTCTTGGCGTCGCCGACGACCTCGGGAGAGACCTCGAGCTGCTCGTAGGTGCTGTTGTCCATGAAGACGTACGACGAGCCGTCGTTGTAGAGGTACTGCATGGTCCGCTTGTCGACGTTGGCCGTCTCGACCTTGAGGCCGGCGTTGAAGGTGCGGTCGACGTTCTTGCCCGACTCGACGTTGCGGAGCTTGGTGCGCACGAAGGCCGGACCCTTGCCGGGCTTGACGTGCTGGAAATCGACGACGGCCCAGAGCTGACCCTCGATCCTGAGGACCATGCCGTTCTTGAGGTCGTTGGTGCTTGCCATGCTCGCTGTCCGCCTTCGTCGCTGTGTCAGATGTCAAGGATGAGCGGGCGCCGCGGCCGTGGGGCCGGCGCCGACGCGCCAGTCTAGTCGTGGGCTGCGAGAGCCATGAAATGCTCGGCCTGCGCCTCGGTGGTGCCCGGCGGGTTGCGCCGCCAGCCCCCGTTGCCCGGCAGGAGCATCACCAGCCAGAAGGCGGCCCACAACGGGCGGTACGCCGTCATCCGCTCCCGCGCGTCGGCGTCGAGGTCGACCGCGTCCGCCAGCGCGTGGGGTTCGTACACCCGCGGAAGCCGGCTGCCGAGGTGCTCGACGTGGTCCGCGAGCTCGTACGCCGGGTCGCTGAGGCCGCCGTCCTCGAAGTCGACCAGTCGGGCGACCCGCCCGTCCCACAGCACGTTGGGCGGGTTGAGGTCGGCGATCCCGAGGGCCGTGACCCGCGGCTCGGGCAGGGGCGGGGCGGCGGCGTAGGCACGGGCGACCTCGACCGCCTCGGCGACCAGCTGGGGGTCCCGGCACTCGGTGAGGTCGTGGTCCTCGGCGAGCCATTCGACGAGGAGCGGCGCGTGCTCGCGCACGCCGTACCTCCGCGGCCCGATCCCGGCTTCCCGTACGGTCTCGACCGGTACGGCGTACAGCCGTCGCAGCGCCGACCCGAGCGCAGCGGTCTGGAAGATCGTCAGCGGGCGCGGGGCGAGCGGTTCGCCGGGGAGTCGCTCCATCACGATCACCGGCGTCGCGCCGTCCTCGCGGCGCAGCGGCCGTGGCGCAAGGCCGGGCGCGTGCTCGGCGAGGAGCGTGAGAATGGCCCACTCCCGCTCGGCCTCCGCCTCGTGGTCGGCCACGAACTCCTTGCGGACCTCCCGGTCGCCGATCGTCACGGCGTGGGTGGACGTCTGCACCGCGCCACCGTAGCCGCGCTAGCGTCGGACGCATGAGAATCACCATCGTCGGCGGCCACGGCAAGATCGCACTCCTCCTGGCTCCCCTGCTGGTCGAGGCGGGCCACGAGGTCACGTCGGTCGTCCGCAACCCCGACCACGCCGCCGACGTGGAGGAGACGGGTGCCACCGCGCTCGTCTCGTCCGTCGAGGACGCCGACACCGACGCCCTCACCGAGCTGCTGTCCGGCCAGGACGCGGTCGTGTGGTCCGCCGGCGCGGGCGGTGGTTCGCCCGAGCGTACGGACGCCGTCGACCGGGACGCCGCGATCCGCTCGATGGACGCCGCCGTCGCCGCCGGCGTGTCCCGCTACGTGATGGTCTCCTTCTCCGGCGCGAGCGCCGACCACCTCGTGCCCGAGGATGACCCGTTCCGCCGCTACCAGGACGCCAAGATCGCTGCCGACGAGCACCTGCGCAGCACCGAGCTGGACTGGACCGTCCTCGGCCCCGGCGCCCTCACCACGGACCCGTCCGACGGCCGCGTCAACCCCGACGCCTCCTCCCGCGACGGCGACGAGTCGCCGCGCGAGCTGGTCGCGCACGTGGCGGCTGCGGTCCTCGCCGACAACCGAGCGTCGCGCAAGACCCTCGTCTTCGGCGCCGGCGAGGTACCGATCGACGCATGGCTGGGCAACCTCTGAGATGACCGAGCGGCTCTTCGTCTACGGCACCCTCGCGCCCGGGCGGCCCAACGAGCACGTGCTTGCGCCACTGGGCGGCACGTGGGTACCGGCGGTCGTCCACGGCGAAGTGCTCGACGTTGGCTGGGGAGCCGACCACGGCTACCCCGCCCTGGCCCTGCGACCGGACGGACCCGAGGTGTCCGGGCTCGTCCTCACCACTCCCGCGCTGGCCGACCACTGGACGTCGCTGGACGAGTTCGAGGGACCGGGCTACGAGCGGGTCCTCGCCCCCGTGACGCTCGCGTCGGGCGAGGTGGTCGATGCCTGGCTGTACGTCGACGCGGCTGGCTCGCCGTGACCTCGCTCGCGGTCCTGGGCTACCCCTAGCCTGTCCGGGTGCCTGAGCCCACGCATCAGCTCGTCATCCAGTTCCCGCAGTCGGTCTTCCCTGCCTTCGACGACCTCGTGGACTACGAGGACGCTCTGATCGAGGTGCTTGGCGATGACCACGAGGTCGACGGGCACGACATCGGGTCTGGTGAGGTCAACTTCTTCATCTTCACGGCTGAGCCGGCGCGCGCGCTGAGCACGGTCCATGAAGCGTCGCTGCTCGCACACGCGGAGGTGCGCGTCGCTGCCAGGCCCGTGGGCGGCGAGCGCTACGAGGTGCTCTGGCCTGTCGGCGACGACCGTGAGTTCGACCTCGCGTAGGACCTTCCATGGCCGTCCTCCTCCAACGGTGGGGCGCCGGTCAATCCCTGTCCACAGGCGGGTCCTGGAGGCAGGTCCACTGTCGGTGGGTCCTGATTGTGTAGTCACATGACAGCAGCCACCGCCTTCGGATCCGGGGTCACCGACCTCGAGGACCTGGCCGAGTCTGCGCTGCTGTCCGAGGCCACCGAGATCGAGTCGGTGCTGCGTGAGGGCGAGGTCCACAAGCTCCAGATCGCCTACCAGTGGGCTGTCGCTCACCCGCCCGTCGATGCCTGCGAGACCGCCGACGGCCCCGTGCTCCCCTCTGTGCTCACCGAGCCGGAGACGCTGGGCGGCGCTGGCACGCCCGAGGTCGCGGCGTTCACGAGCGAGCCACTCGCCGTCGCGATGGGGTGCTCGCCGGCCTCTGCCTCGACGCTCCTTGCGGACACCCTCGACCTGCACCACCGCCTCCCCCTGCTGTGGGATCAGGCGCGGGCGCTGCTGGTGCCGGCCTGGAAGGCGCGCCGGGTCGCCTCCCGCACGCGAGGCCTGTCCCCCGATGCCGCACGCTGGGTCGACCGGCAGGTCGCCGGCCGCGTCTCCTCGCTCAGCGCACCGGCACTCGACCGACTCGTCGCCGAGGCGGCTGCCCGCTGCGACGGCGTCGAGCTCGCCGACCGCGAGCAGGCCGCCCGGTCGTCGTGGGACGTGGTGCTGTCCCATCCCGACCCCCATCGCGCCTCGGGCACCTCCGAGCTCCACGCCACGGGCGACACCCTCGACCTGACCCGGTTCCACGACGTGGTCTGCGCCGAGGCCGAGGCGCTGGGCGCGCTCGGCGACGCCGAGCCCCTCGGCGTACGCAAGGCCAAGGCGCTCGGCGTCATCGCCGACGCACAGGCACGACTCGACCTCACCTCGCTGCTGTCCACGCCCGATCCGCAGGCGCACGAGCAGGCGCGTCGCGAGGCGATGAGCCGACGTGACGCGAAGGTCAGGCTCTACCTCCACGCCTCGCTCGCCGACGTGGTTGCCGGCACGCCGGGAGCCAGCGGCAGCGTCGAGTCGCTCGGGCCGGCGACCCTCGACCTCATCCGGGAGTGGGTGGGCCGTTCGGGCGTGACCATCCAACCCGTCGTCCACGTCGCCGCCGACGACCGCTGGTCCGTCGACCGGCACGACCCGCCTCCCCGCATGGCGGAGGAGGTTCGTCTCCGCGACGAGACGTGCGTCTTCCCATGGTGCGGTCGCGCGGCCCGCCAGTGCGACCTCGACCACCGCGACCCGTTCCTGGACCCCGGCGACGGCGGACCGCCGGGGCAGACGTCACCGGACTCGCTCGCGCCCCTCTGTCGGCGCCACCACCGGGCGAAGACCGCCGGGCGATGGAGCTACGAACGCACTGGCCCGGGGTCCTACCTCTGGACCGGACCCGCAGGACTCTCGGTCCTGGTCACCCCGCGCGGCACCGTGAGCATCCCGCGCACCTAGTCACGGACGCCTGCTCCTCCCGCGATCACGTCCCGATCGTGGGAGGAGCAGACGCGCCCTGTACGGGCGTACGGCTCAGCCCGCCCGGAGACCGGGCTGACCCGCCAGGGGCTCAGTGCCGCGTCAGCCGAGCTCGGACTGGAGCGGTCGCATGCTGTCGGCTGCCACGCGGAGGTCACGCCAATCCGTGACGGCGAGCCGTGCGGCTGACGCGAGTCCGGCGAGGCTCGCGTTGGCCAGCACCCACACGTCTTCCATCACGTGCGATGGCGGCGTGATGTCGCCGTGGCAGTCGTGCCAGGCGAGCTCCAGCAGCTCGAGGATGTCGAGTGCCGCGTCGGCCTCCGCGCCGAACTGGATCGAGGCGCGTCCGCGGGCGGCATCTCGACGCTCCCGCCGGCTGATACCGATCACGGACGGCGGCACCCGGCCCCCACTGCCGGCACCTGCCGCACCGTCCCGGACCATCATCGCGCTGACCTTCGGGGCCGGACCGTGCTGATCGTGTGCAGGAGCGCGTCCCGTCGCGCTGCGCGGATCTCCCCCAACTTCACCTCGCAGGCTCCACACCGGCAGCTCGCAGCGCAGCACCTCGCGTCGCGGACCTCCGCTTCCAGCTGGTCCGCATGCGCGCTCCTGCTCAGCACGTGTCGCATGGTTCCCTCCCCGACCTCGCTCAGGATGCGAGGCCTGCGACCGAGTCTGGCGTCGCGGGCAGGCACTCCACATCAGCAGTCCTACGGATCTCTGGGTGGGTCGCGCGGGTACGGTCCTAGGCTTCGAACGTGCCCGTGACCGTCCGCCAAGCCCTCGAGTCCGATGCCGAGGGGCTTTCCCGGCTCGCCGCGCTCACCTTCCCGCTCGCTTGCACGCCGCAGACCTCGGCCGAGTTCCTGGCGACGCACATCGCCACCCGGCTCGATCCGGCGAGCTTCCGCCGCCACCTCGCCGACCCGGCCTGCGTCGTCTTGCTCGCCGAGGCGGACGACGGGACCGACCCGCTCGGCTACACGATGCTCATCGGTGGAGAACCCACGGATCCTGACGTCGCGCGCACGATCCGCTTCCGACCAACAGTCTCGCTCGAACGGTGCTACGTCCATCCCGACCACCACGGCACCGGGGTCGCCAGCCACCTGATGGCCGCCACGCTGGACGCGGCTCGGCAAACCGGGGCGCAGGGCATCTGGCTCGGAGTCAGCGAGGAGAACGCGCGGGCCAACGCGTTCTACGCACGCCACGGCTTCGAGCAGGTCGGCAAGAAGCGCTTCCACATCGGTGATGCGTGGGAGGACGACAACGTCCGCGAGCGCGCGCTGTAGTCGACCCGAACGGTCTACGGAATGGCCCCGCACGCCGCCACGATGGCGGGCACCAGGACGCGATACCCGGCCCCGTTGAGGTGCACCCCATCGTCCGCGAAGGCCTTCGCGCCCAGCGGAGCGAGCAGGAGGTCCGTACGCACGACGCGACCGCCGACCTGTCCAGCCACCTCGATCACAGCCTCCCGATAGTCGTCGATCACCGCGTTGGTGCGATCGCGTGCCCCGGCCAGACGTGCTTCGACCACCCCGGGCGGGGCGACAAACACCCAGCCGCGCGGCGCGTGGGACGCCGCGAGCATCGACAGGGTCTGCGCAAACTCGGGCATCGGGACGTGCTTCCACGGGGCGGCGTCGTTCGTGCCCACCGACAGGACCACGACGTCCGACTCCCGTACGCCGACCGCGGCCGCCTGCCCCATCAGGTCGCGCGAGGACGCGCCGCCCTCGGCTGCGTTGCGGACCTCACCGGGGAAGCTGTCGAGCTCGCGGCGCAGCCTGGCCAGGTGGCTGTCGCCCAGGAGGACCGTACGCACGGTCAAAGATCGACCTCGCCGACGATCCGGGTCACCGCATCGCCCGACACCCACACCCTGTCGCCGTCCGCTTCCAAGCGGACGCGTCCCTCCCGGCCGATGACGCTGCCCTGCCGGGACGTGTACGCCGCCGGCAGGGCGCCGGTGCCGATCAGCCACTGCGCGAGGCCGGCGTTGGCCGACCCGGTGACGGGGTCCTCGCCGAAATCGCGACCATCGGCGTAGAACGCCCGCACCTCGACGTCGGCGCCGAGCTCGCTGGCCGACGCGTCGTCCCAGCGGCCGAGGATCGTGACCTTGAGGTCGGTGAAGGCGGCGATGTCAGGCACCACCTCGAGCACGGCTCGCGCCGAACCGAGGTCGGCGCCGACCCAGCCGGGACCGTTGTCGATCCACGCCATGTCCTCCACCGAGGCGTCGTCGATGCCGAGCGCACGAACGATGCGCGCCCGCAGATCCGCCACGACGGGCCCGGACCGACGGAGCGGTGGTGCGGCGAAGCCGAGCCGCGGCGAGCGGCGTACGTCGACGAGGCCAGCACCGCACTCCTGGACGATCACGTCGCCGCGGGGCACTCCCCCAGCCTCGAGCCACGCGTGGGCGCTGCCGATGGTGGGGTGCCCGGCGAACGGGAGCTCGCCGCCGGTCGTCCAGATCCGAACGCGGTAGTCAGCGCCCGGGCCCGTCGGTGCGCAGAGGAACGTGGTCTCGGACAGGTTGGTCCACCGCGCGAACCGCGCCATCTGCTCATCGGTCACGCCGTCGGCGTCGTGGACCACTGCGAGCGGGTTGCCGAGCCACGGCTCGGCGCTGAAGACATCGACCTGGCGGAAGGGCAGCACCCGTCGATCCAATCAGGTGTGGGCGGCCCATCGACGCGAGGCCTCGTCGGCCGCCGCCGAGATCAGCGCGGTGATCTCGGGACGGTCGGGCACCGGGAACGAGACGTACGCCCCGCGGCCGCCCGCGACCGGCCGTCCGTAGGCCTTGGCGGCCAGCGAGCCGTCGGGCAGCATCCGGATCGTCAGCGACTGGAGCTCGAACTCCTCGTCGCGTCGCGTGTCGCGCCACCGCAGGTCCTCGGGGATGGCCACGTTGATCGCCAGCGCGCTGAGCTCCACCCGTTCGTCCATGCGCCAAAGGCTCGCACGGATCGGCTCAGGCGAGGGTCTGGACGTCGCCCACGAGCCCCACGAACGCCAGCACCGACAGCGCCGCGAAGAACGCCCGCAGGGTCCACGCGACCGCGGGGGCGCGGACGGCCAGGTCCTCGCCCGGCGGCGTGCCTCCGAGGCGCACCATCGCGAGGTGCATGAGCGGCCCGTAGGTCGCGGGCACGAGCACGAAGAGGCCGACGGTGAGCCACACCGGGCCGAGGAGGGTGAAGTCGACGCCCTCGGGGTGCACGATCAGGCTCGCCACGACCACGCCCGGCGGGATGCTGAGGCAGAACCAGCGGAACCAGCCCGGGCCGAACAGCAGCGGCCTGGCCACGAGGTACACCAGCCAGCCGGCGACGCCGACGAAGAGGCCCAGGACGGCGAGGTTCATCGACCCGTCGAAGGTCACCACGCCCATCTCGAAGCCGTCGTCACTCGTGCGCCCGGCGGCCTGCGGGTTGCGGCTGGCGAGCAGTGACATGGCGATCCGTGAGAGTCCGCCGACGCAGACGACGCCGGTCGCCAGCGCCACCGCGAGTGCCGTCAGCACGTAGCGCACGCGCATGGGGACCGCCTCCCTCCCCGCTCGCACATTGTCGCGCTCGCCGAGTGCCTGGCGGAAGGGAGGTCTAGCCGGGTCCGGCGAGGAACTCCAGCGCGCGACGGTAGCCGTCGACTCCCTCACCCGCGATCGTGAGCGCTGCGTGCGGCTCGACGACGGAGGTGTGCCGGAACTCCTCCGGGCGCTGCTTCGGGTCGGAAATGTGCACCTCGACGAGCGGCGCGGAGAGCTGGGCGCAGGCGTCCCAGAGGGCCAGCGAGTAGTGCGTCCAGGCGCCGGCGTTGAGGACGACCCGGACCCCGTCGTCGGCGGCGGTGTTGAGCCAGTCGAGCAGCTCGCCCTCGTGGTTGGTCTGGCGCACCTCGACCTCGAGGTCGAGACCGCTGCCCCACTCGACGCACTGGTGCGCGAGCTCGGCGTGCGTGGTGGAGCCGTAGATCTCCGGCTGGCGGCGACCGAGGCGGCCCAGGTTGGGTCCGTTGAGCACCAAGACCTTCATCACGGCAGCGTAGTGCGCCGCGCCTCGGCCACCAGCGGAGTGTCCGGCAGCGGCGGCGTGGTCCATGCGGCGGGCGGGCGCCACGCCGTCCACTCGTCGTCGAGGGGCCAGTCGCGTCCCTCGACCAGCTCGGCGCGGGCCCACTCGCCGATCGCGCGCACCTCGGCGGCCTGCTCGGGCAGGTAGCGCCCCGCCTCCACGACGGCCTCGAGCTCATCGGCGTCCTTGAGCCACAGCACGCCCGACGGCTCGAGCCACAGGTCGAGGATCAGGTCGCGGGTGTTGGTCTCGTCGCCGTGCCGTCGGTGCGGCAGCTCGAGATTCACGTAGTGGCCGGCCAGCGATCCGTCGTCCTCCCGGAAGACCCACACCGACCACGGCCGGTCGGTGGGCGCGATGCGGAGGATGCCGCCGCCCCGCCAGGTGCCGAGCGCGGGCACCCGGTCGCCCAGGAAGCGCTCGGCGAGTGGCTTGTCCCGCAGTGCCACGCCGTCCCCGGGCGCCGTGGACAGCAGCTCGGTGTCGTCGGCCAGCCACGCCACCAGCCCGCGCTCGTCGTCACGGACCACGCGCATCGGGTCGCACCTGGTCGCGTAGCGCCACTGGACGACGTCCCCCACGGCGAGGAACGGTCCGGCACCTGCCGGGCACCACGGGCCGGCGCCCTCGGCCACCTGCAGCGGCGACAGGACCTCGAGGTCGACGGGACGAGGGGATGCAGCGCCGGAGAGGCGCTGCATGGTGCCTCCGGACTCGGAGACGTGGACGTCGGGATCCGGTTCGCTCACCCGGCGGACGTTATCGCGGCGTACGCCGCCCGCAGGTCCTCCTCGCCGGGGCCGGCGAGGATCCGCGGGGAGGCGAGGTCGTCGAGCACGACGAACCGCAGCTGCGATCCGCGCGCCTTCTTGTCGATCTTCATGGCCGCGTGGAGGTCGTCGAACGACGCGGCGTCGTACGTCGTCGGCAGGCCGACGCGCGACAGCGCCGCACGGTGCCGCTCGACGATCGCGGGGTCGAGCGAGCCGGCGCGGGCGGCCAGCTCGGCGACGAAGACGCACCCGATCGCGACGGCCTCGCCGTGGCGGACGGTGTAGTCGCTCGTGCGCTCAATCGCGTGCGCGAGCGTGTGGCCGTAGTTGAGCACCTCGCGTCCGACTCCCCCACGGGCACTGGTCTCCTTCAGGTCGCCGACGACGACGTCGACCTTGACCCGGATCGCCCGCTCGACGAGCTCGCGCAGCTCGGGCGAGTCGGCGGTCAGCGCGGCAGGATCGGTGCGCTCGACGATCTCGAGGATCGCCGGGTCGGCGATGAAGCCGCACTTGACGACCTCGCCCAGCCCCGCGACGAGCTCCTCGCGCGGCAGCGAGGCCAGCAGGGAGAGGTCGCACAGCACACCGGCCGGCTCGTGGAACGCCCCGACGAGGTTCTTGCCGGCACCGGTGTTGATGCCGGTCTTGCCACCGACGGCCGCATCGACCATCGCGAGCAGGGTCGTCGGCACGTGCACGACGCGTACGCCCCGGAGCCAGGTCGCGGCGACGAAGCCACCGAGGTCCGTGGCGGAGCCGCCGCCGATCGTCACCACGGCGTCCGACCGGGTGAAGCCGGCCTCGCCCAGCGCCTCCCAGCAGTCGGCGGCGACGGGGGCGGTCTTGGCGCGCTCACCCTCGGGTAGCCCGAGGGCGAGGACGTCGTAGTGCTCGACCAGCGCGTCGACGATCGGGTCGGCGAGCGCGCCGAGCGCTCCCGCGTACAGCACGGCGACGCGCTCCACTGACTCACCCAACAGCTCGGGGAGTCGCGCGGTCAGGTCGTGACCGACCACGATGTCGTACGGCGAGGCGCCGCCGACGTGCAGGACGGTGTCGTCCGAGGTGCTCACGAGAGCAGCTCCCGGATCTCCGCGGCAACCTCGTCGGGGGTGCGGCCGTCGGTCTCGACCACGTGGGTCGCGACGGACTCGTAGATGGGCGTGCGCTCGTCGAGCAGCGCCTTGATGCGCGAGCGGACGTTGCCGAGGAGCAGCGGCCGCCCGATGCCGAGGTCGACCCGCTTCACGGCGTCGGTGAGTCCTACCCGCAGGAACACCACGGTCAGGCCGGCCAGCAGGTCACGCGCGCCGGGGCGCAGCACCGCACCACCGCCGAGGGCCAGGACGCCCTCGTGCTCGGCGACGGCCGCCGCGACCGCGGCAGCCTCGAGCTCGCGGAAGGTCTCCTCCCCCGACTCGACGAAGATGTCGGAGATCTCGCGGCCGGTGCCGGCCTCGATGTCGGCGTCGGTGTCGCGCACCGGCACCTGCCACGCCTCGCCGAGCAGCCCGGCGACGGTCGTCTTGCCGGCACCCATCGGGCCGACCAGCACCACGCGTGGGGGCATCAGCGGTACCGGAGCGTGTCGAGGTAGGACTCGACGTTGCGCCGCGTCTCCTGGACCGAGTCGCCGCCGAACTTCTCGACGACCGCGTCGGCCAGCACGAGCGCGACCATCGCCTCGGCGACGATCCCGGCGGCGGGCACGGCGCAGACGTCCGAGCGCTGGTGGTGCGCGACGGTGGCCTCGCCGGTGGCGACGTCGACCGTGCGCAGGGCCTTGGGCACGGTGGCGATCGGCTTCATCGCCGCGCGGACCCGCAGCACCTCGCCGGTGGACATACCGCCCTCGGTGCCACCGGAGCGGCCAGTCGTACGCCGCAGCCCGTCGTCGGTCGGGACGATCTCGTCGTGCGCGAGCGACCCCGGGGTGTCGGCCAGCTCGAAGCCGTCGCCGACCTCGACGCCCTTGATCGCCTGGATGCCCATCAGCGCGCCGGCCAGCTTGGAGTCGAGGCGGCGGTCCCAGTGGACGTGCGAGCCGAGGCCCGGCGGCAGCCCGTGCACGACGACCTCGACGACGCCGCCGAGCGTGTCGCCGTCCTTGTGGGCCTGGTCGATGCGCGCCACCATCGCGGCGCTCGCCTCGGGGTCGAGGCAGCGGACCTCGTCGGCGTCGAGGCGCGCGACATCGTCGGGGGCGGGTACGACGCCCGCGGGCGCCTTCACCCCGCCGAGCGAGACGACGTGCGACACGATCCGCGCACCGGTGGCCTGCTCGAGGAAGTTGGACGCCACCCGGCCGAGCGCCACGCGGGCCGCGGTCTCGCGGGCGGACGCGCGCTCGAGGATCGGGCGGGCCTCGTCGAAGGCGTACTTCTGCATCCCGACGAGGTCGGCGTGACCGGGGCGCGGCCGGGTCAGCGGCGCGTTGCGGGCCAGGGCGTCGAGCTCCACCGGGTCGACGGGGTCGGCCGACATGACCTTCTCCCACTTCGGCCACTCGGTGTTGCCGACCTCGATGGCGACAGGGCCGCCCTGCGTCTCACCGTGCCGGACGCCGCCGAGCACGCGGATCTGGTCCTGCTCGAACTTCATCCGCGCACCGCGGCCGTAGCCGAGCCGGCGCCGCGCAAGCGACTCGGCGAGGTCGTCGGTCGTGACACGGACGTGGGCGGGCAGCCCCTCGAGGATCGCCACCAGCGAGGGACCGTGGGACTCGCCTGCAGTGAGCCATCGGAGCATGGCTCCAGTCTCTCAGCCCCAGATGCGCCCAGCGAGCGCGGTCCCCCAGACGAGACCCACCAGCGCGCCGACGATCATGAACGGCCCGAACGGGAACGGCTTCTTCATCAGGCTCCGGTCCCGCTTGACGATGGCGAGGAGAAGGCCGGGCAGGCCGAAGATGACCATGCCGATCCAGAATCCGAGCAAGGCAGGGCCCGGTCCGACCCAGCCGAGCACCAGTCCGACCGGGGCAGCCAGGCGTACGTCGCCGAACCCCATCCCGGCCCCGCCCAGCACGGCCCACAGGACCCAGAAGAAGGACCGCGCGACGACCATCACCACCAACGCACTCACGAGGTGGTCGCGCTGGTCGGTCATGAGCCCGACGACGACCACCAGCAGGATCGCCGCCAGCGTCACGGGCACCACGATCCGGCGCGGCAGCAGCCGGGTGTGCCAGTCGATCACCGACAGCGCGACGGCCACCGGGGTCAGCGGGAGCAGCCACAGCAGTGGCCAGTCGAGGCCGGTCGCGGCACCGAGCACCGCACCGCACACTGCGGAGATCGCGGCGCTGCGCACGCCCAGCCCCGGCCGGGCCGCGATGTCGACGTACGCCGTCTTCGGCGGCTCCTCGGCCTCAGGAGTGGCGGGCGGATCGGCCTCGGACTCGACGGTCTCGTCGGGCGCGGCCTCCGACTTCTTGGGTGCCGGCTCCGGCACGGAGGCGATCAGTCGCGGCACCAGCAGGCCACCGAGGCCTGCGACCAGGAGCCCGAGCAGGGCTGCCAGCACGGCGTCGTTCACTCAGGGCTCCGTTCGTCGAGGGCGTGCCGGCCAGCCTCCCGCATCACGTCGAGCGGCGCAGGAAGTCCGGTGAACAGCTCGACCTGGACGACGGCCTGGTGCACGAGCAGGTCGAGGCCGCCCACGAGCGTGCGGCTACCGGACTCGTCGACCGAGGCAGCCAGCGGTGTCGGCCACGGGTCGTACAGCGCCTCGAAGACGACCGGGACGCCGGCACAGCGCGCGACCAGCGCGTCGGTCTGCGCGGCCGCCGGGATCGTGGCGACGACGACGTCGACGGCCAGGTCACCGGTCGCGTCCAGCGCCCCGGTGCGTACGTCGATGCCTGCCGGGTGCGACCGCAGCAGGTCGATCGTCTCGGCGGCCCCGGCCTCGTCGCGCACCAGCACCTCGATCGTGGTCACGCCCAGGTCGACCAGGGCGAGTCCGACCGAGACGGCCGTCGCGCCGCCGCCCAGGATCGCCGCCGACCGCAGCGGGAGGGACGTACGCTCCCGGATCGCCGCGACGGCGCCGGGCAGGTCGGTGTTGTCGCCGAGCCGGGTGCCGTCGCCCTCGAGCACCAGCGTGTTCACGGCGCCCGCGAGCCGGGCGCGGTCGGTGACGCGGTCGGCCAGCGCGAGCGCCTCGCGCTTGAGCGGCATCGTCAGGGACAGCCCGCGCCACGTCTCGTCCAGCCCGGCGAGGAAGGACGTCAGGCCACCCGCAGGCACCCGGTGGGCGTCGTAGGTCCAGTCGAGCCCGAGCTCGACGTAGGCCGCCCGGTGGAGCACCGGTGAGAGCGAGTGGGCGATGGGATCACCCAGCACGCTGCAGCGTCGGCTCAACAGCGGTCCGACGAGGTCTCGCAGTAGGAGTTGTACTCCGCCTTGCCCTCCAGGAAGCCGTCGTAGTCCTCGTAGAACTTCGTCTCGCCGGTCTCGAGGTTGACCGTGACGTAGTAGTACCAGGGGCCGTCGACCGGGTTGGCGGCCGCCGCGATGGCGTCGTCGCCGGGCGCCTCGATCGGCGTCGGGGGCAGACCGACCCGCCGGCGGGTGTCGTAGGGGGTGTCGACCGCGAGCTCCTCGGTGGTCAACGCCGTGGTGCCGGACTTGCCGAGGCCGTAGGCGTTGGACGCGTCGATGCCCAGGGTGCCGTTGGTGCCGCCCTTGTCGCCGGGCCCGTCGAGCCGGTTGTAGATGACGCGGGAGATCTTCGGCATGTCGGCGCCGCGGCCCTCGGCCTCGATCAGCGAGGCGATGATCATCAGCTCGGCCGGCGTGTGGCCCAGCTCTGCCGCCCGGCCCTCGAGGTCGGCGGCATCGGCGGCATCGCGCCAGCGGCTGACCATGGTCCTGAGGATCTGGACGGGCTTCTGGTTCGGCTTGATCTCGTAGGTCGCCGGGAAGAGGTAGCCCTCGGCGTTGCCCTCGGCATAGTCGGGGAGGCCGAGCTTTCCGGACTCGAGCGCCTTGTTGTAGGCGCCCTGGGAGAAGTCGGTGTTGTCGGCGAGCACGGACACGATGTCGACGAGTCGCAGGCCCTCGGGGATGGTCACCGTGGGGAAGCTGATGAGGTTGGCCGGGTCGATGAGCACCTCGAGCGCGTCGGAGGCCTTCATCTCCTTCTGCAGCTCGTAGTCACCGACCTGGATGCCGCTGGACGCGCTCTCGCCTGCCGCGGCGTCGATGAACGCCTGTACGGACTTGGTGACGCCCTGCTCCTTGAGGTTGCGGCCCATCTGGGCGACCGTGTCGCCCTCGTTGACGGTGAACTCGACCGAGCCCGTGCCGGGACCGGCGTAGTCGTCCGGTCCCTGGAACTGGTCGGAGACCCACGAGACGCCCTGGGTGAGACCGACGTAGAAGCCGCCGACGAGCACGGCGAGCGCGACGAGGACTGCCAGGCACCCCTTGAGGCCGCGGCCCTTGCGCCGCCGACCACCGGGGACGTACTCGTAGGACTCCTCGTCCTCGGCCCGGTCCTCGTGCTCACTCATCCGTCACTCACCTCGACGATCTCTCCCGGTGCCTGTCCGCTCGCCCGCTCGGTGTCGAGAGCAGTCTGCAGGATCAGCACCGCGGCTGCTTGGTCCACCACGGCGCGTCTCTTCGCCCCGTGCCGGCCCTGCTCGCGCAGGATCGACTCGGCGGACACCGTGGTCAGTCGTTCATCACACAGTCTGACGGGGACTGGCGCAACTCGGCGGGCCAGCCGCGCCGCGAAGGCGCGTGCCTTCTGCGCCGCCGGCCCCTCGGCGCCGCTCAGGGAGCGCGGCAGCCCGACGACGACCTCGACGGCCTCCCGCTCGACGACCAGCTGGGCGATCCGGCGTACGTCGCCCCGGCCGGTGCGCACCGTCTCGACCGGGGTCGCGAGGAAGCCGGAGGGGTCGCTCGTCGCGACGCCGATCCGGGCGTCGCCCGGGTCGATCCCCAGCCGCACCCCGAAGCGCACGCTCAGCCCTGCGTGGTCGCCCGGGCGACCTCGGTCGTGACCAGCGCAAGCGCCTCGTCGATGCGCGAGGCGTCGCTGCCGCCGCCCTGGGCGACGTCGTCCTTGCCGCCGCCCTTGCCGCCGAGCAGCGGTCCGAGAGCGCGCACCAGCTCGCCCGCGGACAGGCCGCGCGACCTGGCCTCGTCGTTGGTCGCGGCCACGACCGACACCTTGCCGTCGGCCTGGCCGATGATCACCACGACGCCCGGCTCACCCCGGGGCAGCCGGCCGCGTACGTCGAGCGCGAGGTTGCGTACGTCGGCGCCGCCGGCACCGTCGGCGCGGTGGGCCACGACCTTGACCGGACCGACCTGGCTCGCACCGGCCGCCAGCTCGGCGCTGGCGCCGAGCAGCTGGGCGAGGCGTGCCTTCTCGAGCTCCTTCTCCGCAGCACGGAGCCGCTCGGCGAGCCCCTGAACCCGGCCGACGAGGTCGTCGGGCTGGGTCTTGAGCAGACTCGTCAGCTGGGCCACGACGTCGCGCTCGCGGGCGAGGTAGCCGAAGCCCTCGACGCCCGTCAGCGCCTCGATCCGGCGGTTGCCGGAGCCGACGCTCGCCTCGCCGGTGACCACGACGGTGCCGATCTGCGACGAGTGGTCGACGTGCGTGCCGCCGCAGAGCTCGCGCGACCACGGGCCGCCGATCTCGACGACGCGCACCTGGGTGTTGTCGTAGGTCTCGCCGAAGAGCGCGATCGCGCCCCACTCCTTGGCCTGCTCGAGCGTCATGTAGTCCCAGCCGACGGCCAGGTCGGCGCGGAGCGCCTGCTGCGAGACGAGCTCGATGTCGCGCACCTGCTCGGGGCTCAGGGCCTGGGTCCACCCGAAGTCGAGCCGGAGGTAGCCGGGCCGGTTGTAGGAGCCGGACTGCAGCGCCGTCGGGCCGAGCACCTCACGCAGTGCGGCGTGCACCACGTGCGTGCCGGAGTGGGCCTGCCGGGCGCCGATGCGCCACTCGGGGTCGACGCGCGCGTGGACCTCACGGGTGGCGTCCAGCTCGCCCTCGACCACGCGCACCTGGTGGACGACGAGGCCCTTGATCGGTCGCTGGACGTCGATCACCTCGAGCTTGCCGCCGTCGACGATGATCGTGCCGGCATCGGCGACCTGGCCGCCCGACTCGGCGTAGAAGGGCGTGCGGTCGAGGACCAGCTCGCCGATCTCGCCCTCGACGAGGCGCGGCACGGCCTCTCCCCTGCTGAGCAGCGCCAGCGGGCGCGACTCGGTCTCGAGCGTCTCGTAGGCGAGCCACTCGGTCGGACCGTGCGTGTCGAAGATCCCGCGGTAGACGGCCGTGTCGCCGTGGGTGCCCTTCTTGGAGCGGGCGTCGGCCTTGGCGCGGTCGCGCTGCTCGGCCATGAGGTCTATGAAGCCTTGCTGGTCGACCTGCAACCCATGCTCTGCGGCCATCTCGAGCGTGAGGTCGATCGGGTACCCATACGTGTCATGCATCGTGAATGCATCCTGCGCCGTCACCATCTTGGTCACTTGGGCTGACTCAACTACTCGGAGAGCCACCTGCTCGCCGGTCTGCAGCGTCTTGCGGAACGCGTCCTCCTCGGCGAAGGCCACCTGCGCGATGCGCTCCCAGTCGGTGACCAGGTTGGGGTAGGTCGGGCTCATGGCGTCGCGGGAGACCGGCATCAGCTCGGGAAGCACCCGGTCCTCGCAGCCGAGCAGGCGCATCGAGCGTACGGCGCGGCGCAGCAGCCGACGCAGGACATAGCCGCGGCCGTCGTTGCCGGGAGTGACGCCGTCACCGATGAGCATCATCGCGGAGCGCACGTGGTCGGCGACGACGCTGAACCGGATGTCGTCGGCGTTCGTGCGGTCGGCGCCGTACGTCTTGCCGGTCAGCTGCTCGGCCCGCGCGATCACCGGGTGGACGATGTCGATCTCGTACATGTTCTTCTTGCCCTGCAGCAGCAGCGCGACGCGGTCCAGCCCCATGCCGGTGTCGATGTTCTTCTTGGGCAGGGAGCCGGCGATGTCGAAGTCGGACTTGGAGCGTACGGCGCTGAGGTCGTCCTGCATGAAGACGAGGTTCCAGATCTCCAGCAGCCGGTCCTCGAGCTCGACCGGCATGTCGGGGCCGAGCGTGGCGGCGTCGAAGTCGGGACCGAAGTCCGGGCCGCGGTCGAAGAGGATCTCCGAGCACGGGCCGCCGGGGCCCGGGACACCCATCGACCAGTAGTTCTCCTTGGGCCCGAGCTGGACGATGCGCTCGCGGGGCAGCCCGGTGACCTTCATCCAGAGCGCGATGGCCTCGTCGTCGCCGACCAGCACCGAGGGGTAGAGACGGTCCTTGTCCAGCGCGTAGCCACCGTCGGCGACCGGCTTGGTGATCAGGTCCCAGGCGAGCTGGATCGCGCCTTCCTTGAAGTAGTCGCCGAAGGAGAAGTTGCCGCACATCTCGAAGAACGTGGCGTGCCGCGTCGTCTTGCCGACGTCCTCGATGTCGGGCGTGCGGATGCACTTCTGCACGCTCGTCGCGCGGTCGAAGGGTGGCGTCTCCTGGCCGAGGAAGTAGGGCTTGAACGGCACCATGCCGGCGTTGACGAACAGCAGGTTGGGATCGTCGGCGAGCGTCGATGCGGAGGGCACCACAGCATGTCCGGCGGCCTCGAAGTGCGCGAGGAATCGGCGGCGGATCTCGGCGGTGTCCATCAGTGGTCCTTCATCGTGTCGGTCGTGGTGAGCTCGGGTAGCCCATGAGGCCGGAGGCCGAGCTGCTCACGCAACTCGGTTTCGCGCTCGGTGCGGCCCTGGTGTACCTCGTCGGCGAAGAGCCGCGCGCCGACCTGCCACCCGCGCAGGCGATCACGCAGGCCGTCGGCGGTGAGGGACTCGGCGGCACGGCGGGCGCGGGCAGCGGCGTACACCCCGACCCCCGCCCCGGCGACGAACCAGAGTGGGCGACCCATCAGGCAACGTCCTCCCCGACCTCGGTGTGGCCAGCGGCGGCGCGCTCGCGGGCCCGGAACTCGCGGAGCGCCTGCTTGGTCTCGGCCCGCCGCTCGCGCCCGGCGCGCCTGGTCTCCTGGCGCACCTGGAAGCGGATCCGGTTGCGGCTCTCGGGCGACAGCGCCCGGCGCAGCCCGGCAGTCCACGACGCGGCCTTCACGACGGTCTCGCGGGCGACGATGTCGGCGAACAGGCGACCGTCGATCGGCCGGGCCGGAGGTGCCGCCCCAGGGTCCAGGTGCGTGATGACGTACGTCGTCGCGTCAGCGTCGCCCAGCGGCTCGAGGGGGCCGGTGGCGGAGGTCGAGGACGCGGCGCCGCCGGACTCGAGGACGTCGATCCGTCCGACGAGGGCGGCGACCAGCGACTCCGTACGACGTGCACGGCGACGCGAGCGGAGCGCCAGCAGGAGCGCAACCAGAGCGAGCGTGGTCGCCGCAGCGCAGAACGCGCCCAGCCACACCTGCTCCGTCGTCACCGGGCCACCCTATAAGCCGCGCGGAATCACGGCACGACGTAGAGGTCCTTGTAGTTGGGCATACCCATCGAGGCGTCGCCGGACGGGTTGCCGACCCGGTCGCCGAAGACGAACAGGCGGTTGACGTAGGCGATCGGGATGACCGGGAAGTACGTCTTCATGATCTTCTCGTCCAGCGCCCCCCAGGCGTCGGCCTGGTCCCCGACCGGCAGGGCGGAGAGTGCGGCCATCGCCTTGTCGATCGAGGGCTCGTCGAACTGGGCGGTGTTGTAGGCCGCGCCCTGGCTCAACAGCGGCGGGAGCATGGCCGCACCGGCGGGCCACGCGGGACACCAGCTCGCGCCGCGCAGGTTGAGGGTCTGGTTCACCTCGTCGTCGGGGTCGGTCCAGATGCTGAACGGCGACTCCTGGACCGGGATGGCCTTGACCGAGAAGCCACTGGCCTCGAAGCCCTTGGTGATCTGGTCCTGGGCCGCGACGGCCTGCGGGTCGAGCTCGAAGTAGACCATCGTGATCGGGTAGGGCTCGTCACCGAAGCCGGCCTTGGCCAGGAGCTCCTTCGCCTTCTCCGGGTCGTAGGTGATCTGCGTGCCGTCGACCTGGAAGTCGCGCTGACCCGCCATGCCGGGAGGCATCACCGAGCTGGCCGGCACTCGGCTGACGTCCGGCACTTCACCGCTGGCGATCCAGGCGTCCTCGTAGGGGTACGCGTAGGCGAGGGCCTTGCGGACGTCGATGTCGGTGATCTTGGTGTAGTCGGGCGCCAGGCTCGACAGGCACTGCGTCGGCTGCTGCACCAGGCGGTCCCCGAGCCGGAGGCGGGCGAGGTTGTAGAGGTTGGCGTCGAGCGACGTGGACACGGCGGCCTCGCCGGGCGAGCTGTCCGCCAGCATGATCGCGTCCACCTTGGCCTGGTCCTGGTTGAACTTGAAGACCCACCGGCTGGCGTACTGGTGACGACCCGGGTCGGAGCCCGCGTCCCACGCGTCGTTCCTGACCAGCACCAGCTCCTCGCCATAGACCCAGCTCTCGACCTTGTACGGGCCGGTGGCCTCCGGCTCCTGGCGGTACGTCGACGGCTCGGCGGCGTCGCCCAGCGGAGCCGGGCCCATGGCCATGACCGCGCCGTAGTAGTCCATGTCCGGGAACGGCCGGGACATCGAGATCGTGATGTCCTGGCCGTCGACCGAAATGCCCGACCAGTCGTCGCAGCCGGGGTCCTCGCCCGTGTAGGGACCCTCGTATTCTTCGGCGCCGGCGAAGTAGGTCTCCGAGTACTCCGTCCCCGGACCTGCGGAGAAGGCGTCGGAGTCGAGCGAGCGGCAGATGCCGAAGGCCACCTCCTCGGCGGTGACCGTCCGGCCGTCCTCCCACGTGGCGTCGTCGCGGATGGTGAAGGTCCACTCGGTGAAGTCGGCGTTGTGCCGGCCCAGGTCGACGGCGAGGTCCGGCACCAGCACGGGCTGACCGTCGGCACCCCGGGCGTACTGGGTCAGCGAGCGGCTGATGAGGGACTGCTGGATCGCGTTGCCGGTGACCGACCAGGCACCGGTCGGGTCGAGCGTGTCGGGACCCGGCGCTCCGGGGAGGTAGACCGTGATCGTCCCTCCGCTGGCGGCACCCGCGACCGGGGCGGCGGGAGCCGTGCGCCCCGGGTCCTTCCTCCCGGTCCCCTGGTCAGCGTACGTCGGGGTCGTCGTGGCGCGAGGGCCGGCGTCGTCGTTCTCGGTCCCGCCGGCGGTGCACGTGGCCAGGGTCAGCAAGGTGAGGCACACCCCGACGAGCAGCTTGGTCCTGCTCATGCCTTCCTGTCTCCGCGCACGATGCGGCGTACGCGCTCCCAGCGCTCCTTGACCGCGGCCTCGGCACCGAGGGCGGTGGGGCGGTAGTAGCTCGCGTCCGCGAGCTCGTCGGGCGCGTACTGCTGCTCGGCGATGCCGTAGGGCGCGTCGTGGCTGTAGACGTAGGGCTTCGGCGCCCCGCTGTTGTGGCCGAGCGTGGCCGCACCGGCGTAGTGACCGTCGCGCAGGTGGGGCGGGACCGAGCCGATCTTGCCGGCGCGTACGTCGGCCTGGGCAGCGTCGATGGCCATGATGACCGCATTGGACTTGGGCGCCACGGCGAGCGCGATCGTGGCCTGGGCGAGGTTGAGGCGCGCCTCGGGCATGCCGATCAGCTGCACGGCCTGGGCGGCGGCCACGGCCGTCGGCAGGGCCGTCGGGTCGGCGAGCCCGATGTCCTCGCTCGCACTGATCACCAGGCGGCGCGCGATGAAGCGCGGGTCCTCGCCGGCCTCGATCATCCGCGCCAGGTAGTGCAGCGCGGCGTCGACGTCGGAGCCGCGGATGGACTTGATGAAGGCGCTGATCACGTCGTAGTGCTGGTCGCCCTGGCGGTCGTAGCGCACCGCGGCCTGGTCGACCGCCGTCTCCGCGGTCGCCAGGTCGATGGCGTCGAGGCCCGTGCTGGCGGCCGCTCCGGCCGCGGCCTCGAGATAGGTCAGCGCCCGCCGCGCGTCACCGCCCGCGAGGCGTACGAGGTGGGCGCGGGCGTCGTCGTCGAGGGCGGTCTCACCCGCGAGGCCACGCTCGTCGGTGAGCGCCTGGTCGATCACCTCGGCCACGTCGTCGTCGGTGAGCGACTGCAGCCGCAGCAGCAGGCTCCGCGACAGCAGGGGCGAGATGACGGAGAAGAACGGGTTCTCGGTCGTGGCCGCGATGAGGGTGACCCAGCGGTTCTCCACGCCGGGCAGCAGGGCGTCCTGCTGCGCCTTGGTGAAGCGGTGCACCTCGTCGACGAAGAGCACCGTCTCCTGGCCGCCGCGCGCGAGCTCGGCGCGCGCCCCGTCGATGGCCGCGCGGACCTCCTTGACGCCGGCCGCGACCGCCGACACCTCGACGAAGCGGCGCCGGGTCTGCTGGCTGACGATCGCCGCGATGGTCGTCTTGCCGGTCCCGGGCGGACCCCAGAGGAGCAGCGCCATCGACTGGTCGCCCTCGATGAGACGCCGCAGCGGCGAGCCGGCGGCCCGCAGCTGCCGCTGGCCGACGAGCTCATCGATCGTACGGGGCCGCATCCGCACCGCCAGGGGCGCGGAGGCGTGAGTGTTCGCGCCGAGCGACCCGCCACCCGGGACGGATCCGGACATGGCTCCGGGCGCGGGTTGCCCCGCGCCCGGAATCTCGAACAAGCCGTCCACGTCGGTGAGTATCCCCCGACGCTCCGACAGAGGAGGTCAGCCCCCCGTGGTCTGCTTGGTCTTCAGGTCGTACCAGGTCTCTTCATAGCCCGGGATGGTCAGCTGCGTGTTGGTGGGCGTGGCCCCCGCGACCGGGCTGCCCTGGTCGTCGACGCCGAGGAGCTGCGTCGTGACCGGCGTGGCCGGGTGGGACCCGAGCTCACCGGCGAAGTGGCACGCCGCCTTGTGACGCGGCCCGATCTGGAGCAGGGGCGGCTCGACCTTCGCGCAGATCTCCTGGGCGAACTGGCACCGCGTGCGGAACCGGCAGCCCGACGGCGGGTTGATCGGGCTCGGCACGTCACCCTCGAGCCGGATGCGCTCGCGCCGACCACCGATCGCCGCCTGCTTCACGTCGGGCACCGCGGAGAGCAGCGCCTGCGTGTACGGGTGGTGCGGGCGGCCGTAGATCGTCTCGCGGTCACCGATCTCCACGATCTTGCCGAGGTACATCACGGCGACCTCGGGGCAGAAGTGCCGCACGATCGCCAGGTCGTGGGCGATGAAGAGGAACGACACGTCGAACTCGGTCTGGATGTCCTGCAGCAGGTTGACCACCTGCGCCTGGATCGAGACGTCGAGGGCCGAGACCGGCTCGTCGGCGACGAGCACCTTGGGGTTGAGCGTCAGGGCGCGGGCGATGCCGATGCGCTGGCGCTGGCCGCCGGAGAACTCGTTGGGATAGCGGTTGTAGTGCTCCGGGTTGAGACCCACGATCTCGAGGAGCTCCTGGACCCGCGGCAGCACCTTGTTCTTCGGGACGATCTTGTGCACCTCGAGCGCGGCACCGACGATCGTGCCGACCGTGTGGCGAGGGTTGAGCGAGGTGTAGGGGTCCTGGAAGATCATCTGCACGTCGCGGCGCAGCGGCTTCATCTCACGGCTCGACAGCTTGGCGAGGTCGTGGCCCTGGAACATCATCGAGCCGCCGGTCGGCTTGTAGAGCCGCGTGATCAACCGGCCCGTCGTCGACTTGCCGCAGCCCGACTCCCCCACCAGTCCCAGCGAGCCGCCCTTCGGCACCTCGAACGAGATCCCGTCGACGGCCTGGACGTGGCCGATGGTGCGGCGCACGACACCCGAGGACTTCACCGGGAAGTACATCTTGAGGTTGTCGACCGACAGCACGGCCGGAGCGAGGGGGTCGAGCTTGGTGGCCGTGTGGCCCTGCTCCGCCAGCGTGGCGAAGTCGAGGTCCTGGATGCTGATCTCGTGTGAGCCGTACGCGTCCGGGGTCTCCGGGCTGCCCTCCGCGGTGAGCTGCCTGTCTCCGGTCTCGGCTGCGTTCGCCCCCACCTCGGTGGGCTCGATCTGGGCGCGGGCGTTGGGGTCCTGGGTCATCGGGTCTCCTCGACGAGCTCGGGGGCGATCTCGGGAAGCACCTCGGTGCGGTAGATCTGCAAGGGATCCGCGAGGTGGCAGCGCTTGAGGTGGGCCGTGCCGGAGCTGGCCGGCAACAGCGCCGGGAGCTCGGTGCGGCACAGGTCGCCGGGGACCTTGTCGGAGTGCACGCACCGGGGATGGAACGAGCATCCCGACGGCGGCCGCAGGAGGCTGGGCGGGTTGCCGGGGATCGGGATCAGGCGGGCGTCGGTCGACGCCGTCACGTCGGGGATGCTGGACAGCAGGCCCCACGTGTACGGCATCTCCGGCGCGACCAGGATCTGCTTGCACGTGCCGTACTCCACGCAGCGGCCGGCGTACATCACGAGGACGTCATCGGCCATCTCGGCGATGACGCCGAGGTCGTGGGTGATGATGATGACGGCCGAGTTGAACTCGCGCTGCAGGTCCTGGAGCAGGTCGAGGATCTGGGCCTGCACCGTCACGTCGAGCGCCGTGGTGGGCTCGTCGGCGATGAGGAGCGACGGGTCGTTGATCAGGCCCATCGCGATCATCGCGCGCTGCCGCATGCCGCCGGAGAACTGGTGCGGGAAGTCGTCCACACGCCGGTCGGGCTGGGGGATGCCGACGCGGTCGAGCATCTCGATCGCCTTGCGCCGGGCGTCGCGCTTGGAGGCGCTCGAGTGGTGGACGAGGTAGGCCTCCTCGAGCTGTCCGCCGATCTTGTAGAACGGGTGCAGCGCGGCGAGGGCGTCCTGGAAGATCATCGCCATTGAGTTGCCGCGCAGGCCGCGCATCTTCGACTCGCTGAGCCCGACCACCTCGGTGCCGCCGACCCGGATGGAGCCGGAGATCTGGGCGGACTTGGCGTCGTGCAGGCCCATCACGGCCATGCTCGAGACGGACTTGCCCGAGCCGGACTCGCCCACGATGCCGAGGGTCTTGCCCTTCTCCACGGAGTAGGTCAGCCCGCTCACGGCGGTGACAGGACCGTCCTGCGTCGGGAAGGTGACCTTCAGGTCCTCGACCTGGAGGTAGGGCCCCTCGGCCGCGTCCCTCTCGGCGGCGGACGACTGGGTCATGGGAACGCTGGTCACGAAAGCCTCACCCTCGGGTCGAGGACGCTGTAGACGACGTCGACGAGCAGGTTGGAGATGATCAGGACGACGGCGCTGAACAGCGCGGTCGCTTGCACGACGGGCAGGTCACGGCCCTGCACGGCCTCGAGGCTCCACCAGCCGATGCCCTGGATCTCGAAGATCCGCTCGGTGAAGATCGTGCCGGCGAGCAGGGTGCCGAAGTCGATGCCGAAGATCGTGACGACCGGCACCAGGGCGGCGCGCAGCCCGTGCTTGTAGACGATGGTGCGCGTGGGCAGGCCCTTGGCCTTGGCCGTGCGGATGTAGTCCTCGCTGAGGGCCTCGACCATCGCGCCGCGGGTGAATCGCGTGTATTGGGTGCAGCCGAAGATTCCGAGGGCGACCCAAGCCAGGAACAGGCCGCTGAACCACTTGAACGGTCCGACCTCGGTGATCGGGAAGTAGCCCGTGTCGCTGAAGAACGGCACCTCGAACGTGATCGTGAGGTAGAGCCAGGTCAGCAGCGCGAAGAGGTAGTAGGGAATCGAGCTGATGAACAGGAAGCTCGAGACGAGGGCCTTGTCGGCCACGGTGCCGCGTCGTTTCGCGGCGGCGACCCCGATGGGGACGCCGAAGAGGAGGTAGAGGAACGCACCGCCGATGGCGATGGAGAAGGTCGCGGGGATCCGCGAGACGAGCTCCTCCTTGACCGGCTGCTTGGTGCGGAAGCTGACGCCGAGGCACGGCGCGCCGCACTCGTAGTCGTTGGAGGCGATGGTGAGCGTACGTCCGACGAAGATGCCCTTGACGTACTTGCCGTACTCCTCGTAGACGGGGTTGTCGTAGCCCAGCGTCTTCTCGTACAGAGCAAGCTTGGTCTGCGTGCACCGGTTGCTGGTCTCGCGGTCGCAGATCGGCTGCGCGGGACTCGACGGGCCGAACCAGAACAACAGGAAGATCGCCATCGAGACCAACGTCACGACGAGAACTCCCGAGATCAGCCGCTTCACGACATAAGCGAACATCGCAGGTCACTCTCCGGGGATGGTGGATGAGTCGGACCCCCGAGGCGGGACAGCCTACCGGGTCCGGGCTGGCGAGTGGGGGCTCCCGGTCAGGGAGCCCCCACCCGTCAGTGGTTGCTACTAGGAACTACGCGGTGCCCTCCGGTCCTGCGAGAGCACCAGGATCACTGCATGACGTAGAGGTCCTTGTAGTTCGGCGCACCGATCGAGCCATCGCCCGACGGGTTGCCGATCTTCGAGCCGAACACGAACAGGTCGTTGCGGAACGCGGTCGGGATGATCGGGAAGTACTCCGTCATGATCTTCTCGTCCAGCGCACCCCAGGCGTCGGCCTGCTCCTCCAGCGGAAGGGTGTTGATGTTGTCCATCTCATCGTTGATCGACGGCTCGTCGAAGAACGCGGTGTTGTAGACAGCGCCACCCTTCAGGAGCGGCGGCAGCATGGTCGAACCAGCCGGCCAGTCCGAGCACCAGTTGACGCCACGGAGGTTCAGCTTCTTGTTGACCTTGTTGTCCGGGTCGAGCCAGATGTTGTACGGCGAGTCCTGGACCGGGATGGCCTTGACCGAGAAGCCTCCGGCCTCGAAGCCCTTCGTGATCTGCTCCTGGCCGGCAACGGCCAAGGGGTCGACCTCGTAGAACACCATGGTGATCGGGTACGGCTTGTCGCCGTAGCCGGCCTCCGCGAGGAGCGCCTTCGACTTCTCCGGGTCGTAGGTGATCTGCTCACCGTCGACGAAGAACTCCTTCTTGCCAGCCATGCCGGGGGGCATCACCGAGTTGGCGGGAACGCGGGTCACGCCCGGAACCTCGCCGCCGGCGATCCACACGTCCTGGTAGGGGTATGCGTAGGCGAGGGCCTTGCGGACGTTGATGTCGGTGATCTTGGTGTAGTCAGGCGTCAGGGTGCTCACGCACTGCGAGGTCTGCTGCACGAGACGCTCACCGAGCTGGCCGTTGGCGTCGTTGTACTTGTCCGAACCGAGGGCGGTGGAGACGGCGGTCTGGCTGTCGGAGTTGTCCGAGAGCATGATCTCGTCGACCTTGGCCTGGTCCTGGTTGAACTTGAACACGAACTCGTCGGCGTACTGGTGACGACCCGGGTCGGAGTCAGCGGACCACTGGTCGTTCTTGACGAGGACGAGCTCCTCGTTCGGCTTGTAGCTGTCGACCTTGTAGGGGCCGTTGGACAGCGGCTTGTTGCCGTAGTTCGGCGGCTTGGAGGCGTTGCCGAGCGGAGCCGGGCCCATCGCCATGAAGGCGCCCCAGTAGTCCATGTCGGGGAACGGAACGGCCATCTTGATCGTGACGTCCTGGCCGTCGACCGAGATGCCGGACCACTTCTCGCACTTCGGGTCCTTGCCGGTGTAGGGACCTTCATAGTCCGCCGCACCGTCGAAGAACGTCTTGGAGTACTCGGTGCCGGCACCGGACGGGAACGCCTCGGAGTCGAGCGAGCGGCAGATGCCGAAGGCAACCTCGTCGGCGGTGACGGGCTGGCCGTCCTCCCACGTGGCGTCGTCACGAATGGTGAAGGTCCACTCGGTGAAGTCCTCGTTGGCCGTGCCCAGGTCGGTGGCGAGGTCGGGGACCAGCACCGGCTGACCGTCCTCGTCGCGGACGTACTGGGTCAGCGAACGGCTCGTCAGGGCCTGCTGGATCGAGTTGCCCGTAACGGACCATCCAGCGGTCGGGTCGAGCGTGTCGGGGCCCGGGTCGCCCGGCAGGTAGACCGTGACGGTCCCCCCGGCGGTCGCGCCCTCGACCTCGACAGCGGGGCCCTGACGCTCTGCGTCCTTGGTCCCACCTTCTTGCCCGCCGAAGTCCCTCTTCGCGCCATCGTCACCGGTGCTGCCGTCGTCCGACGAGCCGCCGCCACAGGCAGCGAGGGTCAGAAGAGCGGCGCCAGCGACGAGCGCGAGCGGCTTGTTCCGCTTCATGCTGTCCAGCCTTTCCTTTTTGTTCTCACCGAGGACGGCGTCTCCGGCGCGTGCATGGACCGTGGCTGAGCGTGTGCTCAGCGTCGGGTCTTGGGGTCGAGGGCGTCGCGGACCGCGTCGCCCAGGAGGTTGAGGGAGAGCACCAGCGCGACGATGCCCAGCAGGGGCTGCCACAGGTACTGCGGGTACTCACGGAAGAAGGTGAGGTTGGTGGCCTTGAGGATCGTCTGGCCCCACGAGACACCGTCGGTGACGCCGATGCCGAGGAAGGCGAGGCCCGCCTCGAGCGCGACGAACGTCGGCAGCATCAGGGAGACGCTGATGATGATCGGGGCGGCGAGGTTGGGCAGCAGCTCCTTGAACAGGATGCGCGAGGTGGGCATGCCCATCACGCGGGCCGCCTGCACGAACTCGCGCTCGCGGAGCGTGATGACCTCACCGCGGATCAGTCGCGCCGTGCCCATCCAGCCGAAGATCGACAGTACGACGACGAGGGCGATCTTCTGGATCGTCCCGTAGTTGTCCGCGGTGTTGAACCGGTCGTTGATGATCGGCGCCAGCGTCAGCGCGGCGAGCAGGAACGGGACCGTCAGGAACATGTCGATGAAGAACGACAGCATCTTGTCGACCGCTCCGCCGAGGAATCCGGCGAGCAGGCCGATGATCACGCCGACGACGCTCGCGAAGATCGTCGCGGTGGTGGCGATCAGGAGGGACACCCGGCAGCCGTAGAGCCAGTAAGCCAGGTTGTCCTCGCCGGTGCGCGGCGCGACGCCCATCGGGTGCTCCATGGTGAACGCGCCGTTGGGCGGGCCCATCTCGGGAAGCGGAAGACCCTTGTTGAGGCCGTCGACACGCTCGCTCGCCAGCGGCGTCTCGAGGCTCACGCCGAAGACGCTGCTGATCGGGCCGGCGAAGACGGCACAGAAGATGAAGAACAGCACGACGATGGCGCAGATGACGGCGATCTTGTCGCGGGCCAGACGGCCCAGCGCGATCCGCATCGGCGACTTGCCGGAGATCTCCTTGGCCTGCTGGCTGTTGGGATCCTGGTGCTCCGGCTCGGTGCTCAACGAGCCCAGCGTCTCCGGTCCTGCGGTCTCTGCCGACATGCTCTCCCCATCTGGTTCGGGACTGTCCCGGCACCGCTTTCGGGGATCACCCGAGGCCAGCGCCGAGACAGGACTGTATGTGACCCGCGCCGCACGGACGATCACTGACGCGTAACGATCCAGTTACGACGCATTAACCAGTTGACGCCACCCGGACCGGCAAACCTCCGCCGGATCGCGGGCGCGACGCAACTTCCTTGACCGTCCCACGCGTGCAACCAACACGATTACGCGTCGGTGTCGCCGTCCTTCGCCGGGCTGGCGTCGACCCCGGCCTCCTTGCGCTGCTCTGCCGTGATCGGGGCAGGCGCGGCCGTCAACGGGTCGTAGCCGCCGCCGGACTTGGGGAAGGCGATGACATCGCGGATCGACTCGGTGCCGGCGAGGAGCGCGACGATGCGGTCCATGCCGACGGCGATGCCGCCGTGGGGCGGTGCGCCGAACTTGAAGGCGTCGAGGAGGAAACCGAACTTCTCCTGCGCCTCGTCCTCGGCCAGGCCCATCACGGAGAAGACACGCTTCTGGATGTCACCGCGGTGGATACGGATGGACCCGCCGCCGAGCTCGTTGCCGTTGCAGACGATGTCGTACGCGTACGCGAGCGCACTGCCGGGGTCGGTGTCGAAGGACTCGAGGAACTCCTCCTTGGGGCTGGTGAACGCGTGGTGCACGGCCGTCCAGGCGCCCGCACCGACCGCGACGTCGCCGCTGGCGACCGCCTCGGAGCTCGGCTCGAAGAGCGGCGCGTCGACCACCCACGTGAACGCGAACGTCGAGTCGTCGATCAGCCCGCCACGGCGGCCGATCTCGAGGCGGGCGGCACCCAGCAGCGCCCGGCTGCTCTTGGTCGCGCCCGCAGCGAAGAACACGCAGTCCCCCGGCACTGCGCCCACGTGGGTCGCCAGTCCGGCCAGCTCGTCCTCGGAGAGGTTCTTGGCGACCGGCCCCGTCAGTGAGCCGTCCTCCTGCACCAGCACGTACGCCAGGCCCCGGGCGCCGCGCTGCTTGGCCCAGTCCTGCCAGCCGTCCAGCTTCTTGCGGGGCTGGCTCGCGCCCCCGGGCATCACCACCGCGCCGACGTACTCGGCCTGGAAGACCCGGAACGGGGTGTTCGTGAAGTAGTCGGTGCAGTCGACGAGCTCGAGGCCCATCCGCAGGTCGGGCTTGTCAGAACCGAACCGCGCCATCGCGTCGGCGTACGTCATCCGCGGGATCGGGCGCTCGATGGTGTGGCCGGCCTGCGCCCACATCGCTTCGAGCACGTCCTCCATCAGCGCGAGGACGTCCTCCTGGTCCACGAAGCTCATCTCGATGTCGAGCTGGGTGAACTCGGGCTGCCGGTCGGCGCGGAAGTCCTCGTCGCGGTAGCAGCGCGCGATCTGGTAGTAGCGCTCCATGCCGCCGACCATGAGCAGCTGCTTGAACAGCTGCGGGCTCTGCGGCAGGGCGTACCAGCTGCCGGGCGCCAGTCGCGCCGGCACCAGGAAGTCGCGCGCCCCCTCGGGCGTCGAGCGGGTGAGGGTGGGCGTCTCGATCTCGACGAAGTCGCGCGCGTCGAGCACGTCGCGGGCCGCCTTGTTGATCCGGCTGCGCAGGCGCAGGGCGGCCGCGGGGCCGGAGCGGCGCAGGTCGAGGTAGCGGTGCTTGAGGCGCGCCTCCTCGCCGACCTCGCCGCCCTTGTGGCCGGACGCGTCGTCGATCGGGAAGGGAAGCGGGTCGGAGGTGGAGAGCACGACCAGGTCGGTGGCGACCACCTCGATGTCGCCCGTGGCGAGGTTGGGGTTCTGGTTGCCGTCCTTGCGGGCCACGACCTCGCCGGTCACCTTGAGGCAGAACTCGCTACGGAGGCTGTGCGCGACCGCTTCGTCGCGGACGACGACCTGCACCACGCCGCTGGCCTCGCGGAGGTCCAGGAACGCGACCCCGCCGTGATCGCGTCGCCGCGCCACCCACCCGGCGAGCGTGACGGTCTGGCCGACGTGCTCGGCGCGCAGGGCGCCGGCGTCATGGGTGCGGATCACTGGTTCTCCTCTTGATCATGGGGGGAAGTGCTGACGGTGCTGACGATGGTGGGCCGGAGGTCGTGCTCCGGCGGGGCCCAGGTGGACGGGTCCGCGTCGACCTGGGTGCCCGTGCGGATGTCCTTGACCTGGTGACGGATCTCATTCGTGCTGGCGTCGGCCTGGACGAACCAGACGTACGGGATCCCGCGCCGCTCGGCGAAGCGGATCTGCTTGCCGAACTTGGCCGGCGCAGGGGCGGTCTCGCAGGCGATCTCCCGGGCGCGCAGGGCCGTAGCGACCGCGGCGCTGGCATCGCGGTCGTCCTCGGTGTTGAGGGCGACGAGCACGACGCTCGGCACGGGCCGGCTGCCGGACAGCACGCCGTCGGCGATCAGGGGGATGAGGGTGCGGGAGACGCCGAAGGACACGCCGACGCCGGGATAGGTCGTACGACCGTCGCTGGCCAGCGCGTCGTAGCGCCCTCCCCCGCCGACCGACTTCAGCCGCTCATAGCCCGCCATGAAGATCTCCACAACGGTGCCGGTGTAGTAGTCGAGGCCGCGCGCGATGCGCAGGTTGGCCTCCACGTCGACGCTGTCGCCGGCGACGGCGCGGCAGCCCTCGATCACGGCGGCCAGCTCCTCGAGCCCCTCGTCGAGCAGCTCATCGGTGACGCCCAGCGCGCGGACCCGCTCGACGAAGGAGGAGTCGCCGACCCGGATGGTGGCGAGGTCCAGGCAGCGCTGCGCCTGCTCCGGCGTGGTGCCGACCCGCTCGACCAGCATCGTGGCGACCTCGTCGGCCGGGAGCTTGTCGAGCTTGTCGATGACGCGGATCGCGTCGGTCACGTCGTCGATGCCCAGGCCCCGGTAGAAGCCCTGGATGAGCTTGCGGTTGTTGAACTGGAACGACAGCCGCGGGATCGGGAGCCGACGCAGCGCGTCGACCATCACCGACATCACCTCGACGTCGTGGTGGAAGGGCAGCTCGTCACGACCGACGATGTCGACGTCGGCCTGCGTGAACTGGCGGTAGCGGCCCTCCTGCGGCCGCTCGCCGCGCCAGGCCGGCTGGACCTGGAAGCGCCGGAACGGGAACTCGAGGTGCCCCGCGTGCTCGAGGACGTACCGCGCGAACGGGACGGTGAGGTCGAAGTGCAGGCCCAGCTCGGCCTTCGCGTCGGGCGCGGCGGCGATCCGCTGGAGGACGTAGATCTCCTTGTCGACCTCGCCGCCCTTCGCCAGCCGGTCGATCGGCTCGACCACGCGCGTCTCGATGTTGGCGAAGCCGTGGAGCTCGAAGGTGCGCGACAGAGACGCGATCACCTCGCGCTCGACGGCGCGCTGCGCGGGCAGCAGCTCGGGGAACCCGCTCAGCGGGCTGATCTTGCTCATCAGAGGTCCTGGTCGAGGTCGTGGAGGAAGGGGTTGGTGGCGCGCTCGCGCCCGATGGAGGTCTGCTCGCCGTGGCCCGGCAGCACGACGATGTCGTCGGCCAGCGGCAGCACCTTGCCGGCGAGGCTGCGCAGCATCTTCGCGTGGTCGCCGCCGGGGAGGTCGGTGCGGCCGATGGAGCCGGCGAAGAGCAGGTCGCCGGAGAACATCACCTCGGAGACGTCCTGCTGCGCGTACGGCGAGCGGAACGTCACCGAGCCCTCGGTGTGCCCGGGCGTGTGGTCGACGACGAACTTCATGCCGGCCAGCTCGAGCTCGGCGAGGTCGGACAGCTCGCGTACGTCGTCCGGCTCGGCCCACGTGTGGTTGCCGCCGAGCAGCATCTGGGTCGTCTCGGGGCTCATCCCGGCCATCGGGTCGGCCAGCAGGTGGCGGTCGCTCGGGTGGATCCAGGCGGTCGCGTCGTACGTGCCGGCGACCGGGGCCACGCACCACATGTGGTCGACGTGCCCGTGGGTGACCAGCACGCTCACCGGCTTCAGCCGGTGCTCGCGGACCACCTGCTCGACGCCCGCGGCCGCGTCCTTGCCCGGGTCGATGACCACGCACTCGGCACCGGGACCCGTGGCCACGACGTAGCAGTTGGTCCCCCAGGGTCCGGCGGGGAAGCCAGCGATGAACACAGCGTCAGTCCTTGCTCGTATGGCGGGTCGGGGGCAGCGGTCTCGTCGTGCCGGGTCGAGTGGTGAGGTGGGAAGCCTACCGAGGGCCGTCCGGGCCATGACTACGATGGTTGACCATGAGCGCCGACAAGCAGTCCAGCGACGCCGTGGCCCCCGCTGACACAGCGTGGGGCCGGGTCGCCGAGGACGGCACAGTCTTTGTCCGCACCGCTGACGGGGAGCGTTCCGTCGGGTCCTACGAGGCCGGCACTCCGGACGAGGCCCTGGACTTCTTCACCAAGCGCTTCGACGAGCTGGAGGGCAAGGTCCACCTGCTCGAGCAGCGGGTGGCGTCGGGCCGGCTCGCGCCGGAGGAGGCGACCTCCTCCGTACGTGCGCTCCGGGAGCAGGTCGTCGACGCCCACGCCGTCGGGGACCTCGTGTCCCTGGCGGGCCGGCTCGACGCGCTCGCCCCCGTCATCGCGGTCCAGCGCTCGGCCCGCAAGGAGGAGCGCGCGCAGAAGACCGCGGAGTCGAAGACGGAGAAGGAGAAGCTCGTCGCCGAGGCCGAGAAGCTGGCCGAGGGCACCGACTGGCGCAACGGCGCCAACCGGCTGCGCGACCTCCTCGCGACGTGGAAGGAGCTGCCCCGGCTGGACCGGGCCACCGACGACGCACTGTGGCGTCGCTTCTCCACCGCGCGGACGACGTACACCCGGCACCGCAAGGCGCACTTCTCCGAGGAGCACGAGCGCCGCGACGGCGCCCGCGTCATCAAGGAGCGGCTGGCCAAGGAGGCCGAGGCGCTGTCGACGTCGACCGAGTGGGGCCCGACCGCGGGTCGCTACCGCGACCTCATGCGCGAGTGGAAGTCGGCCGGACCGGCTCCGCGCGAGGTGGACGACCAGCTGTGGCAGCGCTTCCGGGGAGCCCAGGACACCTTCTTCGGTGCCCGCGACGCCGCCAACGCGGCGCTCGACGAGGAGTTCGCCGCCAACGCGGACGTCAAGGAGCAGATCCTCGTCGAGGCCGAGAAGCTCGTCCCGGTGACGGACCTCGACGCGACCAAGAAGGCCTTCCGCGACCTGGCCGACCGGTGGGACGCGGCCGGCAAGGTGCCGCGCGACCGGATGAAGGACCTCGAGGCCCGGATCCGCAAGGTCGAGCAGGCCATCCGGGCGGTCGAGGACGAGCAGTGGAGTCGCAGCGACCCGGAGAAGTCGGCCCGCGCCGACGACATGATCGGCAAGCTCGAGGCCGGCATCGCCGAGACGCAGGCCAAGCTGGACAAGGCCACGGCCGCCGGCGACGCCAGGCGCACCAAGGACCTCGAGTCCGAGCTCGCCAACAAGCAGGCGTTCCTCGACATGGCACGCAAGGCCGCCGCCGACTTCGGCTGACCGGGCACTTCGTGCCCGTCCGGAGCACTGACCGGGCACTTCGTGCCCGTCTTGAGTGGTGACCGGGCACTTCGTTGCGCAACACGGGCACGAAGTGCCCGATCACCTCGGCACGAGCACGAAGGGGGAGCTCACCCTTGATTCAGGCGGTGACGCGGTAGGCGTCGAAGACGCCCGGCACCGCGCGGACTGCGCGGAGCACGCCGTCGAGGTGGGCGGCGTCGGCCATCTCGAAGGAGAACCGGCTCTTCGCAACCCGGTCGCGGGTGGTGGAGAGCGTCGCGCTGAGGATGTTCACGTGGGCGTCCGAGAGCGCCATGGTGATGTCGGAGAGCAGGCGGGCGCGGTCGAGCGCCTCGACCTGGATGTTGACCAGGAAGGTCGACTGCGACGTCGGCGCCCACTCGACCTCGAGCACGCGCTCCGGCTGGGTGAGCAGGCTGGAGGCGTTCGTACAGTCGCGCCGGTGGACCGAGACTCCCCCGCCCTTGGTGACGAAGCCGAGGATCGAGTCGGGCGGCACCGGCGTGCAGCACTTGGCGAGCTTGACCCAGAGGTCGTCCACGCCCGGGACGATCACGCCGGAGTCGGTGGGCGAGCGCTTGGCGCGCGAGCGACCGGTGATCGTGACGCCCTCGGACATGTCCTCCTGCGCGCCGTCGTCACCGCCGTGCAGGTCGATGACCCGGCGTACGACGGCCTGGGCGCTGAGGTTGCCCTCGCCGACCGCGGCATAGAGGGCGGAGACGTCTGCGTGGTGGAAGTGCTCGGCCACCAGCGCCAGCACGTCATGGGTCATCAGGCGGGTGAGGGGCAGCCCCTCCTTGCGCATGAGCTTGGCGATCTGGTCCTTGCCGCGCTCGATCGCCTCCTCGCGCCGCTCCTTGGTGAACCACTGGCGGATCTTGGAGCGGGCCCGCGGTGATTGCACGAAGTTGAGCCAGTCGCGCGAGGGCCCCGACGTGGGCGACTTGGAGGTGAAGACCTCGACCACGTCGCCGTTGTCGAGCGTCGACTCCAGTGGCACCAGGCGGCCGTTGACCCGCGAGCCGATCGTGTGGTGGCCCACCTCGGTGTGGACGGCGTACGCGAAGTCGACAGGGGTGGCACCGCCCGGCAGCGGGATCACGTCACCGCGCGGCGTGAAGACGTAGACCTGCGACTGGTTCATCTCGAAGCGCAGGGACTCGAGGAACTCGCCCGGGTCCTCGACCTCGCTCTGCCAGTCGAGCAGCTGGCGCAGCCAGGTGAGGTCGTCCTTGTCGCCGAGGCGGTCGGTGTCGACGCCGGCCTTGCTGTTCTCCTTGTACTTCCAGTGCGCGGCGACGCCGTACTCGGCGCGGCGGTGCTGGGAGAACGTACGGATCTGCACCTCGACCGGCTTGCCGGCGGGGCCGATGACCGTGGTGTGGAGCGACTGGTACATGTTGAACTTCGGCATCGCGACGTAGTCCTTGAACCGCCCCAGGACCGGGTTCCAGCGCGAGTGGATGACGCCGAGTGCGCTGTAGCAGTCGCGGTCCTCGTCGACGAGGATCCGGATGCCGACCAGGTCGTAGATGTCGGAGAAGTCGCGGCCGCCGACGATCATCTTCTGGTAGATCGAGTAGTAGTGCTTGGGCCGGCCGGTGACCTTGGCGTTGATCTTCGCCGCCTTGAGGTCCTGCTCGATCTCGGCGACGACCTCGGCCAAGAACTGGTCGCGCGACGGCGCGCGCTCGGCGACCATCCGTACGATCTCGTCGTAGATCTTGGGGTGGAGGGTCGTGAAGGCGAGGTCCTCCAGCTCCCACTTGAGGGTGTTCATGCCGAGCCGGTGGGCCAGCGGGGCGTAGATGTCGAGGGTCTCGCGCGACGAGCGCTCCTGCGAGGCGGCCGGGACGTAGCGCAGGGTGCGCATGTTGTGGAGCCGGTCGGCGAGCTTGATCACCAGCACCCGGATGTCGCGCGACATCGCCACGATCATCTTGCGGATGGTCTCGGCCTGCGCCGAGGCGCCGTACTGCACCTTGTCGAGCTTGGTGACGCCGTCGACCAGCAGCGCGACCTCGTCACCGAAGTCGGCGCGCAGCGCCTCCAGCGTGTACGGCGTGTCCTCGACGGTGTCGTGCAGCAGGGCTGCGACGAGGGTCGGCTCGGTCATGCCGATGTCGGCCAGGATCGTGGTGACCGCGAGCGGGTGGGTGATGTAGGGGTCGCCGCTCTTGCGCATCTGACCGGTGTGCCACTTGTCGGCCTCGGCGTACGCCCGCTCGAGGAGGGCGAGGTCGGCCTTGGGGTGGTTGGCGCGGACAGCGCGGAAGAGCGGCTCGAGGACCGGGTTCTGGGTCGGCGGACGGGTGCCGACGCGGGCGAGGCGGGCGCGCATGCCGCGCGCGGTCAGGGGTGCCCTGACCTCCTGCGCGGGGACCTGCTCCTCTGCCATGGGTCGAGTCTAGTGAGGCGCCCTGCAGACCTGTGCGCCACTCTCGCCGCGGGAAGGCGTCAGATCGTCAGCAGGGTGGCGATCGGCAGGTCGCCGGTGACCGAGCGCGGGTCGAGGAAGCCGAGCTCCATCAGCACCGAGGCGCCGACGGCAACGCCACCGCAGGCCTCGATGAGCTGCCGGGTCGCCACGACGGTGCCGCCGGTGGCGAGCACGTCGTCGACCATGAGCACCCGCTCCCCCGGCTCGATGGCGTCGCGGTGCACCTCGAGGGTCGCCTCGCCGTACTCGAGCGCGTACGACACGGCGTGGGTGGCACGCGGGAGCTTGCCGTGCTTGCGCACCGGCACGAAGCCGATGCCGAGGGCCAGCGCCACCGGCGCGGCGAGGATGAAGCCGCGGGCCTCCATCCCGACGACCTTGTCGACCACGACGTTGCCGTGGTCGTCACGACCGGCGGCCGCGAGCGCGGTGATGATCGCGGAGAAGGCATGGTGGTCGGCGAGGACCGGGGTGATGTCCTTGAACGTCACGCCCTCCTGCGGCCAGTCGGCGACGTCGACGGTGAGGCGGCTCAGCGCCTCCTGCGCCGTACGCCGGTCAGGCATCGTCGACCGGCCCGTCGACCGGCCCGACGGGTGCGTCGAGCTTCGCGATCGCGGCGCGGGCGATCTCGATCTCGGTGCCCGGGGCGATCTCGAGGCGGGCGCGCTCGTCGTCGAGCGAGCGCACCGTGCCGTAGACGCCGGAGGTCATCATCACGCGCTGACCGACCTCGATGCTCTCCTGCAGGGCGACGACCGCCTTCTGCCGGCGCTGCTGCGGGCGGACCACCATGAACCAGAACAGGGCCAGGATGGCGACCAGGGGAAGAAGTGCGGCGAGGTCGTTCACGGTCGGGGCTCTCCTAGGAGGGTGGGGTGCGTGAGCGCGTGGAGTCTACGCGGCGCTCACCTCTCCACTCACACCTCGTCGAAGAGGGTGGAGTCGATCGTCGGGATCGCCGGCGGGGTCAGGCCGAGGTGGTGCCAGGCGGCGGGCGTCGCGACGCGCCCGCGCGGCGTACGGGCGAGGAGGCCGGTGCGGACCAGGAACGGCTCGGCGACCTCCTCGACGGTCTCGCGCTCCTCGCCGACGGCGACGGCGAGGGTCGAGATGCCGACCGGTCCCCCACCGAAGCGGCGGCACAGCACGTCGAGCACGGCCCGGTCGAGGCGGTCGAGGCCGGACTCGTCGACCTCGAACAGCTCGAGCGCGGCCTGCGCCACCGGCAGCGTCAGCACGCCGTCCGCGCGGACCTGGGCGTAGTCGCGGACGCGCCGCAGCAGGCGGTTGGCGATGCGGGGTGTGCCGCGTGAGCGCCCGGCGATCTCGCTCGATCCCTCGGCGGTGAGGTGTACGCCGAGCAGGCCGGCGGAGCGGTGCACGATCTGGTCGAGCTCGTGGGGCTCGTAGAACTCGAGGTGCGCGGTGAAGCCGAAGCGGTCGCGCAGCGGCCCCGGCAGCAGGCCCGCCCGGGTGGTCGCGCCGACGAGGGTGAAGGGCGGGATCTCGATCGGGATCGCGGTGGCGCCCGGACCCTTGCCGATGATGACGTCGACGCGGAAGTCCTCCATCGCCATGTAGAGCAGCTCCTCGGCGGGCCGCGACATCCGGTGGATCTCGTCGATGAAGAGGACGTCGCCCTCGTTGAGGCCGGAGAGAATGGCCGCCAGGTCGCCGGCGTGGGTGATCGCCGGGCCGCTCGTGAGCCGCAGCGGAGTGCTCATCTCGCTCGCGATGATCATCGCGAGGGTCGTCTTGCCGAGCCCGGGCGGACCGGACAACAGGACGTGGTCGGGCGCCCGGCCGCGGCGGCGGGCGGCCTCGAGGACCAGGCCCAGCTGGTCGCGTACGCGCACCTGCCCGACGACCTCGTCGAGGGTCTTGGGGCGGAGCGCGGCCTCGACGGCGCGCTCGTCGCCGTCGGCATCCGCGTCGGTGAGCCGCTGCAGGTGGCTCAGCTCGGCGCCGCTCAGGTCGGCCTCGGTCAGCTCGTCGTCGACGTCGGTGTCGTCCCAGTCCATCGCTGCCCCCTCACGCCTTGCTCAGCGTGCGGAGCGCGGCGCGCAGGAGGGCGCCGACGTCGGGCATCTCGCCGGCGTCGGGGGCGACTGCCTCGACCGCCCTCTCGGACTCCTTGGTCGACCAGCCGAGCCCGATGAGGCCCTGCTGCACCTGGTCGCGCCAGGGCGCGTGCTGCGTCGCCGCGGCCGCGGCGTGGTGTCCGCCGGTGGGCGGGCCGATGCGGTCCTTGAGCTCGAGGATGATGCGCTGCGCACCCTTCTGGCCGATGCCCGGCACCCGCGTCAGTGTCTTGACGTCCTCGGTCATGATCGCGCGGCGTACGTCGTCGGGGCTCATCACCGCGACGATCGCCTGGGCGACCTTGGGGCCGACGCCCGAGGCGGTCTGCGCGATCTCGAAGATCTGCTTCTCGTCGTCGTCGAGGAAGCCGAAGATCGTGAGGCTGTCCTCGCGCACGACCATGCTGGTGGGCAGCGTGGCCGGCCGCCCGACGCGCAGCGTGGCGAGGGTGCCGGGGGTGCACATCAGCTCGAGGCCGACGCCGCCAACCTCGAGCACGGCGCTGTTGAGCGTGACGGCGGCGACCTCGCCGCGGACGAAGGCGATCATCTGGTTCTCACGATCTTCTGTGCGGCCTTGGCGTTGGCCATGGCCGCCTCGATGCGGGACTGCGCAGCGCCCCGCCAGAGGTGGGTGATGGCCAGCGCCAGGGCGTCGGCGGCATCGGCGGGCTTGGGCGGCTCGGACAGACGAAGGATCCGTACAACCATCGCGCCGACCTGTGCCTTGTCGGCCCGGCCGTTGCCGGAGACGGCGGCCTTGACCTCGCTGGGGGTGTGCATGGCGATCGGCAGCCCGCGCCGCGCCGCGACGACGAGCGCGATCCCGCTGGCCTGGGCGGTGCCCATGATGGTGCTGGAGTCGGAGCGCGCGAAGACCCGCTCGACGGCCACCGCGTCGGGCCGGTGCTCCTCGATCCAGGCGTCGAGGCCGCGCTCGATGGTGACCAGCCGCTCCGCGACCGGCAGCGACGCGCTGGTGCGGATGACCCCCACGTCGACCATCGTCAGCGGGCGCCCGACGCTCCCGTCGACCACGCCGACGCCACACCTGGTGAGGCCGGGGTCGATGCCGAGCACGCGCACGCCCCACCCCTCTCGCCGACCGATCGTCCGAACACCTGTTCGTCCCGGCAACGCTAACCTCCCCCGCCGACGCTCCGGCGTACGACACGCGGGCGCGGGCGCTCTCCCCCGCTCCCGCCCCCGGTCCGCCGCCCCCGCTGTAACGCCGGGTTAGTGCTTGTACCCCCTAGGTTCCTCGGGGGTGGGTACAAGGAGTAACCCGGCGTTACAGCGGGAGTAGGAGTCACCGGCGGCGCTCGACTCGGTACGGCGTGAGGTCGTCGGTGTCCGTCCCGAAGCGCGCGCAGGTGTCGGCGTACTCGCGCGCCGCCCGGGCCAAGGCCGCACGCCGACCCGCGAAGAGGTCGACGTACGTGATCCGCGAGCCGCCCAGCTTGAAGCCCGTGAGGAAGTCGTGGCGCCGCTTCTCCTCTGCCAGCACGACGAGCGGATCGAGCCCGCTCGGATTGTCCGGCCCGTACTTGAGGAGGCCGTCCGCCTCGAAGAAGTGACGCTTCACGACGATGTCGGCGAATGCCGTGGTGAGTCCATCGCTCAGCCCGAACTGGAGCTCTGGTCGGCCGATGCCGAGCTCGAGGACGAAGTCGCGCACCAGCGACTCGAGATAGGTCTCGGCCAGGTGATCAGCGTGCTCGATGCACCACCGCATGCAGCGGCTGTGCGGCCAGCAGTCCATGATCGACAGCACGTCGAGCAGGACCGACCGTGGCACGCCCGCGCGGAGCGCGGCATCGCAGGCGGCAAGCCCGTGGGCACGTCCGTGCTCACGCACCATGTCGAGGGCTGTGCAGGCACGGTCGAGCACGACCAGGCCGTCGACCTCGAGCGTGTCCTTGGCTGCGTATGGCGCCAGGTGGTGCTTCACCCCCGCCCTGACCGCGTCGCCGTGCACTTTGCGCCGGCTGACGTGCACCAACGCCGTACGCGGGTCGGGTGCGCCCATGCCGAGCACGATCGCCGACGAGTCGTGACTGAAGGCGTACGGGGTCGAGGTGAGGCTCAGGGCCGCCGCCCGCATGCGGAGCACAGGCTGCTCCCGGAACGGGTCCAGGCCCGTCCACGCATCGGCGTCGATATACACCCCTCGTCGGAGGCGCACGAGCCTGCCGACGCGTACCAGGCGATCCACGTCGTGGGGGTCCAGCCCAACCTGTGCGAGTTGGGGCGCGCTGAGAAGACCGTGCTGCGACGCCATGAGTGAGACGGCGGGGAGATACATGCGTCCACGGTGGGAGAGACCTCCGACGTCGACGCGTCTTCGAGGCCGATGGCTGTGGACAGCGGCGTACGGGTGCTGGGTGTGGACGGTTTGAGGTCCAGCTCACCCGCTGTAACGCCGGGTTACTGGGTGTACCCACCCCGGAGCACGGGGGTGGGTACAAGCACTAACCCGGCGTTACAGCGGGTGAGGCGGGGCCTCGGTCAGGCGTCGGCGGACTCGAGCTCGGCGAGGACGTCGGCGGGGATGTCGACGTTGGTGAAGACGTCCTGGACGTCGTCGAGGTCCTCGAGGGCGTCGACGAGGTGCATCACCTTGGCGGCGCCGTCGGCGTCGACGGGGATCTCGAGGCTGGCGACGAACTCGACGTCGGCGGAGTCGTAGTCGATGCCGGCGTCCTGGAGGGAGGTGCGTACGGCGACCACGTCGGTGGCCTCGCTCTGGACCTGGAAGGCCTCGTCGAGGTCGTTGACCTCCTCGGCGCCGGCGTCGAGGGTCGCCTCGAGGACGTCGTCCTCGGAGACCTCACGGACGCTGCCGTCGTGGTCCTGCGACTTGGGCACGATCACGACGCCCTTGCGGGTGAAGAGGCGCGAGACCGAGCCGGGGTCGGCCATCGTGCCGCCGTTGCGGGTCACGGCTGTGCGGACCTCCATCGCGGCACGGTTGGTGTTGTCGGTGAGGCACTCGACGAGGATCGCGACGCCCTGCGGGCCGTAGACCTCGTAGGAGATCGTCTTGTAGTCGACGCCGCCCGACTCGGCACCGGAGCCGCGCTTGAGGGCGGAGTCGATGTTCTTGTTGGGGACCGAGCTCTTCTTGGCCTTCTGGATCGCGTCGTAGAGCGTCGGGTTGCCGGCGGGGTCGCCGCCGCCCTGCTTCGCCGCGACCTCGATGTTCTTGATCAGCTTGGCGAAGAGCTTGCCGCGCTTGGCGTCGACGGCGGCCTTCTTGTGCTTGGTCGTTGCCCACTTGGAGTGGCCTGACATGGAGTTCCTCGATCCGTCTGAGTCGGTGCAGTGGTCGTCAGGCCGAGCGCACCAGGTCCACGAACATGCCGTGGACCCGGTCGTCGCTGCCGACCTCGGGGTGGAACGAGGTCGCCATCAGGGGGCCCTGACGGACCGCGACGATCCTACCCGCGGCCGGTCCCGCCTCGACCTGCGCCAGCACCTCGACGTCGTCGTCGACGGCCTCGACCCAGGGTGCGCGGATGAAGACCGCGCGTACGGGATCGACCAGTCCCTCGATGTGGAGGTCCTCCTCGAAGGAGTCGACCTGCCGCCCGAACGCGTTGCGCCGCACGGTGATGTGCAGGCCGCCGATCGTCTCCTGCCCGGTCGCGCCGTCCTCGATCCGGTCGGCCAGCATGATCATCCCGGCGCACGTGCCGAAGGCGGGCAGCCCGCCGCGTACGGCCTCGCGCAGCGGCTCGAGCAGGTCGAAGATCGTGGCGAGCTTGATCATCGTCGTGGACTCACCGCCCGGGATCACCAGCCCGTCGCAGGCCGCGAGCTCGCCGGGACGGCGTACGGAGATCGGGTCGGCGCCCAGCGACCGCAGGGCTGCAAGGTGCTCGCGTACGTCGCCCTGCAGGGCCAGCACGCCGATGGTGGGATTCACGATCGCCGATCCTAGGACTGCCGCGTCGCCGTAGGGTCGGGGCCCATGAGGCTCTCCCGTCCGGCGGCGATGATCACCACCGTCCTGGCCCTCGCGCTCGTCACCGCGAGCACCCCCGCGGCCACTTCGAGCCCGGCCGACGACCGCTCGCGGACCGTCGAGGGATGGCCCGTGCGTACGCCGTCGAGCCTCGGCCTGCGGGGCAGCGCGATCGAGGAGGGCGCGGCCGAGGCGAAGCGCCTGGGCTCCACCTGCTTCGCCGTGCTGCGCCACGGCAAGCTCGCCGGCGAGTGGAACTGGCAGCTCACCCGTGACGTGCCGCGCGAGGTCTTCTCGATCACCAAGTCCGTGACGAGCACGCTGGTAGGCATCGCGATCCGCGACGGTGACCTGCGGCTCGACGACCGCGTGGCGCGCTACGTCCCCGAGTGGCGCGGCACCCCGGCCGCGACGGTGACGGTGCGCAACCTGCTCTCCAACGACAGCGGCCGCTTCTGGTCGCTCCAGTCCGACTACTCCGACCTGCTGCGGGCCCGGAGCCGCACGAGGTACGCCGTCGGGCTGCCGCAGCAGTACGCGCCGGGCACCGCGTGGGCGTACAACAACGCGGCGATCCAGGTGCTCGAGCCGGTGCTGGAGAAGGCCACCGGGATGCCTGTCGCGAGGTTCGCGCGGGAGCGGCTCTTCGAGCCGCTGGGCATGACGCACTCGACCTTCATCACCGACCGCGCCGACAACGCGGCGGTCGTCTACGGGCTGCAGACCACGTGCCTCGACCTCGCCCGCTTCGGTTCGCTCTACCTCGGCCAGGGCAACGTCGACGGCAGACGCCTGCTCGACAGGAGCTACGTGCGCCGCGCGGTCGGCCGGTCGTCGACCGAACACAACGCGGCCTACGGCTACCTCTGGTGGCTCAACCGTCCCGGCACGCTGCGCGGCGCGACCGACCCGGTCGACGCACAGGGCCAGCCGGTCACGCAGGTGACTGGGCAGCTCGCGGCGAGCGCTCCCGAGCAGGTGTACGCCGCGCTCGGGTTCGGCGGTCAGGTGCTGCTGGTCGACCCGACGACGAGCACGATGGTGATCCGCATCGGCGCGCCCGCCCAGCCGGGCGAGGAGGCGTACGGGTTCGGCCGCGCGGCGACCGTGCTGACGGAAGCCCTGCGCTGACGAGCGGGGCCGACTACCAGCCGCGCTCGGAGAGGCGGTGCGGCTGCGGGATCTCGTCGACGTTGATGCCGACCATGGCCTCGCCGAGCCCGCGGGACACCTTCGCGACCACGTCGGGGTCGTCGTAGAACGTCGTGGCCTTGACGATCGCCTCGGCGCGCTCGGCCGGGTTTCCGGACTTGAAGATGCCCGAGCCGACGAACACGCCCTCGGCGCCGAGCTGCATCATCATCGCCGCGTCGGCGGGGGTGGCGATGCCGCCGGCGGTGAAGAGGACGACCGGGAGCTTGCCCGCGGCCGCGACCTCCTTGACCAGCTCGTACGGGGCCTGCAGCTCCTTGGCCGCGACGTAGAGCTCGTCCTCGGCCATGCCGTGCAGGCGCCGCAGCTCGCCGCCGATGGTGCGCATGTGCATGACCGCGTTGGAGACGTCGCCGGTGCCGGCCTCGCCCTTCGAGCGGATCATCGCGGCACCCTCGGTGATGCGGCGCAGCGCCTCGCCCAGGTTGGTCGCACCGCACACGAACGGCACGGTGTACTGCCACTTGTCGATGTGGTTGGCGTAGTCGGCCGGGGTCAGCACCTCGGACTCGTCGATGTAGTCGACGCCGAGCGACTGCAGGATCTGCGCCTCGGCGAAGTGGCCGATGCGCGCCTTGGCCATCACCGGGATCGAGACGGCCTCGATGATCGAGTCGATCATGTCGGGGTCGCTCATCCGGGACACGCCGCCCTGGGCGCGGATGTCGGCCGGGACGCGCTCGAGTGCCATCACGGCGACGGCGCCGGCGTCCTCGGCGATCTTCGCCTGGTCGGCGGTGACGACGTCCATGATGACGCCGCCCTTGAGCATCTCGGCCATGCCGCGCTTGACGCGGCTCGTGCCGTGCTCGATGGGGGTCTCGCCAGACGTCTGGGGGGTGTGCTCAGCCATGCCCTGATCGTAGTGCGGCACCACCCCGGAGGATGCATCGGGATGGGACCTGGTCAGGGCTGGGACGCCGCCCGCTCCAGCGCCTGGCGGCGAACCACCCAGATGCGCTGCGCGACGGTGACGGTGGCGGCGATCGCGAGCGCCCAGAGGGCGACGTAGAGCAGGATCCAGAGGTCGAGCGCGTCGGCGAAGAAGGCCGGGACGAGCATGCCGACGAGGCGGTCGGGGCGTTCGGCGATGCCGACCTTGGCGTCGTAGCCGAGGACGTCGGCCTTCGCGCGGGCGTACGACGTCACGGCGCCCATGACGAGGATCACGAGGCTCAGCGCGAGGTAGAGGCGGCTCTCGTGGTGCCAGGCGAAGAACAGGGCGAGCCCGCCGAAGAGGGCCCCGTCGGCGACCCGGTCGAGCGTCGAGTCGAGGAAGGCGCCGAAGTCGTCCTTGCGGCCCATCTTGCGGGCCATCGCGCCGTCGATGAGGTCGCTGAAGACGAAGGCGGCGATGAAGAGGACGCCCTGCCACACCCAGCCCTGGGCGAAGAAGAAGATCGCCCCGAAGCTCACTCCGAGCGTGCCGACCAGCGTCACCGCGTCGGGACTGATCCCGAGGCGGATGAAGAGGTTGATGAAGGGCGCGAGCATGACGCCCTGCCAGAACTGCTTGAACCTGTCGAGCACGGCCGCAGGCTACCCGTCGAGCAGCGCGGCGCGGACGTCCGCCACCGCCGCGGACGCCCCGGTGACGGTCCAGTCGACGCCGGCGGCGGGTACGACGACGGAGTCGCCGCCCGCACCGCGGATGATCGCCGCGCCCGGCAACCGGTCCCAGTCGGCGACGGTGTGCTGGAAGAGCACGTCCCACTGGCCCGATGCGATCGACATCACGTCCATCGTCCCCGAGCCGAGCATCCGCAGCGTGCCGACCTGGCCGAGTGCCCGGGCGAACGCCTCCCCCACTCCCGTGCCGAAGAACGGTGGGTGGAGATAGGTGACGGCGCACCGAGCCTCGCGCGGGGTCTCCGGCAGCGCGGCGAGCGGAGCGCCGTTGCAGGTGCTCGGCAGGTCGGGCCCGCCGACCCACGTACGGCCAGTGGCGGCGTGGTGCACCGCGCCGAGCAGCACGTCGGACTCGGTCTCGAGGGCGATCGCGCTGCACCACCAGTCGCTGCCGTGGGAGAAGTTGTACGTGCCGTCGACCGGGTCGATGACCCACGTACGTCCGGAGGTGCCGGGCCGCGACGTGCCCTCCTCGCCCAGGATCGCGTCGTCCGGGCGCTCCGCGGCGAGGCGTTCGACGATCAGCCGCTCGGCGGCCGTGTCGGCCTGGGTGACGATGTCGGAGCCGCTGGTCTTGCGGGCGATGTCGAGTCCATCGACCCGGATCCGGGCGGCGAGCAGGGCCGCCTCACGCACCATGTCGGCGGCCAGGGCTGCGTCGGCGCTCAGCCGCGGATCGTCCACGCAGGCCACGGTAGTGCGGGGGGTAGTGTGGCCGAACGGAGCCATCCAGGCTTCCGACCAGGGAGCCCCGATGAGCGACAAGTCGCCACGGCAAGGCATGACCAAGAAGTCCGGCAAGTCCATCAAGGAAAAGCGTGCCGACAAGCACGCCAAGACAGCCGGGAAGAGCGGCGCCGACGAGACGTTCCTGCCGAAGAAGAAGTGAGCCTGCTCAGCCTCGGCGTCATCGGCACGTCTGCCAAGGAGAACGAGCACCGCCTCCCCCTCCACCCCGAGCACCTCTCGCGCCTGGCGCCCGAGGTGGCCGCGTTGACGACGCTCGAGCACGGGTACGCCGCCCGCTTCGGGATCAGCGACGACGACCTCGCCCCGCACGTGGCCGGGTTCGCGTCGCGCGAGGCGATCATCGAGGGCTCTGACGTCGTGGTGCTGCCCAAGCCGCAGCACGAGGACGTGGCCCGGATGCACGCCGGCCAGGTGCTTTGGGGCTGGCCGCACTGCGTCCAGGACCCGACCATGACCCAGCTGGCGATCGACCGCGAGCTGACCCTGATCGCGTTCGAGGCGATGAATCACTGGACCTCCGACGGCCACGTCGGGCTCCACGTGTTCCACAAGAACAACGAGCTCGCGGGCTACTGCTCGGTGCTGCAGGCGATGGAGCTCGCCGGCATCACCGGCGACTACGGCCGCCGGCTCAGCGCCGTGGTGATCGGCTTCGGCGCCACCGCGCGCGGCGCCGTCACCGCTCTCAAGGCCCACGGCGTCGGCGACGTCGCGGTGCTGACCACCCGCGGTGTCGCGGCCGTCGGCTCGCCCATCCACTCGGTGCGGATCCGGCAGTTCGACCACGACCCCGATGGCGCGGGCATCAGCGTCATCACCGACCGCGGACGCGAGCCGCTGGCGGCGTACCTGGCGGAGAACGACATCGTCGTCAACTGCACGCTGCAGGACACGGCCGCGCCGCTGACGTACCTCCAGACCGACGACCTCGCCGACTTCCGCAACGGCAGCCTCATCGTCGACGTGTCGTGCGACGAGGGGATGGGCTTCTCCTGGGCCGTGCCGACCACGTTCGACGACCCGATGTTCACCGTCGGCGGTCGCGTCCACTACTACGCGGTCGACCACAGCCCGTCGTACCTCTGGAACTCGGCCACCTGGGAGAACAGCGAGGCGCTGCTGCCGTTCGTCGAGCGGGTGCTGAGCGGACCCGAGGCGTGGGACGAGTCGGAGACCCTGAGTCGGGCGATCGAGATCCGCGACGGGCGCATCTGCAACCCGGCGATCTTGGCGTTCCAGGGCCGGTCGGCGGAGCACCCCTACCCCGTCGGCTGACCCGCCTCCCACGCGTCCGCGAGCAGGGCGCGCGTGTCCTCGAGCAGCTGCGGGAGCGTCTTTGTCCCGCCGACGATGGTGATGAAGTTGGCGTCGCCGGTCCACCGGGGGACGACGTGCTGGTGCAGGTGCTCCGACAGCGAGCCGCCGGCCGAGCGGCCGAGGTTGAGCCCGACGTTGAAGGAGTGCGGGCTGCTGATCGTGCGGATGGTGCGCAGCGCCTGCTGCGTCATCGCCATCAGCTCGCCGGACTCCGCCTCGGTGAGGTCGGTGAGGTCCGCGACGTGGCGGTAGGGCAGCACCATCAGGTGGCCCGGGTTGTAGGGGTGCAGGTTGAGCACGACGTACGTCGACTCGCCGCGCGCCACGACGAGGGACTCGTCGTCGGGGTGGCCGGGGATCGCGCAGAAGGGGCACCCCTCGTCGTCGACGACCGTGCGGACGTACGCCATCCGGTGGGGCGTCCAGATCCGTTCGAGACCGTCCGCGCCGTGTTCACCCATGTCAGTGATCCTAGGGTGGGCGCATGACCACGATCCGGCCGGCCGGTGCCGCCGACATGGCAGCGGTGGCGGACCTCTGGCACGAGGGCTGGCACTCCGGTCATGCCGGGCACGTGCCCGAGGGGCTGACAGCCCTGCGAACCCTGGCGGCCTTCCGCGAGCGCACTCCCCTGCGCGTCGACGACACGACGGTCGGCGTCGACGACGCGGGCGAGCTGCTCGGGTTCGTGATGGTGGTGGGCGACGAGGTGGAGCAGGTCTTCGTCGGGCCCGCCGCTCGCGGGACCGGTGTCGCTGCCGTGCTGCTTGCGGAGGCCGAGCGCCAGGTCGCCGCTGCCGGGCACGCGTCGGCGTGGCTCGCCGTGGTCGCGGGCAACGCGCGGGCGCGCCGGTTCTACGAGAAGTACGGCTGGGTCGACGAGGGCGACCTGCCGTACGAGGTGACCGCCGGCGGGCAGACGTGGACCTCGCCGTGCCGGAGGTACGTCAAGCCGGTCTGAGCCGGCCCGGGGACGTCAGACGGAGGGGGCCACCACTCGACAGGGCCACCACTCACCCGGTCCGTATGACGTCAGCACGGTCCGTCAGGTCCAGGCCTTCGCCAGCCGCTCGACGATCTCGGTGAGCCGGTCGGGCGACGTCGCGATGTTGAGCCGGACGTGCCCGGTCGAGCCGGGGGCGTACGACGCGCCGTCGCTCAGCCTCACCCGGCCCCGCTCGAGCGCGACCGCTGCGGCGTCGTCGTGGCCGTAGGCGGACGCGTCGAGCCAGGCGAGGTACGTCGCCTCGAGCGGGCGCATCCGCACCTCGGGCAAGTGGGTGGCGAGCAGCGAGCCGAGCAACGACCGCTGCTGGTCGAGACGTTCGACCAGCGAGGCGAGCCACGGGTCGCCGTGGTCGTACGCAGCGAGGGCGGCGACCACGCCGAGGGCGGAGTACGAGTCGTTGCGCGACATCGGCTCCTCGTCGAGCCGGGCGCGGTCGGCCGCCGAGGGCACCACGAGCTGGGCGCACTTCAAGCCGGCGGTGTTGAACGCCTTGGACGCCGAGACCACCGCGACTGCGTGGTCGTGCGTGCCGTCGATCGCGAGGTAGGAGACGTGCTCCGCGCCTGGCAGCACCAGCGGGGCGAAGATCTCGTCGCACACGACGCGGGCACCGTGGCGGAGGACGACGTCGCGGATCCCCTCCAGCTCGGCGCGGGTGAACGCGCGGCCCCACGGGTTGTGCGGCTGGTTCAGGATCAGCGTCTGCGCGCCGTCGGCGAGGAGCCGGTCGAGCCGGTCGAGGTCGATCTCGGCGCGCTCGGCCGAGGCCGGCACCTCGAGCAGGTGCTCGGCCCGACCGGTGATGCCGGCCAGCCGGTGCTGGGCGTTGTAGCCGGGCGTCGGGAAGACCACTCCCTCGGGCCCGCTGAGGACGTCGATCGCCAGGCGTACGCCGCCCGTGACGTCCACGACGGCCCGGACCGCCGCGGCATCCGGCGCCCACCCGAAGTGGCGCCCGGCCCAGCCGGCGTACGCCTCACCGAGCTCGGGGTAGTGATCGAGCGGGTACCCCGTGACTCCGTCGGCGAGCGCCCGCTGGACGGCCTCCAGCACCACCGGGTCGACCGCGTAGTCCATCTCGGCGACCCACGCCGGGATCACGTCGTCGGGCACCGTGCCCCACTTGAGGGGCAGGGCGCGGCGCGCCTCCGCCTCGGTGAGGTCGACGACGGGACGACGTACGTCCGGGGCCACGACGGCGTCAGACCTGCTCGCGCGACGCCACTGCTGCGGCGACCCGCTCGATCGCCTCGGCGAGGGGCACGCCGTTGTCCTGGCGGCCGTCGCGGTAGCGGAACGAGACCGCGCCCTTCTCGACGTCGTCGTCGCCAGCGATCAGCATGAACGGCACCTTCTGCAGCTGCGCGTTGCGGATCTTCTTCTGCATCCGGTCGTCGGACTCGTCCACCTCGACCCGCAAGCCCTGCGCCTTCATCTGCTTGGCGATGTCGAAGAGGTAGTCGTTGTGGCGCTCGGCGATCGGGATGCCCTGGACCTGGACGGGCGCGAGCCAGGGCGGGAACGCACCGGCGTAGTGCTCGACCAGGACGCCGATGAACCGCTCGATCGAGCCGAACTTGGCGGAGTGGATCATCACCGGCTGCTTGCGGGTGCCGTCGGCGGCGACGTACTCGAGGTTGAAGCGGTCGACCGCCGGCTGGTTGAAGTCGTACTGGATGGTCGACATCTGCCAGGTCCGGCCGATCGCGTCCTTGGCCTGCACGGAGATCTTCGGGCCGTAGAACGCGGCGCCGCCCGGGTCGGGCACGAGATCCACGCCGAACTTCAGCGCCGCGGTCTCCAGCACCTCGGTCGCGGTCGCCCACTGGTCGTCGGAGCCGATGAACTTGTCGGGCTTCGAGTCGTCGCGGGTCGACAGCTCGAAGTAGTAGTCGTCGAGGCCGAAGTCCTTCAGCAGGCCGGTGACGAAGGTGAGCAGGTGCTCGACCTCCGCCGGCGCCTGCTCGGGGGTGACGTAGGAGTGCGAGTCGTCCTGGGTCATCGCGCGTACGCGGGTCAGGCCGTGGACGACGCCGGACTTCTCGTAGCGGTAGACGGACCCGAACTCGAAGAACCGCAGCGGCAGCTCGCGGTAGGAGCGCTGCCGCGACCGGTAGATGAGGTTGTGCATGGGGCAGTTCATCGCCTTGAGGCGGTACTCGGCGTGCTCCATCTCCATCGGCGGGAACATGGTGTCCGCGTAGTAGGGCAGGTGCCCCGAGGTGTGGAACAGCCCGTCCTTGCTGATGTGGGGGGTGCCGACGTAGTCGAAGCCCTCCTCGAGGTGCCGGCGGCGGACGTAGTCCTCCATCTCCCGCTTGATCACGCCACCGCGGGGGTGGAAGACCGCCATGCCGGACCCGATCTCGTCGGGGAAGGAGTAGAGGTCGAGCTCGCGGCCGAGCTTGCGGTGGTCGCGGCGCTCGGCCTCCTCGATCCGATGGAGGTGCTCCTCGAGCGCCTCCTTGGTCTCCCAGGCGGTGCCGTAGATGCGCTGGAGCTGCTTGTTCTTCTCGTCTCCGCGCCAGTAGGCCGCCGCGCTGCGCATCAGCTTGAAGGCAGGGATCCGCTTGGTGGTGGGCAGGTGCGGACCGCGGCACAGGTCCGACCACTTCGCCTCGCCGCTGCGACCGATGTTGTCGTAGATGGTGAGCTCACCGGCCCCAACCTCGACGGCAGCGCCCTCGGTGTCGGACGCACCCGCGCCGCCCTTGAGGCCGATCAGCTCGATCTTGTACGGCTCGTCCTTGAGCTCGGTCAACGCGTCGGCATCGGTGGTGACCCGGCGCTCGAAGCGCTGGTTCTCCTTGATGATCTTGCGCATCGCCGACTCGATCTTGACCAGGTCCTCGGGGACGAACGGGGTCTCGACGTCGAAGTCGTAGTAGAAGCCGTTGTCGATCGGCGGGCCGATGCCGAGCTTGGCGTCCGGCCACAGCTGCTGGACGGCCTGGGCCATCACGTGGGCGGTCGAGTGCCGCAGGATGTCGCGGCCGTCGGCGCTGTCGATCGCCACGCCCTCGACCTCGTCGCCGTCGGCCAGCTCGTAGGCCAGGTCCTTCAACGACCCGCCGACGCGGGCCGCGACCACGTCGGCGTCGTCGCGGAACAGCTCCCACGCCTTGGTGCCCGTCGTGACCGAGGTCTCCGCACGCTGATCGGCGTGGATGCGGACGACCTGGATGTCGGACACGAGAGCTCCTTCAGAAGCGTTGGTGGAGGTGCGACGGATGTCCCGGCGAGCCTATCGGCCGGGAAGCGCCGGCCTCACCCGGGTTTCCTCCCACCCGCGTCGGCGCAGACGACCGCGCTGAGGGTGGGCGACCGGGCGATTCCTCGCGCTGAGGAGCGGCGACCGGGCGATTCCTCGCGCTGAGGAGCGGCGACCGGGCGATTCCTCGCCCTGGAGCGCGAGGAAGTGCCCGGTCAGCGCCCTGGAGCGCGAGGAAGTGCCCGGTCAGTGGGCGCCCTGCAGGTTGAGGACGACGACGCCGGTGATGATCATGCCGAGCGCGGCGACCTTGAGCGGGTTGAGCGACTCGCCCAGCCACACGGCGCCGATCACGGCGACCGCAGCCGTGCCGAGGCCGGCCCAGATGGCGTACGCCGTGGACACGGGCATGTGGCGCACCACCAGCGCGAGCAGCCAGATCGAGGCTGCGTAGCCGAGGACGACCAGCGCCGACCACAGCGGGTCCTTGAAGCCCTGGGTGCGCGGAAGTGCCGCCGTGGCGGCGACCTCGGTGGCGATGGCTGCCAGCAGCAGTCCGATGGCGGCGTACATGTCTCCTCCTCAGGCATGTGTAGCAGGTGCTACACACGCACTGTAGCACCTGCTACAGTCACGCCGTGGCCAAGGACCCCGAACGCCGTCAGGTGTGGACGCGAGAGGCGACCGACTACGCCCTCGCGCACGGCCTGATCGGCCTGAGCCTGCGACCGCTGGCGGCCTCGCTCGGCACGAGCGACCGGATGCTGCTCTATCACTTCGGCACCAAGGACGACCTGGTCGCCGCCATCCTCCGCGAGTCCAACGACCGCGCAGTGGCGGGCGTGGCAGGCCTCCCGCCGTCGCGGGACCTGCGGGCCGCCGTGCACGACCTGTGGGCCCGCGTCCGCTCCCCCGGCCTCGAGGCGTGCAGCCGGTTGTACGTCGAGGCTGCCGCGCTCGGCCTCCTGGGTCACGAGCCCTACGCCAGCGTGGTGCTCGAGGCCAACGCGCGCTGGTACGGGTCGCTGGTCACCCACCTGACGAGGTCGGGCGTCGCCCGGCCCCTCGCCAAGCGGGCCGCGACGATCACCGACGCCGCCTTCATGGGCTTCCAGCTGGACGCCCCGCTCTACACCGGCACCCCCGCTGCGAAGCGGGCGGTGGTCGACCTCGCCGAGGCCGTGGCTGCGCTGGAGCGCTGACTCAGGCGGCGTGCGCCGACCGGCGGGCAGCCCGACCCATGACCTGGGTCTGCTCGGTGCCGCACCAGCACGTGAACGTGACCTCGATGCCGTGGTCCGTGTTGGTCATCGAGCTCACCTGGCTCTGGAAGATGAGCACTCGGGTGGCACACACCTGGCAGTTGTTGTCGAACATCGCTGACCTCCTCAGATCTGGTTGCGTAGATCAATCGTCCCCGATTCGGATCTCTAGGGGTAGCCTCGGTTTCCAGCGGCATCCAAAGGAGATTCCTATGCTTTCATTGCACCAGCTGCGCTGCTTCCTCGCGACGTACGAGCACGGGTCGCTCACCGCCGCGGCCGAAGAGCTGGGCTATGCGCAGCCGTCGGTGTCCGAGCAGGTCCGGGGTCTCGAGAAGACGCTCGGCGTGCCCCTCTTCCGGCGGGTAGGGCGAGGCGTCGTGCCCACCACGCTGGCCGACACCCTGCGTCCGTACGCCGAGCAGGCCATCGCCGCGGCCGAGGAGGCGCGACGGGCGGTGCAGAGCGCGGTGTCGCTGGAGAGCGGCACGATCCGGTTCGGGATGTTCGGCGCCGCCCGGTTCTACGCCGGGTCGCAGATCGTGGCCGACGTGCTCGAGCGCTACCCCGGAGTCCGCGTGGAGCTGATCGGCCAGCACTCCAACGAGGTCCAGGAACAGCTGCGCCGCGGACACCTGGAGGCCGCGATGATCGCCGTCACCAGCGTCGAGAGCGAGGGGATGACCGTGATCCCGGTGGCCCGGGACGAGCTCGTCTACATCTCGGCCGATCCCGAGCGACTCGCCTCGCCGGTCACCGCCGCGCGACTCGCGAAGGCGCAGCTGATCATGCCGGAGACGACGTGGCGGTCCACCGACTCCGTCCGGATTGTGCTCCGCCGCTTCCTGCACGAGGCGGGCTACAACCCGCAGACCCGCATCGAGGTGGAGGAGGCGGAGACCGCTGTCGACCTCGTCGGGCGCGGCTTCGGCGACTCGGTCATCCCCCGCGGCGGCGCCGTACAGCTCATCCCGCAGCTCGCCCCGCACGTCGGCTACGTCTCGCTGCGTCCGCGGCAGTACGACGTGATGGCGATTGTGCACCGGGCCGGTGCGGTGCTGTCGCCGGCGGCCCAGGTCATGATCGAGGTGGCGACCAGGCACATCCAGTCGATCGCGGAGCCGATCTGATCCCACCCGCGCGGGTGGCGGCGGCGGTGAAGTCGCAGGATCCGGGTACGTCGCACCATGTCGGTCGTCCAGTCCCCGAAGCATCTCGCCGCTCCACCCCTGACCATCGCGTCGGTGCCGTCCGGTCACGTGTACGTCCGGCACCTCGCGCCACTCGCCGGGCACGGAGCCGTCCGGCTGCCCGACCCCGACCCGAACCGGCCGGACCGGCCGGCCGGGGCGACGTGGTGGCCGCCGGTCATGCTCGACCCGGAGTGGGCGCGCACGGCCGAGTTCGACGTGTTCCACCTGCACTTCGGTTTCGACGCCTGCCCGCCCGAGCGGCTGGACCGGCTGACCCGCGTCCTGCGCGGGCGGGGCAAGCCGTTCGTCTTCACCGTTCACGACCTCCGCAACCCACACCACGACGACCGTCGGCTGCACGACGAGCAGCTCGACGTGCTCGTACGCGCCGCTGATGCGCTGGTGACCCTGACTCCCGGTGCGGCGCGCGAGATCGAGGCGCGCTGGGACCGGACGGCGATGGTCGTCCCGCACCCGCACGTGGTCGACCTGCCGACCATGTCGCGGGCCCTGGCGGTGCGACCCGGGTCGCGCCTCCGGCCGTTCCGCGTCGGCCTGCACCTCAAGAGCCTGCGCGCCAACATGGACCCGATGCGGATCCTGCCCACGCTTGTGGAGACGGTCGCCGGTCTTGACGACACCGTGCTGCAGGTCAACTGCCACCGCGACATCCTCGACGCCGACGGCGCCCGGCGGGACGCGGAGCTGGCCGCCTGGCTGCGACGGGAGGCGGCCGCCGGGAGGCTCGAGCTGGCCGTGCACGACTACTTCTCGGATGACGACCTCTGGTCCTACCTGGCGTCGCTCGACCTGTCGGTACTGCCGTACACGTTCGGCACCCACTCGGGCTGGCTCGAGGCGTGCCGTGACCTGCAGACGACGGTGCTCGCCCCGAGCTGTGGCTACTACGCCGACCAGGGGCCGATCCTCGACTACACCAACAACGGCGACGACTTCGACGCCGACTCGCTGCGCGACGCCGTCGTGCACGCCCGGACCGAGCGCCCCCACCTCGGCGCCACCGTCGAGGAGCGCACCGAGCAGCAACACCTGGTCGCCCAGGCCCACGAGGACCTCTACCGCGAGGTGAGCGGATGAGCGTGCGGCTGCCGGGCGAGCGACTGCGGATCTGCCTGGTCGCCAACTGTCGCTTCCCGATCTCCGAGCCCTTCACCGGCGGACTGGAGTCGATGACGTGGCACCTGGCCAGTGAGCTCGTCCGGCGTGGCCACGAGGTCGCGGTCTTCGCCGCCCCCGGCTCCGACCCCGGTCTCGGCGTGACCGAGCTGGCCGTCGACGTGATGCCCGAGCGTCCCGGTCGCCACGACGTCGGCGCGCCTCCGTACGTCGAGGTCGCGGAGCACCACGCCTACCTGTCGCTCATGCTCCAGCTGAGCGGGCACGAGGGCGTGGAGTTCGACGTCCTCCACAACAACAGCCTCCACTACCTCCCGGTGGCGATGGCGCGCTCGCTGCCGATGCCGGTCCTCACCACCCTGCACACCCCTCCGCTGTGGTGGCTGGAGTCGGCGGTGCAGATGGATGGCGGCAGCAGCTCGTTCGCCGCCGTCTCGCGGCACACCGCTGCGGCGTGGGCACCGATCACCGAGAGCACGGTGGTCCTCAACGGTGTCGACGTGGATCAATGGCCCGCCGGTCCCGGCGGCCCGAGTGCCGTGTGGTCCGGCCGGATCGTGGAGGAGAAGGCGCCGCACCACGCCGTCCTCGCCGCCCGCCGGGCCGGCATCCCGATCGTGCTGGCGGGGCCGACCCTCGACCGCGACTACTTCCGGGAGTCGGTCGAGCCGCTGCTCGGTCCGGGCGCGACGTACGCCGGACACCTCCCGCAGTCGGAGCTCGCGGCGCTGGTGGGTCAGGCGGGCGTCGTGGTCGTCACCCCCGCGTGGGACGAGCCCTACGGCCTGGTCGCCGCCGAAGCACTGTCGTGCGGGACTCCGGTCGCGGCCTACGCCCGCGGTGGCCTGCCCGAGGTGCTCACGACCGACACGGGCCGACTGGCCGACGCCGGCGACGTCGACGGGTTGGCCCGGGCGATCGGCGAGGCGCTGGAGCTCGACCGCGCGCGCTGTCGCGGGCACGCCGTCGCGGAGCTCTCGCTCGGTCGGATGGTCGACCGCTACGAGGACCTCTACCACCAGCTGCTCGATCGCCGGCTCGCCGCGTGATCGGCTACTACGTCCACCACCACGGCAACGGCCACCTCCACCGGGCGATGACCGTCGCGCCGCACCTGCCGGACGTCGTGACCGGCATCTCCTCACTCCCCCGCCCGGAGTCGTGGACCGGCCCGTGGGTGCAGCTCCCACGCGACGACGGAGCGCCGGGCTACGACGCGGCGGACGTCACGGCGCAGGGCCTCCTGCACTGGGTCCCGATCGGCGACCCCGGCCTGCGCGGACGGATGTCGACGATCGCGGCGTGGATCGAGGAGCACGCGCCCACGGCGATGGTCGTCGACCAGTCCGTGGAGGTGTGCCTGCTGGCTCGGCTCCACGGCATCCCGGTGGTGGCGCTCACCGCACCCGGACGGCGTACGGACGCTGCCCACCGACTGGGCTTCGGCTCCGCGTCCGTGGTCGTCGGCGCCTGGCCGGCCGGCCTGACCCACCGCCTCCTTCCCGGGCTCGACGCGGACACCAGCGACCGCGTGCACGCCGTCGGGGCCGTCTCCCGCTTCGGGGTGGCACCGGGCCGAAGCCGTACGCCCGGTCGGCGACCGCACGCCGTGCTGCTCGCCGGGACCGGCGGTGACGGCTTCACCCGCGCGAGCATCACTCGGGCGCAGGAGCAGACCCCCGACTGGGACTGGACGGTGCTGAGTCGCACGCTCGGCACCTGGCACCGCGACCCCGCCGCCGTGCTGGCGACCGCCGACGTCGCGGTGCTCCACCCGGGCCAGAACTCCCTCGCCGAGGTCGCCTCGCTGCGGCTGCCCGCGATCGTGGTGCCGGCAACCCGGCCGTTCCACGAGCAGCACGTCACCGCAGCGGCGCTCAACGACGGGTGGCCGGCAGTCGTGGTGGACGCCGTGCCCACCACCGGCTGGCGCGACCTGCTCCACGAGGCACTCTTCCTCGACGGCGAGGGCTGGTCCGAGTGGTGCGACGGCGGGGCGCCGACCCGGATCACCCAGGTGGTCGCCGGCGTCGTCGACGCCGAGTGCGCGGCATGAGCACCGCAGTGGTGACCGTCGTCCACGGCCGGCACGACCACCTCGCCCGGCAGCGAGCCTCGCTCGCCGCCTCGGCCGTGCCACCCGACCACCACGTCGTCGTCGCGGTCGACGACCCGGTCGTGGCTCGAGCCGACTGGTGCAGCGCATCCGTCGCCGGACACCCGCTCGGCCTCCCGATCGCAGCCGCGCGCAACCGCGGAGCACAGGAGGCCGTCGACAGGGGTGCCGACGTGCTGGTCTTCCTCGATGTCGACTGCCTCGCCGACCCCAGCCTCGTGGAGTCGTACGCCGACGTGGTGCGCGACGAGCCGGGCACCGTGTGGTCCGGTCCGGTGACCTACCTCGACCCACCGTCCGCCGGCGGCTACGACGTACGGTCCTTGCGCACCCTCGACTCCCCGCACCCTGCGCGGCCGGCGCCCGCCATCGGCGCGCGCATCCGCGGGGCGGACCCCGACCTGTTCTGGTCCCTGTCCTTCGCCTGCACGGTCGACGCCTGGCAACGCACCGGGGGATTTTGCGAGTCGTACGTCGGCTACGGCGGCGAGGACACCGACTTCGCCCGCCTGGTCGTCGATGCGGGGCTCGACCTGGGCTGGGTGGGCGCGGCGCGCGCGTTCCACCAGTGGCACCCGGTGTCGCGACCGCCGGTGGAGCACGTCGAGGACATCGTCCGCAACGCCGAGATCTACCGGAGGCGCTGGGGCACCACGCCGATGCTCGGATGGCTCGAGGCCTTCGCGGAGCGCGGGCTGGTCCGTCGCGACGACGCCGGATGCTGGCGGCTCGTCGTGTGAAGGGCGGCTGACGGGGCACTGGATAGGTTCGACGCACCACCCGGGACGGCGACCGACGCCGCGCGACGCAGGAGGGGACTGATGAGCTCCACAGCCTCGCCCGCCACCCGTCCCGTCCGAGGGGGCATCGACGGGCTGGTTCGCGCCGCGCACGCGGGACCCGCTCTCGCGGTGACCGTCCTCGCCGGACTGCTCGCCGTCGCCCAGGACCTGCCCGCCGGCCGCGCCGCGCTGGTGGTCGCAGCTGTGCTCACGGGCCAGCTCACGGTGGGCTGGAGCAACGACCTCATCGACCAGGGCCGCGACCGTTCGGCCGGACGCTCCGACAAGCCGCTCGCGACGGGCGCCGTCCCGGTGCGGATGGTGCAGGCGTGCTGCGCCGTCGCTGTCGTCTGCTGCGTGGCCCTGTCGCTGGCCTGCGGCGTCGCCGCCGGTCTCGTGCACCTCACCTGCGTGGCGGCGGCCTGGGCCTACAACCTCCGGCTCAAGTCGACCGTGTGGTCGTGGGTGCCGTACGCCGTCGCCTTCGGGTTGCTGACCGTCTTCGTCGCCCTGGCCGATGAGGCACGGCCGCCGTGGTGGTGGCCGGTCGGGGCCGCGCTGCTCGGCGTCGGCGCGCACCTGCTCAACGTGCTGCCCGACCTCGACGACGACGCCTCGACCGGCGTACGCGGCCTTCCGCACGTGCTCGGCCCACGCCGCATCGCTCCGATCGCCGCGACCGTGCTCGTGGCCGCCACCGTTGTCGTGCTCGTCGGCGCAGCGCCCGCGACCCTCGTGGTGGTGCCGTCGGCAGCCGTCGTCCTGGCGCTTGCGCTGGTCGTGGTTGCGGGCAGTGGACGTCGTCCGTTCGTCGCGGCCATCGGCATCGCCCTGGTCGACGCGGCACTGCTGGTGGTGGCCCGATGACCACCGAGACCTGGGACCTCGTCGTCGTCGGGGCCGGCCCCGCCGGGGCCAGCGCCGCCCTCGGCGCCCTGACCGAGGACCCGTCGCTGCGCGTCCTGCTGCTCGACCGCAGCGACTTCCCCCGCGACAAGTCCTGCGGCGACGGCATCGCCCCGCACGTCGTCGACGCCCTCGCCGAGGTCAGCGCCGCCGACGTCGTCGACGACTGGTCGCCCGTACGCGACCTGGAGCTCGCGCACGGCGACGTCGCGGTCGCGGGGCCGATGCGGCGCGATGCGTACGTCGTGCCGCGCCGGGTCTTCGACGCGCGCCTCGTCGAGCACGCCGTCGCCGCGGGCGCCGTGCTGCGCCGGCACCGGGTCACCTCGCTCACCGTCGACGGCTCTGGCCCGCTCCTCTCCGGCGAGCTCCGCGCCCAGGTCGTGGTCGGCGCCGACGGTGCCCAGTCCCTCGTGCGGCAGGCACTCCTCGGCCGCCGCCGCGAGCGCCGGGCCATCGCCATCCGCGGCTATGCGCCCGTCACCGACGAGATCCGCGGCCGCCAGGTCATCCGCTACGGCGACCGCGCGCTGCCGTCGTACGCCTGGGCCTTCGACCGCGGCGACGGCCTCGCCAACGTCGGCTACGGCGAGCTGCTGCCCGACGGGACCTCCGGTGCCAGGCCACCCAGCCGCCGGCTCCTCCTCGACCAGCTCGAGCAGCTCGTGCCCGGGGCCGCCAGCACCGGCAGCGACTGGCGCGGCCACCACCTGCCGCTGAGCAGCTGGCGCTGGGAGCAGCCCGACGGACCGGTCCTCCTCGTCGGCGACGCCGCCGGGCTGGTGAACCCGATGACCGGCGAGGGCATCTACTACGCCGTCGCCACCGGGATCGCCGCCGGGCGCACCGCCGCCCGCGCGGTCGCCCTCCGACGCCCCGAGGCCGCCGGCGCCCGCCACCGCCGCGTGGTGCGTACGCTCCTCGGCTCGCACCTGCGCCACACCTGGGTGGCCTCCCGGCTCGCGCAGTCCCCGCGCATCGTCGACGCCGGGATCCGCGCCGCCGGCCGCGACCGCCACGTCTTCGACGCCCTCGTCGAGATCGGCCTCGGCGACGGCCGCATCGACCGTCACCTGGTGGCCGGGCTGACCCGCAGCCTCGTCCCGCTCCCCCGACTCCGACCCGCAAGGACATCCGCATGAGGATCCTGGCCGCCCGCGGCGCCCTCCCCGAGCACTCCTACCCCCAGGCCGAGATCACCGAGGCCTTCGCCTCCGTGATCTCCGAGCGCAGCCTCGACCACGCGCTGCTGCGGCGGTTCCACCGCAACTCCGGCGTCGAGCGGCGGCACACGGTGCTGCCGCTGGCCGACTACGCGACGCTGGGCGACTTCGGCCACGCCAACGACCTGTTCATCGAGCACGCCGTCGAGCTCGGCGCGCAGGCGCTCGTTGACGCGCTCAAGGCCGCCGACCTCACGCCGTCCGACGTCGACCTCATCGTGACCGCCACCGTCACCGGGCTCGCGGTGCCGTCGCTGGACGCCCGCATCGCCGGGGTCGTCGGGCTGCGCGAGGACGTACGCCGGATGCCGCTGGTCGGCCTGGGCTGCGTGGCCGGCGCCGCCGGGATCGCCCGCGTGCACGACTACCTCCTCGGCCACCCCGACCACACCGCCGTCCTCGTCGCGGTGGAGCTGTGCTCATTGACCCTGCAGCGCGACGACACCTCGGTGCCGAACCTCGTCGCCAGCGGCCTCTTCGGCGACGGTGCCTCGGCCGTCGTCGCCGTCGGCGACGCGCGTCACGGGGGCACGGTGCGGGTGCTCGACTCGCGCAGCCGGCTCTACCCGGACAGCGAGCGCACGATGGGCTTCGACGTGGCGGGCTCCGGGCTGCGCATCGTCCTCGACGCCGAGGTGCCGACGCTGGTCGAGCGCTTCATCCGCGACGACGTCGACGCCTTCCTCGCCGACCACGGGCTCACCCGCGACGACATCGGCTGGTGGGTCTGCCACCCCGGCGGCCCCAAGGTCATCGAGGCCCTGGAGGCGGCGCTGGAGGTGCCGCGCGAGGCCCTGCAGCTCACGTGGGAGTCGCTCGCACGGGTCGGCAACCTGTCGTCGGTCTCGGTCCTGCACGTCCTGGAGGACACCCTCGCGCAACGCCCGCCCGAGCCCGGCAGCCACGGCGTCCTGCTCGCCATGGGACCGGGCTTCTGCTCCGAGGTCGTGCTGCTGAGGGCCGAGTCGTGACCACGCTGCTCGCCTTCACCGTCCTCGTCGCCCTGGTCGGGCTGGAGCGGGTTGCGGAGCTCGTCGTGTCCACCCGCAACGCGGCCTGGAGCCGCGAGCGCGGCGGCGTCGAGAGCGGGCTCGGCCACTTCCCCTTCATGGTCGTGCTGCACACCGCGCTGCTCGTCGGGGCGCTCGCCGAGGCCTGGCTGCGCCGACCGGACGTCCCTTCGCTCCTCGCCTGGTCGATGCTGACGCTGGTGGTCGCCTCGCAAGCCCTGCGCTGGTGGTGCATCGCGACCCTCGGCCGCCGGTGGAACACCCGCGTCATCGTCGTCCCGGGTCTGGCCCCGGTCTCGTCCGGCCCCTACCGCTTCCTCCGCCACCCCAACTACGTCGCCGTCGTCGTCGAGGGCGTGGCCCTCCCGCTCGTGCACGCCGCGTGGATCACGGCCGTGGTCTTCACGGTGCTCAACGCCGGCCTCCTCGCCGTACGCATCCGGACCGAGAACGTCGCGCTCGCCACGTTGCCGCCCGTCTCCGGACCAGCCGAGCACGCCGATGCGTGACCTGGTCGTCGCCGGCGGCGGACCGGTGGGCCTGGCGTCGGCCCTCCACGCGCACCGCGCCGGGCTCTCCGTCGTGGTCCGCGAGCCGCGGGACGGCCCGATCGACAAGGCGTGCGGCGAGGGGTTGATGCCCGGTGCCGTCGCGGAGCTGGCCGACCTCGGCGTGCACCCGCCCGGACGCGCGCTCACCGGCATCCACTACCTCGACTCGGCCGGACGCGGCGTCGGCGCGACGGCCCGCTTCGCCGCCGGTCCGGGACGCGGCGTACGCCGGACCACGCTCCACGACGCCCTCGCGGCGGCGGTCGCAGCCGCCGGCATCCCCGTCGAGCAGCGGGCGGTGCAGGACGTGCGCCAGCTCGACGACCGGGTGCTCGTCGACGGTGAACCCGCCCGCTACCTCCTCGCCGCAGATGGGCTGCACTCGCCGGTCCGTCGGCTGCTCGACCTCGACGCCCCCGCCCCTGCCCGCTCCCGACGCCGGTTCGGGCTGCGGTGCCACGTCGAGCAGGCGCCGTGGACGTCGTACGTCGAGGTGCACTGGTCACCGCGCGCCGAGGCCTACGTCACGCCCGTCGCCGACGACCTGGTGGGCGTCGCCGTGCTCGGCGAGGCGGGGTCGCGGTTCGAGGACCTGCTCGCCGACTTCCCCGTGCTCGGGGAGCGGCTCACCGGCACCCGGAGTCGCGTGCTGGGCGCGGGCCCCCTCCGTCAGCGGGCCCGCACCCGCACCGCGGGCCGCGTCCTGCTCGTCGGCGATGCCGCGGGCTACGTCGACGCGCTGACCGGCGAGGGCATCGCGCTCGGGCTGGCCCAGGCACGCGCGGCCGTCGACTGCCTGGTCGCCGACCGGCCCGAGCACTACGACGCCCGGGCGCGACGGCTCGGGCTGCGCCACGAGCTGCTCACCCACGCCCTCCTCCGCGCCACCGCGCACCCGCCCGTACGCCGCGTGCTCGTGCCGGTCGCGACCCGCCTGCCGTGGCTGTTCAGCGCCGCCGTCAACCAGCTCGCCCGACCCGCCGGAGGCACCGCATGAGCACCCCACGACCTTCTTCTCCTCCGCTGCGCTCCCCCGAACAACGCTGCGGGGACCCCGCATGAGCACGACCCTCCACGAGCTCGTCGTGCTCCTCGACGAGCAGGGCCGCGCGGTCGGCACGGCCGACAAGGCCGCGGTCCACCACGCCGACACCCCCTTGCACCTCGCCTTCTCCCTCTACCTCTTCGACGACGACGGGCGGTTCCTCGTCACCCGGCGCGCACTGGGCAAGCGGACCTTCCCGGGCGTGTGGACCAACAGCTGCTGCGGCCATCCCGCCCCGGGCGAGGCCCTCGCGGACGGCGTACGACGACGGGTGCGGCAGGAGCTCGACGTGGACGTCGCCGACCTCCGGCTCGCCGTCCCGACCTTCCGCTACCGCGCCGAGCAGGACGGGGTCGTCGAGAACGAGATGTGCCCCGTCTTCATCGGCCGGGTCGCCGGCCGCGTCGCGCCGGACCGGACCGAGGTCGAGGAGGTCAGCTGGGAGCCGTGGGCCGAGTTCCGCACCGGGGTGCTGGACGGCACGCGGGCGGTCTCGGTGTGGTGCCGCGAGCAGGTCGCGCACCTTTCTGCCGAGCCGTTCGCGGCGCCCCCCGGGCGTCAGGACGACCTCCCGCCGGCCGCCCATCCCCAAGGGTGAGACACCTGACTGGACCTTTCGGCGTTCGGGAGGCGGGCGGCCCCGCTCTGTGACACCCTGCGCGCAGGGCCTCGATTGCGGGCTGCCCCTGGTTGGCTGTTGGAGGAGCGCCCGTGTCCGAGATCGGCTCCGCGACAAGCGTCGGCGTGCCGTCGCAGAGGGAGCCCACCGAGATGTCCGCCGCCCTGGACGAGGAGAGCGACCGCGTCGCACTGCGCCTCGCCATCGACGCGGCCGGGGTCGGTGCCTTCGTCTGGGACCTGGTCAGTGGCCGGCTGAGGTTCGACGACCGGCTGCTCGAGCTCTTCGGTCTCGACGAGTCCACGTTCGGAGGCTCCATCGAGGCGTTCAACGAGTGCGTGCACCCCGACGACCTGCCGCGGGTGAACGGGGCGATCGAGCGAGCGATCACCCGGTGCGGTGACTACGCCGCCGAGTACCGCGTGGTCCTGCCCGGTGGCGGGGTCCGCTGGATCGAGGCGCGCGGTCGAGCCTTCTCCGACCGCCCAGATGGGCCCGCCGTACGCCTCGTGGGTGCCGCGTACGACACCAGCGAGGTGCGCGAGGGCGAGGCCCGGCTCGGCCGCGTGCTCGAGTCGATGTCGTCGGCCTTCTACCAGCTCGACTCCGACTGGAAGTTCACCTACGTCAACTCCGAGGCGGAGCGGCTGCTCGGCGCCGGCCGCGAACAGCTCGCGGGCGAGTCGATCTGGTCGGCCTTCCCCGCCGCCGTCGGCAGCGCCTTCGAGGTGAACTACCGCGAGGCCGTGACAACGGGTCGTCCGGTGACCTTCGAGGCCTACTACCCGCCGCCCCTCGACGCCTGGTACGAGGTGCGCGCCTGGCCCGTGCCCGAAGGCCTCGCCGTCTACTTCCTCGACATCACCGACCGCCGCGAGGCCCAGGACGCACTCGCCCGGTCGGCGCGGAGGCTTGCCCTCCTCGCTGCCGTCTCCGAGGGACTCACCAGCACCCTGGACCCGCTCGAGCTCGTGCGCCGGCTGGCCGGCCTCCTCGTCCCTGACCTCGCGGACTGGTGCCTGGTCACGCTCGTCGCCGACCCGCACGCCTCCGACTGGCGTCGCGGGCTCGAGGACGTCGGCTGGGCACACGTCGACCCGGCGATGCACGAGACCGTGCGGGAGTACTCCGCCCTCCGCCTGCGGGCGATGACCGACGAGTCCTACCTGGCGTGGACCATCCGCGAGATGACCTCGACCCTGATGGAGTCCGACGCGGCCGACCAGGTCGCCGCCGTGCTCCGCGAGGGAGCCGCCCGCGACCGGCTGCTGGAGCTCGACCCGCAGTCGGGCGCGGCGGTGTCGCTGGTCGCACGGGGCCGGACCGTCGGGGTCGTGACCGTCTTCCGCGGTGCCGGCCGCCGCGCCATGAACGCGGACGACGTCGCCCTGCTCGAGGACATCGGCGCCAGAGCTGCGCTGGCACTGGACAACGCTCGTCTCTACGAGGCACAGCGAAATGTCTCGGAGGCACTGCAGCGGAGCATGCTCACCGACCCACCGCAGCCCGACCACCTGCAGATCGTCACGCGCTACTCCCCCGCCAGCGACGTCGCCCGCATCGGCGGTGACTGGTACGACGCGTTCCTCCAGCAGAGCCGCGGCCCCGGCGGCCGCGACGTGGTGGTCGTGGTCGGTGACGTCGTCGGCCACGATGTGGAGGCGGCTGCCGCGATGGGGCAGGTCCGCGGCCTCCTGCGCGGGATCGCTGTACACAGTGGCTACGCCCCCGCTGCCGTCCTGTCTGGCGTCGACGAGGTGATGGACACGCTGCGTCTCGAGACCACGGCCACCGCCGTCGTGGCACGTCTCGAGCACCACCCGCGCCCCGGTGCCGAGCTGGGTGAGCAGGTCGTGCTGCGCTGGGCGCATGCCGGGCATCCGCCCGCGCTGCTCATCCGGCCGAACGGCGAGGTCACCCGGCTCGCTGACGTCGAGGACAACGACCTGCTGCTCGGCCTCGACCCGCACACCCGACGTGTCGAGCAGGTCGCCTTCCTCGAGCCCCACGCCACTTTGGTCTTCTACACCGACGGACTCGTCGAGCGGCGCGACCGCGACGTCGAGGAGGGCATTGTCGCCCTCACCGAGGTGCTGCGCGAGCTCTCGCCCGCCACCCAGGACCTCGACGAGCTCTGCGACCAGCTGCTCGAGCGGATGATCGGCGAGCAGCCCGAGGACGACGTCGCGCTCCTCGTGGTGCGGTGGACCCCGGAGACCGGCGAGGCCTGACCACACGCTCGTGGCCAGGCCGTCGGCAGGTCAGCTGATGAGCTCGTCGAGCCGCGAGTAGGCCTCGGCGTCGCCGGAGATGACCTCGCTGACCCCGCCGTCGATCGAGACCGGGACGTCCCCGGCGACGGTGATCCGGCGCATCTCGCGGGGCTCCGACCCGAAGTCCGCGACGGCGTAGTGCTGGGTGGCCCGGTTGTCCCACATCGCGACGTCGCCGTGCTGCCAGGTCCACCGGATGGTGTTCTCCAGCCGCGTGATGCGGTTCTGCAGCAGGTGGTAGAGCGCGGACGACTCCGAGCTGTTGAGGCCGTCGAAGGACTTCACGAAGTTGCCGAGGACGAGTGACCGCTCGCCCGTCTCGGGGTGGACGCAGACGACGGGGTGGCGGGTCTCGAAGACGGCACTCGCCGCGACGGCGAACGACCGGACGGCCCGCCGGGCTGGACCGACGAGGGCGTCGCCCGACGCGGTGAGCCGCACACCCCGTCCGTGCCGCTCGAAGAACGTCGAGCCGAGCTCGTGCTCGAGCGTGCGCATCGAGTACGACAGCGAAGGCTGAGCGCTCCACCCCTGGCGCGCTCCCGCCGCGCCAGCCCGAGCGTGAGCAGCGCCGTCCACGGGAGACGTCGGGCCGCGGCGGCGGCAGTGCCCAGGTGTCTGTGAGGGCGACGAGCGGCGCCAGTGCGCCTACTGGGACGGCGACGGATGGCAGCGCGACCCCGAGAAGGCGGACATCCTGATCCCAGCCGTCGGCGACGGGCTCGACGACCCGACCCGCTACCGCCCACGGTTCCTCAGGATCGACCTGCCCGACTGATCCCCCGCTGCTTGAAATCTGCACTTCCTGGGTGAACGGGTGTTTACCGTCCGCTGGGTCGGGTAAAGGACGAGTGCTGACTCGGGTCGGCACCACCGACCCACGAGGAGATGCAGCAGTGAGCAGCGCGCCGCACGACGCCAGCACCAGCCCGGAAGCGACCGCGGTCGCACAGGACCTGATCGAGTCGTTCGGGCAGGACCCCGAGCTCTATGTGCCCGGCACGGTCTCGACGCTGCCCGGCACCCGGACGACGACGTACGACCTGGCCTGTGGCCCCCGGTGCCCCCACGAGGACGGGCAGTGCCACCGCACCCACGCGGCGTGGCTCAGTGACGCGCCCCTCCACGCGCTCCTGAACGCCACCACCCCCCGCAGCGAGGGCGGGCGGAGCACCCGTGTCCCCGCGCAACGCCGGCGGGCCTGACGCCGCAGGCGGCTCGGGAGGCCCCGTGAGCGCAGGACACTGGCACGCCGACGTCGGCTCTGGCACGTTGGTCGAGTGACTGCTGACGGTGCCCCTTCCGCCGTCGCGCGGGAATGGAGCGCCGAACCGGTCGACGTGCTCCTCGCCGACGGCACGGTCGCAGTGATCCGCTCCCTTGTCGAGGAAGACCGTGCCGCGGTCCTCGGGCTGCACGAGTCCGTCTCGGTGGACACGCTCCGGCTGCGATTCTTCTCGCCCAGCCGGGAGACCGGTCGTCGCTACGTCGACCACCTCTTCTCCCCCGACAACACCTCCTCGGCCGCCCTGGTGGCGCTCGTCCGCGGCCGCATCGCTGGCCTGGCGACAGCCGAGGTGCTCTCCCCCGACAGTGCCGAGGTCGCCTTCCTGGTCGCCGATGAGGACCGCGGCCGCGGCCTCGGCAGCCTGCTGCTGGAGCACCTCGCCGCACTCGGCCGGCGCTACGGCGTCAGCCGCTTCGAGGCCGAGGTCCTCGGCGACAACTACGGCATGCTCCACGTCTTCCGCGCGGCCGGCTTCGCGACCACCCGCACGACGGTGGCCGGCGAGGTGGAGGTCGCGCTGCGCACGGATGCCTCCCGCGAGGCCGTGGAGGCCGCCGACCGACGCGAGTGGCGTGCCGCGGCGCGGTCGCTCCGCCCGCTGCTCCACCCGACCAGCGTGGCGGTCGTCGGCGTACGCCGCTCCGCGGGCGGCTTCGGCCACGGCGTGCTCGACGCGATCCGCAGCTCGTCCTACGCCGGAACGCTCTACGTGATCCACCCCGAGGCAGAGTCGATCGACGGCCTCCCGACCAGCCGAAGCCTCGGCGACCTCGACGAGCCGGTCGACTTGGTCGTGGTCGCCGTTCCTGCCGACGGGGTCGCCGACGTGCTCCGCGACGCCGCCGCGAACCGCGCGGGCGCCGCGATCGTGATCTCGTCCGGCTTCTCAGGGACCGGGAGCGACGAGCGTCGACGGGAGCTGCTGGCAATCGCCCGCGCGCACAGCCTCCGCCTCGTCGGTCCCAACTCCCAAGGCGTCCTCGACAACGGTGAGGGCCTCAACGCCACACTGCTGCACGACGTGCCCGAGGTCGGCGGGCTGGCGGTCGCCTCCCAGTCAGGCGGCATGGGCTTCGCGCTCCTCGACCTCGCCCGCGACGTGGGTCTCGGCGTGCAGTCCTTCGTCTCCCTGGGCGACAAGGTCGACGTGTCCAGCAACGACCTGCTCGCCGCCTGGATGGACGACGACGGAGTCGCCGCCGGCGCCCTCTACCTGGAGTCGTTCGGCAACGCCCTCAAGTTCGCTCGCACCGCTCGTCGCTTCGCCGAGCAGAAGCCGCTGCTGGCAGTGGTCGGGGGGCGGTCCCGGGCCCGTCAGGACACGACCGCTGCGTCCACCATCGGCGTGGGCGTCGACGCGCTGCTCGACCAGTCCGGGGTGATCGCCTGCCGAACGGGCGCCGAGCTGACCGAGACCGCACTGCTGCTGGTGGAGCAGCCGCTCCCGGGCGGGTTCCGGGTGTGCATCGTCTCCAACACAGGCGGCGTGGGCGCGCTGACCACCGACCGTGCCGACCTCCAGGGCATGGTCGTCTCCACGACCTCCGGCGAGCTGGGCGCGGCGCTGCGCGCGGCGGTCCCGGGCGCAGTCGACGTCCGCAACCCGATAGACCTCGGAGCCGACGTCACCCCCGCCGAGCTCACGGTCGCGCTGCGTGACGTTCTCGAAGCCGGCGAGGCCGATGCCGTCCTGGTCCTGCTGGTCGCCAACCGCCTCACCGATCGCGACGCCCTGTTCTCCGCCGTCGCCCGGGCGCGGTCCTCGGGCGCCGGCGTCCCGCTGCTCCTCGTCACCCCCGGGGCCGCGTTCGACGCGGCTCGGCGCCTCCCGGGCGTCACCGGCTACCGCACGACCGATGCGGCGATCGGGGCGTTGGGTCGGGCCATGCGATACGCCGCGTGGCGACGCGTACCGGCCGAACAGCCGGAGGTCGAGCTGGGCACCCGCGGTGTCCATGCCCGCACCTGGGTGCGCTCGCGACTCGCCGCGCGCAGCGGCCAGCCGGAGTGGCTCGCGCCTTCCGCGCAGTCCGAGCTGTTGGCGCCCTACGGCATCCACCTCGTCGGCCGTCTCGCCGCCGGCCCCGACGAGGCGGAGGCGGTGGCGACGGAGATCGGCTACCCGGTGGCGGTCAAGGTGGCCGACCCGACGGTGCTGCACAAGTCCGACCGCGGGCTGGTGCGGGTCGACGTGCGCACCGGCAGCGACGTGGCCGACGCAGTGCGACGCTTCGCCGACGAGCTGGGGCACGACCGCGTCGACGTCCTGGTGCAACCGGTGGTGCCCGGACACGTCGTCTCAGTGGGCCTCGTGCACGACCCGCAGCTCGGCCCGCTGGTGAGGGTCGGGGGCGGGGCGGCTGGACCGTCCGGCAGCTGGGCCGAGGAGGTGCTGCTGCTGCCACCCGTCGAGGCGACCGACGCTGCCCGCGCGGTGCGCGCCCTCAGGATCTGGCCGCAGATGGTCGGCGACCACGGACTCGCGGAGGTGGACATCGCCCCGCTCGAGGCACTGGTGAAGTCCGTGGGTCAGCTGGCCGCCGACGTGCCTCACGTGGCGGCCCTCACGCTCGAACCCGTGGTCGTCAACGCCCACGGGCTCTTCTGCGTCGACGTCAAGGTGCGCATTGCCGAGCCACCCGAACTCGACACGGGCGTCCCGCGGCGGCTCCGCTCCTAGCCCTGCCCCTCGTCCGGTGCGAGCCTGCGCACGACGGCGATCGCCTGCCGGGCGATCTCCCCTTCCTCGTCGGTGGGCACGACGAGCACCGAGACGTCGGACCCGTCGGCCGAGACCACGCGGGCGTGAGGCGCCTGCGCGTCGTTCAGCCCTGGGTCGAGGACGATCCCGAGCCGCTCGAGCCCTCCGAGGGCCGCAGCTCTCAGCTCCGGGCTGTGCTGGCCGACGCCACCAGTGAAGACCACGGCGTGCAGCTCGCCGAGCGCGGCGTAGTAGGCGCCGACGTACTTGCGCACGCGGTAGGCGTAGACGTCGAACGCCAGCATGGCCGCCGCGTCGCCCGCCGCCCGTCGCTGGGTCACCTCGCGGAAGTCGTTGACCCCGGCCAGGCCGAGCAGCCCCGACTCGCGGTACAGCGCGCGGTCGATGTCGGCGACGGACGAGCCCAGCTCACGGTGCAGGTGGCCGTGGATCGCCGGATCGAGGTCACCGGAGCGGGTGCCCATCACGAGCCCCTCGAGCGGCGTGAGCCCCATCGAGGTGTCGACCGACCGCCCCCTGCGTATCGCGGTTGCAGACGCCCCGTTGCCCAGGTGCAGTACCACGAGGTTGGTGTCCTCGACCGCGCGGCCGAGCAGCTCCGCCGCGCGACGCGTGACGAAGGCGTACGACGTGCCGTGGAAGCCGTAGCGCCGGATCCGGTGCTCGTCGCGCCAGGCGAGAGGCACGGCATAGGTGTAGGCGTGCTCCGGCATCGTCTGGTGGAAGGCGGTGTCGAAGACCGCGACCTGCGGCACCTGGGGGAAGAGGCGCAGCGCGACCCGGAGTCCCTCGAGGTTGGCCGGGTTGTGCAGCGGCGCGAGCGGGACGAGGTCCTCGACCGTGTCGAGCAGGCGATCGTCGACCAGGGCCGGCTCGGAGAAGATGTCGCCGCCGTGCACGACGCGGTGCCCGACCGCGGTCAGGGTGTCCTGGCCGATCTCCGGCCCGTGGCGTTCGAAAGCCTCCACGGCCGAGCGCAGCGCGTCCTCGAAGTCCGCGACCCGGCGCTCCTCGGTGTGCGTCTGGCCACGGACCGAGTGCGTGAGGATCCCACTGTCCTCTCCGATCCGCTCCACCGACCCGGACGCCTCGGGAGCCCCGGAGCCGCCGTCGAGAAGGCTGTACTTGAGCGACGACGACCCCGCGTTGAGGACCAGCACCCGGTCCGTCACGACTGTGCCTGTGCCTGGATCGCGGTGATCGCCACGGTGTTGACGATGTCGCGCACCAGGGCGCCGCGCGACAGGTCGTTGACGGGCTTGCGGAGACCCTGCAGCACCGGGCCGACGGCCAGGGCGCCAGCCGAGCGCTGCACCGCTTTGTAGGTGTTGTTCCCCGTGTTGAGGTCGGGGAAGACGAACACCGTGGCTCGCCCCGCCACGGCCGAGTCGGGCAACTTGGTGCGCGCGACCGCGGCATCGATGGCAGCGTCGTACTGGATGGGTCCCTCGACGAGCAGGTCCGGCGCTCGCTCACGGACGTACGCTGTCGCCTCGGTGACCTTCTCGACGTCGGTGCCGCTGCCGGAGGTGCCCGTCGAGTACGACAGCATCGCGATCCGCGGCTCGACACCGAAGGCGGCTGCGGTGCGGGCCGAGGCGATGGCGATGTCGGCCAGCTGCGTGGCGGTGGGGTCGGGGTTGACCGCGCAGTCGCCGTAGACGAGCACCTGGTCGCGCAGGCACATGAAGAACACCGACGACACCACCGACACCTCGGGGACCGTGCGGATCACCTCGAGCGCCGGGCGGATCGTGTGAGCAGTGGTGTGCACGGCGCCGGACACCATCCCGTCGGCGAGGCCGAGCTCGACCATCATCGTGCCGAAGTAGGAGACGTCGACCACGATGTCCCGGGCGGCTTCGAGGTCGATGCCCTTGTGCGAGCGCCGCAGGTGGTACTCCCGTGCGAACCGCTCGCGCATCTCCTCGTCGTAGGGGCTGAGGAGCCCGGCGGCGGACACGTCGATGCCGAGGTTGGCGGCCTTCGCGCGGACGATCATGGGGTCGCCGAGCAGCGTCAGGTCGGCGACGTTGCGGCGCAGGAGGATGTCGGCGGCGCGCAGGATCCTCTCGTCCTCTCCCTCCGGCAGGACGATGTGGCGGCGGTCGGCGATGGCTTCGTCGAGGACCCGGTGCTCGAACATCAGCGGCGTCACGACCGATGTGCGAGCCACCTCGAGTCCGTTCAGGAGCTCCTCGCCGTCGACGTTCTCGGCGAAGAGGGTCAACGCCGTCGCGATCTTTCGCGGCGAGTCCTTGTCCAGCCGGCCGCGGCGGTTGGTCAGCGCGGTCGAGGTGGCGTGCGTGCCGAGATCGGTGGCGATCATGGGCAGCGCCACCTCGAGCCCGTCCAGCAGTCGACCCACCTGCTCGGGCAGGTCGATCCCGCCGTTGAGGACGATGCCGGAGATCTGCGGGAAGCTGGCCGACTGGTGGGCCGTGAGGACGCCGAGGACCACCTCGGGACGGTCGCCGGGGGTGACGACGAGCGCACCGTCGAAGAGCCGGTCCAGGACGTTGGGCAGGGTCATCGCCGCGACGACGAGGCCGGGGACCTCGCGTGCCAGCTGACTCTCGTCGCCACGCACCAGGCGACCGTTGCACGCCGCCATCAGGTCACCCACCGAAGGTGCGCTGAGGAGCGGCTGCTCGGGAAGGGCGAAGGCCGGCACGCCGTCGCGGCGCAGTGCCGCCGCGGTCCGGTCGGTGGCCGCGGGGTCGACCCGGTTGGCGATGACTGCGAACAGCGTCGCGTGGTGGGCGGCCAGCTCGGACTGCGCCATCGCGGCCGCCGTGCACAGCTGGTCGACACCGCGCCCCTGGCCGTTGAGCACGAGCAGGACCGGCACGCCGAGGTTGGCAGCGACCCGGGCGTTGAAGCTGAACTCCGCCGGCGCCCCGACGTCCGTGTAGTCGCTCCCGACGATGACCACGGCGTCACTCTGCTCCGCGACCTCGTGGTATCGCGCGACGATGCGGTCCATCGCCCCGTCAGGGTCGGCGTGCACCTCGTCGTAGCTCACGCCCGCGCACTCGTCGTACGTCAACGAGACAGCGTCGTGCGAGACGAGCAGGTCGAGCACGTAGTCGTGGACGTCGCCCGTCGACGCCTCGGCACGGACCACGGGCCTGAACACCGCCACCCGCGCCACACGGCGCGACAGCTGCTCCAGCACTCCGAGCGCCACCGCGGACTTACCGGTGAAAGCTTCCACACCGGCCACGTACACGCTGCGTGCCATCGCCCGAGCCTAGCGGCTGCCGTCAGAACAGCGGGGGCACGAAGGTCTGTTCGTCCATCGGCGGCCGGACGTACGGCACGTCGATCACCTCGGGCAGCTCCACCCGAGCGGGTGCGACGTCCTCGTAGTCGAACTGGGCGAGCAGGTGGCTGATGCAGTTGAGCCGTGCTGCCCGCTTGTCGTCCGACGGGACGACGTACCAGGGCGCCTGCTTGATGTCGGTGTGCTGGAACGTGGTGTCCTTCGCCATCGAGTACCTGACGTACAGCTCGCGCTCGGCAAGGTCCATGTCGGACAGCTTCCAACGCTTGAGGGGCTCCGCATTGCGGGCCTCGAAGCGCCGCTGCTGCTCCTGGACACCGACCGAGAACCAGTACTTCAGCACCACGATGCCGGACCGGACCAGCATGCGCTCGAACTCGGGACAGCTGCGGAGGAACTCCCGGTGCTCGTCCTCCGTGCAGAAGTCCATCACCCACTCGACGTTCGAGCGGTTGTACCAGCTGCGGTCGAACAGGACCATCTCGCCCGCGGCCGGTAGGTGCTCGACGTAGCGCTGGAAGTACCACTGGGTGCGCTCGCGATCTGTGGGCTTGGGCAGCGCGACGATCCGCACCGTGCGGGGGCTCGTGCGCTCGGTGATGCGCTTGATCACTCCGCCCTTCCCCGCCGACCCACGGCCCTCGAAGATGACCAGCACCTTGAGGCCCTGGGACTGGATCCAGTACTGCAGGAGCACGAGCTGCTCCTGCAGGCGCTCCATCTCGGTCTCGTAGGACGACGACCGCAGGCGTCCTTTCGCGGAGTAGCGACCGTCGTCGCTGCGGTCAGGGTCGGTGGGAGGCTGGTCCGTGTCCTGCTGCGCGCTGGGACTGCCGCTCATCTGTTCTCCTGACATCGGCGGGATGCTGCTCATTGTTCCGGAGGATTCGTGAGGCGCCAGGTGCGCTCGGAGACCTCGCCCTGAGGTCACAGCCAGTCCTTGCGCTTGAAGGCGATGAAGAGACCCCCGGACAGACTCACGATGAGAGCCGACGAGGCGATGAAGCCCGACTCGGCGGCGAAGCCCGGGTAGGGCAGGTTCTGCCCGTAGAACCCCGTGATGGCCGTCGGCACCGCGATGATCGCGGCCCAGCTCGTCACCTTCTTCGTGATGATGTTGAGACGGTTGCCCTGGATCGTCAGGTTGGTCTCCACGATGGTGGCGACCAGGTCGCGCAGGCTCTCGGTCCACTCGGTCGCCCGCAGGACGTGGTCGTAGACGTCCTGGAAGTAGGGGGTCATCTCGTGCGGGACCAGGCCGACGTCACGGCGCATCAGCGTGTTGAGCACCTCACGCATCGGCAGCACCACCCGGCGCAGGTGGACCAGGCTCTTGCGGAGCTCGAAGCTGCGTCTCTGGACGTCGCTGTCGTGGGGTCGATCGTCGAAGAGGAGGTCCTCGAGGTCCTCGATCTGGTCGTCGAGACCCTGGACGGCGTCGAAGTGCCCGTCGACCACGTGGTCCAGCAGGCCGTGCACGAGCGCACCCACGCCGTACGCCGTCAGGTCGGCGTTGCTGTCCCACCGCTCGAGGAGCTCGTCGAGAGGGAAGGCGTCCTCCTTGCGGACGGTGACGAGGGCGTTGTCGGTGATGAAGGCGGCGATCTCGCTGGTGAGCAGCTCACCTGACCGCACGTCGAGGCGCACCGCGTAGACGGTGAGGAAGTCGTGTCCGTCGTAGCGGGAGAACTTCGGTCGTTGTCGTTCACTCATCGCGTCCGCCACAGCGAGCGAGTGCAGGCCCAGCTCGTCCGCGACCTTCTGCAGGTCCACCGGGTCCGGCGGGCACAGGTCCACCCAGACGACACCCGAGTCTCGTAGGTGCTCCGACACGGCTTCGAGGCCGAACGCCTCGTCGACGAGCACCCCGTTCCGGTAGCAGCGGGTGTGCTGTGGCACCCGGGCGGTGCGGGAGCTCTGCGCGGCGACCACTACGGCGTCTCCGACGCCGTGACCCTGAGTGCGCCCCTGATCAGCACAGCCGACAGGAGCAGGAGGCATGCCCCGAGGATCGACAGGGCCGCGACGACCCACCACATGGCCGGGAGCTCGGCGCCCACCGACACGTCGACCGCCACGTTCGCGCTGCCGTCGGCGTTCATCACGACCACCGTCCAGTCGCCGTCGTCGACGGACCAGACCAGGTCCTGGGTCCCGCTTCCGGCGGACTGGGCAGACCAGCGGAGCGCCTCGGCGGGCGCCGTCCCCGGAGCCCCGCCGGACGAGTCCTCGTAGACCGGAGTGCCACCGGTGTCGGCGGCGTCGAAGTCCACGACGACCGTGTGACCGACGTCCGCGAGGTAGGCCCTCACCTCGTCCGTGGGGCCGATCCCCACGAAGACGGGCGCCCCGTCCAGGGCCGCCACCCGCACCCTGGTCTCACCGAGGAGCCGGTCCGGGATGAAGCCTGCGCCGTCGTCGATCTTCGTCTCGAGGTTGACCGAGCTGAGGGCGTACGTCGCCGTCGTGAGCTCCTCGTCCGCGGACATGTAGAACCCGTCGTCGTCCTGGAAGGTCCCCTGGAGCACGGCCAGGGTCGCTCCTCCTGCCAGCAGCCCGCCGGCCGCTGCGAGGGTGAGGCAGCCCAGGACCATGGTCACCACGCGACCGGCCGACCAGGTGCTCGCCGGCGCCGGAGGAATGGCGGGTGCCGGGCGGACAGGCGCGGGTGCCCGGCTCGACGCGACGTACGACGTGATGGTGACGGGCGAGCCCGGGTCGGCTCCGCCCATGTCCAGGCGGAAGGGCGGGTAGTCGTCGGTCATGAGACCGGCGTACGCCGCGACCCGCAGCACCCAACGGTTCAGGCCGAGGACCAGGTCGAAGATCGAGGACGGATAGCGCCCGGTGAAGAGCAGGACGACGCCCGCGACCAGCACGAGGACTCCGATCAGGCCACCGCCCCACATCCACGGCGCCTGCTCCCCCGACGTCGCCTCGTTGGCGACGTAGACCGATCCACCGACGAAGATGCCGACGACCGCGTAGTGCGGAAGGGCCAGGAGCCACCACTTCACCAGCACCAGGCCGCGCGACAGGCGCTCCGGGTAGGCGATCTCGAGGTGCGCGGGGTACTCAGGGACGTCAGCCAGGGTGAACGGCGGGTAGCGATCCGTGGCCAGGGCGCCGTACGCGTAGTACGCCACGCGCCAGCTCCAGCGCAGCACTCCCACGTTGAAGTCGAAGATGCCCCGCGGATAGCGCCCTGTGAACGCGATGGCGAAGAACGCCACGATGCTCAGCACGGCGAACGCCAGCCACAGGAACGCCAGGACGACGTAGTGCGGGATGATCAGAAACCACTTGACGAGCCAGAGCCAACGGCTGAGCCCCGGCTCCGGGGACGCGTCCACGCGGACGGGGTAGGTCGTGGTGCTCATGGTCCTGCCTCTCTGGGATGTGGTCTCAGCGTGTGGCGAGCGAGGCCCCGGAGACAGAGCCGAAGGTCACCGTCGGTCCGGGATGCTCCACCCGTTCGCGGACGATGAGCACGGTGCACGGGGCGTGCTTCAGGACTCCCCTGCTGACCGACCCGAGAAGGACGCGGGGCAGGCCGTGACGGCGGCATCCCATCACCAGGAGCTCCGCGTCGCGTGCCGCCCCGGTGATTGCCAGGACCGTCGGACCGACAGGCAGGCTCACCTCGACACTGACGTCCGGATACCTCTCCGCCCAGCCAGCCAACGCCTCCGAGACCAGGATCGCCTCTTGGTTGACCTGGTCAGCGCGGGTATCCGGAGTGCGGCTCACCGTCGCCCGGGTCCAGGAAGCATGGATCACACGCAGGTCGACGCCCCTCAACGAGGCGTGGTGGAAGGCATGGGCCAGGGCGACCTTCGACGTCGACGATCCGTCGATGGCGACTGCCACCCCGTGAGCGGTCGAGGTTGCCCGGGTCGGCCCACGGACGACGGCCACGGGACACACTGCCTGGCTCACGACCTTCGAGGCGACCGCACCGAGCAGTGACCCCGTCCACGCGTTGTGGCCACTTCGCCCCAGCACGATGCTGTGTGCGTCCGACGAGTACGCGACCAGGGACCGAGCCGCCGGTTCGAGATCACTGTGCGTGGTGACGACGAGTCCGGGAGAACGCTCCGCGGCGCGCAGCTTCGCAGCAGCGAGGTTCTTGTCCGCCACGGCGCGTGCCTCTCGCGCGATCATGGCATCCACGAAGCCGGCGTCCGGGTCATCACCATGGGACCCATGTACGCCGGCGCTGAAGACGTGGAGCCGAAGGCCCTGGAGAGATGCAGCGTCGACCGCCCAGTCCAGTGCGGCGTCGCTGTTCGCGGAGCCGTCGATGCCGACGACGATGGTCTCAGTGCCGATGCTGTTCATACCGTCGATGCTTGCCCGCTCCACGGAGCACGGGCAGAGGCGAAGGCCCTCGGAGCCCGGGACGACGGACCTCAGTGCCGCACTACGCGGCGCCGACGGTCGTCACTCGGAGCGAGCCGCGACGAGGTCCGCCCGAAGGACCTCCACCAGGGTCTCGCCCCAGGCCCGGGCGCGCTCGCGCTCACCTGGATGCACCGGGCCAGAGATCCCGTCGACATAGAAGCTCGAGCGGTCCACCACCGTGAAGCCCCGCGCGCCGAGGATGCGTGCGGCACTTCGGGCAGCCGACCCCGGAAGGTGCCTGACCCGCGACACCCGGGTGTCGAAGAGCGCGACGCGCGGAAGTCGGGCCTGGTCCTCATCGACCTGCAACCCGGCCAACCACTCGCGCAGGCCCATGGTCGCACGGTCGAGCTGGGCGCCCTTCGCCACGGCCTCGGTGCGAGAGGCCGGTCGGCTCAGGGTGAACGCATGGGTGGGAGCGCCCAGCACCACGAGGTCGCACGGCGGCAGCGGTCGACCCGGGATACTTGTCACGTCGCCCGAGACGACCTCCGCACCGGCGGCGACCAGGCCCACGCTGACCTCGGCGGCCAGACCTGCCGTGTTCCCGAACATGGACTCGTGCACGACGACGACCTTCATGGGGTTCCTCTTCCGATCTCGGCTGTTGGTGAGCCCAGCCTCGGCGCTCATGCGCCACAACCGCAGAGGCCTTCGACACCTGCGGTCGGGACGGTCGACTCTGGCAAGGAGTGCGAGATCGGCACAGGCTGGAGCTACGCCACCAGACGGAGGACCGCATGAGGACGAGCAAGGCCAACACACCCCGCACGTTCACCGACCTCGGCGCCGACGAGTGCTGGAGGCTCGTGGGAGTTCACGGCGTCGGCCGCGTGGTGTTCGCCGGGGCCACGTACACGCGAGTCGTGCCGACGACCTACGACGCGATCCACGGCACGGCGTACTTCCGCGCGCCGACCTTCGGGGAGCTCGCACGCCGCGCCGACGGCCACGAGGTGTTGTTGTGCGTCGACAACGTCGATCGCCATGACCTGACCGGTTGGTCGGTCGAGATGACCGGGACAGCGCACCGGGTCGAGGACGCCGCCACCGTGGCGACGTTGTGGTCCCTCGGGCGCCCTCAGTCGTGGTTCCCGGGCCTGCAGACCCAGTGGATCGCGCTGCCTGTTGCCCAGGTGCGGGGCCAGCGGGTCAGCGACCACCGGTATCGACGCGGATCCACCCACTCGGGCACGATCAGCGACGGTCACCCCGTGGCGTCGGACGGTCGCCGCCTCACGGTCTGGGAGAACGAGGGTGGACAGGTCCGGGAGCTCCCCTACCGAGGGTGACGACCGCGGGGGGCCTGCGGCATGAGCCCAGGTGAGTCAGCGAGCGAAGCAGAAGTAGCCGCCCACGAGGGACGGAACCAGTCCGAAGACGAGCCAGGGGGTCACGGGGCTCCTGCGGTGGATCGCGAAGCCGGCGGCGAGGGCGAGGCAGCCCATGACGCCGGCGATGACGAGGAGCCCGATCCGCGACGACGCTGGGAGGGAGTCGGTGTAGTAGGCAGCGAAGACCATGCCGCCCGCGAGGTGGGAGATGATCGAGACTGCCAACACCGACATCACCCAGCGCTGCACCACCTCGGTGCTGTGACGTGAGGGCACGGTCGACATCTCTCCGGGGACCATCAGGTGCCTGCGCGTCTTCTGCGGCGCTGCGGTGGGGTAGCTCACCGGAGGGTCCGTAGCCGGCGGTCGGAGATCTGCCGCACCCGGGCGATGACTCTGCGGGCCTGGTCGCCCGTGACGGGTCCACGCGTGAGGTGCACTCGCTCATCGGGGCGGCGAGGTGCTGGCCGGGTCCGGTGGACCTGGGGGTGACGGGGTCGGTCATGTGATCGCATGGCTCTGGCTTCCTGTGGTGCGTGCCACGGCGTCGGCCAGCAGCTGCCGGGCGGCGTTGATGGCTTGTGGCGTGTCGGGCAGGATGCGTCCGGCTGCGCGCAGGGGGCCGGCGACTCCGATCGAGGTGAGAACCGCCTCATGCGCCGGAGCAAGAGCCGAGAGCAGGACCGGGATCCCGCGACGCTGGAGCCTGGTGATGGTGTCGCCGAGGACGTGCGCACCGGTGGCGTCCAGGGTGGTGACGCGCGACATCCTCAGGATGACGACGTCGACCTCTACCAGGTCCGGCAGCTCGAGCAGCAGCCGATGGGCCGCGGCGAAGAACAGCGGGCCATCGATGCGGTAGGCGACGACGTGCTCGGCGAGCAGGGCGCGCTCGTCCTCACTGTGGTCGTCCGAATCGAGAGTGACTTCGTCGATCCGGGCACTGCTGGCGACGTTGCGGAGGGCGAGGACGATCGCGACGGCGACGCCGACTCCCACGGCCGCGACCAGGTCCAGAGCGACGGTCACGGTGAACGTCAGGCAGACGATCAGGCCGTCGGAGGGGGTCGAGCGGACCAGGGCGATCAAGGAGCTCGCCTCGACCATCCGCACGCAGGTCGCGAAGAGCACGCCGGCCAACGCGGCCAACGGGACAGAAGAGACGAGAGGCGCCGCGACGAAGACCAGGACCAGCAGAATCACGGCGTGACTGACCGCCGCCAGCCGCGAGCCAGCACCGGCGCGGACGTTGACGGCCGTACGGGCGATGGCTGCCGTGGCCGGAATGCCGCCGAACATGGGGACGACGATGTTGGCCAGCCCCTGGCCGAAGAGCTCCCGGTCGGGGTCGTGACGTTCGTTGACCGTCATGGCGTCCGCGACCGTTGCGCTGAGCAGGCTCTCCAGCGCGGCGAGTGCAGCGATGGCCAGTGCCGATGTGGCCAGCACGCTGATGGCGCCGAGATCCACGAAGCCCAGCGAGGGCGCCGGAAGGGTGGAGGGGAGATGTCCCAACGTGTCCAGCCGCAGGTTGCTGTAGTGCGCCGCCGCCGTGGCAATGGCTATGCCGATGAGGGAGTACGGCACGCGGGGGTGCCACCGCGCGCCGACCAGCATGATCGACATCACCCCGAGCGCCACGGCCGGCGCGGCGAAGTGGGGGTGGTGGGCGAAGCGAACAGCCGCGTCCGCTGCGGCCGCCCAGACCTTGTCGCCGGTGGCGTTGGTGACGCCGAGGGCCGAGGGCACCTGCTGCAGGGAGATCACCACGGCAATGCCGGCGGTGAAGCCCTCGATCACCGATACAGGCAGGTAGCGGACGAAACGGCCCAGCCGAGCGAAGGCCATACCGACGAGCACCAGACCAGCGAGGAAGCCCACCATGAGGACCCCCGTTGCTCCGTGCGCATGAACCACGGGGATGAGCACGACGGTCATCGCGCCGGTGGGACCTGACACCTGGATGTTGGACCCACCGAAGAGCGCTGCGAGGACCCCAGCGACGACGGCGGTGGCGAGCCCGGCCTGCGCTCCCAGTCCCGAGGCCACTCCGAACGCGAGGGCAAGCGGGAGGGCGACGATCGCCACCGTGAGTCCAGCGACCAGGTCCTGACGGGGGTTGCGTCGCATCGCCATGAGGTCGCCGGGGCGGGGCAACAGCCCGCGCAGACCTTCGTACGACGTGCGAGCAGCGGTGCTGAGCGAGCCGAGCGTACGAACCGTCCCGGCGCTCCTCACCTGGACGCGGCTGAGTCGCGGAGATCCGCGAGAAGGTCCTGCTGGTCAGCCGCCAGGGCGGCGAGGATCCGACGCCCGTCGTGGAGAAGCCGGGCGATGTCAGCGGTCGTGAGCGAGTAGAGCACGGTCGCACCCTCGCGAGAGGACCGAACCAGGCCGGCGCGGCGAAGGACTGCGAGCTGTTGGGACAGGTTCGAGGCCTCGACCTCGATCTCGGCCAGCAGCTCGTGCACCGGCCGCGGCCCGTCCTGCAGCAGCTCGAGGACGCGGATGCGGGTCGGATGGCCGAGAGTCCGAAACAGCTCCGCCTTGATCTCGTACAAGGGCATGTTGCCCATTCCGTACTCCGTCCCGGTGCTGGCTTACTTGCATCATACATCACATGAAGATGTCTTCAACAACACCGGCCAGGTCGACTGGCTGACGGCCGTGTTCCGCGCCATCCATGTCGCAGGGTCCGTACCGGCCAGCGGTCAGCTCCGCACGGCCACGGTCAGGAGGACCGCCGAGTCCTCCACGGCATCGAGGGCGTGCCGGGAGTCCGGGATGGTGAGGAGGTCGCCGGGCGACCCGTTCCACTCGTCCGTGCCCGCGCGCAACGTCACGCGGCCGTGCAGGACCTGCAGGGTCGCCTCACCCGGGTTCTCGTGCTCGTCGAGCCTCGAGCCTGCGCGGAGCGCGATCAGGGTCTGCCGCAGGGAATGCTCGTGGCCTCCGTAGATGGTGTGGGCGCTCCGCCCGCTCGACGCCTCACCCGCGGCTGCCAGGTGGTGTCGGACCAGAGCCGTCAGTGATTCCTTCTGCATGGGGCTCTCCTTGTGTCGGTTGCGGTGGGACGTCGAGAAGGAAGCTCGGTGAGCTCCTGCGGGCCTTGTCCACGGTCGCCCACCCGGTCGCGCCGAGCGTGACCACGGACACCGGGAAGATTCCGAGGTCCTCCCGCTCGACGTGGGTGTCGAGGTCGTCGAGGAGCTGTGACACGTCCGCGGCGAACGAGGTGGCGTCGACGTCGAGCGCTGCCACGACGGCTGCGAGGTCGCGGTGCTCTGCCTCGAGCGCCTCGATCTCGTCGATGAACTCGTCCTCGTCACGCATGGCCAGGAAGATCCCGGCCTCCTCCCGTCGGACGTGCCGGTCGAGATGCGCCACGAGTCCCGACAGGAGATGCATGGCGCCGCGACAATCGCCGGCCCCCAGCGCCTGCCGGACGTAGTGGCCCTCGTCCGCGAGAGCGGTGTGCTCGTCCATCAGCTCGGCGATCGCCGGCACCTCCCGGCAGCCGCAGTACTCACACACCTAGCCCACCCGGTCCCATCCGCGGCGAGGGCGGTGACTGCCGAGCTCTTGGTCGCGGCTGCGGTAGACGATGTAGGGACGCGTGAGGTAACCCAGCGGCGCGCTGAACACGTGCACCAGACGCGTGAAGGGCCACAACGCGAAGAGCCCGAAGGCCACCAGGGCATGGAGCTGGAAGCCCAGCGGCGCGTCCCCCATCAGGTCGGCGTCAGGCTGGAAGGCCAGGAAGGAACGGAACCAGACCGACACCCCCTGGCGGTAGTTGTACTCACCACCGATGGTGAGGATCGAGCCGGCCACGGTGTTCCACATCCCCAACAGGATCGCGACGATCAGGAAGGCATACATCACCTTGTCCATGACGGTCGTCGCCGAGAAGACCGGACCGACAGTGCGGCGCCGGTAGACCAGGATGGCCAGCCCGACCACGGTCGCGATCCCGGCCAGCAGGCCGCCGCCAACAGCGGCGACGTGGTAGGCGTGCTCACCGATGCCCACTGCGTCGGTCCACGACTGCGGGATCAGCAGCCCGAAGACGTGGCCGCCGACCACGCCGAGCATCCCGAAGTGGAACAGTGGGCTGCCGATGCGCAGCAGCCGGTTCTCGTAGAGCTGAGACGACCGCGTCGTCCAGCCGAACTTGTCGTAGCGGTAGCGCCACAGGTGCCCCGCGACGAAGACCGTGAGGCAGATGTAGGGGACGACCACGAAGAGGAAGTCGTTCATGCGAGCACCCCGGGGAAGGACGGCATGGGCAGGAGCGTCGGTCCGGAGGCCGCACCCGGGCTGAACTGCGGACTGGCGAACGGCGCCAGCCCCACCTCCTCCTCCGGTGGACCCTCGGCCGCGAGCCGTCGGACGGCGTCGCGCTCCTCGCCGCGCAGCGGCGGCAGCGTCGCCGTGACCGCGTCGATGAGGCTGGCCCAGGGCGAGTGCATGTCGCGGAGAGAGAGCCGCAGCAGCTCGAGACCGGCCCTGTGGTCCAGCATCAACTGTCGCCCGAGGTCGCGGTCGATCGTGGCCGCGAACTCGAGCACGACGCAGAGGTGGTCGGGCAGCTCGGCGTCGTCCAGCTCGAAGCCGGTTCCGAGGTAGGTCTGCTTGAAGCGCAGCAGGGCCATCCCCCGCTTGCGGGTGTCACCGTGTGCGAAGTACGTCAGGAAGAGGTTGCAGCGCCGCCGGTTGTCGAACGTCTCGACGTAGTCGGCCTGGAGCTCGGGCAGCGGCGTCGACTCGAGATGGGTCAGGAACTCGCGCAGCGAGTCACCCACCCCCGGTGGCAGCGTCGCGGCTGCCGTCCTGACGAGCGCGGCGTGGACCAGCACCTCCTCGTCGGGGTAGTCGAGGAGGAGGGACACCGACTGCCACACGACGGTCAGCTGGTCGGGCGAGAGCCCCGACCTCGTCCGACGGCCGCTCACGAGCCCGACCTCTTCGACGGGAACAGTCCGGGAGGGGACCCCTTCCCGTCCCAGTTCAGCAGGTTGATCCGGGCACCCTTGTCCTCCGGCCCCGCCAGCGAGTCGGAGGTCTGCCGGTCCTGCAACATCTGGAAGTTCTCGACCGCGATCGGCGTCGGCACTCCGGAGCCCTCGCCGAAGAGGTCCTGCTGGCCGCCGCCGTACTCCGAGACGGAGCACTCGGTGGACAGCTCCTCCAGCGAGTGAGCCTGCTCGGTGTGCGCGGCGGGGATGACGTAGCGCTCGTCGTACTTCGCGATCGCGAGCAGGCGGTACATGTCGTACATCTCCTCCTCGGTCATGCCGACCGCGGCCGGGATCGAGGCGTCGGGGTCGCGGCCCATGTTGATGTCGCGCATGTAGCAGCGCATCGCAGCGAGCTTCTTGAGGACCGCGTCCACCGGCGCCACGTCACCGGCCGTGAACAGCTCGGCGAGGTACTCGACCGGGATCCGGAGCGCGTCGATGGCCGCGAAGAGGTTGCCCTTGTCCTCGGCGTCCTCCCCCGTCTCGGCCACCACGTCGACGACCGGCGAAAGCGGCGGGATGTACCAGACCATGGGCATGGTGCGGTACTCCGGGTGCAGCGGCAGGGCCACCTTGAAGGTGTTGATCAGCGCGTAGATGGGCGAGCGCTGGGCGGCGGCTATCCAGTCCCTGGCGATGCCCGCCTTCTCCGCCTCGCGGATCACGTCGGCGTCGAACGGGTCGAGGAAGACGTCGCGCTGCGCCTCGTAGAGCCCGTGATCCTCCTCGGTGGAGGCTGCCTCCAGCACCTTGTCCGCGTCGTAGAGCATCAGGCCGATGTAGCGCAGGCGGCCGACACACGTCTCGGCGCACACCGTGGGCAGGCCGACCTCGATGCGCGGGAAGCAGAACGTGCACTTCTCGGCCTTGCCCGTGCGGTGGTTGAAGTAGATCTTCTTGTAGGGGCAGCCGGACACGCACTTGCGCCACCCGCGGCACTTGTCCTGGTCGACGAGGACGATGCCGTCCTCCTCGCGCTTGTAGATCGCGCCGCTGGGGCACGAGGCCGCGCAGGACGGGTTGAGGCAGTGCTCGCAGATCCGGGGGAGGTAGAACATGAAGGTCTGCTCGAACTCGAACTTCACCTTCTCGGCGATCTTCGCGAGCATCGGGTCGCGGTGCGCCGTCTCGGTCGAGCCTCCGAGGTCGTCGTCCCAGTTGGCCGACCACTCGATCTTCATGTTCTTGCCGCTGATGAGCGACTTCGGGCGGGCGACCGGAGTGTGCTCCTGGGCCGGCGCGTCGGTGAGCGTGGAGTAGTCGTAGGTCCACGGCTCGTAGTACTCGCCGATCGAGGGCAGCTTGGGGTTGGAGAAGATCGTGAGCAGGTTCTTGAGCCGACCACCTGCCTTGAGGACCAGGCGTCCGCGGTCGTTGAGCTCCCAGCCGCCCTTCCACTTCTCCTGGTCCTCGTAGGTCCGCGGGTAGCCGAGGCCGGGGCGCGTCTCCACGTTGTTGAACCAGATGTACTCGGTGCCGGAGCGGTTGGTCCACGCCTGCTTGCACGTGACCGAGCAGGTGTGGCAGCCGATGCACTTGTCGAGGTTCATCACCATCGCCATCTGGGCCATCACTCGCACGGCAGTGCCCCCTCGGTGGTCGAGTGGCGAGCGCCAGCGAGCGTATCGAGACCCATGTCAGTACTCCACGTCTTGCGAGCGCTTGCGGATGATGGTGACCTCGTCGCGCTGGTTGCCGGTGGGGCCGAGGTAGTTGAAGGCGAAGGTCAGCTGTGCGTAGCCACCGATGAGGTGGGAGGGCTTCACCAGCAGGCGCGTGAGCGAGTTGTGGATGCCTCCGCGCTTGCCCGACGTCTCCGCGAGCGGTACGTCGATGAGCCGGTCCTGGGCGTGGTACATGTACATCGTTCCTTCCGGCATCCGGTGCGAGACGATCGCCCGGGCCACGACCACACCGTTGCGGTTGACGGCCTCGATCCAGTCGTTGTCCTTGATCCCGACCTTGACCGCGTCCCGGTCGCTCATCCAGATGTTCTGGCCTCCGCGGGACAGCGAGAGCATGAAGAGGTTGTCCTGGTACTCCGAGTGGATCGACCACTTGTTGTGCGGCGTGAGGTATCGCACGGTCAGCCCCTCGACCTGCCCGTTCGATCCGTCGGAGACGTTCCCGAGGTTGGGCTCCGCGAACAACGCGGCCATGTTGAGCGGTGGCCGGTAGACCGGCAGGCCCTCGCCGAGCTCGGTCATCCAGTCATGGTCCAGGTAGAAGTGCATGCGTCCGGTGAGGGTGTGCCAGGGCTTCTTGCGCTCGACGTTGATCGTGAAGGGCGAGTAGCGCCGACCACCGGTCTCCGAGCCCGACCACTCCGGTGACGTGATCACCGGGACCGGCGGGCCCTGCGTGTCGGCGAAGGTGATCTGCTTGCCCTCGTGCTCCTCGGCCAGGTCGGCCAGCCGTACCCCCGTCCGCTTCTCGAGGGTCTTGAAACCCTGGGTGGCGAGATGGCCGTTGGTGGTGCCGGACATCGCCAGGATCGCCTCGCAGACGTTGACGTCCTTCTTCAGCGAGGGCCTGCCGTCGGCGACTCCACCACGCACGGCACCGTTCTTCGCCCTCAGGTAGTCCACCTGCTTGCCGAGCTCGAAGGTCACGCCCTTGGTCGTCGCGCCGAGGGTGTCGACCAGCGGCCCGAGGGCGTTCATCTTCTCGGCGACCGCGCCGTAGTCACGCTCCACCTCGACCAGCTTGGGCATCGTGACGCCGGGGACCGGCTCGCACTCGCCCTTCTTCCAGTCGCGTACGACGCCGTGCGGGTTCGCCATCGCGTCTGGCGTGTCGTGGGTGAGCGGCACCGCCACGACGTCCTTGCGGACGCCTAGGTGGGTGGCCGCGAGCTCGCTGAACTTCTCAGCGATCGTCTGCCAGGCGTCCCAGTCGGTACGGGTCTGCCATGGCGGCGCGATCGCAGGGTTGAAGGAGTGCACGAACGGGTGCATGTCGGTGGTGTTGAGGTCGTGCTTCTCGTACCAGGTGGCCGCGGGGAGAACGACGTCGGAGAAGATCGTCGTGCTGGTCTGCCGGAAGTCGATCGTCATCAGCAGGTCGAGCTTGCCCTCGGGTGCCTCGTCGCGCCACGTGACGTCGACCGGGCGGTGCTCTTCCGGCGTCTCGGTGGCTCGCACCGAGGAGTCGGTGCCGAGCAGGTGCTTGAGGAAGTACTCGTTGCCCTTGCCCGACGAGCCGAGCAGGTTCGCCCGCCAGATCGACAGGATGCGCGGGTAGTTCTGCGGCGCGTCGGGGTCCTCGCCGGCGAACTCGAGCTTGCCCGACTTCAGCTGGTCGACGACGTACTCCCCCACCGGCTTGCCGGCCGCGGCCGCGTCGTCGCTGAGGTCGAGCGGGTTGCGGTCGAACGTCGGGTAGGACGGCATCCAGCCCATGCGCGCGCTCTGCGCGATCACGTCGGCCGTCGACTTGCCGGCGAGCTGTCCGGTGCCCGTGGTCGCGGACAGGGTGTCGGCGCCGAACTGGTCGTAGCGGAACTGGTTGGTGTGGAGGTACCAGTAGGCCGTCTGGATCATGTTGCGCGGCGGCCGGTTCCAGTCGAGGGCGTTGGCGATCTGCGTGTATCCGGTGATCGGGCGGACCTTCTCCTGCCCGACGTAGTGGGCCCAGCCGCCGCCGTTGACGCCCTGGCAGCCGGTGAGGTTGGTCAGCGTGAGGAACGCGCGGTAGATCGTGTCGGAGTGGAACCAGTGGTTGGTGCCGGCGCCCATCACGATCATCGAGCGGCCCTTCGACTCCTCGGCGTTGGCGGCGAACTCGCGGCCGATCCGGGCCGCAGTCGCGGCCGGCACACCGGTGATGGCCTCCTGCCAGGCGGGGGTGTACGGCGACTCCGCGTCGTCGTAGCCCGTGGCCCACTCACCCGGCAGGCCGGGACGCCCAACGCCGTACTGGGCGAGGAGCAGGTCGAAGACCGTGGTGACGAGATGACCGCTCACGCGACGGACGGGCACCCCCCGCGGCAGGTCGGCAGCGGCACCGTCGGGGTTGTCGAAGCGTGGCATCCGCACCAACACGGTCTCGACGGGCGAACCGTCGCCGTCGAGCATCGAGAGCCGGGGGTCGACGTCGCCGAGCTCGAGGTTCCATCGGCCGACGCCCGCATCGCCGAAGCGGTGGCCCAGGGAGCCGTTGGGGACGACCGCCTTACCCGTACGTGCATCGATCAGGACAGTCTTGAAGGCGGCGTTCTCCTCGTCGGCCGGTATCGCGTCGAGGTCTGCGGCAGTCAGGAACTTGCCCGCGGTGAGCCGCCCGTCGACACCTTCGTCGAGCTTCACGAGGTAGGGCAGATCCGTGTACGTCTTCACGTACTGGGTGAAGTAGGGGGTGTCGCGGTCGACGAAGAACTCCTGGAGGACGACATGGCCCATTGCCATCGCTAGTGCGGCGTCAGTGCCCGGCTTCGCGGGGAGCCACTCGTCGGCGAACTTCACGTTGTCGGCGTAGTCGGGGGCGACCGCGATCACCTTCTGGCCGCGGTAGCGCGCCTCGGTCATCCAGTGCGCGTCCGGCGTACGCGTGACCGGGAGGTTGGAGCCCCACATGATGAGGTAGCCCGCGTTCCACCAGTCGCCCGACTCCGGGACGTCGGTCTGGTCGCCGAAGACCTGCGGGGACGCGACCGGCAGGTCGGCGTACCAGTCGTAGAAGCTCAGCATCGAACCGCCGATGAGGTTCACGAACCTGGCACCCGAGGCGTGCGAGACCATCGACATCGCGGGGATGGGCGAGAACCCGGCGACGCGGTCGGGGCCGTACTTCTTGATGGTGTGGACGTGGGCCGCGGCGATGATCTCCGTGGCCTCGTCCCACGTGGCACGCACCAGCCCGCCCTTGCCGCGGGCGGACTTGTAGGCCTTGGCCCGCTGCGGGTTCTCGACGATGTGCTCCCAGGCCTTCACCGGGTCACCGCCGTGCTGCGACTTCGCCTCGCGGAACATCTGGAGCAGTACACCGCGCACGTAGGGGTAGCGCACCCGCGTCGGCGAGTAGGTGTACCAGGAGAACGCCGCACCGCGCGGGCAGCCGCGGGGCTCGTACTCCGGGGAGTCGGGTCCGACCGACGGATAGTCGGTCTGCTGGGTCTCCCAGGTGATGATCCCGTCCTTGACGTAGACCTTCCACGAGCATGACCCCGTGCAGTTCACGCCGTGGGTCGAGCGCACGACCTTGTCGTGGCTCCAGCGGTCCCGGTAGAAGTCGTCGGCCTCGCGTCCGCCGGCCTGGCTGAGCGTCCTGAGGTCCTCGGAGACCGTGCCGCGGGTGAAGAACCGCCTGCTGCGCACGAGTGCGTCACTGAGGGGCCCGTCCATGCCGATGTCCTTGCTCAAAGGGCTTCCTGTCGCTGGGCGGTGCGTCGGACGATGGTCAGAGTGAGGACGAGGGTGAGGGCAGCGGTGCCGGCGAGCAGCCACAGCCCGATCGCGTAGGACTCGGTGCGGCCGTACACGAAGCCCATGATCAGTGGGGGCACGAAGCCGCCCAGGCCGCCGGCAGCTCCGACCAGACCGGTCACCCCACCGACCCGGCTCGGTTCGGTCACCCTGGCGATCAGCGCGAACGTCGCCCCGCTCCCGGCACCGAGCGCGGCCGCCATCGCGAGGAACGCCACGGTCCCGACGCCCTCCAGCGGCGGGGCGCCGGCCGACACGGCTGCGCCCACCGCTACGACGGCGTACGACGTCGCCAGCACCGGAATGGCGCCGAACCTGTCCGACAGCCAACCACCGACCGGCCTCATCACGACCGCGACCAGGACGAAGCCGGCCATGCGGTTGGCAGCGTCGGCAGGCGTCAGGCCGTGGGCCGTCTTGAGGTAGGCAGGGAGATAGACCGAGAAGGCCACGTAGCCGCCGAATGCGACTGCGTAAAGGACGCACGCCTGCCAGGTGATGGGCAGCCGGGCGTTCGCGTTGAGCCGGCTCGCCAGGCTCGTGGTCGGCACCACCCGCCCCGGCGCGTCGCGCAACAGGAGCCAGGCAAGCACCGAGTAGACCGCCAGGACGACCGCGGTGATGAGGAACGGCGCCTTCTCGCCCACGTTGGTGAAGAGCTTGACCGTCGTGAGGGCGCTGATCGCCGTGCCGCCCATGCCAGCGCCGAAGACACCGATCGCGAGACCGCGACGCTCCGGCGGGAACCAGGCGTTGACGAACGGGACCCCGACAGCGAACACGGTGCCGGCGATGCCGAGGAAGAAGCCTCCGACAAGCAGGAGGGCGTAGGAGTCGAGGGCGACGAAAGCGATGAACAGGACTGGGACAATGGTGACGCCCGAGACGATCGGGAACATCACGCGACCCCCGTAGCGGTCGGTCATCGCGCCCGCCACGATCCGCCCGAGCGACCCGACCAGGACCGGCACCGCCACGAGCAGTGCGACGTCCGACTCGCTCAATGCACCGAGCGCACCGGACTCCCGGAACATCGGACCCAGCGGGCTGATGAGCGCCCACGCCCAGAAGTTCACCGCGAAGCCGACCGTGGCCAGAGCCAGCATCACCGTCGCTCGGGGACCGAATCCTGCCTCGCGCCCACCGGTCATGCCCGCCCGCCTCGCATCAAGGATCTGAGGTCACCGGGGGCCGGGGCGACGTGCGTCAGCGAGTGTGTCACATGCAGAGAGGTCACGCCGTCACGGTGCAGGCACGGCCGCACCGCCGGTCAGAGGCGAAGGTCCCTGCCATCGCGGCGAGAAGTCCTGTCGCCGACGGTCGGGTGCCCGTACGCGCTGGCCTCGGTCCGGGCGAGTCTGGTGACATTCAGCTCACACATCCACCGGGGTTCGCGGACCAGCAGCCCGCGCACTGCACCGTGGCCGTCGTCCCGCTGTGCGGCTCGTAGGTCAGGGAGCACCTCACTCGCGCGCACCGACGCGCCACTCACGGATCTCGGGCAGGTCCTCCATGTGCTCACGCACGTGGGAGGTGTGACGGGCCAGCTGCTCGAGACACCAGGTCTGCAGCTCACCCGCACCGGGCAACGAGGTGTGCGAGTTGTTGATCGCATCCATGACCAAGTGGAACCGTGAGATCCGGTTGAGAACGGTCATGTCGAACGGTGTCGTCGTGGTCCCTTGCTCGATGAACCCGCGGACGTGGAAGCGATCGGCATCGGGGCGTCCGTGCACGAGCTGGTGCACCGCCCCCGGGAACCCGTGGAAGGCGAAGACCACGTCCAACGGGGGCAGACGATGCCTGAGTTCCAACTACGCCGTCTGCTGGAGGTCAACCGGCTTGCCGTGGAGCATCCCGACCTTCCGACTGCGCTGCGCCAGATCGTCGAGGCTGCGCTGGATCTAGGGCGTGTCTCCAATGTTGAGCGTGGTTCGGGCTTGATGCTGGGCCCATGACGCGGATGGCGGTGCTCAGCGATGAGATGTGGGCTCAGATCGAGGCGGTGCTGCCGCCGGTAAAGGGCGCG
>NZ_SDWV01000040.1 GCF_004137345.1 Nocardioides zhouii
GGACGGGCACGATGGACCATGAGGTGGAAGCCAGCGCTCAACGCGTTCGCGATCACCTTCGCCGACCGCTGGCCGGCGGCAGAGACCTACTAATGGAAACCGCCGGAAACACCGTTACTGAAACAGTCCCAGGCCGGGTAGATGTCCACTCCGAGGGGTGCTTCGAGGATCATTCGTGCTTTCTCGGGGTGGATGCGGTGGGTGCCGGTGTGGTCGACGAGGAAGCTGAGGCCGCGGGGGGTGAGCCAGACGTAGCGTCCTTCGCCGCACTGGCGCGATCGGTAGCCCGCGTGGGTTTTCCAGCGGTGGTGTCGTCGGCCGAGGGGGCCGGAGTTGTGGGAGCCGGTCTGTTCCGGCGTGGGTTCTCGGCCCTCGTCGCCGTGCCCGCTGTGCTTGTAGGGGGTGGGGTGGTCGAGGTCGACGGTGCGGCTGGTGGAGGTGGCGTAGGGCCAGTAGTCGCCGCCGGTGACGAGGTGGACCTGGTCGCGGAGTGACTCGGGGTGCTCGTAGGCGGTGTAGCGGACGCGGTCGGAGAGGTCCTTGACGGGCTGGATCTTGATGACTGAGCCGCGGAGGAGGTCGGCGAGGCGGGAGAGCGTGACGGGTCCGAACCCTTCGACCCGGGCCACCCCTTGCACGCCGCCGGTGTCGCTGTTGGTCTTGCCGAGGGCGGCTTCGTGGAGGTGGACGTGCAGCACGACCTTCGCCGCGAGCGGGCTGAGGTCGATCTCGCGGAGCGCGTCGAGGAGGTCGGCGGGGAACGCGATGGCTCGCGACTGGCCGGGTTCGGGGTCCGGCTCGTCGAGGTCCGGCTCGTCGAGGTCGAGGTCGAGGTCGAGGTCCGGCTCGGGTTCGGGCTCGGGAGTGAGGTGTTCCACGAGGAGTGCCAAGAGCTCGGCGGGACGGGCGAGCCACCCGAACGCGAGGGCGCGGAGCTCGTCGGGGCTGGTGTCGGGGTGGCGGGGCGCGATGATCTCGCCGACCCGGTGCACGATGGCGTCGACGGCGACCGCGTCGCCGGCCTCGAGTCGGGCGATGAGGGTGCGTAGTCCGTACTCATCGGTCCGGCCGAGGCCGATGTAGCGGCGCTGGCGCTCGACCTCGCACCGCTTGTCGTGCAGCTCGGGGTCGGCCTCGATGACCTTGGCCTCGGCGACCGTCAGGACCCGCCCCGCCGCCTCGGTGGCGATCATCCGGGAGACCGCGGAGTCCACGACGTCGACCGTGTCGACCGGCAGGTGGCGGGAGAGCCTGGCGACGCGCCGGGCGACCCACGCCTCGCACTCGCCGCGTCGGGTCACGGCCCAGGTCAGCGGCAACCGGTGCTGCAGGTCGAGGACGTCGGCGAGTGCGTGACGAGATGCCATCACTCCGGTGCCGCGGGCCAGCGCGATCTCGCCGAGGCAGAAGTCCTGCACTCCGGGCGTGCCGTCGCCGCCGACCTGGACCAGCACGTTGCCGAGGCGGCGTGCCGTGGCGCTGTCGGGACCTTGGGTCGGGTCGTTGGAGTGGATGGCCGCCCATTGGGCGAGCACCTCGAGGTCGTCGACCTCTGCGAGTCGACGTGCCTGCACGGCCTCGGACGACCGGGCCAGGAGGCCGGCCTTATCGAGGTCTGACAGGTCATCGAACATGCGTTCGAGCCTACCGACCCCCACCGACACCCGGAAGGCCTGTGGACGCTACGTGGGCCACGACTTTTCGCCGTTCGCGAGCGCCATCGTCATCGAGCCGGTGCTGCCCCCGTGTGGGTCTAGGTGTGATGCCCAGCCAGGTTGTCCAACCTGGTGATGGGTGCCTGCTTCCCGATTGCTGAGTGGGGCCGGTGG
>NZ_SDWV01000041.1 GCF_004137345.1 Nocardioides zhouii
GCTCACTGGTGCACCATCTTCCTGTCGGCGGTCACCTGATCGCTGATGCACCCGAGGTGCCGTTGGGTCACTGCCCCGCTCGCTCGACCTCTTGAGGTCCACGATGAGTTCTGCAGGACCCGGCGGTCACTCGGGACGCCAAGACCGTCGACAGGGCTGTGCGCCATGGACTGTGAACACGCGGTCCGGGAGCGCCGATCAGTGAGCTGACTGGCAGATGCGTCCCGACACCGAAGTTTGGGTGCCTCCCCACTGGGTCTAGCAGCGAGGAGGCTGACGTGAAGTCTGCCAGCACTACCAGTAGTGACCAACTGCTCGAAATTCCCGCCAACGGTGTGACCGGTGGCCTGGACTGGGCCAGCGCCGACCACGCCGTCAGCGTCGTTGACGACAAGGGCCGTCAGATCGCTCGCACGATGATCGAGCACACCAAGGCCGGACTGAAGGCAATGGTGAAGTTCCTGACCAAGCAAGGCGTCACCGAAGTCGCCATCGAACGTGGCGACGGACCAGTCGTCGAGGCCCTCCTCGACGCCGGGATCACCGTGGTGGTGATCAGCCCGAACAAGCTCAAGAACCTGCGCAGCCGTTACGGCTCGGCCGGCAACAAGGACGACCGGTTCGACGCCTACGTCCTGGCCGACACCCTGCGCACCGACCGAGCCCGGTTCCGACCACTGAGGACCGACACGCCGGCCACCACGACGCTGCGTTCGACCGTCCGAGCCCGACGGGACCTGGTCAAGCACCGCGTCGCGTTGTGCAACCAGCTCCGCGCCCACCTGCAGGTCGCCTTCCCCGGCGCCGTCGGCCTCTTCAGAGATCTCGACTCCCCGATCAGCCTGGCCTTCCTGGACCGCTTCGAGTCCCAAGACCGCGCCGACTGGCTCTCCACCAGGCGGCTGAGTGCCTGGCTCAAGTCCGTGGGCTACTCCGGCCGCACCGACCCGGCCACACTCATGACCCACCTGCACGACGCACCCCGCGGGCTGACTGGGGAAGATGGCGCCGCTCGTGCACACACCACCCGAGCCCAGCTCGTCGTGCTGCGGAGCCTGGTCGAGCAGATCGCCGTCCTGGAGTCCCAGATCGCCGAACAACTCGCCCTGCACGCCGACGCCCACATCTTCTGCTCGCTCCCGCGCAGCGGCACCGTCCGCGCCGCCCGACTGCTCGCCGAGATCGGTGACGCCCGCGGCCGGTTCCCCGACGCGGCGTCCCTGGCCTGCTTGGCCGGCGTGGCGCCCTCGACCAAACAGTCCGGCAAACACCGCGCCGTCGCCTTCCGGTGGGCAGTCAACAAAGAACTCCGCGACGCCGTGTGCGACTTCGCCGGCGACTCCCGACGAGCAAACCCCTGGGCCGCCAAGATCTACAACGACGCCATCGCCCGCGGCAAAGAACACCCCCACGCCGTCCGCATCCTGGCCCGCGCCTGGCTCAGCGTCATCTGGCGCTGCTGGCAAGACGACACCACCTACGACCCCACCCAACACAACGCGCTGCAAGCAGTCCTCAACCACCTCGAGGCCGCCTGACGTTGACACAGGGCTACTCATCG
>NZ_SDWV01000042.1 GCF_004137345.1 Nocardioides zhouii
GCATGAGTTGCCCTGTGTCTACCCCTGACCGTTCAGGCCGCTTTCTCGGTGGTGTTGTTGAGGACGTTTTGGAGCGCTCGGTGTTGGGTCGGGTCGTAGCTGAGGTTGTCTTGCCAGCAGCGCCAGATGACCCCTGCCCAGGCTTTGCCGAGGATGCGTACGGCGTGGGGGTGGTCGTGTCCGCGAGCGATGGCGCGGTTGTAGAGATCGGCGGCCCAGGCGTTGTCGTGACGAGAGTCGCCGGCGAAGTCGCACAGGGCATCGCGGAGCTGCTTGTTGCATCCCCAGCGGAACGTGACGGCCTTGACCTTGCCGGACTGGCGGGTGGATGGGGCTACGCCGGCCAGCGCGGCCAGAGAGTCTGCGGTGGGGAACTTGCCGCGGGCGTCGCCGATCTCGGCGATCAGTCTGGCTACGCGCAGGGTCTTGACCCGAGGCAGGGACGCGTAGATGTGGGCGTCGGGGTGCGTGGTGAGCTGCGCGGCCAGTTGGTCTTCGAGGGTGGCGATCTGGGTGTTCAACACACGCAGCAGCGCTACGTAGGCGTGGGTGGTCGCGGCGTGGACCTCGGCGTCGGTGCCGATGGTTCCGCGGGGTGCGGCGAGGAGCCGGGCGTGCAGGACCTGGGGGTCGGTGCGTCCGGAGTAGCCGAGACTGGTCAGCCAGGTGGCGAGCCGTTTGGGCGAGAGCCAGTCGGCCTGGGCCTGGGTTGTGAACCGCTCCAGGAAGCACAGGCTGATCGCGCTGTCGATGGCTGCGAACAGCCCTGCTGCAGCGGGAAACACGAGCTGGAGGTGGGCGCGGAGCTGGTTCGCTGCGGCGACGCGGTGGACGACCAGATCGCGGCGAGCGCGCACGGTGGTGCGCATCGCGGTGGTGGCGGCGGTGTCGCGGACCAAGGCGCGCAGTCGGTGCCGATCGGTGCGGGTCACGTCGGCGAGGACGTAGGCATCGAAGCGGTCGTCCTTGTTGCCGGCCGAGCCGTACCTGGAGCGCAGGTTCTTCAGCTGGCCAGGAGCGATCACCAGGACGGTGAGTTCGGCCTGCAACAGAGCATCGACGAGTGGCCCGTCGCCGCGTTCAATACCGACTTCGGTGACGCCGGCCTTGAGCAGGCGCCGGACCAGGGACTTGAGCCCAACGGTGTCGTGGTCGACGACGAACCGGTCAAGCACCTCGCCGGCGGGGTCGATGATGCAGGTCGCGTGGTCGTCCTTGGCCCAGTCGATTCCGGCACGGACTCGCTCCGGGACGGTGGTCGGGGTGAAACTCATAGTTGTTGCCTCGCTGTTCGCGCAGTGAGAGAACACCCGGTGGTCCCGGGATCCCGCAGCCGATTGCTCACTGATCGGCGCTCGTCGGCGCATAGCCCTGTAGCCGGTCTGGGGGTCCTGGGCCACCGGACCCCGCAGAACTCATGCTGGACCTCGAAGGTCGAGCATCCGTGGCGGTGGTCCGGTGGGGACCAGGGGTGCATCGGCAGCCCATCTGGAACTACCGACAAGAGGATGGTGCACCAGTGAGC
>NZ_SDWV01000043.1 GCF_004137345.1 Nocardioides zhouii
GGGGGGTGTCAGATCTTCTGTGTAAGGGATTGGTCCATCTGAAAGGAACATGATGGATCTCGTGACCGACGAACGATCTGATCGTCGTGGCTCTGACGTTGCTGCCGAGTTGGCCGCATCGGGCGCCTTGGACGACATCTTCGCCCGGATCGATTCGGGCGATCTGGAGTTGACCGGGGATGGCGGCTTCATCCCGGGTCTGATCAAGGCCGCCCTCGAACGTGGTCTGCAAGCCGAGTTGAGTGACCATCTGGGCTACGAGAAGGGCTCGGCCGAGGCGTCGCTGTTCGCCAACTCCCGCAACGGCGCCACCTCGAAGACGCTGGCCTCCCAGGTCGGCGAGGTGCCGCTGGATGTTCCGCGGGATCGGGACGGGACGTTCATCCCGCGGCTGGTCCCGAAGGGCTCACGCCGACTCGGTGGGCTCGACGAGATGATCATCAGCCTCTACGCGGGCGGGATGACGCTCCGCGACATCCAGCACCACCTCGCGACAACGATCGGCACCGATCTCTCGCACGAGACGATCAGCAAGATCACCGACGAGATTGGCGAGGAGATCTTGGCCTGGCAGCGTCGGCCGCTCGAGTCGCTGTACCCGGTGATCTATCTCGACGCGCTGGTGGTCAAGGTCCGCGACGGCGCGCACGTGATCAACAAGGCCGCGCACATCGCGGTCGGCGTCGATATGGACGGCATCAAGCACGTCCTCGGCATCTGGATCCAGGCCACCGAGGGCGCGAAGTTCTGGGCCGGAGTGTGCGCAGACCTGGCCAACCGCGGCGTCCGCGACGTGCTGATCGTGTGCTGCGACGGGCTCACCGGTTTCGCCGAGGCGATCGAGGCGACCTGGACGCAAGCGACGGTGCAGACCTGCACCGTGCACCTGATCCGGGCCGCGATGCGGTTCGTGAACTACAAGGACCGCAAGGCGATCGCGAAGGCGTTCAAGCCGATCTACACCGCCGCGGACGCCGACGCCGCCCGGGTCGAGTTCGAGGCATTCAAGGCCACGCCGCTGGGCCAGAAGTACCCGCACGCGGTCGCGACCTGGGAAGCGGCGTGGGAGCGGTTCATCCCGTTCCTGGCCTTCCCTCCCGAGCTGCGCCGGGTGATCTACACGACGAACTCGATCGAGTCGCTGAACTACCAGCTCCGCAAGATCATCAAGAACCGTGGCCAGTTCCCCAACGACACCGCGGTGATCAAGCTGCTGTGGCTATCGATCTGCAACATCGAGGACAAGCGAGCACGCGAGCGCGAGAAGGAGCGCGGCAAACCCGCCGCTGAACGCAAGGCTAAGCCCCGACTCGTCGAGGGCCAGGTCGTCACCAACTGGAAGCAAGCTCTCGAGCAGCTCGCGCTGGCCTACCCCGACCGGATCAACCCCCACCTGAAATGACCGGCCCCTTACACAGAAACCTTGACAGGCTC
>NZ_SDWV01000044.1 GCF_004137345.1 Nocardioides zhouii
GCCGGCCAGCGGTCGGCGAAGGTGATCGCGAACGCGTTGAGCGCTGGCTTCCACCTCATGGTCCATCGTGCCCGTCCTTGGCCGGTCGGGTCGAGGGATCTGGTGACCAGGTAGAGACACTTCAGCGCGGCCTGCTCGGTCGGGAAGTGGCCTCTGGCCTTGACCGCCCGGCGGTAGCGGGCGTTGAGGGACTCGATCGCGTTCGTTGAGCACAGCACGGTGCGGATCTCGACGTCGTAGTCCAGGAACGGGATGAACTCCTCCCACGCGTTGTTCCACAACCGGATGATCGCCGCGTACTTGGTGCCCCACTTCTCAGTGAGCTCCTCCAGCGCAGCTCTCGCGGCAGCGGCGTTGACCGCGGTGTAGATCGGCTTCACGTCGTGCTTCAACGCGTCCCAGTCGCGCCGCGACGCCAGCCGGAATGTGTTGCGGATCAGATGGATGATGCAGGTCTGGACTGTGGTCAAGGGCCACACGTTCCCAACGACCTCCGGGAGTCCCTTCAGCCCGTCACAGACGACGAAGAAGGTGTCCTTCACACCGCGGTTGCGCAGATCGGTGAGCACGCTCATCCAGAACTTCGCGCCCTCACCGCCGGTGCCGGCCCACAGGCCCAGGACGTCCTTCTCTCCGGCCAGGGTGACTCCGATCGCCGCGTAGACAGGGCGGTTGGCGACCTGACCGTCGCGGACCTTGACCATGATCGCGTCGATGAAGATGGCCGCGTAGACCTCGTTCAGGGGACGGGTGGTCCAGGTCTGCATCTCCTCGAGGACCTTGTCGGTGATCCGACTGATCGTCTCCTTCGACACCGAGGCGCCGTAGATCTGGGCGAAGTGCGCCGAGATCTCTCCGGTCGTCAGACCGCGGGCGTAGAGCGACAGCACGATCTCGTCGACCTCGGTGAGCCGGCGTTGTCGCTTCTTGACGATCACCGGCTCGAAGGTCCCGTCGCGGTCGCGTGGGACCTCGAGCTCGACCTCGCCCGTGGCGTGGGTCAGCACCGTCTTGGGTCGAGTCCCGTAGCGGACGTTGCCCGACTCGCGATCAGCAGCGGCACGGTTCTTCTCGTGCCCCAGATGCTCGGTCATCTCCTCATTGAGCGCTGTCTCCAGGACGCTCTTCGTGAACTGCTTGAGCAGACCCTCGGGTCCGGTCAGGGACAGCCCCTTCTCCTTCGCGAACGCCACCAGTTCCTTGGCGGCCAGCTCCTCCGCAGAGGGCTGGGCCTTCTTCTTCGCGGGCACATCGCCCAGTGTCGTGGTCATCACGGCACCTTCCCCGCTGACACTCGTCAGCGCGTCAGGCCGGAAACACCGTTAAATCCACAGTCCC
>NZ_SDWV01000045.1 GCF_004137345.1 Nocardioides zhouii
TGTGATGACCAGTCACGTTGGTCGAGATCGTGTGACGACACGGTCTGACCTGTAGGTGGGTGAAGGCCTCCTGGTGTGGAGTGGAGCTGTCTAGAAACCGCTCCCCACCTAGGAGGCCTTCATGGCCCACGCTACCCATGCCAACGCCGCTCTGACCCCTCGCGCCAGGCTCAAGATGGCCAAACTGATCGTCGAGGAGGGCTGGGACGTCCCGCGCGCTGCCGAACGTTTCGACGTGTCGTGGAAGACCGCGAAGAAGTGGGCTGACCGCTACGAAGCCGAAGGGCCGGCCGGGATGGTCGACCGATCCTCACGTCCCCATCACCAGCCGAATCGCACTCCGGCGCCGGTGGTGCGCAAGATCGTGCACCTGCGGTGGAAGCAGCGACTCGGACCGGTCGAGATAGCCGATCGCCTCGGGATGCAGTCCTCGACCGTGTACGCGGTCCTGGTCCGGTGCCGGCTCAACAGGCTCACCCACATCGACCGTGCCACCGGGGAGCCGATCCGCCGCTACGAGCACGAGAAGCCGGGCGACTTGATCCACGTCGACGTCAAGAAGCTCGGTCGTGTCCCTGACGGCGGTGGTTGGCGCTACGTCGGGCGCCAGCAGGGCGAGAAGAACAGATCATCGACAGTCGCCCGGACCGGGATACCGCGGAACAAGTGGCGTAATCCCGTGATCGGGACCTGTTACCTGCACACCGTGATCGACGATCACTCGCGCGTCGCCTACGTCGAGGCACACGACGATGAGACCAAAGAGACAGCCACCGCTGTGCTGCGCAACGCCGTGGCCTGGTTCGCCGAACGTGGCGTCACCGTGCAACGCGTCCTGTCCGACAACGGCAGCTGCTACAAGTCCCACCTGTGGCGCGACACCTGCGCCGAGCTCGGAATCACTCCCAAGAAGACCAGGCCATACAGACCGCAGACCAACGGCAAGGTCGAACGCTTCCACCGCACCCTCGTCGAGGGCTGGGCGTTCAAGAAGTTCTACAACTCCGAATCCGCCCGACTCGCAGCCCTGCCAGGATGGGTGCACCAGTACAACCACCACCGGCCCCACTCAGCAATCGGGAAGCAGGCACCCATCACCAGGTTGGACAACCTGGCTGGGCATCACACCTAG
>NZ_SDWV01000046.1 GCF_004137345.1 Nocardioides zhouii
CCTAGCTGTACCCGGCCACGACATTGGTAGCGGCGAGCCTGGTTGAACGAGTGAGAACCTCCGGATGGGATGTGGCTTGTCTAAGGCCCACTCCAACCCGGAGGTTCTCGTGTCCCACGGTAATGCCCGTCTCACCGTCCACGGTCGTCGCCTGATCGTCCAGCGCCATCAAGCTGGCTGGCCCCAGGCCCACATCGCTGCTGCGATGGGTGTCTCGCGCCAGTGTGTGAAGAAGTGGATCGATCGCCACGACAGCGAAGGCGAGGCCGGTTTGATCAGCCGCTCTTCGCGTCCGCACTCGATGCCCACCAAGACCAGCGATGAGGTCGAGCAGAAGGTCCTCGCAGCGCGCGCTGAGTTTCGCGACGGCCCCGACGTTCTGGCCGCGAAAGTTGGTGTGCCGGCGCGGACGGTGTCGAGGATCCTGCGCCGCCACGACGTGCCGTATCTGCGTGAGTGTGACCCGATCACTGGTGATGTGATCCGGTCCTCGAAACAGACCGCCGTGCGCTACGAGCGCGAGCGGCCGGGCGAGCTGGTCCACATGGACGTGAAGAAGCTCGGCAAGATCCCCGACGGTGGCGGCTGGCGTGTCCACGGGCGCACCGATGGCAACCGCGACCGCAAGGTCAAGATCGGCTACGACTACGTCCACTCGCTCGTCGATGACCACTCCCGGCTGGCCTACAGCGAGGTCCTGCCCGACGAGAAGGGCACGACCTGCGCGGCCTTCCTCGAGCGCGCGATCGACTACTTCGCCGCCCACGGCATCGCCCAGATCGAACGGTTGATGACCGACAACGCCTGGGCCTACAAGTGGTCGCTACGCGAGGTGTGCGCCGATCACGACATCGTCCAGAAGTTCATCAAGCCCCACTGTCCCTGGCAGAACGGCAAGGTCGAGCGCCTCAACCGCACCCTGGCCACCGAGTGGGCCTACCGGCAGATCTTCACCAGCAACAACGACCGAACCGCAGCCCTTGCGCCATGGCTCGAGCACTACAACACTGAACGCCGCCACAGCGCACTCGGAGGCAACCCACCCATCAGCCGACTGCTACCAACCTGATGGCCGGGTACACCTAGCG
>NZ_SDWV01000047.1 GCF_004137345.1 Nocardioides zhouii
AAAATAAACTGGTGATTACTGTAGCACCTCAGAAGGATATTTGACCCCAAGGAAGGACATATCCTACAAAAGCTGTTGCTATTAAAATAAATAAAATAATAATTCCTGAAATTCATACTTTAGAGGAGCGGAATGAGTTATAGTAGATTCCTCGCCCAATGTGAATATAGATACAGATAAAGAAAAAAGAAGCTCCATTCGCATGTATAACTCGTAATAATCATCCGAATGAAACATCTCGGGAAATATGGATTACTCTTCTAAATGCATCTTCTATTGTATTTAGGTAATGGAAAGATAAAAATAGTCCTGTTAAAATTTGAATTATTAGGCACAGTCCTAGAAGAGATCCAAAATTTCACATAGATGTAATATTAGGGGGGGTGGGGAGATTTACTAATATATTATTAATAACCTTAAAAATAGGATTGGTTAGTTGGGGTTTAGTAATCAGTACTCTAGGATACTCTTCTTTATCTTACAAGGATAATATTTTAATAAACTACTAGAGCTATTTTTATAAAATATAGTTTTCTTTATAATATAATTTCTTTATTTTTTATTTTTATGGGGAGGGTAAGATTTGTGTTTGGGCTTTTTATGTTAATGAATTATATTAGAATTTTAATAGATTTTAATTTTTTATTATTAGGGCCTTTTTCAATAAGATTTACTCTTTATTTAGATAAGATATCAATACTTTTTTGTTCTTTCATTTGCTTAATTAGAGGGTCGATTATTTATTATAGGGGTACCTACATAGAAGAAGAACGTAGGAAATTTCTTTTTTTAGTCTTATTATTTATATTTATTATAAGAATACTTTTAGTAGTTTTTAGACTTAATTTAGTTAGAATTATATTAGGGTGAGATGGACTTGGTTTGGTTTCTTTTTTGTTGGTTATTTTTTATCAAAATAGTAATTCTGTGAGAAGGGCTATAATTACGGGGCTTAGGAATCGTGTGGGAGATGGGGCTATTTTAATTTTAGTAGGTTTAAGAGTGGAATGAGGGGGTTGAAAATTTTTAGATATTCTTAGTGAAATAACTGATGAAAATTTAATATTTTTTGG
>NZ_SDWV01000004.1 GCF_004137345.1 Nocardioides zhouii
CCCACCCAACACAACGCGCTGCAAGCAGTCCTCAACCACCTCGAGGCCGCCTGACGTTGACACAGGGCTACTCATCGACGGCCCTTGAGCATCGCCCGGGCCTCGCCGACGGTCACGACCGAACCGGTCACCAGCACCGCGCCGGCGCCGATCGACACCTCGATGGCCTCTCCCGCCTCGGCCAGCGTGGCCGCACGGTCGATCGCCTCGGCGAGGTCGGGCACGACGCTGACCCGGTCCTCCCCGAAGATCTCGGTGGCCGTACGGGCGAGGGTGGCCGCGGACATCGAGCGCGAGCTCGAGTTCTGGGTGCAGACGAGGTAGGTGAGGTGCGGCTCGAGGACGTTCAGCAGGCCCTCGTGGTCCTTGTCGGACATCACGCCCATCACCCCGACCAGCGGGCTGAAGGCGAAGGAGTCCTCGAGCGCGGCGGCGAGCGCCTCCGCGCCGTGCGGGTTGTGGGCGGCGTCGAGCACGATGGTCGGGCTGCGGCGGATGATCTCGAGCCGTCCCGGCGAGGTCACCTCGGCGAACGCCGCTCGGACCAGGTCGTCGTCGAGTGCGCCGCTGCCGAACGACTCGACCGCGGCGAGGGCGACGGCGGCGTTCTGGGCCTGGTGGGCGCCGTAGAGCGGGAGGAACACGTCGTCGTACCTCGCGTGCACGCCTTGCAGCGAGAGCATCTGCCCGCCGACCGCGGGCGTACGGGCGGCGACGCCGAACTCCACGCCCTCGCGCGCGACGCTGGCGCCGACCTCGGCGACCCGCGCCATCAGCACGGCGGCGACCTCGGGGGTCTGCTCGGCCAGCACGGCGACGGAGCCGGGCTTGATGATCCCGGCCTTCTCGACCGCGATCGTGGCGGGGTCGTCGCCGAGGTACTTCTCGTGGTCGACCGCGATCGGGAGCACGACGGCGACGTCGGCGTCGATCACGTTCGTCGCGTCCCAGGCACCACCCATCCCGACCTCGACGACGGCGACGTCGACCGGGGCCTCGGCGAAGGAGGCGTACGCCATCCCGACGATCGTCTCGAAGAAGCTCAGCGGGTGCTCCTGCTCGGCGTCGACCAGGTGCGTGTAGGGCGCGACGTCGTTGAAGGCGCGGACGAAGCCCTCGTCGTCGAGCGGCTCGCCGTCGATGCTGATCCGCTCGCTCATCTTCTCGAGGTGCGGCGAGGTGAACCGACCCGTACGCAGGTCCAGCGCGCGCAGCAGCGTCTCGATCATCCGGCTCGTGCTGGTCTTGCCGTTGGTGCCCGTCACATGCACCGATCGGAACGACCGCTGCGGATCGCCGAGCAGCTCCGTGAAGGCCTGGATCCGGTCGAGGCTCGGCTCGAGCTTCGTCTCCGGCCAGCGGGAGAGCAGGGCGTCCTCGACCTCGGCGAAGGTCTGGGCGAGGCGTGCGGGTTCGGCGGGGTCCGGGGGCAGCTCAGTCATCTCGCGCCGAGTCTAGGGGCCCGTGTCAGCAGCGGACGATCCGCCGCCAGGGCTCCACCACCTGCAGCGCCGTGCCGTCGACGGGGTGCTCGCGGAACTGGTCGAGGGCGTCGGCCCAGCGCGGGTCGGCGGTGCCCGTGACGTACATCGACGAGCCCTGGTCGGCGTAGACGAGGCCGTAGCGCTTCATCGCGACGACGATCGCGCGCGCCGCCCCGGTGTAGGCCGCCGTCGGGAACGACTTCCGCAGCCGGAAGCGCAGTCCGTACGCCGGCAGGTCCCGCGCGGTGTTGCCGCTCGGGCCGCAGTGGCGGGCCGGCCACGTGTACGCGTGGCGCGCGCTCGGCAGCGTGAAGCGCAGGGCGTGGGTGATCCGGCCCGACGCGGCCTCGTCGTAGGAGAGGAGGCCGGGCAGGATCGGCATGCCGGCCGCGTCGGCGGACGTCCACGTCGCCGGCCGCAGCCGGTTGGACGAGAGGTCCCAGCGCGCGGCAGCCGCGGCCCGCCAGGCGACGACCATGCCGGACGAGTCGCGCACCCGCTCGGCGGCGTACAGCTCGATGAGGTCGCAGGTCCCGCGACGGACCGCCAGGACGTGACGGTCGCCCTCGGCGGGATCGGGGTCCCGCGCGCTGCCGCCCTCGATGGCGGCACCGGCCGGCACGAAGACCGGGCCGCGGTCGCTCTCGTCGCGGTAGTCCTCGCCGTCGACACCGAACAGCAGCGGTAGGAGCGGCTGGTCCTCGTCGACGACGTTGACCGGGATGCCGTAGTAGTCCTCGGTGGTCCCGAGGTCGAGGTGGAGGTCGTGCCCGGCGGCCTGCTTCGCGACGACCGCGCGCGAGTCCTTCCACACGGGGAGATCGTCGATGCGCCGGTTCCACGGGTTGTCGGCCGGGAACAGCTCGCACCCGCCGACGGCGTGCACCGGGGCCCGCCGGTCCGCCTCGGGGACGGCGCCGGCCGGCAGCGCCGCGGCCGTGACGAGGAGGGACAGGGTCAGCAGGACGCTGCGTCGGAACAGGGGCCGCATCCGCCGAGACTAGGGCGTCGGCGGGACGGTGACGAGGTGCTCGGCCATGTCGACGACCAGCTCGTAGCCGAGCTCGGCGTAGATCTTGTTCGACGTCGGGTTGGCACGGTCGGTGAACAGGCACATCCGGTGGCCCGCCTCGAGGCCGCGCCGGGTCAGCTCGCCGACGACGTACGACGCGATGCCGCGGCCGCGGAACTCCCGAGGCGTGTAGACCGGGCCGATCCGCGCGACGCCGTACGACGGCAGCCCGGATCCGGTGAGGTGCGCGACGGTGCCGTCCGGCAGCTCCCAGAGCCACTCGACCCCCTCGCGGATCCTGACGAGGATGCTGTCGAGCGTGTTGTGCTCGCCCGACGTCGGGTCGGGCTCGCGGCCGGCCTGCTCGTCGGCCTCCTCGTGGAAGGCCGTGAACCACGCGAGCACCAGCTCGGCGTCGGCCTCGGTGGCCGGTCGGAGCGTGCCCTCGGGGGCGCGCGGGACGTCAACCGCCGTAGCCTCCCAGAGTCGGGTCGCCTTGTCCGAGACCATCTCCCCGCCGGCCAGCTCGGCGGTCGCCCGGGCGAGCACCTCGGCACCCGGCAGCGCGCCGTTGGCGCCGCCGAGGAACTCCCCCCGCTCGTGCAGCGCGGTCGCGAGGGCACGGGCGGCGTCGTCGGACATCGGCATCGCGAAGGTCGGGTAGGGCTTGAAGGGCGCGGTCCGCATCGCCGCGCTCACCACGGCGCCCGACCCGTCCCGTACGGCGAGCCACCACCGGTCGAACGGGGCGTCGGCTTCCGCCCAGGAGTCCCGGCCGTCGGCCAGCTCGCGAGCGGTCCGCTGGGTCACGCTCGAAATCACGCTGCCCAGGACGGGGTCCGAGGCGAGCAGATCGCCGGCCACGTCGAGGAAGGGCTGCGGGGCGTCGAAGAACTCGAGATCCATCACGCCACGCTAGACGCGCACCGCGCCACCTTGCCAACCCAATTCCCACTGGTCGTTTTCGCAGGCAGGAGGCCCGTCCATAGACTCAGGACATGACTGAGAACCCCAGCACCCATGCCCCGGAGACGACGAGCACCGATCCGCGTGCCGTCGTCGTACCGGAGCGTCCGGCGCTGGAGGGGCTCGAGGAGAAGTGGTCGCGCACCTGGGCCGAGAACGACACGTACGCCTTCGACCGCACCCAGCCGCGCGAGAACGTCTACTCCATCGACACTCCCCCGCCCACCGTCAGCGGGTCGCTGCACGTCGGGCACGTCTACTCCTACAGCCACACCGACCTGATCGCGCGCTACCAGCGGATGCAGGGCAAGGCCGTCTTCTACCCGATCGGCTGGGACGACAACGGCCTGCCGACCGAGCGCCGCGTCCAGAACTACTTCGGCGTCCGCTGCGACCCGACCCTGGCGTACGAGCCCGACTTCACGCCTCCCGACCTCAGCCAGTTGAAGGGGGCGGACGCCAAGAAGCAGGTCCCGATCAGCCGGCCCAACTTCATCGAGCTGTGCGAGCAGCTGGTGGTCGAGGACGAGAAGGCCTTCGAGGCGCTGTGGCGCCAGCTCGGCCTCTCGGTCCAGTGGAACCCGACGTACACCACGATCGGCGACCACTCCCGTACGGTCAGCCAGCGCGCGTTCCTGCGCAACTACGCCCGCGGCGAGGCCTACCTCTCCGAGGCGCCGACCCTCTGGGACGTCACGTTCCAGACGGCCGTCGCGCAGGCCGAGCTCGAGGCGCGCGACTACCCCGGTCACTACCACCGCGTCGCCTTCCACCGCCCCGATGGCTCTCCCCTCCACATCGAGACGACGCGCCCGGAGCTGATCCCGAGCGTCGTCGCGCTGATCGCGCACCCCGACGACGAGCGCTACCAGGGCCTTTTCGGGACCACGGTCTCCTCGCCGGTCTTCGGTGTCGAGATCCCGGTCCTGGCCCACCACGCCGCCGAGCCCGACAAGGGCGCCGGCATCGCGATGTGCTGCACGTTCGGTGACCTCACGGACGTGATGTGGTGGCGCGAGCTCGACCTCCCGGTCCGCACCGTGGTCGGCCGCGACGGCCGCCTCACCCGCGAGGTGCCCGAGTGGCTGGGCAGCGACGCCGCGTCGACGGCGTACGCCGAGATGGCGGGCAAGACGACCTTCAGCGCCCGCGAGGCGATGGTCGCCCTGCTCCGCGAGTCGGGCGACCTCGACGGCGAGCCGAAGGCCACGCAGCGGATGGCGAACTTCTACGAGAAGGGCGACAAGCCGCTCGAGATCGTCGCGACGCGCCAGTGGTACATCACCAACGGCGGGCGCGACGCCGCGCTGCGCAAGGAGATGCTGGTCCGCGGCGAGGAGATCACCTGGATCCCCGCCCACATGAAGCACCGCTACGACAACTGGGTCGGCGGCCTCAACGGCGACTGGCTCGTCTCGCGGCAGCGCTTCTTCGGCATCCCGTTCCCGGTCTGGTACCCCGTCACCAGCGACGGCGAGCCCGACCACGACCACCCGCTCATGCCGAGCGAGGACCAGCTGCCGGTCGACCCGTCGACCCAGGCGCCGCACGGCTACACCGAGGACCAGCGCGGGAAGCCCGGCGGCTTTGTCGGCGACCCCGACGTGATGGACACCTGGGCCACCTCGTCGCTGACGCCGCACATCGCCGGTATGTGGGGCGTCGACGACGACCTGTTCTCGCGGGTCTTCCCCTACGACCTCGCCACCCAGGCGCACGACATCATCCGCACCTGGCTGTTCTCGCGCGTCGTCCGCGCCGACTTCGAGAACCAGGTCGTCCCGTGGTCGCACGCGATGATCTCGGGCTTCATCGTCGACCCCGACCGCAAGAAGATGTCGAAGTCCAAGGGCAACGTCGTCGTCCCGACCGACATCCTCGACAAGTACGGCGCCGACGCCGTCCGCTGGCGCGCCGCCATCGGCCGCCCCGGTGCGGACTCGCCGTTCGACGAGTCGCAGATGAAGGTCGGGCGCCGGCTCGCGATGAAGGTGCTCAACGCCTCGAAGTTCGTCCTCGGCAACGTCGGCGCCACCGCGCTCACGCCCAGCGCCGTCAGCGCGCCGGTCGACTGCGCCCTGCTGGGCCGGCTCGAGGTCGTGGTCCGCAGGGCCACGGAGGCGTTCGACGACTACGACTACACGACCGCGCTCGAGGTCACCGAGAAGTTCTTCTGGGAGTTCTGCGACGACTACCTCGAGCTGGTCAAGGAGCGTGCGTACGACTCCGACGGCGGTCCCGCGACCGAATCGGCCCGCGCCACGCTCGCGATCGCGCTGCACGTCCAGCTCCGGCTGCTCGCGCCCTTCCTCCCGTACGCCACCGAGGAGGTCTGGTCGTGGTGGCAGGACGGCTCGATCCACCACGCCCCGTGGCCGACCGCCGCCGACCTCGGCTCCGCCGCCGCCGCCCAGCCGCTGGTGCTCGACGCGGTCGCGGCCGCGCTCACCGGCATCCGGGGCGCCAAGTCGCAGGCCAAGGCCAAGATGCGCGCCCCGCTCTCCCGCGTGGTGATCACCGGGCCGGAGTCACTCGTCAACGCCGCCCGGCAGGCGGAGAACGACCTGCGCGCGGTCGGCACCATCGTCGGTGACCTCGAGTTCGTGGCGGACGACTCCGCCACCGAGCTGCGGGTCAGCGCCGAGCTCGCCCCGACCGAGGACTGATCACCGTCTGAGCGGTGGTCCACCCACCTTTCGCGCCAGCGAACGTGGCTGGGCCACCGCTCGGAGCGGTGGCGGGGGCGAGACCTAGCGGGCGGCCTTCTCCGCGTCGCGGAGTGACTTCGCGGCGTCCTTCTCCGCGTCGCGGAGGGCCTTCTCGGCGTCGCGGGTGGCCCGTTCGGCGGCCTTGGCCGCGTCGCGAGCCGCCTTCTCCGCGGCCTTCTCGGCGTGGCGCTGGGCCTTGTCCGCCGCCTTCTCGACCCGCCTCTCGGCCTTCTGGAGCTGGCGCTGGGCCTTGGCCTCGAGCCGGGCAAGCCTGCGCTCCGCGCGGGCGGCGGACTTCTCGGCCTTGCGGTCGGCCTTGGGCGCGGGCGCGACCTCGGTCTCGTGCTCGACCTGGGTGGTGGTGCTGCTCGTGCCCTCGTCGGAGGAGTCGGACGAGTCGTCCTCGGTCACGCCGGAGGATGCGGGGGCAGGCGTCGCCGCCTGCTTCTTCGCGGGCGCCGCGGGGGTGATCCCGAGCGGCGCGGTGCTCAGCTGGACCGGGAAGCCCACCTCGACAGGTGCGGCCACGTCGGGCGACGGGGCAGGCGCCCGCTCGACATGACCACCCACGGACGACGCGATGGGCTTGCCCGGCTGCAGGAAGTCGAAGCTCCAGCCCTTGCCGACCGACACGGTCATCAGGACGGCGCAGAGCACGGCCACGAGAGCGAAACCGACGAGCGGCCGCTTCGGATCAACCCCCACGGGGTCCCCTTCCCACATGCAGACGAGACGTCAGTGTGGACGGGTCATGACGCCTGATCACCGCCGATAGCCCGGAATAGTCCGAAATGACTAGACCGGCATGGTCACGATGGGCCAGGCGAGCGGATCAGGCTCAGGCAGACTTCTTCTTCCGGCCCTCGGACTCGCGCAGGATGAAAGTCGGCTCGACCTCGTCCTCGACGACCTCGCGGGTCACGATGACCTTCGCGATGTCGCCACGCGACGGCACGTCGTACATCACGTAGAGGAGGACCTCCTCGATGATCGCGCGCAGTCCGCGGGCACCGGTGCCGCGCTCGAGAGCCGCGTCGGCGATCGAGTCGATGGCCTCGTCGGTGAACTCGAGCTCGACGCCGTCGAGGTCGAAGAGCTTCTGGTACTGCTTGACCAGCGCGTTGCGCGGCTCGGTCAGGATCTGGACGAGGGCCTCGCGGTCGAGCTTGTTGACGCTCGCGATGAGGGGCAGGCGGCCGATGAACTCGGGGATCAGGCCGAACTTGGTGAGGTCCTCGGGACGCACCTGCGCGAGCAGGTCGTCGGCGTTGCGCTCGGCGGCGCCGCGGACCTCGGCGGTGAAGCCGAGGGACTTCTTGCCGACGCGCTGCTCGACGATCTGCTCGAGACCGGCGAAGGCGCCACCCACGATGAAGAGGATGTTGGTGGTGTCGATCTGGATGAACTCCTGGTGCGGGTGCTTGCGACCGCCCTGCGGGGGCACCGACGCGGTCGTGCCCTCCAGCATCTTGAGCAGTGCCTGCTGGACGCCCTCACCGGAGACGTCGCGCGTGATCGAGGGGTTCTCCGACTTGCGGGCCACCTTGTCGATCTCGTCGATGTAGATGATGCCGGTCTCGGCCTTCTTGACGTCGTAGTCGGCGGCCTGGATCAGCTTGAGGAGGATGTTCTCGACGTCCTCGCCGACGTATCCGGCCTCGGTCAACGCCGTGGCGTCGGCGATCGCGAAGGGGACGTTGAGCATCCGGGCGAGGGTCTGGGCGAGGTACGTCTTGCCGCAGCCCGTCGGGCCGATGACGAGGATGTTGGACTTGGCGACCTCGACGACGTCGTCCTTGGCCTTGCCGCTGACCGGCTGCAGGCCGCCCTGGACGCGCTTGTAGTGGTTGTAGACCGCCACGGCGAGGGACTTCTTCGCGTGCTCCTGGCCGATGACGTAGGAGTTGAGGAACTCGAAGATCTCCTTGGGCTTGGGCAGCTCCTCGAGGCTGACCTCCGAACCCTCGGCGAGCTCCTCCTCGATGATCTCGTTGCAGAGCTCGATGCACTCGTCGCAGATGTAGACGTTGGGTCCCGCGATGAGCTTCTTGACCTGCTTCTGGCTCTTGCCACAGAAGTTGCACTTCAGCAGGTCGCCGCCGTCACCGATACGTGCCACGAGTCGTGTCCTCCAGTCTTGCCGGAAAAGGGTTCCGGCAATCAACACCTTGCGCTGTGCTGTCTTGCAATGGGCCCGACGACGGTACCCCGTGTCGGCCCCCGGCGGGGGCCGGACACGAGATGTCGCGGGTCATGTTTTCCGTTGGCCGGATCGCGCTCAGACGAGCGCGGGCGTGGCCTTGCGGGACTCGATCACGGCGTCGATCAGGCCGTACTCCACGGCCTGGGCGGCGGTCAGGATCTTGTCGCGCTCGATGTCCTTGCTGACCTGCTCGATGTCCTTGCCGCTCGAGTCGGCGATCATCCGCTCGAGGAGCTCGCGCATCCGGAGGATCTCGTTGGCCTGGATCTCGATGTCGGAGGTCTGGCCGAACGTGCCCTCGGTGTAGGGCTGGTGGATCAGGATGCGGCTGTTGGGCAGCGCCATCCGCTTGCCCTTCGCGCCGGCCCCCAGCAGGATCGCGGCCGCGGACGCGGCCTGGCCGATGCACACGGTCTGCACGTCGGGCTTGATGAAGTTCATCGTGTCGTAGATCGCGGTCAGCGCCGTGAACGAGCCACCGGGGCTGTTGATGTAGATGCTGATGTCGCTGTCGGGGTTCATCGTCTCCAGGCACATGAGCTGGGCGATGACGGCGTTGGCGACGTCATCGCTGATCGGGGTGCCGAGGTAGATGATGCGGTCCTCGAAGAGCTTGGCGAAGGGATCGATGCGGCGGAACCCGTAGGAGGTCCGCTCCTCCCACTGGGGGATGTAGTAGTTCATGTTCAGTCCTTCTGCGTGGAACTGGATTGGCGGGCCGGGCGACCCTCGTCGGCGGCCTCGCGGGCATTGGTGACGACCTTGTCGACCAGGCCGTACTCGACGGCCTGCTCGGCCGTGAACCACCGGTCGCGGTCGGCGTCGGCGACGACCTGCTCGACGGTCTGGCCGGTGTGCTCGGCGATCAGGTCGAGCAGCACCTTCTTGATGTGGAGCGACTGCTGGGCCTGGATCTTGATGTCGGAGGCCGAACCGCCCATGCCCGAGGAGGGCTGGTGCATCATGATGCGCGCGTGGGGCAGGGCGTAGCGCTTGCCCTTGGTGCCGGCGCAGAGTAGGAACTGCCCCATCGAGGCGGCCAGGCCCATGCCGACCGTGGCCACGTCGTTGGGGATGTAGTTCATCGTGTCGTAGATCGCCATGCCGGCGTCGACGGAGCCGCCGGGGCTGTTGATGTGGAGGAAGATGTCGGCCTCCGGGTCCTCCGCGGAGAGCAGCAGGAGCTGGGCGCAGATCGCGTTGGCGTTCTGGTCGCGCACCTCGGAGCCGAGGAAGACGATGCGCTCGCGGAGGAGTCGCTGGTAGATGTGGTCGTCGAGGCCATACATCCCACCGGCGCCGTTCATCTCGGGCGAGAGGACTGGGTTGGAGTTCTGGTTCACGCTGGCGACATTAGCCGGAAGGTCGGACAGTTCCACGCGACAACCCGCCCTGTTCGCCCACAGCGGATTCAGCCGAGCGCGACCTCGGCCAGCACCTCGCGGAACACGCGGTAGCGCTCGGCCCCGACCCGATCGGCCCACTCCGCGTCGCACGCATCCAGCACGAGCCTCGCCCGGGCCACGGCGTCGAGCCCGCGAGACGTGATGCGTACGCGCCTCGCCCGGGCGTCGTGGTCGGCGACCGTGACCTCCACCATGCCGAGCCCGGCGAGCTGCCGCACGAACTGCCCGCACCCCTGCGTGGTCATCTCGACGCAGACGGCCAGCTCGCTGATCGTCAGGCCCTCGGGCGGCAGCCACTCGAGCACCCGCAGCTGCGAGGCCCGGAGCTCGGGCGCGTCGACGGCGAGGCGGGCGCGCAGGTGGGTGAAGATCAGGCCCATCAGCATCGGCAGGTGCGGGTCGACTGCCGGCAACCGGCCGCCCTTGACGTCAGACATGAAAGCATCTTACCTTTTCTCACCATGAAAGCAACTTTCACGCCGTCGACCCCCGGGGTGCACGACCGTGCGCTCCTCGGTGACGACGACGTCGACGACGCGGACCTGGCGGCGATGGTGGCCGACCTGTGGGAGGTGCCGTCGGTCGATCTGCTCGACTCGGTCGCCCAGACCGTCGACTACGACATCCCCTCCATCCTCACCGGTGCCCGCACCTGGGTCCGCGGGCGGGCCGATGCGGGCGACGGCCCGCGTGACTTCACGTTCTTCGTCAAGCGGGTGCACCACTGGCGCCACTCCCCCGCGTTCGCCTTCGTGCCACCCGAGATGGGCGACTGGGCACGCAGCGCCGTGCCCTGGCGCGCCGAGGTCCTGCTCTACGGCTCCGACCTCGCCGACCGGCTGCCGGCCGGCCTCTCCGTGCCCCGCGCGCTCAGGGTCGACGACCGGCCCGACGAGACTGCCGTGCTCTGGCTGGAGGTCGTCGAGCACAGCACCGAGCCGTGGGACCGGACGACGTACGTCGAAGCGGCCGGCCTGCTCGGTCGGCTGTCCGGCGGCGCCCGGGTCGCGGAGGTGGCCGACATCGATCCGCTGCCCTGGCACATCCAGTACTTCGTGCAGGGTCGGATCGCACAGACCGTGCTGCCGGGACTCTTCGACGACGCGACGTGGCAGCACGAGCTGGTCGCGCCGCACTTCAGCAGCATGCGCGCCGAGCTCACGGCTGTCGCGAACCACCTCGACCCCCTGGCGGAGGAGTTCGCGGCGATGCCGCACCGCGCCGCGCACGGCGACGCCTGCCCCAACAACCTGCTGCGTCGCACCTCCGGCGAGGGCTTCACCCTCATCGACTACGGCTTCTGGCGTCTGCAGCCGGTCGGCTTCGACCTCTCCCAGCTCGTGGTCGGCGATATCCAGATCGGCCGACGTGACGCCGACGACCTGCCCGAGCTCGCCGAGGCCTGCCTGACGGCGTACGCCGCCGGGCTGGCGGCCGAGGGCCTGGACGTGCCGGACGCGGTGCTGCGCCGCGGGCACGCCGTGAGCCTCATGCTCTTCAACGGCCTGCCCAGCCTGCCGCTGGAGCTGCTGGCCGAGGCGGAGCAGCTGGCGGCTGCCGGGGAGCTCACGGACGAGCGCCGCACCGCGATGGACCACTGGTCGCGACAGCGCGCGGCGATCGCCCGCTACGCGCTCGACGTGCTCGCCCGCACCAACCCGGCCTGACCGGCCCGGAACGGCGACGACCGGCGCCCACCCGAGGGTGGACGCCGGTCGACAGGTTCCGCAGGAGCGAGGAGATCAGGCCTTCTCGGCGTCCTCGTCGGTCGCCTCGTCGGTCGCCTCGTCCGCTGCCTCGTCGGCCTCGTCCGTGGCCTCGACGGGCTCACCGATGGTGCCGTCGGGACGCAGGTTCTTCAGCTCGACCACGTTGCCCGAGGCGTCCGTGACGGTCGCGGACTCCACGATCGTCGCGAGCGCCTTGCCGCGCAGGATCTCCTGCACGAGGTCGGGGATGTGGTTGTGCTCGAACATGTGGTTCGCGAACTCCTGCGGGTCCTGACCGGACTGCTGGGCGCGCCGCACGAGGTGCTCGGAGAGCTCGGCCTGGTCGATGCCGTACTCCTCCTTCTTGGCGATCTTGTCGAGGATGAACTGCGCGGCGACGGCGTCACGGACCCGGCGCTCGAGGTCGGCCTCGAACTCCTCGGCGGTCTGGCCCTCGTCCTCGAGGTACTTCTCCATGGTGATGCCGGCGAAGCCGAGCTGCTGCTCGACGTTCTGGCGACGGGCGTTCAGCTCGTCGGTCACCATCACCTCGGGCAGCGGGATCTCGACCTTCTCGAGGAGGGCCTCGAGGACGGCGTCGCGCGCGGCGGCGGCCTGCTCGAGGCGCTTGCCCCGGCCGAGGCGCTCGCGCACGTCGGTGGTGAGCTCCTCCGCGGTGTCGAACTCGGAGGCGAGCTGCGCGAACTCGTCGTCGTACTCGGGAAGCTGCTGCTCCTGGACGGCCGTCACCTTGACGGTGACCTGGACGGCCTGGCCGACGAGGTCGCCGCCCACGAGCTCGGAGTCGAAGGTGGCGTCGTCGCCGGCGGACAGACCGGCCAGGGCCTCGTCGAGGCCGTCGATCATCCCGCCGCGGCCGACCTTGTAGGACATGCCGGTGACCTCGCCACCCTCGACGGCCTCGCCGTCGGCGGCCGCGAGGAGGTCGATGGTCACGAAGTCGCCGTCGGCGGCCGCGCGCTCGACCGGGACGAGGGTGCCGAAGCGCTCGCGGAGCGCCTCGACCTGCTCGTCGACGTCGGCGTCGCTGATCTCGATGTCCTCGACGCTGGCCTCGAGGCCGTCGTACGAGGGCAGCTCGAACACGGGCTTGATGTCGACCTCGGCGGTGAACTCGAGGGACTCGTTGTCCTCGAACTTCGTCACCTCGATGTCGGGCTGGGCCAGCGGCTCCAGGTCGTGCTCCTGGAGCGCGGCCATGTACTGCTGCGGGACGACGGCGTTGATGGCCTCGTCGAGGACCGGACCGCGACCGACCTGGCGGTCGATGACCGCCGGCGGGACCTTGCCCCGGCGGAACCCCGGGACGTTGATCTGCTTCGCGATCTTCTGGTACGCCGCGTCGAGGCTCGGCTTGAGCTCCTCGAAGGGCACCTCGACGGTCAGCTTGGCCCGGGTCGGGCTCAAGTTCTCGACGGCGCTCTTCACAAATGTCTCCTGGTGCATCGGGTATGGGTGGTGCTGCGTCCTGGGCGTGCGGCACGCGCGCGTGAGGGGAAGACGCGGCCACAAACCACACGAGTCTATCGGCGGTGCGGGCGCAGGCCGAATCACGGTCTCGGGGTCGGGGCGACAGGACTCGAACCTGCGGTCTCCTGCTCCCAAAGCAGGCGCGCTAGCCACTACGCTACGCCCCGCCAAACCGGCCTGTGGGCCGCCTGGTCGGCGACCCGAGGGCCTGCTTGGAGCGGATGACGGGAATCGAACCCGCGTAGCCAGTTTGGAAGACTGGGGCTCTACCATTGAGCTACATCCGCGCGTCACCGACGTTGCTCGTACGGGGCCCGTACGACGCCTGTGCGGGAGTCATGGTGCCACAGGTGCGCACGTTGTTTGGCGCCGGCGTTCAGCGCCGGCGTTCAGCGGCGGTGGACCAGGAGCAGCGCGCGGTCGTCGTTGCGCGAGCCGAGCGAGTCGATCAGTCGCGTCGCGCCGCCCTCGAACTCGCCGCGGAGCAGGCGTTCGGCCTGCCCGAGCATCTTGTCGATCCCCGAGGCGATGTCGCGGTTGCGGGTCTCGACCATGCCGTCGGTGTAGAGCAGGAGGGCGTCGCCCTTCCGCATCACCCCGGAGCTGGCCTCGAAGGTGGCGCCCTCGATGAGGCCGAGGATCGGCCCCTCGGTCTCGACGACCTCCCACCTCCCCGAGCCCGCGTGGCGTACGGCGGCGGGCGGGTGGCCGGCGCTGCGCAGGTCGTAGCGGCCGGTGCTGAGGTCGAGGGACAGGTGGATGGCGGTGGCAAAGCCCTCGTCCCAGTCCTGCTGGAGCAGGAAGGTGTTGGCGCCGGCGAGGAACTCACTCGGGGGCAGCGCGCTCAGCAGCCCGCCGATCGCCCCGGAGAGCAGCAGGGCCCGCGTGCCGGCGCCCTGGCCCTTGCCCGAGACGTCGACGACGGCGACGTCGAGGCGCTGACCGACGCGCGAGGTGACGACGAAGTCACCCGCGAACGGAGTGCCGCCGGCGGAGCGGAGCTCGGCGGCGGCGTACCACTCGTCGGGGAGCGCGGGGATGCCGCCCTGGCGCAGGATCCGGTCGCGCAGGTCGACGAACATCTGCTCGCCCTGGATGCCCGCGACGCCGAGGCGCGAGCGCCGGAACGAGGACAGCAGGACCAGGAACCCGAGCCCGAAGATGATGATCACCGTCAGCACGATGCGGACACTGATGTCCTGCACAGGGATGACGGCGGCGAGCACGGCGAGCACGAACACGACGAACCACGGCAGCTGTCGTGGACTCAGCATCAGGCTCGAGACGACCAGCGGCACGAGGAGCGTGACCAGGGGCGCGTCGACCGGGAAGAGCCAGATCGACGCACCGATGGCAAGCGTCGCGACGACCAGCGCCACCAGGATCCGTGACCCGCGCGGCACGACCCGGTTGAGGCTCGCCTCGAGCCAAGGAGCAGTCATGCCCGAGCTCCTCCCGATGCGCCAGGCTTCCTGGTCGCTGACTGTACGGCTCGGGAGCGGAACGCGGGCTGACATCGCGGACACCAGAAGATGTTGCGTCCGACCAGCTGCCCGGTCCGGACCGTCGCCCCGCAGACGTGGCACGGCATCGACGTACGGCGGTAGACGTACACCTCGCCGCCGTGGTCGTCGGTCCGCGGCGCCCGGCCCATCGCCTCGGGCAGGTGCTCGGGCCGGACCGTGTCGATGCGACCGGTGCGCACACCCTCCGACATGAGCTCGACCAGATCGGCCCACATGGCCCGCCACTGGCCCACGCGCAGGGTGTCGCCGGGGCGCAGCGGATGGATGCGGTGCCGGAAGAGCACCTCGGCGCGGTAGACGTTGCCGACCCCGGCCAGCACCTTCTGGTCCATCAGAAGGTCGCCGATCGAGCGGGGGCTCCGCGAGATCCGGCGCCACGCGAGGTCGGGATCGGCGTCGCGGCGCAGCGGGTCGGGACCGAGCCGGCCCAGGATCTCGTCGCGTCGGGCCCCGCCGACCAGGTCGCACAGGATGGCGCCGCGCAGGTCGGCGTACGCCGTCCCGAGGTGGTCGGCAGCGACCAGCCGGAGACGTACGGCACCGCGCGGCGGCTCGACCCGGTCCACCGATGCGTGCACGTCGAACGCCCCGATCAGGCCGAGGTGGACGTGGACGAAGCGCTCGTGGTCGAGCTCGACGAACAGGTGCTTGCCGGCCGAGTCGGCGCCGAGGAGCGTCGTGCCGTCGAGCTCGGCCGCCTCGGTGGCGAAGCGTCCCTGGGGCGAGGAGACGCGGACGACGCGCCCGGCGAACGCCGCGACCAGGTCGTCGGCGAGTCGGCGGAGGGTGTGGCCCTCAGGCATCCGTGACGGTCGCGTCCGGGCCGCGCAACGCCGAGTCGGGCAGCGGTGGGAGCTCGCGGGTCTCGTCGTAGACCGAGAGCTGGCCGATCCGCCGGACGTGGCGCTCGTCGCCGGAGAACGGCGTGGTGAGGAAGACCTCCACGAAGCGGGTCATGTCGTCCACCGAGTGCATCCGGCCGCCGACCGAGACGACGTTGGCGTCGTTGTGCTCGCGGGCGAGGGACGCCGTCTCCTCCGACCAGGCCAGCGCGCAGCGGATGCCGGTCACCTTGTTGGCCGCGATCTGCTCGCCGTTGCCCGAGCCGCCGATGACGACGCCGAGCGAGTCGAGACCGTCGGCCTGCTCGGCGGCCACGGCCTCACCGGCGCGGAGACAGAAGACGGGGTAGTCGTCGACGGCGTCGTAGACGAACGGGCCGTGGTCGACCGCCTCGTAGCCGTGGTCGACGAGCCAGTGGAGGAGGTGGTCCTTCAGCTCGAGTCCGGCGTGGTCGGAGCCCAGGTGAACGCGCATGGGGAAAGTGTTCCAGAGTGGACCGACGGCAGGGCACCGACATCTGTGCTGGAGTGGCCACATGTTGCTCGTCGCCCATCGGGGTGCGTCCGCGGTCGCGCCTGAGAACACCCTGTCGGCGTTCCGCGCGGCCATCGAAGCCGGGGCGGACGCCATCGAGTTCGACGTCCAGGCCTCCGCCGACGGGCAGCTCGTGGTCGTCCACGACTCGACCCTCGACCGCACCACGGACGGCACGGGCGCGGTCTTCGAGACCGATGGCGCCACGATCGCCGGTCTCGATGCTGGCGGCTGGTTCTCCCCCGGGTTCGCCGGCGAGCGGGTCCCGACGCTGGAGGAGGTACTGGCCCTCGACGGCGTCGGCTTCGAGCTCGAGCTGAAGGGATACGGGGTGGCGTTCCTCGAGGCCGTGCTCCACGCGGTGCGGGCCGCGCACGCGCTGGACCGCGTGGAGTTCACGGGGTGGAACCTGCCCCTGCTCGCCCGGCTGAAGCGGCTCGAGCCGTCGGCCCGCACCGGGCTGTTCTCGTCCCGGCAGCCCGAGTGGATGCCGGACCCGGTCTTCGAGCACCACGTCGTAGGGACGGCGGCCACGTCCGGGTTCGACGTCGCCCACGTCTATGCGGGCGACCTGACCCCGAGCATCAGCCAACGCCTGCACGGTCTCGGTCTCGAGGTCCACGCCAACGACGCCGCCTCCGCCGAGGACGTACGCCGGGCGATGCGGTCGGGCGCCGATCGTCTCTCCGCCAACGACGTGGACCTCGCCCTCCAGGTCATGCGGCCATCATGAACAACCGGTCCTCCTCGCGTGCTTGACGGCGGGGTCCTCACCTGCAATACTCGAACATGTGTTCGTACTCGGACAAAGGAGGTCCGGATGAAGCCGCAGACAGCCAGCACGTGGCAGGCAGACGACCTGCACGCGTTGGCGGACCTCCTCTCCGGCCTGACTCCGACGGGCCTGCCGAGTGACCACCTCGACCAGCTCGAGGCCCTGCAGCGGGTCAAGTCCGCTGTTGCGACGGCGCAGGTCGCGGTCACGGCCACCTTCGCGGACGCCGCCGACACCGAGGACGCACGGGTTGATGGTCGACGGACGCCGCCGCGGGCGATGTCGATCGGCGCTGAGGTCGGGCTCGCGACGCTGGCCAGTCCGCACACAGGCGAGCAGCGGGTGTTGCTCTCACGCCGCCTGCGCGACGACCTGCCGCACACCCTGGCCGCCCTTGCGCGTGGTGAGCTGACCGAGGACCGGGCCTACGCCGTCGCCCGCGAGGTTGCCCACCTCACCCCCGATCAGCGCCGCCAGGTCGATGAGGACGTCGAGCCTCGCCTGCCGGGCCTCGGCGACGTACGCCTGCGTGAGACGGTCCGCCGCTCGTGCCTCAGGATCGCGTCCGAGACCGAGACTCGCCGCTACCGTCGCGCCCGCGCCGACCGTCGCGTCACCAGCCGTCAGCTCGACGACGGCACCTGCCAGCTCACCGCCATCCTGCCGCTCGAGGTCCTCGCCGCCGTCCGCGCGGCCCTCGACGCCGCGGCAACGACGGCCCGCGCCGAGGGTGACCCGCGTACCGGAGGCCAGGTCCGCGCGGACACCCTCGCCACCCGCATCACCGGCCTCGACCCGGCGTCCGACGCGCCAGCCGTGCGGGTCAACCTCGTCATCGGCGTCGAGTCCCTCTTCGGCGACGGCACCGAGCCCGGCCTCATCACCGGCCTCGGGTTCCTGCCCGCCGCGTTGTGCACCGACCTGGTCCGCCGCGCCAGCCAGGCAGCGAAGGCCACCCTGCGTCGGTTGTTCGTCACCCCGTCCGACCGAGGCCTGATCGCGATGGAATCGGCCAGCCGCCGCTTCGACGGGCTTCTGGCCGAGTTCATCGAACTCCGCGACGGCGGCATCTGCCGCACTCCGGGGTGCAATGCCCTGATCCGGCACCACGACCACGTCCAGCCGGCGAAGGAGCACGGCCGCACGACGGCCGGCAACGGCCAAGGACTGTGCGAGCGCTGCAACTACGCCAAGGAGAGCCCTGGCTGGACCTCGTGGGTCCCCGATCTCCCCCCGGACGCACGACACGAGGTCCACGGAGTGACCGAGCACCTCCGCATCCTTCGCTCCACCGCCCCACCGCTTGCTGGCGGCCCCGCCGGCGCGATCGAGTACTCGCCCTACGAACTCCGGGTCGCCAGTGACTTCACCCTCGCTACCTAGTCGATGTCCTGCCGGCCGAATCGGGCCAGGCAGTGCCACAACCACTTGACTGCCCGCGGGTCGTGCGCGCCAGTGCGCTGAGCGACCGCGAGGCCGGCTGGCGTGATCTCGCCGCCCAGCTCGCGGGCGAGTGCGACCGGGACCTTGCTGCGGTACGTCTCGTCGATCTGACCTGTGGTGACGCGATAGCCCGGATGCGTCTCCACTGCCACGCCGAGGTCGGCGAGCGCACCCAAGGTGTCGCGGTGGTCCGACAGGTTGCTCGGATCCAGCACGATCGCCTGCACGTCGCGGGCGAGGTCGACGCCGCCGTGCACGTGGGCCTCGACGTAGTCGTTCAACGGATCGTCGAGCGGCAGGCCGGCCGCGGTTTCCGGCAGCTGTGCCGGGTCGAGCAGCCCTGCGTCCGCAAGAGCGCACAGCTCCGGCAGCCGCTCGGGCCTGCCCGTCGCGTGCGGGTCGTACACGCTGTCGGGCCAGCAGAAGGTCGACCGCTCGATTGCAGCGGGACGCAGCAGCAGGTACGCCCATCCGAACCGCGGTGCGGCGCCGTAGGGGTCCCGACGCCGGTTCCACGCGCCGTAGACCGGTCGGTCCGCGGGATCGGCGTCGTCGTACCGCCTGCCGAAGAGACGGGCCTCCCACACCCACCGATGGCCCCCCGTGTGTGCGGTCAGTCCGCAGTTGGAGGTGCCCCTCACCCACTGGCTGCGGTAGGCGCCCTCCGCCACGATTGCTTCCAGGACCGTGCCCGTGACACAGGCCAAGCCGGGGTGGAAGTGCAGGACGATCCCGGCCCGCATCGGCCGTCAGCCCGCGGACAGGTGCTGGTCGAGGTAGCCCGCGACCTGGCGTACGAGCGGCTCGGACGCCGTGAAGTGGGCGTGGCGCCAGAAGCCGTGCACCTGGCCGAGGCAGCGGATGCCGACGGTCTCCACGCCGGCCTCGGCGAGCAGCCGGGCGAGCTCCTCGCCCTCGTCGCGCAGCGGGTCGTGCTCCGCCGTGGCGACGAAGGTGGGCGGCAGGGTGTGCAAACGGTCGGACAGGAGGGGTGCGAGGTCTGGGTCGTCGAAGTCGGCCTCGGTGCGGGCGTACTGCTCCCAGTACCAGCGGGCCTCGGCGGGATCGAAGCCCGTGTCCCCCGCCTGCTGCCAGGACGGGAAGGTGCCGCGGGGGTCGAGGAAGGGGTAGACGAGGGCAATCACGGCGAAGAACCCCGGGTTGCGCAGGGCAGCCACGAGCGCGAGGTTGGCGCCGGCGGAGTCGCCGTGCGCGGCGTACGGTCCGGGCGGGCCCTCGCGGCGCAGCCAGCCGACGACCGTGTCGAGGTCGTCGGGCGCGGCGGGGAAGGGGTGCTCGGGCGGTCGGCGGTACTCGACGCTCAGCACGGGTCGCCTGACCCGGTTGGCGAAGCGACGGGTGATGCCGTCGTGGACGTCGATGTCGTTGAGCACGAAGCCGCCGCCGTGGGCGTGCACCACCAGTCCGGGCAGCGCGTCCGCGGGCGTGTAGAGCCGGCACGGCACGCCGTCCGCATCGACCTCGGTGACCGAGGCGACGTCCTCCCGCGGCTGCCGCAGGTTGGCGAGGCGGACCTCCTCGCGGTGGCCCGCGATGTCGAAGCCGGCCGCTGTGATGTCGGGCCCGGCGTCGGCCGCGACGGCCGCGCGCACCTCGGGGTACATCACGGCACGCCTCAGCGCGACATGAGCGCGTCGAGGGCGACCGCGACCGCCGCGGCGACCCGGAAGTCGACCCGCTCGTCCGGGACGGTCACCCGGTAGCGGTCGCCGATCGACATCTTGCGCTCGACGGAGAAGAGCGCGTTGCCCTCCGCGTCGAGGAAGTCGAAGTGGATCGGGATGAAGTCCAGGTCGGTGAAGCGCCGCAGCAACCCGACGACCTGGTTGCGCTCACGGCCGGTGCCGGCATAGCCGGGGCCCTCGATGTGGAAGGTCGAGCGCAGCAGCGAGGCGCCGAAGTCCTTGCGGAAGAACCCGAGCGGTCCGCCGCTCTCGTCGGTGACGTCGTAGCCGGCGTTGAGGTCGAGCTTGCGGCGGGCCTTGAAGCCGAAGACCGCCCGCGTCTTGGCAGCGTCGGAGTAGAAGGTGACCTGCTCCTTGAAGGCCATCCGCTTCTGCTCGGCCAGGGCCATCAGCCGGGTCGGGTTGCCGGCCGCATCGGACTCGGAGACCTCGTATCGGTTGATCATCAGGGTGAGCTTCTGCTTCACCACGAAGTGGGGCAGGTACATCTCGGCAGCATTCTCGGCAGGCATGCGCGCCAGCCTAGCCAGCGGCGTACGCCCATCCGTCGCGTCGGTCAGCCGCTGACGCGGGCCAGCTCCTCGTCGACCACCGAGGGGTCGAGCTTGGTGAAGACCGGCGTCGGCTTCTCGACCTGTGCCCCGACCGTCACCGGCCGCGACTCCCACCGCGGCGTCGTCGAGTAGTCGCCCGTGATGACCGGGTAGGAGACCAGCCCGGCGCCGTTGTCGGGGTCGAGCTCGTCGACCTGCTCGATGCGCGGCATCGGCACGAGCTCGCCCTCGCCACCCAGCACCAGGTGCACCTTGTTGGCGGCGTGCGGGAGGAAGGGCGCGAGCAGCGTGTTGCAGTCGCTGACGCACTGGACGGCCACGTGGAGCACGGTCGCGAGGCGCTCGCGCTGCGACTCGTCCTTCATCTTGTAGGGCTCGGTCACCGTGAGGTACTTGTTCACGTCGCCGACGATGCGCATCGCCTCGGCGGTCGCGGCCCGCAGCCGGTGGTGGCCCAGCATCCCGCCGACCGTCTCGAACCCGGTGCGTACGGCGGCGAGGACGGCCTCGTCGACCTCCTGGAGCTCGCCGCAGGGCGGGATCTCGCCGAAGCTCTTCGCGACCATCGTCGCTGTGCGGTTGACCAGGTTGCCCCAGCCGGCCACCAGCTCGGAGTTGTTGCGGGTCACGAAGTCGGCCCAGGTGAACGCGGCGTCGGACGTCTCCGGTCCGGCCGCGCAGATGAAGTAGCGCAGCGCGTCGGGGCCGTAGCGGGCGAGGAAGTCGCCGACGTAGAGCACGTGGCCGCGCGACGTCGAGAACTGCTGGTCGCCCATCGTGAGGTACTCCGAGGAGACCACCTCAGTGGGCAGGTTCAGCAGGCCGTACGTCCCCGGCTCCCCGCCGCGCGAGCCCTGGCCGTTGTACGCCAGGAGCTCCGCGGGCCAGATCTGGGAGTGGAAGACGATGTTGTCCTTGCCCATGAAGTAGTACGACAGGGCGTCGGGGTCGTTCCACCAGGCGCGCCAGGCGTCGGCGCTCCCCCCATCCTTCTCGGCGGAGCGCCGGGCCCACTCGATGGAGGCCGAGAGATAGCCGATGACGGCGTCGAACCAGACGTACAGGCGCTTCGTCGGCTGGTCCTCCCAGCCGGGGATCGGGATGCCCCAGTCGATGTCGCGGGTCATCGCGCGCGGCCGGATCTCCTTGAGGATGTTCTGGCTGAACTTGATGACGTTGGGACGCCACGTGCCGCTCGACTCGCGTTCGTCGAGCCACTCCCCCAGCGCGTCGGCCAGCGCGGGCAGGTCGAGCAGGAAGTGCTGGGTGTCGACGAAGCTCGGCGTCTCGCCGTTGATCTTCGACCGGGGGTTGATCAGGTCGGTGGCGTCGAGCTGGTTGCCGCAGTTGTCGCACTGGTCGCCGCGCGCGTCGCCGTAGCCGCAGATCGGGCAGGTGCCCTCGATGTAGCGGTCGGGCAGCGTACGTCCCGTCGAGGGGCTGATGGCCGCCTGCGTGGTCTGCTCGACCATGTAGCCGTTGGCCAGCACGGTGCGGAACATCTCCTGCACCACGCCATAGTGGTTGCCCGTCGTGGTGCGGGTGAAGAGGTCGTACGACAGGCCGAGGTCGGCGAGGTCGTTGACGATGACCGCGTTGTTCTTGTCGGCCAGGTCCTTGGCGCTCACGCCCTGCTGGTCGGCGGTGACGAGGATCGGCGTGCCGTGCTCGTCGGTGCCGGACACCATGAGCACGTCGTGGCCCGCCATCCGCATGTAGCGGCTGAACACGTCGGAGGGCACACCGAAACCGGCCACGTGGCCGATGTGGCGCGGGCCGTTGGCGTACGGCCAGGCGACGGCGGACAGGACACGAGTCATGGGGATGAGCCTAGTGACCCGGCGCGACCCGATTTCCGCGGGTCGCGCCCGGGCTCAGGCGTACAGTCAGCTGAAGTCGAGATCGCCCGTGCGCGAGCGCTTGAGCTCGTAGAAGTAGGGGAACTTCGCGAGGGCCACGGCGCCGTCCCAGATCTCGCCGGCCTCTTCGCCGCGCGGGATCTTCGACATCACGGGGCCGAAGAAGGCCGAGCCGTTGATGTGGATGGTCGGCGTGCCGACGTCGTCGCCGACGGCGTCCATGCCCTCGTGGTGACTCTTGGCTACGGCGTCGTCGAGGGACGCGTCGTCCCACGCCTCGATGATGTCGGCCGGCAGGCCCACGTCGGCCAGCGACGCCGCGACCATGTCGCGGTCGAGCTCCTCGCCGTTGTTGTGGCGGCGGGTGCCGATCGCGGTGTACCACTCGCCGAGCCGGGCGTTGTCGAAGTCCTCGGCGATCCGGATCGCCACGCGGACGGGCTTCTCCTTGCCGGCGAGCATCTCGCGGTAGCCGTCGGGGATGTCCTTGTCCTTGTTCAGGTACGCCAGCGACATCACGTGCCACTGCACCTCGATGTCGCGGACCTGCTCGACCTCGCGGATCCAGCGCGAGGTGATCCAGGCGAACGGGCAGAGGGGGTCGAACCAGAAGTCAGCAGTAGCCATGACTGGCACAAGTGCCGCTCCGCCTCTGGTATTCCATCGACCCGGTGGCAGGATGCGCGCATGCCTGGAACCAACCTCACCCGGGACGAGGCCGCCACCCGCGCCTCCCTCCTGGACGTCATGTCGTACACCGTCGACCTCGACCTGATGAGCGCGACCAGCCCCGACCAGGGCACGTTCGGCTCCGTCACCACCCTCGAGTTCACCTGCCGCGAGCCGGGGTCGAGCACCTTCGCCGACCTCGTCGCGCCGCACGTCCGCGAGATCACGCTCAACGGCCGGTCCCTCGACCCCGCGACGGCGTATGCCGACAGCCGCATCACGCTCGACGACCTCGAGGCGACCAACACGCTCGTCGTCACCGCCGACTGCGCCTACTCCAACACCGGCGAGGGCCTGCACCGCTTCGTCGACCCCGCCGACGACCGGGTCTACCTCTACAGCCAGTTCGAGGTGCCCGACGCGCGCCGCGTGTTCACCACGTTCGAGCAGCCCGACCTCAAGGCGGTCTTCACCTTCATCGTCACCGCCCCCTCGCACTGGGTGGTCGTCTCCAACGCCGCGACCCCCGAGCCGGCCGAGGCAGGTGACGGCTCCTCGGTGTGGAGCTTCCCGACCACGAAGCGGATGTCGACCTACATCACCGCGATCGTTGCCGGTGAGTACCACGGCGAGTTCGACACGTACGAGGGCAAGTTCGGCACGATCCCGCTGGGCCACTACTGCCGCCAGTCGATCAAGGAGCACCTGGACACCGCGGCGCTGGTCGAGCTGACCAAGCAGAGCTTCGCGTGGTTCGAGGAGCAGTTCGACTACCCCTACCCCTTCGGGAAGTACGACCAGCTCTACGTCCCGGAGTACAACGCCGGCGCGATGGAGAACGCCGGCTGCGTGACGCTGCGCGACGAGTACCTGCCCCGCAGCCGCCAGGCGCGCTCGTTCTTCGAGTTCCGCGCCTCGGTGATCACCCACGAGATGGCGCACATGTGGTTCGGCGACCTCGTGACCATGAAGTGGTGGGACGACCTCTGGCTCAACGAGTCGTTCGCCGAGTGGGCCTGCTACTGGTGCGAGGCCAACGCCACCGAGTTCGACGACGCCTGGACCGGCTTCGCCAACGCCCGCAAGCAGACCGGCTACCGCGCCGACCAGCTGCCGTCCACGCACCCGATCGCTGCCGACAACGTCGACCTGCACGCGGTCGAGGTCAACTTCGACATGATCACGTACGCCAAGGGCGCCTCGGTGCTCAAGCAGCTCGTCGCGTGGGTGGGCATCGACCCGTTCCTCGAGGGCCTGCGCGCCTACTTCAAGGAGTGGGAGTACGGGAACCCGGAGTTCAAGGACCTGCTCGCCACCCTCGAGAAATCCTCCGGCCGCGAGCTCGAGGGGTGGGCCCAGGAGTGGCTCCAGACCGCGGGCGTCAACACGCTCGCACCGTCCTTCGAGCTCGACGACGAGGGCAGCTACGCGTCGTTCGCGGTGACCCAGACGGCCCACGAGGACTGGCCGACGCTGCGTCGCCACCGCCTCGGGATCGGCCTGTACGACGAGAACGCTGACGGCCACCTGGTGCGGCGGGACTACCTCGAGATCGACGTCGAGGGAGCCAGCACCCTGGTTCCCGAACTGGTCGGCGTGAAGCAGCCGGCGCTCCTGCTGCTCAACGACCAGGACCACGCCTACGCCAAGATCCGGCTCGACGAGCGGTCGCTGGCGACAGCGATCTCCTCGCTCTCCACCTTCGAGGACTCGCTGCCGCGCGCCCTCGTCTGGGGCGCAGCCTGGGACATGACCCGCGACGGCGAGATGCGCACCCGCGACTGGACGGAGCTGGTGCTGGCCAACATCGGCGAGGAGACGGACGCCTGGGCGGTCACCCGGCTCCCGTCGTCGACGGCGCTCGCGGTCAACTTCTACTCCGACCCGGCCCACCGCGCCGACCTGCGCGCCACGTGGGAGTCCGGCATGCGCGAGCTGTTCCTCGCCGCGGAGCCGGGCAGCGACCACCAGCTCACCTTCGCCCGCTCGTACGCCGGTGCGGCCCACCACGACGCGAACCTCGACGACCTCATCGGTCTGCTCGACGGGTCCTTCACCGTCGACGGCCTCGCGATCGACCAGGACATGCGGTGGGTGCTCACCACCGCGCTCGCCAGGGCCGGTCGCTTCGGTGACGCCGAGATCGACGCCGAGCTGGAGGTCGACAAGACGATCTCCGGGCAGGAGCAGGCCGCCGCGGCCCGGGCTTCACAGCCGACCGCCGAGGCCAAGCAGGCCGGCTGGGACGCGATCGTCGACCCGGCCACGCCCAACGAGACCTCGCGCGAGATCGCGTTCGCGATCTTCCGCTTCGGTCAGGAGGACGTCCTCGAGCCCTACCTCGACAAGTTCCTCACGGCCGCCGAGACCCTCGTGGACACCCTCGGGTTCCACAAGGCCTCGACGGTGCTCGAGTACTGCTTCCCGATCGCACTCGGCTCAGCGGGCACGCTCGCGCGGGTCGACGAGTGGCTCGCCGACAACAACGCGCCCAAGCAGGCCCAGCGCTACATCGGCGAGGCACGCGCCGAGATCGCCCGCGCACTGCAGGCCCGGGCGTACGACGCGAGCTGACCGGGCACTTCCTCGCGCTACATCACGCTGACCGGGCACTTCCTCGCGGAGGAGGTGCCCGGTCGGCGCGTTTCAGCGCGAGGAAGTGCCCGGTCAGGCGTGGAGGGTGTTCTGCGGCCGGGCGTGGTCGGCGAGCATCGCGATGCCCCGCTGCAGGCCGGCAAGCAGGTTGCCGGCGCCGAACTCCGACGACATGGCCAGCACGGCCAGCTCGACCTCGGCGTCGGTGAGGTGACGGCGTACGTCGCCACCCGTCACGACCTCGGTGACCCGCCGGGCGGGATCGACGAAGACGAGCACGCTGCGCGAGGGGACCACGAGGCGCTTGTGCAGCCGCGTGGCCCAGGCTCGCGTGTCGTCGCCGTCGGCGGGGCCGACGTACACCGAGAACTCGAAGCGGCAGGACTGCTCGGCGAGGCGGATGGTCCGGTCGAGGGAGAGCCGGTCGGCCTCGCTCAGCTCACCAGCTGCCACGTGCGCCACCGGCCTGGGAGTCGTCGCCGTCCGGGCCCGGGAGCTCGGCGACGCCCTGACGGGGTCCGCCGATCCACTGGCCCGCGGGCAGCTCGTTGCCACCGCGTCCCGCGTGGTCGGGGAGGAGCTTCTCGCCGCGGGCCATCACCGGCACGTAGATCGCGAGGGCGATGAGCACGAACAGCAGCAGTGGTGCGCCGAGGTAGAGGCCCAGCGCGTGCAGCGCGTCCAGGCTGTTGTGCTCAGTCTGGTCGCCCCAGCCCTCGGGCACGTCGGCGTGGGCCGGAGCGGCGAGGAGGGCCAGCACGGGAGCACTGGTCAGGACGAGGGAGCGGACACCTCGACGGGTCGAGCGTGGACGGCTGAGGTGCGTGGTCACGGTGCACAGGCTATCGCCATACTGGCGGGCATGCCTCACCCCCTCACCACCCCGATCATCAACGTGACCGAGGTCTCCGGGAGAGAGACCAACCCCCTCATGACCTGCTCGAGCAGCGAGCAGCTGTGCACCTGGGTCCTCGAGCAGACCGGCAACAGCCGGCTGGCCACGGTGACCGACTGGATCGTCGGCAAGCCGAGCGCCCTCGTGGGACTGATCATCATCGGACTCCTCGTCCGGTGGCTGCTCCACCGCGTCATCGACCGCATCGTCAAGCGCGCCGAGGTCGGCGTTCTGCCCAACCGGCTCAGCCGCGCCATCACCGGCGGTCGGATGGGCGCCGCGCTCAACCTGACCGAGGACGCGGGCTACACCCGCCGCGTCCAGCGCGCGGCCACGATGGGTTCCCTGCTCAAGAGCATCGTCAGCGGCGTCATCATCACCGTCATCGCCCTGATGGCCATCTCCGAGCTCGGCTACGACATCGCCCCGCTGATCGCCAGTGCGGGCATCATCGGCGTGGCGCTCGGCTTCGGCTCCCAGGCCCTGGTGAAGGACTTCCTGTCCGGCATCTTCATGATCTTCGAGGACCAGTACGGCGTCGGCGACGTCGTCGACCTCGGCGAGGCCTCCGGCACCGTCGAGGCCGTGAGCCTGCGCGTCACGCGGCTGCGGGACGTCAACGGGACGGTCTGGTACGTCCGTAACGGCGAGATCCTCCGCGTCGGCAACATGAGCCAGAACTGGGCACGCACCGTGCTCGACGTGACCGTCGGCTACAAGGAGGACCTCGTGCGCGTACGTCGCGCGCTCGAGGAGGTCGCCCACGACCTGTGGGACGACGAGGAGTTCACGGGCCTGATCATCGAGGAGCCCGAGGTGTGGGGCGTGGAGTCGCTCGGCGTCGACGGGATCGTCGTACGCGTCACCCTCAAGACCGCCCCCATGGAGCAGTGGGCCGTGGCGCGGGCCATGCGCGAGCGGGTCAAGGCGCGCTTCGAGCACGACGGCATCGACCTCGCCGTCGCCCAGCGCGTCATGTGGCAGGAGAGCGCTCCGTCGGCGGCCTCTGCCGAGCCCACCGAGGAGGCGTAGCCCCCCGACCGGGACAATGGTGGCGTGACCACCACGTTCTACGACGAGATCGGCGGCGAGGAGACGATCCGCACGATCGTCCACCGCTTCTACGAGGGCGTGGCGGGCGACGAGGTGCTGCGCCCGATGTATCCCGAGGAGGACCTCGGTCCCGCCGAGGAGCGCTTCACGCTGTTCCTCATGCAGTACTGGGGTGGACCGACGACGTACGGCGACACCCGTGGGCACCCGCGCCTGCGGATGCGCCACGCGCCCTTCGAGGTCACGCCGGGCGCCGCGCAGCACTGGCTGACCCACTTCCGCGCCGGGCTCGACGCGGCCGACCTCACCCCCGAGCAGGACGCCCGCTTCTGGGACTACGTCACCCACGCCGCGCAGTTCATGGTCAACACGCTCGAGTAGATCGGTCGGGCTCAGCCCGCGGCGAGCTCCCGGAACGCGTCGGGGACCGGCGCCGGACGACCGGTCTCGTTGTCGAGGCACACACCGACGACCCTGGCGCGCGCGAGCAGCTGGTCGCCGTCGAGCACGACGGACTCGAAGACCACGGACGTGCTGCCGACCCGCGAGACCCACGTGCGGCAGTCGTACGGCTCGGGCCGGAACAGGATCGGCCGCTTGTAGTCGACGTCGGTCTGAGCCACGACGAGGTGGTAGCCGTCGCCGAGCTCGCGACCCTGGGCGACCATCAGCTGGATCCGGGCCTCTTGGAAGTACTCGAAGTACTTCACGTTGTTGACGTGGCCGTAGACGTCGACGTCGCTGAAGCGCACCTGGACGGGGTAGCGCCCGCCGGGAACGTCGACGACCTCGACGGCGGGCGGGGAGCGGACGGGCTCGTCGGGCTCCAGCAGCCGGGACAGCGACGTCTTCTCCTCGTCGTGGAGGCGGCGCGGGCGCTCGGTCGCGAAGACGTACGGCGTCAGCACGGTCCGCGCACGCAGGTAGACGGTGCGCTCGCCGTCCTCGTCCTCGGCGAAGATCTCGTAGGCCATGGTGAAGCTGGCGGCGCGGACCTCGGTGACCCAGCACTCGATGGCCACCGGCTCGAAGCCGAAGGTGAGCGAGGAGACGTACGTGACCTCGTGGCGCACCACGACCACTCCCTCGGCCAGGTCGTCGGCGCGACTGTCCGGGGCGTGCGTGCGGAACATGTCGACGCGCGCCTCCTGGAGGTAGTCGACGTACGTGACGTTGTTGACGTGGCCGAGAAGGTCGAGGTCGGCCCACCGGAGCGGGCACTTGTAGAGATGACGCACGCCCCGATCGTCGCAGACGATCAGTCCGTGGAGCGTCGCAGACGGGCGACGCCGGGGCGCGAGCCGAACGGTCAGTGGGCGAAGTGCAGGCGACCGTAGTAGGCCGGGATGGACTCGCGGCGGTCCCGGCGGTCGCGCCGGGTCGCGCGGAGGGCGGCGGGGACCGTGAAGGCGGCCAATGCGATGGCGGCGACGGCGGCGAGGACGACGACCGTCAGGAGGACGATGACGGCGGTGGGATCGAGGAGCTGCATGACTGGGTTCCTTTCTACAGGTGTAGAACTTTTACGTATGTAGAAGAATACTCCGGAGCGCGGTGGAGGCAAGCCCGCCCGGTAGTGTCCTGCGTCACCGTCGAGGAGGAGCCCGTGAGCCCAGCGAGCGAGGAGCTCAGCCCGCGCCGGCGCGAGATCCTGGCTGCGGCCACGACCGTGCTGGCCGAGCAGGGCAACCGTGGTCTGACGCACCGCGCCGTCGACCGGGAGGCGGGCCTGTCCGAGGGCAGCTCGTCGGCGTACTTCCGTACGCGTGATGCACTGCTGGGCGCCCTGGGCGACTTCGTCGCCGACCAGCTCGCCGCCGACGTCGAGGCGCTGGGCGCCCGGCTCGCCGACTGCCCGGGCGACCACGAGCGGGCGGTAGCGGAGGTGTCACGGCTCTTCGCCCGGTGGCTCGACCAGCCGGACCTGCTGGCCGCGCGACTGGAGCTGACGGTTGCTGCCACGCGGGATCCCCGCCTGGCAGCGCGATTCACCCTGTGGCGCGAGGACCTGGTCGCGATGGTGCGTGCGGTGATGAGCGGGGCCGGCAAGGACGGTGGTGCGTCGGCCGAGACGCTGGTCGCGGCGCTCGACGGCGTGCTGCTCGCGTCCCTGATGCTGCCGGTCCGTCGCCGCCGCAGGTTCGTCGCCGAGAGCGTCGAGCAGCTCCTCGCCGGGCTGGGCCCTCCCGAGCCGTAGGCCCGGACTAGGGTGCGGGGAGACCGTGACCCACGAGTAACCGGAGTTCTCCATGCCCGAGGCAGTGATCGTTTCCGCAGCGCGCTCCCCCATCGGCCGCGCCAACAAGGGCTCGCTGAAGGACTTCCGCCCCGACGACCTGACGGCCCTCGTCGTACAGGCCGCGCTGGACAAGATCCCTGATCTCGACCCGACCACGATCGAGGACCTGCTCCTCGGCTGCGGCCTCCCGGGCGGCGAGTCGGGCAACAACATGGCGCGCGTGGTCACGACGCTGCTCGGGCTCGAGGTGCCGGGCGCGACCGTCACCCGCTACTGCTCGTCGTCGGTGCAGACGACCCGCATGGCCTTCCACGCGATCAAGGCCGGCGAGGGCGACATCTTCGTCTCGGCCGGCGTCGAGACGGTGTCGCGCTTCGCCAAGGGCACCTCCGACCACATCCCCGGCACGCGCAACCCGCTCTTCGAGGACGCCGGCGCCCGCACCGACGACTACGCCAAGGGTGGCCAGGACTGGCACGACCCCCGCGAGGACGGCCTCGTTCCCGACATCTACATCGCGATGGGCCAGACGGCCGAGAACGTTGCCCGCCTGCGCGGCCTGGACCGCAAGGAGCTCGACGAGTTCGCGGTCCGCTCGCAGAGCCTCGCCGAGAAGGCGATCGCCGACGGCTTCTGGGCGCGCGAGATCACCCCCGTCACGACGCCCGACGGCACGGTCGTCAGCGCCGACGACGGCCCGCGGGCGGGAGTGACGTACGACGCCCTCGCCGGCCTGGACCCGGTGTTCCGCCCTGACGGTGTCGTCACGGCCGGCAACTGCTGCGCCCTCAACGACGGCGCCGCGGCCGTGGTGATCATGTCCGACACCAAGGCCGCCGAGCTCGGCCTCACGCCGCTCGCCCGGATCGTCTCGACCGGCGTCTCGGGCCTCTCCCCCGAGATCATGGGCCTCGGTCCTGTCGAGGCGACGAAGAACGCCCTCAAGCACGCGGGGATGAGCATCGGCGACATCGACCTCGTCGAGATCAACGAGGCCTTCGCCGCGCAGGTCGTGCCGTCCTACCAGGACCTCGGCATCGACCTCGACCGGCTCAACGTCAACGGTGGGGCGATCGCGGTGGGCCACCCCTTCGGCATGACCGGCGCGCGGCTGCAGAACACGATGCTCAACAGCCTCGACTGGCACGACAAGTCGACCGGCCTGATCACGATGTGCGTCGGCGGCGGCCAGGGCATGGCGATGATCCTGGAGCGCGTGGGCTGAGCGGGATCGCCCGTCTCGCCCCTTAGGGTGGAGCCATGACCGTGACCGGGGAGGCGCGCTGGCTCGACGATGCCCAGCAGCACTCGTGGCGTGCCCTGATGATGGGCATCACGCTCCTGATGGAGCGCCTCGACGACGACCTGCGCCGTGAGTTCGCCATGTCGCTCACCGAGTACGAGGTGCTGGTGCGGCTCTCCGAGCGCCCGGGCCGAGCGATGCGGATGGCGCAACTGGCCGACGCGATGGCCCACTCACGCAGCCGGGTGACGCACACCGTGGCGAGGATGGAAGCCGTCGGCTACATCACCCGCGGCACGACCCCGGAGGACGGTCGCGGCGTCGTGGCGACGATGACGCAGCAGGGCTTCGAGCTCCTCGAGAAGGCCGCGCCCTGCCACGTCGAGAGCGTGCGCCGCAACATCGTCGACCTGGTGTCCGAGGGCGACTTCGCGGCCGTGGGACGGGTGTTCGACGCGGTCGCCGACCACCTCGTCACCCGCCACCCGGAGTCCGAGATCCGCTAGCTGCCCGTCTCAGTCGCGCGTCAGGCGGCGGTGCGTGACCCGGTGGGGACGCGCGGCCTCGATGCCGAGCCGCTCGATCTTGTTCTCCTCGTACGCCGCGTAGTTGCCCTCGAACCAGAACCAGTTCGCCGGGTCCTCCGCGTCGCCCTCCCAGGCGAGGATGTGGGTCGCGACGCGGTCGAGGAACCACCGGTCGTGCGAGGTGACCACGGCGCAACCGGGGAAGTCGAGCAGGGCGTCCTCGAGGGAGGAGAGCGTCTCCACGTCGAGGTCGTTGGTGGGCTCGTCGAGGAGCAGCATGTTGCCGCCCATCTTGAGCGTCAGTGCGAGGTTGAGCCGGTTGCGCTCTCCACCGGACAGCACGCCGGCCTTCTTCTGCTGGTCGGGGCCCTTGAAGCCGAACGACGCGACGTAGGCGCGCGAGTTCATCTCGAAGTTGGCGACCTTGATGAAGTCCAGGCCGTCCGAGACGACCTCCCAGACGTTCTTGTTGGGGTCGATGCCGCCGCGGCTCTGGTCGACGTAGGAGATCTTCACGGTCTGGCCGACCTTGAGGTCGCCCTCGTCGGGCTTCTCCTCCCCCGTGATCATCCGGAAGAGGGTGGTCTTGCCGACGCCGTTGGGGCCGATGACGCCGACGATGCCCGCGCGGGGCAGCTTGAAGGAGACGTCGTGCATGAGGGTGCGACCCTCGAAGCCCTTGCCGAGCCCGTCGGCCTCGAGCACGATGTCGCCGAGGCGCGGTCCCGCCGGGATGTTGATCTCGGAGGTGTCGATCTTGCGCATCCGGTCGGCCTCGGCCGCCATCTCCTCGTAGCGCGCGAGGCGCGACTTGCTCTTGGTCTGGCGGGCCTTGGCGTTGGAGCGCACCCACTCGAGCTCGCGCTCGAGGACCTTGGCGCGCTTGGCGTCCTTCTGGCCCTCGATCTTGAGGCGGCTCTGCTTGGTCTCGAGGTAGGTCGTGTAGTTGCCCTCGTAGGGGTGGGCCTTGCCACGGTCGAGCTCGAGGATCCACTGGGCGACGTTGTCAAGGAAGTAGCGGTCGTGGGTCACGGCCAGAACGGCGCCGGGATAGCTGGCGAGGTGACCCTCGAGCCACTGGACCGACTCGGCGTCGAGGTGGTTGGTGGGCTCGTCGAGGAGCAGCAGGCTGGGCTGCTGGAGGAGCAGCTTGCACAGCGCGACCCGGCGGCGCTCACCACCGGAGAGGTTGTCGACGAGCACGTCGGGCGGCGGGCACCGCAGCGCGTCCATGGCCTGGTCGAGGCGGCTGTCGAGGTCCCACGCGTTGGCGTCGTCGAGCTCGGTCTGGAGGTTGCCGGTCTCCTCCATGAGCGCGTCCTGGTCGGCGTCGGGCTCGCCCATCTCCATGTACGCCTCCTCGAGGCGCTTCATCTTCCCCTTGATCTCGCCGACGGCCTCCTCGACGTTCTCGAGGACCGTCTTGCCCTCGCTCAGCGGGGGCTCCTGCTGCAGCATCCCGACCGTGGCGCCGGGGTCGAGGATCGCGTCGCCGTTGTTGGCGTGGTCGAGCTGCGCCATGATCTTGAGGAGCGAGGACTTGCCCGTGCCGTTGGGTCCGACGACGCCGATCTTGGCGCCGTGGAGGAACGAGAGGGTGACGTTGTCGAGGACGACCTTGTCACCGTGGGCCTTGCGCACATTGCGCAGTGTGAAGACGTACTCAGCCATGCGGGCGAGCCTACGGTGAACGGCGCTCTCGCCGACAATCGCAGTCGCGCCCGACCCGGCCGTCGGGACGTGTGACGATCCGGTTGTCCGGACGACCGGATCGTCACACGTCCGGCGAGTGCCTCACGCGGCCTGGGGGCCTGCCATCTCCGGGACGGCCTCGACCGGCGCCGGCTTGCTGAAGGCCGTCGTGCCGTGGGCCAGGTCGTGCCCGACCGAGGTGGCGACCACCTCCCACGAGGTCTGCGGCTTGCCGTCGCGCTCCCAGGAGTCGGCGACGAGGCGGCCGTGGACCACCACCGGGTCGCCGCTCTGGAGGGACGCCGCGACGTGGCGGGCGAGTCGGTTCCACACCTTGACGGTGTGCCAGGACGTGCTGCCCTTGACCCACTCGCCGTCGCGGTAGCGGGTCGGCGTGCAGGCGACGCGGAAGGACGCGACGGCGCGGCCCTCGGCGACCTCGCGGAGCGTGACCTCGCCGCCGATCCAGCCGGCCAGGGTGATCTGGGTGTCGTACATCGACATGTCTCCTGTGTCGGCGGCGGTGGTTCCGCCGCGATCACCCAAGGCTGGGCACCGCGACCGACAGGAGCAGCCCGCGCCGGTCGCGGGCTGTGGACGACGCCGGATCAGGCGTGCCTGTGGACGGCCAGTGGCCAGCCGGAGAACCCGAGCGGGTCAGCGCAGCGCGGCGGTGAGTCCGTCGCGGACCTCGGCGTAGGAGACCAGCTCGGCCTGGATCGGCGCGACCACCATCTCCTCGGAGACCGCCGAGATGGCGTCGCGGAGCCGCTTGTCGGCCTTGCGGGCGCGGGCCTTCGCGGTCAGCGACACCAGCCAGCGGCACACCAGCGCGAGGAGCAGGCCGAGACCCACGCCGCCGAGCAGCAGGAGGGTCGGGAGCGGGAAGTTCCCCACCTCGGGCGTCGGCGGCTCGGGCAGGCGGGCGTACGAGCCGAAGGCCAGCAGCGCCAGCCAGCCCGCACCGACGAGCGCAGAGAGGATGAGGACGTACTGGAGGATCTTCACCAGGCCCGCCCACACGGGGATCTTGTCGGCGCCGAGGTCGGTGGACGCCACGGCCCGGTCGAGCCGGTCGCCCAGGTCGGGCAGCCGGGACACCGACGCGGCTCGTACGGCGTGGGCCCATGACGGCGCCATCCCCTCGCCGACCTGGTCGGCGAGGGCGCGGACCTCGGTGTCGACGCGCGCCCGCTGCACACCGGTGGCCTTCGGCACCGAGGTGCGCGACGCCCCGGTGAGCTCCTTGCCGGCGGCGCCCAGGTTGAGGTGCAGCCGCTTGAGCGGGTCGGGCTTGAGACGGGAGAACCACGCGGTGACCGGCCAGCCCGTGGCGCGGTTCGCGCGCAGCCGCGTGGAGTCGGCGACCGCCTTGACGACGGTCGGCACGCCCGCGGCGTCGGCGAAGGCGTCGTCGAGCGCGGCGACGCGCTCCTTCGACAGGGTCGGTGCCTTCCCGCTGCCGGCCGCTTCCTGGAGGCGCTCGGCGGCGGCCCTCACGTCGGCCGCGAGGCGCGAGCGGGTCACCTTCTTCTCCGCGACACGCTTGACGACCAGGCCGCGCAGCTCGTCGACGCCCCAGCCGTGGCGCGCGCTGATCGGCAGGACCGGCACGCCGGCGAGGCCGTCGGCCTCCAGCAGGCGGCGTACGTCGTCCACCATGCTGGCGCGACGGTTCTCCGGGACGGTGTCGATGTGGTTGAGGACCACGAGCATCACGTCGCGGTGGCCCGCGAGCGGCTTGAGGAAGCGGTCGTGGATAGCCGCGTCGGCGTACTTCTGCGGGTCGAGCACCCAGATCAGCATGTCGGCGAGCTGCACCAGCCGGTCGACCTCGAGGTGGTGGGACACCTCGGTGGAGTCGTGGTCGGGCAGGTCGAGCAGCACGACGCCGCGCATCTCGACGTCCTCGTCGGCCGACGAGAGCATCGAGTCGCGGGTGACCTGGTGGCGGGCCGGGATGCCGAGCCACTCGAGGAGCTCCTCGGCCCCTTCCTTGCCCCAGACGCACGCCGTGGCCCACGACGTGGTGGGCCGGCGTACGCCGACGGATGCGAGCTCGAGCCCGGCGAGCGCGTTGAAGGTGGAGGACTTCCCGGAGCCCGTCGCACCGGCGAGGGCGACGACGGTGTGGTCGGCGGAGAGCTTGAGGCGACCGGCGGCACGGGCGGCGACCGCAGCGGCGTGGTCGACGACGACATCGTCGACCCGGCCACGCGCACCAGCGGCGGCGCGCTCCAGTCCGTCGACGCGGGCGCCGATGTCAGAGCTCCTGGCGACCAGCTTCTTGGCCCCTTCGAGCAACGACGTCATGACTCCCTCACGATCCGGTGGTGCAGGTGGCACACCAACCCTAGGGGGCGGTGTCACCCGACTCGGACACCGACTCCGCGACCGCCGAAGGCCGTGTCGCAGCGAAGCGCAGGTCGTCGACCTTCCGGGCCGCCTTGCGCAGCCGCTCGGGCGCCTCCGGCGAGATCTGCAGGCTGTCGAGCAGGTCGGTGTAGCGGCGCCGCTCGGAGTCGAGCAGGTCGCTGACCGAGGCCTCGAGGCGACGCTTGGCACGCTCGGCCAGCGAGCGGACGGCCTGGTCGCCGAAGACGGCCTCCAGGAGCTTCTGGCCTAGCACCGCGGACCCGCCGGCGATGCCGGCCTCGGCACCGGTGACTCCGGCGGTGTGGGCGAAGACGACCACCATCAGAGCGACCGACAGGCCGTTGACCCCGAAGGCGAGGAAACGCGCCGTCGAGCGCTTGTCGGCGCCCTCGGTGCGGACCATCTCGAGCACGTCGGACTGCCAGTCGCGTACGACGCGCTCGGCCCGGCGCCGGAAGTCGCGCGAGGCGCGACCGAGGTCCTCGCCCGCGTCGCGCAGCAGGATCTGGCCGGCCGCGGTGCCGCGCCACGACGCCTCCGCGCGCTCGGCGGCGGCCTCGGCGTGCTCGAGGATGAGCGTCTCGAGGCCGGACTCGACGGCGACGGTGACCCGCTCGGCCTGCTGGGGCTTGCCCTTCACGGCGTTGACGACGCGGTCGCGCAGCCAGCCCACCCGGGTCTCGAGGGACTTGAGCAGCTCGCCCGTGCCGACGAACTCCTGCCACCGCGCCAGCACCTCGCCGCGCAGCAGCGTGCCGTCGGCCGAGGCCTCCGCGACGGCGACCTCGGCCCGGTCGTACGCGGCGTTGGCGTCCTCGCGCAGCCGGCGTACGGCGTCGGCCTGCTCGGTGGCCGCGTCGGCCACGATGTGGGTGTGCCGCGCCAGGGTGCGTACGGCGCCGTCGATGGTCTGCTGGACGACCGCGGCCCGCGCCTCCTGGTCGTCGGCCAGTGCCTGCAGCCACTGCCGGATCTCGATCACGGCGGAGGAGCGCAGCAGCCCCATCTCGGAGACCTCGCCCTCCTCGACGGTGAAGAGCGGGGAGTCCTTGAGGCCGCGGCTGGCGAGCATCCGGGCGAGGTGGGTCGTGATGGTGTCGACGGCGTCGGGCGGCGTCCGGTCGAGCACGATCGCGACGGCGGCCGAGCGCTCGGCGGCCTTGCGCAGGAAGTCCCACGGCACCTGGTCGGCGTACCTGGCTGCCGAGGTGACGAAGAGCCACAGGTCGGCGGCGGCGAGGAGCTGCGCGGCGAGCACGCGGTTGCGCTCCTCCACCGAGTCGATGTCGGGCGCGTCGAGGATCGCCAGACCGGGAGTCATCGCGGGCGAGGACACCAGCTGGAGGGCCGCCGGGTCGTTGGTCTGCCGCTGGACGCGCTCGAGGTCCGGCAGGAGCCGGTCCTGGCCGAACCAGTGCGCGTCGTCGGGGTGGTGCACCAACACCGGCGAGCGCGTCGTCGGCCGGAGCACGCCGGGCGTGGTGACCCGCGTGCCGACGATCGAGTTCACGAGGGTCGACTTGCCGGCGCCGGTCGAACCGCCGACGACCGCGAGGAGCGGCGCGTCGAGGGTCATCAGCCGCGGGATGACGTAGTCCTCGAGCTGGTCGATCATCTCGGCGCGGGAGGCGCGCTGCTCCTCGGCGCCGGGCAGCTCGAGCGGCAGCCGGGTGTCCTGGAGGGCACCACGCACCCGCACGAGGGCGTGCACCATCGGCATCGAGGACTCGTCCGGAGCGTCCGGTGCGTCGGCCGCCTCGGGCCGGTCGCCGTCGTGCTCGGTCATCGGGTCGGGACCACCTGTCCGGGGAAGGAGATGTAGGGGCGCACCCGGCGCAGCTCCTCGACGTGCTCCTGGCCGCGCACCGAGAAGTCGCTGGGCGCGGTGCCGCGCAGGTAGCGGTGGTGCAGGTAGCCGAGCTCGATCGCCGTGGCCTGGTACTCACGCATGCCGCGCTCGGCCTGGGAGCCGCCCTGCGACTTCGCCCAGCGGCGCGCGTGGCGGCGCGCGCGCAGGTCGACCAGCCACGGGATGTCGGTGGCGGGCAGCAGCCCCCGGTCCGCCGCGTCCTGCAGGGCCGCGACCAGCAGGGGTCGCTCGGAGCGTCGACGGTAGATCGCGAAGGCCGCGACGCCCACGAGTGCCGGGAGCATCAACGTGCCGTACACGACGAAGAAGTGCCCCGTCCCGGCGAGGGTCGAGGCGTTCCACAGTGCGTGCAGGAGGGCGGCCACCGCGAAGCCGGCCAGGGGCGCCAGGACCCGCATCCACGTGCGGCGCGAGGAGATCGCGAGGCCGACACCGATGCCGGTGAACACCGTGAACAGCGGGTGCGCGAAGGGACTGATCAGGCAGCGCAGGATGAACGTGCCGGTGAGGGCGGTCGTGCCGCCGGGGCCGAGGCCGTCCGTGCCGTTGTACGCCGCCGCGAGGTAGAGGATGTTCTCGGTGAAGGCGAAGCCGATGCCGACCATGCCGGCGTACACGATGCCGTCGAGGACGCCGTCGAGCTCGGCGCGACGCCACCACAGCAGCAGGAGGAGGAAGGCGCCCTTGGTGGCCTCCTCCGTCAGCGGGGCGACGACGGCCAAGCTGTCGCGCTCGCTGGCGCCGCCGACGAGGCCGATGCCCTGGAAGACCAGGGCGGCCGCGGTGGCGACGAACGCCCCCCACAGCAGGCCGGCGGCGAGCAGGTTGCGCGGCTCGGGCTCGTAGCGGTCCAGCCACATGAAGCACCCGACGAGCGGGCCCACGGGCACGGCGGCCAGCAGCGCGGCCAGCGCGAGGGACCCGGGCGCGCCCGAGAGGCCGATGACGAGCGCCATCGCGAGGCCGCCGAGCAGGACGAGGATGCCCACCACGACGGTGAACGCGACGCTGTCGCGACGACCTCGATGCATGGCTCGACCCTAACGGAGCAGGGTCGTCCGACCGGCTTCGCCGCACCCCAACGGGCGACCCCTCGCACCCCCTCGCGCGCGGAGCCGGGGCGGTTAGAGTGGCCGCGTGAGCGAGCCGACTGCCGAGATCCCAGCCGAGAACCCAGCCGAGAACCCTGCCACCAGCACCGCCAGTGGCGACCAGCCGAAGACCGAGTCGCACGACCCGGCCGTGCCCGCCGCCTACGCGGCGTTCATGCGCGAGGGCTGGGGTGACCGCGCCCTGGACGTGCCGCGGCACCCGGTCGCCGACCTCGCCGCCGCGCGTCGCACCAGGCTCGCGGAGGCCTTCCCCGGCGAGCGGCTGGTGCTCCCGGCGGGCACATACAAGGTGCGGTCCAACGACACCGACTACCGGTTCCGCCCCGACACGGCCCACACCTACTTCTCCGGCAACCAGACCTCCGACGCCGTCCTCGTCATCGACGACGGCGAGTCGGTGCTCTACGCCCGCCCCCGGTCCGAGCGCGACACCGACGAGTTCTTCCGCGACCGCCAGTACGGCGAGCTGTGGGCCGGGCGCCGGCCGTCCGCGCAGGAGATCTCCGACTCCCTCGGCATCGAGGTGCGCCACGTGAAGGACCTGCCGTCCTTCGACTCCGAGTCATCGATGGGCCGCAAGAGCCGCGATGTGACGACTGACGAGGACCTCGGCCGGGTGGCCGACGAGCTGCGACTGATCAAGGACGACTGGGAGGTCGGCGAGCTGCAGGAGGCGTGCGACATCACCGCCCTCGGCTTCGAGGACTCGGTGCGCGACTGGGACCGCGTGCTCGAGTTCGGCGAGCGCTGGATCGAGGGCACGTTCTTCCGTCGGGCCCGGGCGATGGGCAACGACATCGGCTACGACTCGATCTGCGCCGGCGGCTCGCACGCCACGACGCTGCACTGGATCGACAACACCGGGTCGATCGAGCCGGGCAAGCTGGTGCTGCTCGACATGGGCGTGGAGGGCCACAACCTCTACACCGCCGACGTCACGCGGACGCTGCCGGTCGACGGCACCTTCACGCCGCTGCAGCGCGAGCTCTACGACCTGGTCCTCGCCGCGCAGCAGGCCGGCATCGAGGCCGTACGCCCGGGCGCTGCGTTCCTCGCCGCCCACAACGCCGCGATGGCGGTCCTGGCCCACGGCCTCGAGGACCTGAAGCTGCTGCCGGTCTCGGCGCAGGAGGCGCTCGACCCGGAGTCGAAGGTGTACGCCCGCTGGACCCTCCACGGCACGTCGCACATGCTCGGCATGGACGTCCACGACTGCGGACGTACGTCGGTCGACATCTACCCCAAGGGCGACCTCGCCGAGGGCATGGTGCTGACCGTCGAGCCCGGCCTCTACTTCCAGGAGGACGACCTGCTCGTCCCCGAGGAGCTGCGCGGCATCGGCATCCGGATCGAGGACGACATCCTCGTCACCGCCGACGGCAGCCGGAACCTCTCCGCATCCCTCCCCCGTACGTCGGCCGACGTCGAGGAGTGGATGGGTCGGCACCGCTGAGTTGGACTGCCACCACTACGACGCCTTCCGCTGCCGCTCGTGCAGCCTGCTCGAGGTCCCACGCGCGCGTCAGCTCTCCGACAAGGAGGCGCACGCGCGGTCCCTCGTCGACTCCCCCGTCTGGCTGCCGACGGTCGCCGGGGCCGAGTCCGGCTTCCGCAACAAGGCCAAGATGGCAGTCGGCGGGACGGTCGGGTCCCCGACCTTGGGCATCCTCGACCGGGACCTCGCCGGCGTCGACCTGCGCGACTGCGGCCTGCACTCCCCCGCGATCACGGCGGCCCTCGGCCGCATCGCCGACTGGATCCGCGACGCCGGCCTGACGCCGTACGACGTCGCGACGCGGAGCGGCGAGCTCAAGCACGTCCTGCTGACCGAGTCACCGGACGGCGAGCTGATGCTGCGGCTCGTGATGCGCTCGACGGCGCTGGAGGCGCGGGTCAGGTCCCGGCTGCCCGACCTCAGGACCGCGGTGCCGGACCTGCGGGTGGTGACGATCAACGTCCAGCCCGAGCACAAGGCGGTGCTCGAGGGCGAGCGGGAGATCGTGCTCACCCTCGAGTCGACGATGACGATGCGGCTGGCGACCGGGGTGAGCCTGTGTCTGGGCCCGCAGTCGTTCTTCCAGACCAACACCGCGATCGCCGAGGCGCTGTACGACCAGGCGCGCACCTGGGTCGACGCGCTGCCGGACGTACGGACCGCCTGGGACCTCTACTGCGGCGTCGGCGGCTTCGCACTGCACCTCGCAGAGCCCGGTCGGGAAGTGGTCGGGGTGGAGGTGTCCGCCGAGGCCATCCGGTCAGCACTCGCCGCGCAGGTCGCCGGTGCGTCCTTCGTCGCCGCCGACGCCACGGAGTGGGCACGCGAGCAGCCGTACGCTCCCGACCTCGTCGTGGTGAACCCACCGCGGCGCGGGATCGGTCCGGATCTCGCGGGCTGGCTCGAGGCGTCGGACGTGCGCCACGTCGTCTACTCGTCCTGCAACGCCGAGTCGCTCGCCCGCGACCTGGCCCTCATGCCGTCGCTGCGACCGGTCGAGGCGCGGGTGCTCGACATGTTCCCGCACACGACGCACTACGAGGTGCTGGCGCTGCTCGCGCGGTGAGTCAGCCGCGACGGACCCGGGGGCCCAGGGCGATGTTGTCGCGGATCTCACCGACGCGGTGCGCGTCGTCGGCGTAGACCGTGAACCCGTCCGGCGATGCCGGGTCCTCCGACCCGCCGACGGCTCCCACGCCGACCTGCACCCAGCGCGGAGCGCCGAGGCAGGCGGTGGGCAGCGCCGCCGTCACCACATCGGCGCCGAGGTCGATCTTGGCCTTCAACCCCCGGCACTCGGGAGCCTTGCGGCCGCCTTCGAAGGAGGCGATCGGTTTCCCGCCGAGGCGCTCCACGATGATCTCGTAGCTCTTCTGCGGGGTCTTCACCCGGATCACCGTGATCTGGAAGGGGTCACGCTCCAGCCCCCGGAAGTGTGCGCTGACGCTCAACCGACGGGCACTGTGGGCGACGGACGTCCGCACGAGGTCGACACCGGCATAGTCCGGCGCCGGCACGGTCTCGCCCTCATCGACGTCGACGAGTCTCACCACGTCACCCTCTGCGTCCTCGGTGACCACCTTCTCCGCGTGGGCAGCGGTGGGCAGCAGGAGGACGGCAGGGACGACGGCGGTCAGGAGGCGCGATCCGAAACGACGAGACATGCGGAGCACCCTAGTCAGGCGTCCCCTGACGTGTGAGACGAAGCACGGAATCGGGGACACCGTGTGTCGGTTGGAGCCTGCGTGAGTGCCACCGTGATCGTCCCCGCGACCGTCGGCGACCTGCTGACCCAGCGTCGTGCCGTCGACCTGGCCCGCACCGCGAGCGCGCTCTGTCCGCTCTCCCGCGCCGTCGACTGACCCACCGTCCTCCGGCCGCCGCTTTGACGCGACGCCGTTCTCAAAGGTCATTTTTTCACTATGGTTACTACAGTTACCGAGACCGAGAAGCCCACCCGCTTCCGGCTCCCCTCGTTCGGCGTCCAGGTCCTGACCGGACTCGTCCTCGGCGTCGTCCTCGGCCTCGCCGCCCGCAGCATCGGCGCCGACGGCGTGGATGCCACGACCGGCGAGGTCGACCCCAACTGGCTCACCGAGACCCTCAGCACCGTCGGCGGCACCTTCGTGACGCTGCTGCGCGCCGTGGTACCTCCGCTGGTCTTCCTCGCGATCGTCGCCTCGATCGCCAACCTGCGCGACGTCACCGGCGCGGCCCGGCTGGCGTGGAAGACCCTCGCCTGGTTCGCGATCACCGCCCTGATCGCGGTGTCCATCGGCATCGTGCTCGGCCTGGTCCTCCAGCCCGGCGAGCACACCAGCGTCACCACCGACGCGGCCTCGGCCCCGTCCTCGACCGGCTCGTGGCTCGACTTCCTCACCGGGCTCGTCCCCGCCAACGTGCTGGGCCTCGAGGGGTACGACAACGGCGACGGCACCGTCGGCATGTCGTTCAACGTGCTGCAGATCCTCGTCGTCGCGATCGCCGTCGGCATCGCCACGCTCAAGTCGGCGAGGCGGCGGACCCGTTCCTGGGCTTCGTACGCTCGGCGCTCGCCGTCGTGCAGAAGGTGCTGTGGTGGATCATCCTGCTCGCCCCGATCGCCACCGTCGGCCTGCTCGGCAACGCCGTCGCCAGCTATGGCTGGGACGCGCTCAGCTCGCTCGGCACCTTCACGATCGCGATCTACGCCGGCCTGCTGATCGTGCTGCTCGGCGTCTACCCGGCGCTCCTCGCGCTCAACGGCCTGTCGGTGAAGCAGTTCGTCTCCGGCGCCTGGCCCGCGATCTCGCTGGCGTTCGTCTCGCGCTCGTCTGTCGGCACGATGCCGGTCACCGAGTCGGTCACCGAGCGCAACCTCGGCGTCCCGCGGGCGTACGCCTCCTTCGCCGTGCCGCTCGGCGCGACGACGAAGATGGACGGCTGCGCCTCGATCTACCCGGCGATCTCGGCGATCTTCGTCGCGCAGTTCTTCGGCCTCGAGCTCTCGGTCACCGACTACGTGCTGATCGCCTTCGTCTCCGTGATCGGCTCGGCGGCCACCGCCGGCGTCACCGGCGCGACGGTGATGCTGACGCTGACCCTCTCGACGCTCGGCCTGCCCCTCGAGGGCGTTGGCCTGCTGCTCGCGATCGACCCGATCCTCGACATGGGCCGCACGGCCGTCAACGTCGCCGGCCAGGCGCTGATCCCGACGATCGTGGCCAAGCGCGAGGGCATCCTCGACCTCCCGACGTACAACGCTCCGCGCGGGCGGACGGCGTGGCGCGAGGAGCCCGGCACCGACACCACCCTGTCCGGCAAGGAGCCGGTGACGGCCTCCGCCTGACCAGCTCTGCACGACGTGTGACGATCCGGTCGTCCGGACAGCCGGATCGTCACACGTCCCTGCGCGCTGGGATACTGGCTGCCGCCGGCCCCCGTAGCTCAGCTGGATAGAGCAAGAGCCTTCTAATCTCTAGGTCGCAGGTTCGAATCCTGCCGGGGGCGCCACGAGCTCCGCGACACGCGGAGCCGCCTCCCGGGCGTACGCCCCGCGAACCCTCAGGATGGACGCAGGCCCCGCCACGTATGAGGTTGCGGGGCCGAATCACATTTCGCGGTCGCTGCGCCGACGAGCCCGAAATAGGTGAAACCCCGGCAAGTATGAGTTGCCGGGGTTTCGGTGTCTTCCGGACCGAAGTCCTTCCGACAGGACAAGTTCTATCCCGGATGTGACGCGTGCCACAAGCCCCCGAAAGGGGGTGATTCGACTGCCTACGGCGTGTCCCCCGCGACACGCCGCGACGAGTCGAGATGGGCATCGAGATGGGCGTCGATCTCGGTCCCGATCCGGGCCTTCACCTCCTCCGGCGCGTACGACGCGTCGACCGCAGCACGGGCCAGGTCGGCCACCCCGCGCTCGTCGAGGTCGAGCAGGCCGGCGGCCACCTCGTAGTCGTGGTTGAGCGTGGTGGCGAACATCGGCGGGTCGTCGGAGTTGATCGTCACGGTCACGCCTGCGTCGACGAAGGCCCGCAGCGGGTGGTCCTCGATCCGGTCCACGGCCCGGGTCGCGATGTTGGAGGTGGGGCAGACCTCGAGCACCACGCCGGTCTCGGCGAGGTGGGCGAGGAGCGCAGGGTCCTCGGCGGCGGAGCAGCCGTGGCCGATGCGCTCGGCGCCGAGCAGCCGCACCGAGTCCCACACCGTCTCCGGGCCGGTCGTCTCGCCGGCGTGCGGCACCGAGTGCAGCCCGGCGGCGCGAGCCGCGTCGAAGTGCGGCTCGAACTGCGCGCGCGGCACGCCGATCTCCGGCCCTCCCAGCCCGAACCCGACGAGGGCGTCCGGGCGGTGCTGGAGCGCGTACTCCAGGGTCGCGTCGGCCGCCGGGATCCCGGACTCACCGGGGATGTCGTAGATCCAGCGCAGCACCAGGCCGAAGTCGCGCTCGGCCGCGACGCACGCGTCCTCGATCGCCTCCGTGTAGGCCTCGATCGCGATGCCGCGCAGGACCGATGTGTACGGCGTGCAGGTGAGCTCGGCGTAGCGCAGGTTCTGTGCCTCGGCCATCTCGCGCGCCACCTCGTAGGTCAGCAGCCGGATGTCCTCGGGCGTACGGATCAGGTCGACGACGGCGAGGTAGACGTCGATGAAGTGCGCGAAGTCCCGGAACGTGAAGAACTCCCTGAGCCCCTCGAGGTCGCTCGGCACGCCCGCGTCCGGGTGGCGCGCCGCGAGCTCTGAGACGATCCGCGGCGACGCCGACCCGACGTGGTGCACGTGCAGCTCGGCCTTGGGCACACCGGCGATGAAGGACTGGAGGCTCACGCCCGGCAGTGTCGCGGGCAGCCTCGAGGCGGGCCAAATCCCGGTCAGCTGACCATCTGCGCCGCGATCTCTTCGATGGTCGTGCCGGTGGCCTTCTTGCCGTTGATGAGGACGGTGGGGGTCGAGTTCACCTTGGCCTTGGACGCCGCATCCGCGGCCGCGTCGACCCAGCCCTCGAAGGCCATGTCCTCGATCCCGGGGCGTACGTCGCCCTCCGTCGCGCCGGCCTCGACGGCGAGGTCGACCAGGTCGTCGCTGTTGGGGAACGGGCCCTTCTCCGACGGCTGGTTGTCGAAGAGCAGGTCGTGGAACGTCTTGGCGACGTCGGGACCGGCCGCGTCGAGCACGACGGCGAACGCGTTGGCCGACTCGGGCGAGTAGTCGTCGATGCCCTCGAGGAACGGCAGGGGCCGGTACTCGACATTGACCTCGCCGGCCTCGACGGCTGCGTCGAGCTGGTCGCGCACCGTCTGCTCGAGCTGGCCGCAGAACGGGCAGAGGAAGTCCTCGTAGACGACGACCTCCTTGGGTGCGTCGGCGTCGCCGATGACCAGGCCGTAGTTGCCGCTCGCTCCCGCAGGCGCGGTGTCGGGCTTGTCCGAGCCCAGGTTGGTGACGAGGAAGTAGCCGCCGACGATCAGCACGAGCACGCCCGCGACCAGTCCGGCGCGGGTCAGCTGCTGCTTGCGCTGCGCGGCCTTGCGGCGCTCCTCCGCCTGGGCCTTGGCCCGCTCGGTCCGGGACCGCCGGGCGTCACGCTTGGCCTGCGTCGCGGCCTTCTCCTCGGCGGTCCTGTGCGAGCTCTTCTTCTGCGCCATCGCGGCTTCCTTCGGATCGGTCGTCATGGTCGTCGAACTGGTCGTCGAACTGGTCAGGGGGCGGGTCGGAGGGGAACAGCACCGAGTCGAGCGCCAGCCGCGAACGGGGGCGTACGACCAGCCAGAGGCTGAGCGCCAGCAGGCCCACATCCCGCGCGATCTCGCCCGGGTACTTCGCGGCAGCATCCGGGATCTGGCCCCCACCGCCGAAGCAGCCGCAGTCGATCGACAGCCCGCGCGCCCAGGCACTGGAGATGCCGATGATGAACGCGACGAAGAGCAGCGCCGACACGACGGACGTGCCACGCACCAGGACGCCGAGGACCAGGCACAGCCCGATCACGACCTCGACGACGGGCAGCAGGTGCCCGACAGCGGGGACGACCGCCTCCGGTAGGAGCTCGTACGCCCGCACGGCGCGCACGCTGTCGGCGGGGTGGGGCAGCTTGAGCGCGCCGGCGACGATCCACACGCCACCGGTCAGCAGGCGCGCGACGAGGCCGAACCAGTCCTTCACATCCCGAAGGTTAGGAGGTGAGCCTGAATCGCGCCTGAGAGAGCGTCGCACCGCATGGGTAGGGTGGCCGATCGTGAGCGACAGACTGGTGTGGATCGACTGTGAGATGACCGGCCTCGACCTGGGCGCAGACGCGCTGATCGAGGTCGCGGCGCTCGTCACGGACTTCGAGCTCAACGTCCTCGGCGAGGGCATCGACGTGATCATCAAGCCGTCGCAGGAGTCGCTCGACCAGATGGTCGACTTCGTGCGGAGCATGCACGAGAAGTCCGGCCTGCTCGAGGAGCTCGACGCGGGTACGACGCTCGCGGACGCCGAGGAGCAGGTGCTGGCCTACATCAAGGAGCACTGCTCCGACGGCAGCCGGCCCCCGCTCGCGGGCAACACCGTGGCCACCGACCGCGCCTTCCTCGCCCGCGACATGCAGGCCCTCGAGGGGTTCCTCCACTACCGCATCGTCGACGTCTCCTCGATCAAGGAGCTGTCGCGGCGGTGGTTCCCCCGTGCCTACTTCGCCGCACCGACCAAGCGCGGCAACCACCGCGCCCTGGCCGACATCCAGGAGAGCATCGAGGAGCTGCGCTACTACCGCGAAGCCGTCTTCGTGCCCCAGCCCGGCCCGGACAGCGCCACCGCCAAGGAGATCGCGGCCCGCTACGGCGGGCAGCTGACCGGCCTCGGGCTCGCTGCGGACCCAGATTCCAGTCCCGGCGCCTGATTGCCCTACACTTCACGTCGTCCTCGCCCACTGGGAAACCATGTCGGGCGAGCAGACATGGTGGGTATAGCTCAGCTGGTAGAGCGCCGCCTTGTGGTGGCGGATGTCGCGGGTTCAAGTCCCGTTACTCACCCCAGACGCTCGAGGCCCTGACCGGACACGGTCAGGGCCTCGAGGCATCTCCGGGCTGCGTCGCTCAGACGTCGACCACGACCACGCCGTAGTTGTCGGGCGCGCCGGCGGCCAGCACGGCGGCCTCGACCGCAGCGGCGACGTCGTCGGGAGCGCCCGGCGCGACGAGCAGCTCCGCGAGGTGGCGCGGCTCGAGCACGGCGTGGACGCCGTCGGTGGTCAGCACGAACCGGTCTCCCGGCCGCGCCGGACGCACCGCGAGGTCGGGGGCGGCGGCCGCTCCCGGGGCGAGGGCGCGGTTGAGCAGGTTGCGGTCGGGGTCCGTACGCGCCTCGTCGTCGGTGAGCCGGCCCTCGTCGATGAGCGACTGGACGACCGTGTGGTCGCGGGTCAGCCGTTCCAGGCCGCCGTCCCGCACGGCGTACGCACGCGAGTCGCCGACGTGGGCGATCAGGGCGCGCTCGCCGACGAGCAGCAGGGCGGTCAGGGTGGTGCCGCCCTTCGCCGAAGCGCGCGACGTCACGGCCTCCGCTGCCCGGCCCACGGCCGCGTCGAGCGCCTCGAGCGGGTCGGGCGACGGGTCGGCGTCGTCGAGCTCGGCGAGCACGTCGAGCGCGGCCGCCGAGACGCCCGCGTCGTCCCCGACGCCGACGCCGTCCGCGACCGCGAACAGGCGCTGTCCCCTGATCTGGGTGGCCCAGCGGTGGACGTGCGGGTAGACCTCGTCGAGCTGGGTGGAGCGCGCGCCCTGCCCGGCCCGGTGGGCCGAGCGGGGCTCGGCCGTGGCGGTGGTGTCGTCGATCGATTCCATGGTGGTGTCGTGTCCTCTCATCTGCGACACGAGGGTGGCGACGACGTCGCGGGCCGAGGCGGTGTCGGCCTCGACCTGGCGCCAGTAGGACAGCAGCTCGGCCGCGGCGGCCTCCCGGCTGTCCAGCTCGACGATCGTGGTGATCCTGCGCAGCGGGACCCCAGCCGACCTCAGGCGCGCGACGAGACGGGCGCGGTCGACCTGGTCGGGCGCGTAGCGGCGGTAGCCCGTGCGGTCGTCGACGTCCGCCGGGGCCAGCAGCCCCAGCTCGCCGTACAGCCGCAGGGCCTTCGCCGTCAGCCCGGTCTCCCGCGCGAACTCGCCGATCGTCAGCATCGTCGTCCTCTCGTGACCGGGACCCGTTGTCGCCGGCGAGCCGACCATCCGGCCTGCCCCAAGGTCAAGGTCAAGCGGAGCGGCGCGTGGGCAGTCGCAGCGGCAGCCGATTGCCCCCGATCGGGTTGGCCTCGGCGACGACGTCCATCGCGTCGATGATGTTGCGCAGGTTGATGATCAGCGCGCCGTAGATCGGCCACTCGGGCGACCGCTCTGTGGCCCGCATCTCCTCGCTGAAGACCTCGAGGCGGCGGCGTACGTCGAGCAGCGCGGCCGGGTCGGCGTCGCTAGCGCCCTGCCCGGCGTCACCGAGCATCGAGATCCACGGGACCGCGAACGCCTCGCCCCACGTCTTGCGGTGCGCCTGCTGGCTGCCGAGGGTGCGGGCCAGGCTGCGGGTCTCGGCGACGGCCTGCTCCAAGCGTCGCAGGAGCCCGTGCCACTGCTTCGGGTCCTTCATCTGCTTCGCCGACCGGCGCGGGTTCATCCGGGCGCTCTCCTGCGCCTGGCGCACGAGGGCCCATGCCTGGTCGAGGTCCTCGTCGAGGTCGCGGGTCCGGTCGATCCACGCGGCGACGTCCTCGTCGGGAGCCGCGTCACGCAGACCCGCCGCCATGTCGACCAGCAGCGCGCCGATCCCGTCGTCGATGCGGTCGAGCGCCTTGGCGGCCGTACGCCGTCGCAGCGGGGGCCACACGATCACGTTGACCAGCAGGCCGACTCCGACGCCGATCGCCGTGTCGTAGAGCCGCGAGAGGAGCATCACGTCGTCGTCGAAGCCCGTCGTGAGCACGACCAGGCCGGTGGTGGCGATCGTGGTCGCCTCGGCGCCCAGCCACGGGACCGACCCCAGCACGAGGGCGACCACCAGCAGCAGTGCGATCGCCTGCGTGGTGAGCCCGAGCGTCTCCCCCACGGCCGTGGCCAGCAGCACCGCGACCACGGTCGCCGCCACCTGCTGGGTGCCCTTGGAGAACGTCCGGTAGACGGTGGCGTGCACCACCAGCAGCGCCGCCCACGGCGCCAGGAACGGCTGCGGCAGGTCGAGCACGCTCGACGCGATCACCCACGCGGCGACGGCGGCCAGCACGGTCTTGGCGAGCTGCAGCACGTCGTTCCACCAGATCGGGTCGCCGAGGCGCCTGTCGATCCGCTCCCTCACGGTCTCCCACATCCGAACGACACTACGGGCGGTACGCCACCCGGTGCGGGTGCGGGCTCGCGAGCAGCACCGGGCAGGTGGCTTCGCGCAGCACTGCGCGCGCGACCGGACCGATGTGCGAGCCGTAGGGCACGAGCGGGTCGTGACGACCGATCACCAGCAGGTCCGCGCCCTGCGCCGCCTCCAGGATCGCCTCGACCGCACGGCCGGGGTGGACGACGACCTCGGCGTCGATCGCCACGGACTCGTCGCCCAGCCGGTCGAGCGCCGCGCGCACCTCGGCCTTCGACCGGTCGGTCCAGCGCGCGTGCTCGGCAGGCTCCACGGGGACACCGTCGTAGTGGACGGGCATCGCCCACGAGTGCACGACGGTGAGGGTTGCAGCCCGGGCGCGGGACTCGGCCACGGCCGCGGCCAGCACCTCCTCCGAGCGCTCGGGCACGTCGACACCGGCCACGACGACCGGCGTACCCGCGGACCGGGTCCAGCCGCTCGGCACCGCCACGACCGGGACGCGCACGTGGGCGGCGACACCGCCGGCGACGGTCCGGTTGACGACGCGGGACACGCGGGAGAGGTGGCGGTGCTCGAGCACGACCGTGCGTGCTGTGCGGGCCACGTCGGTCAGCACGTCAACGGGCGTGCCGTGGCACAGCTCGTGGGTCACCGGCACCGCTCCGGCCACGAGGTCCTCCGCGATCTTGACGGCGCGGTCCAGGGTCTCGCGACCCCAGAGGTCCAGGTCCTCCTGCGGCACGAGGGTGCCGCGAGGGCCGGTGGGCATCATGTGGACGGCGTGCACGAGGTGCAGGCCGCACCCGGCGCGGACCGCCTCCTCGGCGGCGTACGCGAGGGCAGTGTCCACCTCCGTCGTCCCCACTCCGACGACGACGGGTCGCCCGTTGGGCTGCTGCTCGGTCATGACGGTCTCCTCCACTGGTCTTGTACGTCCACTGTCCGCCGAGGCGGCACCGCCGCGAAGAGTCCTTGGACCCGGTGGGGAGCGGCGAAGGTCCTCGGCGAGGGACTACGTTGTCTCGGTGAATCCCGGCTCCCAGTCCTATGACGTCGTCGTGGTCGGCGGCGGCCACAACGGCCTCGTCAGCGCCGCCTACCTCGCCCGCGCGGGCCTCTCCGTCCTGGTGCTCGAGCGGCTCGACCACACCGGCGGCGCGGCCGTCTCCGTCGAGCCCTTCTCCGGGCACGCGGCCCGGCTCTCGCGCTACTCCTACCTGGTCAGCCTGATGCCGGAGCGGCTGATGGCCGACCTGGGACTCGACGTCCGGCTCGCCTCGCGCACCACGGCGTCGTACACCCCCTGGACGCGCGGCGAGCGCTCCGGCGGCCTGCTCGTCGAGCGCCCGGAGGGCGAGGCGACGCGCGCGTCGTTCCGCGAGCTCACCGGCGGCGACGAGGAGTACGCCGCCTGGCAGGAGTTCTACGCCGAGGTGGGCAAGGTCGCCGAGGTCGTCGCACCGACCCTCATGCAGCCCCTCCCCCTCGAGCGGGAGATCCGGGCGATGGTCGACGAGCGCACGTGGACCGACGTGGTCGCACAGCCGCTGGGTCGGGCCATCACGTCACGCTTCTCCGACGACACCGTCCGCGGGGTCGTCGCCACCGACGCCCTGATCGGCACGTTCGCGTCGATGGACGACAGGTCGCTCATCCAGAACCGGTGCTTCCTCTACCACCTGATCGGCAACGGCACCGGCGAGTGGCGCGTGCCGATCGGCGGGATGGGCGCCGTCACCGACGCGCTCGCCAAGGCCGCGGTCGAGGCCGGCGCCGAGATCGTCACCGGCGCGGGCGTCAGCGCGATCCACCCCGGACCGGACGGCGCCGAGGTGGTCTGGCACGAGGGCGGCCACCAGCGGTCCGCGACCGGTCGCCGGGTGCTGTCGGGCGTCGCGCCGTGGGTGCTCCGGATCCTCCTCGGCGAGGGCGAGGACGCAGAGACCAAGCCGGTCGGCTCGCAGCTCAAGATCAACTTCCTCCTCGACCGGCTGCCCGCCCTGCGGTCCGGCGCCGACCCTGCCGTCGCCTTCGCCGGGACCCTGCACCTCGCCGAGGACTACACCCAGCTCGAGAGGGCGTACGACGCCGCTGTCGGCGGGGCGGTGCCCGACCCGATGCCGGGCGAGGTCTACTGCCACAGCCTCAGCGACCCCTCGATCCTGGGCGACCGGGCCGGCTCCGCGCACACGCTGACCTACTTCGGCCTGCACACCCCCGCCGGCCTGTTCGACGCCGACCCGGAGGCGCGCGACGTCGCCACCCGTCGGGCGCTCGCGTCGCTCGACGCCGTGCTGGCCGAGCCGATCGAGGACTGCATCGCCCGGGACGCCGACGGCCGGCTGTGCATCGAGGCGAAGATCCCGCAGGACGTCGAGAAGGACCTCGCGATGCCGGGCGGCCACATCTTCCACGGAGACCTGGAGTGGCCGTGGGCACCCAACCGGTCGCGGCTCGAGACCCCCGCCCAGCAGTGGGGCGTGCAGACCGAGCACGACGTCGTCCTGCTCTGCGGATCCGGCGCCCGCCGCGGCGGCGCGGTCTCCGGACTGGGTGGCCACAACGCCGCGCAGGCGGTCCTCGCGGACCTGGCGTGACCCTCGATTTTCGGTGCACGGTCACCCGCTGATAAAGTTCCACTCGCTTCACCGGGCGCCATTAGCTCAATTGGTAGAGCAGCTGACTCTTAATCAGCGGGTTGGGGGTTCAAGTCCCTCATGGCGTACAGAACAGTCGCAGAGGCCCTTCGCGGAGAGATCCGGGAAGGGCCTCTTCTGCGCCGTCCGGTCGACTAACCTGACCGCAGCACAGACGGATGTGCCCTCTCGGGCTCCCTGAAGTCATGTCGAGAGGTAACACCCGTGCGATTCCCGACGCGCCACCTGGTGGTCGCCCTCGCGGGCGCGGCGACGCTGCTGCCGGCAGCCTCCGTGTCCGTCCCTCCCGCAGAGGCGTGGTCGGAGGCCGCCGACCCGACAGCCACGGGCGTGCTCGACCTGCGCCCGACCATCTCCCAGCCCAGCAAGCGTCCGGCGACCTCGTCCGGGAAGACCCAGGCACTGGCCACCTTCGCGAACACCCGGACCGGACAGACGGTGACGCTGCAGCGCGACAGCGGGTCGGGCTGGCAGACGGTGGGGCGCGGCCGTCAGCACCGGAGCGGCTCGACGATCTTCACCCTGCCCGACACCACGAGCCTCTACCGCGCGGCCGCCCTGTCGCGCAGTGGCGCGGTGGTCGAGGTGACCGACGCGGTGCGCGGACGCGCCTTCACGACTGTCTTCAAGGACGAGTTCTCCGGCAGGAGGATCGACTTCTCGAAGTGGTCGGACCAGCCGACGCTGGCACCGGCGTACATGCGGATGTGCTCGCGCCTGTCGCCCCGCGCACGCACCGTCAGCGACGGCGTCCTCCAGATGGGTGTCGCCCCGGACCCCGCCCGCGCCGGCACGGCCTGCACGTGGAGCCTCAACGGACGCTCAGGCTCGCACCCGTACATGCTGAACACCCAGCTCGCCACGCGCGACAAGTTCGACTTCACCTACGGCTATGCCGCGGCGCGGATGAAGATGCACCTCGACAAGGGCATGCACGCCTCGTTCTGGCTGCAGCCCGCGAACTGGTACACGCCCGGCGACCCGTCCCGGGGCACCGAGATCGACGTGGTGGAGTTCTTCGGTCGCACGAAGAAGGACTCGCACATCGCCGCGTTCCTGCACTGGTACGACGCGGACAACCTGCACCACAAGATCGGTAGCAAGTTCCCCTACGCCAACCGGCTGAAGAAGCGGGCCGAGACGTGGTCGAGCTCGTACCACGTGTTCAGCGTCGAGTGGACCGCGGACGCGTACGTCTTCCGCGTCGACGGGCGCGAGTTCTGGCGCCAGACCGAGATCGTCTCCCAGGCTCCGGAGTACCTGCTGCTGTCCATGCTGACGTCCGACTACGAGCTGGAGAAGCTCACGCCTTCCACCATGGGCCAGCGCGCGAAGGTGGACTGGGTGCGGGTCTGGTCCCACTGAGTCAGACGAACGGCGCCATCGTCGGCTCGGGCAGCGGGCCGGTCGATGCGTCGCGCGCCACCTCGTAGCCGTGCGCGATCTCGATGAGCGTCCCCTCCGAACCGGCAGTCCCCCAGAACGAGACCGCGACCGGAAGTCCAGCCGCCAGCTCGGTCGGCACCGTCACGAGCGGGTAGCCCGCGACGGCCGCCGGCCCGGAGCAGGAGCCGGGAAACGACTCGGGGTTGACCAGGTCGATGGGGTGCGCGGGTGCGTAGGACGGCGTGACCAGCGCGTCGAGGTCGTGCTCGCGGAGCACCGCCTCGATGCCGCCGTCCCGGGTGGCGGCGACACCACGTGCCCGGGCAGCGAGGTGGCGCGGGTCCCCGGCCATCGGCCCCTCGAGGGCCTTCTCGAAGAGCGACTGACCGAAGTGGGCGAGCTCGGTGCCGGCGTGCTCGCGGTTGAACCGGACCACGTCCTCGAGGGTGCGCGGCACGTCGCCGGGACGACCGGCGAGGTAGTCGGCGAGGCCGGTACGGAGCTCGGCCAGGAGGACGAGCAGCTCGTCCTCCCACACCTCGTCGCCGAGGGGAGGCAGGTCGGTCGAATCGACGATGACGGCACCCTGGGCGGCGAGGAGCGCCAACGCCCGATCGGCGGCGGCATCGGCGTGCGACGAGTAGCCCCAGTACGTCGTACGCGGGACGCCGATCCGCTTGCCCGCGAGGCGACCCTCGACGGCGTACCTGGCGTAGTCGCGTCCGTCCGCGGCGAGGACGGTGAGGAGCGCGGCGGCGTCGCGGACCGTACGCGCCATCGGCCCCGGCGAGTCCTGGGAGGCGGAGATCGGGACGACCCCCTCGGTGGGGACCGTGCCGACGGTGGGCTTGATGCCGACGCACCCGTTGAAGGCGGCCGGGCAGGTGATCGAGCCGTCGGTCTCGGTGCCCACGGCGAACGCCGCCAGTCCCGCTGCGACTGCCGCACCGCTGCCGGAGCTCGAGCCGCCGGCCGAGCGGTTGAGCGCGTACGGGTTGCGGGTCAGGCCGCCGTGGGCGCTCCAGCCGGAGGCTGAGCTCTCGTCACGGATGTTGGCCCACTCGGACAGGTTGGTCTTGCCGAGCACGACGAGCCCTGCCTCGCGGAGCCGGGCGACGAGCGTCGCGTCCCGGGTCGGCGGGGGTGCGTCCGCGAGGGCGAGCGAGCCCGCCGTCGTCGCCAGGTCGTGGGTGTCGATGTTGTCCTTCACGAGCACGGCCCGCCCGTGGAGGGGACTGCGTACGCGGCCCGCGGCGGCCTCGCGGTCGAGCCGGTCGGCCTGCTCGAGAGCGTCCGGGTGGACGGTGCAGACCGCGTTCACGAGCGGCTCGACGACGTCCATCCGATCGAGGAGGGCACTCACCTCGTCGCAGGAGCGGGTGCTCACGTCCTCGCCGGCCATGCGGTCGTCCTCTCGAAGAAGACGAGGAGCCAGCCCTCCCGGACCGGCTCCTCGTACGTGTTTCCCTCTGGGTGCTACTTCGTGAAGAGGCTGACCCCACCAGGGCCGACCAGCAGGCCGACGATGATGAGGACGATGCCCATCAGCATCTGGCCCCGAACCAGTGAGACGATGCCGGACACCACGAGGATGACGGCGAGGATCCACAGCAGCAAAGCCATGTCATGCTCCCTTCGATTGACGGCGTCAACCTAGCCCTCGCGCAGCGGCGCAGGAAGCCGAGGTCACCCCAACGGAGGGCGGGCCTGGCCCTCCTCACGCAGCCGCGGCGGCGTGAAGTCCTCGGGGTTGAAGCCCGTCTTGTCAGCATAGAACTCGCGCACCACGTCCATGTCGGCCGTGACGTCGCCGGTCGGGTGGAACGTCGGTCCCCACCCGACCCTGCGCGACGGGACGTCGATGAAGGCCAGCGTGATCGGCAGGCCGGTCTGCTGGGCGATCCGGTAGAAGCCCGACTTCCAGTACTCGCCGCGCGACCGGGTGCCCTCGGCCGCGATGCCGATGAGCCACGGGTCGTCGCCCTCGGACTCGGCGAGCAGCTGCTTGATCGTCGCTGCCGGGTTCTTGCGGTCGAGCTCGACCGCACCGGTGCGACGCAGCAGCCAGCCGAGCGGTCCGACGAAGAGCTCCTGCTTGACCAGGAGCTTGATGTCGATGCCGTAGGTCCAGCCCAGGAGCAGTGTCAGCACCCAGTCCCAGTTGGAGGTGTGCGGCGCGCCGACGAGCACGCTGCGCTGCGGCACCTCGCCGACCGCCTGCCACCGCACGGCGCGCAGGGCGACCTTCGCGATTCTACGACGCAGCACGGGCACGTCCTTTCTTGCGCTCACGCGCGAGGTCCCACAGGTAGTGGTCGAAGTCGACCTCGAGCGTGTGGCGCGGCGAGGCGTAGAACTGCTTCGTGTCGCGCTCGTGCTCGGCCGTCATCTGGCGGCGTACGACGGCGTCGGACGGCGGCACGTAGCCGCCGGCGAGCGTCTCGGCGATCCACGACGCCTGCGCCTCGGCGAGCGGCATGACCGCGCCGATCGGCTGGAGGAGACCGAGGAAGTAGAGACCGGGCAGGTCCGGGTGGACCGTGCGCTTCCAGAGCGGCAGGTCGTTGGCCTCTACCGAGACGAGGTCGGGGTCGAGGAACGGGAAGCTGATCCGGTAGCCCGTCGCCCACACGATGAGGTCCGCCGGCGCACTGGTGCCGTCGACGAAGACGACCCGATCGCCGTCGAGCCGCTCGATCGCGGGACGCGCGGTCATCGCGCCCGCTTCCAGCCGTTCGCGGATCCGCTCGGACTGCACGGGGTGCGACTGGCCGGGCTTGTGCGTGGGCGCGGGCAGTCCGTACTTCGTCATGCTGCCGGCCGCGGTCGCGCCGATCCACAGGCGGAAGCCGGTGACCCACCACGGGAGCCAGCCCGGCAGCGCGACCTGGTCGCTCGGCTTGCCGAGGAAGAACTTGCGGAGCACCCACTCGGTGCGGCGCACCGACCACGTCGTCGTACGGGCCGCGAAGGACGCCTCGACGGCGATGTCCATCGCGGAGTTGCCGGCGCCCACCACGACGACGTCGCGCCCGGCGAGCTGGTCGCGGGAGCGGTAGTCGTGGGCGTGCAGCAGCTCGCCGGCGAAGTCGCCCGGATAGGCCGGCTCCGGCCAGCGGGCGTCCCAGTGGTGGCCGTTCGCGACCAGCACTGCGTCGTACGTCCTGGTCTCGGTGCCGTCGGGGCCGGTGACGCGGACCTCCCACCGACCGTCGGCCGCGCGGGTCACTTCCTCGACGGTGGTGTCGAAGGTGATGGCGTGGCGGAAGCCGAAGTGGTCGACGTAGCGTCGAAGTAGGCCGCGACCTGGTCGTGCCGGGCGTAGGGCGGGTAGTCCTCGGGCATCGGGAAGTCGGAGTACGCCATCCGCGGGCACGAGGTGTTGATCTCGAGGCTCTCGTAGCAGGCCGACTGGCCGTTGGAGTTGGCGTAGACCCAGTTGCCGCCGACGTCGTGGCCCCGCTCGAAGCAGTCGAACGGGATCCCGGCGAGGTAGAGCTCCTTGGCCGCGGCGATGCCCGACGAGCCGGCGCCGATGACGCAGGCGCGGGGCAGCGACTCATCGACCGGGACGACGGCGGTGACGGCGGGTGCGCGGTCGGTCTGCTTGACGAGGTAGGCCATCAACGTTCCTTCGGGGGTCGGCGCATCACAGGTAGAGCCCGGTGGAGCCGCCCTCGAGGCGCTCGGCGGCAACGGCGTGCACGTCGCGCTCGCGCATGACGACGTAGACCTCGCCGTGCACCTCGACCTCGGCCTTGTCCTCGGGGTCGAAGAGGACGCGGTCGCCGGCCTCGACGGCGCGGGCGTGCGGGCCGACCGCGATGACGCGCGACCACGCGAGCCGCCGGGCACCCATCGCAGCCGTCGCCGGGATGACGATGCCGCCGCTCGAGCGGCGCTCACCGGACTCCTGGTCGACCTCGACCAGGACCCGGTCGTGCAGCATCTTGATCGGGGCTGCCTTCTCGGGACTGCCGCCGGTCATGGTGCTCAGCCGGCGACCTTGCGGACGATCGCGAACAGGACGACGACCCCGACGATCGCGCCGGCGACCTTGAGGATGTTGTCGGTGCGCGGGGCTCCGGTGTCGAGGTCGACGAAGTTCGACTTCACCGTGGCCACCTGGCGCCCGACGACCGTCTTCGGGTGGGCGCGGTGCGCGAGCTGGTCGATGGTCGAGGCGAGCCGCTGGCGCGTCTCCTCGATCTCGCGCTCGAGCGCGCTCATGTCCTGGGTCACCCGCGCAGGCTATCAACGCCGCCCCCGGGACCGGGACGGCGTCCTTGTTGCAACCGACATGCAATAGCATCGGAGCATGAACAACCCGCTGCGCTCCTTCTCCGCGACCGACCGGCGCCACATCGCCGGCATGGCGGCGGTCGTCGTCGTGCTCAACGCGCTCGGGTGGGGGGTGCTCGTCGCGGTCGTGGCCCCGCAGCGCTTCGACGTGGGCAGCGCGGGCGTCTTCGGCATCGGCCTGGGCGTCGCGGCGTTCCTGCTCGGCGCCCGCCACGCCTTCGACGCCGACCACATCGCGGCGATCGACAACACGACCCGCAAGCTCGTCGGGGACGGCTCCCCCGCCACGACGACGGGCTTCTGGTTCGGGATGGGCCACTCGAGCGTGGTGTTCGGACTCAGCCTCCTGCTGGCGATCGGCGTACGCGCCCTTGCCGACCCGGTGCAGGACGACGGATCCGCCCTCCAGGGCACGCTCGGCACGGTGGGCACGGTCACCGCCGGCACGTTCCTCATCGTCATCGGCCTGATGAACCTCAGCGCGCTCGTCGGGATCTTCCACGCCTACCGCCACCTGCGCGCCGGGACGTTCGACGAGGAGCACCTCGAGCACCACCTGCACAACCGCGGCTTCCTGGCGAGGATCTTCAAGAAGACGACCCAGCGGGTCACCCGCGCCCGCCACCTCTACCCCGTCGGCCTGCTGATGGGGCTCGGTTTCGACACCGCCACCCAGGTCGCGCTGCTGGTGCTCGCCGGTGGGACCGCCGCCTTCGCGCTGCCGTGGTACGCCATCCTCACCCTGCCGGTGCTGTTCGCCGCCGGCATGGTCCTGTTCGACTCCCTCGACGGGATCCTGATGACACGGGCCTACTCGTGGGCGTTCCTCAAGCCGATCCGGAAGATCTACTACAACTTCACCGTCACGATCCTGTCGGTCACGGTGGCCCTCTCGATCGGCGCGCTCCTGCTCGTGCAGCTCGCCTCGGAGTGGGTGCCGGGCCTGGCCTGGGCCGGGAGCCTCGACCTCGAGTACGTCGGCTTCGGCCTCGTGGCATTGTTCGTCCTCGTCTGGGCCGCCAGCGTGGCGTGGTACCACCTCGGCCGCGTCGAGGAGAAGTTCGAGAAGGGAATCGCATGACCGAGCGCCTCACCCCCGGTGACACCGCACCCGACTTCAGCCTGACCAACGATGCCGGCGAGCAGGTCACCCTGTCCGGCCTCCGCGGCAAGAAGGTGATCCTCTACTTCTACCCCGCGGCGATGACCCCGGGCTGCACGACGCAGGCCTGCGACTTCTCCGAGTCGCTCGACTCGCTGCGCGGTGCCGGCTACGAGGTCCTCGGCGTCTCCAAGGACGCGCCCGCCAAGCTCGCGAAGTTCCGCGAGCGCGACTCGCTGACCCTCACGCTGCTGTCCGACGAGGACCTCGCCGTGCACAAGGCGTACGCCGCGTACGGCACGAAGAAGCTCTACGGCAAGGAGGTCGAGGGCGTGCTGCGCTCGACCTTCGTGATCGACGAGGACGGGAAGGTCGAGCTCGCGCAGTACAACGTGAAGGCCACCGGCCACGTCGCCAAGCTGCGCCGGGACCTCGGACTCGACTGAGGCGTACGCCGTCCGCCACACGTGTCCGCGATGTTGCCCTCCGCTCCCGGGCTGAGGGGCAACGTCTCGGACACGTGTGAGGATTGATCCGCGTTCAACACGGAGGCACGCCAAGCCCTCGCTGTCACCGCCAGACGCCCACCTTCGCGGGGCGCAGCAGAGGCAAGTACTCGACCTCGGACATACCGCGCCCGCTGCTCTTCTAGACTCCGTGGCTGAAGCCGAAGTGGTGGAACAGGCAGACACGCACGGTTTAGGTCCGTGTGCCCTAGGGCGTGCGGGTTCGACTCCCGCCTTCGGCACGTACACGTACATTTCCGCGCGAGTCCCCTCCTGCGTGACCACCGTCACCACTAGGGTCCGCGCATGGACTCCGCGCTGACGACTGTCGGACTGCCCCTCGCTCTCGCGATCATCATGTTCGGGCTCGGCCTGGACCTGACCATCGGCGACTTCAAGCGAGTCGGCCGGACTCCGAAGGCCGTGGCCGTCGCGCTCGCCTGCCAGATCGTGCTGCTGCCGGCGATCTGCTTCGGGCTCGTGGTGCTCTTCGACCTGCCCGCCCTCCTCGGCATCGGCATGCTGCTCCTTGCCGCGTCGCCCGGTGGGACGACGGCCAACCTGTTCAGCCACCTGTTCCGCGGCGACGTGGCGCTCAACATCACCCTCACCGCGATCAACACCGTGATCGCCGTCGTCACGCTGCCGCTGATCACCGGCCTGGCCATCGCCTACTACGACCGCCAGGACGACGTGACGATGCCGCTGGTCGAGATCGTCAAGGTGTTCGCCCTGATCCTCCTGCCCGTCGGCATCGGGATGCTCGTCAACAACCGGGCGCCGGACTTCGCCCGCCGGATGGACAAGCCGGTGCGCATCGGCTCGGCGGTGATCCTCGCGATCCTCGTGGTCGGGATCCTGCTCGACCAGCTCGAGAACGTCGGCGACTACCTCGCCGACGTCGGCCTCATCGCCGCGCTCTTCTGCGCGATCAGCCTGGCCGTGGGCTACTTCGTGCCGAAGGCCTTCGGCGTCACGGGCCCGCAAGCCATCGCGTCGTCGATGGAGGTCGGCGTGCACAACGCCACGCTGGCGATCTTCGTCGCCGTCGAGGTGCTCGACGACGTCGAGATCTCCGTCCCAGCGGCCGTCTACTCGCTGATCATGTTCCTGTTCGCGGCACTGTGGGGCATGTGGGTCTCGCGGCAGGTGGCCGCCCGTGAGGGCGCCTCAGCCGGCTGACAGGTCGGCGGCGACGTACGGCGCCAGCTCGCGCAGCGCGCGACCGCGGTGCGAGATCCGGTCCTTCTCGCCGGGCGGCAGCTCGGCCGAGGTGAGCCCCTCGGCCTCGTGCTCCTGGGCGACGAAGACCACGTCGTAGCCGAAGCCGCCGCTCCCCCGCTGCTCGCGGATGATCCGGCCGTCCATCCGGCCCTCGACCACGCGCTCGCTCCCGTCGGGCCGCACCCACGCGATCGCGCAGGTGAAGTACGCGCCGCGGCGCTCGTCGGGCACGTCGTCGAGCTGCTCGAGCAGCAGCTCGTTGTTGCGGGAATCGGACTTCTCGCGGCCGGACCACCGGGCCGACAGCACGCCGGGCATCCCGTTGAGCGCGTCGACGCAGAGGCCGCTGTCGTCGGCGACCGACGGCAGCCCGGTCGCGGCGACACCGGCCCGCGCCTTGAGCAGCGCGTTGCCCTCGAACGTCGGCTGGTCCTCGACCGGCTCGACGTAGCCCTCGACGTCAGCGATGCCCAGGACCTCGATCTCGGGCACGTGCTCGGCGAGGATCCGCTGCATCTCCGCGATCTTCTTGGCGTTGGCCGAGGCGAGGAAGATCCTCATCGGGCCAGCGCTTCGTGCTGCATGCGCGTCAGGTCGGCGCAGCCCTTCTCCGCGAGGGCGAGCAGTGCATCGAGCTCGGCGCGGTCGAAGGCAGCGCCCTCGGCGGTGCCCTGCACCTCGACGAACTTCCCCTCGCCGGTCATCACGACGTTCATGTCGGTCTCGGCGCGTACGTCCTCGACGTAGGGCAGGTCGAGGCGCGGGATGCCGTCGATGATGCCGACGCTGACCGCGGCGACCGAGCCCGTCAGCGGCTCGCCGGTCAGGGCGCCGTTGCCGCGCAGGTGCGCGACCGCGTCGGCGAGCGCGACGTACGCCCCCGTGATCGCGGCCGTACGGGTGCCGCCGTCGGCCTGCAGCACGTCGCAGTCGAGGACGATCGTGTTCTCGCCGAGCGCCTGGTAGTCGATGACCGCTCGCAGCGAGCGGCCGATGAGCCGCGAGATCTCGTGCGTGCGGCCGCCGATGCGGCCCTTGACCGACTCGCGGTCCGAGCGGGTGTTGGTGGCGGCCGGGAGCATCGCGTACTCGGCCGTCACCCAGCCGAGGCCGGAGCCCTTGCGCCAGCGCGGCACGCCCTCCGAGGCGGACGCGGCGCAGAGCACCTTGGTGCCACCGAACTCGACCAGCACCGATCCCGCGGCGTGGTCGAGCCAGTGGCGGGTGATCGTGATCGGGCGGAGCTCGTCGTCGGCGCGGCCGTCGGCACGCGGGGCGGGAGAAGTCATGGGGACGACCCTAGACGCGACGGCAGACATGGCAGAGCCGGGTCCGGTCACCCCCGTGAGTTACCGGACCCGGCTCGAAGGCCCCTACCCCAAGCGGGACCCAGCGCGCAGCCCCACGCCACGCAGCTCCCTCCACGTGGTGGTGATCCCAGCGTCGCTGCTCACGCGCATCCGGCGCATCGGTCCATCGGTCCCCACGCGCGAGACCAAAGTAGGAGGCGCGATGGATAGGCTCACCGGCGTGGAGACCCGCCCCACCGCCTCGCAGACCCAGCCAGAGCTGCGCTGGGTCGATCACGCATGGCGTGACCTGCTCTGCGTCGCCTTCTCGGTGATGGTGTGGCAGACGGTCGCCGGGGTCGAGTGGCGCGAGCACCGGGCCCTCTTCTTCGTCGAGGTCGTGCTCGGCGTCGCGGCCCTGGTGCTCGTCCACTTCCGCCGTCGAGCACCGGTGCGCGTCGCGCTGGTGATCGCCGCGATGAGCGCGGTGTCGGGACTGGCTGCCGGGCCGGCGACGCTCGCCGCCGTGTCGGTGGCGACCCGGCGCGACGTAGGCCAGGTGCTGCTGGTCGGCATCGCGAACTTCGTGGCGGCCCAGACCTGGACGACGCTCGCTCCCTTCGAGGACAACGACCTGCTCGTCACCACGCTCGTCAACGTCGCGGTCAACGCCGGGATGATGGGTTGGGGCCTCTACATCGGCACCCGGCGCGAGGTGATGTGGAGCCTCCGGACCCGCGCCGAGCGCGCCGAGACGGAGCAGGACCTGCGGCTGGCGCAGGCCCGCTCCACCGAACGGGCGCGCATCGCGCGCGAGATGCACGACGTGCTGGCCCACCGCATCACCCAGGTCTCGATGCAGGCAGGGGCGCTCGCGTTCCGCGAGGACCTCGACGGCGACCGGTTGCGTGAGGGCCTGGGCCAGATCCAGGGTCAGGCCAACGACGCGCTCCACGAGCTGCGCGACGTGCTGGGCGTGCTGCGTGAGGACGACCCCGGACCGCCCACCGCCCGGCCGCAGCCGACGTACGGAGACATCGCCGCGCTGGTCGACGAGGCCCGGACTCTGGGCCTCGACGTCGACTGGTCCGACACCGTCGACGCCGCGACTCCCGTGCCTCCCGCCACCGGCCGCACCGTCTACCGGATCGTCCAGGAGGGCATCACCAACGTACGCAAGCACGCGCCCGGCTCGGTGGTCGCGATCAGCTCGACCGGCGGCCCTCGCGCCGGGATCACGGTCGTGCTGGCCAACCCGATCGGCGAGCGCGCGAGTGCCGCCCCGGGTGCCGGCCTCGGCCTGGTGGGACTGCGCGAGCGCACCGAGCTGCGTGGCGGGCGGCTCGACCAGCGCACCGAGGGTGCGACGTTCGTCCTGGAGGCGTGGCTACCGTGGACAGCGTGATCCGGGTGCTGCTCGTCGACGACGACCCGCTGGTGCGGTCGGCGCTGGCGCTGATGCTGGGCGGGCAGCGCGACATCGACGTGGTCGGCGAGGCGCCCAACGGCCAGGTCGGCCTCGACCTCGTCACCGAGCTCGATCCCGACGTCGTGCTGATGGACATCCGGATGCCCGTGATGGATGGCCTCGAGGCCACGGTGGCGCTGCACCAGCGCCCGTCTCCCCCGTCGGTCGTCGTGCTCACGACCTTCGACGCCGACGACCACGTGGTGCGGGCGGTCGCCGCCGGCGCGGACGGCTTCCTGCTGAAGGACACCCCGCCGGGCGACATCGTCCAGGCCATCCGGACGGTCGCCGCGGGCGACGCGATGCTGTCGCCGTCGGCGACCCGCAGCATCGTCTCGCGGCTGCGCAGCTCGGCCTCCACCGATCGCTCGACCACGGCCGCCGAGCGGTTGACGGTCCTCACCGAGCGGGAGCTGGAGGTCGCCGTCTGCGTCGGACGCGGGCTGAGCAACTCCGAGATCGCCTCGGAGCTCTACCTGTCGATCCCGACCGTGAAGTCACACGTGTCGCGACTGCTCACCAAGCTCGACAGCAACAACCGCGTGCAAGTGGCGATGGTCGTGCACGACGCCGGTCTCGTCTAGATCTCGTACGTCGCCCCGGCGCGGGCCACCTCGAGCGGTCCGGACCACTCTCCGCGGGCCTCGGCCTCGGCGACGGCGGGGTCGTGCCACGGCGGCACGTGGGTGAGGACGAGGCGCCCGACCCCGGCGCGGGCCGCCGTACGTCCGCAGTCGGCGCCGGTGAGGTGCAGGTCGGGCGGGTTGACGTCGACGGTCTGGAAGGACGCCTCGGCGAGCAGTACGTCCGCTCCCTGGGCGACCTCGTCGAGCTCGTCACAGGGTCCGGTGTCACCGGAGTAGACCAGGGTCCGGCCTCCCGCGGTCACCGTGAGGGCGTACGCCGTGACCGGGTGCACGACCTGCCGCGCCTCGACGACGAACGGACCCACCTCGACCCGGCCGTCGTAGGCCTTGAAGTCGAACTCCTCGTGCATGCCCGGGTCGACGGGAAGGTCGTAGGCACGCGCCATCCGGTCGGCGGTGCCGTCGGGTCCCCAGACGGGGATCCGCGGCTGCGGGCCGGTGGGGTGGTACTTGCGCATCACGTAGTAGCCGCAGAGGTCCAGGCAGTGGTCGGCGTGCAGGTGGCTGAGGAACACCGCGTCCACGACGAGCGGGTCGGCGTAGCGATGGAGCTGGCCCAGTGCGCCGTTGCCCAGGTCGAGCAGGATCCGCCAGGTGCGGCCACCCTGCTCCGCCTCGAGGAGGTAGCAGCTGGCGGCGGACTCGGGGCCCGGGTAGGAACCCGAGCAGCCGACGATCGTGAGCCTCATCTCAGCCCGCCGGCGAACTGGCTGGCGCCGAGGAGCTCGGAGCCCAGGAAGCGGCGACCGATCGTCGCGAAGTCCTCCGGGCTGCCGGTGGTGGAGAAGGTGTAGTCGGCCTCGCCGCCCTCGCGCATCAGGCCGGTGCCGGCGAGCATCTTGTAGACGTCCTTGGCGCACTCCTCCGCCGAGCTGACCAGGGTGACCTCGTCGCCCATGACGTACGAGATGACGCCTGTGAGCAGCGGGTAGTGGGTGCAGCCGAGGATGAGCGTGTCGACGCCTGCGGCCGCCAACGGGTCGAGGTACTCGTGGGCCGCGGCGAGCAGCTCGTCACCGCCGGTGATCCCCTGCTCCACGAAGTCGACGAAGCTCGGGCATGCCTGGATGTGCAGGTCGAGGTGGGGGGCAGCGGCGAACGCGTCCTCGTACGCCATCGAGCTGGCGGTCGCGCGGGTGCAGATGACGCCGACCTGCCGGTTGCGCGTCGCGGCCGCGGCGCGACGCGCGGCGGGGAGGATCACCTCGACGACGGGGACGTCGTAGCGCTCGCGGGCGTCGCGCAGCATCGCGGCGCTGGCGGAGTTGCAGGCGATGACCAGCGCCTTGACGCCTCGCTCGTAGAGGTGGTCCAGGCACTCGAGGGCGTACTCGCGGACCTCGCCGATGGGCTTCTGGCCGTAGGGCTGGCGCGCCGTGTCACCGAGGTAGACCACCGACTCGTGCGGCAGCTGGTCGATGACCGACCGGGCAACCGTCAGTCCGCCGAACCCGGAGTCGAAGATGCCGATCGGGGCATCGGCGGTCATCCGCGGCGTGGGGGTCGGCACAACCAGCAGGCTAGGCCGTCGGACGGTCGCCGGTCACGCCATCGGGAGCGTCGGCCCGGTCACACTGCCCGCGCGGGTTAGGGTCGCCCGGTGCTCCGTGGATCTCGTGTGACCGGCCCCCTCGTCTCCCTCATCGCCACGGCGAGCGTCGTGCTGGCCGGCGCACCGGCTCCCGCAGCGGTGCCTGCGGGCGACGCCCCGGACAGCACTGAGCGTCGGGTCATCCGCGGGGAGGCCGACTCGGTCCTCGCGATCTCGATCGACGGGATGAGCGTCGCCGCCGTGCGCAAGCTCGGCCGCACGCAGCTGCCGAACCTCTACCGCTTCATGAGGTCGGGCGCCTCCACCATGAACGCCCGCACCGAGCGCGAGATGACCGTGACGCTGCCCAACCACACCGGCATGGTCACCGGGCGCCGCATCGAGGCCGCCACCGGCGGTCACGGCGTCACCTGGAACGACAACCGCCTGAGTCCGAACACCGTGCAGGCCGCGGCCGGCAGCGACGTACGGTCCGTGTTCAGCGCCGTCGATGCCGCGGGCGGCTCGACCGCCCTCTTCGCCGCCAAGACCAAGTTCACCCTCTGGCAGCGCTCGTGGCCCGACGCGATCGACGTCACCACGATCGACGAGGACAACTCCGCGCTCGCCGACAAGCTGATCGCCGACCTCGCCCGGGACCGCGACTTCCGCTTCCTGCACCTCTCGCCGCCCGACGTCGCCGGGCACGCCCACGGCTGGATGTCCAGGCCCTACCTGCGCGCGGTGCGCCAGGCCGATGCCCTCGTCGGCCGCGTCGTGAAGGCCGTCAACGCCGACCCGGTCCGTCGGGCCACCACGACGATCCTGCTGACCAGCGATCACGGCGGGCACGGCCCCGACCACTCCGACCCGACCCTGCTGGACGACTACCGCGTCGTCTTCATGTCGCGCGGCGCGGCGGTCGACGGCGGCGTCGACCTCTATGCAATCAACCCGACCTACCAGGACCCTGGCACCCGGCGAACGGTCTACGGGATGAGGCGTCCCCCCGTGCGCAACGGGATGATCGCCAACCTCGCGCTCGACCTGCTCGACCTCCCGCCGGTCGAGGGCAGCGAGTTCGACGTCGCGCTCGACCTGCGTCTCACCGCTCCCCCGGTCTGACGGCTCTCCTGATCCTGGCGGCCTCGCCGGGCAGCGGCCAGGGGTTGAGCCGGCAGCCGTCGGTGCCCTTGGACTGCGGCATCATCACCGGCGCCCTGGCGCCGGGCGCGCCGCAGCCCGCGTGGTCCAGGCCGAGCCAGTGGCCGGTCTCGTGGTTGACGACCAGGTGCCGGTAGTCGCGCGTCGACCGCCCGGCGGCGTTCCACGCTGGTGACGCGTGCTTCCAGCGCAGCTGGTTGATGATCACGAACCGACCGACCCGGCACGACCAGGTCGCCGAGCAGCTCGACGAGAACGTCGGCACGGCACGGGCAGACGCCAGCACCAGCGTGAAGTCGCCGCCCCGACGTACGCGCCGGAACTCCACACCACCCCCGCGCCACCCGCGCTGGTCGTCGTACGTCTCCTGAGCCTGGCGCCGGAACACCTTCATCGACGCCGTGACGTTGCCGCGGGTGATGACGGAGTACGCAACCTCGCGCCTGGCGGCGGCGTGACGCTCGGCCTCGTGGCCCGCGCTCCGTGCGCTGCTGTTGTCGGGAACCGCGGTCGCGGGGCTCGCCAGCATCGTGACTACGAACGCCGCCGACAGGGCGAGGACGCGGGCGGCCCGGGGCATGGCGGGAGCCTAGACGCGTTGCGAGCAGGAGGTCAGGAACGGCGTGGCCGAGACGCCGCCGCATGCCAACCCTCGTCCGACAGCGGGTCATGACAACCTTTCGGGCCGATGGGTCGTCATACGGGTTCGCCAGCGATCAAAGGGAATGGATGAGGAACATCAGACTGACCGCCGTCGCGCTCCTGGGTGCGGCGCTGCTCGCGCCGATGGGCACGGCCACTGCAGCGGGCGAGACGTGTCAGGGGCGGGCGGCGACCATCGTCGGGACGCCCGGGGGTCAGATCACCGGCATGGAAGGCGCGGACGTCATCGTCACGAACGGCGCGACGCGTGTCGACGCGCTCGGCGGCGATGACCTCGTGTGCGTGACCGGCCAGGACGGCGTGACCTCCGTTCCCGGCGTCGTCGCCATCCTCGGCGTGGGGGCCGACACGTTCACCGCCTCCAACGGCGGATCGCACACGATCTTCGCGGGCACGGTCGACGGCACCGACACCGAGGCTGACGTCATTCGCTCCAGCGGCTACGGCCTCGTCACCTCCGGCATGGCAGCCCAGCCCAACGCCGACGTCATCGACCTCGCCTTCGGCGAAGTCAGTTGGAGCGGCATCCAAACCGCCCCAGGCGCGGTGTCCGTGGGTACGGACGGCATCCTGGGCGTTCGATCCGCCAACGGCGACGTCACCATGGACGCCAGCGGCACCGTGACCGGGGCTGACACGATGCTCACCTGGACGGGCCAGTTCGACAGGTTCGTCTTCACCACGTCGGCCGAGCGTGGGCGGTTCACGTTTCGCGGCACCGGTGGCACCGAGCACGTCAAGGTCGACGCGCCGACGACGTACGACCGCGACATCGCGCTCGGCGGCGGCAAGGACTCCTACGAGTCGAACACCCTGGGCGGGAGGGCGACGCGGATCAAGGGCGACGGCGGGCGTAACCAACTGCTGCTCGAGCTCGGCAGCCACGACCGGGTGCGCGCCGACCTGAGCCGTTCCCGGGTGACGGCCACCCAGGCGGGCGTCACGGATTCGATCCGCGTGCGCGGCTTTGATGACCTCATCGTGGCCGCGAAGCGCGCCGACGTCATCGGCACCAACCGCGCGAACAGGATCGGCGTCATCGCGTGCCGGACGACAATCAAGGGCACGACGGGCCGAGACGATCTCTACGCTGACTCCCGGTACCGCGGCCTCGGCACGTGGACCACGCCGCGGTGCGCCAACTACAAGGCGACGATCTACGGCGGCCCTGGCAACGACACCATCACCGGGAGCATCGGCAATGACCGCCTCATCGGCGGCCCGGGCAAGGACATCGTGATGGGGCGTTGGGCCGGGTTCGACGTGTGCCAGGGCGAAAAGCTTCGGGAGTGCGAGAAGCGCATCTGACCGCGCAGCGCGCCTCGTGTGCCCCGCAGCGGGCGAGGTAGGAGCCGGGCCGTCCCCGCCCCGGCGCGGCCCAGCGTCCGACCGAACGTGCTGATTGCCCGTGCCAGACTGCCGCCCGTGACCGATGAGCTCCTCGCCGCTGCTCGGGGGTTCCTTGACCGCGAGGGACGGCTCATCGAGCGCCGCCTCGCCGCAGCGTTGTTCGACGGCGACGACCTCTCCGGGGTAGTCGACGCTGTCCGGGCCTACCGCAACCCAGACGGGGGATTCGGTCATGGCCTCGAACCTGACAAGCGGTGCCCAGCAAGTCTCCCCATCGACGTCGAGCGTGCTCTCGACATCCTTATAGAGGTCCTGCAGGCCGGCGGAGCGGAAGCATGGGGCAGCGTCATTCTTGACGAACTCGTCCGGGACGCATGCGACTGGTTGGCCACGGTCGCCACCCCCGATGGGGCGGTGTCCCTGGCCTTCCCAGTCATGGAGCGCTACCCCCGAGCCGAGCACTGGTCGGACTGGACCTACATCCCCGGGTTGAACCCGACCGCCGGGTTGGGCGGGCGACTGCACCAGTTGGGTGTGGCCCATCCTTGGCTGGATCGGGCCACCGACTGGACCTGGGCGCGACTCGAATCCGGCTTCGACGAGGACGCGCACGCCTTGATCGAGGTGTTGATCTTCCTCGCCCACGTCCCTGACCGAGGTCGGGCAGAAGCTGTTGGCGCAGGCGTCCGCGACTGGCTGACCCGCTCCGAGTGGTACCGGGCCGATCCAGCGGACCCTGGCTACGGGCTGACCCCGCTGCACCTGGCACCGTCGCCGGACAGCCCATGGCGGCGACTGTTCGAAGACAAGGCCATCGAGGGCCACCTAGATCGCCTAGTCCGCGACCAGCAAGCAGACGGCGGCTGGCCCATCACCTGGGCAGCGCCGGGGATCGCCTCCAGCATGGAATGGCGTGGGATCGAGACCCTCCGTGCTCTGCGCACACTCCGCGCCTATGGTCGGCACTGACGACCACCTGCACTTCTGCGCCAGAGTTTTCAACGTCCGGACGTGCCGTGGCGCGCGTGGCTGCGCGAGCCGTGACATGCCTGTGGCCCCGCCGATGGTGGTGCGGTGGGGGGTGGAGCGGGTTCAAGGTCGTTCGGGTGGGTCGCGTTCGTCGATCCGACTGGTGCCGGTCCGGTCGCGTCGGTAGCGGTGGCCGTGGGGGCTCGTCCACTCGAAGACACCTGGCGCGACCATGCGGTAGGTCCAGGCGGAGTGGGTCTTGAGTCGGTGGTGGTAGCGACAGAGCGCGGCCAGGTTGTGCGTGGCGGTCGGGCCGGGTTGCGGTCTGCCCTCGGCTGCTGCGTCGTGGTCGAACTCGACGACGTGGTCGACATCGCAGCGCCGGGCGGGTCGGGTGCACCACGGGAACACACACGTCCGGTCGCGGAGAACGATCTGCTCGCGGATCCGGTCGGGGATCTCGTACGCCGGTGTCGACAGCTCAACGTTGAGGTCGATGACGGGCTTGACGGTCACCTTGGTCCGGGAGTCGCCGCACCAGCCCGTGACCTGGTCGAGGAGGACCAGGCGTTGGCCGTTCTCCATCCGGCCGGTGGGACCGAACACCGTCTGCTCGCCGACGACAGATGCATCGAAGTGGGCGTGGACGACGACCTCCCGGGCGGCCGGCAGACCGTCCTCTCCATGACCAGTTCCGTGACCTTGGCTGAACAGGTCCAGTGCCGTCTGGGTACGGGCGAGGTCGCCGAGAGCCTTCGCGCGGCGTACGTCCAACGTCTCGGTCGACCCGAGTGCCTTCTGCGCCGCAGCGTTGTGGCTCAGGGCCTGGTCGAGGTCGAGGGCGTCGGCGATGTCGAGGTCGGCCTCTACATGCAGCGTCCCGGCGTAGTGGACGTCCTCCTTGTTGACCGTCACGTGGCGCGGATCGACCGAGAGGTAGCCGTCCTCCGGATCCGCTGCCGGGTCCGGATCAGCGAGCTCGAACCGCTTGATGGTCTCCGCGACGAGCCGGTCGAGCTGGGCGGTCCCGATCCGACCGGCGACGGCGGCGACTTGCCCGTCGATCCACCGGGCTGCGTCCATCGTCAGCGCGGGAGAGGAGTGGATGGTCGTCTCGGCGACGAGTCGGGCCCGCCACGACGGGACCCGGCCGGACTGCACCTGGGCCCACAGCCGCGGCAGGCGGTGGCGCAGCTCGAGGGCGTGGCCGATGAGCTTCTTCGCCGCCGTGGACGAGATGCCGAGGACGGCGCCGAGCTCGGCGACACAGAACTCCGCCACCAGCGGGCAACCCTCGCCAGCGATCGGCTCCTCGCCCTCGCAGCCGGGAACGGTGAACGCGGCCGCGGAGTGGATCGACTCGGGCGGGTGGAGGTCGGCCCAGCGGGCAGCGACCTCGAGGAGCTCGGCTGCGGCCTGGTCCTCGGCGGCCTTACGGTCACGAGCGAGCGCGAGCAGATCGGTGGCCGAGAGGTCGTCCTCGACCCTCTCCTCCACCTGCTCCAGCGTCTCGATCATGTGTTCTAGTATAGGCGACAACACCGACAGGCAGCGTCGATCCACAGGCGAGGTTCGGGCTAGGCCCAGAGCTGTCCGTCGAGCCGGTCCTCGGCCTCGTCGACGGTGCCCTCGTAGGCGCCGGTGGAGAGGTACTTCCAGCCGCCGTCGCAGACCACGAAGGCGATGTCGGCCGACTCCCCCGCCTTGACTGCCTTCGCCGCCTGCCCGAGGGCGGCGTGCAGGATCGCGCCGGTGGAGATGCCGGCGAAGATGCCCTCGAGCTCGAGCAGCTCGCGCACCCGGCGTACGGCGTCGCGCGGGCCGACCGAGAAGCGCGAGTCGATGAGCGAGGCGTCGTAGAGTTCGGGCACGAAGCCCTCGTCGAGGTTGCGCAGGCCGTACACGAGCTCGCCGTAGCGCGGCTCGGCGGCGACGATCCGTACGTCGGGCTTGGCCTCGCGGAAGAACCGCGAGACGCCCATGAGCGTGCCGGTCGTGCCGAGCCCGGCGACGAAGTGCGTGATCGAGGGGAGGTCGGCGAGCAGCTCGGGGCCGGTCGTCTCCTGGTGCGCGAGGGCGTTGGCCTCGTTGCCGTACTGGTAGAGCATCACCCAGTCGGGGTGCTCCACCGAGATCTGCTTGGCCACGCGTACGGCCTCGTTGGAGCCGCCCGCGGCGGGCGAGGCGACGATCTCCGCGCCCCACATCCGCAGCAGCTGACGGCGCTCCTCCGAGGTGTTCTCCGGCATCACGCACACGATGCGGTAGCCCTTGAGCTTGGCCGCCATGGCCAGCGAGATGCCGGTGTTGCCGCTGGTCGGCTCGAGGATCGTGCAGCCGGGACGCAGCGTGCCGTCCTTCTCGGCCTGCTCGATCATCCGCAGGGCCGGCCGGTCCTTGATCGAGCCGGTGGGGTTGCGGTCCTCCATCTTGGCCCAGAGGCGTACGTCCGGGCTCGGTGACAGCCGCGGCAGCCCGACGAGCGGCGTGCCGCCGACCGAGGCCAGGAGGCTGTCGTAGCGGGTCATGCGCCGCCGGCGACCGCGGGCAGCACGACGACCTGGTCGCCGTCGCTCAGCGAAGCCTCGAGGCCGCCGATGAAGCGGACGTCCTCGTCGTTGACGTAGACGTTGACGAAGCGGCGCAGGTCGCCGTTCTCGATGAGGCGACCCTTGATGCCGGGGTGGTTGCCCTCGAGGTCGTCGATGAGCTCGGACAGGCTGCCGCCCGTGGCCTCGACAGCCTTGGCGCCGCCGGTGTAGGTGCGCAGGATGGTGGGGATCCGGACCTCGATGGCCATCAGTCGGTGCTCGCTCTCGTGGGTGTCTCTGCGGTGGGCGTGATCGTGACATCTTCCTCGGTCACGACGCCGTCGACGATTCTGTAGGACCTGAACTCCACCGGGCCGTCGCTATTCCCGCCGTCGCGCGTGCTGACGAGCACGTAGTGGGCGTTCGGCTCGCTCGCCAGTCCGATATCGGTGCGGCTCGGGTAGGCCTCGGTCGCGGTGTGGGAGTGATAGACGACCACCGGCTCCTCGTCGCGGGCGTCCATGTCCTTGTACAGCGCGAGCAGCTCGGTCGAGTCGAACTCGTAGAACGTCGGGCTGCCCGCGGCGTTGACCATCGGGATGAAGCGCTCGGCGCGGTCGCTGCCCTCGGGGCCGGCGACGACACCGCACGCCTCGTCGGGGTGGTCACGCCGGGCGTGCGCCACGATCGCGTCGTAGGTCTCCTGGGCGAGGGTCAGCACGCCGACAAGCGTAGGTCGCAAACCGATGTGACCCGGCCACGTCTCAACGCATAGCCTTGACGTCGAGAGAGTTCACGGGGGAATCGATGTCGTTGCCGCAGGTGCAGGCGCCGCTCACGCGTCGCGGGATCCCCCTCGAGCGCGACCTCCAGGTCCTCGCGCTGGGGTCCTTCGCGAACCGGTTCGGCGCCGGCGCGGTCATGACGACGAGCGCCCTCTACTTCACCCGGCAGGTCGGCTTCTCCGCCGCCGAGGTCGCCCTCGCACTGTCGGTGGCCGCGATCGTGGGCATCGTCGTACAGGTGCCCGCGGGCCACCTCGGCGACACCCGCGGCCCGCGCCGGGTGCTGACGCTCTGCATGGTCGGCGCGGCGCTCACCAGCGCGCTGCCGGTGCTCGCGCGTACGCCGTGGCAGCTGGCACTGCTTCTCGCACTGCTCGCCTTCTTCGAGCGCTCGGCCGGCTCGGTGCAGCAGGGCGTCATCGCGCAGCTCGCCACGGGCGGACGCGGGGTGCTCTTCAAGGCGTACCTCCGCGCGGTCACCAACACCGCGATCGGCCTCGGCTCGGTCTTCGGCGGCGCCGCGCTCGTGATCGACGAGTCCTGGGCGTACGTCGCCGTCTTCCTGATCAACGCGGTCTTCACCGGCTTCGCCGCCTGGAACTCCACGCGGCTACCCGACATGCCGGCGTACGTCCGCATCGAGGGCGAACCGCGGATGGCGGTGCTGCGCGACTGGCCCTACGTCGTCATCGTCGCGATCACCGGTCTCTTCTCGCTCCACTTCTTCGTGATGGAGCTCGGGCTCGCGCTCTACATCTCCCAGCGCACGGCCGCTCCCCCGGTCATGGTCGCCGTGCTGCTGATCATCAACACGGCCTGCGTCGCGTTCTTCCAGGTCCGCCTCTCACGGCGCGCCGACTCGGTCGAGGCCGGCGCCCGCGCCCTGGTGCGTGGTGCGATCTGGATCGCCGCCGGCTTCGCCGTGGTGGCCCTCGCCGACCGCGGCAACGCGACGTTCGCCATCCTGGTGCTCGTCGCCGGCTCCCTGCTCCACGTGGTCGGCGAGATGATCGGCTCCGGCGGGCAGTGGGGCCTGCAGATGGGCCTCGCCCCTCACGAACGCCAGGGGCAGTACCAGGGCTTCGCCGGCCTCGGGTTCAGCGTGATGGCCGTCGTCGGGCCACCGGTCGTGACGCTGCTGTGCGTCCAGATGGGCGAGACCGGGTGGCTGGTCCTGGCAGGCCTGATGCTCGCCATCGCGCTCGTCTCGGTGCCGGCCTCCCGCTGGGCCCTCGCCTCGCGCGAGCGCTACGGCGTGCTCACCCACTCGGGCTGACCGCCTGGTCGGCACCTGGCGCGGGCGTCATCTGGGCCGAGCGGCGGCGACTCACGCCCAGATCGCCGCGGGGATCCCGTCGGAGAAGACCTCCGGGACCTCCGGGAACGACTCGGACACCCCGTGCGAGTGGCGTACGGCCGTCCAGGCGACCGCGCAGGCGTCGAGCAGGTCGTCCTCGCCGAACCCGGCTCCGCGGAACCACGGCGGCGCCACGATCCCGTGCGCGGCGAGGGCCTCGCGCCGGGCGCGTACGCCGTCCGGGTCCTTCTTGCGGGCCAGGATCGGGGAGCCGGCCATCCGCGCGAAGCTGACCTCGGGATGCACCTCGATCACCTCGACGCCGGGCCGGCCGCGCACCCAGTCGTCGACCTGGAGGACCTTCTCCCGCAAGGCGTACGCCTGGGCGCTGACGCTGGTGCGGCCGTCGGTCGCGGCCAGGTTGGCCGCCCGACCGGCCTCGTACGACGGCGCCTCGAGCGCGGCTCGTACGGGGGTCGAGAAGACCGACGAGGACTTGCCGACGAGCACGCGGCGGGCCTCGGCGTCGGCCAGCCGGCCGCTGGTGTCGGGCAGGCCGATCGGGATGTCGACGGCGACCACGGCGATGTCATGGGCCTCTCGGACGAGGCCGACGAGCTCGGTGATGGTGGCGGCGACGAAGACCGATGCTCGCCGGTCAGGGTCGAGCACGACGCCCACCCAGCCGGCGGGACAGGCGTCGACGCCCAGCACCGGGGCGTACGGCGCGAGCAGGACCGGCGGTGCGACGTCGTCCTGTCCCTCGGGCGCGACGAACCGCGCCTCGCACTCGTCGCTCGTCGCCGCCTCGATCCGGCCCAGCATGAGGTCGGTCATCGGCGGCAGGGAGGCCAGCGGCCACCAGCGCACCTCGCTGGACTCGTCGTCGGCGACATGGGCGTCGCCCTCGAGCCAGGTGCAGGCGAAGGTCAGGTCGAGGTAGGCGGCGCGATCGCCGTTGGCGTGGACGATCTCGGGGTGGGCGGCCGTCGAGGCCAGGCGGTCCACGCGGGCCCGGACGCCGGTCTCCTCGAGCACCTCGCGCGCCGCAGCGACAGCTGGCTCCTCCCCCGGGTCGACGATCCCGGTGACCGGCGTCCAGCGGCCGTTGTCCGACCGCTTCACGAGCAGCACCTCGTCGCCCCGGCGTACGACCGCGGTGACGGCGGGCAGCCAGAGCGGGTGGTCGCTGCCGATCTTCTCCCGGATGGCGACGACGAAGTCGGGGACGGGGCTCACGAGGTGAGCGCCTCGATCACCGTCTCCTGGAGGTAGCCGACCCACTCGTAGATGTCGTGCGCCTGGGCGCGCGGGTCGTCGTCGGGCAGCGAGTGCCAGTAGTCCTCGTCGCCTGCCTCGACCCCGAGCCGGGTGGCCAGGGCGAGCCGGATGTCGGTGAAGGCGCGCATCCAGGAATCCGCCTCCGCGCGGGTCAGCTCGACGTCGATCACCAGCCCCTCCTCGTTCAGCTCGGGCGGTAGCCCGGCGTCCTCGAGGGTGTCGATGAGCAGCCCCGACGCCGCCGCCTTGCCGTCGCGCAGGCCGCCCTCGGTGAAGCGGCGGAAGTCCGAGGCCGCCTCCTCGTCGTCGGGGTACGCCGTCGGGAAGAGCCGCGCCAGCACCGGGTCGTCCGGCGGCGACGTCGCGCCGGAGAACTCGACCATCAGGGCCTCGAAGGGATCGGCTGACGGACCCGGCGGCTCCGCGCGCTCGTTGCGCAGCAGCTCGATCATCTGCGAGGCCAGCGACCTCAGGAGGTCGGCCTCGAAGCCGCTGAAGGTGGCGATGACGCGTCCGGACTTGCGGTGGTGCTCGAAGCCGCTCACTCAGGTGGCCTTCTCCATCGTCGCCCACAGGCCGTACTCGTGCATGGCCTGCACGTCGCGCTCCATCTCCTCGCGCGTGCCGGTGGAGACGGCCGACTTGCCGTCGGTGTGCACCTGCAGCATCAGCTTCTCGGCCTTCTTCTTGTCGTAGCCGAAATAGGTCTGGAAGACGTAGGACACGTAGGACATGAGGTTCACCGGGTCGTCCCACACGAGCGTCACCCACGGCTTGGCCAGGAAGGTGATCTCGTCGGGAGTCAGGGTCGGCTCGACCTCAACGGGACTGGCGGCTGACACGGTCCCATCGTGGCACAGTGTCGGTCGTGACCGGCACACCCGCGCTCCTGACCGACCACTACGAGCTCACCATGGTCCAGGCCGCCCGCCAGTCCGGCACGGCGGACCGCAGGTCGGTCTTCGAGCTCTTCCCGCGGCGGCTGCCGGAGGGTCGCAGGTACGGCGTGGTGGCCGGCGTCGGCCGTGCGCTCGACGCGATCGAGTCGTTCCGCTTCGACGCGGCCGCGATCGCATCGCTCGAGGGCGTCGTCGACCCCGACATGCTCGACTGGCTCGCTTCCTACCGCTTCACCGGCGACGTGTGGGGCTACGCCGAGGGCGAGGCCTACTTCCCGCACTCGCCGCTGCTGATGGTGGAGGGCACCTTCGCCGAGGCGGTCCTGCTGGAGACCGTGCTGCTCTCCATCTACAACCACGACTCCGCCATCGCCTCGGCGGCGTCGCGGATGACGCTGGCCGCCGGCGAGCGGCCCTGCATCGAGATGGGCTCGCGCCGTACGCACGAGGAGGCGGCCGTGGCCGCCGCACGTGCGGCGTACGTCGCCGGCTTCGACGCGACCAGCAACCTCGCGGCGCGCCAGCGGTACGGCGTCCCCTCAGCGGGCACCGCCGCCCACTCGTTCACGCTGCTCCACGACGACGAGGCCGACGCCTTCCGGGCCCAGGTGCAGACACTGGGTGTCGGCACCACGCTGCTGGTCGACACGTACGACGTCGGCGAGGCGGTGCGGCTGGCCGTCGAGGTCGCCGGCACCGGGCTGGGCGCCGTCCGGCTCGACTCCGGCGACCTCGGGCTCGTCGCGCGGGAGGTGCGGGCCCAGCTCGACGAGCTCGGCGCCACGCAGACCAGGATCGTGGTCACCAGCGACCTCGACGAGCACGCCATCGCCGCGCTGGCCGCCGCACCCGTCGACGCGTACGGCGTGGGCACCCAGCTCGTGACCGGCTCGGGACACCCCACGTGCGGCTTCGTCTACAAGCTCGTCGCGCGCGAGGGAAGCGACGGCGAGCTGGTGTCAGTGGCCAAGAGGTCGAAGGACAAGGTGTCGGTCGGCGGTCGGAAGTACGCCCTGCGCCGCCGCTCCCCCGCCGGGACCGCGCAGGCCGAGGTCGTCGGCATCGGCGACCAACCGGCGGACGACGGCAACGATCGGAACCTCCTCGTCCCCCTGGTACGCGCCGGCGAGGCGGTCGGCCGGGCCACGCTCGAGGAGGCCCGCGCCCGCCACCGCGCCTCGCTCGACGAGCTGCCGCGCGCCGTCACGATGATGTCCGCCGGGGAGCCCGTGATCCCGACCGTCTTCGAGCGCTAACCTCGGCAGATGACACGCGCGCTGATCGTGGTCGACGTCCAGAACGACTTCTGCGAGGGCGGGTCCCTCCCGGTCGTCGGCGGTGCGCGCGTGGCCGCGGACATCGGGGAGCTGCTGCACCGCTGGCACTCACGCCACGAGGACGGGCCGACGTACGACGTCGTGGTCGCGACGAAGGACCACCACGTCGACCCGGGCCACCACTGGTCGCTCAAGCCCGACTTCGCCGAGTCGTGGCCGGTGCACTGCAAGGTGGGGTCCGAGGGCGCGGGCTTCCACCCCAACCTCGACCCGCAGCCCTTCGACGAGGTGTTCTACAAGGGCGAGCACGAGGCGGCGTACTCCGGCTTCGAGGGACGTACGGCGGCGGGTGAGCAGCTCGCGGAGTGGCTCCGCGCCCGGGACGTCACGGACGTCGACGTGTGCGGCATCGCGACCGACCACTGCGTCCGGGCGACCGCGCTGGACAGCGCGAGCGAGGGCTTCGCCACCCGGGTGCTCACCCGGTTGTGCGCCGGGGTCGCCGAGGACACGACTGCGGCCGCCATCACCGAGATGACGGGCGCGGGCATCGAGATCGCCTGACCGGCCGGGTCAGCACCACTTCTCGGTGACCGTACGCAGCACCTTGACGGTGCGCGCGGTGCCGGCGCCGAGCGCCTTGAACTGCTTCGAGGCCAGCACCTTCGAGGTGTGGATGTTGCCGTCGAGCAACACGTAGGCCGCGCACTCCTCGACGACGATCGTCTCGCCGGCGTGCTCGAGCGCGTGGACGGCCTCCGCGGTGGCCGCGGTCGGCGCCGTCGAGTAGAGCGTCACGTAGTGCTGGCCGGACGGGTCGTGCTCGGTATGCAGCTCCTCGGCACGCGCGGTGAGCGCGGCCAGGTCGCCGGTCGTGAAGACGATCGTGGGGACCTCGAACCCGGCCTCGGCGGCGTACGCCTTCTCCAGCGCCGCCTGCACCTTGGCGACGGACCGTGCGGAATGTGTCAGCCGGACGTTGCCGGTGTTGATGTAGGTCTCCACGTCGCGGCCGCCCGCTGCCTCCGTCGCGGCCCTGATCGCGTCCTTCGGGAACTTCCGGGTCGGACCGAGGTTGATCGCACGCAGGAAGGCGACGTAGGTGGGCACCTAGAGGAGTATGCCTAGCGCCTGCACTGGCTGGGCGGGGTCACCTTGGGGTCGAAGACGAACTTCGGCGGGGCGATGCTCTTGTCGTTGGTCGACTCCTTCATCGTCATCGACCACCAGCCCACGCGGGCGTCGAGCGATGCGCGCTGGGCCTTGGGGAGCTTGCTCCACATGCCGGCCACGTCGACGCCGACCTCGATCAGGTGCCCGTGCGGCTCGATGAATGCCTTGGCCTCGGTGTCGTACGGCAGCGACGGAACGACCTTGAACAGGCCCTTGGGCAGGCCCGCCAGCACGTCCTTGTAGCCGAGGGACACGTTCACGTCCTCGCCGTCGGCGGAGAGCGCACGACCCTCGGTGAGCGCCCACTTGGGGTCGAGCACGCGGGGCAGGCCCCAGCTGTAGTCCTCGTCGTCGGTGATGTCGACCCAGCAGTCGTTGGAGCCCGGACCCCACGCCTCGCTGTTGAAGTAGGTGCGGTCGTTGACGACGAGGTAGTCGATCTGCTGCGCGTTGCCGTCGAGCGTGGTGTCCATCGAGACCTCGCTGTAGCCCGTGGACGGGCTGAAGCGGGAGGAGAGGTCGAGGATGCGCCTGCCACCCTTGTCGGGGCTCTTGGTCAGCATCTGACCGTGCCACTCGACGATGCCCATCTTGTCGACCTGGGTGACCATGCCGGTCAGCTGCTCCCCCAAGAGCGCGGCTCCCGTGGCCTTCGGCTCGGCGGCGGTGCCCGAACCTCCGCATCCGGACAGGACCATGAGCGCGCCGGCAGCCAGAGCTGCGGCGTGGGCGGCCTTGGTACGTCGCGTCACTGGGGTGTCCTCGATCGGTGCGGGCAAGACGAGCGCGGTGCTCGATTTCGCAGCCTAGAACTCCCGCAGGAACCTGTCAGACAAACCGAAGATCTGGTCAGGTCGCCATCCAGCGCCGGGCCGCCACCACGACGGCGTCGGTGAGCTCGCCGACCAGCGACGACCCGAGCCGCCAGTGCTGCCAGTACAGCGCGACCTCGGGCCGGCGGCCCGGCACCAGCTCGACCAGCTCGCCGCGCTCGAGCTCCGCGGCGACGTCGGACTCCGGCAGCAGGCCCCACCCCATCCCGACGCGGATCGCGCGGTCGAACTCGCGTACGGACGGCAGGTAGGTCACCGGCGGGGCAAGGTGGCGCCGCGTGACCCGGCGGACGAAGTCGTGCTGGAGGGAGTCGTTGCGGTCGAACGCCACGATCGGCGCCTCGGCCAGCGTGGCCGAGCCGATCCCGTCGGCGAAGTGCTGCGCGTGGAAGTCGCGGGTGGCGACCGCGGCGTACCGCAACCGACCCAGCCGGACGACGCGACAGCCGGGCACCGGCCGGGGCTCGCCCGTGATCGCGGCCATCACCTCGCCGCGGCGGAGCCGCTCGGCCGTGCGGGTGTGGTCCTCGCGGACCACCTCGAAGACCACGCGGTGCCGGCTCTGCACCTCGGCGAGGGCATCGACGAACCAGCCGTAGAGGGCGTCGGCGTTCACCGCGATCGGGAGCGAGGTGTACGCCGTGCCGCCGGCGTCGGCCTCGTCCTCCACCAGCTCGGCGACCGCCTCGCGCTCCAGGAGCTCGGTCTGCGTGGCCAGCCGTACGAGCACCAGGCCGGCCTCGGTCGGCTCCAGCGGCTTGACCCGGTGGAGCAGCACCCGGCCGATCCGCGTCTCCAGCGCCTTGATCCGCTGGCTCACCGCGGAGGGGGTCACGTGCAGGTCGCGGGCGGCCGCCTCGAAGGTGCCGAGCCGCACCGCGACCGCCAGTGTGCGCAGCGCCACAGGGTCCAGCTGAGTGATGTCTTTCATAGTTAGAGATCCTAATGATTCGTCAGAATAGTTCGCTGGATTGTAGGCAGCGCGCGTCCTACCGTTGGCAGCATGTTCCAGGTTGCTCTCACCGGTCTTCTCACCGGACTCGCTCTCATCGTTGCCGTCGGCGCTCAGAACGCCTTCCTCCTGCGTCAGGGGATCCGCGGCGAGCACGTCCTGCCCATCGTGCTGACGTGCCTGGTCTCGGACGTTGTCGCGATCACCCTCGGCGTGGCCGGCCTCGGCGTCGTCCTCGAGCGCTGGCCGGCGGTCCTGCCGGTCGCGCAGGTGCTCGGCGGGGTCTACCTCATCGCGTTCGGCGTGCACGCAGCCATGCGGGCCTGGCGCCCGACGAAGCTCGACGCGGGCGACGGCGTAGCCATGACCACCGGCCGCGCGGTGCTGCTGACGCTGGCCCTCACCTGGCTCAACCCGCACTTCTACCTGGACGCCGTCCTCATGCTCGGCACCGTGGCCAACAGCTTCGGCACCGACCGCTGGTGGTTCCTTGCGGGCACCCTCATCGCCAGCGTGCTCTGGTTCTTCGGCCTCGGCTACGGGGCCCGCCTGCTGCGCGGCCTCTTCGCCCGGCCGGCCGCCTGGCGCGTGCTCGACTCGGCGATCGCCGTCATCATGGGCGCGCTCGGCGTGGGCCTGCTGGCCCACTGATCAAGGGCCGGGCCTACTCGACGGCGAAGCCGGTCCCCTGCTCGGCCATCGCCTCGCGCAGCCGCGTGATGGCGATCGGACCGACGCCGTGGATCGCGGCGAGCCCTGCGGCGGAGTACGCCGTCACCTGTTCGAGCGTGGTGACCCCGACCTCACGCAGTGCCCGCGTCGCGGGAGCGCCGATGCTCCTCGGGAGCGGGGTTCCCGTCGCCCGCGGCGCCCGTACGCGCGGCGCCGGCAGACCGGCGTCGACGACGGCCTCGCCGCGGGGCGACAGCAGGTAGCCGATCGCCAGCGACTCGGTCAGCCCGAGCTCCTTGAGCTTGCGCACGTCCTTCTTGAAGTCCGCGGTCTCCCGCCCGACCTGAGCGGCGAGGTCAGGAGCCCGGACGGTCGGGTTGAGATCGATCAGGTCGAGGGCCTCCCGCGTCCACGGGCCGTACGCCGACGACGCGTCGAGCCGATCGAGCCGGGCGGTGATCGTCGCGATCTCGTCAGCGTCGGGCACCGCGGTGCGCAGCGCCTCGCGGGGGTCGGGTCCGGCGTACGCCAGTCCGATCCGCCAGGCCGGGTCGGTCGAGCGGGCGGACAGGGCCTGCTTCAGCGCGGTGAGCGACGGCGCTCCCGCCCGTCGAGCGTCGTCCGCCCGCAGGCCGGCGATGCTGACCTGCTCGACCGAGGTGACCTCGAGCAGGCCGACCGCCGTACGCATCCGGGTGCCGACGACGACCCGCGGCCGCGCCCAGCGGCGGAACGCGAGGTCGATGGTGCCGGCCTTGATCGCGGCCAGCTCGGCCGGGCGGATCATCATGCGATCAGCCTAGGGTCTCGATACGCCCGGGTCGCGACCTCGCAGGCTCGGTCGCGGGGCGACTCGATCTGGCCGAGCCCACGCGGCGACCTCGTCCCTCGGTCGCCGCTGCTCGTCACAGGTTGCCGCGGGCGTCCTGCTCGCGCTCGATGGCCTCGAAGAGCGCCTTGAAGTTGCCCTTGCCGAAGCCGAGGGAACCGTGGCGCTCGATGAGCTCGAAGAAGACCGTCGGGCGGTCGCCGAGGGGCTTGGTGAAGATCTGGAGCAGGTAGCCGTCCTCGTCGCGGTCGACGAGGATGCCGCGCTTCTGCAGCTCCTCGATCGGCACCCGGACCTCGCCGATGCGGGAGCGCAGCTCCGGGTCCTCGTAGTAGGAGTCCGGGGTGTTGAGGAACTCGACGCCGTTGGCGCGGAGGGCGTCGACGCTGGCCAGGATGTCGCCGGTGGCGACGGCGAGGTGCTGGGCGCCGGGGCCGTCGTAGAACTCGAGGTACTCGTCGATCTGCGACTTCTTCTTCGCGATCGCCGGCTCGTTGAGCGGGAACTTCACGCGGTGGTTGCCGTTGGCGACGACCTTCGACATGAGCGCGGAGTAGTCGGTGGCGATGTCGTCACCGATGAACTCGGCCATGTTCACGAAGCCCATCACCTTGTTGTAGTAGGTGACCCACTCGTCCATCTTGCCGAGCTCGACGTTGCCGACGATGTGGTCGAGGGCCTGGAACAGGCGCTTGGGCTGGCCGTCGCGCTTCTCCCAACGCGGCGGGACGGTGACGTAGCCGGGGAGGTAGGGACCGGCGTAGGTGACGCCGTCGACCGTGCGCTGCACGAGCGTGTGGCGGGTCTCGCCGTACGTCGCGATGGCGGCGATGCGGACCGAGCCGTGCTCGTCGCTGACGGTCTCCGGCTCGCGGAGCACAGTCGCGTCGGCCTTGCGGGCCTGGGCGATGCACTGGTCGACGTCGGGCACCTCGAGGGCGATGTCGACGACGCCGTCGCCGTGCCTGGCGTGGTGCTGGACCAGCGGGCTGTCGGGCGAGACGGCGCCGCTGACGACGAACTTGATCGAGCCCGACTTGAGCACGAAGGACTTGTGGTCGCGGGTGCCGTTCTCGGGGCCGGTGTAGGCGATGAGCTCCATGCCCCACGCCGAGGCGTAGTAGTGGGCGGCCTGCGTCGCGTTGCCGACGACGAAGCAGATCGCGTCCCAGCCCGTCACCGGGAACGGGTCGGCATCGGCGTCGTACTCCACGAGGCCGACGAGCTGTCGCAGCTGCTCGAGGGAGAGGTCGGCCTTCATCTCGTCCATGGTCAGGGCGCCGCCGGTCGAGGCGATGTCAGTCGTCATGGGGCCAACCCTGCCCAATCGCAGGCAAGGTGTGCAACAGTACGACGAATCATCGAGCACTTTGTACAGCGATCGAGGCGCGCATGGACGAAATCGACAGCAGACTGATCGACCTGTTCGCCAGCGAGCCGCGGCTCGGCGTGCTGGAGGCGAGCCGTCGCCTCGGCATCGCCCGGGGCACCGTCCAGGCCCGGCTCGACAAGCTGGCGACGTCGGGCGTCATCACCGGATGGGGTCCCGACCTGTCGCCCGAGGCGATCGGCTTCCCGGTGATGGCGTTCCTGACCCTCGAGATCCGGCAGGGCTCCGGCGGCGCGGCCGGCCACGACGCCGTCGCCCGACACCTCGCGGCGATCCCCGAGGTGCTCGAGGCGTACACGATCACGGGCGTCGGCGACATGTGGGCGCGGGTCGTCGCCCGCTCCAACGCCGACCTCCAGCGGGTGATCGACCTGGTGCTCACCGAGCCCGGCATCGACCGCTCCACCACCGTCATCGCCCTCGCCACCCAGATCCCCCACCGGGTCGTGCCACTGGCGAGGGCCGCGGTCCTCACCTGAGGCGTTCGCCCACCTCGCGGGCGGCGGCGATCACCCGCGGCGCCACCACGTCCTCGTCGATGGCCCCGTCGAGCGTCACGATCCCGACGCTCGCCCGCAGGCCCTCGACGCCGCGTACGGGCGCGGCCAGGCCACGCGCGCCGCTCTGCAGCTCCCCGCTCGTGACGGCGTACGCCGGCTCGGCGACGTCGAGCAGCGCGATCGCCTTGCCGGCCGCCCCCTGCGTCAACGGGTGCCGGGCACCGACCCGGTAGGACACGTGGAAGTCGGTCCACGTCGGCTCGACGACGGCGAGCGCGAGCGCCTCGTCGCCGTCGGCCACCGTGAGGTGCGCGGTCGAGCCGAGCGCCTCGGCGAGCGAGCGCAGGACCGGCATGGCCAGGTCGCGCAGGATCGGCTGGACGGCGCCGGCGAGGTGGAGCACGCCGAGGCCGACGAAGAGCCGCGACCGCGCGTCGCGCCGCACGAGTCCGTGCTGTTCCAAGGTGCTGACCAGGCGGTGGACCACCGTGCGGTTGACCTGGAGCCGGCCCGACAGCTCGGTCACCGTCAGCCCCTCGGGGCTCTCGGCGAGCACCCGCAGCACGCGGAGACCGCGGTCGAGCGTCTGGGAGGTCTCCGAAGGCACGGGACGAGCCTAGCGACGAGCCGCGTCAGGTCGTCCTTCTCGCACCTCTGGGGAACCGTCGGGTTGGCGGGAGGGCCACTGGAGGACCCAAGTGCTCCCCAACCCGGCTACAGCATCTCGACGATCGTCGACCACGCGGCTCGTCCCAGCCGGCTGTCGGCTTCCTCGTTGCCACCGCGCCGCATGCGCACTCCGCCGACGACCACCGGCTCACCCGGCAGGATCGTGCGGTGTCCTGCCTCAGGGTCGCTGACGAACGTGGTCGAGAGCCCCAGGGCCTCGCGCCGGTCGACGATCTGACCGGCCATGGACAGCGACGGCCGCACCTGGTCGTCCCCTCCGGCTACCAGGACCACGTCCCGGACCCGCTCCACCGGAATCGCTGCCGCATGGACGAGGTCCGGGAAGCGTCGTCGGCTGGCGTCGTAGAGCTCGAAAGCGGGTAGGTCGGACTCCGCGCGCCACGCGTCGTCGAAGGGCACGAACGGCAGCGGGACACCGTCGAGGGACCAGTGCGACGTCATGGTCCCGTCCTTACGCACTCCCGCCCACACCGTGTCGGACGGCGCGAAGGCGACGACCGTGTCCACCCGAGCATCCAGCGCGCCCGTGAGGAGCGCGGCCTCGGACCCCAACGACGTGCCCAGCAGCACGATCCGGTCGCAGTCCCGAGACAGCTCGTCGATTCGCCGGACGAAGGACTCCAGAGGTATCTCCCACGGTCCCTCGTGCTGGCCCGGTCCACCGAACCAGCGGAACGCTTCCGCGACGACACCATGACGGGCGAGCAGCTCGGCGCGGGCGGAGTCGACTCGCCCGCTCGAGCCGGCGAGCACCAACGCACCCACACCCGTCGCATCTGCGGGCGCCCATCGGACGCCCTGCACGTCCGTCAGGTCGATCCGGCGCAGATCAAGGCGTGCCATCAGATCAGGAGGACTGCTTCATCGCCCAGTCGCGGATCCGGGTGATCCGCTCGCCGAGCTGCTCGGCGTTGGCGACGGCCGCCGGCGGACCGCCGCACTCCTTGCGGAGCGCGGAGTGGGTGATGCCGTGCGCCTGACCCGTGCGGTGGTGCCAGGCAGCCACCAGGCCGTTGAGCTCGCGTCGCAGCACGCCGAGCTGCTGGTGCGTGCTGAGCTGCTCGACCGACTCGACGACGCGGTCGCCGCCGCCCGCGGACTTCTGCTTGCGGGCGCGCTCGCTCTGGCGGGAGTGCAGCAGCTCGCGCACCTGGTCGGCCTCGAGCAGGCCGGGGATGCCGAGGAAGTCCATCTCCTCGTCCGAGCCGGACAGGACCTCGCCCGAGTGGCCGAACTGCGCCCCCTCGTAGAGCACGTGGTCGAAGGACGCGGTCGAGCCCAGCGCCTCCCACGACATCTCGAGCTCGTCTGCGGCCCCCTCCCCCGCGTTGGCCTGCGCGAGCAGGTCGTTCTCCGCGGCGAAGATGTCGTCCTCGTCGGTGACCCGGCGCCCCAGCACGTGGTCGCGCTGGGCCTCCATGTCGGAGGCGAACTCCAGCAGGTGCGGCACCGACGGCAGGAAGATCGACGCCGTCTCGCCGCGCGAGCGTGCGCGTACGAAGCGACCGACGGCCTGCGCGAAGAAGAGCGGGGTCGACGTGGTGGTCGCCCAGACCCCGACGGCCAGGCGCGGCACGTCGACGCCCTCGGACACCATCCGGACCGCGACCAGCCAGCGCTTGTCGGAGTCGGTGAAGGTCGCGATCTTCTTCGACGCGCCCTTCTCGTCGGAGAGCACGACGGTGGGCGCCTCGCCGCTGATCTTCTTGAGCAGCGCGGCATAGGCGCGGGCAGTGTCCTGGTCGCTGGCTATCACCATGCCGCCGGCGTCGGGGACGTGGCGGCGTACCTCCGAGAGGCGCCGGTCCGCGGCCTCGAGCACGGCGGGCATCCAGGCCCCCTGCGGGTCGAGGGCGGTCCGCAGCGCGTGCGCGTGCATGTCCTTGGTGAGCGGCTCACCCAGCCGCGCGGCGATCTCGTCGCCGGCGCGGGTGCGCCAGGTCATCTCGCCCGAGTAGGCCATGAAGAGCACGGGGCGTACGACGTGGTCGGCGAGCGCGTGGGCGTAGCCGTAGGTGAAGTCGGCCGTCGAGGTCGGGATGCCGTCCTCGCCGGGGGCGTACGTGATGAACGGGATCGGGTTGATGTCGGAGCGGAACGGCGTGCCCGTCAGCGACAGCCGGCGCGTGGCGGGATCGAACGCCTCGCGCACGCCCTCGCCCCACGACAGCGCGTCGCCAGCGTGGTGGATCTCGTCGAGGATGACCAGCGTCTTGAACCGCTCGGTGCGGATCCGCATGGCCAGCGGGTTCACCGCGACCCCGGCGTAGGTCACCGCGATCCCGACGTAGTCGTCGGAGGTCTTGCCCTTGCCTGCGGAGTACGCCGGGTCGATCGGGATCCCGGCGCGCGCGGCGGCCTCGGCCCACTGGGTCTTGAGGTGCTCGGTCGGCGCGACCACGGTGATCCGGTCGACGACGCGGCGGCTGAGCAGGTCGGCCGCCACGGTCAGGGCGAACGTCGTCTTGCCGGCGCCCGGCGTCGCCACCGCGAGGAAGTCGCGGGGCTGGCGGGAGCGGTAGTCGTCGACGGCGGCCTGCTGCCAGGCACGCAGGGACGGCGCGGTGCCCCAGGCGGCCCGGTCGGGCCACGCGGGAGGCAGGGGCGCGTCGGGGCGCCCCGTCACGCCTCGGGACCCGAGCCGTCCGAGCCGCCGCCGGGCTTCCCCGGGTTCATGGACTCCCAGACTTCCTTGCAGTCCGGGCACACCGGGAACTTCTCCGGGGCGCGGGACGGCACCCAGACCTTGCCGCAGAGGGCGATCACGGGAGTGCCCATGACCATCGCCTCGGTGAGCTTGTCCTTGGGCACGTAGTGGGAGAACCGCTCGTGGTCACCCTCGTCGGTCGGGACCGTCTGACGCTCTTCGATCGTCTGACTGCCCGGCGAGAATCCGATGGTGCTCATGACGCGGAAGCCTAACGCGTGAGTCAGTTCAGCTCGGGATCGACGGGGCGGGTGGCGTGCCAGGCGAGCATGCCGGGCTGGCGTCGCATCACGTCGCGCCGCAGCCCGCTGGTGTCGCCCCGGAACGCGTCTCCCGACTCGGCACTGACGACGTACCAGCTGCCCTCGTCGACCTCGCCCTCGAGCTGGTCGGCGCCCCACCCGGCATAGCCGGCGAACACCCGCATCGCGCTGACCGAACCGTCGACGAGCTCGATCGGGGTGTCGAGGTCGACCATGCCGAGCAGCCCGGCGACCGGCCGCCAGCCGACGGGCGCCGCCTCGATGTCGCGCAGCCGGGCGACGGCGAGGGCGCCGTCCGTGCCGACCGGCCCGCCCCGGAACAGCACCTCCGGCTCGGCGACGACCTCACGCCACGGCTCGAGCACGTCGGCGACCCGCACCTGCGAGGGACGGTTGAGCACGACCCCCAGCGCGCCCTCGTCGTTGACGTCGAGCAGCAGCACGACGGTGTCGACGAAGTTGGGGTCCTGGAGTGCCGGCGTCGCCACCAGCAGCATGCCCGACGCGAGCTGCATGCCCTCCACTATGGCCGATCCCGCAATCAGGCCGCCAGCGCGGCCCGCAGGCGACGGACCAGCGACGGCGCGTCTCCGGGACGCGCCCGGCGCCGACCCGGGACGTACGACGCCCGCGCGCCGAGCTCGATCGACCGGCCGACCCGCTGGGCGGCGGGGCCCGGAGCGCTGGCGCGGCCCGCCATCAGGGCGAGCATCTCGTGCTCCTTGCCGGTGGCGACGGTGAGGGCGCTCGCCATCTCCGGGCTCGTCGGCTGGTCGGCGTGGTGGTCGAGGACGACCCGGATCCCGGGCAGGTCCTCGGCCGCATCGAGCCAGGCGAGGGCGACGGCGCCCTCGAGGTCGAGCGGCTGGTCGGCGAGGCGGCGCTCGACGTGCCCGGCGAGGCGGGTGTGCCAGCGCAGGGACAGGGCGCCGATCAGGTCGAGCTCGTCGCCGAAGGTGGCGGTGACGCCGTCGACGTCGAGCGGGAGCAGCCCGTCGAGGCGCTCGTCGACGGTGCGGACGACCTCGCGGAGGACGTCGGCGCGGCGGTGGTGGGACTTCCAGGTCATGGCGGTCTCCTCTGTGACATACCGAAGGTACGTACCTCCAGTATGCCCAGCGCCCTCCGCCCGCACAAACGCTCTCGCCGTGAGTCGGGTCACCTGGTGGATCCGGGCCTAGGCTCCCGGTATGGAGAAGGCCCAGTGAAGACCCGACGGCAGCGCTACTCCGACTCCACGAAACGCGCGCTGGTCGACGTGGCCGAGAAGCTCTTCACCGACCACGGCTACTCCGCGACGTCGCTGGACGCCATCGTCGCCGGCGCCGACGTCACCAAGGGCGCGCTCTACCACCACTTCAGCGGCAAGCAGGCGATCTTCGAGGCCGCCTTCGAACGGATCGAGTCCCGCGCGACGGCCAGCATCGGGGCCGCGACCGAGGGCCACGACGACCCGTGGGAGAAGGCCCGCGCCGGGCTTCGCGCGTTCCTCGAGGCGGTCCAGGAGCCGGGCTACCGCCAGGTCGTCATCTCGGACGGGCCCTCCGTGCTGGGGCACGAGCGGTTCCGCGAGCAGGAGGAGCGCTCGACGTACGCCATCGTCGACGAGATCGTGCGCTCGGTGCTCGCGGGCGACGAGTGGGGTCTCGACGAGGAGATGCTCGACACCTTCACCCGGATCTTCTTCGGCGCCATGTCGGCGGCCGGCGGCTCAGTGGCCGTCAGCGACGACCCGGCAGCCGCAGCGGCGCGGGTCGACGCCGCCATCGGCTTCATCATGGACGGCCTGCGTCAGCTGCTCCACGCCGAGGCCGGGAACGGCGTCACTTCGCGAACGTGACCGTGCCGTTGACCGCCGGCACCAGCTCGACCCAGACGTGCCCGGCGGGCACGGTGAGGTCGCCGTCCTTGGTCGCCAGCTCGATGGCGCCCGTGAGCCCGTCCTTGGTCCACGTGCCGCGGATGACGCGGCCGCCGTGGAAGAGCAGGGCGGAGCCCTTGCCCTCGAACTTCGTCTCCGGCACGGGGTAGCCGGCCGGGTCCCGGTAGCCCGCATCGCCGATCTCGACCCGCAGCACCAGCACCGAGTCGGCGGGGAACTGGTCGCCCTCGGCGGCGTACGAGTCGGTGTTGACGTAGCCGCCCTCCTGGAACGCCCAGCTCGTGGAGTGCGCGCCGAAGTCGGCCGTCAGCGTGCTCGCCTTGCCGCCCTTGGGCAGGTCGGCCTCGGTGCCCCAGGGGAGGTACGCCGGCGGCTCGTCCTTGGCCTTGAGCCGCTTGGAGATGTCGGCGAGGTGGGCGAAGAGGTTGTAGGGCGCGGAGCGCGAGGTCTCGCGGTAGACGCCGGCAGCGCCCTCGGTGATCCACGGGATGCCCGCGCCGTTGATGCGCTTGATCGTGATCGGGGCCGCACCGCTGGTCACGACGGTCGCACCCTCGGGCACGATGCCGATGTCGCTGGCGCGCATCGACCGCACCGGGCCGATGTTGGCCGGGACCTTCGAGTAGTAGAACGCCGCGAGGCGGGTGTAGCCGCCCTCGACGAGCTCCTCCACGACCAGGTCGGCGGAGCCGAGGCCCACCTGCGGTGAGCTGGAAGAGGTGTTGTCGACCTTGGTCACGATGACGGGGTGCTTCGGTGCGCCGGTCGTACGCTCCAGGCCGGTCAGGGGCCAGTACGTCGGCTCCGGGGGCTCGCTCGTCTCGGACGAGGTCGGCTCCGACGGGGCCGCCTCGCTCGGCGCCTCCTCGTCGTCCCCGCCGCCGCAACCGGCGAGGAGGAGCGAGGCCGCGACGAGCGCGGCGACGACTGCGTGTGTCGAGCGGGGGTGACGACGGTGACGCACGGGGGCTCCGTTCGAGCGGGGATTCTGCCTTGCAGTGTGGGGGCGCGCCTTCCCTGTTCCGGGAAGGCGCGCCACAGGGTAGATCAGCAGGAACTGCCTACCAGACAGGCCCTCTCACCCCCGGCGCAGCGTGCCGCCGGACCAGTTCGAGGTCCACGGCACGGCGACCTGGACGCGCTGGCCGGAGCCCGGCGAGTGCACCATCACGGCGTGGCCGTGCGACCACTTGAGGAAGATCGCAGCGTGGTAGACCCCACCGCTGCCGTAGAAGAACATCAGGTCGCCGGCGCGCATGTCCTGCTTCGCGATTCGCCGCGTGAAGCCGGCCTGGGCGCCCGACGTACGCGGCACCGGGAAGCCTGCGCGGCGGAAGCTGTAGAACACCAGCCCCGAGCAGTCGAAGCGGTCGGGGCCAGCGGCACCATAGGCGTACGCGTCGCCGCGCTGGCGCATGGCGACGTCCTTGGCGCTGAGGACGCGGGCGCTGACGCGCTGGGCGACCGTCCGGGTCGTCGTGCTGGTGATCTGCTGGGCGTCGTCGCCGGACGCGGCGGTGGCCGCTGGGGCGGCGAGTGCCGAGGTGGCGAGCGTTGATGCAGTGAGGCCGAGACCGGCCAGGGCGAGCGCACAGGCTCGCGCCCCACGAGGAGTCGCAGGCATGGAGGTGTTCCTTTCCCACGCCTGTGAGGTGAGCTGTCGGGCTAGGGCTGGAAAGTGCCCCGCCACCGCATGGTGGCAACGCCGTCGACCCGGCGCGCAGACCTTCACGAACCGGCAGTGGAACCTGTGGGTCCCCCACTCCTGCCCTCGATGTTCTCGGGGGATCGCTCCGGGCGGGCAGGACTCGGCGTTGTCCGGGGCGGGTGTCTGTTCGGTCGCACCAGCAGGCCGGCCCGAACCGTCCTGTGGGTCTCTCGACCGTCGTCCAACGTGGCAGACGATGCACGAGCGCGCAAAACGACAACGCCCCTGAACGGCAAAGCCGCAGGTCAGGGGCGTGACGTGGATCTCAGCAAAGTCGAGCGAAATGCTCGACTTCACGCTCAGCCGAGCTTGCGGCCACCGTCAACGTAAAGCGTCTGCCCTGTGATGAAGGACGCATCGTCGCTGCACAGGAAGGCCGCTGCGGCCGCGATGTCCTCCGGCTGGCCGACCCGGCGTACGGGCGTGGCCTCGGCGTTGAGGCGCTGCAGCTCCTCGGGCTCCATCTTGAGCCGGCGTGCGGTGGCGTCGGTCATCTCGGTGACGATGAACCCGGGCGCGATGGCGTTGGCGGTGATCCCGTAGGGACCGAGCTCGATGCCGAGGGTGCGGGTGAGGCCCTGGATGCCCATCTTGGCCGCGGAGTAGTTGGCCTGACCGCGGTTGCCGAGCGCCGAGACGCTGGAGAGGTTGAGGATCTTGCCGTACTTCTGCTCCACGAAGCGCGACTGCGCGGACTTGGTCATGTTGAAGACGCCCTTGAGGTGGACGCCCATCACCATGTCCCAGTCCTCCTCGGTCATCTTGAAGAGCAGGTTGTCGCGGGTGACGCCGGCGTTGTTGACGAGGATGTGGATCCCGCCGAGCTCGTCCACGACGCGTTGTACGGCGGCCTCCGCGGCGGCCGAGTCCACGACGTCGCAGCCGACGCCGATGGCCCGCGCACCGTCGGTCAGCTCGAGGCGGCCGGCGGCCTCCTGGGCGGCGGACTCGTCGAGGTCGAGGATCGCGACGGACGCGCCCTCACTGGAGAAGCGGCGGGCGATGCCGAACCCGATGCCGCGTGCGGCTCCGGTGATGACGGCGACGCGGCGGTCGAAGCGACCCATCTCGATGACTCCTCAGCTCAGGCGTATCTGTCCGGCGTCGACCCTAGTCGTCACGGTGCCCAGTGCCGCACCTCGGTGGCGCCGATCACGGAGCGCCACCACTCACCTTCTGCCAGGCGCGTCAGTACCTGGGCGGTGCCGGTGCGCGGGTCGAGCAGCTCCAGCACCTTCGGTCCGCGGCCGTCACGGCACTGGTCACCGCCACGGGCCAGGAGCAGCCGGTCGCCACGCGTGCCCACGAGGGTGTCGAGACCGGTCGTCCCCGGCACGCGCCGCCGGTCCCCCGACCTCGTCGCCGCGGTCACGACCCCGCTCCCACAGCGGCGCCACGTGACATACCACCGCTTCCCTCCGGCCCTGCGCACGTCCCCGTCGGCGAGGATGTCCAGCCTGCGCGTGAGCGCGAACGGGTGGAAGGTGCCGAGCCGGGTGGACGTCCCGTCGAGGTGGACGGCCATCAGCTGGTTGCCGCTGTCGTCACCCTCGGTGTAGCAGCTCGCGACGATGCTGTCGGAGTCGAGCCAGCGGATCGGGCCGCACCCTCCGGGCGGCTCCAGCTCGGTGCCCCGGCGGCCGGCGAGGTCGATGATCCACCACGTCCGGCGCTCGCCGGCGCCGGTCACGAGGGTGCGTCCGTCGACCGAGGTGATCGGCGCCCCGCCGGTGGTGCCCGGCAGCCGGGTGGTGGTGCCGTCCCAGCCGCGGGCGACCAGGCGCCCGCGCGGCCCGTGACCGGAGAGCGCGAGCAGGACGCCCGCGCCGGCGGGGTCGAGGCCGGCGGAGAGGCCCCTCCTCGGCATCGTGGTCGTACGCATCTCGCCGGTGGTGACGTCGTACGCCACCAGGCGGTCGGGCACCGTGTGACCGCGCACCACGCGCAGCAGCGCAGTGTGCGTCTCCGGACGCCAGTCCGCGAGATGGAAGTCACCCACGTAGGCATCGGACTCGAAGGGGGTCGACACCGAGTAGACCGGGTGCCGGACGCCGTCGGGGGTGATCACCTCCAACGACGTGGTGAGCTCGCTCGGCCGTTCGTCGAAGCCGGCCGTAGTGATCACCGCGACGGTGGAGCCGCGGCCGAGCTGGGCGGCGGTGACCGTGGCGGTCGTCGGCTCCGGCAGCGTCGTACGGGCCTCCTCGTCCGGGAGCCCGGCACCCGCCGGCCCGGCCGCGAGCCCGACGGCCAAGAGCGCAGCGGTCAGGCTGCAACGGACTGTTCGTCGGATCAGCGCGTCTCGCATGGTGTGTCCCCTCGTCATCGAGGAGACGCGGCGACGATCCGATTGGTTGCGCCGGCACGCCGGCATCGGTCGAGACCAGTGGTGGAGGTCGCGTGCAGGAAGGTGCCACCGGGGCCGAGCGTCGCTACGGTGTGCGCATGGGTCGGGGGGAGTTCCGGGCCGCCGCCTTCGTGGCGGCTGCGATGGCGATGATGGCGGCACTGGTGGCGTGGACGCACCACCTGCCGCTTCGCGACCCCGACGGCGCCTCCCTCCCGACGTGGTTCCGGCTGCCGGTGATCGTCGCGTCGGCCATCGCGCTCGACGTCGTCACCCGGTGGATCCTGCTGGCCCGCCGCAGCGGGGCCGCGGGACGGGTCCCCCTGCGCACGGTGCTGGTCGAGCGGTGGAACCGCGACCAGATCCTGTTCACCGCGAGCGGGCTGGTCACGTGGTACGTCGCCTACGTCGCCTTCCGCAACCTCAAGAGCTACGTCCCGTTCGTCACCGACCGGCTGGCCGACCCGGAGCTCGCGCGCCTCGACCGGATGCTGTGGCTCGGCCACAACCCGGCCCAGGTGCTGCACGACGTGCTCGGCACGACGTGGGCCAACTGGACGATGGCCTCGGTCTACCTCGTGTGGATCGGTCTGGTCCCGGCCAGTCTGGCCATCGCCCTGGTGTGGACGCGCCGCTCGAGCGCGGGGGCGTGGTACGTCACGGCGATCTCGCTGGACTGGCTGCTCGGCGCTGCCCTCTACTACGCCGTGCCGTCCCTCGGGCCGACGTACTCCTCCCCCGAGTGGTTCACCGACCTGCCCCGTACGCCCAACAGCGCCGTGCGCGACGTGCTCCTCGCCGACCGGATCGAGGTCCTCGGCGGTCCGTGGGACACGCACGCCGTCCAGACCATCGCGGCGTTCGCATCGCTGCACGTCGCGGTGATGGTCACCATCTGCCTCGTCGCCGAGGCGATGCGGCTCCCCGTGGTGATCCGGGTCGCCGCGTGGACGTTCCTCGCGCTGACCATGGTCGCGACGATCTACCTCGGGTGGCACTTCTCCGTCGACGTCCTGGCCGGCATCGCCGTCGGAGCCGCGGCGTTCGCCCTCGGCGGGAAGGCCACGGGCAATGCGCTGCGGCGACGCGACGAGCCGTGGACCTTCCGCGCCGCCCTCGACACCGCGGACCGCCCCGAGCGCGACGCGATCGGCACCGGACGCGGCTGACCCTGCGTCAGGGGGCCAGTGCCTCGCGCAGCTTCTCGGCGTACGCGGCGGCCTCGCCGTCGGCGTACTTCGTCCGCGGCCAGAAGAAGCCGCGCAGCCCGTCGCCCTTGGTGCGCGGCACGACGTGGAGGTGCAGGTGCGGCACCGACTGACTCACCGTGTTGTTGATCGCGACGAACGACCCCTGCGCACCGAGGGCCTCGACGACCGCCGTCGCGATCCGCTGGGCGGCCTCGATGAACGGCGCGCCCAGGTCGGCCGGGAGGTCCGGCAGCGTGACGACGTGCTCGCGCGGCACCAGCAGGACGTGGCCCTTGAACACCGGGCGGGTGTCGAGGAACGCGACGAGGTCGTCGGTCTCGAGCACGAGGTGGCCGGGTGTCTCGCCGGAGACGATCTGGCAGAAGACGCACGCGCTCATGACCAGCAGCCTCTCACCTAGGCTCGCCGTCGTGATCCTGCCCCGCGTGCGCGATCCGCGCCTGGTCACCGTTCGCCGCGGCGGATCGCTGACCGTCGAGGACCACCACCTGCTCGCCCTCTGGGCCGCGGAGTGCGCCGACCACGTGCTCGGCCTGTTCGAGTCCGGGAGCCAGAACGACCCTCGACCGCGCCAGGCGATCGAGGCGGCCCGCGCCTGGGTGCGCGGCGACCTGGCGATGATGGCCGCGCGCGCCACCGGCGGGCATGCGATGGGGGCTGCCCGCGACCTCCGGGGAGCGCCCCGGTTCGCCGCGTACGCCGCTGGTCAGGCGGCCGCGGTCGCCCACGTCGCCGAGCACGACCTCGGCGCAGCGGCGTACGCCATCAAGGCCGCCGTGGCAGCGGCGCCTGCCGGTCAGGAGGACGCTGTCCGAGGAGCCGAGTGCGACTGGCAGCGGCAGCGTCTGCCCGAGGCGGTGCGGGACCTGGTGGTGGAGGACCAACGCCGCCGCAACGAGATCTGCTGGAACGTCTTCTCCGACTGAGACCGGGTCAGTCGGCCTCGCGGCGCACCAGCACCCCGAACGGCCTGCCGTCCCTGGCTGCCTCGAAGGACGCGACCCGCTCGAACCCGAGGGACTCGACCGTACGCAGCGCGCGCAGGTTGAAGGTGGCGACCGTGACGCGGAAGGCCGAGGGCGCGAAGCGGGCCCGGCCGAACTCGAGCCCGGCGGAGATCACGGCGCGGCCGAGGCCCTGGCCGGTGAGCGAGGGGCGCAGGCCGCCGCCCGTGTCGAGCGCCGTGTCGTCGTAGTCCCAGCCCGGCACCCGACCGTCCGGGCCGAAGGACCGGAAGCCGACGAGCTCGTCGCCGGCGAAGACCGCGTGGAACCCCGCGGCCGGGTCGAGCAGCTCGTCGGGCTCGGCACCCGTCATGTCGTAGACGTCGTACGGCGGGTCGTACGACCACGTCGCCATGTCCTCGGCGTGCGCGCGGGTCAGCGGTGCGATGCGGAGGGAGGCAGGGTCGATCGGGGTCACCGCGGCAGTCTCACATCACGTGCTGGTTCCTGTTCGCCTAGTCTCCGCGGGTGCGCATCGTCTCGCTGATCCCGTCCGCCACCGAGGTCCTGTTCGCCGTCGGCGCGGGCGACGACGTGGTGGGCGTGACCTTCGAGTGCGACCATCCGCCCGCCGCACGTGAGCGGCGGGTCGTGTCGACGTCGGCGATGCCCGAGGGGCTCACGCCGCGGGAGATCGACGACTTCGTCGCGGCGGCGATGACTGCGGGCGAGGACCTCTACCGCCTCGACGCGGGCGCGCTGGCCGAGCTCGATGCCGACCTCGTGGTCACCCAGGACCTGTGTGCCGTGTGTGCGGTGGACGTGGCGAGCGTCGACGAGGCGCTCACGTTCCTCGGTTGCCGGGCCGAGGTCGCCACCCTCGACCCGCACACCCTCGACGACGTGCTGGCCACGATCGTCGAGGTCGGGCGGCTGACGGGCCGTGGCGACGAGGCCGCGGCTGTCGTCGTGTCCCTCGAGACGCGCCTGGCCGCGGTCGTCGACCGGGTCGCCGGTCGACCGAGGCCGCGGGTGCTGGTCCTGGAGTGGACCGACCCGCCCTTCGCGCCGGGGCACTGGATCCCGGAGATGGTCACCCGGGCCGGCGGCGAGCCGTCGCTGGGCGTCGCGGGCACGAAGTCGGGCCGGATCACGTGGGACGAGGCGATCGACTCGCGTCCGGACGTGGTCGTGTGCGCGCCGTGCGGCTTCGACCTCGAGGGCGGCGCGGCGCTCGCCCGGGACGTACGCCACCACTTCCCCGGCGTGCCTGTCTGGGCCGTGGACGCCGACGGCCTGTTCGCCCGTCCGGGCCCGCGGCTGGTCGACGGCGTCGAGGTGCTGGCCGGGATCCTGCACCCCACCGGGACTCCGGACGACCGAGCGATCCCGGTCTGACCCGAGCCTCAGCCGCCCAGCCCCGCCCGGTGCGCCAGCATCACCAGCTGCGCCCGGTCGCGCGCGTCGAGCTTGGTGAGCAGGTGGCTCACGTGGGTCTTGACGGTCGAATAGCTCACGACCAGCCGATCCGCGATCTCGAGGTTGGACAGCCCGAGCGCCACGGCGACCAGCACCTCGTGCTCGCGCTGGGTGAGCGGAGGCAGCTCGACCACTTCCCTCTCCCCCTTCGCGAACCGGTCGAGCATCCGCCGGGTCACTTCGGGAGCCAGCAGCGCCTCGCCTGCGGCCACGACCGTGACCGCACGTACGAGGTCGTCGGGCTCGGTGTCCTTCAGGACGAAGCCGCTGGCTCCTGCGCGGAGTGCCGCGACGACGTAGTCGTCGGCGGCGAAGGTCGTCAGCACCAGCACCTTCACGCCCGAGGTGATCGGGCTGGAGGTGATGTGGCGGGTCGCCTCGATGCCGTCCATCCCCGGCATCCGGATGTCCATCAGCACGACGTCGGGCAGGTGCGTCCTGGCGGCCGCCAGCGCACCGGCGCCGTCCGACGCCTCCGCCACCACCTCGATGCCGGGCTCGGCGCCGAGGATCATCGCGAAGCCCGACCGCACCAGGGCCTGGTCGTCGGCCACCACTACGCGGATCACGGGACGACCTCGCGCGGCAGCACCGCGTGCACGCGGAAGCCTCCCTCGGCCCCGGCGCCGACGCTCAGGTCGCCGTCGTACATCGCCACGCGCTCGCGCATCCCGGCAAGACCGTGACCTGACGTCTCGCCGCGGGCGGGACCGCGCCCGTCGTCGGTCACCTCGACGGTGACCGTGTCCGCGCCGTAGGCGATCCCGACGTCGGCGCGCGTGGCCGCCGAGTGCTTCAGGCAGTTGGTGAGTGCCTCCTGGACGATGCGGTACGCCGCGAGGTCGATACCGGGCGAGACCGCGCCGCGCTCGCCGGTCACCGTCAGTTCCGCCGGGAGTCCGGCCTCGCCGACCCGGCCGACCAGTGCCTCGACGTCGGACAGGGTCGGTGCGGGAGCCCGCGGCGAGGGGGACTCCTCCTCGTCCCTCAGGATGCCCAGCAGGTGACGCATCTCGGTCATCGACCGGCGGCCGGTCTGCTCGATCTCGGCCACGGCGGCGCGGGCCCTGACGGTGTCGCCCGTGTCGAGGAGGCGGCCCGCGGCGCCCGCCTGCACGACCATCACGCTCATCGAGTGACCGAGCACGTCGTGCAGCTCGCGGGTGATGCGGAGCCGCTCCTGGGTCGCGGCGGCGCGGACGTCGACGACGGCGCGGTCACGCCGGTCCCGGACCCCGGTGCCGAGCAGCAGCACCGCTCCGAACGCGGCCGCATTGATGACAGTGCCCTCTGGACTCAGGTCGACGGGGTCGAGGAACCACGTCAGCACCAGTGCTGCCGCCACGATCACCATGGCGCGCTGGCCCGTACGGGCAGTGCCGTGGGCCGTCGCCGTGTACGCCGCCACGATCGGGCCGAGGGTCGCCGCTCCGACGGTGCCGTCGATGACCACCAGACCGAGAACACCCGTCAGCGTGAGCAGGAGGGTCACCAGCGGCCAGAGCCTGCGCAGCGCCAGGCTGCCGACCGCCAGCACGGTGAGCGACACGGTCAGCGGGCCGTCCTCGCGGTTCGCGGCGACCGACTCGGAGCCACTCAGGTTCACGACCAGCGCCACGCCCAGGCACGCCGCGGCGAGGAGGACGTCGAACGCGAGACGCCCCTCCGGACCGGCAGCGACTCGGCGGACGCGCTCGGTCAGGGACACAAGCGTCACCCTAGGTCCGCCCCGCGGTGGCCCACCTCGGTCTGGAGGATGAGAACGGCGCTCGGAGCCGGCACCCGGGTACCGCTCGAGGTCGGGCCCGGAGCCCGACGCCCGCAGCGCCCGGTTCGCGGGAGCGTGGCTCTGCTGGTTCCGACCGGAACCGCACGACCCCGGGAGACCCGATGACCACGCCCGTCCAGCTCGTCCGGAGACATCCGATCTCCGCCTTCGCCGTGCTCGCCTGCCTGTTCGGCTGGATGCCGTACATCGTCACCGCCCTGGGCATCGGGTCCAACCCCGAGAACTTCCCCCTGGGTCCGGTGATCGCGGCGCTCCTGGTCACGTCCTGCCAGGGCCGCGAGGCGCTGTTCGCCTGGGGCAGGACCCTGCGGCGCTGGGCTGCGTCACCCTGGCTGTACGCCCTCGCGTTCGGCGCCCCGGCGCTCCTGCAGGTCGCGATCGTGCTGGTGAACCACCAGCTGGGAGCGCCGCTGCCGACAGCCGGACAGCTCGGCAGCTGGCCCGAGGTGCCGGTGACCTTCCTCGCGATGCTGGTGTTCGTCGGGCTCGGCGAGGAGGCCGGCTGGACGGCGTTCGCCGCCCCGGTCCTGCTGCGACGCTTCGGACTGCTCGGGGCGTTCGGTGTGCTGGCTCCGCTGCGGATCTTCTGGCACCTCCCGCTCATGCTCACCGGTGACATGCCACTGGTGGTGGGCATCCTGGGCAACGCCGGCTTCCAGCTGGTCGTCCTCCTCCTGCTGCGGAACCGCCGCGGTTCGTGGACCCTCGCCGCCGTCTGGCACTCGATGCTCAACGCGTTCGGCAACGCCTTCTTCTTCTCGATGGTCACCGGTGCCGACCGCGACCGCCTGAACGTGCTCCTCGGTCTCGAGTACGCCCTGGTCGCCGCCGTCGCGATGGCGATCTTCCACCTCGCCGGACGACGCCACGAAAAGGAAGGCCCCGAGCTCGAGGTCGACGAGCCCGACCGGCTACTGGTCGGCTGACAACCGTCGGAGGGGTGCGGGTGGCGAAGCTCAAGAGACCGCACCATCGGAGCAAAGGGGGTGCGGGTGGCGAAGCCCCCGCCGCCGAGCGCAGCGAGGCAACACATGGCGAAGGCGACGTGGTCAACGGCGAAGCCGTGACACACGTCGCCCTCGATCGAGCGTGGAGCTGCGGGGAATCGAACCCCGGTCCTCGAGCGTCGAACCAGGTCTTCTCCGGGTGCAGTCAGTGTTGTCGCTTTTCTCGGCCCCGGCGCTCGCACAGACACGTCGCCGACAGGCCCAGTCAGGATTGAGTCCCGATCACCCCTCCTGACAGAGAGTGATCAGCAAGTCTCCTAGATGAGGCCTGGGTCCGGGACGGAGACGGGCGCCCGGTCAGACCCTTCGATCACTGCTCAGGCAGCGAGAGCGAAGTCGTTGCGATTGGAATTGGCAACTATAGGTTTCCAGCGATCGTTTACGAGATGACGCTGGCTTCTCGACCCGCTTCCCCTGGAACTAACGTCCCAAGTCGAAACCGATCAGCCCCTCTTGAATTTTCAACGCAGACCGTCGAGCGCCTGCGCCCTTCAGTCTACGCAGCACAACCGACATCCGCCGAACGCTAATTCCGCTCGCCCCAGCGTCAGGCGCGCGTCGGTGACGATGTCGGCCATCTCGTCGACGGTCACACCGAGGTCCAGCTCGCGCGGGTCGCCGGTGATCGAGGCACCGGAGTAGTGGGCGATCACGTCCTCATCGTCGCGGCGGTCGATGACGTACACGACGCCGGGGTCCTCCTCGGGCTCCAGCTCCTGCCAGGCCAGCACGAGGTCGGACCCGTCGTGCTCCACGTCGACGCACTCGTCGAAGAACGAGCGGTCACCGCACACCAGCGGGCTGTCGGTGGTCGGGGCGACCGCGACGCCCAGGAAGTCACCGCGGCCGAACGACAGGGCCGCGCCGGGCGCGTCCACCTCGAGCTCGCGGGTCATCACGTCCCAGGGGTCGACGCGCTTCGGCTCGCGGTCGACGTGGTCGGCGACCACCGCCGCAATGCCGTCGGGAGTGAGCGGCACGGGCGCGTCACCCGACCCTGCGCCCGATCCGTCGGCGCAGGCGGAGACGACGACAAGCGGCACGAGTGCCAGCAGTCGTACGGCCATCAGCATCACTGCTCGGCCGGCTCCTCGGCCGGGGTCGGTGCGTGAAGTCGTACGCGCGTGATGCGGTGGCCGTCGACCTCCGCGACCTCGAGCATCCAGTCGTCGACGGGGACGCTGTCGCCGACGTCGGCCATCCGCGCGAGCCGGTGCAGCACGAAACCGGCGACCGTCTCGTACGGGCCGTCCTCGAGCTCGACGCCGGTCCGCTCGCCGAAGTCCTCGATGGTGAGGCCGGCGTCGACGGTCTCCTGGTCGGCGGCCGCGGCGATCTCGGCGTCGCGGTCGTACTCGTCGTGGATGTCGCCGACGAGCTCCTCCATCAGGTCCTCGAGCGTGACGATCCCGTCAGTGCCGCCGTACTCGTCGACGACGAGCGCGATGTGGGCGCCGAGGCTGCGCAGCTGGTCGATCGAGGGCAGCACCCTGTTCGTGCGCGGGAGGACCGGAAGATCGCGGGCGATGGCGGCGACGGTGGTCGCGTGGTCGTCGGCGCGGCCGAGGACGTCGCGCAGGTGGAGGTAGCCGAGCACCTCGTCGAACGACTCGCCGGTCACCGGGTAGCGAGTGTAGGGCTGCTCGACGATGACGGCGACGGCCTCCGCGAGGGTCAGGTCGCCGCTGAGGAACACGACGTCGCCGCGGGGTCGCATCACCTCGCTGATCGAGCGGTCGCCGGCCTCGAAGACGTCGTCGACGATCTTGCGCTCGCCCGCGGGGATGTCCTCGTGGCCCGAGATCATCATCCGGAGCTCCTCCTCGTCGACCTCGTCGCCGGAGGCGTCGGGGTTGCCGCCGAGCAGGCGGACGAGCAGGTTGGTGGAGAGCGAGAGCAGCCAGATCACCGGCTTCATCACAGTGGCGAACCCGCCCAGCGGCGGGGCGAAGAGCTTGGCGACGCCGACCGAGCGTTGGAGCGCCAGCCGCTTGGGCACCAGCTCGCCGAGCACGAGCGAGAGGTACGAGACCACCAGGGTCACGACGACCAGGGAGACAGTGTCGGGCGCCGGAGCGCCGAGGCCCTCGAAGACCGGCGCGAAGGACGGTGCGAGCGTCGAGGCGCCGAATGCTGCGGAGAAGAAGCCGGCGACCGTGACGCCGATCTGCACCGCGGAGAGGAACCGGTTGGGGTCACGGGCGAGGGAGGCGACGGCGTGACCGCGGCCGCCCTGGGTGTCGAGCCGCTCGACCTGGCCGGAGCGCAGCGAGACCAGCGCAATCTCCGTCGCGGCGAAGACACCACCGGCGAGGATGAACGCGAGGACGAGCAGGACGTCGATCCAGGTTCCGGACTCCACGGCCACAACGTATCGAGCGCGCACCATACGCGGCTCCGGGAGCGCAGCGGGAACAAACGGTCCGCGGTCCGGTTGTGACTGACATGACCGTCCTCGTTGACCAGTCCATCGCCGAGCTCCGCGCCACCCACGACCGGCTCGCGGCGCACGTCGCCACGTTGACGGCCGAGGACCTCGCCACGACCAGCGGCGCCGACCAGTGGACGGTCGCCGACGTCCTGTCGCACCTGGGCAGCGGCGCGGAGATCGCCCGCCACACCCTCGTCGCCGCACTGGGCGACGACGCCGACCGGCCCGAGAACACCGCCGTGTGGGATCGGTGGAACGCGATGAGCCCCGCCGACCAGGCGGAGGCATTCGTCGCGAGCGACGCGCGCCTGGTCGAGCTCTACGAGTCGCTGACGCCCGAGCAGCGCGCCAGGACGAGCGTCGACCTCGGCTTCCTGCCGGCCCCGGTGCCCGTGGCGACGGCGGTGGGCATGCGGCTCAACGAGCAAGTGATGCACGACTGGGACGTCCGCGTCGCGACCGACCCCGACGCCGCCCTCACCGGCACCGCGGCGGAGCTGCTGCTCCAGCACTACGCCGACGGCATGGGCTTCATGCTCGGGTTCATCGGCAAGGCCGATCGGGTCGACGCACCGACCCGCCTTGCGGTCGGCGAGCACACGCTCGCAATCACCGACTCCGTGGCCATCGAGGCCGACACGAGCGACCCGACGGCGACGTACGCCGGTCCGCTCGAGGCGGTCGTACGCCTGGTGGGTGGCCGACTCGGCGAGAACCACACGCCGACCGACGCCACCGTCACCGGCAACGTCACCCTCGACGAGCTGCGTCAGGTGTTCCCGGGCTACTGAGCAGGGCGGCCGTGTTGTCCCAGCACACCGCGCGCAGCCACTCGTCGCCCAGGTCCAACGCGGCGAGCGCGTCGAGCTGGACGCCGTACGCATAGGGGATAATCGGGAAGTCGCTGCCGAGGTGCACCTTGCCGCCCAGCCCGAGGTCTCGCAGCCGCGGCAGCAGCTCCGCCGGGTAGGCGCCGCCGCCCATCTCCTCGAAGAAGGGCGTGAACGCCATCGTCGTGTCGAGCGCGACCCGCTCGTAGGCCTCGGCGAGCCGGAGGAACTCGGCGTACTCCGGCGCCCCGGCGTGGGCGATCACCAGCCGCAGCCGCGGGTGGCGCGCCAGCAGGTCGGCTACCGGTCCCGGGCCGGTGTGCTCGGTGGGGACCGGGCCGCTGCCCGCGTGGAGCACGACCGGCGTGCCGGTGTCGGCGACGACACCCCACGCCTCGTCGAGCAGCGGGTCGGTGACGGTGAAGGCACCGACCTGCACGTGGATCTTCCAGACCTCGACCGTTGCCGATCGCTCGGCGACGTACGCCGCCACGCCGGGCTCGGGGAAGAACGTGCCGCACACCGCCGCCTCGGGCACCCGCGCCGCGAAGCCGACCGCCCAGTCGTTGAGGAACTCGGCCATGTCGGGCTTGTGCGCGTAGGGCAGCGCGGTGAAGCGGCGTACGCCGAACGAGCGCAGCGTCTCGACGAGCACGTCGTCCTCGTCGCGGTAGCGCAGCGGCCACGCGCGACCGATGAGTGGACCTGCGGAGTCGAACTGGGCGCGCACCTTGGCCATCACCCGCGGCGGCAGGAAGTGGGTGTGCAGGTCCTGCAGGCCGGGGAGGCCGAGGTCTCGGGCGAAGGTCCGAGGATCAGTCACGGTGCCCCTTGAGCCGGCGCTGCACCGCCTCGACCTTCTCGCGGTTGGCGTCGCGCTCGGCGAGGGTGTGGCGCTTGTCGTAGGACTTCTTGCCCTTGGCGAGGGCGATCTCGACCTTCGCCCGGCCGTCCTTGAAGTAGAGCGCAAGCGGGATGATCGTGTAGCCCTTGTCGGTGATCTTGCGCTCGATCTTGTCGATCTCGGAGCGGTTGAGCAGCATCTTGCGGCGCCGGCGCGCGGTGTGGTTGGTCCAGGTGCCCTGGCTGTACTCCGGGATGTGCACGCCGAGCAGCCACGCCTCGCCGTTGTCGATCTCGGCGAAGCCGTCGACCAGCGACGCACGGCCCATCCGCAGGGACTTGACCTCGGTCCCCACCAGGACGAGCCCGGCCTCCCACGTGTCCTCGATGTGGTAGTCGTGGCGCGCCTTCTTGTTCTGCGCGACCATCTTCTGGCCCTGCTCCTTCGCCATGGGTTCATTCTCCCAGAGCGTGTCCAACGAGATGCGTGCGCCCGTCAGAACCAGTTCATCGGGTCGACGGCCTGGCCGTTGGCCATCACCGTGAAGTGGAGGTGGCAGCCCGTGGACCAGCCGGTGTCGCCCTCGTAGCCGAGGACCTGTCCTTCGGTGACCTGGTCGCCGACGCCCACGGTGTAGCCGCTGGCGTGGTTGTAGATCGTGGCGACGCCCTTGCCGCCGAGGACTCCGTGGTCCACGATCAGCCGGTTGCCGTAGACACCGCTCCAGTACGACGCGATGACCCGGCCCGGAGCGGCCGCACGGAGCGGGGTGCCGCAGCCGCCGCCGAAGTCGACGCCGTCGTGCAGGCCCCAGTAGTGGTAGATGGGGTGTGATCGGTAGCCGAAGGGCGACGTGACGTAGCCGTCGACCGGCATGGCCAGCAGTCCGGTCGAGGGACCGCCGGGGGCCGACCTGGCCTGGGCCCGAGCGAGCGCGCGGGCCCGGGCGACAGCGCGCGCGGCACGCTTGCGGAGCATCTCCTCGATGCGGTCCTGCTGCTTCTGGTGCTTGCGCAGCTTGGCCAGGTCCTGCGCGCGGGCCTCGCGGGCGTCGACCCGGGCGTCGCGGCGCTCGACGACGAGCGCGACGACGGAGTCCTTGGCGTCCTGCTGCTCGGTCTCGAGGGCCTGCATCAGCTCGAGGTGCTCGGCCGCGGCCTCGCGCTGGTCGGCTACCTCGTCGCGCGCCTCGGAAACCTGGTCCTCCTGCACCTCGAGGAGCACCTCGGCGGCCTTGAGCTGGTCGTACGCCCGCGCCTCCTGGCCCACGATCACGTCGCGTACGCCGTTGCGGCGGGTGAGCTCCTCGGTCGTGACCGCGTCGAGCATCGCGGAGAAGGCGATCAGGTCGGGGTCGCCCTCGGAGTACATGTCGGCGACGGTGTTGGCGACCCGCTCGCGCTGGTCCTCGCGGTCGACCTGGCCGCGAGCGAGCTCGGCCTCGGCCTCGGCGAGGTCGAGCTCGGCCTGCGCCAGCTCGGCCTGCATCTCGGCGTCGCGCTCCTGCGCGACCTCGACCTTGCCGCGCGCCGTCGCGAGCCGGGTCTTGGCGACCGACAGCTGCTCGTGGGCCGCGGCGAGCCGGGCGGCCGCCTTGCGGAGCTGGGAGCTCGACTCGTCGAGGTCCTGGTGGGCGCCCTTGATCTGGCGCTCGACCTCGCGCTGCCGGTCCTTGAGGTCGTCGGCGTGCGCGGCGGACATGCCCAGTGCCAGGACCGCAACGAGTGCTGCGGCCATGCGGCGTTGAGCGGTACGGGGGAAGGGACGCACCGTGATTGCCTTCGTGTGAATGGAGCGTTCGGGGAAGAGAACGCTCAGACGGTAACCCCCGCGGCTCAGACTTTGAGGTATTTCCGCGTCAGCACGAGTGTCGGAAGCAGCGTCAGCAGCGGACCGAGGATCCCGACCGCTGCGGCAGCGAGCCAGAACTCGTCCCAGCCGATCCACGGGATGAACTTCAACGTGTCGTCGCCCCGGCCCTCGATGCCGAACTGCTGGACGGCGGCGAGCGCTCCCCCGGCCAGCAGCACGCCGATGACCGCGGTCACCAGCGCCTCGAGGAGGAAGGGCAGCGCGATGTAGAGCGTGGACGCGCCGACCAGCCGCATGATGCCGATCTCCTTGCGCCGCGCGAACGCCGCGAGCCGGATCGTGTTGGCCACCAGCAGCAGTGCGGCGAGGACCAGCACGGAGGCGGTCACCAGCGCCACCCACTGCAGCATGCTGAGCGCGCCCAGGATCGGGGCGATGACCTTGCGCATGTCCTGCACGCGGGAGACGCCGTCGAGGCCCTTCACCGCGCTCGTGATGCCCTCGAACTGCTCCGGGTCGTCGAGCGTGATCCAGATCGTCTGCGGCATGTCCTCGGCCGTGATGGCCGGGTTGTCGCCCGAGAACAGCTCCTCCCCGTAGAGCTCCTTGGCCTTGTCGAGGGCCGTCTCGCTCGACTCGAAGTGGTAGTCGGCGACCTCGGGGTTGTCCTGGACGACCTGCTCGATCTCGGTCTTCTGGGCGTCGGTCACCGAGCTGGGGCAGACCGGGTTACTGTCGCCGTTGCGGCACAGGAACACCGTGATCTGGAGCTGGTTGCCCCACTGCTCGGCGGCCTTGGTGGCCTGCTGCTGGAACAGCACGCCCATGCCGACGAGCGTGAGCGAGACGAACAGGGTCAGCACCACGGCCAGGTGCATGGACAGGTTGCGTCGCAGGCCCTGGCCGAGCTCGGAGTAGACGTAACGAAGCTGCATGGAGGTGAGGCTCTCGATCTGTCGGTTCGTGGGGGGAGGCGGGGCTCAGGCCTGGTGGCCGTAGACGCCCTGCGCCTGGTCGCGTACGACGTGGCCGTTCTCGAGCTCGATGACGCGCTTGCGCATCTGGTCGACGATGCCCGAGTCGTGCGTCGCCATCACGACCGTGGTCCCGGTGCGGTTGATCCGGTCGAGGAGCTTCATGATGCCGACCGACGTCGTGGGGTCGAGGTTTCCGGTGGGCTCGTCGGCGATGAGGATCATCGGCCGGTTGACGAACGCCCGGGCCACGGCGACGCGCTGCTGCTCGCCACCCGAGAGCTCGTCGGGCATCCGGTCGCCCTTGCCGCTGAGGCCGACCAGCTCCAGCGTCTCGGGGACGAGGTCCTTGATCTCCTTGCGGGACTTGCCGATGACCTGGAGCGCGAAGGCGACGTTCTCCGTGACGGTCTTGTTGGGGAGCAGCCGGAAGTCCTGGAAGACCGTGCCGATGTCGCGGCGCAACCGGGGCACCTTCCAGCTCGCGAGCCGGTTGATCTCCTTGCCGGCGACGTACACCCGGCCCGAGGTCGGGCGGTACTCGCGCAGCACGAGGCGCAGGAAGGTCGACTTGCCGGAGCCCGAGGACCCGACGAGGAAGACGAACTCCCCCTTCTCGACGTCGACGGAGATGTTGTCGAGCGCGGGGTGCGGGTGACCGGCGTAGGCCTTGGTCACCTTCTCGAAGCGAATCACGCATCGAGGCTACGTGAGGGGTGCGCGGGTTCTCGAAACGCGCGCCGCGGTGCAACCCGCGGGCGGTCCGGTGCGTGTTGGGTGGATGACGGCGCCTCCGGGGCGCCGACCGGGACGGGGGACGTGGATGACCGACGGGGCCGAGCACGAGTTCGCCGAGTTCTACACGGCGACCTGGCCGCGGACGCTCGCCTGCACGTACGCCCTCACCGGTGACCGCGGCGCGGCCGAGGAGCTCGCCCAGGAGGCGTACGTCAAGGCGTGGTCGCACTGGGACCGGGTCGCGGCCTACGACCAGCCGGCGTCGTGGGTGCGGCAGGTGGCCACCCGGCTCGCGGTGAGCAGGTGGCGCCGCAGCAGGGTCGCGGCGGCCTGGCTCGCCCGCAACCGCCAGCAGTCGACCGCTCCCCCGCCCGACGAGACCACGACGGCACTCGTACGCGCGCTCCAGCAGATCCCCGAGCCGCAGCGCCGGGCGATCGTCCTGCACCACCTCGCCGACCTCCCGGTCGCCGAGGTCGCCCGCCTCGAGCACTGCCCGGTCGGGACCGTCAAGGCCCGCCTGTCGCGTGGTCGCGGCGCCCTGGCCCTCCTCCTCGCCGACGAGCCGAACGGAGCTCCCACCCATGTCTGACCTCGACCAGAACCTCGACCGCGCCTTCGAGGCGCTCACCCGGGACCTCGCGCACTCCCCCGGCCCCGGGGCCGCGGCGGCCATGTCGACCAGCCGCCGGCGACGACGTACGCGGGTGGGTGCCGTGGCGCTCGCCGCGCTCGTCGTCGTGGGTGGCGGACTCGCCGTGCCGCGGCTCGTGTCCCCCGAGGACGGGGTGGCGTCGAACGGCCGCTCCGCACGTCTCGACACCGCAGCCATCGCCGCGGCCACCGACGGGTGGATCGGCGAGTGGGAGACGTGGGAGCGCTACTCGCCGTGGGGCGGCGGCAGCTTCTCGACAGCGTCGTGCTCGTACCTGGGTGGACCGGGCGGGGATCAGGTGCCGGAGCCGACGAGCAGGGGGAACTCCCGCTTCGTCAGCCACTCCGGAGCCTCGGCCGTCCTCGTCTTCTCGCGCTACGCAGACCCAGGCGTCGCCACGTCCGCCGAGGGGCTCTCCACACCTGCCCCGAACACGTGCGCCACCACGACGACGTACGACGTCGACGGCGTGCAGGTGCGCCACGACTCGATGCCGCCCGACCCCGTGTCGGACGCCGACATGTGGCTCGGCGACGTCTGGACCGTACGGATCGGGGCCGACCGTGCCCAGCTCGAGCTGGTCAACGACACCGGCGTGGCCGACGACGCGACCGCCGAGGAGGTGGCCGAGGCGCTCGTGGCGGGGCTGCGCGACGGCTGGACGCAGTCAGGCATGACAGAGGTCACGTCGCAGCCGGTTTCTAGGGGACAGCTGCCGGATTGGCCGGACGTGGACCTTGACGGGGCCTTGGCCGGATGGCAGAGCGCGTCGCGGGCGGAGGCCTCGCCCGACCCGAACGTGCCATGCCTCGACGAGGTGCTCGCCGGAGGCACGGGGAGGGCGTCGGCCGGCGGGACGCCGAGAGGCGTCACGTGGCGGGTCGCCGGCTACGACGGCGAGACGACGGCGTCGGCAGGAGTGGCGGCGATGCTCGATGAGCTCCGCTCCTGCCGGACGGGTGGGATGCAGGTCGAGACCCTGCCCAACGGCGTGCACGTGGTGACGTACGACGTCGGTGGCGAGGACGGCAGGGGCGCCATCTGGTTCGCGTCCAATGGCGACCGGGCAGGGCTCATCGCCGTCGACGGGGCCAACCGGCCGATGCCGATGGACGTCCGCGAGGACGTCGCTGACCTGCTCTACGAGATCCTGCGCCTGCCCTGGGACTGACCCGGCACCAACGTCATGAGAATCATCGGTTCGAACCCAGGATTCTCATGACGTCCGGTCAGGCGTCGACCTTGTCGGCGCCCCGGCGCCAGCGGATGCCGGCCTCCATGAAGTCGTCGAGGTCGCCGTCGAACACGGCGCTGGGGTTACCGGACTCGTGGCCGGTCCGCAGGTCCTTGACGACCTGGTAGGGGTTGAGGACGTAGTTGCGCATCTGGTCGCCCCAGCTGGCCTGCACGTCGCCCTTGAGGTCCTTCTTGAGCGCGGCCTCCTCGGCCTTCTTGCGGGCGAGGAGCTTGGCCTTGAGCACGACCATCGCGGACGCCTTGTTCTGCAGCTGCGACTTCTCGTTCTGGCAGGACACGACGATGCCGGTCGGGAGGTGGGTCAGCCGGACCGCCGAGTCGGTGGTGTTGACGGACTGGCCGCCGGGACCGCCGGAGCGGAAGACGTCGGTGCGGATCTCGTTCTCGTCGACCTCGATCTCGTCGGTCTGCTCGAGCATGGGCACCACCTCGACGGCGGCGAACGAGGTCTGGCGGCGGCCCTGGTTGTCGAAGGGGCTGATCCGCACCAGGCGGTGGGTGCCGGCCTCGACCGAGAGCGTGCCGTAGGCGTAGGGCGCGTGGATCGCGAACTCGGCGGACTTGATGCCCGCCTCCTCGGCGTACGACACCTCGTAGACCTCGACGCCGTACTTGTGCTGCTCGGCCCAGCGCGTGTACATCCGCATGAGCATCTCGGCGAAGTCGGCGGCGTCGACGCCGCCGGCGCCCGAGCGGATCGTCACGATCGCCTCGCGCTCGTCGTACTCGCCGGCGAGGAGGGTGCGGATCTCGAGGGACTCCACCGACTTCTTGATCCGGTTGAGCTCGCGCTCGGAGTCGGCGAGCGAGTCGGCGTCGCCCTCCTCCTGGGCCATCTCGACCATCAGGCCGAGGTCCTCGATGCGGGCCTCGAGGCCGGTGAACCGGTCGAGCTCGCCCTGCAGCGCGGAGAGGCGACCGGTGATGCGGGTCGCGCTGTCGACGTCGTCCCAGAGGTCGGGTGCGGCGACCTGCTCGCTCAGGTCGGCGATCTCACCGCGCATCCGGTCGATGTTGAGCACCGACCCGATGGTCTTCATGGTCGCCAGGAGCTGCTTGATCTCTGCGTCGTAGTCGATGCCTGCCACATCGGCCCACACTACGGCGCCGCCATGACGGGTGTCGAAAACAGCAGCGGCGAGCACTCCCGGGCCTGTGACCCCGGTCGTGCCCGCCGCTGCAGAACGGGTGCGCGTCAGCGCGTGCAGAGGACCTCGGGCGTGGCGACAGCGGCGGTCGCAGCCGGGGTCGCGGTGGTGCTGGCGTCGAGCTTCAGGCGGAAGACGCCGGTCAGGTCGAGCTCCTCGTCGGCGACGATCGTGCCCACGGCCAGCGGGTGCGTGGCGAGGGTCTTGCCGTCCGCCGACACGGTCACGGCGCCGCTGGAACCGGAGAGCGAGGAGTCGGTGAGGGCGTACGTCGCGCGCAACGCGGTGCACTTGCGACCGAGGGTGAACTCCGCGGTGGCCGCGGTGCCCGGGGTGACGGTCGAGAGGCTGGCGGTGAAGTACTCGGTGCCGATGGTCGCGCCGTTGCTCGCGAAGCCGGTTCCGGCGAAGGTGCGGTAGCCGAGCTTCTCCCAGCGGTAGACCTCGACCTCGACGGACGGGCTGGTGCCCTTGGCGAACCCGTTCGACGCGGGCTTGACCACGCGGTACTCGCGCGAGCCGGGCGTCGAGGGCTTGTCGGTGAGCTTGTAGGTCCCGTTGGCCTTGATCTTCGCTGTGCCGGTCGAGACCCAGCGCTTCTTGTTCCCCACGCGCTGCTGGAGGGTCACCTTCTGACCGGCGGCCTTCGGGGTGACGCGGCCGCGCACCTTGACGGTGTCCTCCTTGGCGACGGCGACCTCGATGTTGGCCGTGGCGCTCACCGAGTAGGCGCGGGCCTTGGCGGGTGCCGCCTGTGCGACCGGCGCGGTCAGCGCGATCGAGGAGGCGGCGACGGCTGCGGTGGCAGCCAGGGCGGTGATGCGGTTCATGGGATCTCCCTCGTGTGTGTACGGCCCGCGAGGGCCGGTTCGCAAGGGAGATGCGCCAGCTCAGGGATTAGTTGCGACCGGTCCGAGAAGTGCGCCGACATGGGCCGGCACGGTCAACATCCCGGCGGCGAGGGAGACCCCGCGCGGAGTCGCGAAGAGCACGTCCCGCCCGCCGACCTCGATGCGAGCCTCGTCCGAGCCGGCGTTGACGACCACCAGCAGGTCGCCGCGGCGCATCGTGAAGAGCCGGCCCTCGACGGTGCACGACACCGAGCCGAAGGACGGGTCGGTCACCTGCGGGAGCTCGCGACGCAGCCGTCCGAGCCGGCGGTAGCAGTCGAGCAGGACCGCGTGCCGACCCGTCGTCAGCTCGTCCCAGTCCAGCCGCGAGCGGTGGAAGGACTCCACGTCCTGCGGGTCGGGCACCTCGGCGGGGTCCCACCCCATCCGCTCGAACTCGGCGATCCGGCCGTCGGCGGTCGCCTTGCCGAGCTCGGGCTCCGGGTGCGAGGTGAAGAACTGGAACGGCGTCGAGGCTGCCCACTCCTCCCCCATGAACAGCATCGGCGTGAACGGGCCGGCCAGCGTCAGCAGGGCGGCGCAGGCGAGCTGGTCGTCGTCGAGGTGCTCGGCGAGCCGGTCGCCGCGGGCGCGGTTGCCGATCTGGTCGTGGTTCTGGTTGGCCACCACGAGCCGCCACGTGGGCATCCGGTCCGTGTCGACGGGCACGCCGTGGTCGCGGTCACGGAACGACGAGAAAGTGCCGTCGTGGAAGAAGCCGCGCTCGCAGACCTTGGCGAGCGCCTCCAGCGGCTCGAAATCGGCGTAGTAGCCGGCCGTCTCGCCACTGAGCGCGACGTGCACGGCATGGTGGAAGTCGTCGCTCCACTGGGCGTCGAGGCCGTGGCCGCCGGCCTCGCGCGGGGTGACGAGCCGCGCGTCGTTGAGGTCGGACTCCGCGATGAGCGTCAGCGGGCGGCGTACGTGGGCCGAGTACGCAGCCGTCTCGACGGCCATCTCCTCGAGGAGGTGCACCTCGGAGGTGTCGCTGAGCGCGTGCACGGCGTCGAGCCGGAGCGCGTCGACGTGGAACTCCTCGAACCACATGCGCACGTTGTCGAGGATGTAGCGGCGCACCTCGGCCGCGTCCTCGCCGTCGAGGTTGATCAGGTCGCCCCAGGTGTTGCGGCCCGGCTTGAGGTAGGGCCCGAACAGCGGGAGGTAGTTGCCCGACGGGCCGAGGTGGTTGTGCACCACGTCCTGCACGACGCCGAGACCCTTCGCGTGGCAGGCGTCGACGAACCGCCGGTAGGCGTCCGGGCCGCCGTACTGCTCGTGGACGGCGAACCAGGCGACGCCGTCGTAGCCCCAGTTGTGCGTGCCGTTGAAGGCGTTGACCGGCATCACCTCGACGAGGTCGACGCCGAGGTCGAGGACGTGGTCGAGCTTGTGCGCGGCGGCGTCGAGCGTGCCCTCCGGGGTGAACGTCCCGATGTGCAGCTCGTAGATCACCGATCCCGCGAGCTGGCGACCGGTCCAGGAGGCGTCGTTCCACGCGTACGTCGTCGCGTCCCGCCGCGACAGGCCGTGCACGCCGTCGGGCTGGCGGCGCGACCGCGGGTCGGGGCGCGGGTCGGGGTCGTCGTCGATCAGGTAGCCGTATTCGACGGCGGTGTCCGTTGCCGTCAGCGGCTCGCTGGGAGTCCACCACCCGTCGTCACCCTGCGTCATTGCGACGGTCTCGCCCGCCACGACCAGGTGCACCTGCTGCGGACGCGGTGCCCACACGTCGTACGGTCCGCGCTGCACGTCAGTCCTTCCTCACCAGCAGGGCAACAGGGTGCGTGGCGAGCAGGTGCTCCAGCCGGCCGTCGGTGTCGAGCCCGGTGAGCACGTCGTGCCACCGGCCCTCGGGCAGGTCGAGCGTCGTGTCGCCGCAGCCCGCAGCGGCGAGCCCCAGCGGGAGGCGGGTGACGACGGCGATCGCGCCACCGCGGTCGTACGCCACCACGTGCCCGGCGGCGGAACCCGAAGCGGAGACCGGCGTGTAGCCCGTGAACAGCTCGGGGCGCTCGCGGCGCAGCGTCAGCGCGGCGCAGGTGACGTGGAGCTTGGCGGCCGCGTCGTCCTCGGCGGTGCCGGCGAGGACCGCCTTGCGGTGCTCGAAGTCGACCGGGCGGCGGTTGTCGGGGTCGACCAGCGACGTCTCCCACAGCTCGCTGCCCTGGTAGACGTCGGGCACGCCCGGGATCGTGATCGCGAGCAGCTTGGCGGCGAGCGAGTTGGCCTGGGCCGGCTCGTCGATCCGCGCGGCCAGGCCGACCAGCACCTCGCGCACCTCGTCGTCGTCGAAGACCGCGTCGACCGCGGCGTGCACCGCGGCCTCGTACGCCTCGTCGGGCTCGTTCCACGCCGTCCGGTCGCCCGCCTCGCGCATCGCCTTCTCGGCATAGCCGTGCAGCCGTTCGCGGAGGTCGGGCAGGTGGTCGGGGGTCCAGGCGCCGAGCACGGCCTGCCACAGCAGCGAGCCGAAGCCCGGGTCGGGCACGGGCGCGAGCCGCAGCAGCTCGTCGAGCGCCTGCTCCCAGTGGCCGGGCTCCTCGGCCAGGACGGTGATCCGCGCGCGGACGTCCTCGCCGCGCTTGGTGTCGTGGGTCGACAGCGTCACCATCGCGTCGGGCCAGTCGCGCTGGCGCGCTGCCATCGCGGCGTGGAAGGCGTCGACGTCGACCGCGAAGATCGACGGGTCGCCGCCGACCTCGTTGAGCGAGGTGAGGCGCGACCACTGGTAGAAGGAGCAGTCCTCGACGCCCTTGGCCATCACCATGCCGGAGGTCTGCTGGAGGCGCCGGGCCGGCTGGCCCCACTCGTCGTTGAGGACCGGCTCGAGGACGTCGTACGTCGCCGCGAGCTCGGGACGCGACGCGCGCGCGGCGGCGAAGGCCTGGTCGAGGTGGTCGCGGCCCTCGGGGAGGTAGGAGCGGTAGACCGGGAAGCAGGCGAGCAGCTCGCCGATCGCGTCGGCCACGGCGTCCTCGTCGACTCCCTCGACCACCTTGGCCACCTCGCGGGTGATCCGCAGGACCTCGGAGTGCAGGATGCCGTCGGCGACGGCGCGCTTGTTGTCGTGGACCATCCGGTGCCAGTCGACCAGCGCACCGCGCAGCCGGTCCTCGAGCGCGGTGAGCGGCGCCTCGCCGGCGGGGTCGGTCAGCACGCGGTCGATGAGCGCGAGCGCGTCGTAGCCGGTGGTGCCGTCGGTCGCCCAGTCGGCGAGCAGCTCCTCCCCCGGCTCGAGGATCTTCTCGACGAGCACGTAGGCGCCGCCGGTGAGGGCGGCGAGGTCGTCGAGGTAGCGCTTCGGGTCGCGCAGGCCGTCGGGGTGGTCGACGCGCAGCCCGTCGACGAGGCCCTCGTCGAACCACCGCTTGATCTCCGCATGCGTCTCGGCGAAGACCTCCGGGTCCTCGACGCGTACGGCGGCGAGGGTGTTGACCGCGAAGAACCGGCGGTAGTTGAGGTCCTCGTCGGCCGCGCGCCAGCTGACGAGGTCGTAGTGCTGCTCCTCGAGCGTGGTCGTGCCGGGGGCCAGCGGGAAGCGCTGGTCGTGGTAGCGGACCTCGCCCTGGGCGACGGCGATCGTGATCGCGTCCTCGTCGTCGTCACCGATGACGGGGATGACGAGCCGGCCGTCACCGGCGGCCCAGTCGACGTCGAACGCGGTCGCGTGCTCGGACTCGCGGCCGAGCTTGAGCACGTCCCACCACCACGGGTCCTCCGACGGCGTCGCGACGCCGACGTGGTTGGGCACGATGTCGACCAGCACGCCCATGCCCAGCCGCCGCGCCTCGGCCGACACCGCGGCGAGGCCCTCCTCGCCACCGCGCTCGACGTCGACGTGGTCGAAGGCGACCACGTCGTAGCCGTGCGTGCTGCCGGGCTCGGAGGCCAGCAGCGGCGACAGGTAGACCCAGTCGACGCCGAGGTCGTGGAGGTAGGGCAGCACGCCCGCCGCGTCGAACAGCGTGAAGTCGGGACTGACCTGCAGCCGGTAGGTGCTGTGGGGCGTACGTCGGGCGGGATCGGTCACGTGGTCTCCGTACCCGTCCTGGCGGCGAGCGATGCCGCCACCGAGTGGTCGGGGCTGGCCGTCTGCTCGGAGTGCTCGCGGAGCACGACGAGGCAGTGCGTGGACAGCTCGAACGCGGCCCCGGCCTCGTACATCGGGTCGGCATCGGCGTTGCCGCCGGTGTCGATGACGACGTCCCACGCGGCGGCGTACTCCTCCGTCGGGAGGGTCACCTGCGCCGGACCGTCGGCATTGAAGTAGAGCAGGAAGTGGTCGTCGGTGATGGTGCCGCCGCGGGCGTCCTTGCCGGCGATGCCGTTGCCGTTGAGGTACATCCCGATCGCCTTGCCGCCCTCCCAGTCGCCGTCCTCCATCGGCTCGCCGTCGAGGTCGAGCCAGACGATGTCGTTGAGCCGCTCGCCGTCACCGGTGCGGACGGTGCCGCCGGTGAAGAAGCGCTTGCGGTGGAAGGTCGGGTGCTCGGCGCGCAGCTTGGCGACCGCGGAGGTGAACTCGATGAGCGGCTTGTCGGCGTCGGCCCAGTGCACCCAGCTGATCTCGCTGTCCTGGGCGTACGTGTTGTTGTTGCCGTCCTGCGTCCGGCTCATCTCGTCGCCGTGCAGCAGCATCGGCACGCCCTGGCTGAGCAGCAGCGTGGCGATGAAGTTGCGCTGCTCGCGGGCGCGCGCCTCGAGGATCTCGGCGTCGTCGGTCGGGCCCTCGGCGCCGTGGTTCCAGGACCGGTTGTGGCTCTCGCCGTCGTTGTTGTCCTCGCCGTTGGCGTCGTTGTGCTTCTCGTTGTAGGACACGAGGTCGCGCAGGGTGAAGCCGTCGTGGGCGGTGACGAAGTTGATGCTGGCGAACGGGCGCCGGCCGGAGTGCTCGTAGAGGTCCGAAGAACCCGACAGCCGCGACGCGAAGTCGCCGAGCGACGGCTCGCCGCGCCAGAAGTCGCGGACGGTGTCGCGGTAGTCGCCGTTCCACTCGGTCCACTGCGGCGGGAAGCCGCCGACCTGATAGCCGCCGGGGCCGATGTCCCACGGCTCGGCGATCAGCTTGACCTGGCTGACGACCGGGTCCTGCTGCACCATCTCGAAGAAGGTGGACAGCTTGTCGACGTCGTAGAACTCGCGGGCGAGGGTGGCGGCGAGGTCGAAGCGGAAGCCGTCCACGTGCATCTCGGTCACCCAGTAGCGCAGCGAGTCCATGATCAGCTGCACCGAGTGCGGGTGGCGCACGTTGAGGGTGTTGCCGGTGCCGGTGTAGTCCATGTAGTAGCGCTGGTCGTCCTCGACGAGGCGGTAGTAGGCCGCGTTGTCGATGCCCTTGAAGCTCAGCGTCGGGCCGAGGTGGTTGCCCTCGGCGGTGTGGTTGTAGACCACGTCGAGGATGACCTCGATGCCGGCGACGTGCATCGCCTTGACCATCGCCTTGAACTCCTGCACCTGCTGGCCGAGGCCGGTGGCGGAGTAGTCGGCGTGCGGCGCGAAGAAGCCGAGGGTGTTGTAGCCCCAGTAGTTGCGCAGGCCCTGGTCGAGCAGCGTGGAGTCCTGGATGAACTGGTGCACCGGCATCAGCTCGATCGCGGTCACGCCGAGCTTCTGCAGGTGGGCCGTGATCGACGGGTGCGCCAGCCCGGCGTACGTCCCCCGCTGCTCCTCGGGCACGTCGTGGTGCAGCTGGGTGAGGCCCTTGACGTGCGCCTCGTAGATGAAGGACTCGTTGTAGGGGATCGCGAGGCGGCGGTCGCCCTCCCAGTCGAAGAACGGGTTGATGACGACGCCGTGGGTCATGTGCGCGGCGGAGTCCTCGTCGTTCTTGCTGTCCTCCTCACCGAAGTTGTAGGAGAACAGGGACTGGTCCCACTCGATCTCGCCGCTGGTCGCCTTGGCGTAGGGGTCGAGGAGCAGCTTGTTGGGGTTGCAGCGCAGGCCCTTCTCGGGGTCCCACGGGCCGTGGACGCGGTAGCCGTAGCGCTGGCCCGGCTGGACCGTCGGGATGTAGCAGTGCCACACGTACGCGTCGACCTCGGTGACCTCGAGCTTGGTCTCGACGAAGGCCCCGGCGTTGTCGGGGTCGGGCTCGAACAGGCACAACTCAACGCGCTCCGCGATCTCGCTGAAGATCGCGAAGTTGGTGCCGCTGCCGTCGAACGTCGCGCCGAGGGGGTACGCCGTGCCCGGCCAGGTCTCAGTCATGGCTCGACGCTACCGGCGCACCCGGGGGTGGCGACGATTCGTCCACCCCGTCAGGTGGTGGCGGTGACGACGGTCACGAGGACCACCCAGGACCCGCGCTACCTGTTCCGGCGCTTCCTCATCCACCCATGTGCCGCTGCGCCAGTCGCGAGCGCGGCACCACCGATCACGAGCCACCCGACTCCGACCATTGACAGCGATTGCGCGAGAATCAGACTGATGCCTATCAGTCCCATCATCCCGATACGTGCCGCAGTTGCGGCGGGAGAACGCGTCGACCGGCCCTGGTCCGCGCCCACTCGCTTCGATTGAATCGTTGCCACGGCTACGCCAGCGACAACGCTGCCTATGAGTGCCGACGCCAACAGCCAGGGCTGGACCTTCGCCTCGGGCACCATGAGAGGCATCGCGAGGTAGAAGCACATGAAGATCACTGCCATCGCAAGGAGTCGACGAGGATCGAGATCCCCTGTGGCCGAACTGTCGACCGCCCCGTTGCTCCTCATGAGGTCTCCTTTGCTCGATGCCCCTTGGGCGTCGACGACGACGAGAGGACGACGGTGGAGCCACAGGACGCTAGGTCCGTCCGTGCGCTCCACTGTCGCCACGAGCTCATCGGACCACGACCGTGACCGCGGCGGTGCTGCTGGCGCCGACGGTGGGGTTGGCCGGCGAGCCGGGGATGGTGAGCGGCAGGTCGAGCGGCGCCTGCAGCCGGACCGTGACCGAGCGACCGATCGGATCGACGCGGACGCCCACATCGATCCCGGGGAACCGCGACGCCGCATCGGCGCGAGCGAGGTACTCGCGGACGGCGGCCTCGACCGCGGCTTCCTGCTGGATCAGCCGCGCGTCGCCGAGGCCCTGCTCGTAGATCGCGGCTGACCCGAGGTCGGCACCGTAGAGCGCCGCGCCGTCGGCGAGGTTGTCCAGGCCCTGGCGCTGGAGGTACGCCGCCGAGGCGTCGATGACGACCACGATGGCCATCAGCAGGATGCCGGCGAAGCCGATGATCAGCAGCGTCACCTGGCCGTGCTCACTGTCGTTTCTTCGGATGGGGGGCTTCACTCGTCGTCCTCCTGCGCGCTCTCGACGTACTGGCCGATCGGCACCGTGTGGGTCGCGTCGAGGGAGAAGGTCGCCGCTCCCTTGCCGAGGATCGTGGGAAAGAACGGCAGGTCGACGCCGGAGTCGACGCTGACCGTGATGACCGAGGTGCCGACGTGGCAGTTGTCGCCGGGCGCCTCGCAGGTGATCCGGACGCGGGCCCTCTGACCGGGCGTGCCCTGGTCGGCGAGGACCTGCGCGACGGCCGCGCGCGCCCGGGCGTCGCCGGTGGCGTCGTCGGGAGCGAGGGCGTACGCCCGGCCTGCGGCACGTGCCGCGGCGCTCGTCGCGAAGGCGCCCTGCTGGACCTCGAACACGGAGACGACGATCCAGATGAGCGGGACGATGAGGATGATCGCCAGCCAGCTGAACTCGATCAGCGCCGAGCCCGCCTCGTCGCGGGGCTTCACGGTGCCACGACGCTCTGCTCGGCGACGGCATGGCCCTCGACGCGTACGCGGACGCCGGTGCCGCCGAGCCCGAGCACGGTGACCTCGGCCTCCACGACGGCTTCGTAGCCCGGCGCCCCGCCGACCAGCGCCGGGCGCACGCTGACAGATCGCACGAAGTCCTGCGACAGCGCTCCGTCGATCAGGTCCTCGACCTTGGCCTGACCAGCAGGTGCCGAGGACCCGGCGACCGCGGCATGGCGTGCGCCCTCGGCGGCGGCCGACGCGAGCGTGTTGCGCACGTGGAGGACGAGGGCGAGCTGGAGGATGCCGAGCACCAGCGGCAGCAGGACCAGCAGGACGAGCACGAAGTCGACGACTGCTGCCCCGCGCTCGCCGGCGCGAGCGCGACGGGTCACGGGAGCGGCCTCAGCCGCTCACCATCGAGAAGGCCTGCACCAGCAGGTTGCGCAGCTCGTCGCCGACGAACGGCGTGAGCGCGGCGACGACGATCGCGGTCATCAAGGTGACCATCACCCAGCCGGGCACGTCACCCCGGTCGTCGCGTGGGCGGTGGATCAGTCCCGAGATCGACTGGTGCATGAGCAGTCCTTTCGTTGGTGGAGCCAGGTCGGGGTGGGGTCAGGGTGTGGTGAGGCGCAGGCCGAGCACGCCGGGGTAGAAGGCGAAGAGGATCGTCACGGGCAGCACGAAGAAGACGACCGGCGCCATCATCGCGATCTCCTTGCGGGCGGCGGTCTCGATGAGGAGCCGGCGCCCGGCCTCGCGTACGTCGGCGGCCTGGGCGTGCAGCACGTCGGCCAGGGGCGTGCCGCGCTCCATCGCGACGGTGATGCCGGTAGCGAAGCGGGCGACAATGGGCAGTCCGGTGGAGCGGGCCAGCGTCTCGAAGGCCGTGCCGACCGGCTCACCGGTGCGCACCCGGGCGAGCACCTGGGCGAGGTCTTCGGAAAGCGCGCCGTGGCTGCGCCGGACCACCCGGTCGAGCGCGGAGACCGGGCTCTCCCCCGCCGCGACCGAGAGCGCGAGCAGCTCGGCGATGGTGGGGAACTCGGTGAGGACCTGTCGTTCGCGGTTCTTGACCTGGGTGCTGAGCCGGTTGTCGCGCAGGAAGACGCCGCAGGCGAGGCCGAGCGCGCAGAACACCACGGCGGAGCCGACGCCGCCCACCCCGCCGAGCGCGCGCAACAGGCTGAAGGCGGCAGCCGCGGCGAACCCGACCAGGCCCCAGACCACCTGCTCGATGCGGAAGTCCTGAACCGTGCGATCGAGCCCGGCGCGCTCCAGCCGGCGGCGTACGGAGCTGCTGCCACCCATCACCCGTTCGACGAGGTCGGCCGCCGACCGCAGGACCGGGCCGAAGATCTCCGTCGCGGCCGAGGTCGGCGACGACAACACCGGCCGGAGTGCCGGGGCCTGGTCACGGAGCGGGACGTCACGCACGTACGGAAGGACGCGGACAGCGAGCTGGGGACGTCGGAGCGCCGCGATCCGGAGCACCACGAGCACGAGTCCGAGGCCCGCGCCACCACCGAGCAGCGCGCCCCACACGGTCGTGCTCACGACAGGATCCGCTTCTCGACCGGGAGCCGTCCGATCCTCATCATCGCGGTGTAGGCGAGGACGCAGACAGCGAAGCCGATGCCCAGCACGAGCGCGCCGCCGGGAGATGCGTAGCGGCGGATGGCGGTCGTCTGGAAGGACATGAGCAGCAGCACGATCCACGGCGCGGCGACGGCGAGGCGCGCACCGTTGACCGTCCACGCCTGGCGCGACTCGAGTTCGGAGCGGGTGCGCGCGTCGTCGCGCAGGAAGCCCGAGAGGTTGCGGAGCAGCCTGCCGAGGTCACCGCCGCCGACCTCGCGGGCCAGGCGCAGCCCCTCGATCACCCGGTCCCCCACCGGATCGGCCAGCCGGTCCTTCAACCGGTCGAGGCACTCGCCGAACCGCCCGGTGACCTGGTAGTCGAGGGCGAACTGGCCGAAGTCGTGGCGCAGCGGCTCCGGTCCCGACGTGCCGAGCGCCGCGACCGCGTCGGGCAACGACAACCCCGCGCGTACGGCGCTGGCGAGGTTGTCGACCGCCTCGGGCCAGACCTCGACGAAGTCGCGCAGCCGGCGGGCGGCCCGCTGGCGCAGCACCGCGACCGGCACGTAGCCGGCCATCGCGGCGAACACGAACGCGACCGGCAGGGTCTGCGACACCGCCTGCACCACGGCGAGGGCGACGGCGAAGAGCACGGCGCACAGCGCCACGACGCTGGCCGGGGTGACGTCGCTCAGACCGGCGCGGCCGAGCAGGCGGGCAAGCGCGGACGAGGTGGGGTGGGTGACCTTGGGTCGGCGCGGCAACGCGAAGGCCGACCAGATCAGCAGCAGGCCCACCCCGACGCCGAGCCCGACCAGGGCGCCCATCAGCGCTCGCCCGGACGCGGCTCGGAGGCGAGGAGCGCGTGGACGTCGATCCCGACCCGCTCGTAGCGCTCGACCCTGGCGGGCACCCCGCCCGTACGCCTCAGTTCGGCGCCGGTGCGCACGAAGATCGGCTCCACCTCGATCACGTCGGCCTCGACACGACCGGGCACCGACACGATCTCGTTGACCCGGCGTACGCCGTCCGCGCCGAGGCCGAGGTGGACGACGATGTCCACCGACGTGGCCACCGTCGGCACCACGAACCTCGCGGAGATGTTGTCGCCGGCCAGCAGCGGCAGGGTGCACATCTTCACGAGCGCCTCGCGGGCGCTGTTGGCGTGGAGCGTGCACATCCCCGGGAGCCCGGAGTTGAGCGCCAGGAGCAGGTCGAGGCACTCGGCCGCCCGCACCTCACCCACCAGGATGCGGCTCGGCCGCATCCGCAGTGCCTCCTTCACGAGGTCGCGCAGCACGATCTCGCCGGTCTGCTCGAGCCCCGCCTGCCGGGTCTGCATGGCGACCCAGTCGGGGTGGCTGAACCTCAGCTCGAAGACCTCCTCGGCGCTGACCACCCGCTCGCCGCCGGGCACCGACGCGGCGAGGCAGTTGAGCATCGTGGTCTTGCCGGCCTGGGTGCCACCGGCGACCAGGATGTTGAAGCCGGCACGGACCGAGGCCTCGAGGAACGAGGCGGCCTGCGGGGTGAGGGTGCCCAGCGCGACAAGGTCGGAGAGCCGGTGCGCCCGGAGCAGGAACTTACGGATGTTGACCGCGGTGAAGCCGCGGGTGATGCCCTCGAGCACGACGTGGAGGCGATGGCCCTCGGGCAGCATCGCGTCGACGAACGGCGTGCTGATGTCGAGGCGGCGCCCGCTCGACTTGAGCATCCGCTCGACCAGCTCGTTGACCTGAGCGGCGTCGAGCCTGAGGTTGGTCAGCTCGTGGCGGCCGCGCCGGGCGATGAAGACCCGCTCGGGCGAGTTGATCCACACCTCCTCGACCTCGGGGTCGTCGAGGAAGGGCTGCAGCGGCCCGAACCCGGAAATGCGGGCCACCAGCTCACCGACCATCGCGCCGTCGTCGGCGATCGGCGCCACGGCTCCGGTGAGGCTGAGGTCGTCGTGGTCGCGTACGACGTCCTCGGCGATGCGGCGTACGACGAGCGCCTCGCGCTGCGGGTCGACGCCCTCGCGGCGGACCCGGTCGCGCACCTGGGCGTCGAGCCGCTCGACCAGCTCGTCGTGGGCGCGCGGGGTCGACGCCGGCCGATCGATCGCCAGACGGTCCAGTGCCATGCGTGCCTGCTTCCCCGAGAAACGTGCACCACGGACGCTACCCAGCACCGGCTGTCGAAAAACAGAGGCTTGGTAAAGGTTGTGGAGAACTCTCAGAGCATCGGCGACGGCTCGTCGGAGAGCATCGGTTGATCGCTTTTCAGATCATCTGGCCTCAGACGGCGGATGCTACATATTCAGCGCATTCGGCTGAACCTCGTATATGCTCGCTATATGGAGCAAGCGCGGCGCCCCGATGTTCGATGGGCCTACGAACCCGCCGAGCTCGGCCGTGCCGTCCGCGGCACCCGGCAGGAGCGTGGTCTCACGCAGCAGGAGCTCGCCGAGCGTCTCGGCGTCGGTCGCATGACGATCTCCCGTCTGGAACGCGGTGATTCGGTGTCCGTCGAGACGGCCATGCGCGCCCTCTCCGAGTGCGGCTATGCGATCGCGGTCGCGCCCAAGTTCACCCGCCTGGTCGCGCAGCCTCGTACCACGCATGCCGTTGCGGACGAGTCGTCCGATGGCTAGCCGCTCTCCCGAGCTCGAGGTGTGGCTGCACGGCCGGCACCTCGCGACCCTGCGGGAGCGGGCCGCGTTCCGCTACCACCTCGGCTTCACCGAGGAGGCTCTCGACGAGTACGGAGAGGGTGCGCGGATCCTCTCCCTCGCCATTCCGGTCTCGCGCTCGCCCGTGGAGGACCACCGGACGGACCCGACGACCAGGCCCGTCTCGGCGTTCCTCGAGGGACTCCTGCCCGAGGGAAACCTCCGCGCCCAGATCGCCACCGTGGCCAGGGTCGCAGCCACCGACAAGATGGCGCTCCTGCGGCAGGTCGGTGCCGAGTGCGCCGGCGCAGTCCAGTTCCTGCCGGCGGGTCAGGCGCCCACCGCGGGGCATGTCCGGCCGCTGGACCAGACCGAGGTCGACGCCATCGTCGAGGACCTGCCCATCTACCACCTGCCACACGGCGCCGCCGTGCAGGCGTCGCTCGCCGGCATCCAGGACAAGGTGTTGTTGACCGCCCTGTCGGACGGGGGTTGGGGGTGGCCCGAGGACGGGGCGGCGTCGACTCACCTGATCAAGCCGCAACCCGCATCCGGCAACGTCCTGGACCGCCTCATCGAGGCCGAGGACTGGGCCATGCGCGTCGCTGCCGCGGCGGGACTCGATGCCGCGCGCACCCGCCTGACGACCTTCGGCGAACGCCCCGCGATCGTGGTCACCCGCTACGACCGGACCGCCGAGGGGCACCGTCGACACCAGGAGGACTTCTGCCAAGCGCTCGGGCTGGATCCCCAGGCCAAGTACGAGTCCCCGGCGGAGCGCGAGACCTACGGCGCCGCGCGCCTGCGTCGGCTCACCTCCCTGGCCGCGGTGCGCAGCACGGACCCCGACGCGTTCCGACGACAGCTGCTCTCCTTCGTCACCTTCAACGCCGTCATCGGCAACGGCGACGCGCACTCCAAGAACTACTCCCTGCTGCTGGGCACCCAGGGCGAGGTCACCCTCGCACCTCTGTACGACGCGGCACCCGTGATGTTCCTCGCCGCGCGCTTCCAGAACACCGGGCAGCTCATCAACGGCCGCACCCGGATCCCGGCCGTCTCCGTCGCCGACCTCGCTGCGGAAGGCGCCAGCTGGGGGATGAGCGCCAGCCGGGCGGCCAGCACGGTGCGATCAGTCATCGATTCCACGTGGGACGCAGTGCACGCGACGCCACTTCCGGCCGGGATCGAGCGGGTACTCCCTCAGCTCGAGAACCTGTGGGCCACGCGATCCTGGCGCGTCAACGAACAAGCCACTCGTCGCGCGTGACCCGGTAGAGCCGGCTGTCCCCCTCGTACCACGGGTCCTGCTGCACACCGAGGAACGGCAGGCCGAGGCGCTCGGCGACGTGGGCCGACGCGTCGTTGTCGACGTACATCCCGCACCACACCTCCGCCAGCCCGCGCTCGAAGACGTCGTCGATCAGTGCTCGGGCGGCCTCGGTGGCGTAGCCGTGGCCGGCCGAGTCGGGGTGCAGCCACCAGCCGACCTCGTACTCCCCCATGAAGAGTCCGGTGTCGAGACGGTGGGCGCGGGCGAGCGACACCTTCCCGGCGACGACTCCGGTGTCGCGGACCACGATCGCGCGAGTCACGTCGAACTGATCGGCCGCCTCGCGCTGCCGACGTACGTCGATCCAGTCCAGCGCTTCGTCGAGATCGGCCATCGGCGCTGGCGGCGGGTTGCCCAGCCAGCGGATGACCTCGGACCTGCCGAGGGTGTCGAGGACGCGCGGCGCGTCGGCAGCGGCGTACGGCCGCAGCAGGAGGCGCTCGGTCCTCAGGCCGGGCTGCCGGTCTCGAGGCGGAAGCCGACACCGCGGATGGCGACGACGCGCTCCCCCGCCTCGGCAGCCTCGAGCTTGCTGCGCAGGCGACCGATGGTGACGTCGAGGGTCTTGGTCGAGCCGTACCAGTTCTGGTCCCACACCTGGTTCATCAACGTCTCGCGCGGCACCACCTTGTCGTGGTGGGAGGCGAGGACCGCGAGGACGTCGAACTCCTTGGCGGTCAGCGCGAGCTCGCGCTCGCCGAGGTGTACGCGGCGCGAGGCGGCGTCGATCTTGAGGCCCGAGGCGGTGGTGACGGTGGTGTCGTTGGGTACGACGACCGCGCTGCGGCGCAGCAGCGCCCGCACCCGCGCGAGCAGCTCGGCGAGGCCGAACGGCTTGGCGAGGTAGTCGTCCGCACCGACGTCGAGGCCGACCACCCGGTCGAGCTCGCCGGCCCGCGCGGTGACCATGATGATCCCCCCGGTGTAGCCGCCCGCGCGCATCTGCCGACAGGCGTCGATGCCGTCCATGTCGGGCAGGCCGAGGTCGAGGATGACGACCGCCGGAGCCTCCTCGATCACGAACTCCACTGCTTCTGCGCCACCCGAGACGCGACTGACGTCGTAGCCTTCCCGCTCCAGGGTGCGCATCAGCGGGACGGCGATGTCTTCCTCGTCCTCAACCACCAACACGTCGTGCACCATGCAGGGAGCATAGAGGCCGGTCATCGAGAGGTGTGGTGAATGCCCATCTCGCTGGTCGGGGTGATGACCGTCTGCGACGGCGAGGCCGGGGCCTGCTCACCGGGTCCGAGCACCACGGATCCCGCCGCCAGGAGGACGGCGACCGGGATCAGCAGGAGGCGGGACACGTGTCAAGGATCGGTTGCGTCCCTCCACGCGCGACCCTCGTGACGGTCACATGAAGTAAAAGAATCGGGCAGGAACGGGTGCAAACGGGCAATGACGGGCAATGGCATCGGAGGGCCCGCTCAGGCCTCGAAGACGTCCCCCAGCTCGGCCACCCGCGCGAGCACCTGCTCGAAGGTGAACTGGTCGAGCGCGAGCTCGTCCTCCGCGCCCTCCTCGACCTCGTCCCAGGTCAGCGGCGTTGCGGCAGTGGGCCGCTCCTTGCCGCGCAGGGAGTAGGGCGAGACGGTGGTCTTCGAGCCGGAGTTCTGCGACCAGTCGAGGAACACCTTGCCCGGCCGCCTGGCCTTCGTCATGGTCGCCGTCACGAGGTCGCCGCGCTCCTTCTGCAGCTCCTCGGCGATCTCCTTGGCCAGCGCGGTCGTGCCGTCGCTGTCGAGGCTCTTCCTCCCCGTGTCGGGCAGCGGGGCGTAGAGGTGCAGGCCCTTGCTCCCACTCGTCACCGGCGAGCAGGTCAGGTCGCGCTCGGCCAGCGCGGCGCGTACGAGCAGCGCCACCTGCGCGCACTCGTGCAGGCCGGCCGGGTCACCGGGGTCGAGGTCGATGACCAGGCGGTTGGGGTTGCGCGGCACGCCCTTCGCGTCGACCGTCCACTGGTGGACGTGCAGCTCGAGGGCGGCGAGGTTGGCCAGCCAGGTGAGCGTCGCGAGGTCGTCGCAGATCGGGAAGCGCAGCGTCCCATCGCCCTTGCCGGCCCGCGAGCCGGTGGTGGACACAGTGGCCGTACGCACCCACGACGGCGTGCCGGCCGGCGCGTTCTTCTCGAAGAAGCTCGACCCCTCCACGCCGTGCGGCCAGCGGATCCGGGTGACCGCGCGGTCCTTGAGGTGCGGCAGCAGCACGGGCGAGATCTGGGCGTAGTAGTTGAGCACCTCGCCCTTGGTCGTGCCGGTGCGCGGGTAGAGCACCTTGGCGAGGTTGCTGATGGAGAGCGTGCGGCCCTCGACGTCGACGTGCACCTCGTTGGTCGGGCTCATCCGGGGTCCCCGCGGCGTTGTTCGGGGGAGCGAAGCGGAGGAGAAGAACGTTGGGGGGTGGTCATCCAAGATCCTCTGGGGAGAGGTCGTCGCGGACGCCCCGGAAGGACGGCTGCCGGAGCCGTTCGTACCCCAGTCCGTGCGTGTCGATGTCCACCACGACCCGCGGCTCGACCCAGAACGTGCCGTCGGCATCCACCCGGGGTACGTCGTCGGCGAAGGGCGACGAGTCGCTGGCCAACGGGGCGAGGAGCGCAGCCAGCCTCGTGCTGGTGGCTCCGGCGATGCCGCTGCCGACCCGGCCGCGGTAGAGCAGCCCGCCGGCGGTCTGCTCGCCGACGAGCAGTGCGGCCAGCCGGTCCGGCGTACCGACCTGCGGGCGCCAGCCGCCGACGACGAACGACCCGCGGTGGCGGTGCGCCAGCTTGCGCCAGTCCTCGCTGCGGGCGTCGAAGCGGTAGCGCGAGGCGCGGCGCTTGCTCACGACCCCCTCGAGCCCCTGGGCGAGGGTGGCGTCGAACAGCATGTCGCCGTCGTCGTACGCCGCCGGCACCTGCCACGTCGTGTCGGCGAGGGGCAGCTCCTCCAGCAGCGCGCGGCGCTCGTCCAGCGGACGACCGGTGAGGTCCTCGCCGTCGAGGCGGAGCAGGTCGAACACCATGAGTGTCGCCGGCACCGACTTCACGAGCCGGGCGACCTCCTTGGCGTTGCGCAGGTGCATCCGGTGCTGGAGGACGCGGAAGTCGGGAAGGCCGCGTTCGTTGAGCGCGATCACCTCGCCGTCGACGAGCAGGTCGCGGTCCCCGAGGGGCGGGTCGCTCAGCTCGGGCCAGGCGGCCGTGACGTTGTTGTCGTTGCGGCTGGTCATCCGGGCGACCCCGTCGCGTACGTCGATGAGGACGCGGACGCCGTCCCACTTGACTTCGTGGAGCCACTGCGCGCCGGTCGGCACGCGGTCGGTCTTGCTGGCGAGCATCGGGCGCACGGCTGCAGTCTGTCAGTCACTGCGGCTATCGTTTCGGGATGCGAGCGATCTGGAAGGGTGCCGTCTCCTTCGGCCTGGTCAGCGTCCCCGTGAAGCTCTACGCGGCCACCGAGAGCCATGACGTCTCGTTCCGCCAGGTGCACGCCAAGGACGGCGGGCGCATCAAGTACCAGCGCGTCTGCTCCCTCGACGGCGAGGAGGTGGCCTACGCCGACATCGCCAAGGGATACGAGACCGAGGACGGCGAGATGGTCATCCTCACCGACGACGACATGGCCGAGCTCCCGTCGACGTCGTCGCGCGAGATCGCTGTCGAAAAGTTCGTGCCGAGCGAGCAGATCGACCCGCTGCTCTTCGAGAAGTCTTACTACCTCGAGCCCGAGGGCGCCGGCGCCAAGCCGTACGCCCTGCTCCGCCAGGCGCTGCTCGACGCCGACCGGATGGCCGTCGTGACGGTCGCCCTGCGCCAGCGCACGAGCATCGCGGTGCTCCGCGTCAAGGACGACATCATCGTGCTCCAGACGATGATGTGGCCCGACGAGATCCGCACCCCCGACTTCTCGGTCGAGTCCGGCGACGTGAAGCCCGCCGAGGTGAAGATGGCGCACATGCTCGTCGAGACGCTGGCCGGCGACTTCGACGCCACCGAGTTCGAGGACGACTACGCGGGTGCCGTCGAGGCGCTGGTGAAGTCGAAGATCGAGGGCGGCGAGATCAAGCGCACCGAGACCTCGACCAAGACCTCCGGCGAGGTCGTCGACCTGCTCGCGGCCCTGCAGAAGTCGGTCGCCGCCGCCAAGACCGCGCGCGGCGAGGACGCCGACGCGGCTGACGACAAGCCGGCGACGAAGGCGGCAGCCAAGAAGGCTCCCGCCAAGAAGACCGCTGCGAAGAAGGCGCCGGCCAAGAAGACCGCCGCCAAGAAGACCGCTGCCAAGAAGCAGGCGAAGAAGGCCAGCTGACCGCTGCCGCGCCGCCTCGAGCGGTGCGTGAGACATCTTCCGCGCGCCCGGAACATGCGCCACCCACCGCTCCAACCGGGCTGTCAGGCGCCGTCGTCGGACGGCGCGCTGGTCAGCGGTGGCCCAGCCACCTTCGCGGCGTACGGACTGTGGGTGGACCACCGCTCGCGGGCAGAGCGGTGGTACGGCGCCCTGGTCAGCGGTGGCCCAGCCACCTTCGCGGCGTACGGACTGTGGGTGGACCACCGCTCGGGCGGACTGCCACGAGCCCGAAGAGCAGAGGCTAGAGCCCCGCGAGATCCCGGAGGTCGGCGAGGATCTCGTCGAGCTTCGCGACCAGGGAGAGGTGTCCCTCGTCGTCGTGGAGGTGGGCGCGGGCGCCCGGGATGGCGCGCGCCAGCCAGCGGCCGTGGTCGTACGGCACCATCTTGTCGTGGGCGCCCTGCCACACCGAGACGGGCACCGTGATGTCACGGACGTCGAACCCCCAGGGCCGGACGATCTGGAGGTTGTCCTCCAGCATCCCGACGGCACCCTGGGCGACGGAGTGCCGGAAGGTCGCGGCGAGGTGATCGGCGAAGTCGCCCGTCAGCGCAGCAGCGTCGACCTCGTCGACGAGGCCGCCGAGGGCGGCGACGATGTCGTCGCCGCCGACCTGCGCCAGCTCGGCCGTCTGCTCGTCGGCCAGCGGACGGAAGGCCTCGCGTCCGATGCGGGCGGCCTCGAAGTCGCGGACGTTCTCAGGGCCCATGCCGGCCGTCCAGTCCAGGCCGTCGACGCCGTACGGCGCGACGCCGGCGAGGGTCGCCACCGCGCGGCACCGCTCGGGGAGCAGCGCGCCGCACGCCAGCGCACGCGGGCCGCCGCCTGACCAACCGAGGGTGACGAAGTCACCGATCCCGAGGTGCTCGAGCAGGAGGACGGTGTCGTCGACGTCCGCGGCGATCGGGACCGGCCACTCGCCCACCTCGGGCCGGGGGGTCGAGGCGCCGTAGCCGGGCCGCGAGTACGTGACCAGCCGGAGGCCGGCCCGCGCCACGGTGTCGGAGAGCGTGCGGTCCTCGACGACTGCCGTCGGTGTGCCGTAGTGGTGGACGAAGGGGAAGCCGTCCGGGTCACCGCCGGTCAGGTACTCGAGCAAGCGGCCGTCGGGCAGGGTGAGCAACTCGACCATGCCCGATCGTCGCACGCCTCAGGCGCCGATCCGCACCTCTGTACGGGTGGCCTCGCGCAGCAGTGCCGACACCTCGGCGGCGACCGCGACCGCGAGGTCGCGCGCGGACTCTCCGTCGACCTCCGGCACCACGTGCTGCACGATCCCGTCGGCCAGGAGGTCCGTGGCACGCACCCGCTGGCGCGTCGCCATCTCCGCGGCGTGGTCGACGTCGCCGTGCACGATCACGCTCGCTCCCTCCGCCGGGAGCGGGGCGAGCCACGCGTGCTCGGCCGCGATGACCGTACGGGCGGGCAGGAACGCGAGCGCCCCTCCCCCGCACCCCTGGCCGAGGATGACCGCGACTGTCGGCACCGTCATCGTGGTGAGCGTCGCGATGCACCGGGCGATCTCGCCTGCGATGGCGCGCTCCTCGGCCTCGGGCGACAGCTCTGCGCCGGGGGTGTCGATGACCGTGACCAGCGGGAGGCCGAGCTCCCCGGCGAGCCGCATGCCGCGGCGTGCCTCGCGGAGGGCACCAGGCCCCATCGCGTGGCCGGGCGTCTGGCGAGCCCGGTCCTGGCCGACGACGACGCACGGCTGGTCGTCGATGCGGGTGAGCGCCACCATGACTGTCGAGTCGCGCTCGCCCTCGTCGGTGCCGCGCAGCTGGATCGTCCCGCTCGCGCCGTGGGCGAGGAGGTCGCGCAGGCCCGCCCGGTCCGTACGCCGCGTGCGCTCGATGCTCTCCCACGCGCTCGCGCCGGCGAGCGGCCGGGCGGCACGGCCGGGCAGCCGGCCCGGGCCGGGTGCGTCGACCAGCACCCCGAGGGCGAGGTCGACCATCGCGGGCAGGTCCTCCGCGGCGACGACGCCGTCGATGACGCCGGCGGCGGCGAGGTTCTCCGCGACCTGGACGCCGGGACGGAACGGCCGCCCGTTGAGCGCCTCGAAGACCTTCGGCCCCAGGAAGCCCACCAGCGCGCCGGGCTCGGCCACGGTGACGTGCCCCAGCGATCCCCACGAGGCGTAGACGCCACCGGTCGTGGGGTGGCGCAGGTGCACGAGGTAGGGCAGGCCGGCGGCCCGGTGCTCCATCAGCGCGCGGGAGATCTCGGCCATCCGTACGAAGGCGGGCGTGCCCTCCTGCATGCGGGTGCCGCCCGACGCGGTGCTGGCCAGCAGGGGCAGGCCCTCGACGGTGGCACGACGTACGGCCGAGGTGATCCGGTCGGCTGCGGCGCGGCCGATCGAGCCGGCGAGGAAGCCGAACTCGTTGACCACGACCGCCACCGGCCGGCCGCGGACCTCACCGCGGCCGGTGAGCACGGACTCGTCGGTGCCGGCCTTGGCGGCTGCCGCCTCGAGGACGGCGCGATAGCCGGGCTCCACCGACGAGAGGTCGATCGGCTCGTCCCACGACACGAAGGTGCCGGGGTCGAGCACCAGGTCGAGCAGCTCGTGGGCCGACCAGCGACGCGTCACGGGGTCCCCGCGGCGTTGTCTGGAGGAGCGCAGCGGAGGAGGAGAACGTCGTGGGGTGTACTCACGCCCCTCCGCCCCCGACCCAGGCGCGGATCTCGTCGGCGTGCTGGTCGAGCAGCGGCGGTGCCGTGTGGTCCTTGCGCGTCACCTCGTCACCGGAGGCGTCGAAGAACCGCAGCGGCGAACCCGGCAGCGTGATGTCGCCCAGCGTCGGGTGCTCGACGTCGACGAGCAGGCCCTGGCTGGCGACCTGGTCCCACTCGTAGACCTCGTCGAGGTTGCGCACCTTGCCGGCCGGCACGCCGACCTCGGCGAGCCGGGCGAGCAGGGGTTCGGCGTCCCAGTCGGCGAAGGCCGCCTCGACGACCTCGATGACGCGGTTGCGCTGGCCGACCCGCTCCTGGTTGGTGGCCAGGCCGTCGGCGTCGGGGTCGATCCCGAAGCCGCCGCAGAACCGCTTCCACAGTCCCTCACTGCCCAGCGCGATCTGCACCGCTCCGTCGCGGCAGCGGAAGAGCCCGTACGGCGCGATCGAGGGGTGGTGGTTGCCCTGCGCCCGGCCGACCTCGCCGGCCACGGTCCAGCGGGTGCCCTGGAAGGCGTGCACCCCGACGCACGAGGCCAGCAGCGACGTACGCACGACCGTGCCCTTGCCGGTCGCGTGGCGCTCGTGCAGCGCGGCCAGCACGCCGTACGCGCCGTACATCCCGGACAGCAGGTCGGCGATCGGCACGCCGACGCGCTGCGGGTCGTCGGGACCGGAGCCGGTCAGCGACATCAGGCCGGCCTCGCCCTGGGCGATCTGGTCGTAGCCCGCGCGGCCGCCCTCCGGACCGTCGTGGCCGAAGCCGGTGATCGAGAGGACGACGAGCCGCGGGTTGCGGCGCATCAGCTCCTCGATGCCGAGGCCGAGCCGCTCGAGGACTCCGGTGCGGAAGTTCTCGACCAGCACGTCGGCGCGCTCGACGAGGCCGATGAGCACGTCCTTGTCGGCCTCGTCCTTGAGGTCGAGCGCGATGGACTCCTTGTTGCGGTTGGTGCAGAGGAAGTACGTCGACTGGCGGGCGTCGGGCTCGCCGACGAACGGCGGCCCCCAGCCGCGCGTGTCGTCGCCGCTGCCGGGCGCCTCCACCTTGATCACGCGGGCGCCGAGGTCGCCGAGCATCTGGGTGGCGTGAGGCCCGGCGAGGGCGCGGGTCAGGTCGACGACGAGGAGGTCGCTGAGTGGTCCGGTCATCAGCGGGTCACCATCCCGGGAGGACGAGGGCGGCCCAGACGAGCAGCGGCCCGACCAGGGTGACGATCACGCCGTAGCCGAGGATCTGCTTGTAGTAGACCGGCTCGCTGATGGAGTCGGGCTTGTTGGCCAGCATCAGGGCGCCGTTGGTGGAGAACGGGCTGACGTCGACGATCGTCGACGACACCGCAAGGGCAGCCACGAAGAGCGCGGCGTTGATGCCACCGTCGGCAATGAGCGGCACCCCGATCGGGATGATCACCGGCAGCAGGGCCGTGGACGAGGCGAACGCGGACACGACGCCGCCGACGTAGCAGAGGATCAGGGCACCGATCGCGGCCGCACCGAGACCGGCGGCCCACTTCCCGACGAACTCCGGCGAGCCCGCCGTGGTGAGGATCGTGGCGTAGGTGCTGACACCCGCGACCAGCAGCACGGTCGGCCACGCGATCTGCTTGACCGCGTCCTTGTGCTCGTTGGCGTTGAGCATCGCGAGGATGACGGCAGCGGTGATCGCGACGAAACCGATGTTCTTGTCGAAGACCAGAGAGACGAGCGCGACGGCGACGAAGGCGAGGAGCGTCAGGATCTGGTCACGGCGTACGCCCTGGGCCTGCGTGCCGACCGGTGCGCTGGCGCCCATGCCCCGGGCCGGGACGGTCGCGCCGCCGCGGTGCAGGTCCTCGTCGAGCGTGTCCGGGTCGTCGGGGTCGATCCGCATGGCCATCAGCTTGCGGCCGCCGAGGGCCACGAAGAGGATCGCGGCCATGATCGTGTTGACGATCAGGCTGGCCAGGAAGACGGTGATCTCGCTGGACGGCAGACCGGCGTCCTCCATGACGGAGTTGGTGATCACGCCGTAGATGGAGATCGGCGAGAAGCCGCCGGCCTGGGCACCGTGCACGACGAACATGCCCATCATGAGCGGGCTGATCCCGTAGCGGCCGGCGAAGCCGAGTGCGATCGGGCCGATGATCGCGCAGGCCGCCGGGCTGACGGCGCCGATGCCGGTCAGCACCGCGGTCACCGCGAACATCACCCAGGGGATCAGCGCCACCCGTCCGCCGACGCCGCGCACCGCGGTGCGGACGATGAGGTCGACCGTCCCGTTGTTGCGCGCGATCGCGAACAGGTACGTCACGCCGATCAGGGTGAGGATGAGGTCACCGCTGACTCCGGCGAGGATCTCCTTCTCGGTGAGGTCGAGGGCGTACATCCCGACGAACCACGCGGCGACGTAGGCCAGCGCTCCCATGTTGATCGGCAGCAGCGTGCCGATCACGAACAAGGCGACCAGTGCGATGATCGCCACCCATTCCGGACCCATCTCGAACCTCCGAGCTCGATGGCCGACACGGCGGGGACCTGGGGTGACCCTCGTCACGTGCTTGGCTCAGTGGCCTAGCCAATAGGACAATGAGCCTTTCGTCAATAGGGTGTCCGCATGAGCGAGTCGTTCCCTCCCCGGTTGCTCCGCACCCGTCTCTACGAGCAGGTGGCCGGCCAGATCTCGTCCTGGATCGGTGACAACGGCCTCCAGGCGGGCGACCGGCTGCCGCCGGAGCGCGAGCTGGCCCAGCGGCTCGGCGTCAGCCGGGCCACGCTCAGCCAGGCGCTGGTGGCGCTCGAGGTGATCGGGGTGGTGGAGGTACGCCACGGCGACGGCACCGTCGTCACCGCGGGGCACCGTCAGTCGACCCGCATCGTCGAGGCGATCCGCAGCCACGCCGACCGGTTGCCGGAGGTCATCGAGACCCGCGACGCGCTGGAGACCAAGATCGCCGCCCTCGCCGCCGCCCGCCGCACCGACGACGACCTGGCCCGCATCGACGACGCGCTCGCCTTCATGGAGTCCGACATCGAGGTCGGTGGACGCGGCGTCGAGGGTGACGAGCGGTTCCACGGCGCGGTCACCGCGGCCTCGCACTCGCTGCTCCTCGCCCGGCTGATGGACGAGATCGGCGACCTCATCAAGGAGACCCGACTGGAGTCGCTCGGCCAGCCCGGACGTCCGCAGGCCTCGCTCGCCGGGCACCGCGCCATCGCCGAGGCGATCCGCGCCGGCGATCCCGCGGCCGCCGCCGCTGCCATGCACGCGCACGTCGAGATGGTCAGCGACGTCGCCCTCCTGCGCGAGCAGTCGTGACCCTGGTCGAGGCGCTGCTGGTCGTCGTGACGGGAGTCTTCGCCGGGGTGCTCTCGAGCACCGTGGGCGTCGCCTCGCTCCTGAGCTTCCCGGTCCTCGTGGCGCTCGGCCTGCCGCCCGTCGTGGCCAACGTGACCAACACGCTCGGCATGATCCCGGCCGGCCTGGGCGGCGTGGTCGGCTACCGCGACGAGGTGCGCGAGGCGGGGCGGCTGGCGTACGTCATCGTCCTGGTCTGCGCGGGCGGCGCGGTGCTCGGCGCGGCGCTGCTCCTCGGGCTGCCGCCCGGCGTCTTCGAGACGGTCGTGCCGTTCCTCATCCTCTTCACCTGCCTGCTCGTCGGCATCCAGCCGCGGGTCGCCGCCTGGCTGCGCGCCCGCCACGAGCGGCGGCACGGCGAGGCGCTGGCCGAGCGCCGCCACATGTCCCCCACCACGACCGTCTTCGCCACGATCACCGGGATGTACGGCGGCTACTTCGGCGCCGGGGCCGGCGTGATGATGGTCGCCGTCCTCGGCCTCGGCACCGACCTCGAGCTGCGCATCGTCAACGGCCTCAAGACGCTGTCGCTGATGGTCGGCAACATCGTGGCCGGGCTGATCTTCGTCGTGGTCGCCGACCCGCGCTGGGACATTGCGGCGCTGCTCGCCGGCGGCTCGCTCGTCGGTGGCTACGTCGGAGCCCGCATCGGCCGCAAGCTGCCCGACGCAGTCTTCCGGTGGGCCGTCGTCGCGGCGGGGATCGTCGCGGCGCTGCTGCTGTTCTGACCTGCCCGGAGGCCACCGCTGGGTCGAGTGCGGAGCCTGGCGGCGACCACTACCGCGAGCGCACTCGACCCGCGGGCGTCAGGACAGCAGGCCGCGCACCACGCGCAGGCCCACCGACAGGCGGGCCAGCTCGGCGGTCTCCTCGCGACAGATCTCCTCGAGCGTCTCGGCCGAGCGGCTGATCAGCTCCTGGTCGGCGTCCTCCCACGCGGCGACCCGCACCGGGGCGGGGTCGTCGGAGCTGGTGGACTCGAGCACCTGGGCGGTCAGCTGCTGGTGCACGCCGTAGAGGTCGTCGCGGACCGCGGCGCGCGCCATGGTCTGCCACCGGTCGTCGCGGGGCAGAGCGAAGATCCGCTCGACCAGGGCCGGCAGCCCCAGCCGCTCGCCGAGGGCGAAGTGGACTCGGGCCACGTCGACCGGGTCGATGCCGAGCCGGTCGCCGGTCTCGACGATGCCGAGCACGGCGTACGCGGAGGCGAGCACCGCGACGCGCGACGCCAGCTCGGCGGGCACGCCGTTGGCATCGAGGCGCGACTGTCGTGCCCGGAAGTCGTCGAGCTCGCGGCCGCTCATGATCGACGGCAGCTCGGCCATCACGGCCTGCACCCGCTCGCGGAAGAAGTCGACCGTCGCCCGTGAGTCGAGGGGCGGGCGCCGGTTGGTCACCAGCCAGCGCGACGCGCGCTCGACGAGCGTACGCATCTCGATGCGCATCCGGGTCTGGCGCTCGGCCGGCACCCGGTTGTCGAGCGCGGCGATCTCCTGGCGCAGCGGCAGCGACCCGAAGATCTCCCGGGCCACGAAGTTCGCGCGGGTGAGGTCGGCCGGGCTCGCGCCCGTCTCCCCCGCGAGCCGCGGCCAGAAGGTCATGCCGGCGCCGTTGACCAGGTCGTTGACGACCTGGGTCACGATGATCTCGCGGCGCAGCGGGTGGTCCTCGATGGCCGCCTGGAGGTCGGGCACCATCTGCTTCGGGAAGTACGCCAGCAGGTCCTCGCGCAGGTACGGGTCGTCGGGGAGGTCGGACTCGATCAGCTCGTCGGCGAGCACGATCTTGGTCCACGCCAGCAGCACCGAGAGCTCGGGCGCCGACAGGGCCTGCTTGCGGTCGAGCCGGCGACGCACCTGGCGCGTGCTCGGCAGGCCCTCGAGGTCGCGGTTGAGCACGCCCCGCTTCTCCAGGGCCCGCATCCACTCCTCGTGCACGTGGAGCAGCGACGGGGCGTGCGCCTCGGCGTTGGCGAGGGCGAGGTTCTGCTCGTAGTTGTCGCGCAGCACCAGCGTGCCGACCTCGTCGGTCATCTCGGCCAGGAGCTGGTTGCGTCCGGTCTCGTCCATCCCGCCCGCGCGCACCACACGGTCGAGCAGGATCTTGATGTTGACCTCGTGGTCGGAGGTGTCGACGCCCGCGGAGTTGTCGATGAAGTCGGTGTTCATCCGGCCGCCGTCGCCGCCGGCACCGTAGCGGGCGTACTCCACCCGGCCGAGCTGGGTGAAGCCGAGGTTGCCGCCCTCGCCGATGCACTTCGCGCGCAGGTCCTCGCCGTTGACGCGGATCGCGTCGTTGGCCTTGTCGCCGGCGTCGGCGTTGGTCTCCTCCGACGACTTGACGTAGGTGCCGATGCCGCCGTTCCAGAGCAGGTCGACCGGCGCCAGCAGGATCGCCTTCATCAGCTCGGCCGGGGTCATCGCGGTGATGTCTGCGCCGAGCCCGAGCACCTCGCGCACCTGCGCGGAGACCGGGATCGACTTCGCCGATCGCGGCCACACGCCGCCGCCCTCGGAGATCAGCGAGGAGTCGTAGTCCTTCCAGCTCGAGCGCGGCAGGTCGAAGAGCCGCTGGCGCTCGGCGTACGACGACGCGGCGTCGGGCACCGGGTCGATGAAGATGTCGCGGTGGTCGAAGGCGGCGACCAGGCGGGTGTGCTCGGAGCACAGCAGGCCGTTGCCGAAGACGTCGCCGGACATGTCGCCGATGCCGACGGCCGTGAAGTCCTCGGCCTGGCAGTCGACGCCCATCTCGCGGAAGTGGCGCTGCACGGAGACCCACGCGCCCTTGGCGGTGATGCCCATCGCCTTGTGGTCGTAGCCCACGGAGCCGCCGGAGGCGAACGCGTCGCCGAGCCAGAAGCCGTAGTCCTTGGCCACGCCGTTGGCGATGTCGGAGAAGGTCGCGGTGCCCTTGTCGGCGGCGACGACGAGGTAGGAGTCGTCGCCGTCGTGGCGGACGACCTCGCGCGGCGGCACCGTCTCGCCGTCGACGAGGTTGTCGGTGATGTCGAGCAGGCCGGAGATGAAGGTCTTGTAGCAGGCCACGCCCTCGGCCAGCCACGCGTCGCGGTCGGCCGGGTCGGGCAGCTGCTTGCAGAAGAACGCACCCTTCGCGCCCACCGGCACGATGACGGTGTTCTTCACCATCTGCGCCTTCACCAGGCCGAGCACCTCGGTGCGGAAGTCGTCGCGTCGGTCCGACCATCGCAGGCCACCGCGGGCGACCGCGCCGAAGCGCAGGTGGGAGCCCTCGACCCGCGGGCTGTAGACGAAGATCTCGTAGCGCGGGCGCGGCTCGGGCAGGTCGGGGATCGCCGACGGCTCGAGCTTGAAGGACATGTACGGGTGGACGTTGCCGTCCGCGGTCCGCTGGAAGAAGTTGGTGCGCAGCGTGGCCCGGACGAGGGTCCGGTAGGACCGCAGGATGCGGTCGTGGTCGAGGCTGACCACGTCGTCGAGCGCTTTCGCGAGCCGCTCCTCGATCGCCTCCACCTTGGCCACGCGCGCCTCGGCGTCGGCGGCGAGCACCCGGTCGCTCCGACCCGGGTCGAAGCGCGACTCGAAGAGCTCGACGAGCAGCCGGGTGATGTCGACGTTGCTGCGCAGCGCCTCCTCGATGTAGTCGAGGGCGAAGGGCGAGTTGCCCTGCTTGAGGTACTTCGCGTACGCGCGCAGCACCGTGGCCTGGCGCCACGTCAGCCCGGCCGCGAGGACGAGCTGGTTGAACCCGTCGATCTCGTTGTAGCCGTCCCACACCGCGCGCAGCGCCTCGGCGAACAGGGTGCGCTCGTGGAGAGGCAGCACGCGCCCGTGGCGCAGCCCGAACTCATAGATGTACGACGGCCGCGCCAGGCCCTCGAGCTCGTAGGGGCGCTCGTCGACGACCTCGACGCCCATCGAGGTAAGCATCGGCAGCATCGTGCTGAGCGACAGGGGCTCGCCCACGCGGAAGACCTTGAGGCGCGACTCGCCACGGCGGTAGGTGCCGGCCTGCTCGTCCTGGTCGAAGAGGACAAGGTCGATGCCCTCGTCGCCGCCGGAGATCGCCTCGATCCGGCCGAGGTCCAGGGAGCCCTGCCACGGCAGGAAGTCCTCCTTGTAGGCCTCCGGGAAGGCGTTGGACCACGCGCGGGCCAGCTGCGAGCCCCCGCCCTCGCCGTGCTCGCTGACGACGGCCGCGATGAAGTCGTCGCGCCACGACCGGGACGCCTCGGTGAGCCGGCGCTCGAGGTCGGGGACGTCGAAGTCGGGGATCTGGGTGCCCTTGGGCGGGTGGACCACGAAGTGCACGCGGGCCGTCGTCGACTCGTTGACGCGGGCCGTGAACTCGACGTGCTCGCCGTTGAGCCGCTCGCTCAGGATCTCCGAGAAGCGCTCGCGCACGGCCGTGCTGTAGCGGTCGCGGGGCAGGTACACGAGCACCGAGACGTAGCGCCCGTACGTGTCGCGGCGTACGAACGCCCGCAGCTGGCGCCGCTCGCGCGCGAACATCACGTCCTGCGCCACCGGTGCGAGCTCGGCCGGCGAGGTGTGGAAGAGCTCGTCGCGCGGGTAGTTCTCCAGCGTGTCCATCAGCGCCTTGCCGGCGTGGCTGCGCGGGTCGAAGCCGGCGCGGGCCATCACCTCGCCGACCTTCTCGCGCAGCACGGGGATCCGCGTGACGGACTCGGTGTAGGCAGCACTCGAGAAGAGGCCGAGGAAGCGGCGCTCGCCGATGACCTGGCCATCGGCGCCGAACGTCTTCACGCCCACGTAGTCGAGGTACGCCGGACGGTGCACGGTGGCGCGCGAGTTGGCCTTGGCCAGCACGAGCAGCTTCTTCTCGCGGGCCTTCGCCTTGACGATCGGCGGCAGCTTGGCGAACGAGCTGGAGAGGTCCTGGTCGTGGCGCAGGATGCCGAGCCCGGTGCCGGGCATCGCGCGCAGCCCGTACTCCTCGGGCACACCCTCCTCCGCCTCCAGCTGGTACTCCCGGTAGCCGAGGAAGGTGAAGTGGTCGTCAGCCAGCCAGGTGAGGAAGTCGCGTCCCTGGGTGACCTCGACCTCCGTCAGCGGCGGGGGTGCGTCGGCGAGCTCGTCGACGAGGGCCAGCACCTGGGCGTGCATCTTGGCCCAGTCCTCGACCGACTCCCGGACGTCGCGCAGCACCCGCTGGACGCCCTCGGTGATCGCGGCAGCCTCCTGCTCGTCGGTGCGGTCGATCTCGACGTGCATCCACGACTCGGTGCCACCCTCGTCACCTCCGCTACCAGGCGTCGCGGACGGCTCCTCGGCGGCCGCGCCGACCTCCTGGAGCGTGCCGGTGATGTCGCGCTCGACAGTGAGCTGGGGGTGGATCACGGAGTGCACGTTGTGGCCGAGCCGGTTGAGCTCCATCGTCACCGAGTCGACGAGGAAGGGCATGTCGTCGGTGACCACCTCGACGACCGACCGGCCGGCCGCGGACCAGCCCGCGTCGGCGCTGGTGGGGGTGACGACCCGGACGGCGGCGGTGCCCTGCGGGCGCGACGAGGCGAGCTCGCGGTGCGAGGCCAGCGCGCCGAACAGGTCCTCGGGCGAGCGCTCGGCGACCTCCTCGGGGGCCACGTGGCGGTAGTAGGCGCGGAGCAGGTCGCCCCAGTCGGGCCGTGCCCGCGTCGCCTCGTCGAGCTGCTGGTCCTTGGTCTCCTCGGGCGTCGCCACGCACCGACCATAGAACCCGCCGAGTGACGGTCACAACACGGGGTCAGGACCCCGTTTGGGACATGATGGGCGCCATGAACAAGCTCACCAAGAAGCTGACGTACGACGCCACGGCGGAGGCCGTGACCGCCATGCTCGACGACCCCCAGTTCCGCGAGGAGGTGCTCGAGCGGCAGCAGGTCGTACGCGGCTCGGCGACCATCGACGGCGACGTCGTGACCATCGAGCAGGTGCGTGCCGGCGACGACCTCCCGTCGTTCGCGCGCTCGTTCGTCGGCGACGAGATCCTGATCGTGCAGACCGAGAACTGGACCTCCCCGACCTCGGCCGACGTACGCCTGGCGATCCCCGGCAAGCCGGGCGAGGCGGTCGGGACGCTGGAGCTCGTCGAGTCCGGTGGCACGACGACGGAGACCATCGCCCTCGACATCAGCGTGAAGATCCCGCTGGTGGGCGGCAAGATCGAGAAGCTCATCGCCGGGATCATCGAGTCGGCGCTCGACGTCGAGCAGCGCGTCGGCCGGGAGTGGCTCGCGCGCTAGTCGGACCCCTCGGCCGCGTCCGCGCGGCGTCGCAGCCACACCACGACCCCGAGCACCACGAACGGGCCGAACGCCAGCAGCAGTACCAGCGCCTGCTCGTACGGGTGCAGCGCGCCCATGTGCAGCGGCACCACGAGGGCGTCAGCCCTGGTGGGGGTAACGGTGGTCCTTGGGCGGCACGAAGGTCTCCTTGATCGACCGCGGCGACGTCCAGCGCAGCAGGTTGACCGCGGCGCCGGCCTTGTCGTTGGTGCCCGACGCGCGGCCACCGCCGAACGGCTGCTGGCCCACGACGGCGCCGGTCGGCTTGTCGTTGATGTAGAAGTTGCCCGCGGCGAAGCGCAGCGTCTTGCGGGCCCAGGCGATGGCCGCGCGGTCCTGCGAGATGATCGCGCCGGTGAGGGCGTACGGCGCGAACGACTCCATCTGCTCCACGACCTGCTCGAACCGGTCGTCGTCGTAGACGTGGACGGCGAGGATCGGACCGAAGTACTCGTCCGAGAACATCTGGTCGGTCGGGTCGGTGGACTCGACGATCGTCGGACGCACGAAGTAGCCCACCGAGTCGTCGGTCTGGCCGCCGGCGAGCACCGTGAGGTGCTTGGTCCGCTTGGCCCGCGCGATGGCCGCCTTGTGCTTGGCGAACGCCCGGTCGTCGATCACCGCGCCCATGAAGTGGGACAGGTCGGTGACGTCGCCCATCGACAGCGCCTCGGTGTCGGCGATCAGCTGGTCCTTGATCTTGGCCCAGACCGACTTCGGGACGTACGCCCGCGAGGCGGCCGAGCACTTCTGGCCCTGGAACTCGAACGAGCCCCGGATCATCGCCACGCGCAGCACGTCGGGGTCGGCCGACGGGTGGGCGACGATGAAGTCCTTGCCACCGGTCTCGCCCACGATGCGCGGGTAGGTGCGGTAGGAGGCGATGTTCTCGCCGATGGTGCGCCACAGGTGCTGGAAGGTCGGCGTCGATCCGGTGAAGTGGATGCCGGCGAGGTCGCGGTGGGCGAGCGCCACCTTGGACACGTCGAGGCCGTCGCCGGGCAGCATGTTGATGACGCCGGGCGGCATCCCGGCCTCCTCGAGCAGCTCCATCGTCAGCGACGCGGCGAGCTGCTGGGTCGGCGACGGCTTCCAGATGACGGTGTTGCCCATGAGGGCGGGAGCGGTCGGCAGGTTGCCGGCGATCGCGGTGAAGTTGAACGGCGTGATCGCGTAGACGAAGCCCTCGAGCGGGCGGTGGTCCGTACGGTTCCAGATGCCCGGGCTGTTGGCGATCGGCTGGTCGGTGAGGATCTGCTTGGCGTAGTGGACGTTGAAGCGCCAGAAGTCGATGAGCTCGCAGGCGGCGTCGATCTCGGCCTGGTAGGCCGTCTTCGACTGGCCGAGCATGGTGGCGGCGTTGAGGCGCTGGCGCCACGGGCCGGCCAGGAGGTCGGCGGCCTTGAGGATGATCGCGCACTTCTCGTCGAACGGCATCGCCCGCCAGTCGGGTGCCGCGGCCGCGGCCGCCTTGATGGCGGCCTCGGCGTCCTTGGTCGTCGAGTTCCGCAGGGTGCCCAGGACGTGGCCGTGGTCGTGCGGCTGGACGACCTTGATCTCGGCGCCCCCACCGTTGCGCCGCTTGCCGCCGATCACGGCCCGGAAGGACTGCTGCTTCCGCTCCTGCACGGCCAGCTCGGTGATGAGCGCCTCACGCTCGGCGCTGCCGGGGGCGTAGGTCAGGTTCGGCTCGTTGGTGGGAGCCGGCGGGAAGGTGATCGCGTCCATGCGGCTGATCGTGTCAGACGCGGACGCGGGCCTCCAAGTGCCGACTCAGGGCAGCTTCAGGTGGAGGCGAGCAGGTCGCCGATCTCCTGGCTCGCCCACCACGCGAGGTCGTCGTCGGGATCGGCGTCGTCGCGGTCGTCGACATGTACGGCGACCACCTCACGCCACGTCGCCGGTCCCTCGGCCGAGGCGCTCTCGACGACCACCACGACCCGGCGCCGCTGCCCGTCGGGCAGGCCCGCCAGCAGCTCTGTTGACGCGTCCGCCGCGGTCATCAGGGCGGCGTACTCGCTCTCCTCGCCGTCGTCGGCGGCCACCACGGGGTCCCCGTCGTCGGGCCCGGCGCCATCCCACTCCGCGCCCAGGCGCGGAAGGGTGCTGGGCAGGTAGCGGCGGGTCACTTCTTTCTCCCCGGTGCCTTCGTACGACCGCGCGGCGCCCGCGGCCGGGAGTCGCTGGCCGAGTCCTTCAGCTCCTCGAGCGACTCCAGGACGCACTGGCCGAGCACGTCGGCGTCGGGCACGGCGTCGCGGTCTGCGGTGATGCCGTAGAACACGCCCCCGTCGTACGACGTGACACCGATCGCGAGCGGGTGGTCGGGCAGCAGCGGGTGGACGGGGTAGGACTCCAGCATCCGCGCGCCGTCGGCGTAGAGCGGGAACTGCGGGCCCGGGACGTTGGTGATCGCGAGGTGGAACCCGCCCCGGAGCTCGGCCGCGGCCAGCCGGGAGCCCAGCGCGTGGAAGGTGGTGGGCGCGAATCCGGCGATGCCGGAGAGACGCCGGGCGGAGACGTTGCGGCCGTTGTCGCGGTGGGCCTTGAGGTCGTAGCTCACCTGGTGGAGGCGGACGACCGGGCTCGGCTCGCTGATCGGGAGGTTCACCAGGTGACCGGTGATCTGGGTGCCGAGCGAGGTGGCCTCGAGGTCGTCGTCGATGACCGACATCGGCACGATCGCCTTGATCGTGCGCAGCCCGCCCATGGACTCGGCCCGCGTCATCAGCCAGCCGCGCAGGCCGCCCGCGAGGGTCGCGAGGATGACGTCGTTGACCGTGCCGCCGTGCACCTCGCGGATCCTGCGGTAGTCGGCGAGCTCGGTGCTCACGGTGACGAAGCGGCGCTGCTGAGACAGCTTGCGGTGGACCGGCGTCGAGTGGACGGGCCCGCGCCCCGCCAGGGCGTTGGCGACCTCGGCGAAACGGCCGCCCGTCGCGGACGCCTGGCGGGCGAGCGACTCGGCGTTGGCGCGGGTGGTCGACCACAGCGTCCGCGGGCTCTCGAGGCTGTCGGTCACCGCGTTGAGGGCGACCCCGACGGGACCCGCCGTACGCCGTGGGCGCCAGTCGTCGTCGTGGCCCAGCGTCGAGCGGTCGGCCGAGGTGTCGAGGAGGACCTGGCCGATGTCGACGGTCTCGCGGCCGTCGACGAGGATCTGGTGGCTCTTGGTCAGCAGTGCGATCCGGCCCTCCGCGAGGCCCTCGACGAAGTAGACCTCCCACAGCGGACGGCTGCGGTCGAGGGGTCGCGAGGCGATGCGCGCGACGAGCTCGCGGAGCTGGTCCATAGTGCCGGGCCGCGGCAGCGCCGAGCGGCGTACATGGTAGCCGAGGTCGAAGGTCTCGTCGTCCACCCAGGCCGGGTTGGCCAGCCGCCCCGGCACCAGCTGCAGCCGCTGGCGGTAGCGCGGCACGAAGGCGATCCGGTCGGCGATCAGGTCGACGAGGCGGTCGTGGTCGAACCCCGAGGCACCGGGGTCGAAGATCTCGACCGTCGCGTTGTGCATCGGCGTCGTGGGGGACTCGGCGGCCAGGATGGCCAGGTCCCGAGGCCGGAGCCGCTCACTCATGCACTGCCCTCTCGTCGGGGACGCTTGTCCCGCATGGGATTCTGACAGACATGCGCCTGTCCGCCGTTGCCGTACCCCTCGTCCTCGTGCTCGCCGCGAGCCTCACCGCCTGCGGGGGCAGTGACGACGCCGACCCGCCGGCCAGCTCCCAGGGCGCCACGGCGGACGGCGACGACGTCGCCATCACGGTGACGCGCGAGGGCGACGCGTTCACCCCCAACGGCGAGCGGGTCGAGCTCGCGGTCGACCAGACGCTCGTGCTCACCATCGACGCCGACGAGGCCGGCGAGCTCCACGTGCACAGCACGCCGGAGCAGGAGATCGAGTACGACGCCGGCACCTCGGAGCACGAGCTCACCATCGACCGGCCGGGCGTGGTCGAGGTCGAGAGCCACGAGCCCGACATCGTCCTGCTCCAGCTCGAAGTCCGCTGAGCACCGGGTGAGGATCTCCGCCCACGGCCTGGGCGGCGCCAAGGACCTGCCGATCCCCTCGGAGCTGGCGATCGCCGGCGCCGTGGCCGCACTCGTCATCTCCTTCACGGTGCTCGCCATCGCGTGGCGCGAGCCCCGCTACGACGTCGCGACCAGTGGGCGACCAGCCCCGATGTGGCTGGACCGCCTCGTGTCGTCGCGGGCTCTGGCCGTCACCGCGCGCGTGCTCGGCATGGCGTTCTTCCTCTACGTCGCCGCCGCCGCGGTGTTGGGCAAGGACAGCGCGGTCAACCCGTTCCTCGGCACCTTCTATGTCCTGCTCTGGGTCGGCCTGGTCCCCGCGTCGCTGCTGCTCGGCCCGTTCTTCAAGGCGGTGAGCCCGGCCCGGACGATCAGCATGCTCTTCGCCCGCGTCTCCGGCGTCCCCGAGGGCGAGGGACTGCGCGCCTACCCCGAGCGGCTCGGCTACTGGCCGGCCGCCCTGGGGCTCTTCACGTTCGTCTGGCTCGAGCTCGTCTACCCCAACGCCACCGACGTCGGACCGGTCCGGCTGTGGTGCGCCGCCTACCTCGGCATCATGCTCATCGGCTCCGCCGTGTGGGGTACGACGTTCCTCGCGCGCGCCGACCCGTTCGAGGTCTACTCCTCGCTGGTCGCCAAGCTCTCGATCTGGGGTCGGCGTGACGGACGCCTGGTCCTGCGCAGCCCGCTGGCCAACCTCGACACCTTCGTCGCCCGACCCGGCCTCGTCGCCGTGGTCGGTGTGCTGTTCGGCAGCACCGCCTTCGACTCGTTCCGCGAGTCGACCCCATGGCTCAAGCTCGTGCAGTCGATGTCCGGCTCACGCGTGCTGCCGGACACCCTCGCGCTCATCGGCTTCTCCGCGGGCGTCGCGATCGTCCTCACGATCGCGACGATGGCCACCGGGGTCACGAGCGGCACCCCGAGACGGGCCCTGCCGGACCTGTTCGCGCACTCCGTGGTGCCGATCATCGTGGGCTACATCGTCGCCCACTACCTGACCTACTTCGTGGAGTACGGCCAGCGCACGCTGCTCGACCTCAGCGACCCGTTCACCCGGGGCGACGACTACCTGGGCACGGCCGACCTGCAGATCAACTACTGGCTCTCGAACCACCCGACGTTCCTGGCGGTGACGAAGGTCGTCGCCGTGGCGCTCGGCCACGTGGTCGGCGTGGTTGCCGCCCACGACCGGGCCATCAGGCTCCTGCCGCGACGCCACCAGCTGACCGGTCAGCTCCCGCTGCTCGTGGCCATGGTGGGCTTCACCGTGGGAGGTCTGTACCTGCTGTTCGCAGCGTGACGGAACCCTCGAGCGGGATCGGGCCGTACGGCCAGTTGACGGGGAGATCGGTGACGACCTCGACGATCTCGCAGCTCCCGAAGGGGTCGACCACGTCGAGCGGGTCGCGCCAGCCCACGAAGATCACGCGGTCGGCGATCCCGTTCTCCTGCGTGCCGTCGTCGCAGCGGATCTTGTCGACGAAGCCGTCCGGGAAGACGTAGATGGTGTCGTTGCCCTGCTCGCTGAAGACCTTGTCCGCTCCGGGGCCGAGGAAGACGACGTCGTCGCCCTCGTCGCCCTTGATCAGCCAGTCGTGGCCTTCGCCGTCGATCAGCACGTCGTTGCCGGCGCCGCCCTGGATGGCACCGTCGTCGCCCGGGCCGGCATCGACCCAGTCGTTGCCGTCACCGCCGATGCTCTTGTCCGAGCCGTCGCCGCCGAGGAGGCGGTCGTCGCCGTCGTTGCCGCCGAGCAGGTCGTTGCCTGCCTCGCCGTACAGCACGTCGTTGCCGACGTTGGCGGCCAGGATGTCGTCGCCCTCGCCCCCGTACACCGTGTCGTCGCCCGAGCCGCCGTCGATCCGGTCGTTGCCCGTCCCGCCGGAGACCCAGTCGTTGCCCGGCTGCGCGGTGATCCAGTCGTGGCCGTCGTCTCCGTAGACCGTGTCGTCACCCGACCCCGCGTAGACCTTGTCGTCCCCGCCGAAGGCCTTCACGCTGTCGCGACCGCCCAGCGACATGATGTGGTCCGCGCGGCCCCGACCGTTGATGATGTCGTCGCCCGTCGTGCCACGCCCCTTCGCCGCGAGAGCGGGCGTCGCGGTCAGGGCAAGCACGGTCAGCGCGAGGACGCTGGCGCGGAGCGGTCGTATCACGGGGTTCTCCTCAAGATTCAAGGCCCAAAGTACGATGAATCTTGAGGAAAGTCCGAATTCCCGAGGTTTTTTACCTTCGGCGACGTATTCGCCGGCCGCCACGGTCGGATCTGACAGTGGCCGGGAAGAGCGCGTCGGCGAGCGCGGCCAGCCCGGAGACGAGCGCGGAGTCCCCGATCTCCGCCAGCGGGCGGCCGGAGACGAGCGCACGGTCGAGGGCGGACCGGTCCTCGGGGAGGAAGTGCAGGCCGGCGACGCGGCCGAAGCCCTCGACCATCCCGGCGATCTCCCGCTCCGACCACCCGATCGAGCCGCGCATGCGGTTGACCACGACGCGCACCGGTACTCCCCCGGCCCGGTCGCGGAGATCGACGAGCGCCCGCGCCAGTCGTGCGAGGCCGACCGGGTCCGCGGCGCCGACCACCACCACCTCGTCGGCGACGTCGAGCGCCGCCAGGGTCAGGGTGTTGCGGCCCGGCCGCCCGCCGAAGTCCGACCCGGCCTCGTCCTCGAGGCTGAAACCGGTGTCGACGACGACCTGGCCGAGGTCGCGGGCGCGCTCGAGGAGCTGGTCGACCTGGGCGGCGCGGACCTCGCGCCACCGGTCGGCACGCGGCAGCCCGGTCACCACGGCCAGGTGCTCACCGATGCCCCGGCACACCGATGCGAAGCGGTCGTCGAGCTGACCCGACGCGGCCAGCCGCGACGCGGAGAGCAGACCGGACACCTCGTCGAGGATGCCGAGCTGCTGGGCCACTGAGCCGCCGTACGGGTCGAGGTCGGCCAGCACGACGGTCACCTCCCGGCGCGCCACCTCCCAGGCCAGGTTGGTGGCGATCGTCGTACGTCCCGGCGCGCCGGCCGGGCCCCACACGACGACGACTCGGCCGGCGTCCTCCGGCGAGGGAGCCGCCGGCTCCTCACCCGCCTCGGGGCCCTCGGAGCCGCGGACGCGGGTGTCGCCCTCCTCGACGCTGGTCACCACCTCCGGCAGCGTCGCCAGGCCCCCGGCCCCCACGACCGACGTGATACCGAGACGCTGGGCGCGCTCGCGGACGTCGACGTCGTCGGCCCGGACGGCGGTCACGGCAACCGGGCGTACGGCGTGGCGACGCAGGTGCGCGACGCTCGCGGGGTCGAGCCCCGGGGCGTCGAGCGACACCACCGCCACGTCGGCCTGGCCGCTGGTGACCGACGCGAGCAGGTCGTCCACGTCGACGCAGCGCTTGAGCACCACGACCCCGGGATGCTCCTCGAGGTCGGCCAGCGCCGGCGACTCCCACGCCTCCCCCGCCGCCAGCAGCAGCACGCAGATCACGTGTCAGCCCCGGCCGACGACACGGACGCGATCGTCGCCGCTGGCTGCCAGCACCAGCCCGAGCGACTCCTCGTCGTCCTGCGGCACCGCGAGCACGAGCTGCCGCGAGGTCGCGGAGGCGAACGAGTCAGACACGACGGGAGCGTCGAGGATCAGCACGTCGTCGAGCACGAGCTCGGCCTCGGCCCGCGAGCCGCGGTCCTCGCCGATCACCCAGACGTCGACGCGGGACCCGCGGGCCAGGTCTGTCGGCACGTGCTCCGCGGCGACGGCGACCGAGACGCTGACGGTGTCGGCATCGGTCTCCTCCCCCAGCGCGCCGGCGGGTACGAGCTCGCCGGCCGTGAGTGCGCGGGTGAGCGTCAGGTCGGCCGGCAGCTCGTCGTCGACACCGAGGTAGCGCTGCTCGTCGGCACCGTCGTCGAAGCGGACCCGTGTCGCGCGCAGGTCGTCGGCGGTGAGGGTCTGACCGGCCGGCAGGTCGGCGGAGGCGGCCCAGACGGCGGTCATGTCGTCGGCGGTGGACAGCAGGCGTGCGCCCGCCACGACCGAGCCGGTCACCAGCACGATCCCGATCCACAGCCGCGGGTCGCGCCACCCGGCCGTGCCGGCGCGCGTGGCGGCAGGGACGTCGGGAGCCCGCGCGGGGCGAGCTGGGTTGCGAGAGAAGATCCGGGACGCGTTCCGAGACACAGGGGTCATCATTGCCCCCCAGGCCGAAGTTCACACCTGTCTCTCCACAGGCACGGCAGGGGCGGTCCGGCGGGGGCCCCTGCGGTGGCACGATGACCCCATGGCCGACGACCCCCGCTTCCTGACGCTCGCCGACGTCGCCGAGACGCTCAACACCTCGAGCGCGCAGGTCTACGCGCTCGTCCGTCGCGGCGACCTGGCCGCCATCAAGATCGGCGGACGCGGGCAGTGGCGGGTCGAGCGGGTGCAGCTCGAGGAGTTCATCCAGCGGATGTACGCGGAGACGAGGACCTTCGTCGACGAGCACCCCTTCGTCGAGTCCGAGGCCCCGACGCCGGAGCGGTGAGGTTCAGCCAACGCGCCGACCGGGCACTTCCTCGCGCTGAGACGCCCCGACCGGGCACTTCCTCGCGGTACGCAGCGCGAGGAACTGCCCGGTCAGCGGCCTGCAGCGCGAGGAACTGCCCGGTCAGCGTCAGAGGATGAGGGGCTAACCGACCTTGCCGTCGAGCTCGACCTCGACGACCTGCTCGTCGCCACCGCGGATCACGGACATCTCCACGGTGTCGCCGGGCAGGTGGGTGCGGATCGCCACGATGAGGGCGATCCCGTCGTTGACCGGCTTGTCGTCGACCGCGGTGATGATGTCGTCCTTCAGCAGCCCGGCCCGCTCGGCCGGGGTGTCGGGCATGACCTCGGTGATTGTGGCGCCCGCGGAGTCGGGCTCGCCGCCCGTACGCACCTGGGCGCCGATGACGGGGTACTCCGCCTTCCCGGTCCGCAGGATCTGGTCGACCGTGGTGATGACCTGCTCGATCGGGATGGCGAAGCCGACCCCGATGTTGCCGGCCTCGCCGGAAGAGCCGCCGTTGGTGGCGATCGCCGAGTTCACGCCGACCACCTCTCCGGCGAGGTTGACCAGCGGCCCACCGGAGTTGCCCGGGTTGATCGCGGCGTCGGTCTGCACGGCGTTGATGTAGGACGACTCGTCGTCGGACTCGCCCGAGGTGGTCACCGGGCGGTCGAGCGCGCTGACGATGCCCGAGGTGACGGTCTGGCTGAGTCCGAGCGGCGCACCGAAGGCGATGACCGGGTCGCCGACGCGGAGCACCTGCGACCTGCCCAGGGCGGCGGGCTCGAGACCCTCGCCGTCCTCCACGTCCAGCACCGCGAGGTCGTACACGGCACTGCGGCCCACCACGGTCGCCTCGTGGCGCTTGCCCTCGTGGTCGATGACGACGATCGGGCCGTCGTCCTCGGCGGCGGAGGCGACGACGTGGTTGTTGGTGACGATGTGACCCTCGCGGTCCAGCACGAAGCCGGAGCCCGTCGCCCCGGCGGCCTGGCCGTCGAACTCGGCGACGATCTGCACGGTGCTGGGCAGCAGCGCCTGCGCCACGGCCGGCACCGACCCGTTGTCGGCGTCGAGCGGGGCGGCCGACTGGGTGCGGACGCCGTCGAGGCCGTTGTCGACCGTGCCGCGCTGGGAGGCCAGCTCGTCCTGCAGGGCACCGCCGGCGAGACCGCCGAGCACACCGACCACCAGGGCGAGGGCAGCGATCGCGGGCCATGCCCACAGGGGGAAGGGGCGGGGGCGCTGCTGACGGGGGTAGCCGGCAGGCGGATAGGGACCGGGACCGAAGTACATCGACTCGCCCTGGCCGCCGGGACCACCCGGGCCACCGGGCGGCGCGAACGGGACCGTCGGCGCCGCCGGGGCGTACGGACCCTGCCCCTGCGGGGGTGCGGGCTGCTGCTGCTGCTGCTGCGGGGGCTGCTGCTGGCCGTACGTGCTGCCGTAGGGCGGCGGGCCGGCGGGTGCGATGTCCTCCGAGCCGGGACGACCGTAGGCGCGGCCGTCCGGCCAGCCGGCGAGGGGCTGCGTCGGCTCCTCGGGGGCCGGCGGCTCGGGCGCGGCCGAGGGGCCGGTCGACGCGTCGTACGACTGGTCGTGGGGCTGCTCGGGCGTCTGCCCGTCGGGCTTGTGCTCGTCGCTCACGGAGCAATCTTCTCCCGGATCGCCACGAGGCGCTCGGCCAGGGGCATCCGGGAGGGTGAGACGGGGCCGCGTGCAGTGCGGTCGTCGACCCCGTTGACGGGGGTCGCGGGACCGGCCGGACGGCTCAGGTCGGTGGCCGGCGGGCGCGGCTCGATCCGCGGTGTGCCGGCGGCACCGAGCACCAGCACGCCGACGACGCAGGCGCTCGCAGCGCCACCGCCGATCGCCACGAGGCTGCGGCGGGAGCGCTGTCCGGCGGTCGGGAACGCAGCCGCGGCGAGCGGGCTCGACGACGGGGCGAGGGCGGCACACCGGCCGACCAGCGCCGACTTGAAGTCGTGGGACGGCTCGGAGGCGCCGAGACCGAGCTGGGCCAGCTGGGTCTTGACCCAGCCCTCGTGCTCGACGAGGTCGCGGCAGGTGTGGCAGGCGTGGACGTGGTCCCAGCAGCGCTCCTCCTCCTCGGGGCCGAGGCGGCCGTCGACGAGGGCGCTGACGCGGGATCCGAGGTGGGTCATCACGACACCGCCCCTCGGTAGCGCTGGCCGACCGCGGCGGGCTCACGGTGGGCGAGCGCCTTGCGGAGCATGCCGCGGCCACGGTGGATGCGCGAGCGCACGGTGCCGAGCTTGGCGTCGAGGATCTCCGCGATCTCCTCGTAGCTCAGGCCCTCGACGTCGCACAGCACCACGGCGGCGCGGAAGTCGGGAGGCAGCGTGGCGAGCGCGGTCTCGATGTCGTCGTCGAAGGTCTGGTCGGCGAGCGCGAGCTCGGGCGCCGGCGCCGTGCTGGTCAGCCGGGCCGCGCGCTCGTCGGAGAGCGGGTCGAAGCGGATCCGCTGCTTGCGACGGGCACCGTCGAGGAAGAGGTTGGTGGTGATGCGGTGCAGCCAGCCCTCGAAGGTGCCGGGCGTGTAGGTGTCGAGCGAGCGGAAGACGCGGACGAAGACCTCCTGGGTCAGGTCCTCCGCGTCGGGCCGGTTGCCGGTGAGGCGGTAGGCCAGCCGGAAGACCCGGTCGGAGTGCTGCTCGACGACCTCGTCCCACGTCGGGACATCGCCTGCAACCTGGCCGGAGGCCGGGCTCGTGTCGACGTGCTCACCCACGGGTGACCCCTCGTTCTTCCTCGACCGCAGCTGCAACGGCTCTCTGTCCTTCCTGACGCTAGGCACCCCGCCTGAGAGTTGCCTGTGAACCTCATGCGCTCCGACCAAGAAACTGATCCGGCTCGCGGCGGCGTACTGCGTCCAACGAGCGAGGTGGCGCGTGTGTTCCCGCCCACAGCAGCGGCATCGTGCGCGATAGAGTCGCGCCCGTGCCGACGCCTACTTCGCCGATCAAGCCCGCGAGCTGGACCTACGCCGAGTCGTTCGTGGCCGAGGACGAGGTCCTCGCCGCCGCGCGCAGCCGTGCCGAGGAGGTCGGCGTGTCACCGGTGGGCTCCGGCGTGGGTGCCGCCCTGCGGTTCCTCGCCTCCGTCCTCGACGCCCGCGCGGTCGTCGAGATCGGCACCGGGACGGGCGTCTCCGGCCTGTGGCTGCTGCGCGGGATGCGCGCCGACGGCGTCCTGACGACCGTCGACATCGAGGCCGAGCACCAGCGGCTGGCCAAGGAGACCTTCGCCGAGGCCGGCATCCCGGCCAACCGGGCCCGCACGATCGCAGGGGCGGGGCTCGACGTGCTCCCCCGCCTCACCGACGGCCACTACGACCTGGTGTTCTGCGACGGCGACAAGCGGGAGTACGCCGCCTACCTCAAGGAGGCGCTGCGGCTGCTGCGTCCCGGCGGGATCGTGGCGTTCGACAACGCCCTGTGGCACGACCGCGTCGCCGACCCCGCGCAGCGCGACGAGGAGACCGTCACGATCCGCGACCTGGGTCGCGCGATCCTCGACCACGACTCCCTCGTGCCCGTGCTGCTGCCGGTCGGCGACGGCCTGCTGGCCGCGAAGAAGGAGTGGGCCCCCGAGGCCTGAGCCCGTCGTACGTCAGGCGCGAGGCGTCGCGGCGAAGCCGTCCCAGCCCTCGGCGACCGCGACGATGTCGCACGCCTCGACGAGGATCGGCGGCGAGCCGATCATCTGTGATCCCGGCGACTCCGCCGCACCCTCGGTGAAGGCCCGCTGGAACTCGTCGCGGGCCTCGCTGGTGGCGAAGACGTAGCTGCCCTCGAACCACTCGCCGCGCACCATCCGCCACGTCTTCCAGCGCAGCCCCGCCATGCCGGTGAAGCGCGCGTACGACGTCTCGGCGACGAAGGCCGCGAGTGCCTCCTCAGCACCCTCGGGCGCATCCGCCAGCGACCAGCGGATCGTGAGCCCGAGCATCAGGCGATGCCCTCGAGCGGGTCCTCCGTGCCGAGCCAGGCGAGCAGCAGGCGCGGGCCGTAGCCGCTGGGGCCTGCGGTCCACTCGTGGCGGTCGACCGGCGACTCCGCCGCGGAGGCGAAGTCCACGTGGAGCCACGGCACGTCGCCGACGAAGTGCTGGAGGAACAGGGCCGCGGTGATCGCGCCCGCGCCGCCGGCGGCGTTGTCGCCGTCGGCGATCTTGGAGGTCACCCTCTCCTCGTAGTCCTTGACCAGCGGCATCCGCCAGACGTTCTCGCCGGAGGCGACGGCGGCCGACTCGACCTGTGCGGCCAGCGCCTCGTGGTTGGCGAAGTAGCCGCCGGTCCATTGACCGAGCGCCACCTTCATCGCGCCGGTGAGGGTGGCGATGTCGACGATCGCGGCGGGCGCGATCTCCGAGACGGCGTACGCCATCGCGTCGGCCAGCACGAGACGCCCCTCGGCGTCGGTGTTGTTGACCTCCGAGGTGCGTCCGCCGAAGTGGGTGATGACGTCGCCGGGGCGCATCGCGGAGCCGCTGACCGAGTTCTCGGCGGCGGGCACCAGCCCGATCACGCGGACCGGGCAGTCGACGTCGCGGAGCGCAGCCATGGTGGCGATGACCGCGCCGCCGCCGCTCATGTCGCGCTTCATCGTCAGCATGCTCTCGCTGGGCTTGATGTCCAGGCCGCCGCTGTCGAAGGTGATGCCCTTGCCCACGAGCACCACGGTCGGCGTACGCCGTGAGGCGCCGGGCGGGGCGTAGTCCATGCGGATCAGCCGCGGGGGGTTCACCGAGCCGCCGCCGACGGCGAGGATGCCGCCGAAGCCCTCGGCCTCCAGTCGCGCGCCGTCCCACACGGTGACCTCGAGGCCGGCCGCCTCGCCCACCTCAACCGCCTGGTCGGCGAGCCACGCGGGCGTCTTGAGGTTGGCGGGGACGGTGGCGAGCGTGCGCGAGCGCCAGCCGGCGCCGCCGAGCGCGATGGCCCGGGCGAGCTCGCTGTCGGCGCCGTCGTCGCTCACGTCGGCGAGGACGATCCGCGCGACGGGGCGCTCCCGGGGGCCGGTGGAGCGCCAGTGGAAGGTGAACGAGGCCAGCATCGCGCCGACCACAAAGGCGCCGAGGCCCTCGTCGGGAGCGATGGCCGCCAACGTCGTCACGACGCTGGCGCGGTCCTTGGTCGCGCGGGCGACGGCAGCGCCGGCCCGGCGGAAGTCGGTGACCGAGCCGTCGCCGACACCGACGAGCAGCACGAGGCGTACGTCGTCGTCGCGGTCCACGCTGGCCACCGGGACCGTGGTCACCTCGCCGGCGCGTCCGGTGCCGCGTACGGCGTCCAGGGCCGCGAGCAGGTCAACACCGAGGGCCTCGGACGCCTCGTCAGCACCCGGACCCAGCAGCGGCCCGCCCTCGTCGGGGAGGACCGGGAAGGCCCAGACCTCGGCCCCGCCGATCTGGTGCGGCAGCGCGGGGCTGAGCGCGAACTGCGGAGGGGAGACCTGTGGTGGGAGCTGCGGGGTCGCGGCCACAATCAGCCGACGACGCCCTTGAGGGCGTCTCCGAGAGCTCGCGCCTCGTCGGCGTTGAGCTCGACCACCAGCCGGCCACCACCCTCGAGCGGGACGCGCATGACGATGCCGCGTCCTTCCTTGGTGACCTCGAGGGGTCCGTCGCCCGTGCGGGGCTTCATGGCGGCCATCGGCGCACCTCTTCCTGTTCAACCATCGCCTTGGCGATGGTGGCTCTCAACATGCGAATCGAGGCGGCTGAGTCATCCTTGGCCGCCCCGATAGGCGTCGTACGCTCCTATTATCCCCCATCCCGCACGTGATCGGCACCACAGGGCGCACGGACGCCCCTCAGCCGTCGGGCAGACTGCCCCCATGACGACCTCTGCGACCGCCCCGGCCTCCCCGAACTCGTCGCCCGCGCCCGTCCTCCTCGACGTGGTCGACGCGGTGGCCACGATCACGCTCAACCGCCCGGAGGCGATGAACGGCCTCGACATCGCGACCAAGGACCTCCTGCTCGAAACGGTGCACCAGGTCGCCGACGACCCGTCGGTCCGGTGCGTCGTCCTCACCGGCAGCGGGCGTGCGTTCTGCGTCGGCCAGGACCTCAAGGAGCACCTCGCCGGGCTGACCGGCGCGGCCGACGTGCCGCTGTCGGACACGGTCGAGAAGCACTACAACCCGATCATGCTGGCCCTCTCGACGATGCCGAAGCCGGTGATCGCCGCGGTCAACGGAGTCGCCGCCGGCGCCGGGGCGAGCCTCGCCTTCGCCGCCGACTTCCGGATCCTGGTCGACACGGCGGGCTACAACACGTCGTTCGCGGACGTCGCGCTGTCGTGCGACACCGGGTCGAGCTGGACGCTGCCGCGCCTGGTCGGGCGGGCCAAGGCGATGGAGCTGCTCTACTTCCCGCGCACGGTGTCCGCCCAGGAGGCGCTCGAGCTCGGCCTCGCCACGCAGGTGGTGTCCGAGGGCGAGCTCGCAGCTGCGGTCGGCGAGCTGTCGCGGCGGCTCGCCGACGGCCCCACCGTCGCCTTCGGGTCCATCCGCCAGGCGGTGGCGTACTCCGCCGCCCACCCGCTCGAGGAGTCCCTCGCCTTCGAGGCGGAGAAGATGGCGCTCACCGGCGGCACCGAGGACCACCTGGCCGCCGTCAATGCCTTCGTGGCCAAGGAGAAGCCGGTCTACCAGGGCCGCTGACCCGGGATAATCCGCATCAAAATTCTTGTCCCTGGGCCTTCGGGCAAGAACTGTGATGCGGACTATCCCGCCTCTCGACGGGCGCGGAGCACGTCGAGGAGCTGGCGCGGTGCCTGCACCGACATCCGGCGGCGGGCGGGACGGGCGCCGTACTCCACCGTCAGGGCGGAGCCGGCGAAGCGGTGGTTGAACCACATCGTCATGGTGCCGTGGCAGAGGCCGCCGCAGTCGAGTGACGTACGCGGCAGGCGGAGCGCGCGGGCCAGCCGTCGGGCGAAGCCGGCGTCCTTCGTGTCGGTGTCGACGCCGTGCAGCGGCTGGTGGAAGCTGATCACCCGACGCGGGTCGATCTCCTTCAGGAACGCCATCACGGCACGGGTCTCGGGCTCGCTGGCCGGACGCGGTCCGGACTCGTAGCTGCCGTCGAGATCGGCCCAGCGGTAGGGAAAGTTGCGGTTGAGGTCGACGCCGCGGGCGTTGCGGCGCGAGCCGCGCGCCAGCCCGTCGGGGTTGTACGTGGGGATCACCCACAGGTCGACGCCACTGATGGCGGGGCCGTCACGCAGGCTCTCCAGGATGCGGCGGGTGTGGGGCTCGTTGCCGTGCATCGTCGAGACGAGCACGATCGGCCGCTTGCCCGGCTCACCCAGGCGCCAGGCACGGATCGGGCGGCCGCGGACCGACGTACCGATCATGCGGACCTCGACCACCGCCGGCCGGTCGCCGGGATCAGCGGTGGCCGCGTGGCTGGCGTGGGCGACGACCGGCTGGGCCAGGAGCCCGACGACGAGCCCGGCGACGGTCGACAGCACCCCGAGCCTGCGGGGCATCACACCGCGGCGGTGAGGTAGGCGTAGGTGAAGACGAGGACGCCGACCACCATGCCGAGGTGGGCCAGCAGCGAGAGCCCCGGCCCGTCGCTCCAGCTGTCACCCGACGCCTCGGGGGCGTGCCGCCCCCTCGCGGGCAGCCAGCGCATCAGGATCAGCAGCCCGCAGACGGCCGTCAACCACCAGGCGGCGATGGCGAGGATGCCGACGAGCGGTCCGCCGAGCGGATTGTCCTCGGGCGCCACCAGCACGCCCAGCCAGAGCACCAGCGCCACGATCCCGGAGAAGAAGTGGACGAGGGGCACCCGACGGCTGATCGAGAACCGGCCCGCCGCGTCCTCCCCGCGCAGGCGCAGCCGGGTGAGCACGATCGCCACGGCGGCCAGTGCCGTGAGGATCCACACGACTATCGGGAAGGACATGTCGCAGGAGTCTGCCCTAGGCGGGGTCCGGGTCGCCAGACGAGCGCTCGTCGTCCTCCAGCTCGGTGGCCAGCCGGGCGAGCAGCGCGTCGACGTCGGACATCCGGTAACCGCGCACCGCGAGGGGGAAACGTACGGTCCGCAGGTCCTGCGCCACGAGGGGGCGGTCGTCGGGCAGCAGGACGTCGGGGCGGTCGTCGTACGCCGGCGCCATCGACCCGCCGCGACCGGACGCGACCACGGCGACCCCGCCCATGGCCAGCACGATCAGGACGGCGAAGAGCCACATCATCGGATCACTCCGGCCTCTCGGGGGTGGGCGTCGGCCAACGGTCCTCGCGCGCCGCGACCATGAGCGCGACCGCCTCGTCGACGTCGTCGGTCACGACCATCATGTCGAGGTCCTTGGCGTTGATCTTGCCCTCGTCGAGGACCGTCCCGCGCAGCCAGTCGAAGAGGCCCTGCCAGTAGTCGGTGCCGATCAGCACGATCGGGAACGAGGTCACCTTCTGCGTCTGTACGAGGGTCAGCGCCTCGAAGAGCTCGTCGAGCGTGCCGAGGCCGCCGGGGAGGACCACGAAGCCCTGGGAGTACTTGACGAACATCGTCTTGCGGGCGAAGAAGTAGCGGAAGTTGATGCCCTTGTCGACCCATTGGTTGAGCCCGGACTCGAAGGGCAGCTCGATGCCGAGGCCGACGCTGATGCCGCCGGCCTCGCACGCACCCTTGTTGGCGGCCTCCATCGCGCCGGGGCCGCCGCCGGTGATCACGGCGAAGCCGGCCTCGGTCAGCTTGCGGCCGGCCTCCTCCCCGATGGCGTAGAAGGGGTGGTCGGTCGGCGTACGGGCGGAGCCGAAGACGGCGATCGCCGGGCCGAGCTCGGCGAGTGCGCCGAAGCCCTCGACGAACTCCGACTGAATCCTCAACACGCGCCACGTGTCCGAGTGCAGCCAGTCAGTGGGGCCCCGGGAATCGAGGAGCCGCTGGTCCGTCGTGCTGCCTTCGTGCACCTGGCCGCGGCGCTCGATCTCGCGGCCCTTCATCCGGTCGTGGGTCCCGTCGTCGGTGTGGTCGCTCACGACAGCCACTCCTTGAGGATCCGCTCGCAGCGCTCGATGTGCTCGGTGGGGACGTGCTCGTCCTGCTTGTGCGCGAACATCGGGTCGCCGGGGCCGAAGTTGACGGCCGGGACGCCGAGCTTGGTGAACTGCGCGACGTCGGTCCAGCCGAACTTCGGGTTGATCTCGCCGCCGACCGCGTCGGCGAACGCCTTCGCGGCCGGGCGGTCGAGGCCGGGGAGAGCGCCGGCGGCCGTGTCGGTCACGGTGACGTCGTAGCCCTCGAAGAAGTCGCGGACGAACGCCTCCGCGTCGTCCTCGCTGCGGTCGGGGGCGAAGCGGAAGTTGACCTCGACCACGCACTCGTCGGGGATCACGTTGCCTGCGACTCCACCGCGTACGCCGGTTGCGTTGAGGCCCTCGTGGTAGGTCAGGCCGTCGATGACGGGCTGCCGGGCGGTGTACTCGTTGAGCCGCGCGAGCACCGGCGCGGCGAGGTGGATGGCGTTGACACCCTTCCAGCTCCGGGCGCTGTGGGACCGCTCGCCGGTGGTGCGTACGTCGACGCGCATGGTGCCCTGGCAGCCGGCCTCGACCGAGGCGTTGCTGGGCTCCATCAGGATCGCGAAGTCGGCCTGCACGAGGTCGGGGTCGCTGACCGTGAGCTTGCGCAGTCCGTTGTGGACCGAGTCGACCTCCTCGGCCTCGTAGAAGATGAACGTGAGGTCGCGGTTGGGCTCGGTGACGTCGGCGGCGAGCTTGAGCATCACCGCGTCGCCGCCCTTCATGTCGCAGCTGCCGAGGCCGTGGAGGATGCCGTCCTCGAGCCGCGAGGGCAGGTTGTCGTTGAGCGGCACCGTGTCGAGGTGGCCCGCGATCACGACGCGCTCGCCGCGCCCCAGGTCGGTGCGCGCGACCACGGTGTGGCCGCGCCGGGTGACCGTCAGGTGCGGCAGCGTGAGCAGTGCCGCCTCGACCGCGTCGGCGATCTCCTGCTCGTCGTGGGAGACGGACTCGATGTCGACGAGCTGCTGGGTGAGGGTGACGACGTCGGCGGTCAGGTCGAGATCCATGCTCGCCATCTTGTCAGCGACCCCGCTCCGCGATGTGGGCGACCAGTCCGTCGATGATCCGGGCGAGCCCGAACTCCAGCTCGCGCCGCTGGTCGCTGGCGGCCTGGTAGGCCTCCCCCGCGGCCGTGCCGACGCGACCGGCGAGCGGGTAGTCGTGCCCCGCCATCACCTCGCCCAGGGCCTCGTAGTTGGCCTCCCACCAGACCGCGTCGCTCATCCCGGTCTCGCGCTCGGCGTGGCGTACGGCCTGCTCGGCGCGCGCGACACCGGTCCCGAAGGTGGCAAGGAGGGTGACCGTCTGGTCCATCTCGATGTCGTCGAGGCCGAGGCCCTCCACCGCGCCGAGCTGCCACTCGTAGCGGTCGGCCATGTGCGGCCCCAGCCAGGCTCGTACGCCGGTCACGTCCAGGAGCCACGGGTGGGCGCGGCAGTCGTCGTACTGCACCCGGACAACGAGGGCGAGCCGCTCGCGCAGGTCGTCGGGGTGCGCCGGCAGCGCGGTGCGGCCCAGCACCTGGTCGACCATCAGCACGACGAGGTCGTTGCGGGTCGCGACGTAGGTGTAGAGAGTCATCGCCCCGAGGTTCAGGCGTTGCGCGAGGCCGCGCATCGACAGCGCGGCCAGTCCCTCAGCGTCGGCGATGTCGATCGCTGCGTCGACGACGTCGTCGACGCTCACCTTCTGCTTCGGCCCCCTGCGCGGTGCGCCGTCAGCGCTGGGCGCGTTGTGCCGCCACAGCAGCGGAAGCACGGGATCGGGGTCGGGCATGGGGCCACCCTAACGACATCGTACGGCGTACGGAATATGTGCTACTCTCCGCGCGTTCAACTCCGTACGTCGTACGATTATTGGAGGAAAGATGACCCTCGCCCCACCCCTCAAGGCCCGCGGACTGCGCAAGCGCTACGGCGGCACGTACGCCCTCGACGGCTTCGACCTCACCGTCTCCGCCGGGTCGGTGCATGCCCTGCTCGGCCCCAACGGTGCCGGCAAGAGCACCGCCGTCCATACCCTCGCGACGCTGACCCGGATCGACGAGGGCGAAGCGCGGGTCGCCGGGTTCGACGTCGCCACCCAGCATGCACAGGTGCGCGCGTCCATCGGCCTGGTCGGACAGTCCGCCGCGCTCGATGAGATCCTGCACGGGCGCGAGAACCTGGTGATGTTCGGCCGGCTGCACGGGCTCACCACGTCCGCGGCGCGTAGCCGGGCCGCGGAGCTGCTGGAGGCGCTGGACCTCGTCGACGCGGCCGACCGCAAGGTCTCGACGTACTCCGGCGGCATGCGACGGCGCCTCGACATCGCTGCCGGGCTCATCACCCGTCCGGCGGTGCTCTTCCTCGACGAGCCGACGACGGGCCTCGACCCGCGCGGCCGCGCCGACGTGTGGGACGCCGTACGCCGCGTGGTGGCCCTGGGTACGACGGTGCTGCTGACGACGCAGTACCTCGACGAGGCCGACCGGCTCGCCGACCGGATCACCGTGATGACGGCCGGACGGGTCGTTGCCGAGGGAAGTCCGGCCGAGCTGAAGGCCACGCTCGGTGGGGACCGGGTGCTGGTCGGCCTGCCGACCGCGGCTGTCGCGGTCGCGGCGAGGGACGCCGTGGCCACCGCGGTCCCTGTCGACGTACGCCTCGACGAGGAGCGCGCCGAGATCGTCGTCGAGGCCGGGGCGGCGGGCGGCACCGCCGCCCTGCTCGCCGTCGTCCGCGCCCTCGACGCGGCCGGGATCACGCCCACCCAGGTCCAGCTCCGCGAGCCCACGCTCGACGAGGTGTTCCTGCACCTCACCGACCGCCCCACCACCTCAGACCGCACCGCCACCGCCGACGGAGGCCACCGATGAACGCGACCAGCGCCCTGCGACAGAGCTGGATCATCATGCTCCGCGACCTGAAGCACTGGCAGCGCGAGCCCTGGACGCCACTGTTCGGGATCGCCTTCACGATCATGCTGGTGCTCGTCTTCGGCTACCTCTTCGGCGGCTCGATCGAGCTGCCCGGTGGTGGCGACTACCTGTCGTACCTGATGCCCGGGATGTTCGCCCTCGCCATGATGTTCGGCCTCGAGGGGACGATGACGGCCATCGCCAACGACTCCAAGAAGGGCGTGACACACCGCTTCCGCTCGCTGCCGATCAGCAGCGTCGCGGTGCCGCTCGGCCGTGCCGGGGCTGACCTCGCCAACTCGGCCGTCGAGCTGGTCGTGCTGATGGCGGGCGGTCTGCTCATCGGCTGGCGCGCCGGCGGGTCGTGGTCGGAGAGCCTGCTCGCGGTGGGCCTCCTGCTCTGGCTCCGCTTCGCCCTGCTGTGGCTGGGGATCTTCCTCGGCCTGGTCCTGCGTGGCGAGGGCGGCGTGATGGCGGTGCAGATCCTGGTCTGGCCGATCGGCTTCCTGTCGAGCGTCTTCGTCTCACCCCAGGACATGCCGGCCTGGCTGGGGTTCCTGGCGCAGTGGAACCCCGTCTCGGCGACGGCCGCGGCCTGCCGCGAGCTGTTCGGCAACCCGGCCGGGGTCACCGACGGGGTCCTGGCCGAGCACGCCGTGGCGGTCGCGCTCGTCTGGCCTCTCGTGCTGGCCGCAGTGTTCGTCCCGCTCTCGGCGCGCGCCTTCCGGCGGCTGTCGGCCTGAGGCCGTACGGCCGCGGTCTGGACCGGGCTTGTGGAGTGGCCGACGCACCGCACCAAATGGCATCCATCCCAACTCCACACGGGGGCATCCATGGTCCGGCAGAACCGTCTCGTCGCAGCTCTCACGTCGCTCGCGTTCGCCTCGACGATCCTCGTCGCCGCACCAGCTCAGGCCGCGCTCACGTGGCAGCCGGTGACGGACCTGTCGGCGACGGGGTTCACCTCCGGTCGCGTCCAGGTCGCCGTCAACGCAGCCGGCACGTCGGTGACGATCTGGGCCTTCTACGACGGCACCCACTACGTCGTCGAGACCGCCACCCGGCCGGCGGGCGGCACCTGGTCGAACGCCGTACTGCCTCGCCCCGACACCCTCGGCACGGACTTCTACGCCGAGGCCCCGCAGATCGCCCTGGACGAGGGGGGCAACGCCACCGCCGTCTGGCTGGGCTCGCCCGGCCTCCAGTCCGCCACCCGAAGCGCGGGCGGCGCCTGGACGACACCGACGACCGTCGCGGCGATCCAGCCGTACAACCCGAGGCTCGCAGTGGACCGGGCCGGCAACGTGACCGCCATCTGGGCGCGCCAGGAGGGCGGCACCACCAATCGCGTCATCCAGACCGCGACCCGTCCCGCCGGAGGCACGTGGTCCGCGCCCGTCGACCTGACGGCCACCAACCGGAGCTCCGACCTCCCACAGGTCGCCCTCGACCCGGCGGGCAACGCCACGGCCGTCTGGGCGGGCTCCAACGGCACCCACACGATCATCCAGTCCTCCACCCGTCCCGTCGGAGGGAGCTGGGCGCCACCGATCGACCTCTCCGTTCCTGGTGCGAATGCGGCCAACCCGCAGGTTGCGATCGACGCGGCCGGCAACGCCGCCGCCCTCTGGACCCGACCGGAAGGTGGGTCCTTCCTCCAGAACGCGACCCGTCCGGCAGGTGGCACCTGGTCGGCAGCCAGCTACATCACCACCACCGGTCCTCTGGTCAGCGAGCCACGGATCGCCTTCGACGCAGCCGGCACCCTCACCGCGATCTGGCGCGGATCCGACTCGGTGACCTCCATCCTCCAGTCCGCCACGCGCAGCCCGGCGGGCACCTGGTCGCCGTCCGTGAACGTCTCCTCGACGGGTCAGGGCGCGAGCGGGCAGCGGCTCGTCGTCGACCCCTCCGGCAACGCCACTGCGGTCTGGATCACGAACGAAGCCTCCGACGACCTGGTGACGTTCGCGACCCGCTCCACCGGTGGCGGTTGGTCGGCCCCTGCCGCTCTCTCCGCTGCCGGCGGGGACGCGTTCGGGCCCGAGATCGCGCCCGACCCCTTCGGGAACGCCGTCGCGGTGTGGGTCCGGGGCGCCGGCTCGGACCAGATCGCCCAGGCGCGCGGGCTGGACGGTGCCGGCCCACTCATCACGGCCTTCACGGCACCGAGTAGCGGCGTCGCGGGCACCTCCCTCGCCTACGGTGTGGCCGGCATCGACGTGTGGTCCACGCTCTCCGCCATCAGCTGGGACTTCGGGGACGGAGCCACCGCGACCGGTGCGTCGACCAGCCACTCCTTCACCCGAGCTGGGACCTATCCGGTCACTGTCAGGCTGACGGACGCGGTCGGCAACGTCACGACGAGGAGGACCGACGTCGTCGTCAGTGCCGCACCGACGACGCCGACGATCCCTCCGAAGATCAAGGTCTTCAAGCTCAAGCCCGCCACGATCCGCGCATCGGGATCCACGAGCCGGACGCCGGCAAGGACGAAGGTCACGATTGTCCTGACGGACGCCGCCACGGTGCGCCTGGTCTTCGCGGGCAAGACGAAGGCCAAACTGGTGAAGTCCCTCAGGGCGGGCAAGAACACCTTCAAGCTCAGCGCGAAGATCGGCAAGGTCAAGCTCAAGCCGGGCACGTACAAGGTTCGCGCCGTCGCCACCAACGCCGGTGGCCGCAGCGCCGGGATGCGCGTACGGCTCACGGTCGTCCGCTGATCCGCCGAGGTGGCGACGGCCGGGTCAGGCCTTCGCCACCTCGACAGTGACCTCGGCCGCGTCGTCGTACGCCACGCTGCTGGCGAGCGTCTCCGCGGCGATCAGCGCCTCGTGTGTCCGTGCCGCGTCAAGGGTCTCGGCGGGTGCGGACACGGTGAGCGAGATCCGGTCGGAGACGGCGAGGCCGGCGTCCTTGCGGGCCTGCTGGACCGCGCGGACGAGGTCGCGGGCGGTGCCCTCGGCGGCCAGCTCCGGCGTGACGTCCGTGTCGAGCACGACGAAGCCGCCGCGCGGAAGCACGCCGACCGCGGTGCCGGTGTCGGTGGCACCTGCCACCGTGTCGAGGGTGAACTCGCCGTCCTCCAGCCGCAGCCCGCCTGACGTCACGATGCCGTCATCGGCCACCGACCAGTCGCCGGTCTTGGAGCCCTTGATCGCGAGCTGGACGTCCTTGCCGAGCCGCGGTCCGGCGGCGCGGGCGTTGACGGTGAGCCGCTGCTCGACGCCGTACGCCGCAGCCTCGGGCGTGTCGAGGTCGAGGAGGCGCACCTCCTTGAGGTTCAGCTCGTCGGCGACCAGGCCGTCGAAGCCGCCGAGGAGCGCCGCGTCGGGCACGACGACCGTCAGCGACTGCAGCGGCAGGCGGTTGCGGAGGTTTGCGGCCTTGCGCAGCGCGGAGCCGGCCGAGCAGACGTCACGGACGGCGTCCATCGACGCAGCCAGCGCCTCGTCGCCGGGCAGGTCGTCGGCGGCCGGCCAGTCGGTGAGGTGCACGGAGCGCTCACCGGTGAGGCCGCGCCAGACCTCCTCGGTCGTCAGCGGCATCAGCGGCGCGGTCACGCGGCAGACGACCTCGAGCACCGTGTAGAGCGTGTCGAAGGCGTCGGCGTCCTCGTCCCAGAAGCGCTCGCGGGAGCGCCGGATGTACCAGTTGGTCAGCACGTCGAGGAAGCCGCGCGTCGAGTCGCACGCCGCCGCCACCTCGTAGTTGTCGAGCTGGTCGGTCATTGCGGCGACGTAGTCGCGCAGCTTGGCCAGGATGTAGCGGTCCATCGGGTGCGCGCTGTCGGTGCGCCAGGTGGCGTCGTGGCCCGCGCCGTCGCCCGCTGCGTTGGCGTACAGGCTGAAGAACGACCAGCTGTTCCAGAGCGGGATCAGCACCTGCCGCACGGAGTCGCGGATGCCCTGCTCGGTGACGACGAGGTTGCCGCCGCGCAGGATCGGGCTCGACATCAGGAACCAGCGCATCGCGTCGGCGCCGTCGCGGTCGAAGACCTCGCGGACGTCGGGGTAGTTGCGCAGGCTCTTCGACATCTTCTGGCCGTCGTTGCCCAGGACGATGCCGTGGCTCAGGCAGGTCGAGAACGCGGGGCGGTCGAAGATCGCGCCGGCCAGGACGTGCATCGTGTAGAACCAGCCGCGGGTCTGGCCGATGTACTCGACGATGAAGTCGCCCGGGAAGTGGTTGTCGAACCAGTCCTTGTTCTCGAACGGGTAGTGCACCTGGGCGAAGCTCATCGAGCCCGAGTCGAACCAGACGTCGAGGACGTCGGTGACGCGCCTCATCGTGCTGATGCCGGTGGGGTCGTCGGGGTTGGGGCGCGTGAGGTCGTCGACGAACGGGCGGTGGAGGTCGGGGGTGCCGTCCTTGTCGACCGGCAGCCGGCCGAAGTCGCGCTCGATGTCCTCGAACGAGCCGTAGACGTCCACGCGCGGGTAGTGCTCGTCGTCGGACTTCCACACCGGCACCGGGCTACCCCAGAAGCGGTTGCGGGTGATCGACCAGTCGCGGGCGTTCTCCAGCCACTTGCCGAACTGGCCGTCCTTGATGTGGTCCGGCACCCAGCGGATGTCCTGGTTGAGCGCGATGAGCCGCTCCTTGACCTTGGTCACCTCGACGAACCACGACGAGACGCCCTTGTAGATCAGGGGCTGCCGGCAACGCCAGCAGTGCGGGTAGGAGTGGTCGTACGTCTCGCGGCGCACCAGCACGGTGCCGGGCGTGACGCTTCCCGTCTCGCCTACTCCCGAGGTGGCGGCCTTGAGGTGGTCGATGATCTGGAGGTTGGCGTCGAAGACCTGCAGGCCCTCGTAGTCGGCGACCGGGAACGTGAAGCGACCGTCCTTGCCGACCGGCATCACCGCCTCGATGCCCTCGCGGTCGGTGACGACCTTGTCGTCCTCACCGAAGGCGCCCGCGGTGTGCACCAGACCGGTGCCGTCCGTGGTCGTCACGAACTCGGCGGGCACGAGGCGGAAGGCGCGCTCGTGGCCGGCGTAGTAGGAGAACGGCGGCGCGTACTCGAGCCCGACGAGGTCGGCGCCGAGCCCGCGCCACGTGACCTGCGGGTCGTCGCCGAGCTCACGGGCGTACGACGACAGGCGTGCCTCGGCGATCAGGTAGCGCTCGGTCGTGCCGGTGGGCTTGTCGGACTCGACGACCACGTAGTCGATGTCCTCGCCGACCATGACCGCGAGGTTGGACGGCAGGGTCCACGGCGTCGTCGTCCAGACGAGGACCTTGACGCCCGTGAGCTCTCCCTCGGTGGTGACGTCGTAGCCGACGGTGACCGCCGGGTCCTGGCGCATCTGGTAGACGTCGTCGTCCATCCGCAGCTCGTGGTTGGAGAGCGGCGTCTCGTCCTGCCAGCAGTAGGGCAGCACCCGGAAGCCCTCGTACACGAGGCCCTTCTCGTGCAGCTGCTTGAAGGCCCACATGACCGACTCCATGAACTCCGGGTTCATGGTGCGGTAGTCGTTGTCGAAGTCGACCCAGCGCGCCTGGCGGGTGACGTAGTCGCGCCACTCGCCGGTGTACTTCAGCACGCTCTGGCGGCACGCCTCGTTGAACTTCTCGATGCCGAGCTCGACGATCTCGTCGGTGGTCTTGATGCCGTTGAGGCGCATCGCCTCAAGCTCGGCGGGCAGGCCGTGGGTGTCCCAGCCGAAGCGCCGCTCGACGCGGCGCCCGCGCATCGTCTGGTAGCGCGGGATGAGGTCCTTGACGTAGCCGGTGAGCAGGTGGCCGTAGTGCGGCAGGCCGTTGGCGAACGGCGGGCCGTCGTAGAAGACGAACTCGTTGCCGCCGTCGGCACCGGCCTCGCGCTGCTCGACGCTCGCACGGAAGGTGTCGTCGGACTCCCAGTAGGCGAGCACGGCCTCCTCGATCGCCGGGAACTTCGGGCTGCTGGCGACAGTGGTCTGGGCGGTGTGGCTGACCTTGGGATAGGTCATCGCGGGGCTCCTGCGTGGCGTCGGTGTCTCGGACTGGCCACGAGGACGACGGATGCCGCGGTACCACCTCGCTTGCTCCCCCGACTGCTGGGAACCGCTCGTTGCCGGCTGTGTCGGGCCGCACCCGCCGGGTTCTACTGGGGCCGCGGCCGGATCGCCGTACCCGTTCTTCCCGAGGCTCACCGCTGATGACGGCTCAGACGCCTGCCGTGATCGTACGGCGCGGGTGCGCGGCCCCGCCAATCGGTTTGCCGCGGGCGTGTCCCCACCGTCGGGGTAGTCCAGTGAGTTCTGGCTGCTCCGTGCGGGTAGTCCAGTGAGGGATGGTCGCCACAGGGCCAGAAGACAGCCATCCCTCACTGGACTACCCCAGCAGCAGTACGGCCGCCCCCTGGCCGGTCGCACTCAGGCAGCTCGGCGATAGCGGAGATAACGCTCGCGCTCCCAGCTGGCCAGGGCGCGGCGCTGGGCGACGGTCTCGGTCGGCGTCCACCACGCCGGCGTCTCGACGGTCCACTCACGCGGAGCTTGCCGGGCCCGGGCCCGGCGAACGGCCGCCACCAGGCGCCGCGTGAAGTCCGGCAGGTCGTTCCAGTCCGTGGCGAGCATGCTGACGGGTTCGAGGCCCACGTCGCGGTAGGCCGCCTCCTTCTTGATGTCGGCCGCGGCGCCGACGAGGTTGAGGTGGGACTCACCGTGGTAGAGCCCGACCACGCCGATGCCCGGATCGATGAGGTCAGGCGTGCCGACGTGGTGGCCGTCGAGGGTGAACACCGGGATGTTGCACCGCGGCCTCGGAAGCCCAGCCCGCCGGGTCCAGACGCCTCGCATGCGGGTTTCCCGCGGCGACCACGAGTTCTCCTCCGCCTCCAGAAGGGCGTCACGTGCCTGTTGGATACCGGTCACCGGCCCCAGCGCAGAGACGTACGCCGCGACCTCGTCGATGCCGACCAGGTCGGAGTAGCACGCCATGTCGACCGCCTCTATGGCCGCACCCAGACCTTCGGCGTACCTCATCTCGAAGGTGACCGACCGCACCGCCATGGTGATCTGAAGGCCGTCGACGAGCCGAATCTGCTCCGGGTGCAAGAACTCCTGGCTGACCTCGAAGCCCGGTTGGGCCCTGACGTTCCTCCGAGCGACGACCGTCACCGGGCGGTGGCGGGTGCCGTCGAAGGTCCCGTCGAACCATGTGCCGCCCTCCCACGCGAGCGCCGCCCAGCCGGTGACCGCCTCGTCGTCCTTCAGCACGACCGCAGCCTCGACGGCGCGCTGCTGTGGTGTCGGCACGACGTGCGAGGGGACGACCAGGCCGCACCCCGTCGTACGCCATCGGGGTCCCCGCGCCTGACCGCGCGTGGGACCGTCAATGCCCGCCGCATCGACCCGGACCGGGGCGACCAGTCCGGGGCGACGTGCGTGGAAGGGCGATGGCGTGAACACGGAGGGAGGGTCCCCCGTCCGCGGACGTCGTACCGGTCGTCCACAGGGCAGTTCTGACGCCGGGATAGTCCAGTGAGGGATGGCTGCCTCAAGGGCCGTCCGACAGCCAATTGTCACTGGACTACCGGGCGGCGACAGCCAGAAGTCACTGGACTACGCCGCCACAGGACCGGTTGGGTGGCCCCCATGAACTTCAACGGCATGTGGCTGCCCCAGGACGAGGAACCGCGGAGGCAGGAGGGGCCTACGCGCGGGGAGCGGGAGTGCCTGGTGGGCTACCTCGAGCACTACCGCGGGACGCTGGCGCTCAAGTGCGACGGGTTGGACGCCGCGCAGCTCGCGACGAGGGCCGTGCCGCCGTCGAACATCTCGCTGCTCGGGCTCGTACGCCACATGGCGCGGGTCGAGCAGAGCTGGTTCCGCCGGGTGATCGAGGACCGGATGGACATCCCGCGGCTGTTCCAGGACGACGACGGCGGCTTCGACCTGCCCGACGCCGACGACGAGCTCGTGCGTGCCAGCCACGCGCTCTGGCAGGACGAGATCGCGTACGCCCGCGAGGTCCTCGACCGCACCGACCTCGACGCGGTCGTCGACGTGCACGGGGAGCCGACCGAGGTGCGCGACATCATCGTGCACATGATCGAGGAGTACGCCCGCCACTGCGGCCACGCCGACCTCGTACGGGAGTGCGTCGACGGGCGCACCGGGCAGTAGCCCGACAGTTCCTATCCGGACCTAGATGGTGGCGGTGACCACGAACCGGTGCGTGGCACGGCACCCGCCGGGGCCGGACCACGTGAAGGTGCCGACGCCGCGGGTCGGGGTGACGAACTCCAGCTCCAGGACCGAGGTCGAGCCGTCCGGTCCGGTCGCGGTGCCGTAGACCTCGTTGTTGCGCGGGACGGGGATCGTCGGGAACGTGAGATCGGCGGAGCCGCAGGTGGTGCGCGTGGCGACCCGGAAGACCTGGATCACCCCCGAGAGCTGCAGGAACTTCACTCCGTCGCCGGCCCAGCCGGTCGACCGCGGAGGTGCCGGCGCCGGTCGGGACGCGAGCTTCACCGACGTACGCGCCAACGACGTGCCGAGCTCGGTCGCGTCGAGCTTGAGGGTCGCCGTCGCGCTGCGCAGCTTGGCCCAGACGTGGCCGACGACGCTGTCCTGGGCGCCCAGTGGGCCGATGTCGAGGCGGCGGAAGCGCACTCCGTCGCCACTCCCCACGACCGTGACGTCCACGGCCGGGATCGTCGACGTGTTGGTGACGGTCACCGGCAGGCGGGTCCAGACGCCCTTCACCAGCTTGTCCGAGCGGGGCGCGCTGATCGTCAGCACCACTCCGTCGGTGACCTGGCCGCTCGCGATGCCCGGCACGACGGCCACGACGGCGAGGGCAGCGGCGAGCACGATGCTGCCCACGATCGACAGGTGGCGGCTCATGGGCGCAGTGTCGCACCGGGCGGGCGCGCATGTGGGCGGAATGGTCCACCTCCGTAGGCTGGGGACGTGACTGCTGCCTCCGGCTACGGCCTGCTGACCCTCCACGGTGACACCGTCCTCGACGCGTGGTTCCCCTCCCCCGTGCTCGGCGCGACGGAGGGCGAGGCTTCCGAGGAGCTCGCCTACCTCGACGGCGGTGCCGACGACATGCGCGGCACCACGCGCGAGGTGCGGCTCGTCGAGATCGCCGACCTGGACGCGGCGCCGACCAGCACCGAGGAGGTGTGGCTGCGGCTGCACCTGCTCTCGCACCGGCTGGTGCGCCCGCACGGCCTCAACATGGACGGCGTCTTCGGCCTGCTGACCAACGTCGTGTGGACCTCCGCCGGACCCTGCGCGGTCGAGGGCTTCGAGCAGGTGCGAGCCAGGCTGCGCACCGTCGTCCCCGGCCACGTCGTCCAGGTGTTCGGCGTCGACAAGTTCCCGCGGATGACCGACTACGTCGTGCCCACCGGCGTACGCATCGCCGACGCCGACCGCGTACGCCTCGGCGCGCACCTGGCCGAGGGCACCACCGTCATGCACGAGGGCTTCGTCAACTTCAATGCCGGCACGCTGGGCGAGTCGATGGTCGAAGGCCGGATCTCCGCCGGCGTGGTGGTCGGCGCCGGCTCCGACGTCGGCGGCGGCTCGTCGATCATGGGCACGCTGTCCGGCGGCGGCAAGCAGGTCATCTCGGTGGGCGAGCGGTGCCTGATCGGCGCCAACGCCGGCATCGGGATCTCGCTCGGTGACGAGTGCGTCGTCGAGGCCGGCTGCTACGTCACCGCGGGCACGAAGGTCACCGTCACCGACCTCGACGGCAAGCCGCAGGTCGCGAAGGCCGCGTCGCTCTCGGGCGTCGACAACATCCTGTTCCGCCGCAACTCGGTCAGCGGCGCCGTCGAGGCCGTGCCGTGGAAGGGCGGGTCGGACGGCGCCGGCATCGCCCTCAACGCCGCCCTGCACGCGAACTAGGGCCCGGACATGCCGTCCCTGCGGACGGTCGCCATCGGAGCGGTGGTGGCCCTCGGCGCCGTCGCCACGACCTTCGTGCTGGTCGACCGCGGCGGCGTGCCCCGCCTCCTCGACACCAGCGGCTGCACCGCCGAGGTCGACGGCCACACCGTCGAGATCGACCTCGAGCAGGCCGAGAACGCCGCGCTCATCACGGCCGTCTCGATCGAACGCGGCCTGCCGGCGCGGGCCGCGAGCATCGCTCTCGCGACCGCCTTCCAGGAGTCGAAGCTCTACAACATCGACTACGGCGACCGCGACTCCGTCGGCCTCTTCCAGCAGCGCACCTCGCAGGGCTGGGGCACCGTCCCCGAGCTGATGGACCCCGTCTACGCCACCAACGCCTTCTACGACGCGCTCGTCAAGATCGACGGCTATCGCGAGATGGAGATCACCGAGGCCGCCCAGGCAGTGCAGCGCTCGGCGTACCCCGATGCGTACGCCGACCACGAGGACGACGGCCGAGCCCTGGCCTCGGCCCTCACCGGCAACTCGGCCCGGGCACTGTGGTGCGACGTCCCGGGCGACGCAGACGAGGACTCCGACGATCTCGACGAGGCCGGCCTGGTCGCGCGCGCGGCCGTCGTCCGCACCGACCTCGAGGCGCGCTTCGGCAGCCTGTCGCTCGGCGGCTTCGAGCCGCGCGGGGTGTCGAGCGGCCACATGGACGGCTCAGCGCACTACGAGGGTCGCGCGATCGACGTCTTCTTCCGGCCGATCAACGACGAGAACCAGCAGCGCGGCTGGGCGATGGCGACCTACCTCGTCGCCAACGCCGACCGCCTCGACATCAAGACACTGATCTTCGACGACCGGATCTGGCACGCCGGCTCGCGCTCGGGCGACGGGTGGACCGACTACCGGGTGCCGTCGTCGTCCAGCGGCGACCGGGCGATCCTCGAGCACCGCGACCACGTGCACGTCGACGTCTTCGACTGACGCCGACGTGCACGCGAAGGCGGGCGTGGGTCAGCGTCCCTGCGAGGAGAAGACCTCCTCGGCCATGAGCGGGCGGACCTTCTTGCGCAGCGCGCCGCGGCTGACGTAGTCGCGGAGCGAGTCGCCGTTCAGGGCGTTGCCCAGTGCGGCCACGATCATTCCCTGGTCGAGCGAGAGGTACTCGCGGGAGACTTCGCCGCTGCCGACGGCGACGGCGTCGTAGAACCCGCCGGGGCCGTACGCGTCGAAGTTGCTCCGCAGCTTGTCGAGGTTGGCCAGGGCCTGGTCGGGCGCGTAGCGCATGGCGAGGAACGACGCGTGGGGCGTCACGACGCCGTTGCCGTACGTCGTCGGCTCAGCGGTGCCGGTGCGGCAGCCGTCGTACGGCTGCTCCCACGAGGTCCGCTCCTGGTCGGAGGTGTAGCCGGGACCGTCGCTGCCGAGCTGGTCGACGCCGTACTCGCGGTAGCCACCGGCCGGGTTGTTGGACGGGGAGAAGCCCCAGTAGCCGTACTGCGCCTGGTCGAGCCCGTGCTCGATCTGGCCCTGCACGTAGAGCGGGTGGTTGACGCCCCACGAGCGGGGACCCCACTGCTCCTCGGGCACGAAGAGCGGCACCATCAGTGCCTCGAACATGCTGCCTCCCCACGTCGGCACGATGTCCATGCCGCGGTAGGGCAGGGCACCCTCGTAGACGTTGATGCCCTCGTACTCACGCCACTCGCCGGTCGGCGTGGTCTCGGTCCACGACCAGTCGCAGCTCGGCGGGAACGTGCGTACGGTGCCGAAGTAGTGGCGCGCCGGGATCTGGCCGGAGGCGATGCCGAGGTACGACGCCATGCGGGGCTCGGTGTTGAAGGTGCCGTAGTGGTGGCACGTGAAGTAGACCGGTGCGTCGCCGCGGTAGTTGCCGGCGACCGAGCATCCCGGCGGCGGGTCGACCCAGAAGCCGCCGCGGAGCTGGCCGCCGACGGTCTCCTGCGCGTTGGCGGGGTCCTTCCGGACGCCCTCGGCACCGTTGTAGTAGTAGCCGAAGTCCATCTTCTCGCGGATGGCGTCGGCGCGGTCGGCCACGCGCGGGATCGCGCGGGCGGCCACGAGCAGGCCGGTGGCCAGCCAGGCGTTGTCGACGCTCGACAGGAACGGATGGACCGGGTCGTGGTTGCCCTCCGGCCAGGTCGTCAGCTTGGTGCCGGTCGCCGGGTCGTACCAGTTGTAGAACATCCCGGACGGCTCGTGGATCTCGAGGCCGGCGACGGTCTGCAGGGTGGTCGAGATGCGCTCGCGCGCGGCCCGGCCGGAGATGAGCCCGGCGTCGCGGGCGACGACGGTGCTCCAGAGGTAGGCGCCGATGTTGGTCGGCGACGTGTAGCCGCTGCGCGAGCCGGCCGTGAGGTCGCCGCCGATGTTGTCAGCCGGCAGCCCGGTGGCGGGGTCGGTCATGGCGTCCATCGAGCGCCACGTGTCGGCGAGGTACGTCTCGAGGAGGGCGGTGCGTGCCTCCCCCGGGTCGTCAGCGGTGGCCGACGGCACGGTTGGTAGCGCGAGCGCACTGGCAGCAACGACGGTCGTCGCCACGAGGGCGAGCGTGGATCGGATTCTCATGGTGCCTCCTACCCGGAAGGGGCGTGTGGTGGGGATTCATCACTTGATGCCGGTCATCGCGATGCCCTGCATGATGTGGCGCTGCAGGAGCAGGAAGACGGCGAGCACGGGGAGCACGACGACGACGGAGCCGGCGAGCAGGAGCCCGTACTGGGTGGCGTTCTGGCCCACGGCGTAGAGCGCGAGCGCCACCGGGAGCGTGTACTTGTCCTCGGTCTGCGCGACGACCAGCGGCCAGAGGAAGTTGTTCCACGAGGTGAGGAACGTCAGGATCCCGAGCGTCGCGAGCGCCGGGCCGCAGAGGGGCAGGATCACGGAGAAGAAGATCCGCAGCTCACCGGCGCCGTCGATGCGCGCCGCCTGGATCAGCTCGTCTGGCAGCGACTGGATGAACTGCCGCATGAGGAACACACCGAACGGTCCGGCCAGGAACGGCAGGATCATCCCGATCAGCGTGTTGGACAGGCCGATCTTCGTGGTGAGCACGAAGAGCGGCACGAACGTCACCACGCCGGGGATCATCAGCGTGCCGAGCACGATGGCGAACAGCGCCTTCTTGCCCGGGAAGTCGAGCTTCGCCAGCGCGTAGCCCAGCATCGAGCAGAAGACCATGTTGCCGGCGGTGACGGCCAGCGCGACGATCGCGGAGTTCATGAAGTACGTCGGGAAGTCGAGGCCGGTGAACAGCCGGTCGTAGTTCTCCAAGGTCACCGTCTCCGGCCACCAGGTCGGTGGCACGGCCCGTACCTCCGCCTCGGGCTTGAGGCTGGAGACGAGCATCCAGGCGAACGGCACGACGACCAGGAACAGGCCGCCGAGCAGGACGGCGTACAACCAGGCAGGCGTACGCCGCCAGGCGCCGCCCTCGCGGGAGGCGGGGGCCTTCTTCGTCGCGGCCCGCTGCGGGGCCTCGGTCTCGATGACGGTCATCGCTTCGCCTCTCGTTCGCCGAGCCAGCGGAACTGGACCCAGGTGAGCAGCACGACGGCGAGGAACAGCAGGTAGCTGGCCGCGGCCGCGTAGCCGTAGTTGCCGAAGCCGAACTGGTCGAACGTGAAATAGGTGGCCGACCGGGTGGAGTCGAGCGGACCGCCCTTGGTCATCACGAACGCCTCCTCGAAGAACTGGAGGTAGCCGATGCCGGTGATCACGGCACCGAAGAGCAGGGTCGGCCGGAGCATCGGCAGGGTGATGTAGCGGAACCGCGACCAGCCGGTCGCGCCGTCGACCTCCGCGGCCTCGGCGACCTCCTGCGGGATGGTCGCCAGCCCGGCGAGGAAGATCACCATCAGGGTGCCGAAGTTGCGCCACACGGCCATCAGCACGAGCGCGGGCAGCGAGAGCGTGGTGCTGTCGAGCCAGCCCGGGCCGTCGATCCCGACCCAGCCGAGAACGGTGTTGAAGAGCCCACCGTTGTCGCGGTAGAGGAACTTCCAGACCACCGAGACCGCAACGATGCTCGTCACGACCGGCAGGTAGTAGCCCACCCGCAGCAAGCCCTTCAGGCGCTCGACCCGGTTGATGCCCAGGGCGACGACGAGGGCGACGGCCATCGTGAGGGGTACGCCGAGCAGGAGGTAGAGCAGGGTGTTGAGCGTGACCTTGCGGAACAACGGGTCCTGCACGAGCTTGACGTAGTTGTCGATGCCGACGAACTCCACCGCGAACGGGTTGCGGATGTCGGTGCGCTTCATGTCGGTGAAGCTCATCCCGAGGCTCGCGAGCACCGGGCCGAGGCTGAACACGACGAACAGCAGCACGAACGGCAGCGCGAGCATCCAGGCGGCGACGGCCTGCTGGCGACGCGTCGGGTCGACGTGCCTGCTGCGGGTCCCGCCCTCCGGCGCCCGGGTGGCGGGCGCCGGAGGGGAGCTGGTCGGGGCGCTCATGTCACAGACCGGTGCCGATCTGCGCGGCCTGGCGCTGCATCTCCGCGACCGCGTCCTCGACGGACGTGTCGCCCTTCGTGGTCTTCTCGACCTCGCTGTCGACGACGGTGGCGACCTCTTCCCAGGTCGGCACGGCCGGCGGGGCGACGGTGGTCTTCAGCTGCTCGCCGAAGATCTGGAGCTGCGGGTCCTCGGCGAGCTCGCCGGTCTCCCAGGCTGCGGGGACCGCGGGCAGGTCGCCCACCTCGTCGTAGAAGCCCTGCTGGGTCGCGGGGTCGGCGAGCCACTGGACGAACTTCCAGGCGCTCTCCTTGTTGTCGGAGTCGGCGAAGACCGCGAGGTCGCCACCGCCCACGAACGACGTACCCGGGCCTCCGTCGCGGCCGGGCAGCGGCGCGACGGCGTACTCGTCCTGGTCGACGCCCTGCTCCTCCACCAGCCCGGTGTGCCAGGGGCCGGAGATGAACGAGCCGTACGTGCCGTCGGCGAAGCCGCTCTCGAGCTCACCCGCGTCGAGCATGCGGGTCGGCGAGATGCCGTCGTCGAAGAAGCCCTTGTAGAACTCCAGCGCCTCGACCATCTCGGGGGTGTCGAGCGTGTACTCGGTGCCGTCCTCGTTGGTGATGTCGACGCCCGCGGACCACGCGAACGGCAGCATCGTCTGCCACGACCCGGTGCCACCGGCAGGCAGCTGGATGCCGTACTCCGCGCCGCCCTTGTCCTGGAGGTCGACCGAGAACTGCTTCAGCTCGTCCCAGGTCTTCGGCGCTGCGTCCCAGCCGGCCTTCGCGGCCAGGTCCTTGCGGTAGTAGAGGACGCGGGTCTCGACGTACCACGGCACGCCGAAGGAGGTGCCGCCCACCTCGGTGCTGCCCCAGGCGCCCTCGTAGAAGTCGGCGGGGTCGACAAGGTCCTCCGGGAGCGGCTCGAGCCCACCGGACTGGGCGAACTCGCCCATCCACGTGGTGCCGACGAGCGTCACGTCAGGGGTCTCGCCGGACGCGATCGCGTTGGCGATCTTCTCGTGGGCGCTCTCCCACGGCACGGCGGTCACCTCGACCTTCGCGTCGGGGTTCTCCTCGCTGAAGGCCGCGGCGAAGTCACCGAGCATGTCGCCCTCGGTGCCCATGGCCCACACCTCGATGGTGCCGGTGGCCTTGCCGTCGTCGATGGCCTCGCCCTGCTCGGTGGGTGCGTTGCCGCCGGAGTCGCGGCCGCAGGCCACCAGGGCCAGGGACGCGAGGCCGAGGACTGCGCCGGCTCGCGCCGTGCGTGTGAATGTGGTCATTGATTGTCACCTTTCGCGGGGGAACTGCTGGATCGGACGATGAGCTCAGTGGGGAGCACCTCGTGGCGCGGCTCGGAGCGGCGACCTGCGATGAAGTCGTCGAGGAAGCGCGCCGCCGTGGCACCCAGGTCGTGGAGGGGCTGGCGGACGGTCGTCAGCTCGGCGTAGCGGGCGGCCATGATGTCGTCCCAGCCGGTGACGAGGAGGTCGCGCGGGACGACGACGCCTCGCGTGCGCAGCGCGGTCATCAGGCCCAGGGCCAGCTCGTCGTTGGCGCACGCGATGGCGTCGGGGAGGTCGCCGCTGGCGAGGCCTTCCGCCGCGCGTGCACCGCCCTCCTCGTCCATGCTCGAGACGGGCAGGACGCGTACGCCGATCCCGGCCGCGTCGGCGCCGGCCTCGAGTCCGGCGAGGCGCTCCTGGACGTCGGACGAGAGGGCGGGATCGCCGAGGAACAGGACCGTCCGGGCACCTTGGTCGGCGAGGTGGGTGGCCAGGGCGCGGGCGGTGCCCGCGTTCTCCGCGGACACGGAGTCGACGCCGGCGACAGGCGGGCGGGCCGCGGTGACGAGCGGTACGCCGCGCGCGGCGAGGCCGAGCAGCACCGTGTCGGAGACCGTCGGCCCGAGCACGACGAGCCCGTCGCAGCGACCGGCGAGCCGGGTCACCATCTCGGCAGCGGCGGGGCGCCCGTGGGTGGCGAGGATCAGGACGGCCCGACCGAGCTCGGACGCAACGGCCTCGTAGCCCAGGACGACCTCGGCGTAGTACGGGCCCGAGAGATCGGGGAAGACGATGCCGTTGGCGGCGTGGCGCCGCTCGGCGAGCTGGCGGCCCAGCTGGGACGGCGTGTAGTCGAGATCGCTGGCGGCTTCCTGCACCCGATGGAGGGTCTGTGCGCTAACGATCGACGGGTCGCGCATGGCGCGCGAGACGGTGGCGATGGAGACGCCGGCCCGTCTGGCCACGTCGCGGATCGTCGCTGTCATGTCGCTCCTCCCTGCTATGTAACCGGTTACAGAAACCGGTTACACCGTGACGGCAGTCACAGGAGGTTGTCAACCCCTGCGGGTCGGTCCGGGCGTGTCGGAGTCACCGCTGAAGCGGGGACTCCCGCGCGTGTCGGCCGTTGCGACGGCCCAGCAGCGCACAACTCCGCCGACCCCTGTGACGCCAGGGAGTCGTGGGGTCGCTCAGGCCGAGAGACGCGCGGCGGCGGCGGCGACCCGCTCGTCCGTCGCGGTGAACGCCACGCGGACGTGCTGAGCCCCCGACGGGCCGTAGAAGTCGCCGGGTGCGACGAGGATGCCCCGCTCGGCCAGGTCGGCGACGGTCGTCCAGCAGCCTTCGCCCCTGGTCGCCCAGAGGTAGAGGGAGGCCTCGGAGTGGTCGATCCGGAAGCCGGCCGACTCGAGCGCGGTCCGCAGCACGGCGCGGCGGGCGGCGTACGTCGCGTGCTGCTCGTCGACGTGGGTGTCGTCGTCGAGCGCGGCGATCATCGCGTGCTGCTGGGGTCCGGGCATCTGGAGGCCGAGATTCTTGCGGACGGCGAGCAGCTCGCCGACCAGGGCCGGATCGCCGGCGACGAAGGCGCAGCGGTAGCCCGCGAGGTTGGAGCGCTTGGAGAGCGAGTGGACGGCCAGGATCCCGTCGTGCGACCCGCCGCTGACCCGCGGGTCGAGGATCGAGAGCGGGGCCTCGCCCTCCCAGGCGCACTCGATGTAGCACTCGTCAGAGACGAGGATCGTGCCGCGCTCACGACACCACTCGACGACCTTGCGCAGGTGGTCGATCGGCAGCACGCGCCCGCTCGGGTTGGCCGGGCTGTTGAGCCAGAGCAGCCGCGGGGTGCGCGGCCCGAACGCGGTGAGCGAATCGGTCGCCAGGCTCTCGGCACCCGCGAGCGCCGCGCCGACCTCGTACGTCGGGTAGGCGAGTGCCGGGTAGCCGATGAGGTCGCCCGCGCCGATCCCGAGGTGGACCGCCATCGAGCCGATCAGCTCCTTGGAGCCGATGACCGGCAGCGCCCCGTCGAGGCCGAGCCCCGTGACGCCGTGGCGGCGCGCCAGCCAGTCGATCGCGGCCTGGCGGGTCGCCTCGAGGCCGATCGTGGTCGGGTAGCCGGGCGCATCCGCGGCCGCCCGGAGGGCGTCCTGGACAACGGCGGGCGTGGGGTCGACAGGCGTGCCGACCGAGAAGTCGCAGACCCCGTCGGGATGGGCGCGCGCCGTCGCGGCGTACGCCGTGAGCTTGTCCCAGGGGAAGTCCGGGAGCCGGCCGGAGACCGGCCGATCCTCCCGGGCCGCCATCACTCGGCGTGCTCCTGCGGGGGCAGCGCGGCGACGAGCGCGTGGTCGGCGTCGATGACGCCCATCTTCGCGGCACCGCCGGGCGAGCCGAGGTCGTCGAAGAAGTGGACGTTGGCGTCGTAGTAGCCCTTCCACTCCTCCGGGGTGTCGTCCTCGTAGAAGATCGCCTCGACCGGGCAGACGGGCTCGCACGCACCACAGTCGACGCACTCGTCGGGGTGGATGTAGAGCATCCGCTTGCCCTCGTAGATGCAGTCCACGGGGCACTCATCGACGCACGCGCGGTCCTTGAGGTCGACGCACGGCTGGGCGATGACGTAGGTCACCTGGTCCTCCTGAGCACGGATGGGGAACGAGACGCTTCACTCTAGTATCCGGGGCGTGGTCGACACGCCGGAACCCCAGCCCCTCGAGACAAAGGTGGGCAGGCACACCCTCGGACCGCACGTCGTGGGCCAGCGCGTCGTCGTCCGCCACCTGCTGCCCGACGGACGCGCGACCGACGTCCTCGGGGTGTGTACGGCGTGGGGCGAGGACTCGCTCACGATCGAGCGGGACGGGCACGGGCCGGTGCGGATCGCGCTGGCCGACGTGGTGACCGGCAAGCCGGTGCCGCCGCGCGCCTCGGTGCGGGCGCAGGTGTCGGCCCGGTCGGTCGAGGAGCACATCGCCGCCCTGTGGACCGAGATCGAGACGGAGCCGCTGGGCGACTGGCTGCTGCGCGCCTCTCCCCCGCACGGCGGCCGGCTGCGCCGTCGTGGCAACTCCGCGCTCGCGATGGACGAGCCGGGCATCGGCTGGGTCGACGCCGTGTGGCGGGTGCGGGAGTTCTACGCCGCGCGCGAGCAGGCGGCGTACATCCAGGTGCAGCGCGGGTCCACCGTCGAGCGGACCCTCGCCCCTCTGGGCTTCACGTCGCTGGGCGACGGCGACGCGTACGCGCAGCTGGCGCCGGTCGCGCAGGCTCTCCGGTCCGTACGCCGCTCCGCCCCGGACGTGCCCGCCGAGGTCGAGGACTCGGCGACCGCCGCGACCGTACGGCTGGACGGCGGCGCGGCCACCGGGCGCGGCGTGATCTCCGGCGACATGCTGCTGGTCGAGGGCCTGCTCGTCGAGCCCGACCACCGGCGTCGAGGCCTCGCCACAGCGGTGCTCGCCGAGCTCCTCGACTGGGGCGCCTCGCTCGGCGCCACGACCGCGATGCTGCACGTCGAGACCGTCAACACCGGTGCGGTCGAGCTCTACGAGCGGCACGGCTTCGTCACGCACCACACCAACTGCTACCTCGTCGGCAGCTGACCTCCGCGGCCGAACAGGCGCTGCGCCGTCCTCAGGGTGCGCACCCACAGCAGCCGCTGCAGCACCAGCACCACGACGCCCGCCACCACCATCCCGGCGACGTTGACGCCCAGCTGGGCGATCGAGCCGCGGATCTCGGAGGGTGCCCAGACGCCGAGCGCGAGGGCCAGGTTGCCCACGGCGGGAATGGTCGTGACCGAGATGAAGACGCCGACCATCGCGTTGGCACGGGCGGTCGTCATCGCCAGCACGCCGGCCGCGCCGGCGATGAGGGCCACGATGAACGACCAGCGGTCGGGGTGCCAGATGAATCCGGTCTGCGGCCTCGGCCGGGTCACCATGTCCGCGGTGACCAGGCCGGTGAGGTCACCGATCAGGCTGAGCAGCGCCACCACGACGATGGACACGACGACGCCGGACGCCAGCAGCTGCAGCGCCCTCCGGCTCAGCCCGAGGCGGCCGAAGACGAGTCCGGTGGCGATCGCGGCGACGGTGCCGAACTCCGGCCCGACCACCATCGCGCCGACCACCAGGACGGCCGAGTCGGTGATCACGGCGGTCGCCGCGAGGAGCGTCGCCAGCACGAAGAACAGGTAGTAGGACACGGTCGCCCGGCTGGCGGCGTAGCACTGCTCGATGACGGTGTCCCAGACGACGGCATCGTCGGGGTCACCCGGTGCGACCCGCTCCAGCCGTCGGGCGGCGGCGAACGGCGTGCTCGTCGGCGTGGTCACCACGATGCCGCCGGACTCGTGGAGGCCGAGGCCCTTGAGCCGCGCGATGATCTCGCCGGCGAGCTCGCGGGCGACGTCGCACTCGACGAGGTCGCCGACCGGGGACAGCGAGGCGCCCCTGCTGACGGTGAGGTTGGCGGACCGGTCGTCGTGCCGGAGCAGGTCGACGACGGCATCGCCGAGCTCGCTCGGGACGGTGAGCCGCAGGTGCAGGAGCATGGGGCGAGCGTAGGACGCGATATTCCGTTGCCGGCGCAGCCCGGCGTCGAGCACGATGGTCGCGACCACCGCGGGACCTGACACCTCCCCTGCACCCCGGCAGCGCAGCGGCGGTCCGCGCGTCCGGCGACACCGACGAGAGGCCGGTGCTCACCGGCAAAGGTGTGGTGGCACCGCGACCTTGCCCCCGCCCACACCTCCAGGGCCCTTGACCCCTGGAGGTATTCATGAGAACGCTCTGCCACGACCTGTCCGCATCGACGCCCGGTGCCGAGGTCACCCTCGAGGGCTGGGTGCACCGCCGCCGCGAGCTCGCGCGCATCACCTTCCTCGTGCTGCGCGACCGCAGCGGCCTCGCCCAGGTGGTGCTCCCCGCCGGTGCCGACGTACCGCCGGAGGAGACCACCGTGCGCGTCTCGGGGACGGCGACGGCCAACGCCCAGGCACCCGGCGGGGTCGAGCTGACCGACGCCGTCGTCGAGCTGCTCACCGAGCCCGCGGCCACACCGCCGGCCGAGCTGTGGCGCCCCCGGCTCGACGTGTCGCTGCCGACCCTCCTCGACCACGCCCCGGTGCTGTGGCGTCACCCCGCGCAGCGCGCCCGGTGGCAGCTCGCAGCAGCATCGCTGCGGGGCTTCCGGTCGACGCTCGACGAGATGGGCTTCACCGAGGTTGCCACGCCCAAGCTCGTCGAGACGGCGACGGAGTCGGGCGCCAACGTCTTCACCGTCGACTACTTCGGTCGTCCGGCCTACCTTGCCCAGAGCCCGCAGTTCCACAAGCAGCAGCTGGTCGGGGTGTTCGAGCGCGTGTACGAGGTGGGGCCGGTCTTCCGGGCCGAGCCGCACGACACGGTGCGGCACCTCGCGGAGTACCGCTCGCTCGACGTGGAGCTCGGCTTCATCGAGGACCATCGCGACGTGCTGGCGGTGCTCCGCGACGTGCTCGCCGGGATGGTGGCCGCGGTCGCCTCGCGACCTGAGGCGGTGGAGCGTACGGGCGCCCGGCTCCCGGTCGTGCCCGAGCAGATCCCGGTGATCCACTTCGCCGACGCGCTCGCCCTGGTCGGAGCGCCGGCGGACGAGCCGGACCTCGCTCCCGAGCACGAGCGCGCCCTCGGCGAGTGGGCGCTCGCCGAGCACGGCAGCGACTTCCTCGCGGTCGAGGGCTACCCGATGGCGAAGCGGCCGTTCTACACGCACCCGCAGCCCGGCGACGCTCGCTGGTCGAACTCGTTCGACCTGCTGTTCCGCGGGCTCGAGCTGGTGACCGGCGGCCAGCGGCTGCACCGTGCCCCGGACTACGACGCGGCCATCCGTGCGCGCGGCGAGGACCCGGCGGCGTACGACTCCTATCTCCAGGCGTTCCGCCACGGGATGCCGCCGCACGGCGGGTTCGCGATCGGGCTCGAGCGGTGGGTCGCGCGGCTCGTGGAGGCGGCCAACGTCCGCGAGGTCACGCTGTTCCCGCGCGACCTGCACCGGCTGGCGCCGTGACCGCGGGTCGAGTGCGCAGGTCCGCGGCGACTAGTGCCGCGAGCGCACTCGACCTGGACGGGTCACTCGTCGACGGCGTCGGGGTTGGTGCAGATCACCGTGTCGCTGGGCGTGTACGTGGTGTTGAAGACCTCGTCGGCACGGGTCTCGGTGTTCGCGCCGACCGGGGAGAAGTACCGGACGACATCGATGTCGAAGCCGCCGAAACCCTCGTTGGGGTGGCACTTCAGCGTGTCGATGCGCCGCGTCTTCTCCTGGGTGAGGTTGTAGCGCTCGCCCTCGGTGGTGGTGATGTCCCAGTACTTCGTCGAGTACATCGTCACCGTGGCCACGCCCGAGGTGGAGACCGTCGAGGGCGTGACCTTGGCCTCGATCAGGATGCCGTACGGGGTGTCGTTGCGGAATTGGAGGTCCACGGACCCCCAGGCGACCGTGGCCTCGCGTCCGATCGGGTAGCGGTCGATGTAGAACGAGTGCGGCTTGTGCTCGACGTCCTCCAGCCCGGCGAAGAACATCGCGTTGAAGGTCGTCGTCGCGATCTGCGAGACACCTCCACCGAGGTCCTGGACGAGGATGCCGTCGTTGATGATGTAGCCCTTCGTGAAGCCGTTGGCCTCGGTGCGCTCGCCCACCGTGCCGTTGAGCGAGAAGGTCTCCCCCGGCTTGAGCAGCGTGCCGTTGATCAGCTCGGCGGCCCGGCCGAGGTTGACGTTGCGGTACTCCGCGTAGGGGAAGTAGGTCGTGAAGGTCGAGACCTGCTCCTTCACCTGCAGGGCACGCGCGTCCTTCGTGGTGAAGGCGGGCTTCGCGACCTTGGCGGTCAGGGCCAGCGTGCGCTCGCCCTGGGGCTTGGCCACCGCGTCGAGGAAGCCGGCCTCGAGCTCGGCCGCATCGAAGGTGACGCCCGGCTTGGCGGGCACGACCTGTGGAGTTCCGTTGACGAGCGCGATGCTGGCGTCGACCGGCGCGCCACTGGTGACGCGCGAGCCCACCACCTCGGTCAGCTTGGCTGCGTCCAGTGTCGGCACCAGCTCGCCGTCGGTGGGCACCAGGCTGAGTGCTGACGTGTAGTCGGCCGGGAAGACCTTGACGTTCGAGCCCTCGAAGGCGAGCGTCACGGGCGCCGACACGGCCGGGGAGGCGAACCCGTCGAGCGCCTCCTCGACGTCGCCCGCGTCGATGTCGGGGGCGACGTCCGACAGCTCGAGCGCCACGTCGGTGGGTTCGTCGGCCAGGAAGGCCGTACGCAACGACGCGAGGGTGTCGTCGGGGTCGAGCGCGGCGCCGGCGCGGGCCTTCTTCGTGACGATCCGGATGCCGTCGAAGGACACGGCGCCATCGCGGGCAGTCGCTCCGTGCTGCTCGTCGAGCCCGGCCAGGTAGGACTGGAAGGTCGCGTCGTCGACGGCCACCTCGGCCTCGAAGGAGTCACCGCCGGTGAAGTAGTTCCAGAGCCGGACCGGGTCCCAGCTCTCCTTGCCTCCCGCCTCGGCGACCGACGTCTCGTAGTCGACGCTGAGGCCTGCCTCGAGAGGAACGATCGAGACCGGCTTGCCCTCGATGGTGGCGGCGATCTCCCGGTTGACCGTGTCGGCGAGCCCCGCCTCGAGCCGCTGCGCGGCCTCGGCCTGCGGGTGGCCGCCGATGCGCACGCCGGACACGGTGGTGTTGCGTGCGACCTTGTCGCCCGCGACGTAGTGCGCGGCGACGTACAACCCACCGAAGAGCAGCACGAGGCCCAGCAGGAGCCAGCCGACGACGGACGCGCCGGCCTTGTCCCGGGGCTGCCGGTCAGTGCTCTGGGGGTTCTTCGCCACGCGGCGAGTTTAGGTGGGCGGCGGCAGAAGTCCCTGATCCCCGGCGCGCCGCCGCCCCGCTCCGTACGGTCGCGAGCGCGGCCACCAGCAGGACGAACGAGCCCACCACGAACGACCACCCAGCCGAGTCGGACCCGATGAGGAAGCCCCCCGCCGGACGCTCGAGCGCCCCGCGCAGCACGGTCAGGCACCACCCGACTGCGAAGGCGAGGCGTACGACGCCGGGCGGCAGCCAGGCAAGCGTCACCAGGCCGGCGACCAGGCCGAGTGCGAGGCCCCACCACTGCTGGTGCAGCAGGGTGCCGGCCACGGCCGAGACCGCGCCGACGACGGCCGCTCCCACCGCGGCGGCGACGACCCTCACAGTCCGGCGAAGAGGTCCGCCTCGAACCCGTCGGCGTCGACGGGGCCGGCGGTGCCCTTGACGAGGCGGTAGTACTCGTCGGACCACCACGAGTGGCCGCTCTCGGCACCCGAGAAGAAGTGACCCGAGGTGTCGACCTGGGTCGCGTGCTTGGCCAGCGCATCCATCTTGCGCTGCACGGTCGTCGACCCGTCGACCTTCGCGCTGATCAGCTCGTCGGGCGTGACGAACGGCGGCAGCTTGTCGTCCGGCTCCATGCCCTTGAAGGTCTCGGTGTCGCCCGACTCGCGCAGCTTGCGCAGGCTCTCGCGCATCCGCGACTCGCTCATCGCGGTCCAGTAGATCTTCGCGACGTCGTGCGGCTCCCCGAGGTCGAGGCGGTAGGACGGCGCGGCCGCGAGCTGGGAGGCGTACATCGCGACGCGGTGGGCCTGGATGTGGTCGGGGTGGCCGTAGCCGCCGAACTGGTCGTACGTCACCAGGACCTGCGGGCGCACCTCGCGGATGATCGCGACCAGCTCGTCGGCGGCCTCGATGATGTCGGTGGTCCAGAACGCGTTGTCGGGGAGCGTCTCGGCCGCGATGGCGTGGCCGTCCTCGTGCCAGGCCATGCCGGAGTCGTGGAAGCGGCCGAAGCCGCCGAGGAAGCGGTGGTCGGTGACGCCGAGGACAGCCATCGCGTCGTCGAGCTCGCCACGTCGGTGGTCGCCGAGCCCGCCCTTGTCGTCGTACGCGAGGTGGGACAGGTCGGGGACGAGGACCTCGCCCATCTCGCCGGCGGTGCAGGTCACCAGGGTGACGCCGATGCCCTCGTCGACGTAGCGCGCCATCGTGGCGCCGTTGTTGATGCACTCGTCGTCGGGGTGGGCGTGGACGAGCAGCAGGCGATGGTCGGTCATGGCTCTCAGCCTAGGTCTGGGCGCTTGATCCGCTTCGGCGCCATCGGCAGGTGCAACGGCGGGAGCGGGGCGATCTGTTCCGCGCCGGCCACCTCGTCCTCGTCGAGCCAGCCGTCGTGGGTGTCGACGAGGACCTCGAGCATGAAGCCCGGAGCGTCGGTGACCACCGCCCACGGGTGGCCCTCGTCGTCGTCCTCCCCGGCCAGCCGCTCCCGCTCGGCCCGCGCCTCGAAGCCGTCCGTACGCAGCCGCGCGACGACCGCCTGCGCGTCGTCCTCCTCGAAGAAGATCGCCCTCACGGAAGTCATTCTCCACCCGCCATCCCCTGCCGCCTCCGCCCCTCCTCCCCAAGGCCCGTCCCGACCCACCCCGATAGTCCGCTGCGAATGGCCGGTGAAATCGGCCCGGGGACCAGTCATCTGCAGCGGACTATCCCGAAGGGGTGTCGACGGCTGCGCTGACCAACCTCGCGACCAGGCCGCTGGAGGTCCACAGGGAAGGCCGCTGGGGGCTTGTCCACAGGTACGCCGTCACGCCCCGCCCGATTGTCGTACCGCCGTCATGGGGTCGTCCCGTGGAGCGACATCAGTGGGACCCCAGGACGGAACGCCCCGGCGACCTGGTCGCCCCGGTACGCCTGGATCGGACGGGCGCGTCGGGCCCGACCACGCACCAGGCGGCCGGACGCCAGTGGCGGCAGACGTCGTCGGGGATGTACGTCCCGGCCAGCGCACCGGACCACGTCGACCAGCGCATCCTCGAGCAGGGCAGCCGGATCCGCTCGTACGGCGCAGTGACCGCGTGGGCCGGGCTGCGGTGGCGAGGCGCGAGCTTCTTCGACGGGACGGCGTCGGGCGGCGAGATGCTCCCGATCCCCCTGGTCACCGGACCCCACGAGCTGCGTCCCGACCGGCGGGTGGTCATCACCAAGACCCAGCTGGCGCCCACCGAGCGCGAGCTCGTCGACGGGATCTGGGTCGCCACCGCCGACCGGTCCGTGTTCGACGAGGTGATCCGGCACGGCGAACGACGCCAGGGCATCGTCGACGTCGAGATGGCGATCGCCGCCGGGCTGCTGACAGTCTCGGACTTCCGTTCGTACGTCGACGGGCGCAACGCGTGGACCGGCGTGGGCCTCGCCCGTGCCGCCGCAGGCGCGGCCGGGCTGGGCTGCCGCTCGCCGCAGGAGGTCCGGATGGTGCTCGTCTGGATGTGGGACGCAGACCTGCCGCGACCGCTGTGCAACGTCCCGCTCTTCGATCGCGACGAACGACTGATCGCCATCGTCGACCTGCTCGACGTGGAGGCCGGGTGCGTCGGGGAGTACCAGGGCGCCGACCACAAGGAGGGCGAGCGCCACCGACGTGACGTGGCACGGGAGCAGAAGCTGCGCGACCACCGACTGGAGTGCTTCGAGGTCGTGGGCGGTGACATGCAGGACCGCGAACTGGTCGCCAAGCGCATGGTGGCCGCGCGCGAGCGCTCGCGCTTCGAGCCACCGTCGCGCCGTACGTGGACCCTGCGCCACCCTGCGTGGTGGGCCGAGTGGGCCGCCGAGCGCGGACTGTGACGTTCCCCTGTGGACGCCCGGGGATAGTCCGCTGCATTCGGCCGGTGTTCCGGGCCCGGGGACCGGTCATCTGCAGCGGACTATCGGGGTGGGGTGTGGAGGCTCGCGGATGGCTAGGGTCGGGGGGTGTCGACCGCCTCGGAGTCCCCGTACGTGCAGGGGGTGCACCTGCAGCGCACCGACGAGAACGTGCGCGAGATCGAGGCGCTGGCCGCGGTGCTGGGCGAGCCGACGGGGCTGGACGGGGTGCTGGGCGACCTCAAGTACGCCGTACGCCGGGCGCGGGTCGTGCCGCGCCTGCTCGGGCGGGCGGTGCGCGAGGCCTACCGCTGGGACGCGTACGACGAGCGCGACGACCAGTGGTACCCCCAGGGCATCTCGACGAGCGCCGACTCCTCCGACACCGAGGACATCAGCGGTCGCAAGGTCGTCGTGACCACGTGGTACTCGACCGGCAAGGACGGGATCAAGCGCGGGTCGCGGGTGACGTTCGTCGACCTCGACTCGGGGACGTACCGCCACGTCCTGCTGGTCTCCCCGGTCTTCGACAAGGCCGGCCACCTGGTCCTCAAGCCGATGAGCATCCACGCCGGCGGCATCGTGTGGGCCGGGCCCTACCTCCACATCGCGGCCACCAGCCGCGGCTTCGTGACGGCCCGCGTCGACGACATCATGCGGGTGGCCGGCGATGACGACCAGCCGGACGAGCTCGGCCTCGACGGCACCCGGCTCCACGCCTTCGGCCACCGCTACGTCCTGCCGGTGCGGTTCACCTACCAGGCGTTCACCGACGAGGGACACGAGAAGCTCCGCTACTCCTTCACGTCGCTCGACCGGCGCTCGGACCCGCCCGCGCTGATCGCCGGGGAGTACGCCGCCGGCCCGAAGGCCACGACGCGGCTGGCGCGCTACCCCCTCGACCCGGAGACCTGGCAGCTCGCCGTCGGTGACGACGGCTTCTCCCGACCGCTGGCGCTCGACGACGGCGGGGTGCGGCAGATGCAGGGCGCCGTCATCGCGGGCGGTCGCTTCCACGTCACCGTGTCGCACGGCCCATGGATGCCCGGCACTGTCTGCGCCGGCGAACCCGGGTCGATGCGGGTCCACCGCTGGGCGCTGCCGATGGGACCGGAGGACCTCAGCTACTGGCCCTCGACCGACCGGATCTGGTCGGTCACCGAGCACCCGCGCCGGCGCTGGATCGTGGCGATGGACCGGTCCTCCTTCGACTGACCCCCGCCCGCACTGGGCCTGGTGTCTCTCGGAGACTCAAGGCCCGTCGAGCGACGCGACACGCCCGAGATGCACGTTGAGTCTCTGGGCGACTCAAGGGCAATGCGCAGGTCAGCCGCGGGGCTGCATGGCGAGCTGCCGGCTCTGCGCGACGAGCCGCCCGGCCGAGTCCCAGACCTCGCAGTCCTCCTCGAACATCCCGCCAGCGACGTTGCGGGTGCGGTGCGACACCTTCAGCCAGCCGGCCGCGGGGACCGCGCGCACGTGGACCGTGAGCTCGAGGGTCGGCGCCCAGCCGGGACGTCCGAGGTCGAAGGTGACCGGCGGCAGCGCGTCGCAGACCATCAGCAGGCCGACCGGGTCGACCTCGTGGCCGTCGGCCATCCGGAACCACGCCTGGATGTGGCCGTTGCCGCTCGGTGCACCCATCGCCCAGCCCACGCACGCGGGGTCGAAGCGCAGGTCGAAGCGCTCCATCAGCGGCGCGATCCGGCGGACCTCCTCGGGCGCCATGGTGCCGGGCACGCACTCCTCGATCGGCGGGATGGTCGGCTCAGTGGCGGTCGTGCCCACGTCGGTGGGCATCGCCCGCAGGTCGCCGTACGTCGCCAGCGCGGTGATCCGGGTGGCACCCTCCTGGCCGAGCTCGGCGGCAACGGTCGCGACACTGCCGCCCTCGCGCAGCACCCGGGTCGAGACCTGCGCGGGACCGGGCGTGGAGGCGGAGAGGTAGTAGGCGCTGACCGCGAGCGGGTGCGGCTTGGCCGGCACGGTCTCGGCGATCGCCTTGCCGATCAGGCCGAGCAGGTAGCCGCCGTTGACGCCGCCGCCGACGACCCAGCCGGGATCGAGCTCGGCGCCGAAGAGGCCGTCGCCGGTCGCGGTCAGGGACGTGTGCGTGTCCCACTCTGAAGCCATCCCCAGAGCCTAGGACGGCCAAGCGTCAGGGAGCCCGGAGCCAGTCGGTGACCTCGGGCACACCGCCGACCCAGCCCAGCTCGGCGGCGTACATCGCCCGGATCCCGCGCTGTCGCGGCTTGTGGTCCCACTTGCCCGTGCCGGTGCAGGGGAGGTCGGTGCTCCGGCACGTCCAGCCGTGCAGGAAGACCAGCGTCCGGCCGCCGCTCCCCTCGACGAGGTCGGCACCACCGGGCCCGCACACGCCCGTCGTGTCGACGTCGAGCAGCATCCCGGACTCGGCCGCCGCCCAGTCGAGCAGCGTCACCGAGCGCAGCCAGCGGGTGGCATAGCCGCAGCGGGTCCAGTCGCCCTCGGACGTGAGCATCACGTAGCCCTCGGGCCGCTGGGTGACGACGGGGTTCTCGAGCACCCCCTGTGACCGCACGAGCTCGAGGCTGGTCGCCCCGGGCGCCACGCGCTGACCGCTCGGCGCAAGCGCCACGATCCGTACGGTCGAGGGGATGCGGTCGGTCTTGTAGAGGAGGTACGCCGTCCCGTCGGCGTCGCGGAAGAAGGACGGGTCGATCACGCCGGCTCGCGGGAGGGTCGGGTCGCGGGGCAGCAGCGGGTCCTGCGCGGTCGGCGTACGGGCGTAGGTCGGGCACACCAGCGGCGCCCGACCGACCGGGCGGAACGGTCCGCGGGCGGAGTCGGAGCGCGCGACCCCGACGCACCGGCCGGTCTCGCCGATCCCGCGCACGGGCGTGGCGTAGTAGAGGAGCCACTGGCCCTCGACGCGGGCGACGTCGACGGCCCAGATCCCGCCGTCGCGCGACCAGGTCGGCCGGTGAGTGAGCAGCCCGGGACCGCGACGCCACGGTCCGTCGGCGCTGCGCGACCAGGCGTGCGGCACCCGGTCGCCGGTCGAGTAGGCGACCAGGCCGTTCGGCGTCGCGACGACGGCCGGGTCCGGGAAGTCGAGGTTGAGCACCGGCCGCGGGACCTGCTCGTCCGCGAGCGCCGGAGCCGCGACCGCCAGGACGGATGCGGTCAGCAGCAGCACGAGCAGGCGGACTGCTCCCCGGTTCGGCACCGGCGGACCGTACCCCGAGTCAGGGCCGCAACGTGGCCGGAAGCGTCTCGAAGCCGCGCAGGATGCGGGTCTCGCGGCGCCGCGCACCGGGGTCGAGGCGCAGGTCGGGGAACCGGTCCCAGATCGCGCGCAGCCCGACCTCGCCCTCCATCCGCGCCAGCTGGGCGCCGAGGCAGTGGTGCCGGCCGGCCGAGAACGCGATGTGGTCGCGGGCGTTGGCGCGACCCACGTCGAAGCGGAGCGGGTCGTCGAAGACCTCCGGGTCGCGGTTGGCGCCACCGAGGATCGCGGTCACCATCGACCCGGCGCGGACCCTCTGGCCGGCGACCTCGGTGTCGCGCAGCGCCATCCGCCCGGTCAGCAGCACCGGCGGGTCGAGGCGCAGCGCCTCCTCGACGACGTTGGTCCAGAGCGTCGGGTCGGCGACGACGCGCGCCCGCTCATCGGGATGGTCGTGGAGCAGCGCGATGCCGTTGCCGAGGAGGTTGACCGTCGTCTCGAAGCCGGCCGCGAGGACGAGGCCCGCGGTCGCCTTGAGCTCGGACTCGCTCAGCCCCGCTCCGTCCTCGCGCACCGCGACCAGCTGGCTCAGCAGGTTGTCGCCCGGCTCGCGGCGCAGGTGCTCGAGGTGGTCGCCGAGCCAGGCGTCGAAGCGCGCGAGCGCCGCCGACGTCGAGCGGTAGCGGCGCAGCCCCAGTCCGAGGTCGAGGCTCGGCGCTGCCGCCGAGCCGAAGTCGAGGACCTTGAACCGTTCGGCGTCCGGCACCCCGAGGATCTCCGCGATGACGGTCACCGGGAGCTGCGCGCAGTAGGCCTCGACGAGGTCGACGCTGCTCGTGGCGCGGGGCTCGAGGTCATCGAGCAGTCCGGCGGCGATCTCCTCCGTACGCTCGCGCAGCCGCTCGACGGCGCGCATCGTGAAGACCCGGGTGACGAGCTTGCGGTAGCGCGTGTGGTCGGGCGGCTCGGTCACCAGGAGCGACGGCGGCTTGACCGGGTGGAGGGCGTCGGGCGCGGCCCACCGGCCTATCCGGCCGAGCAGGCCCTCGTCGGTGGGCGGGCCCGAGCGGAAGTCGTCGCTCGTGAGGAGGTGGCGTACGGAGCTGTGGCTGGTGGCGACGTGGCCGATGCTCGAGCGGTAGAGCGGACCCTTCGACCGGATCTCCTCGATCAGCCCGAAGACCTCGTCGTCGGAGCCGAGCGAACCGACGCGGATCAGCCGCGCCTGCAGGTCGCCGCGCGCGGCGGCCCGCTGCAGGAACAGCGTGGGCAGTCCGTGGGCCACGCCCCAGTGGACCGTCGACTTCATGCCGCGAGCGTAGCCGCGCCTAGTGTCTTGCCCCATGGTGCTGGGGAAGTGGCTCGCGATCGACCTCCTGCTCGTCGGTGTCTTCGCGGTGGTCGGGCGACTCAGCCACTACGGCAGCCTGACGGTCGGCGGCTGGTGGACGACCGCCTGGCCGTTCCTGGTGGGCACGCTCGTCGCGTGGGCGGTGCTGGTGTCGACCCGTCGGCCGCCGGCGACCATCGGTGCGGGGCTCGTCGTGTGGGCGGGCGCGCTGGTCGTCGGGATGCTGCTGCGCCAGGCGAGCGGGCAGGGCACCGCCACGCCGTTCGTCGTCGTGGCCACCCTCGTCCTGGGCGCACTGCTGGTGCTGCCTAGAGTCGGTGCTCGTGTCCGACGCCGCTGACCGCCCCCGCGGTGCCGTCCTCCCCTTCGCCGTCCTCGTCGCCGCCGTCGTCCTCGTCTCGATCAACCTGCGCCCGGGCGCCTCGTCGCCGGGCGCGGTCCTCGAGGAGGTCCGCCAGGGACTCGGGATGAGCGCCGGAGTCGCGGGTGCGATGACCGGTCTGCCCGGCCTGTGCTTCGGGGCGGTCGGCGCGCTCGCCGTGGGCTTCGCCCGCAAGGTCGGGATGACCGCGGGCATCGCGCTCGGCCTCGCCGCCGCCGCACTCGGCCTGATCCTGCGGGCGACGATCGACAGCGAGCCGGCCTTCCTCGTCCTCAGCGTCGTCGCGCTGTCCGGCCTGGCCGTCGGCAACGTCCTCGTGCCGGCCTGGGTGAAGGCGCACGGACATACCGTCGCGCTGATGACCGTCTACGGCACCGGCCTCGTCGTCGGCGCGACGATCGCGTCCCTGGCCACCGCACCCCTCAGCGGCGCCTTCGACTCCTGGCGCGCGGGCCTCGGCACGTGGGGACTGCTTGTCGCGGTGGCCCTGCCGCTGTGGGCGTGGCTGGCGCTGCGCGAGCGCCGGGCGCCGTCGGAGCACGACGTCAGCGGGGACGCCGCCCCCTCGGGCCGGATCGCCCACTCGCCCACCGCCGTCGCGCTCACGGTGCTGTTCGGGGTGCAGTCGATGCACGCGTACGTCCAGTTCGGCTGGGTGCCCACGATCTACCGCGACGCCGGTCTCTCGGCGTCCGCCGCGGGAGCGATGCAGGGCCTGCTGTCGGCCGTCGGGATCATCGGCGCGCTGGCGATGCCGACCGTGATCGCGCGTGGCCGCGGGCTGCGCCCCCTGATGGTCTCCTTCGGGGTGGCCCTCGCCCTCGGGTACGACGGCCTGCTGCTCGCGCCGGCCACCCTTCCCTGGCTCTGGGCGCTGGCGCTGGGCTTCTCCGGCCTGGCCTTCCCGACCGCCATCTCGCTCATCACCGCTCGCACGCGCCACCCGTCCGTGACGGCCCAGCTCTCCGGCTTCGTGCAGCCCATCGGGTACGCCCTCGCTGCGGTCGGGCCCTTCGCGGTCGGGCTCGTCCACGAGGCGACCGACGGATGGTCGCTGGTCCTCGTGCTGCTCGCCCTCACCTCGGTGCCGCTCACCCTTGCCGGGCTCCGCGTCGCGCGTCCGGCGTACGTCGACGACGAGATCTAGTCGTTCCTGCCGCGTCCGCCGAGGCGGTGGTGGACGGTCACCGGCGCCTCGCCGAGGTGACCGGTCCCCGACCCGGGGCGCGGGCCTCGCGCGCCCATCCCCGGTCGGGTGAGGTCCTCCCAGTCTCGCCGTCGACGGCGCTCGCTGAGCAGCAGGAGACCAGCGAGGGCGACCACGAGAACGACCCAGACCATGGTTCGACCGTACGCCGGAAACCGCGGTCAGGCCACGGTCTCCGCGCGGCCGTCTGCCCAGACGACGACCCCCGTACGCAGTCGCGAGCGCAGCCAGTGGGGTCCGTCGAGCCCCAGCGCGAGCGCGGTCGTGGCGTCGATGTCGACGCTGGTGAGGTCGGCGCCGATGACGGTGACCGACGCCAGCGCGTCCGCGGGAGCGCCGGACCGGGCGTCGACCACGTGGGTGCCGCGGTGCGCCGCACCGGAGGTCGCCACGGCGCCCCGGTGCACCGGCACCTGGGCGACGAGCCGGGTCGGGTCGAGGGGGTGCTCGATGCCGATCAGCCAGGGCTCGCCGGCCGGGTCGACGACGTGGCAGACCATGTCGCCGCCGGCCGACAGGCACACGTCGGTGTCGGGCAGCGCCAGCAGGGGTCGTACGGCACGATCCACCGCCCAGCCCTTCACGACGCCGCTCGGGTCGAGCCGGCGTACGCCATCCGGCCCCGGCAGGCACACGTCGAACGCACCGTCGGACGACGCCCTGGCGGCATCCCCCAGGCGCAGCACCTCGGCCACCTCGGGCGCGCACTCCCCGAGGCCGACCTCACCCCGACCCAGGCGCGAGACCTGGCTGTCGGGCCGCCACGTGCTGAAGACCTCGTCCACCCAGCGGAGCTCGGCGAGCGCGTCCCGCCACGCCTGCTCGGCCATGTCGTCGTACGCGTGCCGGCCGCGCAGCGCGAGGCTGATCGGCATGCCCATGACGTGCTCGACGCGGCGCGCGATCGGCTGCGCGATCGGGGTCATCACAGCCCGGCCTGGTCGAGCGCGCTCTGGAGCGACTGCGCGTAGCCCTGGCTCGTGTACGTCGCGCCACTGACCATCGACACCGAGCTGCTCTGCGAGTCGAGGGTCTGCTGGATCAGCTGCGGCAGGGCGTAGTTGTTGATCTGGATGTCCCGGCCGTCGCTGTTGGGGTACTGCAGGATCGAGACGTTCGTGATCTCCGAGCCGGCCACCTCGACCTGCACCTGCACGGGCCCGTACCGCGTCTGCGCGGCCGTGCCGGTGACCGTGGTCGCATCGGAGCTGGTCGACGAGTCGCTCGGCGGTGCGCTGCCGCTGGCCGTCCCGGTGGACGCGGCGCCCGTGGCGGCCTGCCCGGAGAGCGAGCCGGAGATCGTGGTCTCGCTCGTCGTCGCCATCGTGGCGGACGTCGAGGTGTGGTAGCCGAAGAGCACTACGAGGGTGGAGAGGGTGCTCAGCACCCAGAGGACGATGCGCTTCATCAGGTCACCAGCCGAACGTCTCGAGATGGAGGTGGGATTCGGGGACGCCCGCAGCCCGCAGGTCGCGCAGCACCAGGTCGGCCCAGGGGCCGGGGCCGCAGACGTAGACGTCCCGGTCGGCGACGTCGGGCACCCAGGCCGTCAGGGCGGCCAGGTCGGTGGCGGTGTCGACGCCGTCGCCGAGCCAGGAGTCGGCGGCGCGGCGTCGGCCCGGAAGCCCCCAGACGACGAGGCCGCGCTGCTGGGCGAGGGTGGTGAGCTCGTCGACGAAGAGGGGCGTGCCCGACGAGCGGTAGAGCAGCAGCGCCTCGCCGGGGGCGTACGCCAGTCCCTCCGCCAGGGCGCGCAGCGGGGTGATGCCGACGCCGGCGCCGATCATCAGGACCTGGGTGCGGCTGCGGGCGCGCGGGCTGAGCCGGCCGTACGGGCCTTCGATCCAGGCGCGCGTGCCGACAGTGAGACCGGCGGTCGCGGCGCTGCCGTCGCCGACGTCCTGGACGGTGATCCGCAGCGAGCGGCCGTCGGGGGCGGCGGACAGTGAGTAGGGGTTGCCGCGGCTGCGACCGGGACGGCCGCCGAAGCGCCAGGTGAAGAACTGGCCCGCCTCGACCGGCAGTCGATCGAGGTGCCGACCGGTCACGTGCACGGAGACGGTCCCGTCACCCTCGGGGACGACGGCGGCGACACGGAGGTCGTGGCGCAGGTTGCGCCACAGCGGAAGCCCGACCCGCCAGACGAGCACGCTGCCGGCGGCGGCGATCCAGGCGCTCCACCAGAAGACCTGGCGGCCGGTCGAGGAGGTGAAGTCGGCGCCGGTCCATAGCTGGTGCGGGATCGCGAGACCGACGCCGAGGTAGGCGTACAGGTGCATCAGGTGCCACGACTCGTAGCGGAGCTTGCGCCGGGCGGCCCTGATGCTGGTGACCACGACCATCACCAGGCAGACCGTCGCCGCCGTGGCGAGCAGCATGCCGGGGTAGTTGACGACCAGGTCCCACAGCGTGCGCGGGGTGGCGGTCAGCGAGCCGCCGGCGTAGCCCCAGGTGATCGTCACGATGTGGGCGAGCATCAGGTTGAACGACGTGAAGCCGACCAGCCGGTGGATCCGGGCGAGCTCGTCCTGGCCGAAGGCCCGCTCCAGCACCGGCACCCGCGCCATCAGCAGGACCTGCGCGAGCAGCAGCACGGCGGACACCAGGCCGGTGATCCGGCCGACGGACTCCAGGCCCGTCGCCCATCCGCCGAGCTGGGTGATGCCACCGCCGGTGACCCACCACCACGTCACCAGGAGGAGCGAGAGCCACAGCGCACTGCCGGCCGCGAGCCGGGTGCCCGCATCGCGGCGGGCGCGGACACCGAGTCGTCGTACGACGTCCGCCGGAGGCGGCAGCTGGGTCAGGGTCATGCCACGACCTTGGCCACGCGGGCTGGCACGGGTGTGGGAGCCACCTGTGCGGATCCTGTGAGTGCCCGCGCACCCGCTCTGTCAGGATCTGCGCGTGAGGCAGTGGGTGGTGGTCGTCGGCGGGACCAACATGGACGTGGTCGCGCGCACCTCCGCGCCCCTGGTCGCCGCCACCAGCAACCCCGGCCACACGCGGATCTCCCCCGGCGGCGTCGGTCGCAACATCGCCGCCTGCCTCGGGCTGCTCGGCGCCCCGGTGCGGCTGGTGTCCGCTGTCGGCGACGACGCGTTCGGCGATGAGGCGTTGCGCGTCACGGCGGCGTGCGGTGCGGACGTCTCGTCCGTACGCCGGGTGCCGGGCGGCGCCACCGGCACCTACACCGCGGTGCTCGACGACGCCGGCGAGCTGGTGGCGGCCGTCTCCGACATGGAGGTCGTCGACGCGCTCGAGCTCGACACCCTGCACCTCTCCGATGCTGCCCTCGTCGTGATCGACGGCAACCTCGCCCACCCGCAGGTCGAGCGGGCCGTCGCGGCGGCCGCAGCCGCCGACGTCCCGGTGGCGTTCGAGCCGGTCTCGGTGGCCAAGGCGGCGCGGTTGGCCGACCTGGTGCACGACCTGTTCCTCGTCACGCCCAATGCCGACGAGCTCGCCGCCCTGACCGGACGGGCACCCGGCGACTGGCGCGCCTCCGTCGAGGACCTGCACCAGCGGGGCGTCGAGCACGTGTGGGTGCGCACCGGCGCCGAGGGGTCGTGGGTGTGCACCTGGGGCGCCGACCCCGTGCACCTGCCCGCCGTGCCGGCGACCGTGGTCGACGTGACCGGGGCCGGCGACGCGATGCTGGCCGCCTGGGTCGCGGCCTGGCTCCGCGGCGCCGACCCGGTCGACGCCGCCCGCGAGGGGCACCGCGCCGCCGCCGCCACGATCTCGAGCCCGCACACCGTCCGGCCGGACCTGGCCGCCGTACTCACCGAGGAGTCCTGATGCCTGTGCTGACGATCACCGACGAGGTCCGCGACGCCCTCGCGTCCGGGCAGCCCGTCGTCGCGCTGGAGAGCACGATCATCAGCCACGGCATGCCCTACCCGCAGAACGTCGAGATGGCCCGCACCGTCGAGGGCATCGTCCGCGACGGGGGCGCTGTCCCGGCGACGATCGCGGTGCTCCACGGCAGGCCGACGATCGGCCTCTCGGCCGACGACCTCGAGCTGCTCGCGTCCGACGAGTCGGTCATCAAGGTCTCCATCCGCGACCTGCCCTACGTCGTCTCGCGCGGCCTGCACGGCGCGACGACCGTCGCGTCGACGATGCGGCTGGCGGCCCTCGCCGGCATCGGCGTCTTCGTGACCGGCGGGCTCGGCGGCGTGCACCGCGGCGCCGAGACGACGTACGACGTCTCGGCAGACCTCACCGAGCTGTCGACCACGTCGGTGGCCGTGGTCTGCGCGGGCGTGAAGAGCATCCTCGACATCGGGCTGACCCTCGAGAAGCTCGAGACGCTGGGCGTGCCGGTGCTGGGCTACGGCACCGACGAGTTCCCGTCGTTCTTCTCCCGGTCGTCGGGCTTCGGCGCGCCGATGCGGGTCGACTCCCCCGCCGAGGTCGCCGCGCTGATGCGGGCGAAGTGGGAGCTCGGGCTGGCCGGCGGCGTCGTCGTCGCCAACCCGATCCCGGTGGAGTCGGAGATCCCGGCCGACGAGATCGGCGCGATCATCGACCGCGCGCTCGCCGACATGGACGCCCTCGGCATCCGCGGCAAGGACGCGACGCCGTACCTCCTCGGGCGCATCGTGGAGATCACCGACGGCGAGTCGCTCGTCGCCAACATCGCCCTCGTCGAGAACAACGCGCGGCTCGGCGCGGCGATCGCCATGGCGTACGCCGGGCTCTGACCTGCGCTTTCCCGTGGGACACGCCGACACAAGATGTGGTCCCCCACTTGTCGTCGAGCCCTACATATGGTGTTCCACGCAGCTGGTTCGGCGCGTCATCCAGGCACGTCGAGGCAACAGGGAACCCGGTGTGAGTCCGGGACTGCCCCGCAGCGGTGAGTGGGAACGACAGCCGTCACACAGCACTGGATCGCACGATCTGGGAAGCGACGGCCAGTAGGGGTCGAGAACGTTCGGCGTGCCCATGAGTCCGAAGACCTGCCAGCGCACCGCACCCGACCGGGTGCGGTGGTCCGAGGCCTCGTGGGACGGCCGGTGGGCACGTACGACCCCTGCCCGGGCGCCGCCCGTCGCCAGGCCGTCGTACGCCCTCCTCTCCCGCGACCCCGGACTCCGTCCATCTCGCGAGGAGAGAGAAGTGACCATCACAGTCTCGACAAGCTCGACCACCGGGCAGAGGCGTACGGCCATGCAGGTGCGCAAGCGGAACGGCGACAGCGAGCCTGTCGACGTCAACAAGATCGTGCGGGCGGTCGACCGGGTCAGCGCCGACCTGACCGACGTGGACCCCATGCGGGTCGCGACCCGCACGATCAGCGGGTTGTACGACGGCGCCACCACCGCCGAGCTGGACCGGTTGTCGATCCAGACGGCCGCGGAGATGATCGGCGAGGAGCCGCAGTACTCCCGGCTGGCCGCGCGCCTGCTGGCGGGCTACATCGACAAGGAGGTCCGCAACCAGGGCGTCATGTCGTTCAGCCAGTCGGTCGCGCTCGGCCATGCGGAGGGCCTGATCGGCGACGACACGGCCCGGTTCGTCAAGGACAACGCGCGCAAGCTCGACTTCGCGATCGACGACGAGGCCGACCACCGCTTCGAGTACTTCGGGCTGCGCACGGTCTACGACCGCTACCTGCTCCGCCACCCGTCGAGCCGGCTCGTGGTCGAGACGCCGCAGTACTTCCTGCTGCGGGTCGCGTCAGGCCTTGCGCAGAGCCCCGGCGAGGCGATCCGGTTCTACCGGCTGATGTCGTCGCTGGCCTACCTGCCGAGCAGCCCGACGCTCTTCAACTCCGGGACGCGGCACACGCAGATGTCGTCGTGCTACCTCGTCGACAGCCCGCGCGACGACCTCGACTCGATCTACGCGCGCTACGCGCAAGTCGCGAAGCTGTCCAAGTTCGCGGGTGGGATCGGGATCGGCTTCTCGCGGGTGCGTTCGCGCGGCGCGCTGATCCGCGGCACCAACGGCCAGTCCAACGGCATCGTGCCGTTCCTGCGCACCCTCGACTCGTCGGTCTCCGCGGTCAACCAGGGCGGTCGCCGCAAGGGCGCCGCGTGCGTCTACCTCGAGCCGTGGCACCCCGACGTCGAGGAGTTCCTCGAGCTCCGCGACAACACCGGCGAGGACGCGCGCCGCACCCACAACCTCAACCTCGCCCACTGGGTGCCGGACGAGTTCATGCGCCGCGTCGAGGCCGACGCCGACTGGTCGCTGATCGACCCCGACCAGGCGCCCGAGCTGCCCGACCTGTGGGGTGCCGCCTTTGACGAGGCCTACTGCCGCGCGGAGGAGGAGGGCCGCTACGTCCGGCAGGTCAGGGCGCGCGAGCTCTACGGGAAGATGATGCGCACGCTCGCGCAGACCGGCAACGGCTGGATGACCTTCAAGGACGCCAGCAACCGCACCTGCAACCAGGCGCGCGACACCCCGGGCGGTCCGGTCGTGCACCTGTCCAACCTCTGCACCGAGATCATCGAGGTGTCGTCCGACGGCGAGACCGCGGTCTGCAACCTGGGCTCGATCAACCTCGCCCAGCACCTGGGCGCCGACGGCATCGACTGGGACAAGCTCCGCGAGACCGTACGCACGGCGGTGCCGCTGCTCGACCGGGTGATCGACATCAACTACTACCCGAGCGCCGAGTCGGCCGCCTCCAACCCGCGCTGGCGTCCGGTGGGGCTCGGGCTGATGGGCCTGCAGGACGCGTTCTTCGCGCTGCGCCTGCCCTTCGACTCGGCCGAGGCGCGCGAGCTCTCGACCCGGGTGCAGGAGGAGATCTACCTGACGGCGCTCGAGGTCTCGGTCGACCTGGCGCGCCGCCACGGCCCGCACCCGTCGTACGCGGAGACGCGGGCCGCCGCGGGCGTGCTGCAACCCGACCACTGGGACGCGACGCCGGCGCAGGCCGAGCGGTGGCAGCAGGTCCGCGCCGACATCGCCGAGCACGGGCTGCGCAACTCGCTGCTGATCGCGATCGCGCCGACGGCGACCATCGCGTCGATCGCGGGCTGCTACGAGTGCATCGAGCCGCAGGTGTCCAACCTGTTCAAGCGCGAGACGCTGTCCGGCGAGTTCCTCCAGGTCAACGCCGCCCTCACCCGCGAGCTCAAGGCGCGCGGACTCTGGACTCCCGAGGTGCGCGAGGCGATCAAGCGGGCCGAGGGGTCGGTGCAGGGCGTGAGCGAGCTGCCCGACGACGTGCGCGAGCTCTTCCGTACGGCCTGGGAGCTGCCGCAGCGCGCGCTGATCGACATGGCGGCGGAGCGGTCGGCGTACATCGACCAGAGCCAGTCGCTCAACCTCTTCATCGCCCGGCCGTCGATCGGGAAGCTCTCGTCGATGTACCTCCACGCATGGAAGGCCGGGCTCAAGACGACGTACTACCTGCGCTCGCGTCCGGCGACGCGGATCCAGCAGACGACGACGTCGGTCAACGCGCCTGTCGTAGCACCCGTCGACACCACTCCCCTGACCACCTTCTCCGACGACGAGGCACTCGCCTGCTCGCTGGAGAACCCCGAGAACTGCGAGGCCTGCCAGTGACACTCACCCACGAGACCACCCCCCAGAAGCAGAAGATGCTGCTCGACCCCGGAATGAACCTCACCCTGCGGCCGATGCGCTACCCGCACTTCTACGACCGCTACCGCGACGCGATCAAGAACACGTGGACGGTCGAGGAGGTCGACCTGCACTCCGACCTCAAGGACCTGCAGCGGCTCAGCGACGCCGAGCGACACCTGGTCTCGCGGCTCGTCGCCTTCTTCGCGACCGGCGACACGATCGTGGCCAACAACCTGGTGCTCAACCTCTACCAGCACATCAACTCCCCCGAGGGCCGGCTCTACCTCTCCCGGCAGCTGTTCGAGGAGGCGGTGCACGTGCAGTTCTACCTGACCCTGCTCGACACGTACGTCCCCGACGAGACCGAGCGGCACGAGGCGTTCGCGGCGGTCGACAACATCCCCTCGATCAAGGCCAAGGCCGACTTCTGCTTCACGTGGATCGACTCGGTCTTCGACCTCGACCAGCTCGAGACCCGCGAGCACCGGCGGAAGTTCCTGCTCAACCTGATCTGCTTCGCAGCGGTCATCGAGGGGCTGTTCTTCTACGGCGCGTTCGCGTACGTCTACTTCCTGCGCTCGCGCGGCTTCCTCAACGGTCTCGCGTCCGGCACCAACTGGGTCTTCCGCGACGAGTCGATGCACATGGCGTTCGCCTTCGACGTGGTCGACACGGTGCGGGCCGAGGAGCCCGAGCTCTTCGACGACGAGCTGGCGGCGCAGGTCCGGCAGATGCTGATCGACGGCGTCGACGCGGAGGCGCAGTTCGCGGACGACCTCCTCGGTGGCGGTGTGGCCGGTCTGTCCACGGCCGACATGCGCTCCTACCTGGAGTACGTCGCCGACCGCCGGATGGAACGGCTCGACCTGCCGATCATCTACGGCTCGAAGAACCCGCTGGCGTTCATGGAGCTCCAGGACGTCCAGGAGCTGTCCAACTTCTTCGAGCGCAAGGTCTCGGCCTACCAGGTCGGCGTGACCGGGGCAGTGGGGTTCGACGAGGACTTCTGAGCGACAGACGGCGGGTGTGGGCGCAGGCCCACGCCCGCCGGCGCGGCCGTGTGATGGGATCGCGCCATGCCAGCAACGACGAGGGACCTGTTCCGGTCGTACGTCCGGAGCCTGCGCTGGCAGGTGCCGCTCGCGCTGGTCGTGGTGACCGCGTTGTGGGCGTACGACTACGAGGGCCTTCGGCGTGTCCACGGGTTCGGCTACGCGCTCCTGCTCGGCCTCGGGTTCCTGTTCGTGGTCGGGCCGTTGGTGTGGTTGCGGTTCGAGCACTACGGCCGCAACGACCGGCCGTTCTGGATCTTCCTCGGCCTGTCCCTCGTGTGGATGGCGATCTCCCTGCTCGTCCTCCTCTTCGTGCTCGCGCTCGTCATCGGCGACTGAACCCGGTTGGATCGAGGCATGGCCTCACGACTGACCGAGATCTCCCTCGACTGCCACGACCCCGACCGGCTCGCCGAGTTCTGGACCGCCGCCCTCGACTGGGCGGTGCTGCACCACGAGCCCAGTCTGGTCGAGATCGGGCCGTCCGGCCGCGACGACGACGCGCTGCTCGACGCCGTACGCTCCGGCCCGGTCGCGCCGACGATGTTCCTGGCGGCGGTGCCGGAGGACAAGGTCGTGAAGAACCGTGTCCACTTCGACCTGTCCCCGATCGACCGCTCCCAGGACGAGGAGGTCGACCGGCTGCTCGCGCTCGGCGCCAGCCACGCGGAGGTGGGCCAGTCGGGCGAGGAGTCGTGGGTGGTCCTGGCCGATCCTGAGGGCAACGAGTTCTGCGTGCTGCGCAGCCTGGCGGCCGGGCACTTCGCGCTGTGAGCGGCCTCGCCGTCGACCTGCCCATCGCGACCGAGCGGCTCGTGCTGCGGGCGCACCGCACCGACGACCTCGACGACCTGGTCCGCTTCCACGGCGACCCCGAGGTCGTGCGCTACGTGCCCTGGCCCGTGCGTGACCGCGCCGCCACCGCGGAGACGCTCGAGGCCAAGCTCGGGCAGACGACGCTCGACGAGCCGGGCAAGTGGCTGGTGCTCGCGGTCGAGCTGCGGTCGACGGGGACGGTGATCGGCGAGGTGCTGCTCAAGTGGGCCTCCGACCGCCAGGGCGAGCTCGGCTTCGCCTTCGGCCGCGACCACCACGGGCAGGGGTACGCCGCCGAGGCCGCTCGCGCCGTCCTCGGTCTCGCCTTCGACGACCTCGGCTTCCACCGGGTCAGCGCCGTGGTCGTCGACGGCAACGACGCGTCCACCCGCCTCCTCGAGCGGCTGGGGTTCCGGCAGGAGGCGCGGCACGTGGACGGCGTGTTCTTCAAGGGCGCCTGGACGACATCGCTCGTGTTCGCGCTGCTCGAGGACGAGTGGCGGGCCGGACGGCCCTGATCCTGCCGGCGTCAGGCCGCCGCCATGAAGTCCCGCAGCACCTTCGCGAACCGGTCCGGGTCGTCGAGGTGGGGGAAGTGGCCGGCGCCCTCGAAGAGCTCGACCCGGCAGTCGGGCACCGCCCGTTGCGCGGAGAGCGCGTGCCAGGCGGGGATCATCCGGTCCTTGGAGCCCCACACGATCAGGGTCGGCGGCGGCGTCACCGCGCCGAGGTGGTCGTACGCGTTGATGCTCTGGCCGCCGAAGTCGATGACCGCGCGGGTGGTGGCGAGGAAGGCGCGACGGCTCTGGCTGTCGCCCAGCGAGGTGAAGCCCCGCCAGATCGCGCCGATGTCGGCGCCCGGCTTCCAGCCGACCTTCTGCGCACCGCGGCCGAGCGCCTCGACGCGTTCGAGCACGGGCGCGGAGGCGATGACGCTCAGCACCTGCTCGGCGCCGGGCAGGGTGGCGGAGCGCAGGACCATGTTGACCTCGCGCCCGAGGCCGCCGCTGGAGACGAGGACGAGGCGGTCCACCCGGTCGGGGAAGAGGTAGTAGAACTGCATCGCGATGCCGCCGCCGAGCGAGTGCCCGACGAGGGTGACCCGCTCGATGCCGAGGTGGTCGAGCAGGTCGCGCAGGGTCGCGGCGTGCGAGCTGAGGGAGTAGTCGCCCGTCGGCTTGGCGGACTCACCGTGCCCGAACAGGTCCGGCACGACGACACGGTGGTCGTCGTCGATCTTGTCGACGAGGTGCGACCACTGGCGCTGCGAGCCCAGGATGCCGTGGATGAAGAGCACGACGGGGCCGGAGCCGCTGTCGACGTACGACAACTCGTGCCCGTGGAGGGCGACCGTGTGCGGGGCCGGGCGGGCCATGGCTGACATCCTCGCGGTGGTGGGTGGTGCTGGTTACCCCACGGTAGCCGCGATCACACCGGCACCGGCCGCGCTGGGGCGAAGATCACTCGCGCCGGGCACGAGGGATCTTCGACCCGGGCGGGTCCCGGGCGCTCAGCCCGCTGCGAGGGCCTCGCGCAAGCTGTCGGCGCCCAGCTCCGCGCCGTACGCCGGCTTGTCACGCTCGAAGCGCGCGCCCTCGGCGAGCGGCCCGGCGTCGACGACGTCGAAGCCGAAGGACTCGATCAGGTCGGTGACGACCGACTTGGCGTCCGCGTCGTCGCCCGCGATCGCGAGGGCGCGTCGGTCGTCGGCGCCGGCCGGGCGGCCCTCGGTGACGATGTGGGCGGCCTGGATCGCGTTGAACGCCTTGACGACCTTCGAGGTCGGCAGGTGCGCGGCCAGCATCTCGCTCACGCTCGTACGGCCCTCGTCGAGCTCGGCGTAGCGGCCGTCCCGCTCGAAGTAGTAGTTGTTCGTGTCGATGACGACCTTGCCGGCCAGGGGCTCAACCGGCACGTCGAGGTAGGCCTTGAACGGGACGGTCACCACCACCAGGTCACCGGCCTCCCCTGCCTCCTGGGCGGTCGCCGCCCGGGCTCGCGGGCCGAGGTCCGCGACGAGGTCGGACAAGGTCTCCGGGCCGCGCGAGTTGCTGAGCACGACGTCGTGCCCCTGCTCGATCGCGCGCCGGGCGATCGCCGTACCGATGTGTCCACTGCCGATGAGTCCGATGGTTGTCATGGTGGTGGAACGGCCCGCGCCGCGGTTTGCTTCCCCTCAGCCGGTGACGCCGAACCTCTCGACCCGGATGGCCTCGGGGCTGACGCCGGATGCGATCAGCAGGCCCTCCGCGAACTCGGCGAAGCGCGAGGAGCCACAGACGTACGCGAGCTCGGCACCGGCCAGCAGGGGGCCGATCTCGTCCGCGGTCGGAGGACCGGGCGGCCGGCCACCCGTGCCATCACGGGTGTACGCGATCGTGGCGCCCGCGCGGGCGAGCTCGTCGGCGTACGGCAGCTCCTCGGGGCTGCGCGCGACGGCGACCACGCGGAGCAGGTCGGAGCGGTCGAGGCGCCGGGCGGCGCGGATCATCGACACCGCGGGGACGAGCCCGGTGCCACCGACCAGGCAGAGCGCAGGCGTGTACGTGTCCCACCTGAACCATCGTCCGATCGGTCCGCGCAGCTCGAGGACGTCGCCGACCTCGGCCACGTCCGCGAGGAACTCCGAGACCTCGCCGTCCGGGAGCCGTTCGACGAGGAACTCCACGAGTGGGTCGCTGTCGTCGGAGGCCAGGGAGTAGGACCGCTGGGCGGTGTAGTCGTCGGGGGCGCGCAACCGGATGAGGTAGTGCTGCCCGGGCCAGTGGCGCTGGCGGTCGTCGACGTGCATGCGGAGCCGGACGAGGTGCGGTGCCGGGAAGTCCTTGCTGATGATGCGGCCGGTCGTCCAGGACGTCGCACCAACACCGACGGACGCGAAGGACCCGTCCGTCACGGGTCGCCCTGGTAGCGCTGCTCGAGCCACGGGTCGCCGCGATCGTGGTAGCCGTTGCTCTCCCAGAACCCGGGCCGATCCGTGGCCGTCAGCTCGAGCCGACTGATCCACTTCGCGGACTTCCAGAAGTAGAGGTGCGGGACCAGCAGGCGTACGGGGCCTCCGTGCTCGGCCGTCAACGGCCTCCCGTCGAACTCCCACACCACCCAGGCCTTGCCGCCCGTGACGTCCGCAAGGGGCAGGTTGGTCGTGTAACCGGTCGATGAGTGGGCCATCACGAACGCCGCCTCCGGCTGCGGCTCGGCGGCCGCGAGCAGGGTGTCGACGGAGACGCCGGCGAACACCACGTCGAACTTCGACCAGGTCGTGACGCAGTGGATGTCGCCGTTGTACGACGACCTCGGCAGCTGCTGCACCTCGTCCCACGTCCAGGTGGTCGGCTCACCCACGAGACCGTCCACACCGATGGTCCACGACTCGCGCTCGATCCGCGGCGTCGCCTCGGCGGTGAGCACCGGCCATCCCGCACCCGTGTCGTACTGACCGGGGGGCAGGCGGCCCTCGGGCCCGTCGGGTCGGCGGCGGCGGAAGCCTCGGGTCACGGGCACGATGCGAGCCTAGCGGCGAACGCACGAGCCGCGCCCCGGTCGGACCGGGGCGCGGCACGGAAGCGGAGCCGAGAGGTCAGCCGCGCAGCTTGGCCAGGTTGTCGAAGCTGTACTGGGCGTACGCCAGCGACTGACCCGGGGTGATGGGGGTCTGGGTGCCCGGGATGTTCGCGCTGGGCGCGGTGTCCTGCTCCCACATCGGGTTGTGGTAGCCCTTGGCGCCGACCCCGCCCAGGAACTTCACGTAGTCGATGTTGCCGGCACCGAACGGCACGATGTCGTAGCCGTTGCTCGTGCCCGGTCGCGATGCCCCGTCCTTGGCGTGGAACAGCGGGAAGCGCATCGGGCCGTAGGCGTTGACGGTGCCCAGCGGGTCGAAGTCGTCCGCGACCACGGTGCCGTCGGCGGCGACGTAGCTGCGGTGCTTGTACTGCGCCACGTGGGCCCAGTAGATGTCCATCTCCAGGAAGACGTAGCGCGAGTCGGTGTTGTTCATGAACCACTCGAGGCGTCGTACGCCGCTGGAGCGGGTGGGCCGGCCCTGCACGTCGAGCGGCCCCGAGTCGATCAGGTGGCTGTAGGCGATGTCGTGGTTGTGCGTGTAGAGCTTCAGCCCGTGCTTGTTCATCGCTCGCTCGCCGAGGATGTTCCAGCGGTCGGCCGCGAGCTGCCAGTCGGCCAGGTAGGCGGAGCCGGTGGGGTCGCTGCCGGTGCCGATGTGGCCCATGCCCAGGACGTTCGCCGCCTCGCAGGCGGCATCGAAGGTGGCCAGGGTGGCGTCGGTGATGGTGCTCGGGATGCTGCCGTGGTTGCCCTCGGCCTCGAGGCCGTTGTCGTCGAGCCACTGCTTGAGCAGGGCCGGAGCCGGCGTACGTCCACCCTCGGCGTTGACGTTCTGCGTGTAGCCGGCGAACTCGATCTGCTTGTAGCCGATCTTGGCCAGCTCGGCGAAGACCTCCTTGAAGCCCGAGGGGACGTCGAAGGCGTTGGGGTCACGGCTGATCGCGTCACGCACGCTGTAGAGGATGATCCCGAGCTTGCCCCTCGGGATGAGGACTCCCTTGCCGGCCGCGGCGGCCGGCGAGCTCAGCGGGCCGACCATGGATGCGGCCGCGACGCCCGTCGAGGCTGCCAGCAGCTGGCGGCGGTTGAGGCCGAGCCGGCGCATCAGCGCGGGCGTCTCGGTGGACCTGATGTCAGGGGTGTTCATGGTGCTCCTCCAGGGGCTCGATCACGGGACCACGGAATCCGATGTGGCGTGCGTCACGTCGTGACCCTGCGAACGTACGGAGTTACGACGACGTACGTCAATCTTTTGTCTCAGATTCGACAAAAGTGATTTCAGCGGCCCAGCACCTGCGGGACGCAGGGTCAGCTGCGCGCCACGCTGGCGGTGGGAGCGGCGGCGAGCATCAGTCGTCGCGCCCCCGGCCCAGCACCCGGTCCACGAGCGAGCGAGGTGGCCGCCACTCCTCCAGATCGATCCCCTCGGCGCGGGCACGCTCGACCAGGTCCACAACCGCCGCGGCACCAGTGACGTACGGCGTCATGACGGTCCGTATCCGCTCCAGCAGGCGCGCCGGACCGATCGCGCAGAACATGCTGCCCTCGGAGTCCAGCTCGACGCGCCCGGCGAGCCGGCGGCCGGCGTAGTGGAGCACGCCCTCCCAGAACGACCCGTTCGGCTCGACACCCGCGGCAACGAGCGCGTCGTCCACCGGCAGCTCTCCGCAGGGAAACGTGAGTGACGACTCACGGCCGTCGGCGTACAGCGAGAAGTGGTCCATGAATGGCATGGTGCCATCGGCGCCCGGCGCGTCGGACGACCAGAAGTCCCGGGCCTGACCAGGCGCCACGCTCGGCCCCACCTCGACGTACGAGTTGTGGTCGTCCGGCGCGCCGGCCGGCCACCCCGGACGCGATTCGCTCGCTTCGCGCGCAGCAGCGCCTCAGACGTTGAAGCGGAACGAAAACGGGGGTTTCGATCGTTCGTTGTCGACTGCCGAAACTGACCTCTGACCTGCGGAAACACTGCACTTGGCCCTTCGGGCACTCACCGTCAATTGGCGTCGCTTTCGGCTCTGGTGAGGGCAGATTGAGGGCAGAATTGGCCCTGCTAGGCGATGGATAGAGCAGTCGCCTCCGCAGCGAAACATCGCAGGTTCGCCTCTTGCCTGGGGATCATTCACGCTCAAGCAAGTCGCTCGACAGGCCGTCCAGTCACCCACTCAATACTTTGCTCCTTGCTCTGAACTTCGGCGCTCCGCGGGACGCCCAGCCGGGAGGAGCGCCGGAGGCCAGGTATGACTCGCCACGAGATGGAACGCGTCGGGGCGAACTCAAGCCCGGGACCTTCGGCTCTGACTCTCGAGACAGCCCGCGCCTACGTTCGGACCATGACGCACGAGACCAGCAAGAAATACCGGTTGGGTCCTGCCCAACGATCGGTGAACCAGCTGTACGCCGCGCTGACGCGGCTGCGACTGGGCACGTCGCACCGGCACCTGCTCACCGTGACCGGACGCCGAAGTGGGTTGCCGAGAACTACGCCCGTGGACGTGATGGACCACGACGGTGTCCTGTGGCTGGTCGCACCGTACGGGGAGGTCAACTGGGTGAAGAACCTACGCCAAGCGGGCGTCGCCGAACTGTGTCGCGGACGGAGGGTGCGCACCTTCGATGCTGAGGAGGTCGGTCCTGAGCTGGCCGCCCCAGTGATACGGCAGTACATCGCTCACGTACCTGTCACCCGAGCGTATTGGGGGGTCTCCTCCGAGGGCACCATCGACGAGTTGCGCACCGAGGCTCGAACCCACCCGGTGTTCCGCCTGACCGCATGTTGATGTCGGGTGCGGGGGCCTCGCGACCGTACGCGTAGGTCCTCGTCCCATCGGCGATGCGGATCAACGGTTGCGGCCGGTCCTCGAGCGAGCCAGAGCGCCCAGGTCGCTTCGATCCCGTCGGCCAACACGTCGAGATCGACGCTGTCGAGATCGCTAGTGACCCCGGGGTCGCCTACGATTCGACGCCGGAGAACAACGCCGTCAGGTCGAGCGAGGGGACATGCTTCCTGGAAGCCAACGACACGTAGGCACGCGCCATCGTGTCCTTCCCGAAGCCAAGGACCGTGCTCAGCAAGCCGATCGCCTCGGCCAGTTCTGGTGTCGACACGTCTGCGATGAGGCGGCGCCACATGGCCCCCTCGAGCGAGTTGAAGGCCAGTTGAACCTCGGCAATGTCGAATCCCGCGTCGAAACGCTCGGAGGCGACGCTTTCCGCGAAGGTGCTGACTGGCGTCAGGTCCTTGCTCTGGATCGCCGTGACGACCAGCTCGTAGAGGGCCGTCAGTCGCTGCCGTGTGAACTCCTCACCCGCCTTCTCGTAGTGAGTCGAGCGCGAGCGTCCGATGGCGTCAGAGGCCTCGTCGATCACGTCCGTCTTGGCTTTGTCGAGCAGCGCATCCAGTTCCATCGGTCTACCTCTTCCATCGAGTACTAGTCCTGCTAACGCAACCGCCCCGCCTCGGCGCCCTGTCACCGACGCGCCTCGCGAATGGAGGGTGGAGTCGACGCCGTCGGCTCGGGTGCGTCGACGTCGTCACCGATGGTGTCGAGCTGGGGCTCGAGATAGGTAAAGGACGTTTCTGACCGCCCTCCGTGCCAGACGCGCGGACCCCCGGCTTCACACCCGTGGACGGCGGCAGCGATGAGAAGCACGATGTTGACGAGTGTTCCGGCCCGTGCGTCCTGCCAGGAAGTCGATATGGCGATCTGCGAGACCGCCGCGGCGACGGCGGCCAGAAGCCACCACCATCTGGGTGCTCTGACGGCAAGCAGCGCTGCGGCGGCGATGACTAGCACGGCCGCGGCGAGCCAGACCGTTGCTTCCGCGGTTCCGATGGGGGTCGTGAGTTGGGAGACCTCCGCCCAGCCGAAACCTTTGAAGGCGCCGAGGAGATGGATCAAACCGTGGCCCGCCAAGGCCGCAACGAGCAACCATCCAAGCTTGGACATGCAAGCACCTCATCCCTCCCACTGCTGGATTCAGACCGCAAGTCAGGCACACGGGCCACCGCGCTCCTGCTCTGACGTTAGGCGCAGGCATCAGGCGCCGTCAGGGGACAACGACCTCTGCGGTAGGGCTGCTTGGCACTAGAGGAGCGCACGCAACGCGTGGTGATCTGGGCAGCACGACCCTGCGCAGTTGGATCAGGCATTCCCGCAGCTCGAAGTTACGCCTCTGGACTTCGTGACATGCACGGCCAACGGATTCCGGTGCGAGTCTTCATCCGACACGGGTGGCAGGTCAGCGGTGGATCGAGCTCTCAGCCGGTGCAGCAAGATCGACCACGCGGTCTACGAGATCCAGACCGACGGTTCCGTGGGTGATCCACAGGACCGAGCGGTCGCGCTCGCCGGTGAGGATCTCCTGCGCGAGCTCGGTCGCGGTCGCGCTGTCGAGGTGCGCGGCTGGTTCGTCGAGGACGAGCACCGGCTGGTCGGCCAGCAGGGACCGCGCGATCCCGATCCGCGCCCGCTCGCCACCCGACACCGCAGCGTGACCGTCGCCGAGCCAGGTGTGCACGCCCTCAGGGAGGTCGTCGAGCCAGTCACCGAGCCGGGCTCGGCGCAGGGCCGTCTCGACCTCCACGTCGGTGGCGCCGGGCCGTGCCAGGCGTACGTTCTCCACGAGTGTGGTCCCGAAGACGTGGGGGTGGTCGTCCACGAGGCCGGTCGTCCTCCGCACGTCGGCCAGGCTCATGGACCGGGTGTCACATCTGCCGAGCATGACCTTCCCGCTCGACGGGTCGAGGAAGCGGAGCAGCAGGGCTGCGAGGGTGGACTTTCCCACGCCCGACGGACCGACCACTGCGACCCGCTCGCCCGGGGCGAGGTGCACGGACAGCTCCGCCGTGAGGCTGTCTCCCGTCGCCCACCGGGCCTGCACGCGGTCGACGTCGACCTCGTGCCCGACAGGCCTGCCGATGGCCACGGTGTCCCGGACGGCGGGCGCGGTCCGTTCGAGCGCGCGCAGCCGGCTCTCGGCGGCGGCCGTCCGCACGGAGAGCGCGCCCGCGTCCGTCAGCGGCAGCGTCACATCCGCCAGGGCGAGGGGCAGCAGCACCAGCAGGGCCATCATCGGACCCGTCACCGATCCGCCCGCGACCGCCGATGACGCAAGGGTCGCCATGACAGCCATGGCGACCCCAGTGGTGAGCAGCACGACGGCTCGCGCACCGCCCGTCCAGCTGGCGGCTCCGCTGCCCGCACGACCGAGGGCTCGACCGGTGCGGGCGATGCGGTCCGTGGCGCGTCCCGCGGCCTGCCACATCAACAGCTCCTCGGCGACCTGCACGGACTCGAGCACCTCGGTCGACAGCCGCGACCGCAGGTCCACCAGCATCCGCTCGGCCCGGCGCGCCCCCCAACGGGGACCGAGGTAGCCCGCCGAGCCGGCGATCGCGCAGCAGGCGAGAACGACGGCGCCCGCCACCGGCAGGACCAGCGCGGCGACCAGCGAGGCGACGGCAGCCACCAGGACGAACTGGCGTACCGGCATCCGTACCCGCAGCTGCCGGTCAACGACGCTGTCGACGTCGTCCACCACGGAGCTCAGCACGTCGCCGCGACGTCGACCCAACCGAGCCGGCACCAGCGGGACCAGGGCGTCGTACACCTCCACCCGGCGACGGCCGAGCAGCCGCAGCGCGGCGTCGTGCGAGCGCAGCCGCTCGACGTAGCGCAGGACGGGCCTGGCCAGGCCGAAGGCGCGTACGCCGACGACCGCGAGCAGCAGCGTCAGCACGGGCGGGTGGGTGGAGGCCTGGACGATCAGCCAACCGGCGGTGGCCGTGAGCGCAACGCCGGACATCGACGCGAGGGCGCCGATGACCGTGCTGATGACGAATCCCTCTGCCGCGTGGTCCGCGATGGACTCGGCAGGCGCGTCCTCGATCCGGATGGCAGCCGTGGACGTGGTGACCGAGTCCCGTGTGGACCGCGTCCGGGGCGAGCTCGCCGTCGGTCGGAGGTCGAGCCGTCGGTCGGCGAGTGCGACCAGCATGGGGCGGTGCGCCACGACGATCACGGAGCTACGGCGCCCGAGCTCGAGGATCACGTCGGCGATCACGCGCTCGGTGAGCTCGTCGAGGTGCGCCGTGGGCTCGTCGAGCAGGACCCATGGTCGGTCCGCGAGCACGATCCTCGCGAGCGCCAGCCGGGCGCGCTCGCCGGCCGAGAGGGTGGTGCCGTCCTCGCCCAGTGGCTCGTCGATCCCGCGGGGCAGCTCGTGGATCCGCACCTCGAGCGCGACCTCGCGCAGCGCCATCCACAGGGCTGCCTCGGTCGCGTCCGGGCGGGCGAGCCGCAGGTTGTCGGCGATGGTGCCTGCCACGAACTGCGGCTGCTGGGGAAGCCAGGCGACCTGTGCCTGCCATGACCTGCCGCCCGTTGGCGACCCGTGGGAGGTCACGGTGCCGTCCGTGGCGGGCACGAGCCCGGCCAGCACTGCGAGCAGGGTGGACTTGCCACACCCCGACGGGCCGGTCACCGCCGTCACTCCGCGTGCCGGGATCCGTGCGTCGACGGGACCCAGTGCCGGCACGGTGCGCTCGGCGTACGTCACGGTGAGACCGACCAGCACCAGCGGCGCGCCGGGCTCGGCCGGGGCGTCGAGGTCGCCGTAGCCGTCGACCGACATCAACCGGTCCGCGGCCTCGAACGTGGCGGCTCCCTCGGCCGCGGCGTGGAACTCCGCACCGACCCGGCGCAGCGGCCAGTACGCCTCGGGCGCGAGCAGCAGTACGACGAGCGCAGTGCCGAGCTCCAGCGAGCCCTGCGCGAGCCGGACCCCCACCGTCACCGCGACGAGCGCGACCGACAAGGTCGCGACCAGCTCCAGTACGGCCGAGGACGCGAAGGCGATGCGCAGGGTCCGCAGCGAGGCGACTCGGTAGCGGTCGGTGACTTCGGCGATGCGGCTCGACTGCACCCGCTCCCGACGGTGGGCCACCAGTGTCGGCAGTCCACGCACGACGTCGACGAAGTGCCCGGACAGCGCTTCCATCGCGCGCCACTGCTCGGCTGCGCGGTCACGCGTGGCGAGTCCGACGAGCGCACCGAAGACCGGGACGAGGGGAAGTGTCGCGAGGACGATGACCGCGCTGAGCAGGTCCTGCGTCGCCATCGCGACCACCGCCAGCGGTGGCAGCACCGCGGCCAGCACGAGCGCTGGCACGTAGCGGGTGAGATAGGGCTCGCACGCAGAGACACCGCGGGTGACCAGGACGGTGACCTCTCCGCTGCTGCCCGAGCGGGGGCGGTGCACGGCGGCTGCCACGAGGTCGCTGCGCAGGGAGGTGCCCACGGCCGCAGCGGCACGGGCAGCCAGCCAGTCGCCCGCCGCTCCGACGAGTCCGCGCCCCAGCAGTACCGCGACGACTCCCAGCCCCCACTGGGGCACGTGGTCCCCGTCGAGGGCCGCGACGATCAGCCCGGCGACCACCCACGCCTGCGCGATGACCAGCAGGCCCGACACCAGACCGGCCGTAGCGACACCGACCAATGGCCGCCGCCCGGGAGCGAGCCGGGCGCGGACGCGGGGGTCGCCCGGCCTCACCGTTCGGCGCCGACGGCCGCCGGGATGTGGTGGACGGCGATCCGCTTGCGGAACACCCAGTAGGTCCACCCCTGGTAGGCGAGGACGAGCGGCGTGAAGATGACCGCGACGACCGTCATGATCCTGAGGGTGTACGCCGTGGCCGCCGCGTTCGTCGTCGTCAGGCTGGTCCCGCTGGTGAGCGTCGTCGGCATCACGTCGGGAAACAGGGCCAGGAACAGGCCGGCCACCCCGAGTCCGATCGCGACGAAGGTGCCCAGGAACGCCCATCCCTCACGCCCCTGCGTCGCGACCGCCAGCCCCGCGAGGAGTGCGGCTGCCGCGCCCGCAAAGGCGACCGCAGAGGCGACGCTTCCGGTCTCGAGCTGCGTCCAGCCGAGGAAGAGCACCGCGGCGACCGCCGCCGCGGCCCCCACCGGCAGGGCCAGCGCTCGCGCCCGGTGCCGGATCTCGCCGTCGGTCTTCAGCGCGATGAACAGCGCGCCGTGGGTGAGGAACAGCAGGAGCGTCATCGCGCCGCCGAGCAGCGCGTAGGGGTTCAGGAGGTTGAAGAAGCCACCCACGTACTCCAGGTCGGAGTCGATCGGGACACCGCGCAGGATGTTGGCGAACGCCACTCCCCACAACACCGATGGCAGCAGCGACCCGACGATGATGGCCGCGTCCCAGCGACGGCGCCACTGGTCGTCGTCCCGCTTGGCCCGGTACTCGAATGCCACGCCGCGGACGATGAGGGCGACCAGGATGAGCAGCAGCGGCAGGTAGAAGCCGCTGAAAAGCGTGGCGTACCACTCGGGGAACGCAGCGAAGGTCGCTCCCCCGGCCACCAGCAGCCACACCTCGTTGCCGTCCCAGACGGGTCCGATCGTGTTGATCATGACGCGGCGCTCGGTGTCGTCGCGAGCCAGCACCGGTAGGAGCATCCCGACGCCGAAGTCGAATCCTTCCAGGGTGAAGTAGCCGATCCAAAGGACGGCGATCAGGATGAACCAGATGGTCGTGAGCTCCACGGGTCTCTCGTCTCGGGTCAGTAGGCGAACGCGAGCGGGCGGTCGTTGCCGGGCTCGTCGACGTCGGGGTGGGGGTCGGGCACCGGGTCGGCACCTCGTGCGATGTAGGTCAGGAGGAGGCGCACCTCGATCACGGCGAGCACGCCGTACAGCGCGGTCAGCACGATCAGCGAGGTCAGCACCTCACCGGCACTGACGCCCGGCGAGACCGCCCGATCGGTCGTCATGAGCCCGAAGACGGCCCACGGCTGCCGGCCGAGCTCGGTGAAGATCCATCCGAAGGAGTTGGCGAACAGAGGCATGAAGGGCAACGCCATCGCCACCCACACGGTCCGCCGGCCGGCCGGCGACCGCCCGGCCCGGGTGATCCACAGGATCCAGGCCGCGATGAGGGTCGCGAGGATCCCGAGCCCGATCATCAGGCGGAAGGTCCAGTAGGTGACGGGGATGATCGGGGTGTAGCCGTCCTCGGAGTAGTAGGCCGCACCGGGGTCCTGGCCATACGTCTCCTCGTACTGAGCCCTGAGGTCGTTGATGCCCTGCACCTCGCCCTGGGGGTCACCGGTGGCGAGGAAGGACAGCAGCCCGGGAACGGTGACGGAGAAGGTCTCCTTCTCGCCGTCCAGGGTGCCGAGGGTGAACAGCGAGAAGTCCGCCGGCGCCTCGGTGTCGTAGAGCGCCTCGGCGGCCGCCATCTTCATCGGCTGCACGTCGGTCATGATCTTGCCCTGGAAGTCTCCGGTGATCGCCACGCCGATGCCCGACACCAGCACGATCGCCGCGCCGGTGCGCACCGCCAGGCGGTACATCGACCGATCCCCCTCGGAGGAACGTCGGCCCAGCTGCCACATCGCGACACCGACGACGAACGCCGCGCCGGTCATGTACGCCGCCAGCACCACGTGCGGGAACGTCACGAGCTGCACCTTGTTGAGCAGCACCGCCGCGAAGTCGTTCATCTCGGCGCGACCCGTGTCGGGGTTGTAGGCGAAGCCGACCGGGTTCTGCATCCACGAGTTGGCCGCGAGGATGAAGTAGGCGGACAACAACGTGCCGACGTGCACGAGCACCATGCACGCCGCGTGCAGCTTCGCCGGCAACCGGTCCCAGCCGAAGATCCACAGGCCGAGGAAGGTGGACTCGAGGAAGAAGGCCAGCAGCCCCTCGACAGCGAGCGGTGCCCCGAACACGTCCCCGACGAAGCGGGAGTAGTCGCTCCAGTTCATCCCGAACTGGAACTCCTGGACGATGCCGGTCACCACGCCGATGGCGAAGTTGATGAGGAAGAGCTTGCCGAAGAACTTCGTCAGCCGGAGCCACTGCTCGTTGCGGGTGCGGACCCACGTGATCTCGTAGCCGGCGATGATGGCCGATAGCCCGATCGTGATCGGGACGAACAAGAAGTGGTACACGGTGACGATGGCGAACTGCCACCGGGCGATGTCGGTCGGGTCCACGATCCGGTCTCCTGTCGGCACATCTGTCCTCGGCCACGGACGCCCGCGGCCGCTTCCACGCTAGGGATCGCCCGCGGGGCGCAGCACGGTCCAAGTTCCCCTCCCGACGGGACCTTGGTCCCGTCCTGGGGCGTCGGTCAGGGCCTGGGCGTGGATCCTCCGACGAGGCGGGTGAGGTCGGCGAGGCGGCACGTGTAGCCCCACTCGTTGTCGTACCAGCCGAAGACCTTCACGAAGCGGCCCGACGCCTGGGTGAGGCCGGAGTCGAAGACGCACGACGCCCCGTCCCCGATGACGTCGGTCGAGACGAACGGGCCGTCCTCGTAGCGGAGCAGGCCGGCAAGAGGACCGGACGCGGCCGCCGCAGCGAAGGCCGCGTTGACCTCCTCCGCGGTGACGTCGCGCTCGAGGAGAACTCCGAGGTCGACGAGCGACCCGTCGACCACGGGCACCCGCAGAGCCACTCCGTCGAGGCGTCCGGCGATCTCGGGCAGGACCTCCCCCACCGCCTTCGCCGCACCGGTCGTGGTCGGGACGATGTTGACGGCGGCCGAGCGGGCGCGACGGGCGTCCTTGTGCGGGCCGTCGAGGAGGTTCTGGTCGCCGGTGTAGGCGTGCACCGTGGTCATGAATCCCTGCTGGATGCCGAACGCGTCGTGCAGGACCTTGACCATCGGCGCCACACAGTTGGTGGTGCAGGAGGCGTTGGAGACGACCAGGTGCGCGGCAGCGTCGTACGTCGTGTCGTTGACCCCCATCACGATGGTGGCGTCCACGGACTTGCCGGGAGCGGAGATGACTACCCGCTGGGCTCCGGCGCGCAAGTGACCGGCAGCCGTGTCGCGCGTCCGGAACTTACCGGTGCACTCCACGGCCACCTCGACGTTCTCGCTGGCCCAGGGCAGCTGCTCGGGGTCGCGACACGACGAGACGGCGATCTTGCGCCCGTCGACGACAAGCACGTCGCCGTCCACCTCGATCTCGCCTGGGAAGCGGCCGAAGGTGCTGTCACGACGCAGCAGGTTGGCCATGGTCGCGACGTCCATGACGTCGTTCACCGCCACGACCTCGAGGTCGTCCGTCTGTGCGGCACGGCGCAGTAGGGCACGTCCCACACGTCCCATGCCGTTGATGCCGATCCGGATGCTCATCGCGGTGCCTTCCCGGGCCGCCGCGGTCGCGCGGCCTCGACCCCACGCTGGTAGGCGCAGCGACATCACCACAGGGCCAAAGGTCACCCGTCGTACGGGTCCTGGTGCAAGACCAGCCCGCACTGGTGGTCCCTCGGGGACAAACTGTCGCGAACCCGCGAGTTCACTAAAGTGCGGAGCCGGCCATCTCGGGCTCGACGTCGGGGATCACTGGCACGAGTGTGGCCGGCACGACCCGGACCGGGCAGTGCGCGTGCAGCAACACCGTGCGTGCGGTGGACCCCAGGTGCGCCGCGGCTGGGAAGCCATGTGCTCTGCGCACGATGATCAGCTCGTCGGCGCCCTCCGACGCCGCCACGAGTGCGTGCGCCGGATGGTCGTGCACGATCCGGAGCTCCACGTCGACGTCCGGGTGGCTACGTCGCCACGGAGCGACGTGCTCCTCGACCGCCTTCGACTCACGCTCGGACCATTCGGCGAGGGTGCCCGGGTCGGACACGATGATGTCGTCGTACGCCGAGGGGAACCGCCACGCATGCAGGACGACGAGCCGACTGCCGCGCCGTCGGGCGACCTCGAACGCCTCTGCCATCAGGGCATCGGACAGGTCGGCCGCCTTGACCGCCACCAGGACGGTTCCCGTCTCACCTTCGTCCCGCCACGTCTCTGGCACGGACACGACCGGGACGGCCGCACGCGCGGCGACACCGGTGGACACGTTGCCGGTGAGGAGCCGGCTCGACACGGCACGCCGGTCGCTACCGACGACGATCGCGAAGGCGTGCTCTCCGCCTTCCGTGAGTGTCCTCACCGCTCCCCCGCGCTTCAGGTGCGTCTCCACGACACCGGCGGAGGACGAGGTGTCGACCTCGCGGAGCGTCGACTCGAGTGTTGCGCGGCCGGCGGCCGTGAAGTCCTCGGGGACGATGTGATGCATGCCGGCCATCGGGACGTAGTCGTGGACGACGTGGATGACGTCCACCTTGCCACCGCTGCTGGCGGCCTCCTTGATGGCATACCGCAGCGCCGCGGCGCTGCCCGGTGTGCCGTCGACACCGACCACCAGGTCGCGGGTTCGGTGGGTGGCACGGTTCGCGTTCGACATGGTCGGTACCTCCTGAGTGGGATGTGCTGGCACCACCAGACTCCGGCGCACTGGCGCCGGGCGACAGGGCCGGACGGACGTCAGGCGCGGGACGAACGGCCCGGCTCAGTGCGCAGCGTCCCTCGTGTGGCCAGGTCAACACCGCGACTGCCCGACCAGGAAGGAGACCGTGGCCAGGCCACTCATCACGCGAGTCAACGACCGCCGCCAGTCCTGGAGCCAGCCAGGGACCACCACGCTGCATCGATCCCCTCAACCAGCACGTCGAGATCGGCGACGTCGAGATCGCTGGTGATCCCGAAGGTCAGCTCACCGCAGTAGCTGAACATGGCGACCCCGATGCGAATGCGGTCGGCGATCGGCACGTACGGCAACATCTGCTCGACCTCACGGCCCAGGCACGAAAGCGGCTGCTGCGGGCCGGGCACGTTGGTGGTGACGGTGGACAGGTGGTGGTGAGGGAGCCGCAGGGCCAGCCTGGTTGCAGTCTCGACCAGCGGGTAGGGGACGGCGCTGAGCAGCTGTTGGGCCACCACGCCTGCCTCTGGCTCGCGGTCGCGTCGCAGCCGGTCCACCAGGTCGTGGATCGCGCGGACCCGCTCGACAGGGTCGTCGAGCTCGACCGGAAGGTCAGCGAGTAGTAGCGTCACTCGGTTGTCCGGTCCGTCGACCAACGCTCCGTCCCAGGCTGATACGGGCACCAGGGACCGGATCGCCCTGGAGTGTGGCTCGATGCCCCGGTGCACGAGTAGTGCGCGGAACCCGCCGGTCACCGCTGCGAGAGCCACGTCGTTGACCGTGACGTGCATGTCGCGACGAACCTCGCGGACTGATGCCAGTGGCACGCCGGTCCACGCGTAGCGCCGTCCCTCTCCGATCAGGCCCGTCACCGACGGTCCGTGGACCGGGACCAGCGCCGGGAGGAAGGCCGAACCACCGCGTCCCGCGACCCAGGCCGCTCCAGCAGCCCTGCGCAGCCGGGACCTCGGGACCCTTCGCACCCCGACGGCCGTGGCCGCTGTCTCGTGCGGGACGTCATAGACCACACGCAGAAGTGCCGTGCCGGACACTCCGTCGGCCAGAGCATGGTGGACGCGACACAACAGTCCCCACCGGCCGCCGGCCAGCCCGTCGCACAGCGTGATGTCCCAGAGCGGACGATCCCGGTCCATCCGCGCCGCCATGGCTCGGCCCACGAGCTCGGCAACGTCGCCCCGCTCACCCGGAGTTGTGACCTCTGCCTTGCGCACGTGGAGGCGGACGTCGAGGGCCGGGTCGTCCTCCCACCTGGGCGGCCGCAGCTCGAGCGCGGTACGCCGGATCCGCTGGCGGTAGCGGGGAGCCAACGCGAGCCGCTGCTCCACCAGCCGTCGGAGCTCGTCCAACGACGGCGCGGGCCCGGCCAGCACGGCGAACGACCCGATCACCAGCGACACGTGCGGGTCGACGTCCTCGGCGGACAGGAAGGCAGCAGACAGAGCGCTCAGATGGTCTGACATCGTTCTCCTCGCCAGGTGAATTCCGGATCGCCGTCAGGCGTACATCGAGTCCAGGAGTGACCGGTACTTCGTCTCCACGAACCTGCGGCGGACCTTGAGGCTGGGCGTGACCTCGCCGTCCTCGACGGTGAGGTCACGGTCGAGGATGCGGAAGTCCTTGACCGTCTCCCAGCGGTTCAGCTTGCCGTTGACCTGTGCGATGCACCGTGTCACGTACTCGAGGAGGCTGGGGTGAGCCGTCAAGCGGGCGTAGTCCGTCTCGGCCAAGCCTCTGGCTGCCGCCCACTGCGCCACCGCTTCCGGGTCCAGGGTGACCAGAGCCGTCGCGTAGCTACGGCCCTCAGCATGGACGACCATCTGGCTGGCCAGTGGACACTCGGCCTTGAAGAGCACCTCGACCAGCTGGGGTGCGATGTACTTGCCTCCGGAGGTCTTGATCAGGTCCTTCTTGCGGTCGGTGATGCGCAGGTCACCGCGCTCGTCGAGCTGGCCCACGTCACCTGTCGACAGCCAACCGTCGGCATCGAGGACTTCGTCCGTCGCGTCGGGGAGTCCGTGGTAGCCGCGCATGACGCTCGGCCCCCGCACGAGGATCTCGCCGTCGGCGGCGATCCGCACCTCGGTGCCGAGCAGTGGTGGACCCACGGCGCCCAGCACGGGGTCGTTGATGCGCACCAGGCACGTGCCTGCGCTGGTCTCGGTCAGGCCGTAGCCCTCGAGGATCAACATTCCGGAGGCGTTGAACCAGGCAGCGATCTCCGGCGAGAGGGCCGCGCTTCCTGAGATCAGGAACCGGATCCGTCCACCCAGTCGGGCGCGGACCTTGGCCAGCACCAGTCGTTCGGCCACCTCGTGCTGCACGCGTGTGACGGGACCTGGCCGACGCCCCTCCAGCTCCGTGCGAGCAACCCGGTCGCCGACCCGGAAGGCCCAACCGAACAGGGTTGCTCGAAGGCCACCCTCCTCCTCGACGGTCTGCACGATCTTGGCGTGCACCTTCTCGAAGATCCTCGGTGGACCGGCCATGAAGGTCGGGCGCACCTCGGCGAGGTTCGTCACGATGCGGTCCATTCGGCCGTCGACGGCGGTCGGGAAGCCCACCTGAAGCTGGACCGTCTCCAGCATCTTGCCGAAGGAGTGCGACAGCGGGAGCCACAGGTACTACAGGTCCTTCTGTGCCAGGAAGCCCAGCCCCTCGGCCGCGGCTCCGATGTAGGTCCAGCACCGATGTGGCAGTTCAACACCCTTGGGACGTCCCGTGGCGCCGGAGGTGTAGATCAGTGTTGCCAGGTGCTCGGGAAGAATCGCGTCGACCACTCCTTCGACCGCGGTCGGAAACGCGGCCAGGTGCATGGTCCCCAAGCCCTTGAGGTCCTCGAGGGAGAGCACCCAGTCGCCGTCGGCGGTGCCGTCGAAGGTGATGACGCGCTCGAGGTCAGGGAGCCCGCCGCGGAGACCCCTCAGCTTGGTGACCTGGGCGTCGTCTTCGGCGAACGCGATCCTGGTGCCGCTGTCGGCCAGGATCAGCGCCACGTCATCGGCGCTAGTCGTGGGGTAGACGGTGGTCGTCGCCGCACCCGCGCAGGTGATGGCGAGATCGGCGTAGATCCAGTCGATGCGGGTGCTGCTCGCGATCGCCACCCGATCCTCGTGCCTGATGCCCAGCGCCAGCAGGCCGGCGGCCAGCACGTCGACCGTCTTCCGCGTCTCGGCCCACGTCACCGAGCCCCAACCGTCAGACGTAGGAAATCGATACGCCTCCACGTCCGGCGAGGCCGCGACACGGTCGTAGAACATCCGCGCAACCGACGTGGCCTGGTTCGGCTGGAGTGGGTGGCTGATGCTGAGCTGCTCGTTCGACATGCTGCTCCCTGGTGGATCAGACGGCTACGTGGTCCTCGTCGCGCTCGACCACGAGCGTCACCTTGGAGACCAGGGCAGCGACCGCGCCGATGGCGACGAGGACGGGTGCGACGGCCGCGGTGAACACGGTGACGGCAAGCCCGGCCGGGAGCGGGATCTCGATCAGCGTGGTGCCATCCTCGCGCTTGACGATGATGCGCCGCACGCCTGCCTCGTGCGCAAGCTCGCGCACCTTCCCCATCAGGTCTTCGCCGCTGACCTCGAACTCTTCGGTCTTGGTCGACGTGCCGTTCGCGTGGGTGACCTCGTTCATGTCGCGCTCCTGTCTGTCGCCATCTGGCGCTCGTGTCTCGACCCTGCGGTGGGCCGGGGACGCTCTCCATGCTGGTCGAGTCGCCCTCCCGCCCCTAGAGGCCTTCGACCCTGGTCCCCGGGACGTGGACAGCGGAGGATCATCGTGTGCAGGAGCTGATCGTGACGTCCGGCCCGAGCACAGCGGTCGGCTGGTTCGCTGGCGCGAGCGACCCTGTGAAGGTCTGCGCCCTGTCCACGTCGGACGGGGTCGAGTTCACGGCGGAGGGCATCTCCGCGTTCTCCAGCGGGAGCGTCGACGTCTCCGGCACGTCGCTCACAACACCCGATTCCCGCCGACGACAGTGGCCGGCTGCCGCCGACATTCCGTGGCAGCTTCGACGCAGCCAGGGGATCGACGATCGAGGTCCACCTCTCCGACGGCATCACACCCTCGACATCTCGGTCCGGGCCTCCGGCTGAGCTCTCGCCGCGTCGCGCACCGTGCATACCTCGACAGGTAGGGACGTTCGGCACTGTTGCTGCCTGGCTGTGCAACGGACCGTCGGGGCATGTCAATGCTGCAGCGACCGAGCGACCTGTCGAGCAACGATCTGGGTGACGCGTGGCGCGGGTTCCGGGGCGCGGGGTGGCGCGAGTCGGTCGACACCCGAGCCTTCCTCCAGGCGAACTACACGCCGTACGAGGGCGACGCCTCGTTCCTGACTCCGGCCACTGAACGGACGACCACGTTGTGGGGCCGGCTGACCGCCATGTTCCCGGAAGAACGCGAACGTGGCGTCTACGACGTGGACCCCCACACCCCGGCTTCGATCACCGCGCATCGTCCGGGATACATCGACCGCGACGTCGAGCTGATCGTCGGGTTGCAGACCGACGCACCGCTGCGGCGCGCGATCATGCCCAACGGTGGCTGGCGCATGGTCGAGACCAGCCTGAAGACCTACGGCTACGACGTCGATCCGCGGCTGGCAGAGATCTACACCGTGCACCGCAAGACCCACAACGACGGGGTGTTCGACGCGTACACCGAGGAGGTACGCGCGGCACGCCGATCGAGCGTCATCACCGGACTGCCCGACTCCTACGGCCGGGGCCGCATCATCGGCGACTACCGCCGCGTGGCCCTCTACGGAGTGGACCGGTTGATCGTCGACAAGACCCTCGTGAAGGCATCGCTGGACGCACTGCCGTCCAGCGAGGACGTGATCCGGGACCGGGAGGAGCTCGCCGAGCAGATCCGGGCGCTGGGCGAGCTGCGCGCCATGGCGCTCACCTACGGCTTCGACATCTCCGGACCCGCCACCACCGGCCAGCAGGCGATCCAGTGGCTCTACTTCGGCTACCTAGCGGCCGTGAAGGAGCAGAACGGCGCTGCCATGTCGCTGGGACGCGTCTCGACGTTCCTGGATATCTACCTGGAGCGCGACATCGACGAGGGGCGGTTGGACGAGTCGCGCGCCCAGGAGCTGGTCGACGACCTGGTGATCAAGCTCCGGATCGTGCGCTTCCTCCGGACGCCTGAGTACGACGCCCTGTTCTCCGGGGACCCGACCTGGGTCACCGAATGCCTGGGTGGGATGGGCGAGGACGGACGCACCCTCGTCACACGCTCGTCATTCCGCTTCCTGCAGACGCTGTACAACCTCGGACCGGCGCCCGAACCCAACCTCACGGTGCTGTGGTCGGCGCGGCTGCCGAAGGGCTTCAAGGACTTCGCCGCCTCGGTCTCGATCGACACCAGCAGCATCCAGTACGAGTCCGACGAGCTCGTGCGGCCGGTGACCGGCGACGACACGGCCATCGCCTGCTGCGTCTCCGCCATGACGGTCGGCAAGCAGATGCAGTTCTTCGGTGCCCGCGTGAACCTCGCGAAGACACTGCTCTACGCCATCAATGGTGGTCGTGACGAGATCACGGGCAAGCAGGTGGGCCCGGTCACCAGCCCGGTCACGGGCGACGTCCTGGACTACGACGACGTCCTCCGAAGGCTCGACGTCGAGATGGACTGGCTGGCCCGGGTGTACGTCGACGCGCTCAACGTCATCCACTACATGCACGACAAGTACGCCTACGAGCGCGTCGAGATGGCGCTGCACGACCACCCGGTCCGTCGTACGATGGCGATGGGCATCGCCGGCCTGGCGGTGGCCGCGGACAGCCTCTCAGCGATCAGTGCAGCGACGGTGAGCGTGGTCCGGGACGAGACCGGCCTCGTCGTCGACTACGTGGTCGACGGTGACTATCCGGCGTACGGCAACAACGACGACCGCGCTGACCACATCGCGGTCGACCTCGTCGAGCGGTTCATGGCGAAGATCCGTACCTACCCGACGTACCGCGGCGCCGTCCCGACCCAGTCGGTGCTGACGATCACGTCCAACGTGGTGTACGGCAAGTCGACCGGCAACACCCCGGACGGTCGACGCCTCGGTGAGCCGTTCTCACCCGGGGCGAACCCGATGAACGGGCGAGACCGGCACGGCTGGGCCGCCTCGGCACTCTCGGTCGCCAAGCTGCCCTACGACCAGGCGCTTGACGGGATCTCCTTGACCAGCAACCTGGTGCCGAACGCCCTGGGGAGGACCCCAGGAGAAAAGGTGGACAACCTCACCGGCATCCTGGACGCGTTCTTCGGTGCTCAGGGCTTCCACGTCAACGTGAACGTCCTCAGTCGCGAGACGCTGCTCGATGCGATGGAGCACCCGGAGCAGTACCCCCAGCTGACCGTCCGCGTCTCGGGGTATGCCGTCAACTTCGTGCGGCTCACCCGCGAGCAGCAGCTCGACGTCATTCACCGCACTTTTCACGGCTCGCTCTAGTGGAACCGTTGCCGACACCCACGACCTCGATGCCACTGTCCATCACACCGGTGCGTGAGCACCACGGTGGGTCCAGGGCGGAGCTGGAGGCGGAGCTGGCCCAGGAGGGTGACCCGGAGATCGGCTACTACCACTCCTACGAGATCACGGGCACGGTCAACGGTCCCGGTGTGCGCTTCACGCTCTTCCTCTCGGGGTGCCCCCTGCGCTGTCAGTACTGCGAGAACGCCGACACCTGGACCCTGACGAACGGGCGCCGGGTCACGATGGGGCGGATGCTGGACGAAGTGGCCAAGTACGCAGAGTTCGTGACCACGGCCCACGGCGGCATCACCGTCGGCGGGGGCGAGCCGATGCTGCAGATCAGGTTCCTGGAGGCCTTGCTGCGCCGGTGCAAGGAAGACCTCGGGCTGCACACGGCGGTCGACACGTCGGGCTTCCTCGGCGCACGCGCCACCGACGAGTTCCTCGACCTGGTGGACCTGTTCCTCCTGGACATCAAGTCTGGCGACCCGGAGACCTACCGAGTCGTCACCAGCGCTGATCTGGAGCCGACGCTGGCCTTCGCCCGGCGACTCTCCGAGCACGGCAACCGCATGTGGGTGCGCTTCGTTCTCGTCCCAGGGCTCACCGATGCACCCGAGAACGTCGAGGCGGTGGCCTCCTTCACCGCGACGTTGTCCGGCGTCGAGCGGGTCGAGGTCCTTCCTTTCCACCAGCTGGGAGCAGCCAAGTGGGCCGAGCTCGGTCTCGACTACCAGCTCACCGACGTTGCGCCACCAGCCCCCCAGCTGGTGCGGCGCGTGGAGGACCAGTTCCGCTCACACGGCCTCAACGTCGTCTGGGAGAGACCGGAGCGAGGTCGTAGCTCCCGGAGCACGGGGGCGGCCGCCTTGGCGAATCACCACGAATGGCCGACTGCTACCCACGAGGTGCGTCAACGCACTGCCGCGCCGACCATCAGTTGAACCACGGACAGACTTGGTCGCGCGTGCGCAGCGCGTGCCTGTGCCCGGGGTCGCTCAGCAGCGGACGCGGCACAGCGGAGGCCGAGGGACCGGGCACCAACACCCGCGTGTCATCGATGGCGCCTTGACCCGATGGCACCCGTGACCCTGCCACGGACGGGACGGGCGGCAGCTCGACAGCGACTTCGCTCACTCCGGACCCCACGTCCTTGACCGTGGTGTGGCCCAGGCGGCGCAGCATCGACAGGGACGCCTCGTTGTCGTTGAAGACCTCGGTGACGATGCGGTCCACGCCCACGGGGCGCTGACGCATCAGCACGTCGAGCAGTCCGGTGGCGACGCCGCGCCCCTGCCACTCGTCCTTGACCGTGACGGCGAGATCCGCGGCGTCGGGGACGTCGGCGTAGCGCACCATCCGGGCCACCGCGACCGGGTCGTAGACGTCGGGACTCGTCTCGACGCACAGGACCAGGGCAGTGTGATCGATACCGTCAACGTCGTCGACGAGGCGCTCCAGCATGCTCTCGCTGAGGTGCTTCACCGATGCCAGGAACCTGTGGCGGCGAGAGTCTGGTGTCAGCGCCTCGAACCCAGCGACCAGGGCCGCCTTGTCCGTGGGCCGCAGTGAAATGGCGAACGCGTCGGTGCTGTCACGCAGCTTGATCTGCTCGATCATCAAGCCTCCCCAGTCCGCAGCCTAGGGCACCGCAACTGCGGGTCCTCCACTCGACTGCGCAATCGGCCGAGCCCGGTCGCGATCGGCGTGGCCAAGGACACGACCTGACGCTTCTCACTCCACTGGTGGCGCGCAGGTCCAATGGCCCTAGGAGAAAGACCCGGCCTCCTTCACCGTGGGCAGATGCCCACAACCCCGCTCAGCAAGGACGTGCTCGGCGCCGACGTGGAGCTGCTTCTCGTCGACGTCGACGTCCTGCTCCAACACCTGGACTGCGACGCTTCCGGACTGTCCGAGGCAGAGGCCGAGCGCAGGCTCGCCGTCACCGGGCCCAACCAGCTCACCGTCGAACAGCGGAGCAGCCTGCCTGCCGCCCTGCTTCGCCAGCTCACGCACCCGCTGGCGCTGCTGCTGTGGCTCGCGGCCGCCCTGGCACTGGGCACCCAAGGCGTGACGCTCGGAGCGGCGATCATCTGCGTCATCGCACTCAACGCGGGCTTCGCCCTCGTCCAGGAGCGGCACGCCGAACACGCCGTCGCTGCCCTGGCTCTCTACCTGCCACCGCACGCCACCGTCGTCCGGGACGGGCGACGAAGGCTTGTCGACGCGGCGAGCGTCGTCCCTGGAGACGTGATGCTCGTGGATGAAGGCGCGGCGGTGAGCGCCGACGCTCGCATCCTGGAGGGCGCTGTCGAGCTCGACATGTCGGCCGTAACCGGCGAGTCCGCACCTGTCACCAGACAGGCCGCCCCGACGCCCCCGACTGCGGCCGACCTCGGGCGGCGTGTCGTGGATGCAGAGGACGTCCTGCTGTCCGGGACCACGTGTGCATCCGGGGAGGCCTTGGCCCTCGTCGTGCACACCGGGATGTCGACCGAGCTGGGACGGATCGCCGGACTGTCCACCCGCACCCACCAGGACCCCAGCCCGCTCGAGGAGCAGGTCCGTCGAGTGGCCTGGTTGATCGCCGGCGTGGCTGTCGCCGTCGGGGTGGCCTTCCTGCCCCTGGGCATGCTCGCAGGTCTGAGCTTCACCGAGGCGTCGGTGTTCGCCATCGGTCTGCTGGTCGCCAACGTTCCGGAAGGCCTGCTCCCGACCATCACTCTCGCTCTGGCCGTGGGCGTGGCCGACCTCGCCCGACGAGGAGGGCTGGTCAAACGACTGAGCGCGGTCGAGACCCTCGGATCCACTGACGTGATCTGCACCGACAAGACGGGCACCCTCACCCAGAACCGGATGCAGGTGCACAGCGTGTGGTCCGGCTCAGCACGACGCACCATCGGGGACCCTGAGGCCGTTCGACTGGCCCGCGTCCTCCGGTCCTGCTCCACGGCGGACCGCGAGGCGAACCTCGGCGACCCCACTGAGCTTGCTCTGCTCGATGCCGCCGACCGGGTGTGCAGCGCCGCGCTCGCTCCGCGCGCATCTGTCGAGCAGGTGTTCCACTTCGATCCGCGGCGGCGCCTGATGTCCGTCGTGGCAGTTCCGGCCGCGGGTGCCACCAGCGGCGGCCACGAGGTCGGTTGAGGCCGAGGACCAGGTCGAAGATCGAGGACGGATAGCGCCCCGTAAAGAGCAGGACGACGCCCGCGACCAGCACCAGCACCCCGATCAACCCGCCACCCCACATCCACGGCGCCTGCTCCCCCGACGTCGCCTCGTTGGCGACGTAGACCGATCCACCGACGAAGATGCCGACCACCACGTAGTGCGGAAGGGCCAGGAGTCACCACTTCACCAGCACCAGCCCGCGCGACAGGCGCTCCGGGTAGGCGATCTCGAGGTGCGCCGGGTAGTCGGGGACGTCAGCGAGCGTGAACGGCGGATAGCGGTCGGTGCCCAGTGCGCCGTAGGCGTAGTAGGCGACCCGCCAGCTCCACCGCAGGGCCCCGACGTTGAAGTCGAAGATCTGGCGGGGATAGCGGCCGGTGAACGCGATGGCGAAGAACGCCACGATGCTCAGCACCACGAACGCCAGCCACAGGAAGGCCAGGACGAGGTAGTGCGGGAGGATGAGGATCCACTTGACGAGTCAGAGCCCGCGACTGAGCTGCGCGTCGGGTGAGGCATCCACGCGGACCGGGTAGGTCGAAGTCGTCATCGCGCGACCGCAGCCTCTCGCCACGTGCGGAGGGTTCCGGAGCTGACGGGGTCCCCTCGGGTCGGGCGTACGACGATCACGGTGCAGGTGGCGTGCCCGACGACTCCCTGGCTGACGGACCCGAGCAGGAGGTTGCGGAAGCCGCCGTGTCCGCGGCTGCCGACCACCAGGAGGTCGGCTGCGCTGGCGGCGTCGATGATGGCCGTGACGGTGGGCCCCATCGGCAGGCTCACGCGGACCTCGACGTCCGGGTACTGCTCCGACCAGCCGGCCATCACCTCGGCGAGCAGCAGGTGCTTGTCGGCGAGCTGGTCGTTGCGGGTGTCCGGCAGCGGACCGGCGGTCGCGCGGGTCCACCACGCGTGGATGACGTCGAGGTGCACACCTCGCACCGAGGCCTGCTCGAAGGCGTGAGCCAGGGCCAGCTCGGACCCGGCCGACCCATCGACGGCGACGGCCACGCCCCTCTGGCCGGCGGGGTGGCTGCTTACCTCGCGGACGACGACGACCGGACACTGCGCATGGGTGACCACCTGCGACGCCACGGAACCGAGCGCAGCGCCCATGACCGGGCCGTAGCTGCTGCGACCCACGACCAGGCTGTGCGCCCGGGCGGACAGCTCGACCAGCACCCCGGCTGCGCGCTCGAGAGTGCTTGCGATCGTGACGACCAGATCGGGATCGGAAGCCCGGGCCGAGGCGACCGCTGCGGCGAGGTGCTCCTCAGCGGACTCCAGTGCCTCGCTCGCGATGATCGCGTCGACGTACGCCTCTTCGAAGGCGATCGTCCCGCCGTGCGGCTGATGAACTCCCGCGCTCACGAGGTGCAGGCTCAGGTCCCGCCGCGAGGCCTCGTCGACGGCCCACGCAAGGGCTGCGTCACTGTGGGGGGAGCCGTCGATGCCGACGACGATGGTCCGGTGCCCGATGTTGTCCGTGCCACCACTGTGGAGGCCTCGGTGGCCGATGGAGCAGAGGCGAAGGTCTCGGTGCACCGGGCCTGATGGTTCTGGTCACCAGGTCCGACGTGACAGCTCAGGCGCGCCGCGCGCCGGCACGTGCCGGAACGACGATCGCGGCGAGGCCGCGGCCCCACTCGCGAGCTCGCTCGTGCTCCCCCGCACTCACGGGTCCCGTGATGCCCTCGACGTAGAAGCTCGCGCGATGCACGACATCGAAGTCCAGCTTCGCAAGTGCCCGCGCGGCACTGCGCGCCGCTGACCCCGGCAAGTGCCGGACCTTGGTCACTCGGGTGTCGAGCACCGCGACCGCGGGGCGGGGCGACGACGCAGGCAGGACGTCCCCCAGCGTCGCCAGCCACTCACGCAGGCCTGTTGCGGCATGGTCGGGGTGCGCGCCCTTCGCCACTGCCTCGGCACGGGACTCCGGCCTGCTGAGGGTGAACGCGTGCGTCGGCGCGGCCAGCACCAGGAGGTCGCAGCTGCTCAGTGCCTGCGCAGGAATCGAGGCCACACCGGCCAGCACGACCGTCGCTCCGGCCTCGACGAGCCCCGCGCGGACGTCCGCGGCGACCGACGCGGTGTTGCCGAACATCGACTCGAAGACGATGACTACGTTCATGGACCTGCCCTTCGTTGGGTGAGTGGTGGCCAGCCTTGCGGGCACGCGATCCGGGCCATAGAGGAATTGGGCACCCCAGGTCGGGACGGTCGCCTCTGTAGCGCGACATGAACGCGGTGGACGCTGGCCTGAGCCCAACACACGGAGGACCACATGACGACGAGCGACGTGAACAATGACCGGACGTTCGCGAAGCTGGACACGGACGAGTGCTGGAGGCTCGTGGGGGTTCACGGCGTGGGGCGCATCGTCTTCACCGGCGACACCTACACACGGGTGGTGCCGACGATCTACGACGCCGTAGGCGGTACGGCCTACTTCCGGGCACCGGTCTTCGGCGAGCTGGCTCGCCGCGCCGACGGCAACTGCGTCTCGTTGAACGTGGACAACCTCGAGCACAGCGACCTGACCGGGTGGTCGGTCCAGATGAGCGGCACAGCACACCGGGTGCAGGATGCCGCCACTGTGGCGTGGCTGTGGTCGTTCGGGCGCCCCCAGACGTGGTACCCGGGGCGGCAGACACAGTGGATCGCCCTCGAGGTCGACCAGGTACGCGGTCAACGCGTGCGGGACTGACGTGGCCGTGCGCCTGCGCGACGGCATGCGCGCAGCATGCGAGACCGGGTGAAGATCGTTTCCACGTCTCTCGTCCGGGCTGCACGCCGCCTGCGGCACCTCCTCCCCGTCGCCTCTGACCTCACCTCCCTGGGGCACCACCCACGACAGAACCTGGTCGCCGGCCTCACCGTTGCCATCGTCGCGCTCCCCTCGCCCTGGCCTTCGGCGCAGCGTCGGGGCTGGGCGCCCAGGCGGGGCTGATCACCGCGGTCGTGGCGGAAATCGTGGCCGCGGTCTTCGGCGGCTCCAACATCCAGGTGTCCGGTCCGACCAGTGCGATGACCGTGGTCCTCGTGCCGGTCGTGCACGAGCACGGCGTCCCCGGCGTCCTCATGGTGGGAATGCTCGCCGGCATCGCGCTCGTGGTCCTGGCCACCGCTCACGTCGGCCGCTATGTGCGTTACCTACCGGTCCCGGTCATCGAGGGCTTCACCGCCGGCATCGCCGTCGTCATCACCCTCCAGCAGGTTCCCGCAGCCCTGGGCGTCAGCGATGCCTCGGGCGACAAGGTCTGGGCGAGTGCCACGGACGCCGTGCAGCGCTTCTCCGCCCACCCACACCTCACTCCGCTGGTCGTCTCCTTGGCGGTGGCCGCATTGATGCTGATCGGTGGCAGGTGGCGTCCGCGCGTGCCCTCTCCCTCATCGGCGTGATGCTCGCGACTGCGGGCGTACTCGCCCTCGAGCTCGATCTGGCCACCCTCGGCCACCTGCCCTCCCGACTGCCTGCACCCTCGCTCGGCTTCCTCGACCTCTCCGCGGTGGGCACCCTCGGCACCGCCGCCCTCGCCATTGCTGCACTCGCCGCGCTCGAGAGCCTGCTCTGCGCGACGGTCGCAGACGCCATGACCGACGACGAGCACCACGACCCCGACCGCGAGCTCTTCGGGCAGGGCCTCGCCAACATCGTCGTGCCACTGTTCGGGGGGTGCCGGCGACGGCGGCGATCGCCCGTACAGCGGTCAGCGTCAGAGCCGGGGCCACGACCCGGCTGGCTGCCGTCACCCACTCGTTGGTGCTGCTCGCGCTGGTCTTCGTCGCCGCGCCGCTCGTGTCCAGCATTCCCCTGGCAGCCCTCGCCGGCGTCCTCTTCGCCACCTGCGTACGCATGGTGGGAGCAGGCGCCTTGGTGGCACTGCTCCGCTCGACCCGCTCGGATGCCCTCATCGTGGCCCTCACGTTCACCGTGACCGTCGCCCTGGACCTCGTGACAGCCGTCGGCGTGGGCGTCGCAGTGGCGGTCGTCCTGGCGCTGCGCACGGTCGCCCGGACCGCTCGACTCGAGCAGGTGCCGATCGACAGCGGGGACCACAGCGCCGAGGAGCACACCCTCCTGGAGGAGCACATCGTCGTCTACCGGATCGACGGGCCGCTCTTCCTCGGTGCCGCCCACCGGCTGCTCCTCGAGCTGCCGGACGTCGTCGAGGTCGACGTCGTCATCCTGCGGATGTCCCGGGTGACCACCCTCGACGCGACCGGGGCCACCGTCCTCGACGACGCGATCACCCGGCTCGAGCGTCGCGGCATCGTCGTGCTTCTCTCGGGGGTCGCGCCCGAGCACGAGGAGGTGCTGCGCTCGCTCGGCTCCGCCAGCGCACTGCGGGCCGCCGGCCACCTCCTGCCTGACACGCCCACGGCCATAGCGCCGGCACGCCAGCTGGTCACGCCGCCCGGAGGACCGAACGTCCCGGCTCCGGGGAGCGTCGGCCTCACCCGCGAGCGGTCACCCGCCACTCGCGGATCTCGGGGAGGTCCTCCATGTGCTCACGGACGTGCGCGGCGTGACGGTCCAGCTCGTGGCGGCACCAGGTGCGCAGCTCGTCGGCGCCGGGCAGGGTGGTGCGCGAGTTGTTGAGCGCGTCCATCACGAGGTGGAAGCGGGAGATCCGGTTGAGCACCGTCATGTCGAACGGCGTCGTCGTGGTGCCGTGCTCGATGAAACCACGGACGTGGAAGCGATCGGCGTCGGGGCGTCCGTGCACGAGCTGGTGCACTGCACCCGGGAAGCCGTGGAAGGCGAACACCACGTCCACGTCGTCGGTGAAGAGACGCGTGAACAGCTCGGACGACAGCCCGTGCGGATGGTCGGTGGGACGTGGCAGCACCATCAGGTCGACGACGTTGACCACCCGCGTACGGAGCTCCGGGAGGCGCTCCCGCAGGATCTGCGCCGCCGCCACGGTCTCCAGGGTCGGGGTGTCGCCCGCGCAGGCGAGCACGATGTCGGGCTCCTGCGCCCCGTCGGCGTTGCCGGCCCACTCCCAGGTGCCGGCGCCGGCCGCACAGTGGGCGGTCGCCTCGTCGATGGTGAGGTATTGCAGCTGCGGCTGCTTGTCGATCACGATCAGGTTGACGTAGTCCCTCGACCGGAGGCAGTGGTCCGCCACGGACAGCAGACAGTTGGCGTCCGGCGGCAGGTACACGCGCGTCACCTCGGCGCGGTGGTTCAGCATGACCCCGATCAGCCCCGGCCCCTGGTGCGAGAAGCCGTTGTGGTCGTTGCGCCAGGCGGTGGAGGTCAGCAGGACGTTCAGGCTGGGGACCGCCGCGCGCCACGGCAGCACGAGCGACTCCTCGAGCCACTTGCTGTGCTGGACGGTCTGCGAGGCACTCACCATCGCGAACGCCTCGTACGTCGCGAACACGCCGTGCCGCCCGGTCAGGGTGTAGCCCTCGAGCCATCCGTGGCAGTTGTGCTCGGAGAGCACCTCCATGACCCGTCCCTCGTGCGACAACCGCTCGTCGTCAGGCAGCAGGGACTCCATGAAGGCACGGTCCGACGCCGTCAGGACGTCGCCCAGCCTGTTGCTGTTGGTCTCGTCCGGACAGAAGAGGCGGAACGTCTCGGGGTTGTCGAGGTAGACGTCGCGGAGCATCTGCCCGAGGCGGCGCGTCGACTCCACCTGCTGGACTCCCGGCGTGACCAGCTCGACGGCGTACTGCCGGAAGTCGCGCAGCACCAGGCTCGGGGAGTCGTCACCGCCACCCGCATGTGGTGAGGCGCTCATCCGCAGGTCTCCGTCGGGAGTCACTCCCCCGGTCGTGGGCCTGCCGAGCTCGTCGAAGAGCTCGCTGGGCCGGTAGGACTTCATCCACTCCTCGAGCAGGGCCAGGTGCGCCGGGTTCTCACGCACGCCGGACAGGGGCACCTGGTGCGAGCGGAAGGTGCCCTCGATGGCGACTCCGTCGACCTCGTGTGGCCCGGTCCATCCCTTCGGGGTGCGCAGCACGATCATCGGCCAGCGCGGACGTTCTCCGTCCCAGGCGCCGGTTCTCGCCGACTGTTGGATGGTCCTGATCCGCTGCCAGCACTCGACCAGCGCTGCGGCGAACCGGTGGTGCATGCCGGGCAGGTCCGAGCCCTCGACCTCGACCACGTCGTAGCCGTGGCCGGCGAAGAGCGCCCGTACCTCTTCGGGTGGCTTGCGTCCCAGCACCGTGGGACCGCTGATCTTCGCGTCGTTGAGGTGCAGGACCGGCAGCACGGCACCGTCGCGAGCCGGGTTGAGGAACGAGATGCCCTTCCACGACCCTTCGAGCGGAGCCGTCTCTGCCTCGCCATCACCGACCACGGCTACGGCCAGGAGGTCGGGATTGTCCATCACGGCCCCGAAGGCGTGGACCAGCACGTAGCCCAGCTCCCCACCCTCGTGGATCGAGCCGGGAGTCGTGACCGACACGTGGCTGGGGATGCCACCGGGGGTCGAGAACTGTCGGAAGAGTCGCTGCATCCCCTCCGCGTCGCGGGTGACGTCGGGATAGATCTCCGTGTACGAGCCCTCCAGCCATGACGCGGCCACCAGCGCCGGGCCACCGTGGCCCGGCCCCGCGAGGTAGATGCACTGCTGCCCGGTCCGAGAGATCAGCCGCGAGACGTGCGCGTAGACGAACGCGAGTCCGGGGCTGGTGCCCCAGTGGCCGAGCAACCTCGGCTTGATGTGGTCAGCAGTCAGCGGCTCCAGCAGGAGCGCGTTCGCCCGCAGGTAGATCTGACCGACCGTGAGGTACATGCTCGCGCGCCACCAGGCGTCGAGGGCGGCCACCTCGTGCTCGTTCGGTGGGAGCAGCTCCATGTCGGGGCTGACGGTCAGAGTCATGCGGCGTCCTCACGATCGGAACCGGGCGGTGGGAGTGGGGCGGTCCAGCACAGTCGGGTGCCGGGGCCGGGACGTGCCGCCATCTCGAACGTGCCGTCCAGCGCCTCGGCGCGTGCGCGCAGGTTGGACAGGCCGCTCAGGACACTGCCTTCCACCATCCCCTTGCCGTCGTCCAGCACCTCGACCTCCACCTGCTTGGAGTCGGCCGCGACGAAGATCTCGACCCGCTCGGCAGAGGCGTGACGCCCGACGTTGGTCAGGGCCTCACGCACCACGGCGACCACGTCGTCGCGCAGCCCCCTCGTCACCAACAGGTCGATCGGCCCCCGGAAGCTCACCTCGGGCGGCCCGGGCAACGTCGCCGTGGCCGCGGTGATGACCTCCAGGATCATCGCGCGGGTCCCCACGGCCCGGTGGCGCGTCGCGTGGAGCCCGAAGATGGTGCTTCTGATCTGCCGGATCGTCGCGTCGATCTCGTCCACCTGGTCCGTCAGCCGGTCGAAGGCCACGCCCGGCCCCAGCATCGCGCACACGCTCTGGATGTTCAGCCCGGCCGCGAAGAGCCGCTGCACCACGTGGTCGTGGAGGTCTCGCGCAATCCGGTCCCGGTCCTCCAGCGATGCGGCCCGAGCGCGATCGAGACGGGCGTCGGCACGGTCGAGGGCCAAGGTTGCCTGACCGGCGAACGATGCCACGACGTCGAGGTCGAACTCGGTGAAGACAGACGCACCGTCGCTGCGGAGCACGAAGAGGCATCCCCGTACGCCGTCCCCTGCCGGCAGCGGCACGGCCATGGCCGGCCCGAGGTGCTCCGGTGACAGAAGAGTGGACATCGGAGCTGCGCCGAGCTGCTCGACGAGCTGGGGACGGCGGGACGCCAGGCACCGGTGCACGAGCGTGTCCGGGGGGAGCACGGATCCCAGCACCCGGCCACCGTTCCTGCCTGCGGCTCGGTCCACGACCAGCTCGGTGTCGGCCCGGCCCTCACCGTCGGCGACGACCACGGCGACCAGATCGGCGTCGGCGAGGCCGAGCACGGTCTCGGCGATGAGCTGCAGGGCGTCGACGTCGTCATTGGTCAGGAGGTCGCGCGTGATGCGACTGGTGGCAGCGGTCCACTGGCCACGACGCGTGGCCTCCTCGAACAGGCGGGCGTGCGAGATGGCCACCCCTGCCGTGGCGGCCAGCGCCTCGACGAGCTCCTGGTCAGCAGCGCTGAAGGCGTCGAACCTGAGGTCGGCCAGGTAGAGGTGGCCGAAGATCTCGTCTCGGACCTCCAGCGGCACGCCCAGGAAGCTGTTCATCGGGGGGTGGTGCGGCGGGAAACCCACCGAGCGCGCGTCGCCGCTCATGTCGGCCAGGCGCACCGGCCGGGGTTCGGCGATGAGAGTGCCGAGCAGGCCGAGCCCAGCAGGTGGTGATCCGATGCGCCGGACGGTCTCTGCGTCCATGCCGACGTGGATGAACTCGGCGAGCTTCCCGTCGCTCCCGAGCACACCGATCGCACCGAAGTCCGCGCCCACCAGATCCAGGGCCGCCTCGACGATCTGGCGCAGCGCGGTCGGGAGGTCAAGGTGTTCCACCGCAAGCCGGTTGGCTTCCAGCAGTCGCTGTAGTCGAAACTCAGGCATCGGTCTGCCCCCGATCAGGATCGGTGCACACGGGACTGGCGTCCTGGTCCGAATCTACAGTGGAACCTGATTGCATGCAATTGAGTTCATGCATTGTTCAGACGGACCGTGCCCCCGCACCCGTGCCTCCACGACAGGGACCGAGGTCAGGTGCCTGTGGGACCTCCGGCCCTATCTGTCACCGCACCGTGGACCAAGGGTGAGGGTGAAGGTCCGCGGTCGATGCCGTGCTCACTCGAGCCGGTCCCACGGTTGCCTTCCCACCAGAGGGGCACGTCATGAAGGCAGCCGTCGTCACCGCATTCTCACAACCGCTCGAGATCGTGGAGCGCGACATCCCCGTCGCCGGCGTCGGGCAGGTCCTGGTCCGGCTCGAGACCTGCGGGCTGTGCCACACCGACATCCATGCCGCTGGCGGGGACTGGCCGGTCCAGCCCGCCCTTCCCTTCGTCCCGGGCCACGAGGGCGTCGGGATCGTCGAGCAGCTCGGCGGAGGCGTCACGAGTCGTCGGGTCGGTGAGCGGGTCGCGATCGCCTGGCTCGGGTCCGCCTGCGGCGAGTGCGGCTATTGCATCGACGGTCGCGAGACGCTGTGCGAGGCCCAGACCAACAGCGGCTACTCCGTCGACGGAGCGTTCGCGGAGTACGCGGTTGCCCACGCGTCGTACGTCGTGCCGGTCCCCGACGGCATCAGCTCCCTGGACGCCGCGCCCCTCAGTTGCGCCGGCGTCACGACGTACAAGGCCATGAAGGTCGCCCGCATCGTCCCCACCGAGCGCGTCGGCGTCTTCGGCATCGGCGGGCTCGGCCACCTGGCCGTCCAGTACGCCGCGATCATGGGCGGATCGGTCGTGGCGATCGACATCTCGACCGAGAAGCTCGATCTCGCCCTGGAGCTCGGCGCCGCGCACGTCGTGGATGCCAGCCGGACCGACCCTGTGGTCGCGCTCCAGGCGCTCGGCGGGCTCGACGTGGCCGTCGTGCTCGCCGCGTCACCGCACGTGTTCGAGCAGGCGTTCGCGTCGCTGCGCCGCGGCGGCCGGCTCATCTGCGTAGGGCTGCCGGGTGATGCCGCCGCGATGAACATCCCGATCTTCGAGACGGTGCTCAAGGGCATCTCGGTCATCGGTTCGATCGTGGGCACGCGCCAGGACCTCGTCGAGGTCTTCGCGCTCCACGCCGCCGGTCGCACGAGGGTCGTGGCAGACACCCGCAGCATCGACGATGTCAACGAGGCGATCGCGGACGTGCTCTCCGGCAGTGTCACCGCGCGGTTGGTGTTCGAGTTCGTGCCCGTGGTGGCCGAGCCTCCCGTGACGGTCTGACGATGCCTGACCTGTCCGGGGAGTCCTACGTCGACCTCTTCTGGATGCCGCTCGGCGCCGGTGACACGACCGGTCTCATACGTCACAGCGGGCGCGCCTACGAGGCGCTGGCCGCCCGGCACGATCGGCGATCGCCTCGCGCCCTCTACCACTCCGCACTCGAGGTCGTCCTCCGCGGGACTCGCTACGTCATCGAGATGACCCCCACCTGGGGACTGCCCGCCGGCGACCGGGGAGTGGTCGCAGGCGGCGCCGTGGGGCTGCCACTTCTCGGCCGCTCGACGCTGTTCCACTACGAGGTGCACCGCTGGCGCGACGGCGTGATCCCCGACCTGATCACGGCCGTCGGCGGGGCCCGACGACTCAGCGACGACGAGGACCACGCGCGCCGCGTGCTCGACCTGGTCCCGGACTTCCCCGCCGGGACCTGGGGGCGCGACGAGCAGGACACCGGCGACATGTGGAACTCCAACTCGTTGACCTCCTGGCTCCTCGCCCGCAGCGGCCACGACGTCGGCACCGTTGCCCCGCCCGGAGACGGGCGCGCACCCGGCTGGTCGGCTGGACTCGCTGTCGCCTCGAGGCACCCGGGCGCGACGGCGCGCCATCCGGTCGCGCCGGTCCGACGTCGTGGGTGGCGGTCTCCGCACCCCAGCTGGCGGGCCACCGCCGCGGAGCGTGAGGCCCAGATGCCGGGCGACGAGCTCATCGCCACCGCGCGCTACCGCAGCACCCGCGCCGTCGACATCGCAGCGCCCGCAAGCACGGTGTGGCCGTGGCTGGTGCAGATGGGACAGGGTCGCGGCGGGCTGTACAGCTATGACTGGCTGGAGAACCTGCTCGGGCTGCACATGCACAGCGCCCATCGGGTCGAACCGCACCTCCAGCACCTGGAGGTCGGTGACCGGATCCGCCTCGTCCCCGAGGGCACGGAGCCGCCGCTCCGCTTCACCGTGGCGCGTATCGAGCCGCCTCATGTGCTGGTCTGGGGTTCCGAGGGGACGCTGGCGGCCGCGGTCGCGGCCGGCCTGCCGCATCCGTGCTGGACCTTCCAGGCGGTCGATCAGCCGTCAGGAGGCTCTCGGCTGCTCGTCAGGTTCCAGTGCGACTTCGACCCGACGCCCATGGGGTCGGCCATGTACAAGTACGGCTTGACCCCTGTGCACCTCGTGATGGAGCGCAAGATGCTGCTCGGCATCAAGGCGCGCGCCGAGGGCGCCCGATGACGGCCCCGACGATCACCGGCTCTGCGCCGCCGGGCGTGAGCAGACGAGCGCAGCCCCTCCTGATCCTGGGCGCATCGGCGATCTTCTTCCCGTTGGTCTACCTGGTCTCCGACTTCGTCGAGGTCGCCCAGGGCGACTTCTCCACCCTCCGGCACAGCCTGACGTACGCCGGGGAGGCCGGCTTCCCGTTAATCGTCGCAGGACTGTGCGCCCTGCTCCACGACCGCTTGCCGTGGTGGGGGCTGATCGGGGGGATTGCCTACGCCTACTCCTTCGTCTTCTTCACGAGCACCGTCGTGTGGGCGATCGTGGCGCAGACACCGAACTGGGAGGTGCTCAGCTCCGACTTCGGGTGGTGGATGACGGTGCACGGTGCCGTCATCGTGGTGGGTGGTGTCGCCTTCGGACTGGGCGTGGCCCGGCTCGACAGCGACGACCTGCCAGCGTGGACCGGATACGCGCTGGCCCTCGGCGTCGTCCTGGTGGCAGAGCATCCGGCATGGGCAACGTCGAGCGGACGATCGCGGCCGCCGTGCCGGACGTCGCGTTCGTCGCCACGGGCATCACCCTCGTACGCCGTGCAAGGACGCATGTCGCGCCGTAGTCCGGGAGACCTCGAGTTGCTCAGCACGAGCATCCCGACACCTGCAATCTGTTTCAGGTATCGTGGGACGCAATGAGCACCCAGTGGACCTTCCTCAGCAACCACGGCAAGGCGCTGCTGTGCATCGCCCGCGATCCGGGTGCACGCCTCAGGGACATCGCGCAGACGGTCGCGATCACGGAACGCCGAGCGCACGACATCGTGACCGACCTGGCGTCCGCCGGCTATGTCGTGAAGGCGAAGGAGGGCAGGCGCAACCGCTACACGATCCAGACCCACCTGCCCCTCCCTGAGGGGTCAGGGTCGAATCGCACCGTCGGCGAGCTGCTGGACCTCCTCGCCGGCACCGACGACCAGCGATGACGCTCTCCCCCCGTGCCTGACGCGGGCGTGGTGGCCGACGTGGTCGATCACCACACGCGTGCGGTCGGCGAGGTCGTGGCGTCACTGGGCAGTGACGACTCGCGCGGACTCAGCGAGTCGGTCGCCGGACGACGACTCGAGGCCGACGGACCGAACACGCTTCCACCGGCGCACGGCGACTCGCTCCTGCGGCGGGTGCTGCTGCAGTTCCACAATCCGTTGATCTACGTCCTCCTCGCAGCCGCCGCCGCCACGCTGCTGCTGGGTGAGTACGTCGACGCCTCCGTCATCCTGGCTGTGGTCCTGGTGAATGCGCTCGTGGGCTTCGTCCAGGAGTCGAAGGCGCTGGCCGCGCTCGACAGCCTCCGTTCGATGGCGCGCGGCGAGGCTCGCGTGGTGCGCGACGGTGTCGTCCGCACGGTCCTCTCGGACGAGCTCGTCGCGGGCGACCTCGTGGCCGTCGAGCCGGGCGAGAAGGTGCCGGCCGACCTCCGCCTGGTCGAGTCGACCGAGCTGCTCGTCGACGAGTCCAGCCTGACCGGTGAGTCGACCTCGGTGGCGAAGAACGACGACGTACTGGCCGAGGCGACCAGGGTCGCGGACCGCCACAACATGCTCTACGCCGGCACCCTGGTGCGGTCGGGCGCCGGTCACGGCGTCGTCGTGGCAACGGCCGAGCGCACGGAGCTGGGCGGCATCCACCGACTGGTCAGCGGAGCGACCGTGCTCGCCACTCCCCTGACCAGCAAGCTGACACGGTTCAGCTCGCTGCTGACCGTGGTGATCGTCGGCCTGGCGGCACTGGCATTCGCGGTGGGTCTCATCCGGGGGGAGAGCGCCGCCCCGATGTTCACCGCTGCCGTCGCGCTCGCCGTGGGAGCCATCCCCGAGGGGCTGCCGGCCGCTGTGACGATCACGTTGGCCATCGGCGTGAAGCGCATGGTCAGGCGGCGGGCCGTGGTCCGACGCCTCCCGGCCGTCGAGACCCTCGGCAGCACCACCGTGATCTGCACCGACAAGACAGGCACCCTCACGACGAACGAGATGACGGTGCGCCACATCTGGACACCGGAGGGCGAGCTCGAGGTGACGGGCGTCGGTTACGAGCCCGCGGGTCTGCTGGTCCACGACGGCGTGGCGGTCGACGTCGCAGACAACCGCGCGCTGTGGTGGTCCCTCGCCGGGGGCTCGGCGTGCAACGACGCCAGCGTCAGCCTGGACGGCGACCAGTGGGTGATCTCGGGCGATCCGACCGAGGCGGCGATGGTGGTCGTCGCGCTGAAGACGCAGGTCGCTGAAGAGGCCGAGAAGGACCTCGTCCGAGTCGCCACCATCCCGTTCGACTCGCGTCGCCAGTACATGGCCACCTTGCACCGCGCCACCTCCGGTGGACGCCATCTCGCTCTCGCCAAGGGCGCGGTCGAGCGGGTGACCGAGCTGTGCTCGGGCTGGATGATGGCCGACGGCACGGTCGAGCCGCTGGACAGGTCTCGGGTCGAAGAAGCCGTGGGCGCCCTGGCCGCACGCGGTCTTCGAGTGCTGGCCACGGCAGTTGCGGCCGAGATCGATCCTGCGGACTTCACAGCTGACGGCCTCGACCAGCGTCTGGTGCTGACCGGGCTGCAGGCGATGCTGGACCCGCCGCGGGCGTCGGTGACGTCGGCCATCGCCGCCTGCCACGCGGCCGGGATCGAGGTCAAGATGATCACCGGTGACCACGCGACCACCGCCTCCGCCATCGCCAACGAGCTCGGGCTCGACCACCGACCGCCACACGAGCGACGCGTCCTCACCGGCGCCGAGCTCACCGACCTGCCCCACGAGGCGTACGACGATGCCGTGGCCGCCACCGGCGTCTTCGCGCGCGTGTCCCCCGAGGAGAAGCTCCGGCTCGTCGAGTCCCTCCAGTCCAGGGGACACGTCGTGGCCATGACGGGTGACGGAGTCAACGACGCACCGGCGCTCCGCACCGCCGACATCGGGATCGCCATGGGCCGTGGAGGCACGGATGTCGCCAAGGACGCGGCCGACATGGTCCTGGTCGACGACGACTTCGCCACGATCGAGGCCGCCGTCGAGGAGGGTCGGGGGGTCTTCGACAACCTCACGAAGTTCATCGTGTGGACCCTGCCGACCAACATGGGCGAGGGACTCGTGATCCTCGTGGCGATCCTCCTGGGGTCGACCCTCCCGATCCTTCCGACACAGATCCTGTGGATCAACATGACCACGGCGGTCGTGCTGGGGCTGATGCTGGCGTTCGAGCCGCGGGAGCCCGGAATCATGAGGCGCCCACCTCGCGCGCCCGACCGCCCTCTCCTCACCACGACGCTGGTCTGGCGTACGGCACTGGTCGCCGGCCTGCTGGTGACCGGGGCCTGGTGGATCTTCGCCACCGAGCAGTCCCGAGGCGCCGGACTGCCCGAGGCCCGCACAGCAGCAGTCAACCTCTTCGTCGCCGTGCAGATCGTCTATCTCTACAGCTGCCGGTCACTCACGGGCGCCTCGTGGCGCCTCGGGCTCCTGAGCAACCGCTGGATCATCGGTGGCGTCCTGGTGCAGGTCGGCGCGCAGGCCGCGCTGACCTATCTGCCGATCATGAACCAAGTCTTCGGAACGGCACCGATCGAGGCTGTGGCCTGGATCCGGATCCTGGCCGCGGTGGCCGTGATCGCGGTCGTCGTCGTCGCAGACAAGTACGTCGCACTCAGGCGCCTGAGTCGCATCCGCGACGGCGGCGTCTGACGGACGGGACGGCAGCTGATCACCGCACCACCATGACGTCGCACCCGGCATGGGCAATGACACTCTCGGTGAGTGAGTGGCTGCTGTCGAGTGGGTCGGAACCCAGGACCACCAGGTCACACCACGCGGACGCGCGCAGGATCGCTCCCGCCGGCTCCGCGTTCTCCAGTCGAGTGGCGGGCACCGACCCCTCCGACACCACCTCGAGAGCACGCCGGACGGCGGCCGCCTGGGCCCTACGAGCACTCCACCGGGCTTCGTTGAAGTGTCCTGGGACCTCGTGGACGAAGGCGGCGCGGTGCGAGGGCCAGACGGTCAGGACCTCGACGGACATGTCTCCGCGAGCCGCGTGCCGGAAGGCCCACACGAGCGCCTTCACTGCTGACTCGGAGTCATCGACAGCGACCAGGCAGGTCCGCCCTGTCCCGGTGGGAACTCCGCGGCGTGGGAGCCCCTCGCCGCTAGGCACGGTTGATCGCCGCCAGGATGTTCAGTCGGGTGGCCCGGATCGACGGAGCAACCGCGGCGAGGACGCCGACCAGCACGGACGCACCCAGCATGAGCACGACGAGGCCCCACGGGATGCCCAGCGTGCGCAAGCCTTGGGCTTCGAGTCCCCGTTGGAGCGCGATGCCGAGCCCCAGGCCGAGCACAGTGCCCAGCACCGCCCCGAAGGCGGCCGTGGCGATCGCCTCGACGGTGATCATGGCCCCCAGCTGCCGCCTCTGGAGCCCGACCGCACGGAGCAGACCGATCTCCCGAGTGCGTTCGAGCACGGAGAGCGCCAGCGTGTTCACGATGCCAAGCACGGCGATCACCACGCTGAAGAGCAGCAGGACGTAGAGGAGGTTGAGCAGGTTGTCGATGGCGGTGCCCTCCGCGGTCGCGAACTCGGAGGCGTTCATCACCGAGACGACGAGGTACGGGCTGACGATGGCATCCAGGTCCTCGCGCAGCTGTGCCTGGTCGGCTCCTCCCACGGCCGCGACGTAGACCTGGAGGTCTGTCTGCATGTCCGACGGCACGGCGTCCTCGTAGAGACCCCGACTCACGATCACGTGGGTGCCGAACGCCTGACTGTCCTCGTAGATCCCTCCGACGACCAGGTCGTGGGCGCCCAGCGTGCCGACAGTTGCCGGCAGCACGTCACCCACCTCCCACCTGTTGTCCGAAGCGGTGGTGCGATCCACCAGGACCCGGTCCCCCTCCATCGAGTCGAGACGGCCCTCAGCCATCGAGACGGTGAAGTTCTCGGGCATCGATGCGGCCTCGACAGCGGCCGCAGTCGTGCTGAAGTCACCGATCGTCACGGGCACCAGGCCGACGGCTGCCACCGAGCTGACCTCGGACAGCTTGCTGGCCTCCGTCGCCACTTGCGGTGGCACGGGCGACTGTCCGCCGCTGAGGACGAAGTCGGACGTGAGCTCACTGCTCACTCCCTCGGTGATGCTGGCCTTGACGCTCTGGGCGAGCACCGAGATGCCGGCAACGAGGGCGAGTCCGATCATCAGCGCGCTCGCCGTGGCTGCCGTGCGGCGCGGGACCCGCAGCGCGTTCTGGCGCGCCAGCCTGGCCACGACACCACTCACGACCACGAACGGCCACACCACGGCACGTACGACGGGACGGGCGAACAGGGGTGCGCCGACAAGCATCCCCATCACAGCGACGAACGACCCGATGCCCGCAGCCACCCAGGGGACGTCCTCGCGGGTGACGGCAAGGCCGAGGAGCCCGACCCCGACGCCCAGGAGCACGGCGCCCGAGATTCCCCGGCGCCGCAGGCCCTTCTGCGCGATGGGCGTGTCACCACGCATCGCTGCCACGGGCGCCGTACGCGCCGCTCGGCGCGCCGGGAGGATTGCCGACGCCATGGTCACGAGTGTGCCGACGGCGAGGCTGATGAGCAGGGTCGATGAGGTGACCGGAAGGCTGGTGCCGATGTCGACACCGAGCAGCCCCGCGATCGCCAGCTTCGCTCCCTGCGCGACCAGGACCCCCAGGCCCATGCCGAGGATCGAACCTACGACGCCCACGACTGCGGCCTCGCCCAGCACGGATCGCAGCACTTGGCCGCGAGAGGCACCGAGCGCACGCAGGAGTGCCAGCTCACGCGCCCGCTGACCGATCAGCATGCTGAAGGTGTTGCCGATGATGAAGGCGCCCACGAAAAGCGCCACTCCGGCGAAGACGAGCAGGAACGTGGTGAAGAAACCGAGGCCCTGCTGGACGGACGACTCGTTCTCGGCGTCGACCGTCGCACCGGTGACAACCTCGATTCCTCGCGGAACGACCTCGGCGACGGATGCCCTGAGCTCGGCCTGGCTGACTCCGTCCGCCGCGGTGATCGTGAACGACGGAACAGTGCCATCGCGGGCGAAGCTGTGGATCGCTGATGCTTCGTCCACCAGCACCGCCGTGGCGCCGAAGAGCACACCGAACTCGACCTCGCCCGTGATCACGACGTGGCGGGTCTCTCCGCCGATGACTGCGCGGGTGCGATCTCCCACCTCGAGCCCGCCCTTGTCGAGGGTGACGGTCTCGACCACGACCTCACCTGCACCGACCGGCCCGCGACCCTTGATGAGCGTGAATGCGGGGTCGTCGTCGGAGAAGGCGAAGCCCAGTCCGGGTGCTCCGCTGTTGCGTACGGCAGTGCCGTCGCTCCCGGCGATGATGGCGACGCCCCTGAGGTCCGGTGAGACACGTGCGGCGCCGGGGACCGCCGACAGCGAGTCGACCAGGTCGAGTGGCAGGCGCGCACGAGCGCCGTCACCACCGGCGATCTCGGTGCCCCGGACGGCGACATCGAGGCCTGCCGACGAGCCGGCAACCAAGCCGCTGATGGCTCGGTCGAAGCTGTCCCGGAGCACGAAGGTCCCAGTGACGAAGGAGACCCCGAGCATGACGGCCGCGGCCGTGAGCAGCAGGCGGACTAGGTGGCCCTGGATCCCGCGCAGCGTGACGCGCCACATGTCAGGCCTCCGCGCGGGGTCGGTCGAGCTCCTGGATGCGCTCCAGCACGACCGCCATGGTGGGCTTGACGATGTCGTCGACGATGGCACCGTCCACGAGGAAGACGACGCGATCGGCGTACGACGCCGCCGACGGATCGTGCGTGACCATCACGATGGTCTGGCCGAAGTCGTCGACCGAGGCGCGGAGGAACGCCAGGATCTCTGCACTCGCGCGTGAGTCGAGGTTGCCGGTCGGCTCGTCAGCGAAGACGATCGCCGGACGACTGAGCAGTGCCCGGGCGCACGCGACGCGCTGCTGCTGACCACCGGACAGCTCGTCGGGGCGGTGTGCCAGTCGGTCCCGGATGCCGAGGGTGTCGACCACCGTGTCGAACCACTCCGCGTCCACGCGCCGGCCCGCGATGTCCATCGGCAGGGTGATGTTCTCCTGCGCGGTCAAGGTGGGGACGAGGTTGTAGGCCTGGAAGACGAACCCCAGCCGGTCGCGACGCAGGCGCGTCAGCGCCTTGTCCTTGAGGTGCGTGATGTCGGTGCCGTCGATGATGACCGTCCCGGCGGTCGGAGTGTCGAGCGCTGCCATGCAGTGCATCAGTGTCGACTTCCCCGATCCCGACGGCCCCATGATGGCGGTGAGCTGCCCGCTGGCGAACTCGACAGTCACGTCGCCCAGCGCGGTCACCAGCGCCCCGCCCTCGCCGTAGGTCTTGCTCAGCCCGATGGCCTGGGCCGCGATCGCACGGTCGTCGCGATCGGTGGACGCCTGCGTCCGCTCGGCGACGTGGGCGGCGGTCATGCCGTACGCCCCGAGGTGCCGTTGCTCAAGGCGACGGGCACGGCAGGGGAGGACACCGGCGCAGAGCCGTTGGTTGCGCCGGCAGCCTCAGCCTCGCGGGCGATGAAGGAGCCGAGCTCGGCGATGGTGGTCATGATCGGGGCCGGGAAGACCACCGTGGTGTTCTTGTCCACGCCGATCTCGACCAGGCTCTGCAGGTTGCGCAGCTGGAGCGCGAGCGGGTGGGCCATCATCGTGTCGGACGCCTCACCGAGTGCGGCCGCTGCGAGGGACTCACCTTCGGCATTGATGATCTTCGCGCGCTTCTCCCGCTCGGCCTCGGCCTGCCGGGCCATCGCACGCTTCATGGACTCAGGAAGCTGGATGTCCTTCAGCTCGACGAGGGTGACCTCGACCCCCCACTCGACGGTGGTGACGTCCAGGATCTCGCGGATGTCGAGGTTAATGCGGTCGGTCTCCGAGAGGGTCTCGTCGAGCGTGTGCTGGCCGACGACCTTGCGCAGGGTGGTTTGGGCGATCTGGTCGATGGCGGCTCGGACGTTCTCGATCGCCACGACCGACATCACGGTGTCGACCACGCGGTAGTAGGCAACGGCTGACACATCGACGCTGACGTTGTCGCGGGTGATGATGCCCTGCGACTGGATCGGCATCGTGACGATGCGACGGGAGACCTGATGCATCACGTCGATGAGCGGGATGATGAAGCGAAGCCCGGGTTCTCTCGGTTCCTGGACGCGGCCCAGTCGCAGCACGACGCCTTGCTCGTACTGCTTGACGACCCTGACCGCGAGGAGCAGCCCGAGGACGGAGAGGGCGAGAAGAACCGCCAGGACGATGCCGAGAGTAGTCATCGGAGTTGCTCCCTATTGATGTGTCGTGCGCGTTGTTGCCGTGCTTCCACGGGACCACGAGGACACCGGCCCGCCACAGTGCCGAAGGTCCCCGCAAGTCGGCAGACGGCCCGGACCACACGGCGGGCCCAGCGGTCAGCGCATCGGACGGATCGGGCGGATCGGACGGATCGGGCGGATCGGCCCGGCGTCGGACTCGGCGCGCACCTTGATGCCGCGCAGCATCCTGCGAAGCATGGCGAAGTCGCCGAATTCCATGAGGATGACGCCGAGAACTGCCGTGCCCGGGTGCGACCAGTCGTAGCTGGTCCGGATGCGCGTGACCAAGCGGGTTCGGTCGTGGATGGTGGGCGTCAGCTTCCACGACCACGAGGTGTCGGACTTCGCCCAGAGAAGCCAGTCGTCGACCGCGAAGGAGTGGACCTTCAGCGCAGTTCGCTCAGACGGCGTCGGAGACATCGGCACCCACTGCCCGATCTCGAGGCGCTGGAGGCCGGGAACCAGCTCCGTCGCGCTGGGATGCCCGAGGTTGTCGAGCAGGTCGTTGCTGTACCAGCCGGCGCGGAGACAGCCGACCTGCACGAGCCACGGCCAGACGGCCTCGGGCGGGGCATCGATGGTGATCGCCCTGGTCGCGCGGAACTGCGCCGTCGGGACGAGCATGTCGCCGGGGAGTGATGCGGATACCTCGGCCGGGGTGGCACCCCAGTGCAGGTGCCACCGGCGGTAGAGCGGTGACGTGAGGAAGATCGGGAGGTCCCGAACGACATCGCCGACCTGTCCGACCAGCTCAGCACGTCGGGTGCTCATCGCAGGTCACCAGCCTCACGAACAGGTCGACGTACTGAGCCAGGTGGCGATCGGGAAGGTACTCCGATCGCACGCGCTCATGAGCCGCCTGCCCGAGCCGTGCCGCCAGGTCGTCGTCAGAGAGGAGGTGGTGCAGCACCGCGGCGAATGCGTCCAGGTCACAGGGGTCGGGCACCTGGAGGCCGTCGACCCCGTCGGTGATCTGGTCCCGGATACCGCCCACCATGCTCGCCACCACCGGCTTGGACTTCCACATGGCTTCGGTCGCGGTGAGGCCGAACCCCTCGACCAGGCTCTTCTGGACGATCACGTGAGCGTGGCGCTGGAGCGCGTTGATCACGATGGCGTTCTCGTCCGGGTCGTCCATGGGCACGGACGCCAGGTGGACGCGTGACTGCACGTACGCCGGAAGGGCGTGCCACTGCCGCCGACACTCGTCGAGCACCTCAGCGCCCTCCGGGTCGTCGGACACCCCGGCCACGGCCGGTCCCACCAGCATGAGGTGTGTGTCCCCCGGTCCATGCCTGCGCAGCATCGTGGCGAAACCGGTCATCACGCCGGACATGTCCTTGAGGCGGTCCCACCGACTGACCTGCACCACGAGGCGCGCGTCGTGGGGAGGCGCCGGGCCGTCGAGCACGAGGCCGCCGGTGGCAGCACGGAGCCGGACCGTGCCCTGGGTGCCATCGCGACGATCGAAGGTCACCCGCCCGGACGGCACGATGCCGGTGACCAGCCCGACGGTGGCCAGGAGGTTGTCGACGGCGTCCGCGGACGGCGTGAGGTTCTTGGCGGAGAACGGGTCGACCGAGGGGGCGATGACGGCGACTCGTGCAGGGTCTGTCCACTCGGGGGCGTACGCGAGCCGGGAGAACACCAGGACCTCCGCCGGCTCGATCATCGGGCGCAGGAAATCCCATGCGAGATCTGTCATCTCGTTCGAGTCATCGCGCCCCACGTGGCACCTCCACGCGACATGGACACCTGCGCGGCGCAGACCCGACGCGAGGCCGGCCGTCTGTGGATCGTGGAGCAGGACGATGTCACGAGGTGCGAGCTGGGGCAGGATCTGCCGCAGGTTCGTTTCGAGGACGGCGCTGTAGTGCGCGCGTTCGGCGTCACCGAGCCGGCCGCCGTCACCCGGCGCGCCGTGGAGCATGTTGTGCACCCGCTTGGTGATCGTGAAGAACGCGGCATCGGCGTCGAGCACGAGCCACCGGTTGTCCACCCCCGCTCCGTTGCCGTAGGCGAGCAACGTCTGCAGCATCTCGGCCACGCCCCCTCCGTGGGCCGTCGCGTTCACGTGCCAGATGGTGCGGTCGCTGAGGACAGCACGAGCGCGGGCTGCGCTCGCCTCGAGCGCTGCGGCTCGATCGGGAGCGAGCATCGCGCCCAGCTGCTCGAGCGGGACTGCTCTGACGTCGACCTCGATCATGAGCTACCCCTGGTCCGGGAGGAGCTCAGCGGCGGGCGACTGCCGTCGACGGTCGAAGCGGGGCGGGTCGACATCAGACCACGTCCCGTCGCTGGACGGCGACCAGCCCGAGGCCCGCCGGGACCAGTGCCCATGCGGTGATGGCCACCAAGGCAGCCCCGAGGCTGACGGCAGCGTCGACCCCGGAGATCACGGCGAAGAGCGTCGGCGGGATCCAGGACCCGGCTTCAGCAACCAGCTGCGCGGCCAGCGGCGGAATCACGAACAGCACCAGCACGGCGACCGTGACCGCACCGCCCACGTTGCGGATGATCGACCCGAGCCCGGCACCCAGGACGGCGCCGATGGCTCCGGCGAATGTGGTGGCGGCGAGGAGCCGGACGAGGTCGCCGGTCGACACCAGGAACGCGAACTCGGTGCTCGGCAACGCGAGGGCGACCCCGGCGATGACGAGAACCTGGCCGGCGCCTGCCAACGTCGCTCCGGTCAGCAGCACGGCGCTCAACTGAGCGAGAACCGCCCGATAGCGCTTCGGGGACGTCAGGAACATCGGCACCACGGTGTCGTGCCCGTACTCCCGAGCGACGGCAATCGCCCCGAAGAGGCTGGTGCCGATCATGGCGTTGGAGGCGAACGCCATCAGCGATCGCTGGTCCTCGGCGGTGGCGATGAAGGCCTTACTGCCGTCCATGTCGGTGGCGAACGCGACGACTGCGGCGTCCAGGCCGGCCACGACGACCAACACCATGAGGAAACCCCAGGGCAGCTTCGTGGTGCCGAGCTTGCGGATCTCTCCTCGGATGAGTCGTAGCGTGGTCATACCGGTACGGCCGTCCTCTCGTTCTCGTGGACGGAACCCCGTGACTCGGCGGCGCTGTCATCGGTCGTCCAGTCCAGGAAGAGATCCTCGAGCGAACCGGCCTGGGGGGTCAGCTCATGCAGGGCGATGCCGGCGGCCAGGGCTCGATCACCGATCTCGCTGATCGCCAGCCCACGTACGACAAGCTCGCCCTCGCCACCGGTATGCACCAACGCACCGGCCGCTCTGAGCATCATCGTGAGCCGATCGGCTCCAAGGGTGCGCACCGACGTACCCGCCTGCCGCAGGGCGGACAGCTCGCCCGTGACGACGAGCCGCCCATGGTTGAGCACGACGACCTCGTCGGCCAGGTGCTCGACCTCGGCCAGCAGGTGGCTGGAGACCAGCACCGTGCCGCCTTCCGCGGCGCGCTGTCTCAGCAGGTCGCGGAGCCAGCGGACGCCCTGCGGATCCAGCCCGTTGCCAGGCTCATCGAGGACGAGCACCGGTGGATCCCCCAGCAGGGCCGCTGCCAGGCCGAGCCGCTGACGCATCCCCAGGGAGTACCCGCCCACGTGTCGGTCGGCGGCGTGCGTCAGCTCGACGGCGTCCAGCATGTGCGAGATGCGGCGAGGATCGATGCCGGCTCCGTCAGCGAGGACACGCAGGTGGTTGCGTCCACTGCGTCCGGGGTGGAAGGCATTGGGTTCGAGGACCACGCCGACGGAGCGGGCGGGATCCGCCATGTCGCGGTACCGCTTCCCGCCGATCGTGGCGTGACCGTGGTCCGGCTTGACCAGGTCGAGCAGGATCTTCATCGCCGTGGACTTGCCCGCGCCGTTCGGTCCCAGGAAGCCCGTCACCCGCCCGGGCAGGACGGTGAACGTCAGGTCGTCCACCACGACCTCATGGCGATAGCGCTTGGTGACGTTCTCGAACTCAAGCGTGTGCATGACGAGCTCCTCGTGGACGTGCGCCGGTGTGAGACATGCGGATCTGGGTTCCGGCCGTCCCGTCGACCACGTCACCGGTGGAAGCGAGCGAGCCGATGGCGGCGTGCATGCCGGTGTTCTCGACGAATCGGCAGGCGGCCGAGACCTTCGGCCCCATCGAGCCGTCCGGGAAGCTCCTGGACCGGAGCAGGTCGGGCGTGACCCGACGCATGAGTCGTTGCTGCGCGGTGCCGTAGTCGGCGTAGACCCCGTCGACGTCGGTCAGCATGACCAGCAGGTCAGCCTCCAGCGCCGTCGCAACGATCGCGGCGACGAAGTCCTTGTCGACGACGGCCTCGACCCCGGCGAGCCCGTGGTGTCCGGCGACGACGGGGACACCGCCGCCGCCGGCGAGCACCACCGTGGTGCCGATCGCGAGCAGGGCGCGTGCCGTGTCGAGCTCGACGATGCCCAGCGGCTGGGGCGAAGCGACGACGCGACGCCACCCCGCGCCGTCGCGACGTACGTCCCAGCCGTTGGCGCGGGCCAGCTCGTGTGCGCGCTGGCGGTCGTAGACGGTCCCGACGAACTTGGTGGGATTGCCGAAGGCCGGGTCGGCCGCGTCCACCAAGGTCTGTGTCACCAGGGTCACGACCGGGGTCGCCAACCCCGCGTTGCGCAGGCCCTGCTGGAGCCAGTACCCGATGACACCCTGCGTCTCCGCGACGAGGTCGCTGAAGGGGTACGGGTGCGTGAGCACCGGGTCGGCGGCGCTCTCGAGAGCGAGCATTCCCACCTGGGGGCCGTTGCCGTGGACAAGGACGAGCTCGTGCTCGTTCGCGATCTCGGCCAGGGCCGGAGCCGCTTCCGCCACGTGCTCGAGCTGGATGGCGGAGTCCGGACTCTCGCCTCGCCGCAGCAGGGCGTTGCCGCCGAGGGCCACGACGATCCTCATCGGGTGTCGCCCAGGGTCGCGACCATGACGGCCTTGATGGTGTGCATCCGGTTCTCCGCCTGGTCGAAGACGATCGACGCCGCCGACTCGAACACCTCATCGGTGACCTCGAGGGCAGTGAGGCCGGTCGAACCGAAGAGCTCCTCGCCCACCTCCGTGCCGCGGTCGTGGAACGCCGGCAGGCAGTGCATGAACTTCACATCGGGGTTTCCGGTGCCCCTCAACATCTCAGTGGTCACCTGGTAGGGCGACAGCAGCGCGATCCTGTCGGTCCAGGCCTCGACCGGCTCGCCCATCGAGACCCAGACGTCGGTGTAGACGAAGTCCGCGCCCTCCGTCCCGCGTGCGATGTCGTCGGTCACGAGGATGCGCGCGCCCGTCGACTCCGCGATGCCCCGCGCTGCCTTCACGACGTCCTCGTCGTTGCCCAGCGACCCGGGAGCGACCATCCGGACGTCCATGCCGAGCATCGCACCGGCGACGAGGAGTGAGTTCGCGGTGTTGTCCCGCGCGTCACCGACGAAGGCGAAGGTGATCTGGTCGTCGGGCTTCGACGAGTGCTCGCGCATGGTGAGCATGTCGCAGAGCGACTGCGTGGGGTGCCACTCGTCGGTCAGCCCGTTCCACACGGGCACGCCGGAGAAGGTGGCGAGGGTCTCGGCCGTCGCCTGGCTGAAGCCGCGGTACTCGATGCCGTCGTACATCCGTCCCAGCACACGTGCGGTGTCGGCCGCTGACTCCTTGTGACCCATGTGGGAACCCGCCGGATCCAGGTAGGTCACGTGTGCGCCCTGATCGTGCGCAGCGACCTCGAACGCGCATCTCGTGCGGGTCGAGGCCTTTTCGAAGATCAGCGCGATGTTCTTGCCGCGCAGGTGCTGTTGCTCGGTCCTGCTGCGCTTGGCGGACTTGAGCTGGGCGGACAGGTCCAGAAGTGTGCGCCACTCGTCGGGGGTCAGGTCCAGCTCCTTGAGGAAGCTGCGACCCCGCAAGGTCGTCGCGGTCATGCGGACACCGCCTCGCGCTCGATGGGGCAGGTCATGCACCGGGGCCCACCACGTCCTCGTCCGAGCTCCTCGCCCACCACGGGGACGACCCTGATCCCTTGGTCAGCGAGGTAGGCGTTGGTCGCGACGTTGCGTTCGTACCCGAGGATCACGCCCGGTGCGACGGCGAGGAAGTTGTTCCCGTCGTCCCACTGCTCACGCGCGGCGCCCATCTTGTCGATGGGTGTCTTGAGGATGCGCAGGTCGTCGACGCCGAGCACCTCTGCGACGACCGGGAACAGCTCGGAGTTCTCCTCGATCTTGAAGTCACCGCCGTCCCCCATCGCCTTCAACGTGAACGAGCGCAGCTCCGCGGGCAGGAACGGATAGACGCAGAATGCGTCGCGATCGATCATGGTCATGACCGTGTCGAGGTGCATGAAGGCTCGCTCCTTCGGCAGCTCGACCACGATCACGGTGTCGACGTTGCCGGACTGGAAGAGGCTGCGCGAGAGGATCTCGACCCCCTGTGGGGTCGACCGCTCCCCCATGCCGATCATCACGGCGCGGTTGCCGATGACCGTGATGTCACCACCCTCCACCGTGGCGGTGTCGTGCGCCGATGAATCGTTGCCGTAGAGGTAGTTCATCTGGGTAGCGGCGAACATCGGGTGGAAGTTGTAGACCACACGCGAGTTGATCGTCTCCCGCTGCCGTGCGGGCTTGGCCATCGGGTTGACCGACACACCGTCGTAGATCCACGCGGAGTTGTCGCGCTGGAAGAGGTGGTTGGGCAGCGGCCGCAGCAGGAAGTCGTCAGGGGCGAGGTACTCCATCAGCAGGCTCGGGGCATGAAGGAGCGCGGCCACGTCGCGCTTGAGCACCCCGCCGATCAGGAGACTGGCAAGGATGGGCGCCGGCGTCGAAGCCACCAGCTCGTCGAGCGGCGCGTCCAGGGCCGGCCCGAAGCGTGTGGCGGTCGTCAGGCGCTCCTGGAGGAACGTCCGCGCGCCGGTTTGGTCGAGCGCCTCGGCCAGGAGCGTCTCGAACTCGTGCACCAGGACGCCGCCCGCCTCCAGCTGACCGACGAAGGCGGCATGCTCCAGCCGCGCGCGGTCGGCCCATATGACGTCGTCGAACAGGAGCTCCTCGACGTTGGCAGGCGTGAGCCGGGTGAGCTCGAGACCGGGGCGGTGGACGATGGCCTGCTTGAGCAGTCCGACTTCGGAATCGACGTGGAACGACATGGGTGCCTCTCGATCGGTGGGTCGTGCCGTGGGGCTCATCGGTAGTCCGGGACGGCGTCGGGTGCAGTCATCGAGCCGCGCATGCGCAGGTAGACCGGGATGCCGACCACGGACGCGGCGCCGGCCATCAGGAACGGGCCCCAGACGACGTACCAGGAGGAGCCGGTGTTCCGGGAGTAGTAGATGAACGCGATCGAGACGACGAGGGAGATCAGGGCTACTGCCATGTCCAGGTAGAACCGAGGCGCGTGTCCCCGCTGGTGGTCGTGCCACCGCCAGCTGATCTGGGCGAGGGCGGAGAACGCATAGGGGATGGCGGAGGTGATGCCCGTCATCAGGACGAGCGTCGTGAAGACGGTGGCCCCACTGGCACCGACGTAGCTGATGACGACGGCCAACGAGGCGAGGGCGGTCGAGGTGATGATGCCGAAGGCCGGGACGCCACGGCTCGAGAGCTGACCGAAACGTCGCGGGAACAGACCGTCCTTGGCAGCGGCCAGCGGCATCTCGGCCACGATCATCGTCCACCCGTTGAGCGCACCGATCCCGGAGACGATCACGGCGAGGGCGACGAGCGTCCCGGCCCAGGAGTCGCTGCCGACGATGGCATCAGCCGCTGCCGAGTACGAGGCCTTGTTGTCGTCCAGAGCCAGCGCGCCTGCGGGCAGGATCCCGAAGACCGCGACCAGCGAGAGCATGTAGACGGCGCCGCTCGCGAGCGTGCCGAAGATGGTGGAACGCCCGACGTTGCGCGCGGGCTCGCGCACCTTGGCGGCTGCCACGGACGCCGTCTCGACGCCGAGATAGCTGAACAGGCAGATGGCCATGGCCCCGCCGACGGCTGCGATGTTGCTGTCACCGCTCGTGTTCCACGGGGTGAAGTTGGCGGTCGAGATGAAGAAGAGGCCCACGGTCGACATGAGGGCCAGGGGAATGAACTTCAGGACCGTGGTCCACACCTGGAAGACGCCCATGTTGCGCACACCCGTCAGGTTCACCGCAGCCGGGATCCACAGGCCGACCAGGGCGATGAGGATCGACCATCCGACGGCGCCGTCCTTGTTGACGAAGGTCTCGACGTAGTAGACCCACCCGACCGCGATCGCGGCGTTGCCGGCCCAGGCGGTGATCCAGTAGGACCAGGCATTGCTGAATCCGAGGCCGTTGCCGAAGGCGGCGCGCGCGTACGCATAGGGACCACCGTCGGCCGGCAGCCGGCGCGACATCACCGAGAACATCATGGCGAGGGCGACCGCTCCGACCGTGGCAATGCCCATGGCGGCGAGGCTGATCGCTCCGTAGGACGCGATGGCGTACGGCAGGCTGAAGATGCCCACCCCAATGATGCTGCCCATGACCAGCGCTGTCGACTGGGGCAGCTCGAGCAGCTGGCGTACATCCGCCGGAGCCTTCGCCGAGCGATCCTGCACCTGCGTCATGACATCTCCTCCGGCAGAGGTGGGCCTCCGTCCATGGACTTCACGCAACCAGCAGCACGGAGGTCTCGTCAGGGCCGAACGACCCCTCGGGTCGGGCAACGTCCTCAGGAACGTGGGGCCTGTGCGTGTCCGCCACGACAAGGGACCTTCGACCCTGTTCCGGTCGTCGCGGGCGGGCTATCCATGAAGGTCAGCCCACTTGTTCCGAGGCGGAGGACCATGACCACGAGCCCGATCCGCGTGTACCTGCTCGACGACCACGAAGTCGTCCGGGGCGGCCTGCGTGCCCTTCTGGAAGGTGCCGGCGACATCGAGGTGGTCGGCGAGTCCGGGTCGGCGGTCGATGCCACCCACCGGATCCCGGCTGTCCGGCCGGACGTGGTCGTCCTCGACGTGCGCCTCCCCGACGGATCCGGCGTGGAGGTCTGCCGGGCCGTACGGGCCGTCGATCCGTCGATCCGAGCGCTGATGCTCACGTCGTACGCCGACGACGAGGCGCTGCTGGCAGCGGTCATGGCCGGCGCCTCCGGCTATGTCCTGAAGGAGATCCGCAGCTCCGACCTCGTCTCTGCCATCCGCCTGGTGGCGTCCGGGAAGTCCCTCATCGACCCGTCGATGACCGCCACGCTGTTGGAGCGCATCCGCGTCGGGCCATCCTCACCCCCGGAGCTGGCGTCCCTGACCGCCCAGGAGCAGGTGCTCCTCGGCCACATCGCGGAAGGAATGACCAACCGCCAGATTTCAGAGGTGATGTTCCTGGCCGAGAAGACCGTCAAGAACTACGTCTCCAGCGTGCTCTCCAAGCTAGGGCTCGAGCGACGAACCCAGGCCGCCGTGCTCGCGTCTCAGCTGCTGCGCTGATCAGCACATCCCCGGGCTCAGGGGGCTCGTAGGGGGCCGTTAGACCCTGTCGGTCCGCTCACACCCAGACCAGAGTGGCGCCATGCCGCCTACCGCTCCTCCGCCCACAGTCGTGTTCCTGCGTGACGGGCGGGCTGCTGAGGTTCGCGCATTGGCACAGTCCGATCGGACCGAGGTGGATGCGCTTCATGCCAATGTCGGCGATGACTCGTCGCGGCTTCGTTTCTTCAGCGTCGGACGAGCGGCCGGCCAGAGGTACGTCGACCACCTCTTCAGTCAGAGCGGTGACACGTTCCTCGCACTCGTCGTGACCCTCAACGGTCATGTCGTTGGCGTCGCTGCGGCCGAGCGCCTCACGGCCGGATCGGCGGAGGTCGCTTTCCTGGTCGCCGATCCCGAGCGCGGCCACGGCATCGGCACCCTGCTGCTCGAACATCTGGCATCGAGCTGTCACGAGCAAGGGATCAGGCAGTTCATGGCCGACATGCCGCCGGAGAACCATCGGATGGTGCAGGTGTTCAACGACGCGGGCTACGCCATCACGCGGGCGAGCGAGCCGGGCCTCCTCACGTTCGAGCTCAGCACAGAATCCGGTGAGCAGTCACGCCGGGCCACCGGGATGCGGGCGTCCGTCGCCACCTTGGCTGCTTCTCGTTCCGTGGCAGAGCCTCTTGCCAGATGACCGTGCACCCTCACATCGCAGGCTCCCGCGCAGTTGCTCGAGCCGTACGACCCCGAAGGACGACCATGACTCCCGGACAGCCCTCAACCACATCAATCGAACCGCGACCGGACGGCAATGACGTTGATACCACCTACCTGGAGGACGCGATCGTGGCGCTCGCCTCGATCATGACCGCTAGCGAGGCAGCCAGCCGCAGCGACCGGCGGGACGTACGAGCGGTGGCCGCCACCGCGCTGAGCGTGCAGACAGCTCAGCTCGCAGCGATCTCAGCCGTCCTGCTCGACCGCGGTCGGCCGCTCGCCCAAGCATCGCGCACGACGTTGGGCCCGCCCCGCGCATAGCACGGCCTCGCGCTCGACCGGACCTTCGTCGCGCAGCTCGCCGCGCACGCACACGCATCCATCGCCGCCGCTCGCCTCGAGATGGTTGGCGGTTCGAGTCACGTGGTGCGCACCATCGCGGAGAGCGCCATCCACGACCAGGACCGGCAGCTGGCCGCGCTCGTCGTTCACTCTCGCGTGCGAAGCGCCCCCAGCCTATACGCACCGAGGTAGGCAAGCTCTGCGCGCAGGCGACGTCTGGGCTGAATGCCGGATGAGGCACCGGGGACGTTCACGCAGCATTGGGCGTTCTGGTGAGGGCACAGTGAGGACAGAACGTGCCTGACGGGACAGCAAAATGCCGTCTGACATACGCAAACAGTGAACCCTCAGACGTTGAAGCGGAACTCGACCACGTCGCCGTCGGCCATGACGTAGTCCTTGCCCTCCATGCGCACCTTGCCGGCCTCCTTGGCCTTGAGCATGGTGCCGGCGGACATCAGGTCGGCGAAGGAGACGATCTCGGCCTTGATGAAGCCCTTCTGGAAGTCGGTGTGGATGACACCGGCGGCCTCGGGGGCGGTGGCGCCCTTCCGGATCGTCCAGGCCCGCGTCTCCTTGGGGCCGGCGGTCAGGTAGGTCTGCAGGCCGAGGGTGTCGAAGCCGACGCGGGCGAGCTGGTCGAGGCCGGACTCGGTGATGCCCATCTCGGCGAGCATCTCGTGGGCCATCTCGTCGTCGTCCATCTCGGCCAGGTCCGACTCGAACTTGGCGTCGAGGAAGATCGCCTCAGCCGGCGCGATGATCGCGCGCATCTTGTCCTTGAGCACGTCGTCGGCGAGCTCGTCGGCGTCGCAGTTGAAGACGTAGATGAATGGCTTGGCCGTCAGCAGGGACAGCTCGCGAAGGAGGGAGCGGTCGATCGAGGTCGCGATGATCGGGGTGCCCGACTCGAGCGCGTCCTTCGCCGCGCGAGCGGCGTCGAGGTTGGCGACCAGGTCCTTGACCTTGCGCGACTCCTTCTCGAGGCGCTGGATCGCCCGGTCGACCGTGTCGAGGTCGGCGAAGATCAGCTCGGTCTGGATCGTGGAGATGTCGTTGGCGGGGTTGACCTCGCCGTCGACGTGGGTGACGTCCTCGTCGCGGAAGACCCGGGTCACCTGGCAGATCGCCGAGGACTCGCGGATGTGCGAGAGGAACTTGTTGCCCAGGCCCTCACCCTGCGAGGCGCCGCGGACGATGCCCGCGATGTCCACGAACTCGACGGTCGCCGGGAGGATCTTGGCCGACTCGAAGACCTCCGCGAGCTGCGGCAGCCGCTCGTCGGGGACCCCGACGACCCCGACATTGGGCTCGATCGTCGCGAACGGGTAGTTCGCCGCGAGGACGTCGTTCTTGGTCAGTGCGTTGAAGAGGGTCGACTTGCCCGCATTGGGGAGACCGACGATGCCGATGGTGAGAGCCACGGGCGGGGAGTCTACGGGCGCCGCGGACGACGGCACGAAATGAGGCGAAGGGCCGGACCCTCTCGGGCCGGGCCCTCCCCCCGGTGGTCCGGGCGTCCCGTCAGGAGCCGTAGACCGTCCGCGCCCCTGCGCGGTCCGTGTCGGTCATCGAGAGGTCGCTCGACGAACCGTTGCACTGCGGGTAGTGCATGATCGACGCCGAGTCGTACGGCGTCAGCGGGCGCCAGTTGTTGTCCTCGAAGCAGGTGCCGGCCTCGGGCCGGGTGTGCTCGTGGCGGAAGCCCAGCGTGTGTCCGAGCTCGTGGGCGAGGATGTTGGACGGGGTCCACGACCCGGAGTTCTGCAGTGACGTCGCGTTGACCAGGATGTTGCGCTGGCTGTCCGGGCTGCTCGGGAAGAATGCCCGGGCGATGTATTGGTTGGTGTTGGTCGGCTCGACCGAGAACACCACGGCGCTGTTGGACACCGTGCAGCTCGCGTCGGCGGACGACACGTACGTGAAGTTGATCCCGCTCGAGGCGGCCTCCCACTGGCCGGCGCCCGACTGCATGGCGGAGACCACGGCGGCCTTGTTGGCACCGAAGTTGTTGCTCACGCAGTAGGTCAGGTTGCGGGCCGCCGTGGCGGACCACTTGTCGTCGGCGCCACCGACGGTGTTGATGACCAGCGACTGCGAGTCGGTGTCCTTCGAGCCCACCATCGCGTCGTAGTAGTCGCGCAGCTTCGGGGTCGTGGCGATGGTCTCGTCGCCGTTGACGACGTACTGGCCGGCGACGTCCTGGAAGGTCGCGGCCTTGAACTCCTGGAAGCTCGGCACGTCCTCCCGAGCGGGTGCCGCACTCGCCGGCTGCATCGACGCAGCCAGCGCACCCGCTCCGATTGCGGCGGCCAGGGTCCTGGTGATCGTGGTCTTCATGTGCGCTGTCACTTCTTCCGGTCGGATTGGTGTTGGCCCCTCCACCACACCCCGGTCTAGACCACAAGGGAAGGGCTGGCCCGGGTCAGGTGTGTGCACTGCACGAACCTGCAGAAGATCGCGGGCGGACGGATCCGGGACGCGGATTGCACAAGTTCGCCCGCTCGCCCCGACCTGCAAGACTCGTCCCCATGAGCGACGTGGGGGCCGAGCCGATCGAGCGCGAGCCGATCGTGCCGCGGCCCGTCCTGCGGGAGCCGGCCCACCGCGTCTCGCCGCAGGCGGTCCCGTTCTGGCGGGTGTCGGCCCTGATCGGTGACACCGTGATCGTGGGGGCGGCCGCAGTGGCGTACGTCGTGGTCCCGGACGTGCCCGGCTGGACGATCGTCCTCGTCCTGCTGGTCGCGGCCGCCGCGGTCGCCCACGTCGTGCTGATGCCCCGGATCCGCTACCGCGTCCACCGCTGGGAGGTCACCGACACGGCCGTGCACACGCGCGAGGGCTGGATCGGGCGGCAGACCCGGATCGCGCCGATCAACCGCGTGCAGACCGTCGACTCCCGCCAGGGTGCGCTCATGCGGCTCTTCGGACTGGCGTCGATCACCGTCACGACCGCATCGGCCGCCGGACCGATCACCGTCGACTGCCTCGACGCCGAGACCGCCCGCGAGGTCGTGGCCCGGCTCACCGCCATCACCGCCGCGGGCGAGGACGACGCGACGTGATCCCCGCGCCCGGCGACGGGTGGTCGCGGCTGAGCCCCCGCAAGCTGCTGCTCGACCCGGTGAAGGCCATCGGCCAGGCAGTCGTGCCCGTCGTGGTCGCGGTGGTCGGGATCAGCCAGAGCGACTCCGGGTTCGGCTGGGTGGTCTTCCCGGTCCTCGTCATCGGACCGCTCGTCTTCGGCGCGCTGCCGTGGCTCACCACGCACTACCGCCTCACCGACACCCAGATCCAGGTGCGCTCGGGGGTCCTCAACAAGAACACCTCGACGGCGCCGCTCGACCGGGTCCGCAGCGTCGACCTCGAGGCCTCGCTGCTGCACCGCGTGCTCGGCCTGCAGAAGGTGCAGGTCGGCACCGGCGTCGACGACGACCGCATCACGCTCGACGCGTTGTCGGCGGCGGACGCCCAAGCACTGCGTACGACGCTCCTGCGCCGACGTGAGGCAGCCGTGGTCGTGGCAGCCCCGGACGCGTCGACGGAAGACCTGCCGGACGTCGCGCCGCGGCCGCCGGCCCCCGCCCCGCTCCCCGTCGAGCTCGCCCGCATCGACTGGTCGTGGCTGCGCTTCGCGCCCTTCAGCCTCAGTCGGCTGGTCCTGCTCGCCGGCGCCCTCGGCGCGCTCTCCCAGTTCGGCGACAACCTCCCGATCTGGAACGAGGAGACGGCCCGCTCGACGTGGGACTGGCTCGCGCAGTTCGCGCTGGTCGCGGTCGTCCTCGTGCTGTCGGTCGCCGGTCTCGCGGCCTGGCTCGTCGTGTCGGTCGCCGGCTACGTCGTGCAGTGGTGGCGCTTCCTGCTGGTGCGCGAGCACGGCTCGCTGCACCTCACCAGCGGACTCTTCACCACGCGCTCGATCACGGTGGAGGAGGCCAAGGTCCGCGGCGTACGGATGACCGAGCCGCTGCTGATGCGTGCCGTCGGTGGCGCCGAGCTCTCGACACTCGCGACGGGCGTCGAGAACGGCGTGACGCAGGTGCTTCCGCCGTGCCCCCGCGAGGTCGCGGTCGGCGTCGGCCAGGCCGTGCTCGAGCACCGCGGACCGCTCACCGACCCGCTCGTGGCACACGGACCGCTCGCCCGCCGCCGCGCGTGGTTCCGCGAGCTCCGCGAGGCCCTCGCGCTGGTGGTAGCGGCGGCCGGAGCGGCCTGGTGGTTCGACATCTCATGGTGGTGGGTGGCAGCGCTCGCCGTCGTGCTCCTGCTTGCGGCCGCGGCGGTCGGCGAGTCGTCGTACAGACACCTCGGCCACGCCCTCGCCGGCGACCACCTCGTGGCCGGCAGCGGCCAGCTGGCCCGGATCCGCACGGTGCTGGAGACCGACGGCATCATCGGCTGGGTCGTCTCCCAGTCGTGGTGGCAGCGCCGCATCGGGCTCGCCGACCTCGTCGCGACGACGGCCGCCGGCGACGAGCGCGTGCTCCTGCGCGACGTACGCCTCGACGTCGGCGTCGCGCTCGCGGACGCGGCCACGCCCGGGCTGGTGAGGGAGTTCCTCGAGCCCTAGAACCAGGCAGCCTGCATGTCGAGCGTCGTGGTGTCGCCCGAGGCGAGCAGGTCGAGCATCGGTGCGACCTTCGGCAGCTCCCAGCCGAAGAAGTAGCGCGCGGCGGCCCGCTTGCCGTCGTAGAAGTCGCCCTCCTTCTCCCCCACTGCGACGAGCTGCTCGAGCCACATCCAGGCGATGACGACGTGACCGGCAGCCTCCAGGTAGACCGTCGCGTTGGCCATCGTCCGGTCGGGATCGCCGAGCCCGGCCAGCGCGAAGGTGACTTCGCCGAGCCGGTCGACCATCGCCTTGAGCGAGACGGCGTACGCCGCTGCCTCGCCGCCGAGGTCGGTCGCCACGACGACAGTCTCCTCGATCCGCGCCGCCAGCGCGAGCAGCGAGGCGCCGCCCCCACCGAGCACCTTGCGGCCGAGCAGGTCCAGCGCCTGGATGCCGTGGGTGCCCTCGTGGATCGGGTTGAGCCGCTGGTCGCGCCAGTGGGCCTCGACGTCGTAGTCGCGGGTGTAGCCCGAGCCGCCGAGCACCTGGATGGCCAGGCTGCAGGACTCCTGGCCCCACTGCGAGGGCCACGACTTCGCGATCGGCGTGAGCACGTCGAGGAGCTGGCCGACGGCGAGCCGTTCGGCATCGTCGGCCGCGGTCGCCTGCTCGTCGAGCAGCCGGCTGCACCAGAGGTTGAGCGCGAGCGCCCCCTCGACGTACGACTTCTGCGCCAGCAGCATCCGGCGTACGTCTGCGTGCTCGATGATCGGCACCTGCGGGCCGGCGGGGTCGGTCGCGGTCAGCGCCCGTCCCTGCGGCCGCGAGCGCGCGTAGTCGAGGGACTTGAGGTAGGCGGTGTACGCCGTCGTGGTCGCCGACATCCCGACGCCGAGCCGGGCGGCGTTCATCATGTGGAACATGTAGGACAGGCCCTTGTGGGGCTCGCCGACGAGGTAGCCGACGGCTCCGGCCGCGCCGCCCGGGGTGAAGGCGCCGTCCCCGAAGACGGGTGCCGTGTTCACGGTGCCGCGGCTGCCGAGCTTGTGGTTGATGCCCGCGAGGGCGACGTCGTTGCGCTCGCCGATCGAGCCGTCCTCGTTGACGAGGTGCTTCGGGACGATGAAGAGCGAGATGCCGCGCGACCCGGCGGGCGCGTCGGGGAGCTTGGCCAGCACGAGGTGGACGATGTTGTCGCCCATCTCGTGGTCGCCGCCGGAGATCCACATCTTGCTGCCGAAGATCCGGAAGGTGCCGTCGTCGGCAGGCACCGCGCGGGTGACGACGTCGCCGAGGCTCGAGCCGGCGTGCGGCTCGGACAGCGTCATGGTGCCGAAGAAGCGGCCTTCGAGCATCGGCCCGACGTAGCGCTCGACCTGCTCGGGCGAGCCGTGCGCGAGCAGCAACCCGGCATTGGCGACAGTGAGGAAGGAGTACGCCGCGGTGCCGATGTTGGCGGCGGTGAACCACGCCATGCAGGCCGAGGCCACGACGTGCGGCACCTGCAGCCCGCCGACCTCCTCGTCGAGGGTCAGGGTCAGCAGGTCGGCGGCGGCGAACTTCTCCAGCGCGGCTCCGATCTCCGGGATGAGGTGCACCGTCGAGCCGTCGAAGACCGGCTCCTCGGTGTCGCTCTTGCGGTAGTGCGGCGCGAAGTGCTCGGTCGCGAGCTCCTCGCACAGCGCCAGCAGGGCGTCGTACGACGCGCGGTCGTGCTCGGCGAAGCGGGGGCGCTCGCTGAGCTTCTCGACGTCGAGCCACTCGAAGAGCAGGAACTCGAGGTCACGGGCGGAGAGGATCTGCGACGAGACGGGCACGCGCAGACGCTACCGGGGCAGACGAACGCCCCCTCCGCTCGGGACGGAAGGGGCGTTCGAGATCGTGCGGGGGTGGTGCGATCCGATCAGGGGTAGAGCAGTGCTGCACCCTGGCGGTCGGTGTTGGTCATCGAGAGATTGCTCGACGAGCCGTTGCACTGCGGGTAGTGCATGATCGACGCCGAGTCGTACGGCGTCAGCGGACGCCAGTTGTTGTCCTCGAAGCAGGTGCCCGACTCGGGGCGCGTGTGCTCGTGGCGGAAGCCCAGCGTGTGGCCGAGCTCGTGGCCGAGGATGTTGGACGGCGTCCAGGAGCCCGAGGTCCAGATCGAGTCGTCGACCAGGACGTTGCGCGAGCGCTTCGGGGTGCTCGGGAAGAACGCCCGGGCGATGTACTGCGAGGTCTGGACGGGCTCCACCGAGAACAGCACGCTGTTGTTGCGGGTGGTGCAGTTCGCGTCCTGCGCCGGGCACACGGTGGAGCAGTAGCCAGCACGAAGTTCCCGAGACCAGTGCGCTGCTGCTGAACCTCCCCCACAGAGGGCAGATCTGTAAAGGGTTTGCTGCACAAAGCCTCGTTCGCCCCACGTTCTCAGCGTGAGCGATGCCTCCCTAGGGTGGGGTGGTGCGCATCGCCACCTGGAACGTCAACTCCCTCCGCTCCCGCATCGACCGGGTCGAGGCCTTCGTGCAGCGACACGACATCGACGTGCTCGCGCTGCAGGAGACCAAGGCCCGCGAGGACCAGCTGCCGCTGATGGGCCTGCAGGCCTTGGGCTACGACATCGCGGTGGCCGGGCTCAACCAGTGGAACGGCGTCGCGCTGCTCTCCCGCGTGGGACTCGAGGACGTCCAGGTCGGCTTCGCCGGCATGCCGACGTGGGGTGACCCGGCTGCCGAGGAGGCGCGTGCGATCGGCGCGACCTGCGACGGCGTACGCATCTGGTCGCTCTACGTCCCCAACGGCCGCAAGCCCGACGACCCCCACTACGCCTACAAGCTCGACTGGCTCGCGCGGCTCCGGGAGTCGGCGCGCGACTGGCTCGACGTGCCGACCGCGCTGGTCGGCGACTGGAACATCTGCCCGACCGAGGACGACGTCTTCGACCCGGCCCAGTTCGCGAAATCGACCCACGTCACGCCGCCGGAGCGCGCGGCGTTCCAGGGCTTCCTCGACGACGGGTACGCCGAGGTGACCCGCGCGCACGCGCCGGGCTACACCTACTGGGACTACTACCGCCAGCGCTTCGAGCGCGACCGCGGGCTCAAGATCGACTTCGTCGTCGGCTCGCCGTCGCTCGCCGCGCGGGTGACGGGTGCGTTCATCGACAAGGACGAGCGCGACCCGGCCCAGGGCACGGGCTCGCCGTCCGACCACGCGCCCGTGGTCGTCGACCTCAGCTGACGGGCACCTGTTCCGGCGTCGTCGCCGGAGTCGGCACCCGCCGGATGGCGTACGACATCAGGCCGGCGACGGCGCAGAGCCCGGCCGCGGCGTAGAACGCCGGGTCGTAGCCGCCGGTGAGGTCGCGGATGACGCCTGCACCGGTGGCGGCGACGGCCGCGCCGATCTGGTGGCTCGCGAAGACCCAGCCGAAGACGATCGGCCCGACACCTGCGCCGAAGTGCTCGCGGCACAGCGCGACCGTCGGCGGCACGGTCGCCACCCAGTCGAGGCCGTAGATGATGATGAAGACCCACATGCTGGGCGCGACGTGCGGCGACATCAGCGCCGGCAGGGTCATCAGGCCCACACCGCGCAGGACGTAGTAGCCGACGAGCAGCAGCCGCGGGTCGATCTTGTCGGTGAGCCAGCCCGACGCGATCGTGCCGACCACGTCGAAGATGCCGACCACCGCGAGCAGCGACGCCGCCGTGGTCGCCGGCATGCCGTGGTCGTGCGCGGCGGGGACGAAGTGCGTGGCAATGAGGCCGTTGGTGGTCATCCCGCAGATCGCGAAGCCGCCGGACAGCAACCAGAACGTACGACTCCGCGCGGCGTCGCGCAGCACGCCGAGGGCCCGCCCCGCGCTCGACCCGACCTGCTGGTGCGGCGGCGGGCCGGGGTCGGCGTCGGTGGCCCCGAGTGCCCGCAGCCCCATGTCGGCCGGGTGGTTGCGAAGGAAGAGCAGGACCAGCGGGATGACGGCCAGGGAGGCGGCCGCGGCGAGCAGCGCCGCCGTACGCCAGCCGTGGTTCGTCGCGAGCCAGGCGACGACCGGCAGGAAGATCAGCTGGCCGGTGGCGTTGCCGGCCGTGAGGATGCCGCTGACCAGGCCGCGGCGGGCCACGAACCACCGGCTGGTGATGGTGGCGACGAAGGCCATGGACATCGAGCCGGTGCCGAGCCCGACCAGCAGGCCCCAGCACAGGATCAGCTGCCACGGCTCGGTCATGAAGACCGTGAGGCCGCTGCCGATCGAGACCATGACGAGCGCGAAGGTGACCACCGGGCGTACACCGAAGCGGTCCATCAGCGCCGCAGCGAACGGCGACATCAGGCCGAAGAGCATGAGGTTGAGCGAGACCGCCGACCCGATCAGCCCGTGCGACCAGCCGAACTCCTCGTGCAACGGCTCGATGAGCACGCCCGGCACGGAGCGGAAGGCGGCAGCGCCGACCAGGGTCACGAAGGCGACCGCGGCGACGACCCACGCCCAGTGCAGGCCCTGCGGACGGTCGTCGTGTCCCGGGGAGGCAGGCGCGGTCGGGCTCGTCGTCGTCACGCGGACCAGTGTCGCGGACGGGCACCGCCGGCGACGAGTGGCACGAATGCCAACATGTGAAAGAATCCGGCCATGACATCCCCGCACCGCGTCGTCGTGCTCGCGATCGCGCCCGTGATCGGCTACGACCTGACGATCCCGCCGCAGGTGCTGGGCGAGGCGTACGACGAGGCCGGGCGCGCGCTGTACGACGTCCAGGTGGTGTCGCTCGACGGCGGTCCGGTGCAGGCGAGCCGCGGATACTCGATCGCCCCCTCGGCCGGCATCGAGGCGCTCGCGACGGCGCAGACCGTGATCGTGCCGGGCACGATGATCCATGGCCCGCGGCACGAGGGCACCCTCCCCGACGACCTGCGGGCGGCGCTCGCGACCGTGCCCGCCGACGCCCGCTGGGTGTCGATCTGCACCGGCGCGTTCGTCCTCGCGGCCGCCGGGATCCTCGACGGGCACCGCGCGACGACGCACTGGAAGTACGCCGACGACTTCCGCCGCCTCTACCCCGCAGCGGCGGTGGACGAGGACGTCCTCTTCACCGACGACGGCCGCGTGCTCACCTCCGCAGGGCTGAGCGCGGGCATCGACCTCTGCCTCCACCTCGTCCGCTCCGACCACGGCCCGTCGGTCGCCAACGCCGTGGCGCGCCACATGGTCGTACCGCCGTGGCGGGACGGCGGTCAGGCGCAGTTCATCGAGCGGCACGTGCCGCGGCGCACCGACGAGGCCACCAGCGACGTACGCGCGTGGGCGCAGGCCCACCTGCACCAGTCGCTCGACGTGACGACGCTGGCGGATCGGGCGTCGATGAGCGTACGGACCTTCACCCGTCGGTTCCGCGAGGAGACCGGCCAGTCCCCCGGCGCCTGGGTCACCCAGCAACGGATCCGCCACGCGCAACACCTTCTCGAGGCCACCGACCTGCCCGTCGACCAGGTCGCGACCCGGGCCGGGATGGGCACCGCGGCGTCCCTCCGCCAGCACCTCCGGGCGCACGTCGGCGTCTCGCCCTCGGCGTACCGGCGGACGTTCCGCGGCGCCTGACTGTCGATGTAGTCCAGTGAGGGATGGCTGTCGTGTGCGGATAGTCCAGTGAGATTTGGCTGCGATCCGGGCGGCGGAACGACCAGAACCCACTGGACTACCCCGGACGGGCGAGCGCGAGGACGCGCTCACTGTCGGTCGCCTGTGGTCGGGTGGGACGCATGCCGAACACGCCACGCCCTGCCGCCGACACCAGCCGCGACCGAGTGTGGGGCGATGAGCTCGGGCTCCCGTTGGGGCTGGGCACCAACACCTTCGGGCGATCGACCGATGCCGCCGCGTCGCACGCGATCCTCGACAGGTCGCAGCCTCGGGAGGCACGCTGGTCGACACCGCCGACACCTACTCCGACGGTGCGGCGGAGTCGATCCTCGGCGCGTGGATGCGCGAGCGAGGGACGCGTGACGACATGGTCGTCGTGAGCAAGGTCGGCAACCATCCTCGCTACGACGGGCTGTCCGCGCCCGTGGTGACGGCGTCGGTCGAGGAGTCGCTGCGCCGCCTCGGCACCGACCACATCGACCTCTACTTCGCCCACTACCAGGACGACGAGACGCCCGTCGAGGAGAGCGCGGCGGCGTTCGACGCCCTGGTGCGCGCCGGCAAGATCCGCGCCATCGGGCTATCCAACTTCGACCTCGACGTGGCCGTGGCGTGGGTGCGGGCTGCCGCAGACAACGGCCTCACCACACCGGTCGCGCTCCAGCCTCACTACAGCCTGGCCCACCGACAGCCGTACGAGACCGGGCTCGCCACCGTCGCAGCTGCGTCCGGCTTGGCGGTGCTGCCCTACCGGGCGCTCGGGGGTGGGTTCCTGTCCGGCAAGTACCGGAGCAACGCCGACACCGAGGGACGGCCTCGCGGCGCCAACGTGAAGCCGCTCCTCACCCCGGACGGCCTCGGTCTGCTCGACACCGTCGAGGCGATCGCGCGGGACCACGAAGCAGCTGCCGCGAGCGTGGCGCTGGCCTGGCTCACGAGGCAGCCGTACGTCGTCGCGCCGCTGGCCTCGGCCACTGACGCCGCTCAGCTCGACGAGCTGGTCGGTTCGACACAGGTCGAGCTGACGTCCGACGAGGTCGAGCGCCTGACCGCCGCGTCCGCCCTCCTCGGCTGACCCAGGTCACTGTCGGTGGGCTCGGCCATGCTGGCCCCATGGACACCTTCCCCCTCCTCCTCACCCTGGCGCTGGTCCTCGCCGTCGGCCTCGCGCTCGGCACGCTGATCGGCGTGCTGTGGTCGCGCAGCCGGCCCGACGACGACGTCGCGGTGGTCGCGCTGCAGCAGCGCGTCGCCGACCACGCCGTCGTGCAGGACGGGCTCGAGCGACTGCAGGACCAGCTGAGCGACCTCGCCCACGACCGGGTGGCGTGGCAGGCCCAGCTGCACCAGCAGGTGACGGACGTACGCCACTCGACCGACACGCTGCGCCGGGAGACCACGACCCTGGCCGCGGCCCTGCGCAAGCCACAGGTGCGGGGACAGTGGGGCGAGCTCCACCTGCGTCGCACCGTCGAGCTCGCCGGGCTGGTGGACCACTGCGACTTCGCGGAGCAGGTACGCCTCGACGACGGCCGGCTCCGACCCGACCTCGTCGTGACGCTGGCCGGCGGTCGCACGATCGCGGTCGACGCCAAGGCCCCGCTGGCGGCGTTCCTCGACCTGACCGGCTCCGACGACCCGGCCGAGCACGACCGGGCGCTCGCCCGGCTCGGCGAGCACGTACGCAAGCACGTCGCCGACCTGGGCTCACGCCGCTACTGGGAGGCCCTGCCCGGCACGCCCGAGTTCGTGGTGCTCTTCCTGCCGGGTGAGGCGATCCTGCAGGCCGCGCTCCAGGCCGTGCCCGACCTCGTCGAGCAGGCGTCCGCGAAGAATGTCGTGCTGGCCACGCCGTCCACCCTGATCGCGCTGCTGCGCACCGTCGCCCAGGGCTGGCAGCACGAGGTGCTCAACGCCCAGGCCCACGAGGTGCAGCGCCTCGGCCAGGAGCTGCACGCCCGCCTCGGCTCGATGGCCGGTCACCTCGACCGGGTCGGCCGCGCACTCGGCGCGAGCGTGGCGGCGTACAACCAGGCGATGGGCTCGCTCGAGGGACGGGTGCTGGTCTCCGCGCGACGCTTCAACGAGCTCGGCGTCACCTCCGAGACGCTCGACGCTCCGCGCCAGGTCGAAGCCGTTCCGCGCTCCCCCGCCGCACCCGAGCTGACGGCCCTCGACGACGTTCCGTCCGCCCTCAGTGAGCCCACTCTCGATGACCTGCTCGCCGAGCAGGCACCGGCGCGCCGCGTGGAGGGTGACCGCGATGCGTCCTAGGTTGAGCGTCGTGAACCAGGCCGAGGCGTTCTGGGAGGTCGGCCGCGAGCCCGGCCGCCAGGTGGTGTCGCTCGGCGTCGCCGTCACGCTCACCGCGGTCAGCATCGACGTGCTCCTCGTCGGGCGACTGACCCTCTTCTTCGACCTCTGCTTCATGGTGCTCTGCCTGGGCCTCGCCGCGCTGGTGCGCCGCCGCGACTTCTACCTCGTCGCGCTCCTGCCGCCGGTGTTGCTCACGGCCGTGTTCGCCTTCGTCGCGCTCGTGGCGCGCTCCGCCATCGCGGACCCGACCGACAGCCTGCTCCAGGCCGTGGTGTCCGGCGTCGCCACGCACGGCATCGCCCTCTTCATCGGGTACGCCCTCTGCCTGGGCTGGCTGGCCTGGCGCCTGCACCGCGAGGGTGAGGCCGACATCGCCACCGAGCTCAGCCGCGAGCTCAGCCGACCCGCCTGACCCACCGCTGACCGGGCAGTTCCTCGCGCACCAGAGCGCTGACCGGGCAGTTCGTGCCCGGTCAACCGTCCCCAGCGCAAGGAAGTGCCCGGTCACCATCCAGGACGGGCACGCAGGGGCCGGTCAGGCCTCGAAGCGCTCCACGTCGCCCGCCCCGCGGCGTACGACGACGGGCTCGGCCTCGGACCAGTCGATCACCGAGGTGGGTTCGGCAGTGACCTCGCCGGACTCGACGACGATGTCGACGACGTGGTCGAGGTCCTCCTTGATCTCCCAACCCATCGTCCGCGCCTCGGTCTCGCCGGGGAGGATCAGCGTGCTGGTGAGGATCGGCTCGCCGAGCTCCTCGAGCAGGGCGCAGACCAGCGTGTGGTCGGGGATCCGCACGCCGACGGTGCGCTTCTTGGGGTGCATCAGCCGCTTCGGCACCTCGCCGGTCGCGGGCAGGATGAAGGTGTACGGCCCGGGGGTCGCTGCCTTGATCGCGCGGAACGCGTGGTTGTCCACGTGGACGAACTGGCCGAGCTGGGAGAAGTCCTTGCACATCAGCGTGAAGTGGTGGCGGTCGTCGAGCTCGCGGATCTTCAGGATCCGGTCACGGCCGTCACGGTTGCCGAGCTGCGCACCGAGCGCGTAGCCGGAGTCGGTGGGATAGGCGATCAGCTCGTCGTTGCGGAGCGCCTCGACGATCTGCGTCACCAGCCGGGGCTGGGGGTTGTCGGGGTGGATGTCGACGAAGCGGGCCACGTCTCAGGCCTTCTGTGCGGCCGCACGGATGTCGCGGCGCAGCTCGGGCGGCAGCGCGAAGATGAGCGACTCCTCGGCGGAGTGCACCGCGCGGGCGTCGGGGTAGCCGCGCTCGGACAGGAACGCGAGCACGCCTTCCACGAGGTCCTCCGGCACCGACGCGCCGGACGTCACCGACACGGTGGCGACGCCGTCGAGCCACGCCTCGTCGATCTCAGTGTGGTCGTCGACGAGGTACGACGCCTTGGCGCCGGCCTCGAGTGCCACCTCGACGAGCCGGACCGAGTTGGAGGAGTTGCGCGAGCCCACCACGATCACCAGGTCGGCCGACGGCGATATCTCCTTGACCGCGAGCTGGCGGTTCTGGGTGGCGTAGCAGATGTCGTCGCTCGGCGGGTCGAGCAGCAGCGGGAACTTCTCCCGGATCGCGGCGACCGTCTCCAGCGTCTCGTCGACGCTCAGCGTGGTCTGCGACAGCCAGGCCACCTTCGCGGGATCGCGTACGACGATGCCGGCGACGTCGGCCGGGCTCTGCACCAGCTGGATGTGGTCCGGCGCCTCGCCCGCGGTGCCCTCGACCTCTTCGTGCCCCTCGTGCCCGATGAGCAGGATGTCGTAGTCGTCGCTCGCGAAGCGGCGCGCCTCGTGGTGGACCTTGGTGACCAGCGGGCAAGTGGCATCGATGGTCTTGAGCCCGCGCTCGGCGGCCTGCTCGTGCACGGCCGGAGAGACGCCGTGGGCCGAGAACACGACGGTGCGGCCCTCGGGCACCTCGTCGAGCTCCTCGACGAAGATCGCGCCGCGCGACTCGAGGTTGGCCACGACGTGCTTGTTGTGCACGATCTGCTTGCGGACGTAGACCGGCGCGCCGTAGAGGTCCAGCGCCTTCTCGACGGTGATGACGGCGCGGTCGACACCGGCGCAGTAGCCGCGGGGGGCGGCGAGGAGCACGTTCTTGGCCGTCTCGGGGTCGAGCACCGGGGGCAGGCCGAGGTCTGTCATAGCCACAAGTCTACGGGCGTGTCCGTCGCCTCCCCTATCCTCACCGCGTGCCCTCCCTCCGCGACGCCACGGCCGAGACCCCGGCTCCGGTGCGGGCCGTGGCCAATGCCGTCACGCAGTGGATCGACCGCCTCGGCAGCGTGTGGGTCGAGGGCCAGATCGCGCAGGTCAACCGGCGCCCGGGCGTCAACACCGTCTTCATGACGCTGCGCGACACGGTCGCCGACATCTCGGTCACCCTCACGTGCCAGCGATCGCTGTTCGACTCGATGAACCCGCCCCTCGTCGAGGGCGCCAGCGTCGTCGTCCACGCGCGGCCGAGCTTCTACCCCAACCGCGGCTCGTTCTCGCTGGCGGCGCGGGAGATCACGATGATCGGCCTCGGCGAGCTGCTCGCCCGCCTCGAGCGCCGACGCCAGCTGCTCGCCGCCGAGGGTCTCTTCGCCCCCGAGCGCAAGCGCGACCTGCCCTTCCTGCCCGGCCGGGTCGGTCTGGTCACGGCGCCCAACAGCGCAGCGGAGCGCGACGTCCTCGAGAACGCGCGTCGACGCTGGCCGGCCGTGCAGTTCGAGGTGGCCTACGCCGCGATGCAGGGGCAGCGCTGCGCCGCCGAGGTCATCGAGGCGCTGGACAAGCTCGAGCGCAACCCCGAGGTCGACGTCATCGTCGTCGCACGCGGCGGTGGGTCGATCGAGGACCTGCTGCCGTTCTCCGACGAGGCGATGATCCGTGCGGTGCACGCGCTGCGTACGCCCGTGGTGTCGGCCATCGGCCACGAGCCCGACCAGCCGCTGCTCGACCTCGTCGCCGACGTACGCGCCTCGACTCCGACCGATGCCGCCAAGCTGGTCGTGCCCGACATGGCCGAGGAGGCCCACGGGGTGACCTGGGCGCGCGACCGGTTGCGCCAGGTCATCACCCAGCGCATCGCCCGCGAGCAGGAGTGGCTGGGCCAGGTGCGCTCGCGGCCCGCGATGGCCGACCCGCGCAACCTGCTGACCGCGCGGTCCGACGAGATCGACGAGCTGCTGGGGCGCGCCCGTCGTACGCTCGCGCACCGGCTCGACCGCGCCGCCGACGACATCGGTCACCAGCGCGCGCGGGCCCAGTCCTTGTCGCCGCTGGCGACGCTCCAGCGGGGGTACGCCGTGCTCCAGGACGCGGACGGCCACGTCGTCACCTCCGTCGCCCAGGCTGCCCCCGGCTCCGCGGTGTCGGTGCGGGTCGCCGACGGCCGGATCCACGCCACCACCGACCGCACCGAGACAGATCCCGTGGAGGACCCCCATGCCTGACGCCACCCCCGTTCAGCCCAGCTACGAAGAGGCTCGCGAGGAGCTCATCGAGGTGGTCCGCACCCTCGAGGCCGGTGGCACGACGCTCGAGGAGTCGCTCGCCCTCTGGGAGCGCGGCGAGGCGCTGGCCAAGGTCTGCCAGGAGTGGCTCGACGGTGCCCGCAAGCGCCTCGACGAGGCGATCGGCCCCGACGCCGGCTAGGGCGTGTCTCCAATGTTGAGCGTGGTTCGGGCTTGATGCTGGGTCCATGACGCGGATGGCGGTGCTCAGCGA